>CAWJTP010000016.1:0-165900 GCA_963845845.1 uncultured Cytophagales bacterium
GTTACCAATAAAGGAATCACTGGCAGATAACACTGAATTTCTAAGTAACCCGTTGTGTGCTGAAAACCTCACGATGTCCGTACTTTTCTATGCCCGTGTGGGCTATAGTCCGCCCTGGATAGGATACTATGCAAGTGTGGATGGTACTATCGTAGGCTCCGGCGGGTTTAAGGGTAGACCTTTGAATGGAAAAGTAGAGATCGCATATAGTACTTTTCCGGTCTTCAGAACGAGAGGCGTTGGCACGGCGATTTGCAGCCGACTTGTTGAGCTGGCAAGCGATACTGATCCTCAGGTATTGGTCACTGCAAGGACGCTTCGCCGAGAAAGTCATTCAACCTGGATTCTGCGGAAGAACAACTTTTTCAAGCTTGGTGTTGTCGTCGATCCTGAGGATGGCAAGGTTTGGGAATGGGAATACAGGAAACCTGTATCGTAATGACTCGCTTAACGGATCTTCTGAACGCCAAGCTTGGCTAAAATAAAGCTTCCGATCTTCTTGCCTTGTACTACACCGTTCTCACATGCATCGCGAAAATGTATGCCACCATACAATCGTGATATGGCCGCTTCACCGGCAGCTTGATAGAATGATGAGAATTTCCGCTCAGGAATTCCGAAATAGACTTCTGACGTATCCATAAAGCCGACGTTGTCTCCCAGAAAACGGGTAAGTACTTCAGATGCGGCAGACGACACAACGCTATGGCCACTGGTATACTCAGGAAACGGCGGCGTTTGCAGAAGAGGCCTCCATGATGGATCCAAAAGTTTATTGATCGCTGCTTCAGGCCTGATACGGTCGCTGTTATATTTTTCCTGCCAGCAACTGATGAAAGCATCGTGAAGGGTTAAAGCAACCGCTGTATGGACCAGTATGGCGGAATCCAGAGGAATGTTTGCCTGCTTACACACAATCCCCGTTATGCTCATCCAATGTCCGCCTGGAGATATTTTTTTCAACCCAATGGCCATATGACCGGAGTAACTGACCGCAAAAGGATTGCAATCCCAGAAGTTAGCAATTGCCCGTTGCTCAACATTCAGCTTTTTAGTAACGGTGTATACCTCGACCATTTGCCTATAAAAGCTGCTGGTAGAGCCCCGGCTGAACGACGCAGGCGGTGGGGGACTGAACTGCCTGGCAGAATCGAGAAAGAAGGGCCGGACGGTCTTCCACTGTGGCTCGACTGCCGCCATATATTCCGGAGGCGTCGGATACCAATGGCCTTCCTGTTTGCTGGGTGTATAGCGTGTGTAAGTGCTAAGCTTATTATAATCATCCTGTCGTGCGTATTGCATTACCTGTGCAGCTATCTCCTGCGCAAATCGTATCTGGTCTTCCAACGCAACTTTTGATATTTTCTTTTTCTTCCTGAAATGGTCGACCAGTGCTTTTTGTTTTTCCTCAAGCATGATACCTGAAGGCATGATCTGCTTTCCAACCTGCAACATGGTGTAGACACTGCAAAATGTAAGATCAAAACTTTTTGGGGCGACAGGTGCCTTCATCGATGGTACGATCCTGAGTTTCTGATCTATCTCGGGTAACCGATCCCGAGGCGTCGGGGTCCCAAGGTATGCTGCCTCATATGCACCAAGCAACGCGTAGGCGTAGAATCTGCTGGCAGCTGGTGGATTCGCTACGTCATGAAGCATGACCTCTGAAAGATTGAACACTTGATCGGTGAAGATTTGCAGTGATTCCTGCCGATCTTTTTGACCAAATGCCACAGAAAACGAACTCACAGCAAATAACACAATGGATATACGCTGTATCATGCTCAGTTTAATTTGTAAGTTTCAATTCCAACATTGTTGATACCGATCAACAAATAGTCATGGCCATCAATGGCCACGATCTTCATCGACTTCGTGTCCCCGGTAACTTTCATTCCTGTTTTTTCCTGCGGAACAAAACTGAAATTACCTTTTCCATCACCGATGTACACATGACCGAAATTAGCGTCTATAACGCCCATCCGGATACGTATCGAGCTTTGATTACCGGCGGCAATAATATCCAACTTTCCATCCTTGTTAACATCTGTGGCCGCCAGTGCATACAAGGGGGCGAACTGCGCCTCAACCGGAAGCGGATGTACTACAAATCTGCCGTCCTTGTTCTCAAGATAAATACTTTCAAGGGTAGTGACCTTTAGCACTGGTGCATCCTTTAGGTCGCCGGCGGAAAAGATATTATTCATTTGTGCCGAAGC
This sequence comes from uncultured Cytophagales bacterium, assembly GCA_963845845.1. Taxonomy (GTDB): domain Bacteria; phylum Bacteroidota; class Bacteroidia; order Cytophagales; family Cyclobacteriaceae; genus Chryseolinea. Next base: position 2,220 of record CAWJTP010000016.1, read on the forward strand.
ATAAGACGCATAACTGGTGTATTTGCTTCTCAGATAATAAAATTGATCGAGCAATTCATCACGGCTTGCGAATGGATAGGAAACACCCTGAATGTATTGGTTAAGCATTGGATCTACAGATCCATTCTTATCAAAATCTTTAAACACCAGGGTGATAGGTTCTGAAACGCTGGCCCTGAGCTGCGTATTCAAGCCAAGATTTCCGGCCACGATATCCTCGTCGCCGTCACCATCAAAATCAACGGCCATCATCGTGTTCCACATGCCGGTTAATGGACGTTCAAAAGCTCTTCCGGTGATTCGTTCAAAGCTTTTTCCCTGATGGTTTTCAAATATTTCGATCGCCATAAACTCACCTACGACGATCAGGTCTTGCCATGAGTCCCCATTAATGTCGGACCAGGCGGCATCCGTTACCATGCCTATGGTTGAAATTTCGGGAGCGAGCTTTGAGGCAACGCTCTCCAGTTTGCCGCCGGTATTGTTGAGGAGGAAGCTTTCAGGCGTAACCGGATATTTACCGGGTATCACCCGCCCGCCGACAAAAAGGTCGGTATCTCCATCATGGTCGTAATCTGATGCGGCAACACAGGACTTGCTGCTTCGAATTGCGGGTACCATGTCCGTTGCTAACGCAAATTTTCCCGTGCCATCATTGAGATACAATCTGTCCTGCAAGGCTTTGTCATTTTCTGCATACTCATTGTAACCGCCGCTTGCTACGTAAAGATCGAGGTCTTTATCGCCGTCAACGTCAAAGAGCAGCGCATCGGCATCTGTATGGAGCTTGTTGAATACATTGTTGGTCGCTGACTCTTGGAATTCTCCTGATCCGTTTTGAAAGAATACTTTTCCCGCATTTCCCTGTGCGCCGCCGACAAAGGCATCGGTTCGGCCATCTCCATTGAGGTCGCCGGTCGCCATCACGGGGCCGCAAGTTGTAAGCATGTTGAGCAAGAGCGGCTGACGTTTAAAATCGTTGTACCCTTCTTCCACGTGTGTATAATGGAGTGGCGGATCAATTTTGGTGAAATATGTCTTCTGCTCACTTTTGATTAACGGAGCGGATCTTTTCCCGTGGTTCTCTTTTATACCGAGGATCTGGTCTGCCCTAACGTTATAAAGCGTTGTATCCATATCGTCCGGCCATTGGACTATAAGAGAGTCAACAGTTGTTGTCTGACCCAAACCAACATGTATTCTGTTCGTCACCGTCGATTGAAACCCCCTGGCAGTAATGTGTTCAAAATATTGGTTTTTTCCCTTGGTATACACGACGACCTTAGCCCCGATAGCGCTCGTGTTTTTACCATTTCCTGTGAGCACCAGCTGAAGGTAATGCTGGTCCGGGTTTCTTTCGCGCAAATTGTTCTTGAAGACAGAGGCCGTTGCATTCTGATGGTTTACGACAAGATCAAGATCGCCGTCGTTGTCGAGATCAGCATACGCAGCGCCGTTTGAAAAATTCTCATCTTCGAATCCCCACGTATTGCTTTGATCAGAGAAGGTGAGGTCACCGTTGTTCTTGTACATGTAATCGTGGATAGGAGAGGATGTCATCGAGCTGACGAGATGAAAGGTGTCAGCCTTTTGTTTTTCCTTTGCCTGTTGAAAATAGTAGTCGCCTTTGTACTTCAAAAAGTCACGATTCGTATAATCACGGTAATAGCCATTAGTAATGAACAGGTCTTTGAGTCCATCGTTGTCGTAGTCGGCGAAAAGAGGCGCCCAGCTCCAGTCAGTTTTGGATATCCCTGCGAGTTGGCCGATCTCACTGTAAGTACCGTTACCATTGTTGAGGTGAAGCATATTTCTCATATTCTGAAAATAGAAGCCGTTCAGGACCATTAATGCATAGTGCTCATAATTTTCCGGTCCATATAAAAGCTTTTGCCGTTTGTTGTCTTCGGGAAGCATATCGACGGTGAAAATGTCGGGCCATTGATCGTTATTGATATCACTGATGTCGCATCCCATGGAGAAATAAGAAAGGTGTTGCAGGTATTCCGTCATGCGATCCGTGAAGGTTCCGTCCTTATTGTTGATGTATATGTAGTCAGGCTCCACGTAATCATTTGATACGTACATGTCGGGCCACCCATCCTTGTTTAGATCTGCGATCGTGATGCCGAGTCCGAATCCCAGTGGATTTCCTTTGATACCGGCCTGTGCGCTTACGTCGGTAAATTTTCCGTTGTCGTTCCTGAACAGCTTATCTCCAGCATAGGGGTGCCGCGTTTCTTTTGCCTTTGCATACTCAAATTCGCGGATAACCGTTACGTTGTGATTCAGCAGGTACATATCCAGGTCGCCGTCGCGGTCATAATCGTAGAATGACGCATGCGTGGAGTATCCCGGATCATTGAGACCCATGGCTGCAGCGCTTTCGGTGAAAGTTAAGTTACCGTTGTTAATAAACAGCTTGTTCCTCCGCAATTCGGGATCGCCTTTGCCTGAGAAACATACATAGATGTCAAGGAAACCATCCGCATTTACATCGACCATGGTTACTCCAGTCTTCCATCCGGTTTTACAATCTACCCTGGCAGATGAGGCGATCTCCTTGAATTTGAAGTTACCCTGATTCAAATACAGGGCATTCGGTTTCATATTCCCCGTAAAATAAATGTCTTCGAGACCATCGTTATTGATATCGCCAATAGCAACTCCGCCACCGTTATAGAAATATTCGTACGTCAGGACATTAGCAGCGGGACTTTCGGTCAACGTATTTTTGAATGTAATGCCGGTCTTTTGGGGCGATAGCCTCTCAAAAACCTTATTCTGGGCGAATATGGAATAAGTGATCAGGGTGAAGAAACCCAGGAAAAGACAACAGTTCAAACGTGTCTTAATCTTTGCGACACTATATAGAATTGAACCCGGCATAGCGGTTAGGACGATGGGTATTTTCCATTACAAGTTATAACAGATTACGAGATTTAATGATCACCGATGCCTTTATTTTGTGACGTTTGAAGGCATCCTGAATGGTGATTTTTGCTTGCAAGCCGGATGGATTGAATGCTTAAACTCTTTTTGATCTACCATGTATTTCAATGAGTATCCTGCTGTTGAATTGAATGAGTAGATTATAATCTAACTAAAGCTTATTAAGGACGATACTTTCTCAAAAAATTATTCTATTATACCAGGATAAAAATTGAAACAAGAATTATAGTATACCTTATTTTGGCGTGGTGTAGATTCACACTTTCATTTGAATAGATCCTCAGAATATATGATCGTTTCCCCAAGAACGTCACGGAGTGGATTTTACCTGTTCCTTGTTCATGTCTGTCTGTTGACCTTACTAATCGGTTGCGAAGGAAAAAAGAAAAGCACGGTAGCTTGGACAAAGGAATTGCCCGTTACAGGATCCCAGTCTTCGCCACGCACCGCTGATCTGAATGGAGACGGCGTGCTGGATATCGTCATGGGCGCAGGCAGAAATGAGTATCAAAAGAGCGCACAGGGCATTCTTGCATTTGATGGCAAAACGGGAAAGATATTGTGGCAGCAAGCGGCAGCCGACCAGGTCTATGGCGCCGCTACATTTTACGATGTAACCGCCGATGACGTGCCTGATGTTTTTATTGGCGGAAGGGGACCACATTTTAAGGGGCTGGATGGCAAGACGGGAACGATCATCTGGGAGTATCAATATCATTTTGAAAATGATTCTATTTTGAAGTTTGCACGGTTCAATTTCAACAACAGCGTGTTGGTTCCGGATCAGAATGGCGATGGTTCAATGGACCTGCTCACTGTCAACGGCGGGAATGCAAAGGCGGATCCTTATACTGACCGGAACAGATATCCCGGCGTGCTGATGATCTTTGATGCAAAGAATGGAACTATCATTGCTGCGGACACGATGCCCGACGGAAGAGAAACATATATGTCCCCGATCATCTTCAAGCAACCGGGTGATTCAGACCACACGATCATTTTTGGAACGGGCGGCGAAACGCTGAACGGTAATCTTTACAAGGCAAAGCTGGGAGATGTTAAAGCAGGGAGGTTACGCAACGCCAGGGTTATCGCTACCGAGAAGGGACACGGGTTCATTGCGCCTCCGTCGGCGGCGGACATCAACGGCGACGGATATTTCGATGTCGTGGCGATCTCGCATGGAAGCGGCATTTTCGCTATCGATGGCAAGACGGACGAAGTGATGTGGCAGCTTAGAATTCCCAACACGGAGTCGAGCAACAGCCTTGCCGTTGGAAACTTCAATGGCGATAACATACCTGATTTTTTCACATTTGTTAGCAAGGGAGAGTGGCCGAACAGCGCCGGATCTGTTCAGATCATGCTCGATGGAAAGGATGGCCACATCGCTTATCGTGATTCAATAGGTTGTACCGGTTATTCCTCCCCTGTGGTTTATGATCTTAACGACGATGGTATAGATGAGGTGATCATCAGCGTCAATGAATTCGATTGTTCGTTAGGCTTTGCGGGAAAAAATCCAACGACTATAGAGAACAAGCTGATCGCTATAAATTTTGTTACAAGAAATCTCCAGGTAGTTGATCAGACGCAGGGGTTCAAGAATATTTTTTCGACGCCATGGATCGGTGATATGGACGATGACGGATATATGGATATTATCGAATGCCAGTATTATCATCGAGGCATGTTGCTGTCTTTTCTCGGTATGCGGATCAAGCGGATCGACACCCATGTGCCGATAAAGAAGTTGCCGGTGTGGGGAGCATATATGGGCTCTGCCGGAACCGGGTGTTACGATCGGGAGCATTAGTTAGGTCTGGTCGGTGTCCTGATCAATTGCTGTTAAGCCGAAGGCCACGTGGAGATCAACGGACTATTAACCGGCCGGGTATATACATCGAAGGACATAACATTGATGAAAGCATTTTGAGGTGTATTAAGAAACGCATAAAAAAGCTGCTGGAAGAAAATGACTCAGATGAATCAAATATTCCAGCAGCAATTTTAATAAGCAACGTGAAAAGTCGCCAATTCAAGCGTGTGATCAGTTGCCGCCATCCCACCACACTCTGGTAGTTGGTGTATTAGGCAGTGTTGCACCAGCTTCATAGTTGGGGTTGGTAGCAATTTCCTGGTTAGGATATCTCAATTTTCTTGGGATAGTTCCACCTGTTACGTTGCCCTGGTAGTTGATTGGCGTAAGTTCAGGGTAACCTGTCCTTCTCCAGTTCGACCAGGCTTCCCACCAATTCATAAACTGGCTTAGCCAAAGTTGCGTACCAATCCTTTCAAGTCTTTCTTCAGTAGTAACGGGAAAAGGCCTTGCAACAAGATAAGCGGCAACAGCAGCATCGCTTACTGCCAATGAGTTATCGACTGCATCAAAAGGCGTATACATTTGCATCGCGGCTTTTACACCAGCGTCATAGTTAGTCTTGGAGGTTGCGTTCGTTACTCCGCCGATACCTCTTTCACCAGCTTCAGCAAGAAGGAAAGCTACTTCCGCGTAGTTCATCAATAGTAAGGATCATCATCCTGAAGTAATTCCTGATTCATTGCTGTAGAATGTTTCAGAGACGTCCACTCCTTGATCATCGGGAACACCTTCCATCTCGTTAAGTGTTCTTTGATTAAGGCCATTAGGAAGCCCGCGTTGGTCAAGAGGATCAGTATTTCCATCAATGCCTCCGCTGAGGATTGACAGTCTTGGATCATCATCAACTGTGCTTGCAGCGAGAGGGCCTTTCAGCTCATCGATAAACGTTGCACTAAGCGTTGTTGGCTGACCTCCATCTCCAGAAGCAAACGCCCGAGAGATGCCATTTTGATTTGTCCATTCGCTTGGTCCATCGCCATTCCCAGCCATACGTTGTCGTCGTTACTGGTAAACACTCCTCCGGCAACTGCTTTTGCAACATAGGTATCTGCAGTAGTAGCGTCTACATTGGATATCCGCATGGCAAGTCTCAGCATGATTGAATAGCCAAATTTTTTCCATTTATCAATATCACCTTCATAAAAAAGATCAGCGTCGGCAAATGCCAGGTCGTTCACATCGTCGCTATTAAAAGTCTTGAATCCGGCAGTAGCTTCGTCCAATCCTTTCAGCATATCCAGATAGATAGTTTGCTGATTGTCGTACTCGGGAAGGTAGGATTTTATCCTGAATTCCCAGGAGAGCCTGAGTATACGGAATGTTTCCGTAGTAATCTGTCAGCCTGTGGAAATTGAAGACCTTCAGAATCCTTGCGGCTTGTCTGAGATTTTGTTTACCAGCATCGAATCCATCGTCGCCTGTTTGGCGCAATATTTCTCCCAGGTTTTTTAATTGATCGCCGTAGATAAACTCCCATGGAGCATTGTATGACTCCACGTTATCCGTATAGCGTTCACCCGGGAAGATACCTCCCTGTGTTCCTGCGGTAGCAAGTTGTTGAATGGCATATGCGCAAAGGCCAATATTTGTCCGCCAGTCGATGTAGCGGTTATCACCTGCTGAACCACCTGACGCAGATCCAGTTGAGCAGCCAGTGAAAAGGAACTCCATGGGGACCGTCGTCGATGCCTGTGGATTGATATTCCTTTCGTGTAGCTCGTCCGTATCACATGCAGCCATGGGGACCAGGGTGGCAAGTGTTAATAGAACTATTTTATTAATATACTTCATCTTGTTCGTCTTAAGGATTAGAATTTCACGTTTAAGTTAAATCCATAGCTGCGTGTTGCTGGGAAACCGAAATATTCGAGACCCTGAGCACCGGCATTCGCTGAATAGTTTGATTCAGGATCGATGTTCTCAGTATCTTTGTAAAGGATCCAGAGGTTACGTGCAACAAATGAAACGCTGATTCCCTGAAAAGGAGTCTTGGCAAGGAGTGTACGAGGGAAGTTGTATCCCAGCGTAATTTGTCTCAGCTTGACATAAGAGGCATCGCGCATGAACATTGTTGAGATCGCCGTTGATTCACCACCAATGCTGCTCCAGTAATTGCGTGCTTCCTGCGACGTTAGATCCCTGTCAATAGCAACGTATTCAGGAGCATCAGCAGTACCGTTGTTGATGACGCCGGTAATGTGAAGCGGTGCTTCACCGGTACGACCTTGCAAGGATTGCTCATGCAAGCCCCATTGTGTCAGACGGTTGTTTGTTCCTGAGTAAATATCTCCTCCGAATTTGAAATCCAGCAGGAAGTTCAGGTTTACACCTTTATACGTCAAAGAGTTTGTGAACCCTCCAGTAACGTCAGGGAGACCATTACCGATAGGTACATAGTTCTCCGATGCTAAAGGAGCGAACTGATTGTCTTTGTCAAAGATGGGTATTCCATCCGGAGTAGTTTGTTGAACACGGCCGGTAATGGTACCAAACGGCTGACCAAGAATGTTCTTTATGAAAACGTTACGCGTTCTTGGTTCTTCCATGACAATTTCAGTAACTCCAGGGAGCAGTGTCTCTACCTTGTTCACGTTCTTGGCAAGGTTCAAAGAGACATCCCATGTAACGTTACCTTTGATCGGTGTTGCCGTGATCAATATTTCGATACCCTTGTTTGTCAACTCACCTACGTTTACATCCGTTGTTCCAAAACCTGATGGTCTGGAAATGGTGGTTCTGAGGATATCGTCAGTAGTTTTCTGAGAATAATAGGTAACATCCAGTCCGATCAGGTTGTTGAAGAGCCTTGTATCGATACCGAATTCCGTTTCAGTTGAAACTGCGGGAACAAGATCAGGATTTGGGATATTTCCGTTGTTGCTAAATGCCTGGGAGAATGTTCCCCAGGGACGCGTAAGGTGAGGACTGCCGCTCAAGCCGTAGGTGAGGTTTGCGTCATAGGGGCCTATGTTAACGATACCCACCTGAGCCCAGGATGCACGTACTTTTGCAAAGCTAAGCCATGAAGGCACGCCTTGAATGGCATCTGTTAGAACCCAGCTTGCCCCAACTGACGGATACAATACATTGTTATCAGCCTCAGGATTTAACACTGAGAACCAGTCCTGACGTGCAGTTGCAGTTAAGGAACAGATAGTTGTTATAGCTTATTTCAGCAGACGCGAACAATGAGTTGATCTGTGAAGAGTTGTATCCATAAGGATAGTTGCGCTGCGCGGCGTTGTTGATGAAAGGTTGGAAAGGAACACTGAATCCGTTTCCATTTGCCTGGATGTTCTCCCAGCTTCTCACCATCTTGTTACCACCGACGAAAGCATTGACATTGAATTTGCCAAACTCTTTATCCACACCCAACATCCACTCCATGTTGATTTCACGTACTCTGTTTTCGCCTTCAGTTATTGCACCACCTAACTGATAGCCTACACCTTCAGGCGTAAGTTGTGTATTTCTTCTGGAGTAAAAGTCCATACCGATACGACCAGAAGCATACAACCAATCCGTGATATCATAGCGAAGTTGCGTAGAAGTGATCACGCGATCACGTTTGTCACTGTTTACATGCTGGTATGCCGCCCACCAGGGATTTTGTCCCCAGTTATTTGATGCGGGAAGTAACTCCTGGCCGGCAAACTTAGGATCGCCACCTTGTCCATAGTTATCAAGCAAGGCAGGATCAACGCCTTCTGGAATCGCACCTAGTTTGTTTGGATCTCCTTTGAGATCATTGACGTTTATGTTTGGAGGTAATACCCATATCGCCTGAATTGCGTTACCAGGAGAGTCAGATACTGTAGGGCGATTTTTCGTGTACTCATATGAATATAGGACCTTTGAATTAATAGAAAGCTTCTTTCCCAGCTTACCGTTATAAGAAAGAGAAAGATTTGTACGATCATAACCTGAATTTGGTATTACACTTGAACTTCTCAGATCAGAAATACCAAGGCGGAAGGTTTGCGTTTCGCTACCACCAGAAATAGCAAGACTATTTGTCCATGCTGTTGCCGGTTTCGTAATAGCGATCCCAGTTGTCGCCAGCATAGCTATAAGGTCTTGTTACGCCATCAAATCCGATGATGGGGCTTCCATCCATGCGGGGACCCCATGAATTATTGTCTCGTGTTGAATGATTCAGAAGCATTTGCAGGTTTACGTAGCAACTCCGTTTATATAATCTCCTCCCTGCGCCGTATGTTTTCTGAAGTTCTGCAAGTTTCATTACGGATTCAGCCACAAAGTTTGATGAGAATTCTACACCAATTCCTTTTCTTGCAGATCCTTTCTTAGTGGTAATGTTAATAACACCATTACCGCCGCTGGATCCATAAAGCGCTGCTGCATTTGCGCCTTTCAGAACTGTAATAGACTCAATATCATCGGGGTTAATACTGGCAAGACCATCTCCTTGATCCTGACCCCCCCAAAGACCCGCCTGACCGTAATTATTGCTGGAATTGTTGAATCCCCCATTGTCCATGGGAACACCATCCACTACATACAGTGGTTGATTTTGCCCACCAAGGGATTTGTTACCACGGATGATCACACGTGACGAACCTGCGGGACCGGAAGCAACTTTGCTTACGTTCACCCCTGCAACCCGTCCGGAGAGCGCGTTCCCAGGTTGTTTTCACGAGCCTGAGTGAAATTATTCGCCATCCACCTGTGTTACAGAAGACGCGAGCGCCGTGTGCTGCGTTCAACCCCGAGGGCCGTTACCACGACTTCATTTAATTGTTGGACATCCTCAGCCATCGTTACATCAACAGTGGTGCGTGTTCCAATTTCTACTTCCTGGTAGCGTAGCCAATAAATGAGAATACAAGCGATGGTAGCATCCTGACATTGTAGAAGGCTATATCGGCCGTCAGATCGGAAGTTGTACCGGCTGACGTACCTTTCACGATGACGTTAACTCCAGGCATACCATTGCCGTCCGAGTCATGTACCGTACCGGAAACAGTTCTTTGCGCCTGAGCCGCTAGGCTCGACAAAACAAAAAACAGCAACAAGGTAAAAATTTGGTATTGTTGCTTCATAGATTAAGTTGGGTTTATTGAAAACAAAGTGTGTCCGCAAGAAGCGGACGCTCAACAGGCAGCCTTGTACCCGTTGGACAAGAATGGTTCAGTAGAAGTCTCTCTTCATGCAGGATGGATTTTTAGGGATTGTTAATAAATCATTATGGGCAGTAACCCCGAATGTAAAAAAAATTAACAGACTATTTCAACCGTTGTCGTAAATGTTTGCGCACACATGCACACACAAATTACATTCATTCTGATAAATCGATAGTAGACTAATGCCAAATGGTATCGATTTCGGGGCTCTAAGTAAAATTAAAGAATAGTGTGATCTGATGATGTATTAAATGCATTTATTTTTGACTACAAAAGCAGGACAGCGCAGGATAGTATACCAAAAAGGTGGTGAGATTCAGGTGCGAGACTGATCAATCGCGTTCTCGCTTGATCTTCACCTTTGCCATAGGCCCAACTTGAATAGGCACTTTTTCAAACTCCAGGTTGGCAGCCTCGATACCATAAAGCTCTTCGGTTGAAAGACTGTGCTCCTTTAACAACCGGTAACCCTGAATAATGACCCGGTCAAAAGATGATATCTCACTATCAGAGGAAGCCCATGAATGGATAATGACGAATTTAAAATCACCCATCATACTATATTTATGAAGCGATGGGTATGGACTGACAAGATCAATTTCACCATAGTCCGCCATTTCATGGATGATCTTGTTAAAAAGCAGGTTAACCCGATGATCGGTCTTGAATCCTAATCTCATGCGTATAAAAAAACATCGTTTGGGAATAATCGTGTCAATGGAATACTTGCTCGTAAACGGCGTATCTACGGTGTCAACATGAAGGAACCAGTATATATCTGCGCGTTTAGGACGCTTTTTAAAAATGGAATAAATGATATTTGAATCGATATATCGTTTGCTGTCGGCAACGGCCAGATAAACCAGATTCGTTGCCTCCTTAGGAACGGTTATGTCGGCCTGCAGATCCTGGATCATTCCCACATAATGTTTTAAGTCAACAAATTCCGTATGCATTTCTCTTAGCCACCGGGCCCGTAGCAAGACGAACATCATCAGAAAGAAAAAGGAGGCGATCATAAAACTGAACCATCCGCCGTGACTGAACTTGCTAAGATTTGAAATCAGGAAAGCCCCCTCTATGGAAAAGAACACAACAGCGATAGCAATGGCCCTAACGGTTGATTTTCTGGAAACGGCGAAGTAAAAACCAGCAGTGAAGTCGTCATCAGCATGTCAAATGTGATGGCCAGTCCATAAGCTCCTTCCATCCGGCGTTGATTCCTTAAAGATCAACACAACCAAAATACATCCTACCATGAAAATCCAGTTAATAGCAGGAATGTAGATCTGACCTTTAAGCTGATTGGGATAGCGAACACGGGTGGCCGGCCATAATTTCAATTTCATCGCTTCATTCACCAGCGTAAAAGTTCCGGAGATCAAGGCCTGACTGGCAATAATGGTTGCCAGCGGTGGCCAGGATGATCCCAAAAATCAAAAGGCTCTCGGGCATGATTTCATAAAAGGGAATTTTACCGCCCAGTGTTTGCCCCTGGTGCTGCAGCAACCATGCGCCCTGGCCCGAAATAACTCAGCAGCAATGCGATTTTGACAAAGCCCCAGCCCACCCGTATGTTTTCTTTACCACATGCCCCAGATCGGAATACATGGCTTCCGCTCCCGTGGTGCATAAAAATACCGCACCTAAAATCCAGAAACCCCCTGGATATTTGACCAGCAGATTAATGCATAGACAGGATTTAAAGCCTTCAGCACTTCAGGCGATTCTGAATCAGGTGTATAAGACCAATGATGCAGATGAAAGTAAACCAGATGAGCATGACGGGGCCAAATGTTCTGCCGACTACCCCACTTCCGAATTGTTGAAAGATAAATAAGGCCACCAGAATGACGATCACAATAGAGATAATCGTATTTGTGGGATATCGGCTGGATTCAAGGCACGAAATCCTTCTATAGCGGATGTAACGCTTATGGCTGGCGTAATAAATCCATCCGAGATCAGTGTCGCACAACCAATGATGGCAGGAAAAATAACCCAACTCGCTTTATACCGCCTGTACCAAGGCATAAAGCGCAAAAATTCCACCTTCGCCCCGGTTGTCAGCATTTAAGGCGAGGTAAACATATTTGATAGTGGTGATGAGTGTCAGTGTCCAGAACACACACGAGAGACCTCCAAAAATAAGATCTTCGGTAATAGCATGTTTGCCTACAATAAACCTGAAAGTATAGATCGGTGATGTTCCAATATCTCCATAAATGATTCCCTAAGTGAAATCAGGACACCGGCAGCAGATAGTGGATTAAGATGTTTATCGTTTGATGTGGCCATTTAATTAACACCATCTTTTGGACGGGCTATAATCAATCTATTGCTTTTGTCATAGGAGAAGTAACTCCACAACCAGCTGCATAAACAAAGAATTTATTTTTAAAACCAATCAGTGAGATCAAATGAACAAACATCCAGATAAGCCAGGCAAAAAAACCTTGACTCTTAAAGGCTTTAAATCGACGACGGCCCTGTTCCTGCCCATGGTAGCCATAGAGCCCTTGTCGTTATAACGGAAGGGCTTCATGGTCTTTTTTGCAATTGATCCTTTTAATATTTTCGGCGACCAGCCTTCCTTGTTGCATGGCCGGTGGAGCCACTTGAGGATGACCAGTTGGGAAAGCCGGATCAGCTTCCATAATCGCAGCATCTCCGATGGCAAAAATATTTTCATAGCCCTTCACCCGGTTAAATTCATCAACCTTTAATTCCTTCCCGCGACCAATTGATTCAGCTGGTATTCCTGCGATAGGCTGCGCTGTCACCCCTGCTGCCCAGATCAGATTCGCGATATCAATTTCTCGCCCGATCAAAATACGACTCATACCATCGTAGGATTTCACGGCGCAGTTTAAGATGAACTGTTACACCCATCTTTTCAAGATATTCAAGTGCTTTCTCAGAAGCAATCTCAGACATTCCATTGAGCAGCCGAGGCGTGGCTTCCAACAAATGAATATCCATATTATTTACTTCAAGCTCTTTATAGTCTTTAGGGAAACACGTGTATTTTCAATTCCGCCAAAGCGCCTGCGAGCTCAACGCCGGTGGGTCCGCCGCCGACAATGACAAAATCCATCAGACTGTTTATCAACTCCGTGATCATCTGTCAAGCAACGCAGTTTCAAAATTCCGGATGATAATATTTCGCAGCTTGATGGCATCGATGATGCTTTTCATAGGACATGCATTTTGCTGCGACATCGTTCATGCCGTAGAAATTTGTAGTTGCTCCATTGGCGATAACCAGGTAATCATACTCGACTCCGCCGATGGATGTTTCAATATAATTTTCTTCCGGTTTGATTGTGTGTTACTTCCCCAAGTCTGAAAAAAAAATCCTCCTGTATTGCAAATGCTTCCGAAAAGGAAAAACAATAGAACTTGTTTCAAGTGCTGACGTTGCAACCTGATAGAGCAGAGGTTGAAAACAATGGTGATTATATTTATCGAAGAGAACAGTTTGAGCTTTAAAGCCACTAGGCCTTTAGCCACTTCAAGGCCACCAAAACCTCCACCAATGATAATAATTCGGGGTTTGCCCAGGTCAGCGATACGGGTTCGCGTGGTAATTAATTTGGGCATGAATGATTACAGAAATCTTTCAAAACAGGTGCAAATTTAATCCCTTTGGATAAACCCAAAAAGAAAACCACATAATGTTACGGTTGTTCAGTCGACGTGATAATCAGCGACGTCAACTTGTAATAAAAATAATTTGTCAGTGCTTAACCTTATTAACACCAAATCAACCGTATTTTTGTTCTAATAACCCCTAAATCAACTCCCTATGATAAGAAAACTTGTCTTTGTTATACCGTATCGATCCTTATTGCTGGTTGTGGCACGAAAGGAAAGAGAAATGCTACAGACGCAAGTGGATTCTTGAGGGTTGAATTAGAAACAAGCCAGAAAATGGCGCAAACGTTGACGGAAGTGGGGTCCATGATGGATTCTATTGATGCAAGCCGACAACTCCTCCGGGTCAATATGGTAGGAAGGAACAACCTATACGTGACTATAAATACCGGATGAAGGATATCAATGGTTATGTAAAAGAAACCAGAAGAAAATTGATGAACTGGAAAAATCGTTGAAGACTTCCAAATCAAATTCCAATGCATTTTCCAAAACCATTAAAAAGTTGAAATCAGACTTAGAATCAAAAACAAAGGAAATCGCTCGCCTTCAGGAACAAGTTGAGAAATATCGAAATGAAAATCAAAACCTGATCACTACGGTAGGTATGCAGGAGGCAGAACTTACCGACAAGACAAACACAAATTGAAACCAAAACACAGGAGCTTGCACTGATTGAAGCCCGCGTTCAGGAAATGATGATCCAGAGTAAGATGAGTGAGGCAGATGCATATTATGCGCGTGCCCAGGCCGTTGAAGAAGCTGCCGCCCGCACTAAACTTGCACCGCGTAAAAAGAAAGAAACACTTACGCGAAGCCGTTGAGCTTTATAAGAAAGCATTGTCACTGGGCAAAACTGAAGCCCAGGATAACATTACAGCACTCGAGAAGAAATTATAATACATCATCGCTATATCAAAGGAAACCCCTGCTCCCGCTGGGGTTTTTTTCTTCTGAATCAGGCGTGTTTTTCTGCTACCTTTGTATTTGGTAGACCTACTATGGCATTTGATGTTATAGTGACATTTTTTCTTGTTGTTCTGAATGGTTTTTTCGTGGCTGCGGAGTTTGCTATTGTTAAAGTAAGATCGTCACAGATCGCGCTCGAAAAAGGTAATTTTTCCAAAAGAGCTGCCCAAAATATCATCAATAATCTGGATGGCTATCTGGCTGCGACTCAATTTGGAATAACACTGGCCAGCCTTGGACTTGGATGGGTAGGAGAGGACGTGATGTCGCGAATAATCCTCGGAGCAATGGACAGCCTCGGTCTGTCCATAAGCGAAACAATCGCACATAGCATTGCATTACCCATAGCTTTCGCGGTACTGACAATACTCCACATCGTGTTTGGAGAGCTTGCCCAAAGTCCTTTGCAATCCGTTATCCCGACAGCAACAACGCTGAACATATCCATTGCGTTAAGGATATTTTATTACACATTTCCGCCCTTTCATATGGCTGCTCAATGGATTTGCAAACCTCGTTTTAAAATTCTTTGGCGTTAAACCAATCACCGAACAGGAGATCCATTCGGAAGAAGAACTCAAATTGATCATTGCAGAAAGCGAAGAAGGCGGAGCGATCGAGCCAAACGAACGCGAATTAATTCAGAACGTATTTGAATTTGATGACCGCATCGTCCGTCAGGTAATGGTACCGCGTGTTAAGATCAGCGGATTGCGCGCATCCGTCTCCATCCAGGAAACAATGGAATCATTTTGAAGGAAGGATATTCACGATTTCCGGTTTTTGAAAATTCACTCGATGAAATCATTGGTATCGTTCATGCTAAAGATATCATTACAGCATACTTTCAACAAAGCAGGCAAAGGACTGAAGGAGGTGATGCGTCCCGCTCATTTTATTCCCGAGAGCAAACCAATCGATGTGCTTGCTTCGGGAATTTCAGCGAAGAAAAACACAGATGGCGATTGTTGTCAGCGAGTTCGGTGGAACGATCGGAATCGTTACGTTGGAAGATATTTTAGAAGAACTCGTGGGGGAGATACAGGATGAACATGATCACGAACAACAAATCGTAACATTGTTGGACAAACAGGTATATCAGATCGTGGCGCAATCCTCGATTCATGACATCAATAAATTCGTTGATGTACCTTTCCCGGAATCGGAAGAGTATGAGACATTTTCAGGCATGATAACCTATCACAAACCTTCATTGAAAGAAGGAGATACTTTCAAGCTGTTCAAATATAAATTCAAAATCCTAAAACTGAACAAGACATTGCCCGAACTTGTGGAAGCAACATTGGAGGAAGAAGTGGGCGTGGACTAAAACCATTTCTTTCGCTTAAAAAAGATCAGCATCCCGACAAAGATTGTACCCATCACACCCCAAACTGTGGCATAACCCCATCGCCATTTCAATTCCGGCATAAAATCAAAATTCATTCCGTAAACACCGACGATAAAGGTCAGTGGCATAAAGATCGTAGAGATGACCGTCAGTACTTTCATGACTTCATTCATGCGGGTATTCATAGCGTTAATATGAATATCGAGCAAGACTGGAGGTTAGATCTTTGTAAGTATCGAGCGAATCAATAAGATGGGCGACGTGATCATAGACATCGGCAAAGTACCGGATATTTTCTTCAAGAATAAAATCGGATTCACCTTTCACAATTTTACCAAGCGCTTCGCGCAATGGATAGAGCGCCTTGCGCAGAAAGATCAGTTCTTTTTTCAAAAATTGGATCTTGTGAAAGGTCTTGTTGGAAGGATTTTCATAAACATTGTCTTCCGTTTCTTCGATCAGATCACCAACCCTATCCAGAACATTATAATAATTATCGACAATGATATCGATAAGTCTGTACAGAAGGTAATCGGCTTCTTTTTTTCTGACTTTCCCCTGATCAAGCCTGATCCTGTCACGAAATCCATCGAACAAATCCCCTTCTTTTTCCTGAAATGATACCAGAAAATTTTTTCCCAGCACAAAACTGATCTGTTCATAATCTATGTTCATCTCGTCTATCCTGATAAAGCATCTTGAGGGTGAAGAAGAGATAGTCTTCAAATTCTTCTGCTTTTGGCCGCTGATCGGTCAGCACATCTTCGATCAACAATGGATGAAGGCAAAAATGGGCCTGAAGCTTTTCAATGATGTCCTGATTATTGAGTCCGTCAAGGTTAACCCAATTTACCATTGTCAGGCTGGAGCTTGGTGAGCAGCTACGTCTGCAGGTCGTCAAACCTTCTATGCTTCCCGGTTATATGAGATCAATTCCAGGATAACATTAGGAGCTCAGGAGGATAATTTTTTTCTTACTCATGGCAGGGAAAGGCTGCAAGGAATCTTGACTTGTGGGCTCTAAGTTAATGGATTCAGTTTAACATCATACTTTTCCGAAATTATAGTTCCGATTAGCTAACTACAGGAAAAGTTCGCTTCTCGATCTTAATTTAGGTTCCACACTAAAATAATCAAAACACTTAACACTTAAAATCAATGCGTATTATTGCGCCGCATGCCTTTACGCCTGGAAGATATAAAAGCTCCCATCGCCCGAGAGATGGAAGAATTCGAGCCAAAGTTCCGGGCTTCAATGAAAACCAATGTAATGCTGTTGGATAAGATCATGAGTTACATCGTAAAGCGAAAGGGAAAGCAGATGCGTCCGATGTTTGTTTTTCTCTGCGCAGGATTGTGTGGAAAAATTAATGAATCCACATTCCGAGGTGCTTCTCTTATTGAACTGCTTCACACAGCAGCACTGGTTCACGATGATGTGGTGGATGAAGCTAATTATCGAAGAGGTTATTTTTCTGTTAATGCACTGTGGAAAAATAAAATTGCTGTGTTGGTGGGCGATTTTCTACTTACGCGTGGTCTTGATGCTTTCGGTTGAGAACAAAGACTTCGAATTTTTGAGCATCGTAACGGATGCTGTTCGCGAAATGAGCGAAGGTGAGCTTCTTCAAATTGAAAAATCCAGACGATTGGATATCACAGGAGGATATCTACTACGAAATTATCCGGCAGAAAACAGCTTCTCTGATTGCTTCCTGTTGTGCCGTGGGTGCAAGCTCCGCCGGCTGCAGATCGAGGAGCGCGTGGAGAACATGCGAGCAGTTCGGTGAAAAAATCGGAATGGCATTTCAAATCAAGGATGATCTATTTGATTATGGAGAGCAGAGAT
The DNA here is from genome assembly GCA_963845845.1 of uncultured Cytophagales bacterium. Taxonomy (GTDB): domain Bacteria; phylum Bacteroidota; class Bacteroidia; order Cytophagales; family Cyclobacteriaceae; genus Chryseolinea. The sequence continues at coordinate 20,024 of CAWJTP010000016.1, forward strand.
AGGCAAACCCGTGGGTATCGATATCAAGGAGAAGAAGATGACTTTGCCGTTGATCTATGCGCTTTCAAGACTCCAGTGGCTGGAGAAAAGAAAAATCATCAGCATCGTAAAAAATGAAAGTGAGAAACCGAAGAAAGTAAAAGAGGTGATTGAATTTGTGAAACAATCAGGAGGGATTGAATATGCCAATAACGCCATGAACAAGTATCAAAGGAGGCGTTGATGAGCTGACTCATTTCCCGACTCTGCCTACAAAAGGTCATTGATCCAGCTTGTGCAGTTTACAATAGAAAGAAGTAATTGATAAGATATTCGTCTTAAGGCTCCGATTGATGGATTCTTGAAAGCTTAGGATCAATCTTTATAACCTGATGGAGAATAGGGAAATACGCAGTACACAACAATCAAGACGCATTGTTACTTTACCAGGGTATTCAATCAGGGCTCTCGTTACGTAATAAAGTAAAAAAGGGCCGCCGGAGGCGGTCCTTTTCGAACCTAACCTAAACCTAATTAAGAAAACTAGTGTAAGACTATTCTTGAGCGCCCAGCTTCCAAGCACGGCATAATCTTTTAGAGTATTGATATGTCTGAGGATCAAGGCGACAGTGCTGGTCCTGAATTTTCAGGATTGAAATTGCCTTCATTTGCCCACCATTTCTTCGCATTTTCACGGGCAGAGCCTTTATCGATTTGTTCAAAAAGATTAATGCAGGAATCGGAGATCATCCAGGGTTTCTCAACACTGCTGTATTTTTCGAAAATCATGTTGCGCATTTGCGTGCCGCTGGACTGATTCTTAAAATGTGATACCGTATATGACATCGTTTCGGGTTCAGTCATGATCATATCCCAATATTTTTTTGATGCAACGACCTGCGCTGTTGTCAGCATAAATCCAAACCCTTCTTCGATCGATTCTTTCGTAATCGGGCACTTCGCCTTTAGCGTCGTTTTTTTCTTTTTACCGAGAAGTTTATCAAGAAATGCCATAGTAACACGTTTAAAGTTTCGGTATTCTCTACAATAGATACTCTCTAACGTAGTGAATAGTTGCATATAAGACTGACTAAATAGTCGAAAAAAGTTACAAAAGGCCGTTTTCAGCGATAATTTGGCGCTTTTTTATGTTGGCAAAATGACCCAACTGTGCGATAACGGACTATATGTGTTCGCTTATTTACGTAGTTTTTGATCGGCTAAAGTTTTCAGGCTGCTTTACGGCAGCCTTTATCTTTTCAAATTTTTCGTATTGCGTCAAAAATTCATCAAGTTTTTCGACAGGTATCTTCTTGCCAATGATTTTTTTCTTCTGATCTAAGACATACAGGGACGGCGTTGCTAAGGCATCGTAAAGGTCCTGATAGGGCCCAACATATGTTCTGGGTCCATTTACTGTGATCCATTTCATATTCATCTGCTTTATATAATCCCGCATTTTTGCCATCGATGTATCCGCGCTGACGGCATAAACTTCCAGGTCGAATTTTTTCTTATTATAAAAAGATACCAGTTTGGGTGTCTCCGTCTTTGCAATGTCCACAATCCGGATCGAAAATGAAAAGTACCGTATATTTATTTTTGATATCATACATCGACCGAGGTTTAAATTCAGCGTCCTGCATGATCAGGTTGGCGCCCTGTTTTTCCGACCAGACTTTTGCGCAGCCGGTCTGCATGTTCTTTTAGGTTCTTTGCTCATCTTATCATTGACCCAGAAATTCATTTCGCCCGATGCAAAATATTTGTCATAAACATTTACATATACTTCATCCAGTCCCATGATTTCAGGTTGCTGATATTTCAGAAGCGAGATCCAGACGGCATACTTATACGTCTCCTGATTTTTCTTTGCTTTGGCTACAATTTTTCGATAGCTTTCGTGATCGTATCGGGATGTAGGCGCATAGAGTTTATCCAGGTATTCGTTTATTTTGTCTCTGTACAACGGTCTCGGCAGGCAAATAAGCGCCTGCATCAGCAAGATCAAGATTGTCGAAGAAATGTTCCCGGTACCATTTTAGCTGAAACGTCGAGTCGATCGAACCATCGCTTTTTTTGGTGCATCAGGGATCTTAACAGGCTGATTGGCTTTCATAATCTTGGCTGTCAATGTAGACGGATATTTCGAAATAATTTCATTCTGATATGCGTTACCTTGTCATTATATATTATATGCAGACCGCGCGTCCTTCTTTTTGTCTTCGGCCAAGGTGCTGTCCTGTAAAATTTTAATATATGGCTCGGCCTCATTGATGCCGCTCCATATTGAAGACCATATTTTCAAAAAAGAGTTTGTTATCTACATCGCCGGTCACCTTCATGTTTTTGACATAGTCTTCCCGCCGCGTTGACATGGCGAAACTGCTGGATCATCGCCGATCACAAAATCAAACTGTTTTACTTTACCCAGCACCAGAAAAGTAAACACCGCGATAGCGTCAGGGGCTTTTTTCCTTCGAACACAAACTCTCCCTTGCTGTTTACCTGAGCAGTATCTTTCATGTAGGTAGTTTCTCCGTAATAATTGCCGAGGTATACCGTAGTATCCTTGAGGCCATCAATCTTAAACTTGAGATTGTATCCTTCCTGCGCAACGGACATGAGGGGAAGCAGCAGGCAGGTTATCAGTAGCCTAACACTCATAATTTTCACTTTTCAATTGCAAATTTCAACATTTAATCCTTTCAGTTCAATGACAATTAATTCTGGAATTACATCGTTAGTAACACATTTAGGTTTCGAAGTTCCAGGTTTCAGGTCTACATTCGCATTTTGATTGCCCAAAGCTATAAACTTGAGTGTTGATCACCTAATCCGATCTCATGTCGCTCCATATTAAGAATTTGACGAAGGTATATGGCCAACAAAAGGCCTTGAATGACATAACGTTTTCGCTTGAGGCCGGTGAGATCGTAGGATTTCTCGGCCCTAATGGGGCGGGAAAGTCATCCACAATGAAGATCGCCACTTGTTATCTTCCACCGACATCGGGCCAGGTACTGGTTAATGGGCTTGACGTTGTGGAGGAACCCCTAAAAGTGAAACAGATCACGGGTTATCTTCCCGAGCATAACCCCTTGTACCTGGATATGTATGTTCACGAATACCTGCGATTTATTGGCAGTCTCTATGGCCTGAAAGGCAAGCGCCTTAAGGAACGCGTCGGCGAGATGATCGAGCGATGTGGCCTCACCCTGGAGCAGAACAAGAGAATTGAAGCACTCTCTAAGGGCTATCGCCAGCGTGTAGGGCTTGCACAATCGCTCATTCACGATCCCAAAGTGCTGATACTCGATGAGCCAACTTCAGGCCTGGACCCAAATCAACTCATAGAAATCAGAAAGCTCATCAAAGATATCAGTCACAACAAAACTGTGATCTTTTCCACCCATATTATGCAGGAGGTTCAGGCGCTTTGCAGCCGTGTGGTCGTTATCAACCGCGGTGAGATAGTCGCTGACGATTCCCTGGAAAGCTTGTTAACAAGCCAGACAGGTACAGCGGCGATTGTAGTTGAATTTGAAGGAGTGGTGGAGGCAGATCAATTGCGCGCCCTTACCGGCGTTGAGTCGGTGATCATGCTCGAGAAAGGAAAGTTCAATGTGCAGCCGCTGGCAGGATATGATGTACGCCCTGAATTATTTCGCTTTGCAGCCGATCAAAAGTTATCGCTTATTGGATTGAAACAGGAGGAAAATACGCTGGAGAATATCTTCCGGGAACTGACAGCTGTTTCGACCTCTGGTCAGTAAAGAAATTAAATTATTTTTGCGCACATCACGCCTTTGCATGCTACAGGTTTTTTCAAAAGAATTTTCAAATTTTCTTAACTCGCTCATTGCCTATGTGGTGATCGGTGTCTTTCTCATGGCTATGGGATTGCTGATGTGGGTATTTCCAGATACATCAGTCCTCGAATATGGATACGCAGACATGGAGACCTTGTTCACTCTTGGGCCATACGTATTTATTTTTCTTGTTCCGGCCGTAACTATGAAAAGTTTTGCTGAAGAGAAAAGGGGAGGTACACTGGAATTACTTTTTACAAAACCGCTCAAAGACTGGGACATTATACTCGGAAAATTTCTTGCCAGTTTTCTGCTGGTACTTTTTGCGCTGATCCCGACTTTGGTCTACTATTATACGTTGTACACCCTGGGTAGCCCCAGAGGAAATCTTGATACACCGGGTATCATCGGATCGTACATCGGACTCTCCATGCTGGCCGCCGCTTTCGCCGCGGTGGGGATTCTTTCATCCAGCATTGCCTCCAATCAGATCGTGGCCTTTATTGCAGCGGCCTTTCTATCCTTTATACTTTTCTCAGGTTTTGACGCGATATCATCCCTGACGCTATGGTCATCACAAGGTCTTATGATCAAACAGCTCGGTATGTTATTTCATTATGAATCCCTCAGCCGTGGACTGATCGATTCACGCGATGTCATTTACTTCCTGAGTTTGATCTTTATCATATTGTCTTTAACCAAAATAATCGTTAGCAGCAGGCAATGGTAAACTGGAAAAGCAGAAGGTTAGGTGATATACTGGTGCTCCTGAATGGATTGGTTGCAGTCGTGCTCATCAACATTTTATTCTCTTCATTCTTTTTCAGAATAGATCTCACACAAGAGAAGCGCTACAGCGTGAAGCCACAAACACAGGAGTTGCTCAGGAACCTTGATGACGATGTATACATTGAGATCTTTCTGGCGGGAGACATGAACGCAGAGTTCAGAAGATTTCAAAAGGCTATCGGTGAAACGCTTGAAGAATTCAGGATCTATTCCGGCAACCGAATCCGTTATTCATTCACAGATCCGGCACAGGCTCGAGGGCAGAAAGCACAGGGGGAATTTATGAATGAGCTTGCATCAAAAGGCATTCAGCCCACAAATGTTATAGACAACAAAAATGGTCAACGTGTCGAAAAGATAATTTTTCCGGGGTTGACTGTTAGCTATGGTGGAGTGGAGACTGGTGTGATGCTGTTGAAAGGAAACAAAGCGGGAACTCCCGCTGAGGAGATCAACCAATCTATAGAAGGAATCGAATTTGAAGTGGCGCGTGCTATTGCCAAGCTTACACGTCTTGACAGGAAACGTATTGGTATGGTAACGGGACATGGAGAACTTGATTCAATCTTGCTGTCGGGCATCACGAACGATATGCTCGAGGAGTATGATGTTTTCAGCACCGCACTTTCTGGTAATGATCTGTCAAAGTTCAGCACCCTGGTGATCGCGAAACCCACGATTGCTTTTACTGAGCGCGATAAGTATGCGTTGGATCAGTACATCGTGAACGGAGGAACAGCGCTGTTTCTGATAGACAAGCTGAGTGCAAGCATGGACAGCGCTTCCCGCGAGGATTATTTTGCCTTGCCTTACAATCTTGATCTTGACGATATGTTGTTCAGGTATGGCGTACGGATCAATATGGACCTGGTACAGGATAGAAACGCGGGATTCTATCCGGTGATCACGGGCCAGCGCGGAGGGAAGCCTCAGATGAGCATGATGGATTGGCCTTTCTTTCCCCTCGTCAATCATTACGCCGATCATCCTGTAACCCGAAACCTCGATGCTGTTCTCTTGCGTTTCGCAAGCAGTATAGATACCGTTAAAGCACCGGGTATCAAAAAGACCCCATTGCTTATGACGTCGCCGCTATCGCGGGCAGTGATGACACCTGTTAAGGTCAGTGTAAATGATCTCAGAAAACCCCTGAGCGATGGTGAGTTCTCTCGACCTTTGATTCCTGTAGCTTATTTACTTGAAGGGAAATTCACCTCGCTATACAAGAACAGATTTCTTCCCGAAGGCATCGAACAGACTTCGTTCAAAGAGGAGGGTGTTCCTTCCAAGGTGATCGTGATAGGAGATGGAGATGTGATACGCAACGAAATTAATTACCGGACAGGTCAGCCCTTGCCTTTAGGGTTTGATGCTGCTACGAACTACACATTCGCCAATCGTGATCTGTTACTCAATGCGCTCGCTTACCTTACACAGGAAGATGGACTGATACAGGCGAGAAATAAACAGGTGATGATAAGACCACTTGACAAGACACTGATCAGAGATAGCCATTTCAGATGGCAGTTAATTAACCTTATACTACCGCTGGTGATCCTCGCGGGTTTTGGTATGATTCGCGCTTACTTGCGCAAGAAAAAATTTGCCACTTTCTGACATGCAGGAAAAAAAGAACAAGCGCTCACTGGTGTTACTGATCGTGCTGCTTAGCGCGACATTCATTGCCGCCTGGTTTAGGGGCGGTGATGTTGAGAAGGCCACAGACCCTGATATATTCCGGGGTTATGATCTTAAAACGGTTGATCAGGTCATACTCGAATCACCCCAGCAAAAGGTGGAACTTAAATACAATGGCAGAAGCTGGCGTGTGAACGACGCGTTTGCAGCCGACCCTTCGATGGTTGAAGTATTGTTTGCAACCTTACAGCAGGCCGCTCCTAAGCGCCCATTGGCTACGTCGCAGCGGGATACTTTGGCGTCAATTCTTCGCGCGGATGGCGTGAAAGTTTCGATAGTGTCGAACGGGACGTTGGAAAAAAGCTTCTATGCCGGGGGAAACAGTGAAAAAACACAGGCTTATTTTATGCTTGCCGGTGAAGGCTTGCCGTATTTGATGACGATCCCTGGTTACAGGGTATATGTGTCAGGTATCTTTGAATTGGAGGAATCCGGATGGCGTGAGAAACGTGTGTTCGCTTTCAACTGGCGAAACTTCCAGCAACTGGAGGTTAGCTTTCCAGGTGACCCGTCTCAGGATTTCCGTGTTGCCCTTGAAGACCAGTTTTTCACGATTTCCGGAATGGACTCTCCGGACACAACAAAGCTCAACGATTTCCTTGACAATGTTTCGCTTCTTTCTGCCGATGAGTTTGCTCCCGCGTCCGCAACGCTTGATAGTATAGGGAAGCAGAAACCAGTTGTCACGATTTCCGTCCGCGATGTGGCAGCCCGGGAGTTTAAGCTATCGGTCTATCCTCCCCGTGGGAAAGGGAACCGTTATCCGGGAATACTGAACGGCAAGCAGTGGGCTTACTTCTCCCAGGAGAACGTTTCCGCTGTGGTCAGACCTCGCAAGTTCTTTGAAAAGAAGGACTGATTTTTCACGGTTTTTTGGGTTGAAAGGCGGATTTTAATATTCCGTTTTCTTTATAACTTTACACCCTTCTTAAAAACCAACCACTAATGAAGTTCATTGTTAACTCTGCTTACCTGCTTAAGCAGCTCTCCAATATTAATGGAGTGATAACCACTAATCCGGTCGTCCCTATTCTTGAGAATTTCCTCTTTGAACTCGAAAAGGGTGCACTTACCGTGACGGCATCGGACCTCCAGACATCAATGATCACTGAACTTCAGGTGGAATCCAAGGAGAAGGGAAGCATTGCAGTGCCGGCTCGTATACTCCTGGATACTTTAAAGAACTTGCCTGAACAGCCGGTCACGTTCTCTATCGACGAGTCTACCTATAGCATCGAAATAATTTCCGACAATGGCCGCTATAAATTGTCAGGGGAAAATGCTACGGATTTTCCGAAAGTCCCTTCCGTTTCAAATGACTTTACCGCCGATATCTCCACGGAAGTTTTATCCCGCGCAATAAACAACACCATCTTCGCAACCAGCAATGATGAACTGCGTCCAGCTATGACTGGCGTATACGTTAGTCTCGGAGATAAGAATACGACCTTTGTCGCCACCGATGGACACAGGCTTGTGAGGTACCGCCGGACTGATGTTAAATCAGAGAATGGCAACTCAATCATCATTCCACGTAAGGCGTTGAATCTCCTGAAAGCGACATTGCCTAGTGAAAATACAGACGTGAGCGTGAATTTCAACCTGTCGAATGCGTTCTTTAAATTTGGCAATATTAAAATGATCTGCCGTTTGATTGACGAGCGCTTCCCCGACTACGAGAATGTTATACCAACAGCCAATAACATCAAGATGTCCATCGAGCGAAGTGATTTTCTTGGTGCATTGAAACGTATTTCCATCTACGCCAACAAGACCACACACCAGGTTCGTCTGAAGATTACAGGTAGCGAGCTGCAGATCTCTGCTGAAGATCTTGACTTCTCCAATGAAGCTAATGAGCGGTTATCTTGTGAGCATGACGGAGAAGACATCGAGATTGGATTCAATGCGAAATTTCTAATTGAAATGCTTACGAATATGGACTCTGACAAGATCAAGCTTACGATGTCAGCTCCAAATAAGGCAGGTGTGATCCTGCCAGCCGAAAAAGATAATAGCGAAGACATCCTCATGCTTGTCATGCCTGTGATGTTGAATCAATACGTTTGAGGTAACCTCTATTAAGGGCAACAACGTTCAGGTGCTTAAGCTACAGATTTTGAGCTGAAAGGCGATCAATATCTCCGCGCTTACCCAGTTCGATAACTTCCATCTTTTCCAGCTTTTTGTCGTTTAATTCAAACCGGATCAATGTCTTCACCCTATGGAAGCCTTGGTTGCCTGCGGCACCTGGATTAATGAACAGCATATTGTTGAAATTTATATCCCGTTTGATCAACAGCATGTGCGAATGCCCGCAAATGAAAATATCGGGTGTGTTGTTCATTAATATCTTCCTTACCCTGGGATTGTAGACAGAAGGCTTGCCTCCGATGTGGGTGATAAATATGTTGAACCCTTCGCAGTTGAATTGAAGATTCTCCGGATATCGCAACTGAATTTGTTTCGTATCGATGTTCCCGTAAACAGCTTTAACGGGCTTAAATGCCACCAATGTTTCGATAGATGAAATATCTCCGATATCACCGGCATGCCACAATTCATCACAGTCTTTGAAGTGATGAAATATTCCGGGATCGAGGTAACCGTGGGTGTCAGAAAGCAGTCCGATTTTCATTGGTCATATCCGTCGAATGCCGCTAAATTCAGCAAATATTATCATTGACATGCAAAAACGACGCAAGGTTTTTAAATTCAGTAAAGACAGTTACATTGAGCACAAACTGTTTTCAGCATGATCTCAGCCGTTTTGACGCATTATGGTATTCGTGAGTTTACAGCCGAGCCATTGGTGAGCGGTCTTATAAACAGCACGTGGAAAGTTACGAGCGGAGCGGATCAATACATTCTTCAGCGCATCAATCATCATGTGTTTAAGCACCCCTTCGATCTTGCTGATAACATCAGGAGAATTGATACGTATCTCAAGAAAAACAAACCTGGCTATTTATTTCCCGCCCCATTGGCCAACGATCTTAATCAGGATCTTGTGTTGGTAAAGGACGATGGGTATTACAGGCTCTTTTCATTTATAAAGGGCTCGCATACCGTTGACGTTGTGACGTCACCTGATCAGGCTTTCGAAGCATCACTGCAATTCGGTAAGTTCACAAGTCTTCTCTCAGGATTCGATGCAGGAACGCTCCATACCACAATACAGGATTTTCACAACCTCCAGCTTCGTTATCAGCAGTTTGAAACGGCCATTGAAACCGGAAACAGCCAGCGCATAGCACACGCGGCAGATCTGATCACGAATATCAAAAAGCACACACATGTCCTGAACGAATTCCTGGATATTCAACGAAACAGTGCTGTCAGGAAACGGGTGACACATCACGACACCAAGATCAGCAATGTGTTATTCAACGATGAGGGTAAGGGCATTTGCGTGATCGATCTGGATACGGTGATGCCTGGATATTTCATTAGCGATGTTGGCGACATGATGCGTACTTATTTATCTCCCGCCAGTGAAGAGGAAAAAGATTTCACCAGCATCGAAATCCGGGATGACTTCTTCAGGGCCATTGTCCATGGCTACGTGAGCGCTATGCGCGATGAACTAACGACCGACGAGCATCACCTCATCTATTACGCGGGGACGTTCCTTATCTACATGCAGGCTATCCGTTTTCTTGCCGACTACTGTAATGATGATGTCTATTACGGGGCCAAATATCCGGAACACAACTTTGTTCGCGCGGGAAACCAATTGAAGCTGTTACAGAAATTTGAGGAAAAGGAGATATTGCTTCAAAATATAATAGCCGATGAGCTCAGGAGTAAAAAGTTTTACCCAATGTAATGCTTTACCTGTCCTCCCTATATCTTGAAAAATATCCGTTTACGGTAAAGAAAATTACACAGGCTCCATTCCAGCGCGAAGATCGTCAATGACGTAATGATTCCCATGATCAATACTGGCAGTCCGATCAGTCCCATCAGTCCGTTCGTGATCGCGCCGATATAACCATTGAACCAGCGTCCCGCGACAATTTCGATGAACAGGTAAATAAAGAGCGAGTTCATGCCCACAACGAGGAAGAAGCGAAGATTCTTACGATGGTTCATGATATCAATCCACCAGTAGAACAGCACGAGTCCGAGGATGCACCATCCGCCAGAAGCCAGGGTAAAGGAGCTGGTAGCGATCTTTTTAATAATAGGAGTTATCGTGAGATCGAGTGCATAGCCCAGTATCAATCCGATCACGCCTGCGATAACAAGCCGTTTGATCTTTTCATGCTCTGCCGTATCCGACATCAACAGCTTTCCAGCAACAGCTCCCCAGATGGTATGAGCTGCCGTCGGGATGCAATTGATAGCCACCCATCCTCCGCCGTTGATCTTGTTCATTAAGAGCAGGTCCATGTAGTTGCCAAAGTTGTGCTGATCTACAAACGCCTGATCGAAACCAGGTACGTTGGTGAAGCGATAAAGCACTTCTGTCAAAAGCAGCAGGCCGAAGCTGAACGCGATCTGTGCTGTTAAGCTCCAGCGGAAAATAAGGAAAGCGACCAGCGTTGTGAATGATAGTTGGGTCAGCACGTCCCAGAGCTCGAATGACAAACCTCCAGGCCTTACAGCATAGTCAAGAACTCCCCAAAAGAACAGCCATGCTGAGCGTTTAAGGGTTTTGAGAAAAGAGTTATTCCACGACATACCCTGCATTTGCTGACGATGCAACGAATAGCTTAGGGCAATTCCAGCCATAAACATGAATCCCGGCTGAATAAGATCCCAGAACCTTAATCCATTCCAGGGATGGTGAAAGAACTGAATGAAGAAATGTTCGAGCGCCGTTCCTTCTGTCGCTTCGAAGAGATGTTCATACAAACCAGTGCTTTCCGTTACAAGCAACACCATGATCAGGCCACGCATAAAATCGAGTGAAAGAAGTCGTTGTGTTTCAGAGGGTGTTTTCATAGCGGGCGGATGGGGTGTCGGGGTTTAAGATTACTAAAATAGAAAATAGAAGATAGAAATTTGAAACTTGACTGGATTCCATCAAATTTCCATTTTCAAAGTTCAATTTTCTTAACGATCGTCGAGATTTGTCGTGCGGCACTATTATATTTAAATACTTCATCTGTTACACTATGAAAGCACCGGTGTTTATCCTTAGCGTGGTATTGTTTGCCGCATGTAGTCAGCACTACTCAATGGATGACTACAATAAAGTGGCTAAGATTGACACGCATGTGCATCTCAATTCGTACGACACAATACTTGGTGCATTGGCGAAGGAAGACAATTTCCGGTTGCTCACAGTAAATGTAGATGCTCCTGGCAACCCACCTGTCTCACAACAGGAGCGATATGCACTTAAGCAGGTAGCTGCGTTTCCTGACCGCGTTAATTTTCTTGCATCATTCAATTTACAAAACTGGGGAAAATCCAAGTGGAGAGAACAAACGGTCTCGCACCTGGACTCGTCATTCAGAAATGGCGCATTGGGTATCAAGATCTGGAAGAATATCGGCATGGTGTATAAAGATTCCGCCGATCGTTTTATCATGATAGATGATCCTGCATTCGATCCGGTGATCCAATTTGTGATCAGCCAGGACAAAACTATTCTCGGTCATCTCGGGGAGCCGAAGAACTGTTGGCTTCCGATTGAAAAGATGACGGTAAATAATGATCGCAATTACTTCAAAGATCATCCGGAGTATCACATGTTTCTTCATCCTGAGTTTCCTTCTTATGAAGATCAGGTGAATGCGCGCGATCGATTTATTGAAAGGCACCCTGATATGCGATTCGTCGGCGCCCATCTGGGAAGTCTGGAGTGGGACGTTGATGAGCTTGCGAAGCGACTGGATAAATTTCCAAACATGGCAGTTGATGTTGCTGCACGTGTTCCGCACCTCCAGTATCAGTCACAGACGAACCGGGAAAAGATCAGGAACTTCATGATAAAATATGCCGATCGCCTGATCTACGCGACCGACGGAGGAATCAGCGTCTCGTCAGATCCATCGAGTGAAAAGCAGCAATTGCACGATGCATGGCTCGCGGATTGGCGATATTTTGCCACAGATGATGAAATGTCTGTTGATGCAGTGAACGGCAAGTTCAATGGATTACAACTTCCGCGCGAGGTGATCGATAACCTGTACTATAACAACGCTGTGCGGTGGTTCCGGATGCCAGCCAGGTAAGCTGAGCCGCTTTCATCATCAGACCGGAATGCATTTTTTAATAATTTCCGTATATTGGCGCTATTGTTTGACATGAAGATCGACTGATCATCTATTTTTTGATGTGCTTATTCATGTTAGTGGTTGTTAAAGATAGGTTATGATTCATTTCAAGTATGATTTTACATACGTGATCACTGAATTAAAACCATGACATGCATGATGTTGCATCGTGTCTCTATCCTTTTATTTAGTAGCAGCCACGATGGAGCTTTTAATCGCCTTGACGGGGATTTGACCGATGATATGGAGCTATTGAGACATTTGATTTATTCATCTAATGCAATTTGAACGTATTTTGAATCCTATTAAGACTAACTATTACTTGCCTATGAAAAGGTTATTCTTTCTTTCCCTGATGGTGCTTGTTGGTACGGCAGGTTTTTCGCAGAAGGCTTCCGATGCGCTGACGGGTGAACACACGCTGCGCGAGCGCTACCTGATCATGAAATCGAAATCACAGTCATATGGCGCCTATAAAGTGATAAAGGAATCCACTTTGGACGGTGTCTGGAAAATAAATTTCGACAGTCTCGAAGCAAAAAAGGCCGCCCTTGGGGCCGCAAACGGAAATATTAAAGGCCTTCAGGGCCAGCTTAATGAGAAGATCGCCGCCCTGGGTGAAAAAGAGAAATCAATGGCGGCCATCCAATATGACAGTACGCATATTGAGGTGGTGGGTATACCCATGCTAAAGGCCACTTTTATTACAATAGCTGCGGTGACCGTCGCGGGGTTACTCCTGTTGCTGGTACTGATTATAGGCAGAATGAAATTGCAAAGTAATGCGTTAAGCGAGCGTAATCTGGCCGTCAACGCACTATCCAGCGAGTTTGAGGATTACAAGCACCGTGCTATGGACAAGCAAACGAAACTGTCACGCGAACTGCAGGATGAACGCAACAAACTGCAGGCGATGATCCGCAATTCCTGATCCTGATTTACTGATAGACCCTGACATAATCCACCAACATACGCTGAGGCCAGATGCTTTCATCTACGCCTTGCATTCCTCCCCAATTGCCGCCCACGGCAATATTCATGATCAGGTGAAATCGTTGATCGAATGGCCAGCCCTTGTAATCCTCTGATGGAGACTTTGTCACCGTGTGATATTTTTTGTCGTCAACGTAAAAATCGATCCTGGCCTCAGACCATTCGATTACGTAGACGTGAAAGGCATCCTGCGCATCCCCGATTGTGACCTTTCCCTCCTTTTGGGTTCCCTTCCCATGATTATAGGTTTCAGTATGAATTGTTCCATGAATAACCCCAGGATCAAATCCAACATGCTCCATAATGTCGATCTCCCCGCTCGCGGGCCATCCTCCGTACTTCCAGTCCGTCGAAAGCATCCATATCGCCGGCCATGTCCCTTTACCTCTCGGAAGTTTTGCGCGCACCTCGATCTTACCATACAACCAGTCGCCCTTTCCCTTAGAGACAATCCTTGTTGACGTATATGACTTGCCACCCTTCTCTTCCTTGACAACTTCTATGACAAGATTTCCGCCCTCAACCCGGACATTCTTTGGGTCCTTTGTATAAAATTCCAATTCGTTGTTGCCCCATCCGCAAACGTCAGGACATCCATCTCCAAGGTCATAATTCCACCGCGCGGCATCGGGTGCGCCAGGCTTATCAAACTCGTCGGACCAGACGAGAGTGGCAAAATTTTTTGGCGCAACTTGCTCGGGATCGTTGCAGGCGAGTATAGGAACGATACCAATTAATAATAGTGCAATCTTTCTCATAGTGCGTTAGACATTTCTTGGGTTTTGTTCCTGGTTCAGCAAAAGATATGAGACACCACGGCTCATTACAAACTGGCCGCGTTCATCGTATATGGCTGTTGCGTTAAGCAATACTTTGAAACGAGAACCATCTTTGCGTACAAAAGTATGTCCTTTGTTACGAATATAACCTTGCTTCAGAAAAGTGGAGAAGTCACTCTTATAAGATGTGTGTTCTTCCGGTGCTATGATCTGCGTGACGGGCATCTTGCCGACAACTTCGTCGCGCGTATACCCAAGCCAGTTCAATTCTGTCTGATTCATCCGCACGATGAGTCCATTCGCATCAAGTGAATGATATCCCGAAGGAGCGTTTTCATAGAGGTCGCGCATCTCGTTTAATGTATCCTCCGCCTTTGCATTAGTGCTATGCAGCGAGTCATAGAATGATTGCAGCTCGTTGAAATTGTCCTGGAGGTCACGGTTGAGCTTTTCGGCCAGGAATGTCTTTTTTTCAAGTTCCGCGGTCCGTTCTTGTACATTCATTTCAAGGGTTGTGTTTGCTTCATGCACCGATGCAAGCAGTTCCTTGTTGCGCTTTTCCTTTTCCAGCAGGGTTTTGAGTGCAAGCCCTGATATAATGCAGGTCAGGACGAACGATGCATAGTGAACGGTATCATTTACAGCATATATGTTCTTTAGTTGCACACGTCTTTCCCGCAGTAGACGATCCTCATGATCGATAACTTGTTGCAGGGATCGACTCAGTTGAGGGCTTGTTTCGAATGAGGCTGTCGCGGACGAACTGTCATTTTCCACCCTCTCAATAAATGACCCGATTTGGGGTTGAACTTGTTGCCGTAGTATATCGGATGGGATGGGATCACCTGCTGTAAGTTTCAATAATGTGTCGTACGTGCCGTAGATCTTTGGGTATAAACCATCTTTTTGATCGCGCAAATTGGCGCGATCAAAATTCCCCAGATTCGCAAGATGCAGGTTCAATTCGGTGGACTTTCTGATGATATCGTTTGCTTGCATGATCAGTGTCGTGTATTTGTTCTTCTCCCGCACATTATAATACGTTGCACCGGCGCTGATAAGCGTTAAAAATATTGAGGTCACAAGAAGGTTGGCGACACGGCTGGTCTTCATGGGTATAAACTAAACTTTTTTAAAGAACTATCAATGCAACGGTTCTTATAAGATTTCGGACCAGAGACGGATTCGCCATGATTTCGACACGAATCCAGAAAGTTTAACTTTAGGGTGTAACCTTCCCGGGAAAGCCGAGTTTCCTATCTTGAAAAATTCATCACACAGTTGGAATCTTTGTCAGACAACACCTTGATGCTCAAGGTAAAAGAGGGCGATCTGGACAGGCTTAGCCTGCTCTTTGAACGCTATAAGAAGCCTTTGTATGGCTTTTTCTATAGCCTCAATAAGAGATACTGACCTCAGCGAAGACCTGGTGCAAAATGTCTTTTTCAGAATTCTGAAATACCGCTACCTCTTCAGGGGTGATGGAGACTTCAGGACCTGGATGTTTCACATAGCGCGAAATGTGAATCACGACAACTTCAGGAAAAACAAAATACAAAAGAAAGACTCACTCGAGCATTGGCAGGACAGGCTTGAGGGTGGTGACAACCGGATAACGGAAATTCAAAAAGACGAAGAGCTACAACTCCTCTCCATGGCCATGGACAGGTTACCGGAAGATAAAAGGGAGATCCTGCTGTTGAGTAAGTATCAGGAAAAGAAATACAAAGAAATAGGCGACATCATCGGATGCTCTGAAGGGGCTGTAAAGGTTAAAGTATTCAGAGCCCTTCAGGAGTTAAAAGCAGTATATAAGCAATTGGAAAAACACATGTGATCATGAAAGCAGACAGAATTCAGGAGTTGATCGGTAAATACAACGCCATGTTGGCGGACCCGGCTGAACTAAAGGAAATAGAACAGCTCATAGAAAAAGGTATAGTCAATTTTGAACAGCTGCACGAACTGAACAGCCTCGATCAGCGCTTATCCGATCTTGAGCTGCCCGCGCCTTCACTTTCCCTTGATGACAAGTTTTATTCTATGATGAGGGAAGAAAAGAGTAGCCAGGCAAAACATTCATGGAAGAAGTTATTCTCATGGCCAGAGATGGCACCGCGCCTCGCGTTTGCTTCGATTACGTTGATCTTAGGCTTTGCTGCCGGTATGTTCCTGCGTTCACCGGCGCAAAAGGATCAGCAAATCCAGCTGCTTGGCCGGGAAGTCAGCGATCTGAAAGAATTGATGATGCTGTCTCTGCTGGAAAAGGAATCTGCCACGGATAGGCTAAAGGCCGTCAGTCTCACCAATGAAATGGACCAGGCCAGCAAAAAGGTTACCAACGCGCTCCTTCAAACCCTTAACAACGATGAGAACGTGAACGTCAGACTCGCCGCGCTGGATGCCTTGAGACCTTATAGCCAGGAGAGCGAAGTGCGGGAAGCCCTTATCCGGTCAATTGGCAAGCAAAGCTCCCCCCTTGTTCAGATCTCTCTGGCAGAGTTAATGGCTGACCTTCAGGCAAAATCCTCTGTGACTGAACTGAACAAGATACTTCACGACAACAACACCCCTGCCGATGTGAAGAAAAAAATTCAGGAAAGCCTCAAGATACTGATCTGATGAAAAAATAATTGGACAAAGACAATACAAAAAATATGAAAACAATATTCACCATTTGCGTCCTTACAATATCAGCTCCGCTGATGGCGCAGACTTACAATGAGAAGATCTCCAAAGAGTACGCTTTCGAAAAGAAGGATGCTAACAACGCAGTGATGATCGCCAATATCAACGGAAACATTAAAGTGGAAGGCTACAATGGAGATAAGATCATCGTAGAAGTTAATAAATCCATCCACGCGAAAACGGATGAACGACTTGAAAAGGGAAAGCAACAGATACAGCTTGGTGTACTTGACCTTGCAGATACACTTATATTCTATGTTCAGGGTACCCAGGCACAATTTGGACGCAAAGACGATAAAAGAAGGAGCGATTCATGGTACAGAAATAATTATGGATACAACTGGTGCTGCAATGGCAACAGGAACTGCAGCACTGGCTGTGATTGTGACCTCGATTTTGATTTCAAAATGGATTTTGTCGTGAAAGTTCCTCAAGGCGTACATGTCATGGTCACAACCATCAACGACGGTGACATCAACGTAAGCCATGTCGGCGGGGCCGTCAGCGCGGATAATATCAATGGAAGCATCAAGCTGACCGACCTGATGAGGGAAGCACATGCCACTACGATCAATGGCAACGTCGATGTGGAATACACCTCCAACCCCAAGAAAGATTGCCGCTTCTACACGCTCAACGGCGATATCAATGCATGGTTCCAGAAAGGGCTTGCAGCAAGCATGAGCTTTGAAAGTTTCAACGGAAGCTTCTTCACCAACATAGATAAGCTTGAAACGCTGCCTGCGAAGGTTGAAAAGGAAAGTAACAGCAAGGGAATGAAATACAAGATAAATGATAACAGGTATAAAATAGGAGCAGGGGGCGCGTTCCTCGATTTTGAAACATTCAATGGAAACGTCTATTTAAAAGAAAGAACAAATTAAAAGAAACCAAACCGACTTCAGTCAATATAGAATGCAAGTCTTGAAAAATTTTAACAGAACATGAAAAAGCAAATTTTATTAGTAGCACTTGTGCTCGTCATCACGGGCCTTACATTAATGACGGCATCTGTAGCGCAGGCTCAAAGTGCCAATGAATTTACAGTACCATTGAGTGATCCGGGCAAGCGAGGAAAATTAAAAGCCCACATCAACTCCGGATCTATCTCTGTCAAAGGAACTGCACGAAAGGATATTCTCGTTAAGTACAGCGCGGAGGCTGATGACGATGAGCGTGACAAAAGCAAAAATGGTCTTCGCCGGATAGGTGGAGGAGGCCTTGACCTTGAGGTAGCGGAAAGTGAGAACAATGTAAAGATCTCATCCAACTCATGGAACAACAAGCTGAAGCTTGAGGTTGAGGTTCCAATAGGAATGGATCTTGACGTAAAAACTTACAATGATGGAGATTTGTCCATCAGTAATATTACAGGGGTGGTCGAGCTGACGAATTACAACGGCGAGATCACGGCCTTGAATGTCAGCGGATCGGTAGTGGCAACCACCTACAACGGGGGTATCAAAGTTACATTCGACAAGATCACGGATGCAACACCCATGTCGTTTTCTACTTATAATGGCGACATCGATATATCGATACCCGCCGCGCATAAGGCGAGCTTAAAAATGAAAACTGATCAGGGCGATATCTATTCCGATTTTGATGTGGCCTTCAAAAATACCGGAGCTGTTCAGCAAAAGGAAACACAAGCAGGTGTTTATAAAGTCAAAGTCGATGAATGGAAACGCGGTGACATCAATGGTGGCGGCCCCGAAATGACATTAAAGAATTACAACGGTGATATTTTTCTAAGAAAGAAATAGCTAGGCAATTATGAATTATGAAGTATAAATTATGAATTGTCTCGATCAGGGATCTCCGTTACATTCATTCGTGTGGACCCAGATCAAGACAATTCATATCTCATAATTCATAATTCATAATTTGCTTCTCCCTCCCCGAATCCAGCTCCCTATTAATTTCTCCTTAGCCACCCGGCGCGACTGTAGCTTTTTTCCAGTGTCTTTTCTACCTTCGAGCACCCGTGGCATGCATCGGGTTTCCTGAATGCTGTGAAGGGGGTAGGTGGTCCGAAGTTTTGGGACTTTCTCGCGTGCCTCAGATCCCAAATAACCCACATATGACTTCACCTTTCACTCCATTTCGACTACGGCTCATCCGTTATGCCGGTGTTATCCTATCACTTGCTTGTGTGCTGCTATCCTTTAGCAGCCAGGCACAACATCCCGGATTTCGCTGGGAGCGTATCAATGCTGCGACTAATTCAGAAATGTTCGACGTGATCAGCGACGCGGATGCCAAGGTTTATTCCCTGGGGTATGTAGCCCATCGTGCCGGTGTAACGAGATTGTATACCAATGATGACGGTACTTACAGGAACCCCGCTAGTTACAGAGGTTTGGATTATGTTAAAATGAGATTCAATGCTGAGGGAGTTGTGGAAGAAAGCGTTGTTGGCTCTACTCCGGCCCCCTTTGAGAACGCGAATATTGCCCGGGGATTCGTTAAGCCTAACACAGGCAGAAGCTTTTTCCTGCTTTCAAGGCGCACCACTCCTGCAACCGGCGATGCCAACATTTATCACACAACACCACCGTCATGGGGTTTTCTAACAGGGACTGGCGATGTTGAGACGACGGGAACAACGGACATGTACTATCCACTTACAGTCGTTATCGACTCAGCCACCAATGAATATGTTGCACTGGGAGTGTATGCAGTGACGGGAACGGGATCGGGATCGCGTCCGACAACCTATCAGGTCAAACTCTATAAATATTCTGCATCCGGTACGCGGCTGTGGGCCACGAGCTATCAAAGACTTCCGATAGTATCGTCAAATGGTTATATGGGTACAAAACCAACCGCGATCGCGATCGACCGGTCGGGCAACATCTTTGTTGCGGCTGAAAATTTTGTAGGCTCTACAATATTCGGGGATGGCAATCCACGAATTGAGCAAGGCTTATTAAAGTTCAATCGTTCGGGTCTGCTGGTGGGCAGCAGTTTTTACAATTATGGCGCTACGATCGACCGCCCTTCAGCCGACCAGATAAGTGAGCTTGCAGTCGACCGCCTGGGCAACGTGTATGCCGCCGGTTATGGCACGCGTTACGATGACTCGGGTACACCATCATTGCCATTTGCCTTTCTTACTAAGTACAACAATTCTTGCTTACGTCAATGGACCTCCAGGTCAGAGTATCCTTTGCTCCATCGCGCACTGAACGCTAAGCTCATCGTCATCAATCCTAACATCGTCTATCACGCCTTTACTCATAACAATGAGACCATCTTGTCGAAGTATACGACATCGAGCGTGCCGGTCTGGACTTCGCCTTCGCCTGACGAGCCAAATTCTGAATTGCGTGATATAGAACGGGACCACAACGGAAATATTTACATGGTCAAATCGTCGGCACTGTCGGCAAATCAAGCTCGCGAACCACACAGAATGCTATATGGCTATGCGTTGCTGAAATATAATAGCGCCGGCGATGTCGTGTGGAGTACACCTGCCGAGGATGCCTCCGCCAAATACATCATCAATAAAATACGAACCGATAACGACAACTTATACCTCGTCGGATACCGTCAAAGTCCAAGGACAAACGGGGGCGTTACCATAAGCTATTCGTTGGACAGATTCTATCTTCCGGATCCGCCATGGTATGGTGTTGAGCCGGATATTTTCCTGAATCCTTATTATGATTTCACCCTCTCGCTAAGGGCCCAGCTTGCCCGAGGCTGGTCGTGGACAGACGGTGCCATGGGCTGGTCACAACGTGTGGGATATCCTGGCGCGTTACCATCCTACACAGCCGCGGCGCTTCAGAACAATCAGACCGCCTGGCAAACCAATTTCACAAAACCTTCCAGCTTCCAACTTCCATCTACGCAACAGGTAAGGAGCTTTTCATTGATTGGAAAAGTGGCCAACACCACACAGGAAGTATTCCGGATAGATGACAACCTCGCGCGTAGCGGAGTTACTGAGGTAGCCCTGTCGGGGGTATCCAATACCCAGACACTCACGCTGGAGGGTATTGACAGACGGTGCATCGGTACCCGTTAAGTTAAGCGCCTTCAGCAAGGCCGGTGTCTTGTTGTGGACAAAGACCTATACAGCTCCCGTGAATATTGGCATTACTGAGCATCTTTCACTGCCGACTGCGCGGCTATCGCTCACGGCAGCCGGCAGCGCTCCAATGACAATGGCATATTTCCCAAATCCTTCGACCGGGCTGTTTACCGTGTTAATAAGCGAAGAAGCCAAACTGCCGGTAGACATTGCGATATATGACATGCAGGGAACGAAAGTGTACAGTCACAGGTTAGACAAAACCCGGCAAGTGCAGGTACAACTCCCAAATCAAAAGCAAGGACTGTACATCTTAAATCTCAAGAATGAAGACTCAGACGTTCGCGAGCGCATAGAAGTAAAGTGATTCACTTGGACACATGTGATGAATTGACCCTTGACGAAGCAGTTCTACACCAATCAGACAAGGACAAAAACCAATTCATAATTTATCTTGAGATCTCAAACTCTACTCTCCTGTTAAGCTTCCGTTCGATGTCCGTCTTCTCTTCTAAAATCGGTTTTGAACTTCCATAACCATGTGCCTCGATCCTGTCGCGGTCGATCTTGAACTCTCTCATAAGATATGCCTTGATCGCGTCTGCCCTTGCCTGTGATAACCTTAAATTGGCATCTTCTTTCCCCTGAGAATCTGTATGACCCGAAATGTTCAACGGGATGTGGGGTGGTCGATCATGAAGTTAGCAAGCTTATTCAGATCGCTATGCATCGCCGGAAGTATATCCGCCTTCCCATTTTCAAATTCCAGCGACTTAAAAGCGATTTTACTTTCGAAAGGCTCTGCCTCCCGGTTCATTTCCGTATCGCCATCCATGAAGAATAGTTCTTCAATCCGGAAAAAATCATCGCCCTGAATGACGAGCAGATAATTCCGTTTATTAATAAGTGTAAAATCAAATGATCCATCTTCACGAAGAAATTTTGGTGAAACTTCTACGCCTTTGTCAAGATCGATAACCGATACTATTCCTTTAAAAGGCTTTCTTGTTTCGGAGTTGATCAGTGATCCTTTCAGTGTCGCTATAGCGTCGGGTTGCGCCTCCATGGGTACAGGAAATGAAAACAGATCCAGATTATTAATATCATTGCTTGCAGATCGCGCATAGTAGAGATAATTGGACTCCGAATCGATAGTAAAATAATATTCACTTCCGACACCGTTAACCAGTGGCCCGATATTCTTTGGTTCATCCCACGCAGGATCCCGTTTATATGCTTTATAGATATCGAAATCACCGAAAGTTAACGGCTGTCCATTCGAACTGAAGTACAGCACATTATACTTGTGATGAAAGAACGGACTTACTTCAAATGCGCGCGTGTTGATGATCGGTCCCATGTTCAATGCTTTCTGCCATTTACCATCGCTTCCTTTGGTTGAATAGTAGATATCAGAAAATCCAAATCCGCCAAGACGATCTGAAGCAAAGAATAATGTATCGCCTGAATGCGAGAGTGAGGGTTGTGAATCCCATCCTGTGGAGTTTATGGCGGGCCAAGATTCCTGACGTTGCCCCAGGTACTGTCTGCCTTCATGTCTGCCACAAAAATATCGCAGCTTCCATAAGAGTCTGGTGAATTGCATCGCGCGAAATAAAGACTTTTTCCGTTTTTGCTGAGACATGCCGACCCTTCGTTGTAAGGTGTATTGATATTTTTAAACTCTTCAGAAAATCCCCAGAGACTGTCTAGTTCTGATCGTAAAGAAAAGATCTTCATTATAGTTTTTATTAAGGGGATCGATATGTGTGTTTCGTTTGGAAGTAAATAGCAAAATATTGTCGACATTTCCGATAGTGGCTCCATAATCTGCTTTGTCAGAATTGATCGCTTCTCCCATGTTCAACAGCACACCTTGAGGTGGTCGGAGTGTGTCGATTTCTTTTCGATATGCAACCAGCTCATAGTATTGCTTTCAGTGGCACATAAAGGTCCAGTTTCATTTTTAGTGAGGGTAGTCGAACTCACTTTTGACTGTTTTTCATCGACGTTTCTGGGATAATGTTTTAAAACAAGCTTATAGAGCAGAACTGCTTCACCTGGCGGACCCAGCTTTTGAGAAAGTCTCGCAAGATCCAGAAGCAGCTGAGTATCCTGTGAAAAATTTTCCGGACCGAAATTTTTAACATAACGCTTTAGCTCAGAATACTCCTGTTCAAAATCACCGGCGGGAACAAGTTTCTTGATCCTGTCCCGCTTCTCGCGGTCATCGTAATATTTGATCTTATTGATGTTTGGGAAAATGAAAATGTCAGATTGACTGTAGCTTGTCAGGCTATCATTCAGTTGCACTATCACCGCCCTTCTTAAAATTTTTTGTTGGCTTTTGAGCCATACGAGGACGTGTGCATCAGCAGCCAAAAAGCCGGGATAAAGATTAAAAAGTAGGTTTTCACCAGAACCTTTAGTTGGTAAAAAATACATGCCAATTGGATAAAGTTGACACAATTTTGTTTCTTTTACAACTCTCTTGGCACTACTATTGTCCTATTAGCACGCCTGATAAAACCCTAAAACTCCTAAGTAGGTTGTGTCAGTTTGACACTTTGAATAAATATGTTTAAAACAATGCCGATACAACTTGTCCAGGAAGAATCAGAGGATCTGATTCAACTGATCAATCCCGAACAGGATTCTGATTTAAAGCCTGAAGATCTCCCCGAAGAACTATCAATACTTCCTATTAAGAATACAGTGCTGTTTCCCGGCGTAGTGATCCCGATTACGGTAGGGAGACAAAAATCAATCAAGCTGGTTAAGAAAGCCTATCAGGGAAACAGGATCATCGGTGTCGTTGCACAAAAAAATCCAAAGGCAGAGGAACCAACTGTCGAAGATTTTACCGAACAGGAACAGTTGCCCGAATCATCAAGATGCTGGTGCTCCCCGATGGAAATACAACCATAATTATTCAGGGAAAGAACCGGTTTCCGATCAAAGAGTTTGTGCAGGAAGACCCTTATCTCACTGCGCGCATTGAACTTCAGCCCGAGCCTATGATCAATGCTAATGGCAAAGAAGCCAAAGCATTGGTACAATCGCTCAAAGATGCAGCTACAAAAATTCTGAAACTGAATCCGGAGATTCCAATCGAGGCCCAGGTTGCACTGGATAATATTTCAAGCATGTCGTTCCTGGTTAATTTTCTTTCGTCAAATCTCAATGTGGATGTTGCGGACAAACAGAAGATTCTCGAAACAAAAAATATCATTGATCGAGGTACACTGCTCCTTGCAGTATATGCTGAAGGATATCCAGATGCTGGAGATCAAGCATGAGATACAAAAGAAGGTCCATACGGATATCGATCAGCAGCAGCGTGATTATTTTCTGCGTCAACAGATAAAAGTATTGCAGGATGAATTGGGTTTTGACGGTCCGGATAAAGAAGTTGAAAAATTGCAGGAAGCGTGCTGAAAGTAAAAAATGGCCTAAAGACGTTGCCGATCATTTCAATAAAGAACTTGACAAGCTCTTCGCATCAATCCTATGGCTGCTGAATATCCGGTGGCCATGAATTATGTGGAGTTCATGCTGGATTTGCCATGGGGTGAATACACCAATGACGATTTCGACCTCAAGCGAGCAAAGAAGATATTGGATCAGGATCATTTCGGACTGACAAAAGTAAAAACGCGGATACTTGAATACCTGGCAGTGCTGAAGCTGAAGAAAGACATGAAAGGTCCCGATCTTGTGCTTGTATGGCCCTCCGGGTGTTGGTAAAACTTCGTTGGGCCGATCCATTGCAAAAGCGCTGCAGCGAAAATATGTTCGGATGTCATTGGGCGGCGTTCATGATGAAGCGGAGATCAGAGGTCACCGGAAAACGTATGTCGGCGCCATGCCGGGAAAGATTTTGCAGAACATTAAGAAAGCTCAATCATCCAATCCTGTTTTCATTCTTGATGAGATCGATAAAATAAAATCTGATTTTCGAGGAGATCCTTCATCAGCCATGCTGGAAGTTCTCGATCCTGAACAGAATAATGCTTTCGGCGATAATTATCTCGAAGTGGAGTACGATCTTTCAAAGGTATTATTCATTGCTACGGCAAATTCTCTTGATACTATACATCCGGCATTGCGCGACAGGATGGAGATCATTGAAGTCACAGGATACACGCTGGAGGAAAAAGTTGAGATTGCGGTCAAGCATCTGATGCCTAAACAGCTCAAAGAACATGGATTTAAAGCTTCCAATATAAAGATCACAAAGCAGCTATTGCTAAAGTGATCGACAGTTATACCCGTGAATCCGGTGTCAGAAATCTGGAACGCAAGATAGGAACGATTGTCAGAAGCATTGCGAAATCCATTGCCATGGAAGAGGCGTATGACAAAGTAGTAACGGAGGAAACCGTGCGTAAGGTATTGGGCGCGGAAATTTTCGACGAGGAATTTATCAGGGCAATGATATTGCCGGCGTTGTTACAGGTCTTGCATGGACACAAGTCGGCGGTGAAATTCTTTTTGTGGAATCGAGTCTGAGCAAAGGCAAAGGTAGCCTTACTATTTCTGGCCAGCTGGGTGATGTAATGAAGGAATCGGCTATGGCGGCATTATCATATTTGAAATCAAATGCTGCGGTTATTGGCGTCGATCATCGGGTTTTCCAGCAATACGATTTGCATATTCACGTTCCTGCAGGAGCAGTTCCTAAGGATGGTCCCTCTGCAGGTATCACGATGTTTACTTCGCTGGCTTCTATTTATACACAGCGCAAAGTCAAATCCAGACTTGCAATGACAGGAGAGATCACGCTCCGTGGGAAAGTGTTTCCTGTTGGAGGGATCAAGGAGAAGATCCTGGCTGCGAAGAGAAGCGGCATCAAGGAAATTGTTCTCAGTGCAAAAAATAAAAGAGATATCGAGGAGATCGAAAAACACTATCTCAGGGGATTGACTTTCCATTATGTTTCTTCAGTTGAAGAAGTATTCAAGGTTGCACTGCTCAAAGATCGCGTGGAACAACCTATGAACTTTGTATTTTCAGATCAGAAGATTACGGCGTGAAATCCTTAATTTTAAGGATTCACGAATGATATCTTTTTGGTGCTGACAAGGCTTTTGCTTTACTTATTGGTGTGTGGCATATCGGAATCTCTTGCGCAAAATGCGGTGAGAAAATCATTTGAGTTCCTGGATGTTCCGAACAACGCGCGCCTGTCAGCATTGGGAAGTGTGAATGTTTCACTGGCGGACCGCGATCTTAATTTCGTTCATGTCAATCCTTCGTTATCCGGAGATTCATTAGCGGGCTTTGCCGCGGCTAGTTATCAATTCTATATTGCCGATGTGGGACAGGCATCGTTCACGTATGCACACAGGTTTTCGCATATAGGTACAGTTGCATTTGGGGTGCAGCATTTGGATTATGGCACCATTAAGGGATATGATCCATCAGGAATGGAGACGGGAGATTTCAGATCAGGAGAGACGGCATTAGTGATCAGCAAAAGTCATCAGCGATCGAACTTCAGGGTTGGAGCCAACATGAAGCTCGCATTCTCAAATATCGCGGGGTATCGGGCAAATGCCCTGTTGTTTGATTTGGGTGGATTATTTGTCCATCCGCATCAGGACCTTACTATTGGACTTGCTTTTAGCAATATTGGATTTGTTTGGTCCGAGTATTCTGAGACCAGCACATCGACCCTTCCATTCGATGTTCAGGTAGGGACAACATTTAAACCACAGCACATGCCGGTAAGATTTTCCCTTACCGTTTTTGGCCTCGGCCGCCCGTCTGTGTATTATGATCCTCAGTCAGGAGATCCTGAACCGGGAACATTGGATAAGGTATTGAGGCACCTTAACTTTGGTGCAGAGATCCTTGTTCACCGAAACATCAATCTTATGATCGGATATAATTACAGGATCCATCAGGAGTTAAAATTGGAAAATGCAGGAGGCGGTGCCGGACTGTGTTTTGGATTTTCTGCGAGCGTCAAAACTTTTGAGTTTACTTTCAGCAGAAGTACATATGTAGTCGGAAATGCCGGATATGCCTTTACGCTGTCAAAGAATATAGATAAAATGTTGAAGAGAAGATAGAAATCATGGATTCAAAATATTTAACACCCAAACAAATTGTCGAAGAACTTGACAAATATATTATTGGTCAGTACGAAGCTAAACGAAATGTTGCGATAGCGCTGCGAAACAGGTGGAGGCGGATGCACGCCAGGCCGGATATTCAATCGGAGATAATTCCAAACAACATATTGATGATTGGTGCGACTGGCGTCGGCAAAACAGAAATTGCCCGCAGACTGGCTAAGATCGCTGATGCTCCTTTTGTAAAAGTCGAAGCCTCCAAGTTTACAGAAGTAGGCTATGTGGGCCGCGACGTCGAGAGTATGGTGCGCGATCTTGTGGAGCAATCGGTCAACATGGTGAAGGCCAGAAAAAAAGAGGAAGTGAAAGAGAAAGCGGCAGTAGCTGTTGAAGAGATCATCCTCGATGCGTTGATCCCTCCGATGCGACAACAGCCCGTGAAATCAACTGGTTTCTCAAGCGCATCAGAATCTTCCGATACTCCGACCACTGATGCAGAGCTCAATGAACGAACACGAAATCACTTTCGCGAAAAGATCAGAAAGGGTGAGTTGGAAGACAGGAAGATAGATATGAACATCAAAGGTGCAGGCGGATCCAACATTGGCATGGTAGGCGCTGGAATGATGGATGAGGTTTCGATGATGAATCTACAGGAGATGATCAATGGCATGATGCCAAAGAAAAGCAAGAAGAGAAAGGTAACAGTCTCGGAAGCGCGAAAGATATTGTTAGAGGAAGAAGCTGCCAAGCTAATTGACATGGATGAGGTAAAGGAGGAAGCTATCCGTCATGCGGAGGAATCCGGTATTATATTCATCGATGAGATCGATAAGATCGCTTCAGGAGGCAAGAAGGGCGGAGGAGGAGGTCCTGATGTCAGCAGGGAAGGGGTACAACGTGACCTTCTTCCGATCGTTGAAGGCAGTACCGTAAACACAAAATACGGCGTGATCAAAACAGATCATGTGCTGTTCGTGGCGGCTGGTGCGTTCCACATTTCTAAACCCTCAGATCTCATTCCTGAATTGCAAGGCCGGTTCCCCATTCGTGTTGAGTTAAACAATCTGACGAAAGATGACTTTATCCGCATCCTTAAAGAACCGCGCAACGCCCTGACGAAACAATATCAGGCACTGTTCGAAGCAGAAGGTGTTGACGTGACCTTTACCGATGATGCCATAGAAGAGATCGCCAGCACAGCGTTTGACATCAACGCAGAGATCGAAAATATCGGCGCGCGCCGGCTACAGACCGTGATGAGCAAATTGTTAAATGAGTTCCTGTTTGATGTTCCGGATAAGATCGCGCCCAACGCACATATTGCCATCAACGCTGAAATGGTAAAGGCCAAGCTTGAGGGATTGGTAAAGAACCGGGACCTAAGCGAGTTTATTCTTTGATGAGAATTGCTGCCCTTTTGATCTTCGTGTGCATCACTTTATCAGTGAGCGCGCAGGGAGATGTAACGGTGGCAGCAGTTCCACATCGTGCTTATGATTCCATCCGGTTACATCATGTCAAACCGTTTCCGGATCATTTCTTTATTTGGCCTGTACTCAAGCAAAGGCGGCTTGACTTTGTGCTGGAAGATATGCCACATCGCAACAAACGGCTTACTTTCAGATCCAACAAGCCTTATTCGCTGGGCGTCGGGATGTATCTCTTTGAGGTTGTTTTAGAAATTGCAGTAGCCGTACCGTTAGACCAAAAAAACGAATACATTTATGGCTCATCGGATGCACGCGATCTTCAACTGAATCTTTTTGGAAAGAAATGGGGAATTGACCTTTTCAACCAGAAGTATGAAGGATTTTATATTACGGATCCTCGTGTCAAGATCCCGCCGTCCACACCCTATCCGCAACACGGCGATATTACCACCAGGAATGTGGGCGTCACAGGACACTACGTATTCAACAATAAGAAATTTTCTTTTCGGTCAGCTTATAACTTTACGGAGAAACAACTGCACAGCGCCGGCTCCTTTATTTTGTTTGGATCCATAAGCAGATTTAAGACCGTTGGTGACTCTGCGCTTCTGGGAGAGGATTACGCCCAGGCTTTCGGAAACGCAGCCACCATCAAAGAAATAAAATCGACTTCACTCAGCGTCGCTCCCGGTTACACCTATAGCCTTATACATAAAGGTTTCTTTATTAATGGAGCCCTGGCCGTTGGTCCGGCGCACAATTGGCTGTTTTACGAAACAGAGAGCAATCAGACCCGCAACGACATAAAGTTTAGCACCTTCTTCGTCGCACGTATAGGCATGGGTTATAATGGCGATCGCTTCTTTACCGGGATAAGCTATACAAATCAGGGTAACAATGCCAAATTCGATATCATACAACTGATGAGTTCAACGGGGATGTTAAAGATATTATTCGGGTATCGTTTTCGTGAGTTCGGCATTTTGAAGAAACGGGTAGTGGATATTCCCAAAATGCTCGGCTTGAGTTAGTCCTCGCGGCTTTTGGGATAGTCAAAGAAAAGCATCTTTCCTTTTCCCCAGTTCACCTCTTTCCACGCATTTATATCGAACTCAAACGCCACTATGCCACACGTTGGCACATTGTCGATATCAAGCGCGCCATCCATAATGGAGTTGACGAAATCGGTAAGACCGGGATTATGACTTAATAACATCACGACATTGTAGCTGCTATTGATGCCTTGAACAATTGTCAGCATCAATTCTTCGTCTGCATGATATAGTCCCCGGTCTGTTTTGATGGAATCTTTGGGGTACTTTAATTCCTTCGCGATCCTCTTGCTGGTGGAAAGTGCACGCTTCGCAGGACTTGACAACATCAGGTCCGGCATAATATTCTTTTCCTTAAGTCGCTTGCCCATGCGCGGTGCGTCGCGTTTGCCGCGGGCATTGAGGGGTCGCTCAAAGTCATCGACATTCGTGGCGTCCCAGCTTGACTTCGCATGGCGTATAACATAGAGTGTTTTCACAATGATAAATTTAAATCCAAATTCCTAAATCCTATCTTAGCGACCACATGTCGAGAAGCAAAAAGTTACGCAGAAAGATCAGGTATTCCATTGTTTACCATTTTGTAAGATCCCTGATTGCTCTTTCTAATCGATTGCCCCGCATATCATGGCTGAAATTCTGTGGTTGGTTGGGCAGAGTGGGGTACCGTTTTGCAGGACAAACCCGAAGGCTGGTGATCCGACATTTGTCTGTAGCATTCGGTGATCAACTAAAGAAATCCGAGATCAGGGCGCTCGGCAAGAAAGTATTTGAAATGCTCGGTAAGAACACAGGCGAAATGCTTCGCGCGACAAAAGTGGAAACGCTCGCGGATCTGGAATCTTTTCTCTCAACCACGGGAATGGAGAACTACACAAAGGCTATAGCCAAAGGGAAGGGGGTCATCTTTCTCACTTGCCACCTTGGTGCCTTCGACTTGCAGGTCAGTAATATGGCACTACGAGGTTTGAACCCCAATATTATCGGTACCCCGTTGAAGGATGAACGCCTGAACGAACTCTTATGGAATTACAGGAACAAGTATGGAGCAATTGCCATAGCACGAGGGAAAGAAACTTTTAAGCTCATCAAAGTGCTGAAGTCAGGGGGCTCAGTAGCCCTTCTTATCGACCAGGATACAAGGGTAAAAAGCCGGTTCGTTAACTTTTTCGGAAAGCCGGCTTCGACACCTGTGGGCGCCACCATCCTCGCGATGAAGACGGGTGCTGCCGTCGTTCCGACCTATGTTCACCTCGGCGATGACTGGAAACAACATATGTACATACTGCCGGAGATCCCGATGCGGCTCACCGGTGACGAAGAATCAGATATGATCTTCAACACGCAGGTACTGACCAACTTTATTGAGGCGACGATCCGAATGCATCCTGAGCAATGGGTTTGGATGCATGAGCGCTGGAAAACTAAACCAGGCGAAGAGGTGCAGTGATCATTTTTTGAAAATGAAATATACTGCGAGTACAAGCAGTACCAAGCCTATCAAATGATTGACGCGGAACGTTTCCGTTTTGAAAAACGCGAGGGAGAAAATGACGAATACCACGAGCGTTATCACCTCCTGAATGACCTTGAGCTGCAGTAAGGTGAAAGGACCCCCATACTCCTTGAATCCAATACGGTTTGCCGGCACCTGAAGCATATATTCGAAGAGCGCTATTCCCCAGCTGATCAGGATGATGCTGATCAGTCCGAGATTCTGACTCCACTTCATTTCCCTGAATTTCAAATGGCCGTACCATGCCAGGGTCATAAAAGCATTGGAAAGTACGAGCAGTATGATCGTAGAAAGTATTCGCATCAACTTATGACTGCACGTCAGGTCATTTTACAAGCTTCTTATACTTAATTCGATGTGGCTGCTCATCGCCAAGTCGTTTCCTTTTGTTTTCTTCATATTCCGAAAAGCCACCTTCAAACCAGAATACCTGCGAATCACCTTCGAAAGCGAGAATATGGGTACAAACTCTGTCAAGGAACCAACGATCGTGGGAAATGATCACAGCACATCCTCCGAAATTTTCCAGCGCTTCTTCCAGCGCACGAAGTGTATTAACATCAAGATCATTGGTGGGCTCATCGAGCAGGAGCAGATTGCCTCCCTGCCTCAACGCGATGGCAAGATGTACACGGTTTCGCATACCACCAGATAATTCTTTCACTTTCTTTTGCTGATCGTTTCCATTGAAGTTGAACTTCCCTACATATTGTCGGGAGTTCATTTGCTTGCCGCCAAGCTCCATCAGTTCATTACCTCCGGTGATCGCCTGCCAAACAGTATCTTCTGGTTTCAGGTCATCGTGTTCCTGATCTACATATGCGATCTGAACCGTTTCGCCAACCTGGAAATTTCCTTCATCAGGCTTTTCTTTGCCAATGATCATCTTGAACAGCGTGGTCTTACCTGCACCATTTGGTCCGATGATGCCAACAATTCCCGCCGGAGGAAGCGAAAAAGTAAGCTTTTCATACAGCAATTTGTCCCCGTAAGCCTTTGGAAACACCATTTGCTTCGATCACCTTATTACCCAATCGTGGACCAGGTGGAATGAACAATTCAAGTTTTTCTTCTTTATCACGTGTTTCCTGACTCAGCAATTTTTCATATGCAGCTCAGCCGTGCTTTGCCTTTTGCCTGCCGTCCTTTCGGATTCATGCGAACCCATTCCAACTCACGTTCCAGGGCCTTTTGCCGTTTTGATTCTGATTTTTCTTCCTGTGCCAGTCGTTTTTGTTTTTGATCGAGCCATGAAGAATAATTTCCTTTCCAGGGAATGCCTTCGCCGCGATCCAGTTCAAGGATCCATCCGGCAACATTATCCAGGAAGTAACGGTCGTGTGTTACGGCGATAACGGTTCCTTTGTATTGCTTCAAATGTTGCTCAAGCCAATAAACCGATTCAGCATCCAGATGGTTGGTTGGTTCATCCAGCAACAGCACATCGGGTTCCTGCAGCAACAAGCGGCAGAGTGCTACACGACTTTTTTCACCGCCTGACAAATATTCAATTTTGGCGTCCGGTGGAGGACATCGCAAGGCATCCATGGCGCGCTCGAGCTTGTTGTCAAGCTCCCATGCGTTGGCGGCATCGAGTTTTTCCTGGATCTCGCCTTGCTTGGTGATAAGTTTATCCATAGCATCCGGATTTTCCATGATGTCGGGATCCCGAATTTTTCATTGATCGCTTCAAATTCCTTCAAGAGATCGACAACCTCCTTTACACCTTCTTCGACAATATCTTTTACAGTTTTGGTCTTGTCGAGCTGAGGCTCCTGCTCCAGCAGACCAACAGTGAAAGTAAGGTCTGACACTACTTCGCCCTGAAATTCCTTATCAATACCCGCGATAATTCGTAGCAAAGCTGATTTTCCCGATCCATTAGACCCAGCACGCCGATTTTTGCGCCATAGAAAAAAGAGAGATAGATGTTTTTGAGAACTTGTTTGCTAGGGGGGTAAATCTTGTTTACCCCTGCCATAGAGAAGATAATTTTTTCGTCTGCCATTGTTAGTGAAATTGGAGTTGTTATGATGATCGACACTCAATTATGTGCGACCAGGTGTCTTTGGTAAACTTTTCGAGTTAAGGCGCAAATATGGCAAAAATTCCTTTGGTTGAAGGTCGCGCCGCTCACGAGTTCAATTATTATTGAAAAACGATTCGTAAAGGATAACTTTTGCACCATTTCAACGATCAGAGAAATAAAGTTTGTTTTGATCAATTAAATTCTATTTTTGCGAAAAATTAAAGGAGGACTAAAATATATGTATTGGACCCTTGAACTTGCCTCTTACCTGGAAGATGCGCCATGGCCGGCTACAAAAGATGAGCTTGATCGACTATTCCATCCGCTCTGGTGCACCGTTAGAAGTGGTAGAAAACCTCCAGGAACTTGAGGATGATGGGCAGCCTTACGAAAGTATTGAAGAGATATGGCCGGATTATCCGACCAAAGAAGATTTCTTCTTCAATGAAGACGAATATTGAAGGTACATTTCTAAGTTTAAAGTGTATACACATAACAAAGCTGATCGCAAGGTCAGCTTTTGTCATCTTACCAGGATTGCTTCAATGACTGTTGTCTGGCGATTAGAAGCGCCTCCGCGATCACAAGATCTTCTGCTGTAGTGATCTTGATATTCTCATAACTGCCTTCGAACAAAGAGATCACATGGCCTGCTCGTTCTGCAACACTGGCATCGTCAGTAAGACTAGGATCTTCCTGCAGCTCGTAGGCTTCTTAATAAGACAAACCTTAAATGTCTGAGGGGTTTGAATCATCTTGAAACGTGAACTGATCAACTGCCTTCGTGTCTATCCTGATCATCTATGTCGGATGGATTCCTTCAAGCGTACAGCGGCACGGCTGATTGATGCACTGCGGCAAGCCTGAAAGATGCTCCGATAATATTTTCAGCTTACCAACGGGCGAACACCATCGTGGATAGCCACCAGCCCATCACCCTCAATTTTATTCAAGACCATTTTTAACGGATTGAAAACGTGTTTCTCCTCCTTTTGTAAGGATACGGGTTATGTGAAAATTGTATTTGATACACAGCTCCTGCCAAGTACTGAAATCATCTTCAGGAAGAACAAGAATGATGTTTATTTTTTCGGAATAACGATAGAATGCATGGATCGTATGCATCAGTACAGGAAGCCCATTCAATTCTAAAAATTGTTTAGGAATATTGCTTTGATGCGTGTTCCCTTTCCGCCGGCCACAATAAGTGCATATTCTTTAGAATTCATAGATTTACTAAAATACTCAAAACAATGGTTGCTGCTAAGATTTCTTCTGATCGTATTTAATGTAGCTATTGTTACATTTCTGATTTACCGAATGTTGGTCGTCGCAAGACAGCCCATGGGAAATCAAAAAAGGTATTGATTGTTACAGGGGGAACAATGTTATTGCTGGCGCCGTTCGGAATGTTCATGGGAATTTTTGCTCCCACCGCTTCAATATTTTCTTATTTATCCCGTAGCCATTTCATTTTTCCTTTATCTGACAAAGCATCTTTAAGCAAACTACGATACTGATGAATTCAGACTGATACGATCAACAACTAAATGATCAGCATAGCGTCGCCATATGTAAGGAACTTATATTTTTCTTTCTTGGCAAAATTGTATGCCTCCATGGCAAGATCATAGCCAGCAAATGCAGATGCCATCATCAGTAATGTTGACTCAGGCATATGGAAGTTAGTGATCATCGCATTGCAGATCTTGAAATCGTAAGGAGGAAAAATAAATTTATCAGTCCAGCCTTCACGGGCTTTCAAGCGATTGTTTGCAGATACTGCCGATTCAATGCGCGCATGGTGGTAGTACCAATAGCGCAGACGCGGTTTTTATTATCCAATGCCTTGTTCACAATCGATACGGCTTCTTCACCGACAATAAAATTCTCAGAATCCATTTTATGTTTGGTGAGATCCTCAACATCAACAGGTCGGAAAGTACCCAGTCCAATATGCAGTGTGATATATGCCATCTCCACTCCTTTAATCTGAAGACGTTTCAGCAATTGACGTGTAAAGTGCAGTCCGGCCGTAGGAGCGGAAACAGCGCCTTTATTTTTAGCAAAAATGGTTTGAAACCGTTCTTTGTCTTCGGCTTTAATTTTTCGTTTAATATATTTTGGAAGTGGAGTTTCGCCCAACGTTTCCACCACTTTATCAAAGGCTGTCTGAATCACCATCAAATAGAAACCGAATAGTTCTTCCCCGTGAAGTAGTATTATCAATGACTTCCGCAACCAGATCGCCATTGCCAAAATAAAGTTTATTTCCAACCCTGATTTTACGGGCAGGATCAACCAACACATCCCATAAATGCATTTCTGCATTCAGCTCGCGAAGTAAAAAAACTTCAATCTTTGCGCCCGTCTTTTCTTTTCGTCCATACAGACGGGCAGGAAATACCATCGTGTCATTACCTACCATTACATCGCCATCTCCAAAATAATCGACAACATCTTTAAAGATCTTATGTTCGATTTTCCAGTGTCTTTATGAATGACCATCAACCGTGATTCATCCCGATTTTCTGCTGGATCAAGGGCAATTAAATTATTAGGGAGTTCAAATTTGAATTCTGATAACTTCATATTCGTTTATGCAAAAGATGCCCAATAAAGGGTAATTTTTTAAGAGGTTGCAAAAATAAGGCAATATTTGGCTTTTGCGACAAAAGGTAGTAGGTTTTTCAAAACTGTAACAAAAAGCCGCTTTTTAAGTCTTATGAGAGTAATTTCATAGACCAAACTGTCGACTAACTGAAATATTTAACTAATGCGTATAAAGATCCCTGATGAAGACACTTAGCCCAGATTTATGAAAGTTTCCGGTTTGCCTGGAAGGCACTTAAATCAAATGTGCTTCGTACCATTCTTTCCTTACTGGGTGTAACAGTTGGAATTTTTGCCATCATTTCCGTACTAACCATGGTTGATTCCCTTGAAAAGAATATCAAAGACAGCCTTAATTTTCTAGGGACCGGAGTAATCTACATTGAAAAATGGCCGTTCACCGCCGACAACAATGGTGAATACAGGTGGTGGGATTTTTGGCAACGTCCGAATGCCTCCTACAATGAATATCAAATTTCTGCAGGCCAATCTCAATAATGAAAATGGCATTGCAATTTTTGCCAGCAAAGGAAACATCAACATTAAGCGTGACAACAACAGCATCGGACAAGTCCGGTTGATGGGTGGAAGCCAGGGATACGATGTCGTATTTGAAGTAAATATTGACAAGGGAAGATATTTTAACCGCAGAAGAACTAGAGGCGGGCAGAAATGTAGCCGTCATCGGACATGAAGTGGCCAAGGCACTTTTCCTAAATGGCGAGGACCCAATTGGAAAAACGATAAAAATCAAAAATCTGAAATACGTTGTGATAGGGGTGATCAAGAAAGAAGGTCAGAGTTTCATGGGAACACCTAGCAATGATTATATCACGATAATCCCTTATCAATCTTTCCGAAGATTATTTCAAACGGGAACTGGCAAGCCGCATGAACTTACTTCCCGTATTGGAGTGAAGGGAAATGAAGTAGATGTTGGACTTGTTGAACTTGGAAAATGAAGTACGGGGGATTATTGCGCATAAGAAGGGGATTACGACCTACTGAAAAAGACAACTTTGTTCTCAACAGACCAGAAGCAATTGCCAATGTGATCAGTGGCGTATTCGATGTTGTTGGAACGGCAGGCTGGATCATCGGAGGGTTCTCCATTCTAGTCGGAGGATTTGGTATTGCCAACATCATGTTTGTGTCAGTAAAGGAAAGGACGAGTATTATTGGCTTGCAGAAATCGCTGGGAGCAAAGAATTACTTTATCTTCTTTCAGTTTTTATTTGAAGCGATTTTCTAAGCCTTATTGGAGGATTTGCCGGATTATTTCTCGTTTACCTGATAACCTTTATTCCCATGGGTAGCCTCGTGGTTACCCTTACCTTAAAGAATATTGTGAATGGGTCTTGGGCGTGGCGTCAGTCATCGGATTGGTATCCGGAATTGTACCTGCTGCCATGGCGGCAAGGATGGATCCCGTAAATGCTATCAGAGCCTGACTGCTTCTATGGATCATCGGATTCTATGCGCAATGCAGGGAAAAACCGATCTACCAATAACCCTTTAGGTCAGACTGAATTTATATCCCACTCCTTTTACAGTTGTGATATAATCGTCGCCAATTTTCTCACGAACTTTCCGGATATGAACATCAACCGTTCTGGCCAGGACATAAACATCCGAGCCCCAGATATTTTGTAGGAGATCTTCGCGGCTAAATACTTTGTTTGGATTCTGTGCAAAAAAGAAGAACAATTCAAATTCTTTTTTTGGAAGATTGATTTCTTTGCCGTTTACTTTGATGGTATAGCTCGTTCTATCAATTGTAAGATCACCGATCGTGATAGTACTTGATGGCGACGATTTTTTTGAATCGCTTCTGAACAGGGCACTGATTCTGCTCATCAGAGCACGAGGCTTAATTGGTTTGGTGATATAATCATCGGCTCCGATATCAAAAGCCGCTACTTCCGAATATTCTTCCGAGCGGGCGGTAAGAAATACCACAAACATTTTTTGCAATTCAGGCAAATCGCGAAGCAGTCTGCAGGTTTCTACGCCATCCATTTTCGGCATCATGATATCCAGCAGCACAAGGTCAGGCATAAATTTTTTTGCAATGTCAACGGCCTTCGCACCATCAAGCGCGGTTTTTACTTCATACCCGCTTTTTTCAAGGTTGTATTTCAGAAGTTCCAGGATTGGTTCTTCATCATCAACGACAAGCACTTTGTGCATTTGCTTGTTTCCCATAGATAAACTATTTGGCCAAAAATAGGTAGAAAACAGGTGCTTTAAAAATGTACAAGGACCTTTATTAACAATTCCTTAATAGATCGAAAAAGTTAAACCATTCATTAAACTAAATTCTTACTCGACATTTTCAGTCACTCGGTATGTATTAAAGGAAAGGATACTTATTGCTTAGATAGCTGATATAGACCTTCAAATCACTATCAAACCTGGTCTTTCCATTCATCCACAAAGATATTCTGCTTAGCCTGATATTGTCGGAAATTCATAAAATAGGCATTGTTGGGAAGTTTTTCTTTGAATCGCGAGGACGGTTTTTTTGTGAGAGCCAGCGATAATGTGTCCAACGAACTGACCACTTTGCGAATCAGAGCTTCCTTTATAATCGTTTTTTACTAACGAGGTCTGTCATCTTTCATAGTTTGCATACAAGCTATCCAGCTTGCCGGCTCCGCGTAACATATGGTTAACATACTTCAGATAGTCCTTATCTTCTTCTATATACGTTCGATACTCTTACGACGTATCTCCATATTTATCGATAAGAAACTGTTCTGTGCCCCGGTCTCCAATAAAAGTGGCCAGATTTTCATTGAACTCGACACTATCTTTTACAAAGATCGTGGCATGCGACATCTCATGAATAATAAGATTGGCAAGATCACCTTCACTTCGCATCAACATTTTACTCAGGATCGGATCGGTAAACCATCCTAATGTTGACCATCCCCCCGGATTCCTGAATGATAACATCCCATCCTTCCTTTTCAAGTCGTCCTGCTTCAGCCTATAGCCGCTGCTCCTTCTTAAAAAAACCTTTGTAGGGAACCGATCGCCGAGAATCGGAAACTTCCATTCCTTGGGTTTGAGTTGAAAAGGTTCGCACGCCAGCACAACCCACATAACTTCTTTGCCCTTTCTGATCGTAGAGTGTTTTATAATTTTCAGTGTCCTTTAGTCCAAGGGAATCGATAGCATAATTTTCTGATCTCTGTAATAAGCTCGAAGTCTTGCCTTAAGAGAGTCGGGAAAAGTTGGATCCTTTAGAATATTCCTCCACCGGTTTAGCATTCCAAATAATGTTAAGCTGACCATACCCTTGCTGCAGACCATAGCTGACCAACTCCCAATAGATTAATATCAGTACGATAAGGATATCAGGAGTCCCAATAAAATCCGCTTGAATGATTTTACGAACGCTACTTTTCATTATGACTTAGACAAGGAACTTTTTAGAACCCTAAAACGACTCCATCAAGTGTGACAAGAAAATCTTCTGAATTCATTTTAGTGAAAATGATGAAATCAAAGTTGCAATATAAATCCTTTGACACTAGTTGTCATTGTCGCAATGTTGCAAAAGTCAACTCATTGAATGCAATTTATTTAGGTAATATCAAGCTAAAGCAATAAGCTCAATACTCGGATTTTGCTCAGATTATCTGATTGTCATCTCGTTTTTAATTTAAGGAGTGAAGTAGTAATTTCAACCCATAATCCGTTGACAGTATAGCTGTAGGCTTTTACACTGATGAATATTGTATCCCGTATTCTGTCAATTGATGTTATGAATTTGTAACTATAAACATTGAATAATAGATATGAGCGATGCGAAAGAAAAACTGAAGGCTCTTCAGTTAACACTTGATAAACTGGAAAAGACGTACGGCAAAGGAACCGTAATGAAACTAAGTGATGAGAAAGTGATGGATGTTCCGGCTATTTCAACAGGTTCTCTGGGGCTGGATATTGCCTTGGGGATTGGCGGCATTCCACGAGGAGGAGTTACAGAAATATATGGGCCTGAATCTTCTGGAAAAACAACACTCACTATGCATTGCATTGCCGAAGCACAAAAGAAAGGTGGCCTCGCTGCATTTATTGATGCTGAGCATGCTTTTGATAAAGCCTATGCGGAAAAGTTAGGAATTGACACAGAGAATCTATTGATCTCCCAGCCTGACAACGGGGAACAGGCCCTTGAAATTGCAGATCATCTTATTCGTTCCGGAGCGATCGATATTATTGTCATTGACTCCGTAGCTGCCCTGGTCCCTAAAGCGAACTCGAAGGTGAAATGGGTGAGAGTAAAATGGGATTGCACGCGCGTCTGATGTCACAAGCCTTGAGAAAGTTACAGGTACGATCAAGCAAGACAGGATGTGCTTGTGTTTTTATCAATCAGCTTCGCGAAAAGATCGGTGTAATGTTCGGTAACCCTGAAACAACGACTGGTGGAAATGCATTAAAATTTTATGCTTCCGTTCGACTTAGATATCGAAGGATCGGTCAGATCAAAGAAGCTGCCGATGATATTACCGGGAACAGTGTAAAAGTCAAAGTTGTGAAAAACAAAGTTGCGCCTCCTTTCAAGGTCGTGGAGTTCGACATCATGTATGGACGAGGAATTTCAAAGTCTGGCGAGATCGTCGACCTCGGCGTGGAACTCAACGTGATTCAAAAAGCTGGATCATGGTTCTCATATAATGGAAACAAACTTGGTCAGGGCCGCGACAGCGTAAAACAACTGATCGAAGACAATCCGGAGCTGATGGATGAGCTGGAGAAAAAAATCAAGGAGAAAATTGCCGGGATCGAGGACCAAAAAGAGCAAAAGCTAGTGGCCGAAAAAGTGAAGGTGTAAAGCGAATTGTAGCGCTACATAAAACAATAAAATTTTCACTACTGCAAGGGTCCATGGTCTACCGATCATGGACTTTTCTATCTTGGCGGCATGGTTTACAGTTCAAGAGGATTGGCCCTACTGCTGGCACTATGTATTGCCCTGATCACCTCTTTGTTCTTATCCCTTTTTAAAAGTGTGGATCAGAGAGCCCTTCTCGTGGCATTCGTCATAAGCTTTTCCGTATCTTATCTCCTTATTTTCGTCGTCCTGGAATTTCTAATTTTCCGAGAGATCAACAAGATCTATAAACTTATGGACAAACTGAAAAAGAAAGAGCTTTCAAAGATGGACAAGCAAAAATCAGCTCCGCTTAATCCTCTGAAAACCATAAATGAGGAAATTTACTCCTTTGCAGAGCTGAAGCAAAAAGAAATTGATGAGTTGAAGAAGCTCGAAGCATTCCGCCGCGAATTTATTGCCGATGTCTCGCATGAGCTTGAAAACGCCGATCTTTGCCGCACAAGGATTTGTGCATACATTCTTCGATGGCGCGGTAAATGATAAGACTGTACGGACAAAATTTCTCAAGAAAGCAGCCAAGAGCCTCGATGGACTGGATATGCTGGTGCAGGATCTTCTGACGCTGTCGCATATTGAAACCGGTCAGATCAAAATGCATTTCGAAAGCATCGACCTTCATAAACTAACGGAGGAGGTCTTCGAGCAGTTTGAAGAAAAAGCCGAGTAAAAAGGATGTAAAGCTGCAAATTGAAGGCGATAAGCAAAGAGTCTGTGTATACGCTGATTGGCAACGCATCAACCAGGTCATGACTAATTTGATTTCCAATGCGATCAAGCATTCGTTTGATGGCGGTGAAGTGACAGTTGTATTTGAAAGCGGCAAGAAGAATGTTCTCACAAGGGTTCAGGATTTTGGTGAAGGGATACCGCCGGAACATCTGCCCAGAGTTTTTGAGCGATTTTATAGTGTCGACAAAAGCCGAAGTCGTGAAAAAGGAGGAACGGGTTTAGGACTTGCCATTGTTAAACATATTCTCGATGGCCACAATTCAAAGCCTGAAGTTGAAAGCATTCCCGGGAAAGGGGTCTACTTTTAGTTTCAGATTGCCACGTGTAAAATCTGAAAGCTGCCGACGCAATCGAAGCTGTAAAAAACTGAATATGATTTGAAGGTTCACCGTATTTCTTTTGAGGAGTTGATCCTGTTCGAGGATGACGATTACATTGTTGGTCAATAAGCCCCCATTCCTATCCACCCTGGAGGACCGGAATGAAAGCGTCAACCTGCTGGCGCTTGGCCCGGAAAACGTATTCGCAGATGCGCAGGTCTGTCACCGCCTGGACAAGGAAACGTCCGGAGTATTGGCTATCGCCAAAAATCCCGAAGCCTACCGCCACCTGAGCATACAATTTGAAAAGCGAGCAGGTGACTAAAATTTATCATGCCGTTGTAGATGGAATTCATCAGTTCAGAGAGATGTTGGTTGACGCACCCATACTCAAGCAAGATGATGGGATCGTGAAGATCAGCCAGCCGTGAGGGAAAACCTGCCCAGACTTATTTTACGTCATTAAAATCCTATCGCTACCATACCCTTGTTGCATGCAGGCCTGTAACTGGTCGAATGCACCAAATCAGGATTCATCTCCCTGTTGCAGGCTCCGATCACTGGTGACGTCATATATGGTGGTAAACCTTTTTTTCTGTCGCAGGTGAAAAGAAATTTCAATCTAAAGAGGGAAACAGAAGAGGAGCCATTAATCAAAAGGATGGCGTTGCACGCTTTTTCCCTTGAGATTCTTGGGATTTAGCAGGAAATCCAATATTTGTGGAGGCGCCGTACCAGAAGGATATGCAGGCACTTAACACGTCAGATTGGAGTTAAACCGGTAACGACCGCCGCTTTTCGGGTGATGTGATTTTGGTTCCGGCTAATTGATCGCGCAAAAAACCAACGAAATGGCCATTTTTGGTTCATTCTGAAGGCCTTGGGACTATTCAAAAATCATCTTCGGCTTGCATTTCAAATAAGCAATTTACCTTTGTGTCCCTTTTTGAAAGGGGTATTGTAATTTAGTTGAATTAATTTTAAAAAATGGATCACAATAGCTATAAAACAAGCTACGCCAATAAGGCTACAGTCGAGAAGGGTTGGTTCGTTGTTGATGCAAATTCACAGGTTTTAGGTCGCGTAGCGAGCCAAGTAGCCCATATTATTCGTGGCAAACACAAGACAAGCTACAGTCCTCATGTGGATTGCGGAGATAATGTAATTGTAATCAATGCAGAAAAAGTAAGAATGACAGGAAAGAAATGGACTGACCGGGTGATTTTTACGCACTCAGGTTATCCAGGAGGTCAGCGCGAGCATACTCCTACGTTGATCCGTTCAAAACACCCAGAACGTCTTATCGAACATGCTGTTCGCGGCATGCTTCCTAAAAACAGATTGGGTAGCGAACTTTTCAGAAGTCTTCATGTTTATGCGGGAACTGAACATCCCCACGTAGCACAACAACCAAAAGAATTAAAATTCTGATACATGCAGATCATCAACACAATCGGAAGAAGAAAGACCTCCATTGCCAGCGTATATGTTAAACCAGGAAAGGAGATATAATAGTAAATGACCGAGAGTTAAAGGAATATTTTCTTTCTGAAATTCATCAGACACTGGTAAAACAGGCCTTGGCTGCATTGAAATTGGAAGCGCAGTTACGATGTAACAGTAAATGTAGAAGGTGGAGGTGTCACAGGACAGGCGGAAGCAGTGCGTTTAGGTATTGCCCGTGCATTGGTTGAAATCAATCGCTGAAAACAAACCTGTCTTAAGAAAAGAAGGTTTTATGACGCGCGATTCACGAATGGTAGAACGTAAGAAACCAGGTCGTAGAAAAGCAAGAAGGAAATTCCAGTTTAGCAAGCGTAATAATAGTAAAAACAGAATGGCTGAAAAATTAACATATCAGGAATTATTGGATGCAGGTGTTCACTTTGGTCACCTTACCCGCAAGTGGAATCCCAAGATGGCAGAGTACATCTTCATGGAAAACAATGGTATCCACATCATTGACCTGAATAAAACACTTAGCCGCAACTGGACGAAGCGATTTTTGCACTGAAGAACATTGTTCGCTCAGGTCGCAAGATCATGTTCGTAGCTACTAAAAAACAGGCAAAGGATATCGTTACGGAAGAGGCAAAGCGCTTGAACATGCCTTTCGTAACGGAACGTTGGCTGGGTGGTATGCTTACAAACTTTGCTACGATCAGAAAGTCATTGAAGAAACTCGCTCAGATCGATAAGTTGATGAAAGACGATGCTTTCAATAACCTTGCAAAGCGCGAGCGTTTGATGGTAACCCGCGAAAAAGCAAAGCTTGAAAAATTGTTAGGTGGTATTGCAGATCTTAACAGACTTCCCGCAGCGCTTTTTGTAATTGATGTAAAACGCGAACACATCGCTGTAACAGAAGCTCAGAAATTAAACATTCCCGTATTTGCATTGGTCGATACAAATTCTGATCCTTCCGGAGTTGACTTTCCCGTTCCGGCAAATGATGATGCATTCAAATCAATCTCTATACTCACCAAACATATTGGTAAAGTAATTGAAGAATCATTGATGGAGCGCAAAAAAGATAAAGAAGATGCAGCTCACAAGAAAGACGAAGATGAAAAAAGAAGAGTTGACGAACCGGTAGAAGAAGCAAAGTAATCTAAGCACCATAGAATTTTTAAGTCGTCCTGCCGCTTTGCAAACAATTAAGCTGGTAGGACGGTTTGTTTTAGGCCCAATAGTCATAAATCTAAAAATTATAAAATCATAAAATCATATGTCAGCCATTTCAGCTCAAGATGTAAATAAGCTCCGCCAGATGACCGGCGCAGGTATGATGGATTGTAAAAAAGCCCTTACTGAAGCCGACGGAGATTTTGAAAAAGC
This sequence comes from uncultured Cytophagales bacterium, assembly GCA_963845845.1. Taxonomy (GTDB): domain Bacteria; phylum Bacteroidota; class Bacteroidia; order Cytophagales; family Cyclobacteriaceae; genus Chryseolinea. Next base: position 64,559 of record CAWJTP010000016.1, read on the forward strand.
CATTGAGATCTTAAGAAAAAAAGGACAAAAAGTTTCTGCGTCCCGTTCTGATAGAGATGCAAAAGAAGGATCTGTTTTTATCAAAGTAAGCGATGATAAAAAAGAAGCTGTTCTCATTGCCCTCAATTGTGAAACAGATTTTGTGGCGAAGAATGAAGAGTTTCAGTCAGTTGGGTAAACTTATTGCTGAAACAGCATTTAGCAATAAGCCGGCTGATAAAGAAGCATTGCTCAGCCTCAAGGCGGTGATCCTTACCTTAAATGATAAGATTGTTGAGCTTGGTAGGAAAGATCGGCGAGAAGATTGAAGTGAGCGAATACATTCACATGAAAGGTGAAACCGTTGTTCCTTATATCCATGCTGGATCTAAGCTTGGTGTATTAGTTTCCTTTAAAGGTGTAAATGGCAAGGATGTTACCGAAGCAGGCAAAGATGTGGGCATGCAAATTGCCGCAATGAATCCGGTAGCAGTTGATGAAAAGTCTGTCGATAGAGACATCTATCGAAAAAGAACTGGAGATCGCGAAAGCGCAAATACTGGCAGAAGGAAAGCCTGCGAACATGGTTGAGAAAATTGCCCAAGGAAAACTGCAACAAATTCTTTAAGGAAAGCACCTTGCTTGCATCAGCCTTTCGTAAAAGATAACTCAAAAACTGTTGCCCAATACCTGGATAGCGTTACAAAGGGTTTGACCGTTGCCGAATTCAAACGCATAGCGATAGGCTAACCGCCAATCAAAAGTATATTGATGAGGCCGGGTGTTGAACCTGGCCTTTCTTTTTTACGTTCCCTAAGTGTCGCAATCAAACGGCTAGCACATGATCAGAACTATCCATCCATATGACGAATCAGTTGTTGGGGAATTCCAGGAACTGGATTCTAAAGGGCTCCAGAATAAATTAACGATCGCCAGTGAAGCATTTAAAATGTGGCGGAAGACATCCTTCGCGGAACGCCGCGAAAAAATGCTGAACGCCGCCACCGTGCTTGAAAAGAACAAGGACCGGTACGCGCGCATGATCACCCTCGAAATGGGTAAAGTACTGAAAGAATCAATTGCTGAGGTTGAGAAAAGCGCAAAGGGATGTCAGTTCTTTGCTGAAAATGCTGAACAATTTCTCAGGGATGAACTGATCGCCACAGATGCGCGGCGAAGTCTTGTAGCCTTTCAGCCAACGGGTGCGATACTCGCAATTATGCCTTGGAACTTTCCTTTCTGGCAGGTCATCCGCTTTGCAGCACCTGCCCTGATGGCAGGCAACGTCGGCCTTCTGAAACACGCCTCGAGTGTTACAACGTGCTCGCTATTGCTTGAAGAAGTGTTCCGGGAAGCCGGCTTTCCCGCAGGCGTATTTCAATCCCTTGTGATCGACAACAGATCCGTGGAATCAATCATACAATCGGACATCGTGCAGGGTATAGCACTCACAGGCAGTGAACAGGCGGGCTCACAAGTAGCCGCCGTCGCTGGCAAAAATATTAAAAAAACAGTATTGGAGCTTGGTGGAAGCGATCCCTTCGTCGTGCTGCAGGACGCTGACCTGGATCTCACGGTAAAGATCGCTACCCAGTCGCGTATGCAGAACGCGGGACAATCGTGCATAGCAGCGAAGCGATTCATCGTGGTGAAAGGCATTCGGAATGAGTTCGTCAGCAGGTTTACCGATGCAATTGAAAAGCTGAAACAAGGCAATCCGTTTGACTCAATGATCACCACCGGCCCCGTTGCAAGAGTCGATCTGGCAGAAACCCTTGAAAAACAACTTCATCGATCTGTTGAACTTGGTGCGCACGTTACAACAGGAGGTCAACGCCATGGAAGCAATTTTCAGCCAACCCTGCTGGAGGAGGTCACGCCTGGCATGCCGGCATTCGATGAGGAAACCTTCGGCCCGATGGCTGCAGTGATCACGGCATCCACAGACGAAGACGCAATAGCGCTGGCTAATGCCAGCCGGTATGGACTTGGCGCATCCGTGTGGACCAAAGACATTGAAAGAGGAGAATGGGTCGCACGGCAAATTGAATCGGGTTCCGTGTTTATCAACTCACTGATGAAATCTGACGCGCGTCTGCCTTTCGGAGGTGTTAAAAAGTCGGGTTACGGCCGGGAACTATCTGAGCTCGGAATCAAGGAATTCGTCAACGCCAAGACAATTTCTATTGCGTGATTTTTTAAAGTGTTGGTGCTCGGATTTCTTCACCGCAAGGACGCTATGAACGCTAAGTTGCGCTAAGAGTCTTTGCGGTCCATTGGTCCCTGGCGTCTTAGCGGTAAAGTAATGCCCGCATAAACTTAGTGAATGATCAGTTAAACCTCGTCTCTTTTCTTAAAGGCAGCCTTAAATGCCTTGCTTAGTTCATCACCTGCTTTTTTCAACGCATCTTCAACCTCTTTCCAGCGTTCCTTGTTTTCAGATTCGTGTTTCAATTTCTCAGCTGAAACCTTTAACTCCTCAAATTTCTGACTGAATTCCCGATTAAGTTTTTCTCCTGCTTCTGAGAATTCTTCCATGAAGGCATCCACTTTTTTACCGAAGTTCTTAAATGCCTTTTCTGCTCTTCCCTGATCGTTAGTTTCCATTTTTCTGTCGTTTCAGTTTATTACAAAGTCCCTAGTCCTTTGTCGTGATACTAATGACTGTGAGCGCAACTGAAGTTTAACCGCTTTTTCTGCCCCGGTTATTAGTTTCCACTGTCGCTCTTCCAGTTTATCGTGAAATTTGATAATAAATCTCAATTCCTCTCTCCTTTAACGCGTAAATAAAGCTCCAGGTTCTTTACCTGGTCCTTGCTCCTGAGTCATGGCACTAAGGACTAATGACTCAATACTAAGAAATTTAATCGTTACTTTTGGACCATACTAACACTGATTGTGAAACGACTATTCGCTTTTGTTGCTATGCTGACGTTGGTGCTGTCTCTGGAAGCATGCGCATCTCATCATTCTAAACATCATAAGAAGCTCAAGCCTGGTAAACCCATTCCTTGTCCGCTAAAAGATTGCTGATGAACCTACGGAAGATAGTTATTGCCATTGACGGTTATTCAGCATGTGGCAAAAGCTCGACAGCCAAGGAGGTTTCCAATATTCTGGGATACCGCTACATCGATACGGGCGCTATGTATCGCGCAGTCACACTGTTCTTTCTTGAGCAACATGTTGCTATTACTAACCCCAAAGAGATTGTCCGGGTTCTTGAGCATATTCATATTTCGTTTAAGGTAAATTCAAAAAATAAATCCGAGACTTATCTAAATGGGCTCAATGTCGAAAAGGAGATACGTTCCATGCGCGTGTCAGAGATCGTTAGCCAGGTGAGTACGATCAAGGAGGTACGTACAGCAATGGTCGGACAACAGCGGCGTATGGGAAAGGAAAGGGCGGTGGTGATGGACGGCCGCGACATAGGCACGGTGGTTTTCCCCCAGGCAGAGCTAAAGATCTTTATGAATGCTGACTTACTTGTAAGAGCATTCCGGCGTCAGAAAGAATTACTGCAGCGGGATCAGCTGGTTGATCTCGATGACGTAGTAGAGAATATTATTCAACGGGATAAAATAGATACCACGCGCACTGAGAGTCCATTGCGTCAGGCAACGGACGCCATACCACTTGATACGACTTATATTTCCTTTGATGAGCAGGTGGATGAAGTCATCAGAATGGCATTGGCAAAGATGATCGTATAAGTATATGGAAAACATATTGCGACGGATCCTCCGGTACTTCTTCAGTGGAACTTTATTTATTGTTCCACTGGTAGCAACCGTATATTTTATCTTCGTTTCGTTCCGTTGGCTTGATAATTTACTGAACCTGCCCTATCCAGGTCTGGGTGTGCTTATCATTCTGCTTGCGATTACTGCATTTGGGTATCTCACTACAAACTTTGCATTTAAGACTGTTGCAAATTGGTTTGATCATCTTATCAACAAGATACCGTTGGTTAAACTTATTTACTCTGCGATGAAAGACCTGCTCGGCGCTTTTGTTGGCGATAAAAAGAAATTTAATAAGCCCGTACTAGTTCGAATCAACAAGGACAACAATCTTTATCAGATTGGGTTTATCACGCAGCCGGATCTTGCCGAACTTGGTTTACAGGACATGGTTGTCGTTTACTTTCCACATTCATACGCCTTCTCTGGGTACCATTACTTTGTCCCCAAAGAAAGTATCAGGCCACTGAACGTATCAGGGCCAGTCGCCATGAAGTTCATTATCTCGGGTGGTGTGAGCGGATTGAAGGACAGCTTGTGAGACAGGTACTTCACCGCAAGGGTGCAAAGACGCAAAGTAGACGCAAAGATTTTTATAGCTATTTGACTTAGCGGTCCATCGCGTCCTCCGCGTCATGGCGGTAAAGGATGGTAATCACTAATAATCAAAGAAAAAGGCTGCCTTAAAGACAGCCTTCTATGAAGCTATTTTGGTATTGCTCAGAACTTGAAAGTGGCACCGACCATGAGCGGGCAAAGCGCAAATCCAACTTCCCCGTATACAGCAATCTGTTCATTGAAGTACCAGCGCGCGCCGGCATAAAGACCACCGCGGAAACCACGATCGTATGTCGAACTCGTGCGATATCTGACCCCGCCAATCTCATAATAATCATCGTAGTCTGAAAACGATCCCCCTGCCTGCGCACCGGCATATGGATCGAATCGTTTATCAGGCACTCTGAGCAGCTTCCCGAAGTGGTAAGATGCTCTTACACCAACATCAAACCAGTTGATATCCTGAGCAGAGTATCCTCCCCAATGCGTGAACGCTGCATAACCGCCACCGCTGATCTCATCTGAAAATGCATATTCCCCATTAATGCCTAATGTTATGCCACCCCAAAACTGGTATCCGACACCTAATCCAGGACTCAATATAAAATCACCTTTCTGAATTTCTTGTGCAAAGACCTTGGACTGAGCAAATGTAAGAAGCAGTAAAAGTGCTGCCAGCAAACAGATATATTTTTTCATAGCGAATAATTTTTGTTAAAAGTACGGAAAGACTTTCAATTAGGTTGTATTGAATTTCTAAAATGTGGTTCAGCTGATAACACCGGACCCTATCAGCTCATCTTCATCATACCACGCACAAAATTGTCCCGGCGTTACAGAACGTTGCGGTGTGTCGAATATTACGTATAACCCTTGTGCCTTTTTGTGCAATGTGCAATAGGTTAACGGCTGACGATACCTGATGCGGGACAGGTAGCGCGCAGAGTCACCCACAGTAAGTTTCAAATCCTCTCGAACCCAATGTTCGTCGGCAGTTGGGATAAAGAGTCCCTTGCGATATAGTCCGGGATGTTCCTCACCCTTACCAGTATAAATGATATTATTTGTTGTATCTGTTCCAATGACGAACAGTGGCTTTGCATACCCACCGATCCTGAGCCCTTTGCGTTGGCCAATGGTGTAGTAGTGGGCTCCTTTGTGATCACCAACTTCCGCTCCCAATTCAGGGCGAAGATCATAGCTTTCTGTGAGATGTACAAGATCGTCATTTTGTATACCGTTAGAGAATACACCGGATTCCGCGGGGATCTCAATTACCTTGCCGTCTTTAGGTTGTAGCCGCTGTTGGAGAAAGTCGGGAAGATGAACTTTACCGACAAAGCACAGGCCCTGTGAGTCTTTCTTATCAGCGGTAATGAGATTGTTTTCTTTTGCAATGTCCCTGACCTCCGATTTTTTGAGCGCACCTATCGGAAAAAGTGATCTTGACAATTGTGCCTGTGTCAACTGACAAAGAAAATAGCTTTGGTCCTTGTTGTTGTCCTTTCCGCTGAGCAACCTGTATGTCGTGAGATTATTGCTCTCGATTAATCCTTTTCGCGCATAGTGTCCGGTAGCCACGAACGTTGCGCCAAGCTTCAGCGCTGCCTGAAGAAAAATGTCGAATTTTATTTCCCGATTGCAAAGGACATCCGGATTGGGTGTTCGTCCCCGTTCATATTCTGCAAACATGTAGTCCACTATGCGCTCTTTGTACTCTTTACTCAGATCAATTGCCTGAAATGGAATTCCAAGATGCTGAGCTACGATCATCGCATCGTTGCTATCGTCAAGCCATGGACATTCATTGCTGATAGTGACAGAATCATCATGCCAGTTCTTCATGAACATACCGATCACGTCATATCCTTGTTCTTTCAAGAGATATGCAGCGACACTTGAGTCAACTCCTCCGGATAATCCAACGACAACTCTTGTTCTCATGTGATGCCAGTCACGACGTTAAGGTTGTTTAAAGGATGTTTGATTCTCGCCGAGCAATTCATTTACAGTCTCATTGAAATGTTCAATGAATTGATCGTAGTATCGCCCTGTCCCTGGGCCGGTGAATCCCGTATGGATCTTTTTCACCTTGCCATCGCGACCAATAAATATTGTTGTAGGGAAGGCAACGACCTTGTTCAACATTGGCAGGGTTTCACCTGCCTTGTCCTTGTCGTTAACGCCTGCAATAAGAATTTCGTATCCGACATTTAGCTTTGCAACCATCTTCCTGACGCGGTCACTTGCATACGCAAAATCATCTTTGCGTTCGTAGGCAAGGCCGATGATCTTTACGTCGCGATGCTTATTCTGTTCGTACCATGGGGCCAGAAATTTTGTTTCATCCATACAGTTCGGACACCACGTGCCCAGCAATTGAAGGACCACAACCTTATTCTTATAGGTGTCATCGGTAAGCTGGACCTTTTTGCCTGCTACATCGGGAAAAGAAAACGCGATGCGATCATAACCATCCTTCAGATATGTTAGCTTTTCTGCGTCCGGGAGCGGAGGATTTTCATTTTTTTCTGCGGTCCATGATTCCTTCCAGGTCTTTCCTGAGTAAAATTCACCCTCGAGCTTGCCATCAGCCCGCTTCACGGCGCGAAAGAGGTAGGCATGGTTGCCATCGAAAGTACTGAGTTGTAGCTTGCCATCGGTTACGTTGCCTTCCAGATATCTGTAGTCGCCTGTAGGCGTCAGAAATGTACCGGTAATGCTATCCGCAAATTGCTCAAAAACAGCTATGGCTGGCGTTGTATCACGTTCATGAACGAAATTCACGGCGTACTTTCCACTAAAGTCCGGTATATCGTTCTGACCATTCAATTTATTGAAACGAAATGCCTCTCCATAAAATGCCTGAAAAGGAAGGCGATAATCCTTTTCGTAATTCTTAATGAATTGACCTTCAAGCCTGTTTCCGTTTATCCTGGCTTTGATGTTGGCATCAAAGATGTGCAGCACGATGTCAACCGAATCTCCTTTTACAGCGATCTGATCGAGCAGGATCCTTTCGGATGCATTGCGCAGGTAAGCGCGGTATCCGTCAGGGTTATTATCAACGGAGTCTTTGAAAACTTCGAGATTAAATGGAAGTGCTTGCCCCTGGATCTCAATCGTTGCTCTCCATGAGCCTGTTTTCAATGCGTTGTTAGATTCCGTCTGCGCGAGACATCCAGTCAACAGCACACCTATCCATGAGAAATAAACCAGAGCCTTCATCGCGACGATTTGTGAATTGGAAAACGCAAAAATGCGAGAAATGATTTACAATTTGTGTTCATATGAGAATATTGCCATAATAGTATGGGTTCAATCGATTTAAGTCATGTTTGAAGAATTGAGGGTCCTCGAGTTGGCTTCTGTGCTCGCGGGCCCGGCAGTCGGACAATTCTTTGCCGAACTTGGCGCATCTGTCATTAAAGTTGAAAACACCAGGACTCTGGGCGATGTTACAAGAAGCTGGAAAAGCCCTAACGAAGAGACCGACGACCGTTCCGCATACTTCAGCGCTGTTAACTGGGGGAAAAGGTCCATTGGGCTGGATCTTCAGACCCCTGAAGGAAAGTCGATCCTCGGAGATCTTGCAAGACGATCAGACCTGGTGATCGCAAGCTATAAACCGGGAGATGCCGCAAAGCTTGGGGTTGACTATGCTTCGCTCTCGCGGCTTAACCCACAACTGATCTATGGACAGATCACAGGATATGGTTCCGATGACCCCCGGGTTGGTTATGATGCCGTGATACAGGCTGAAGCCGGATTCATGTATATAAATGGTGAGCCCGGACGGTCGTCTACTAAGATGCCAGTTGCTTTGATCGATATACTTGCAGCGCACCAGCTTAAAGAAGGTATCCTGTTAGCGATGCTAAAAAAGACAAAATCGGGTGAAGGTGGTTTCATTGAAGTTTCTCTCATCCAGGCGGCAATAGCGTCGCTGGCAAACCAGGCTACGAATTGGCTGGTGGGGGGAATGATACCGCAGAAACAAGGTTCGGCCCATCCGAACATAGCGCCGTATGGGGATGTTTTCCTAACGGCCACAGGCGATGAAATACTTCTCGCTATCGGAACAGATCGTCAATTCGCCCTCCTTTGTGAGGTGCTGGATGTCGACGGTCCAGCTCAGGATCCGAAATTCAGCACTAATGCTGCCCGGGTGTCCAATAGATTGCTCCTTCATTTCATGTTGCAGGGGCCGATCCGGCGGCATCGGACTGCTGAATTGATGGTGAAACTGCAGGAATGCCAGGTTCCCGCTGGTGTAATCCGGAATCTTAAACACGTATTGGAGTTAGATCACGCCAAGGAGATCTTTTTGGAATCCGCAGATCGTGTGGGACTACGGACTTACATTGGCAAACCCCTTTATCAAATTTCCTCCCACTTTACCCCACCGCCTCACCTTGGCCAGCATACGATTGAAATCCTTACAAAGGATCTGAATTTTGAGCTCGGCGACGTCCAAGGGCTCATTTCGAGGCGTATTATCTCTTAAATCAATGACATTTTAGCGGTGCGACGGACTACTCATGGTCTTTTTATGTCGTGTTGTGCAATAAAATGCAAAAATGTGGAGCAAAGTGGTTGAAAGTGGGGCAAAAAATCCTATGTTTGCTTAAGGAGAGCCCAAACGTTTGGGGGACACGAGACAACCACTACGTCTAATGACCTTCTTTACCTATTTCTACGATACTAAGCTTGATGCAAAAGGAAGGCTTGTCCTACCCTCAAAGCTGAAAGCTCAGTTGCCCCCCGGTGAAGACCAGGAAATTGTGATCAAGCTTGGCTATGAACCGTGTCTGACACTTTACCCCATTGGTGAGTTTAAGAAGGTCTTTTCAAGGATTTCTGCACTTCCGGAGTTCATTGAAGAAAACCGTACCCTCCAGCGGAGCTATATGTTTGATTCAATGGGAATACCCTTTGATGCCGCAGGACGCTTGCTGATCCCAAAGTCAATGCTGGCGTACGCAAGCATTGAGAAGGATGTCAGGTTGGTTGGCGTAGGAACCAAGCTCGAGCTTTGGAATCCACAGATTCTTCAGCAGCATAAGCTGGAACCTGGGCGCGTGGGAGAGTTGACGGAGAAGGTAATGAAGAAGGAATAGAAGTGCAGGAGTTCTACCATCGCCCTGTAATGCTTGGCGAAAGCCTGGCGGGGCTCAACATCGATCCGCAAGGAATTTATGTTGATGTCACATTTGGAGGTGGGGGACATAGTCTCGGCATCCTGCAAAATTTGACTGAAGGAAGGTTAATCGCCTTCGATCAGGATGACGACGCAAGATCACAAGCTGAAAAGATCAGCAATCGTTCTTTTACATTTTGTCAGGCCAACTTCATGTTTATGAAGCGGTACCTCAAGCTGAATGGCGTAAAGGAGGTGAATGGAATACTTGCCGACCTCGGCGTTTCATCACACCAGATCGACTCAACGGATCGCGGATTCTCGACGAGATTCGATGGTCCGCTTGATATGCGGATGGACAGGAACACTTCACGCACAGCATTACAGGTACTCAACGAGTCCAATGAAGAACAACTCCATAAAATATTCGGGATGTATGGCGAATTGAAGAATGCCAGAACGGCTGCAAGGCTCATTGCTCAGCAACGGGTGATCCAGCCGCTGGCAACTACTGGTGATTTGAAAGCAGTACTTCAATCAGTCGCACCCCGGGGAAAGGAGAACAAATATTTCGCCCAGGTGTTTCAGGCGTTGCGAATAGAGGTGAACGAAGAAATGAAAGCACTTGAAAATTTTTTGCACCAATGCGGCGAAGTAATAATTCCAGGCGGACGGCTTGTAGTTCTTTCATATCACTCACTGGAGGATAGAATGGTGAAGAACTACATGAACAAGGGAAAGATGTTCGGTGAGATGGAAAAAGATTTTTATGGACATGAAATAAGGCCCTTTAAACCCGTTAACAAAAGGCCTATTGAGGCTTCGCCTGAAGAAGTTGAAAACAACAGCAGAGCAAGAAGTGCAAAGCTCAGGATCGCAGAAAAAATATAAATATCAAATTGTGTAACGACACAATAACATGACAGAAAATAAATTTAAGATCAAGTCCGCAAAAAAGAGATCCTTTCCCGGGAAGAGCATGTTCGCCGGATTCGAAAAAAAACTCAACCTGGAGAGCTATTTCGAAGAAGGATTCCCTGTAAAGTATTTGCCGAAGATCTTGTTTGTCATGCTCCTTGGATTGATCTATATCAGCAACACACATTATTCGGAGAAAACTGTTCGGCGTATCAACGCGATACAGGCGGAAGTAGAAGATCTGCGCGCAGACTATACAACGCTTAAAGCTGACCTTATGTTTGCCAGCAAGCAATCGGAAGTAGCCAGAAAGGTGAATGTTTTCGGACTCAAAGAAAGTTTAAAACCCCCATATAAAGTAGAGATCAAGGCTGGTGAATATTAAGCAGTCCATATTAATTAGAGTTCGCGTGGCATTCCTTTTCGTGGTGCTGTTCGCGGTGGCGGTCGTCGTTAAAACTGCGCATATCCAGGTCGTTGAAGGCGAGAAGTGGGCAGCCATGGGCGAACGTATTTCGTTTGACTATAAACGAGTGAAAGCTACCCGTGGTAACATTTACTCCGACAACGGAAGTCTCCTCGCAACATCCCTTCCATTCTATAAAGTGGCCTTCGATGCGACACTTCCCCGCGAGGATGTGTTCAAAAAAGGTGTTGATTCACTGGCTTATTGCCTATCCCGTTTTTTTAATGACCGCTCGAAAACAGACTACAGACGCCTTCTCAGTGATGCCCGCATAACGGGCAAGCAATACGTCATTCTAAGCCGGAAGAGGATCAACTACCAGCAAAAGAAAATGATGTCAACCTGGCCCGTCTTCCGGGAAGGAAGGCTAAGGGGAGGCGCCATCTTTGAAAAAAGCGATGTCAGATACCATCCCTTCACCAGTCTCAGCAGCAGAACCATCGGGTTTATAAATGAGAATGACAAAGGTGCCGGACTGGAATACAGTTTCAATGATCAGTTGGGAGGACAAGATGGTTATGCCTACTATCAGAAAATAGCGGGAGGGGTGTGGAAGCCGGTATTCGACGCCAACAATGTCAAGGCTATTAATGGACTTGACCTCCAGACAACATTAGATATCAACTTCCAGGATGTTGCCCAGACCGCCCTCCATAAAGCGATGCTGAAACATAACGCAGACGATGGACTGGTGGTCGTAATGGATGTGAAGACGGGGGCCGTAAAAGCAATTTCCAATCTGAGCAGCAACGGCCACGGGGACTTTGTTGAAAAATTCAATTTTGCAACGGGGCAATTGTTCGAACCCGGTTCCACTTTCAAGCTGGTAACGATGATCGCCCTCCTGGAGGACAGTCCTGTCGAGCTCAATGACAGCATTGATACTGGGAACGGCGAATATACTTTCTACAACAATACTGTCCGGGATCATGAAGAAGGAGGTTTGGGTCGCGTATCCGTTCAGGACGCGTTTGAACACTCATCGAATGTTGCCATGGCCAAGCTCGTAGATAAACACTTTGGATTGCGCCCACAGAAATTTGTCGAGTACCTGGACAAGCTGAAGCAATCAGAACCGCTTGGAATTCAGATCGCCGGCGAGCCAACACCAAAGATCAAACGTCCCGGACAAAAAGGATGGAGTGGTATCAGCCTTCCCTGGATGGCTTACGGTTATGGTTTTGAAACAACACCTCTTCATACACTTGCACTCTACAACGCGGTGGCGAATGATGGCGTAATGGTCAAACCGGTGTTTGTCAAATCGATCAACCGGGCCGACGAAGAAGAAGCGGCTTTTGAAACGGAAGTCATCAACAGTAGCATTTGCTCGGACAAAACTTTAAGTAAGCTCAAGCTTTTGCTAGAAGGGGCTGTTGAGAAAGGTACCGCTAAGAATATCAAAGGAACTCATTACCGGATCGCAGGCAAAACTGGAACAGCCCAGATCCTTGAAAAAGGAAGATACACCAGAAAATACATTACTTCATTCGTGGGATATTTCCCTGCACATGCACCCAAGTATAGCGCCATAGTATTGATCAAGAACCCACGTGGATGGTTACAATATGGAAGTAGTGTAGCCGCTCCGGTATTCAAGGAGATCGCGGATAATATCTACGCGCGTGACATCAATCTGCATCATCCAATGGATATCAAAAAGTTCGCGGTGCAGGAGGTTCTTCCTGTCATCAGAGCAGGCAAGCAACAGGAATTGACGTTAGTCTGCAATGAATTGGGAATTTCAAATCATTCACAGACGGAGGAGGAATGGGTACGTTCCTCCCGTGAAGGTGGTGGGATCAACTGGAAAAAAACGAATACCAACTCGGGTATTGTACCCGATGTTATGGGAATGACTTTTCGCGATGCCTTATACCTGCTGGAAAGAAATGGCCTTACCGTTGCCTACGAAGGAAATGGAAGGGTGGTGAGACAATCACTCACTGCGGGAGCACGCATAGCCAAAGGAGCAAGAATCAATATAAAACTGGGATAACCAAGGATCACGACCATTGCCTGAACTGAAGGACATATTGTATAAAGTGCCGCTGACATCAAGTGTCGGAGACATGACCCTGAATGTAAAGGGGATTTGCTTTGATTCCCGGAAAGCAGCTCCAGGTTCGTTGTTTGTGGCTGTCAAGGGATCGACCTCCGACGGACACAACTTCATCGAAAAAGCGATTGAACTTGGTGCAATAGCAGTGATCTGTGAGATCCTGCCCAAGGGACTTAATGATAGTGTTACCTATGTCACGGTTAAGAACAGCGCAGCAGCTTTGGGCATCATCGCATCAAACTTTTATGGTAATCCTTCGGAAAGCTTAAAGCTTGTTGGCGTCACTGGAACAAACGGGAAAACAACAGTAGCGACACTGTTGTACAAACTCTTCGGCGCGCTCGGTATGCACGCCGGTCTTTTGTCCACAGTTGAAAACAGAATTGGCAATGAAGTAATAGTCGCTACACATACGACACCAGACCCGATACAGCTGAATGAACTGCTGAATCGGATGAGAGCTGCCGGCTGCACCCATGTTTTTATGGAAGTGAGCTCACATGCGATCGATCAGGAACGGATCTCAGGTTTGAAATTCGCTGGAGGAGTCTTCACCAATATCACACACGATCACCTCGATTATCATGAGACATTCGAGAAATATATCACGGCGAAAAAGAAATATTTTGATGACCTGCACAGTGAAGCCTTCGCGCTCGTGAATGCGGACGATAAAAGAGGCATGGTCATGCTCCAGAACACACGATCTACCAAATATTCCTACGGCTTGAAAAAGATGGTGGACTTCAAAGGTAAGATCATTACCAATTCCATCGAGGGACTCGAACTCGAGATAGCGGGAAAGAATGTCTGGTTCAAGCTGATCGGCGACTTCAACGCCTATAACCTGCTCGCAGTTTATGGTACGGCGGTGTTGCTGGGCTACGATTCTGATGAAATACTGACAAAATTATCTGCGCTTGAAGGTGCCGTCGGAAGATTTCAACTTGTTCTTCCCGGATCCAGGTTTACGGCCATAGTTGATTATGCGCACACACCTGATGCACTTCAAAATGTTCTCGAGACCATCGCGCTGTTCAGATCGGGTAACGAACAGGTCATTACAGTTGTAGGATGTGGTGGAAACCGTGACCGGACAAAGCGTCCGCTAATGGCGGCGATCGCCTGCAGACTAAGCGATAAGGTAGTGCTGACCTCAGATAATCCGCGTGATGAAGATCCAATGGAGATCATCCGGGAAATGCAGGCAGGCATATCCCCGACGGAGGTACGCAAGACATTGGTAGTAGCTGATCGCGAGGAAGCGATAAAGACAGCGTGTATGATGGCGCGCGACAAGGACATTATTCTTGTGGCAGGGAAAGGCCATGAAACATATCAGGAGATCAAGGGATTCAAATACCCTTTTGATGACAGGGAAGTAGTTGAAAGGATGTTAAAACTTTTTGAGAATTGATCCGGTAAGAATGCTTTACTACTTATTCGACTATTTGGACAAAAAATTCAACGTCATCGGCGCCGGTGTCTTTCAATATATATCGTTCCGCGCAGGAATGGCGGCATTCCTCTCATTATTGATCACAATAACACTTGGCAAGAATCTTATCAATGTGCTAAGGAGAAAGCAGGTAGGGGAAGACATCCGCGACCTCGGCTTGCAGGGACAAATGCAAAAGAAAGGTACGCCGACAATGGGAGGTATCATCATTATTGCAGCAATCCTTATCCCGACGCTTCTCTTTGCCAAACTAGACAATGTTTATGTTGTTCTCCTCATCATCTCTACCACATGGTTGGGTCTGATCGGGTTCCTGGATGATTATATTAAAGTATTCAGGAAGAACAAGGAGGGACTTGCAGGAAAGTTCAAGATCGCAGGTCAGATCGGCCTTGGCCTGATCGTAGGTATGACACTCTACTTTAACAGCCATGTGGTGATCAGAGAAGTCGGTGACTCTAATGTAAACACCGTTCAGGTACAGTCCAGAACGATCAATGAGAATACTTTGAGCTACCAGGATGTGAAGTCCACCAAGACCACGGTACCGTTCGCCAAAAACAATGAGCTCGACTATAACAATTTACTGCCATTCGTTCCCTCGGAGTATACCTGGATCATTTATGTCCTTGTTGTTATACTGATCATAACAGCAGTATCAAATGGTGCCAATATAACGGATGGGATAGATGGCCTCGCAGCCGGTGTGTCCGGCATCATCGGATTGGCCTTAGCGATCCTGGCTTACCTTTCCGGCCGTATCGACTTCAGTAGCTATCTCAACATCATGTACATTCCAAATCTTGGAGAGTTGGTGGTCTATTGTACTGCATTCGTCGGGGCGTGTCTTGGGTTTTTATGGTACAACGCATATCCTGCCCAGGTGTTCATGGGAGATACCGGAAGTCTTACGCTAGGCGGTATTATCGCAGTGGTAGCATTGGCCGTTAGAAAGGAGTTGCTGATCCCTATTCTGTGTGGCGTATTCTTCATTGAAAGTCTCTCCGTCATACTTCAGGTATCGTACTTCAAATACACAAAGAAAAAATACGGTGAGGGCCGGAGGATATTTTTGATGTCTCCATTGCACCATCACTATCAAAAGAAAAATATTCATGAGGCCAAGATCGTATCCCGGTTCTGGATCGTGGGAATATTACTTGCAATTTTAACCCTAGCAACTTTGAAACTACGATGATCGAACGCGTTGTCATATTGGGTGCAGGAGAAAGCGGAACAGGCGCAGCATTGCTTGCGCAAGCAAAAGGCTTTGATGTCTTTGTTTCTGAACAAGGTACCGTCAAAGAAAAGCACAAAGCTGAGCTCGTTCGGGAAGACATTGCATTCGAAGAAGGACAGCATACAGATGAGCTGATACTAAACGCCGCCCTTGTGATCAAGAGTCCTGGCATTTCTGATAAAACAGATATTATCACCAAGGTGAAATCAGCCGGTATCCCTGTCATCGACGAGATCGAGTTTGCATCCCGGTATACATCCGCAAAGGTCATCGCGATCACAGGTACAAATGGCAAGACCACGACGACCCTGCTCACGTATCACCTGATGAAAAATGCCGGTTTCAATGTAGCCCTTGCCGGCAACGTGGGCTTCAGTATGGCCCGCCAGCTGGTAGAGCATTCCTATGACTGGTTTGTGCTGGAGGTCAGCAGTTTTCAACTCGACGGTATCAGGGCATTTAAACCTGAGATTGCCATCCTGCTTAACATCACACCCGATCACCTGGATCGGTATGAATACAAGATGGAGAACTACATTAACTCCAAGTTCAGGTTGGTTCAGAACATGAACGAGCAAAAGCACTTCATCTATTATGAGGATGATCCGATCATCGCCGGCGAGGTGATCAGCAGGAGTATTGCTCAGCAACGTATTCCCATATCATTGAATCCAGGCAGTACAGCGACGTGTTCTTCTGATGGCAAGAAGATGAATTTCAAACTTAAGGAGTCATTTCAAATTGCACAGTCGGAAACAACGCTGAAGGGACCACATAACCTTATTAATACGATGGCTGCTGTTTCGGCAGTATATCTGGCAGGTGCCCCGGTGAATGCCATTCGCGCAGGATTGAAGACGTTCAAGAATGCACCCCATAGACTGGAGCCTGTAGCGACCATTAAAGGTGTGGATTTCGTGAATGACTCGAAAGCCACGAATGTGGACTCGGTAATATATGCGCTTGGCAGCTTTGACAGGCCACTTGTGTGGATTGCAGGCGGCGTGGACAAGGGCAACGACTATTCGATCATATTAGAACAAGTAAAGAAAAAGGTCAGAGTATTGATCTGCCTTGGTAAGGACAATGGCAAACTGAAGCATTATTTCAAGGATGTGGTGGCACAGATCTTTGAAACACAAAGCGTCCACGAGCTAGTGCATATAGCCCTGGAGGTTGCTGCGGAAGGTGATGTCGTCCTTTTGTCACCCGCATGTGCGAGTTTCGATCTCTTCAAAAATTATGAAGACAGGGGAAACCAGTTCAGGCGCGCGGTGCTCGAATTAAAAGACGAAGTAGAAGGCATACACGCTGCATTATGAATTTATTGAAGTCAATCGGCAATATGAACAGGATCAAAACATGGGCGGACAAAAACCTCCAGGGTGACAAGGTCATCTGGGCGGTGGTCTTTGCGTTGTCCCTGATCAGCATCCTGGTTGTGTACAGTTCAATTGGAACACTTGCATATAAGCGCACGCAAAGCCCTGAAAGCTTTCTCATCAAACATGCGGTTACAGTTTTTCTGGGTTTGGCGGCAATGTGGTTTGCTCATAGGGTGGATTACAGGTACTATTCCCGGATCTCCAAAGTGGCACTTTGGATAAGTATCCCCTTGCTGATCTATACTTTTACGAATGGTGTGACAATCAATGAAGCTGCCCGTTGGATCCAGGTTCCGTTGATCGGATCTTTCCAACCATCAGATTTTGCAAGCCTTGCATTGATAGTCAATCTTGCAAGCATGCTTTCAAAGCGACAACAAAACATTGGTGATCTAAAAGAGTCGCTTTTCCCTATACTTTTCTGGTGTGGTATCATATGCGGATTGATCGGGTTGACCAACCTGTCGACGGCATTGTTGCTATTTATTACATGTATGCTCATCATGTTCATTGGCAGGGTGCCTGCCAAACAACTGGCAATGCTTGCTTTGGTGGGTATTTTATTCGGAGCCCTTGCAGTGGTGATTGGTGTGAGGTGGGAGACAGCAAAAAGCAGGATTACAAATTTTGTGGATGGCACTGAGCTTCCCTTTCAGGCAAAGCATGGGAGAATAGCGGTTGCAACGGGCGGTATAACAGGTAAGGGACCAGGAAATAGTGATCAACGGAATATTCTCCCGCATCCCTACTCTGATTTTGTCTATGCCATCGTCATTGAAGAATATGGCATGATAGGAGGCGTGGTCGTTCTTGTTCTGTATCTGATCCTGCTGCATCGCGGGATGAAAGCATCTTATAACAGCGATAAAGCTTTTGGCGGATTACTTTCAGCGGGGCTAAGTTTCGATCTGGTCTGCCAGGCAATGGTCAATATGGGCGTAGTCGTGGGTCTGGGACCTATTACGGGTCAACCGCTTCCGCTAATATCAATGGGAGGTACATCGATGGTATTTACCGGTTTGGCTGTGGGCATCATCCTTAGCGTGAGCAAAGGAGATCGTGACCAGCACGGACTGCATGGCTACGGGGACGACGTTAGAGAGAACAGGAATATTCCAACAGCAAAAGCAGCATGAACGCAGGGGGTCCATATCGACTTATCATCAGTGGCGGCGGAACCGGAGGCCACATCTTTCCCGCTGTAGCGATTGCTAACGGATTCATGGAACGGTATCCCAATACACAGATCCTTTTCGTCGGCGCGAAAGACCGTATGGAAATGACACGTGTACCGGAGGCAGGATATAAAATTGTTGGATTGTGGATCAGTGGTCTTCAGCGAAGGTTCACCTTGTCGAACCTTCTCTTTCCCGTGAAGCTGATAGCTAGCTACTGGAAGGCTATACGCATTTTGAAAAGCTTTAAGCCACATGCCGTGATCGGTACGGGCGGCTACGCGAGCGGACCCATAATGATGGCTGCAACACGGTTCAATATCCCGTCTGTTATACAGGAACAAAATTCTTTCGCTGGTTTAGCCAATAAACGAGTCGCTTCCAGGGTCAGCAAGGTTTGTGTCGCTTATGATGGCATGGAGAAATATTTCCCTAAGGAAAAGATCGTGATCACTGGTAATCCTGTCAGAAAGGATATGCTCACCATTCACGAAAAGCGTGATCGGGCACTCAATCATTTTGGATTCGACGCGCACGTCAGGACATTACTTGTCGTTGGCGGAAGCCTGGGTGCAAAAACGATCAATGAAAGTATCATTAAAGGAATGGATAAGCTCGTCGAAGCGAAGGTGCAGATCATTTGGCAGACAGGAAAGGGATACTTCGAGGCTTATAAGGTTCAGCTTGAAAAATATGACCTGCGCCGGATCCGCGTCCAGGATTTTGTCAAGGAGATGGATCTGGCGTATGCCGCGGCCGATGTAGTGGTTTCACGGTCAGGAGCATTAGCTGTATCAGAGATCTGCATTGCGGCAAAGCCTGTGATCCTGGTACCTTCTCCGAACGTTGCCGAAGATCATCAAACAAAGAATGCAAAGGCGCTGGTCGACAAAGCCGCTGCTATAATGGTGCTTGACCGTGAGGCTTCCGATAAGCTCGTGGATGAAGCATTGAATCTTTTATTCGATCTACCACGTGCGCTGAAGCTCAGTGAGAACATCGCGAAGCTTGCGAGACCCGATGCGACTTCAGCTATCGTCCGTGAGATCGAGAAGCTGATCGTTGAAAGACCTGCCGGTAGCGATGAGAAGTCAAAAGGGTCAACAGTTTACAAATTAGATAATAATATCAATCAACAGCTGAAGGCTACAAGCCTGCAACCTGTATTGGTAAACAGATAGATGGGAATGACGTTGAATGACTACGATAATATCTATTTCCTGGGCATTGGGGGGATTGGCATGAGTGCGCTCGCGCGTTGGTTCATGAAGAAGGGACTAAATGTTTCTGGTTACGATCGTACAGCCACAACCTTAACGAAAGAGCTTGAATCGGAAGGAATGAGGATCCATTACGATGACAGGGTAGACTTAATTTCAAAGGAGGTGCTCGAGTCTCCTTCAAAGACCCTTGTCGTATTCACACCGGCCATCCCTAAGGATCATGTGGAGCATGCGTATCTCAGGGAAAAAGGATACACAATAATGAAGCGGTCTGAAGTGCTGGGCCTGATCACACGTGACCATCGTACGATAGCGGTAGCGGGGACGCACGGGAAAACCACTACTTCGTCAATGATCGCGCATATCCTGTATGTGGCAGGAAAAAATATGGTAGGCCTGCTTGGAGGGATTACGACGAACTATCATTCGAATCTCATCACGCAGGGCAAAGTCAATAAGGATACACTAATTGTTGTTGAAGCCGATGAATTTGACCGGTCATTCCTGAGGTTATTCCCGCAGATCGCGGTTGTCACTTCGGCGGATGCAGATCACCTGGACATTTATGGAGATCACCAAAGCGTGATCAAATCTTTCAAAGAGTTTATTTCGCAGATCAATCGTGGTGGATCACTGATCATCCACGAATCTATAGATGAGTTATTGGCCGCAAATGTTGATCATGTTTCGAAAAACATTTACAGCATGAGCCGGGGACAATTTTTTGCAGGCAATATCACCGCAGCGGGTGGCTTTTTTAAATTCGATCTCCATGGTTTTGGGAAGGTCGAAAATGTTCAGCTTGGTGTCCCTGGTTTTCATAACATTGAGAATTCGATCGCAGCTTCGGTAGCAGCGAGCCTTTGTGGTGTCAGCCTTTCAGTCATTGTAAAGGCGCTGGAATCCTTCAAAGGCGTGAAGCGCAGGTTCGAATACATCATTAAAACCAGTAAGATCGTCTACGTTGACGATTATGCACATCATCCCGCAGAGATAGAGGCATTCCTGAAATCCATTAAATCCCTTTACCCGGGACGCAAGCTGGCTGTTGTATTCCAGCCTCATTTGTTTTCGCGTACACGGGATTTTGCAGCAGGATTTTCGCAAAGCCTCAGCCTGGCCGATGAGCTTTTCCTCATGGACATTTATCCAGCCCGTGAGCTTCCGATCGCAGGTGTGGATTCTGATATGTTGCTTAAGGATATTACAAGCCCCCTCAAGATACGTTGCAACAAGTCTGATCTCATGGAGAAGCTTGAGAAAACGAATGCTGAAGTTGTTGTCACGGTGGGGGCAGGAGATATTGATACTTTCATAGAGCCAATAAAACAAATGTTGAAGCGCCGGTATGAAGTTTAAATTCGACATCAAGCGGGAGATCAAGATAGTTGCTGCAGTGATGGCTGTAGTGAGCATCATCGCGTTCACTGAACGCAAGCAAGCAAACGTTTCTGTCCATGATATCAACGTAAGGATGGTCAACATCAATGAGAATCATTTTCTCGACGAGAGCGACATTCTCGGTTTGATGGAATTGAATAGAGATAACCTTAAGGGCGCAAGCCTGGATGCGATAAACATGCGCGAAGTCGAGCAGAAAGATAAAACGTGAGCCCTTTGTCGAGGATGCGGAACTATACAGCGATCTGAAAGGAAATATTACCGTACGCGCTTCGCTAAGGCAGACCCATCGCAAGGATCGTAAGAAATGATGGCCCTGACGGGTATATCGCGGAAGATGGAACAGTAATGCCAGTTTCTGAAAAATTTACAGCCAGGGTTCTGTTGATCAGCGGCGGATACGTCAGTCATTTGATCAAGGAACGCAATCTGAACCTGTCGGAAGATGGCAAAGAACTTTTGAACCTGATCAATGTCATTCGTGAAAATGATTTCTGGGCAGCACAGATCGCGCAACTGGACATCGATAGTAAGATGAGAATTACTATTCTGCCACAGGTCGGTGATGAAAAGATAGAATTTGGACGTCCTCAACAGGTGGAAACGAAATTCAGCAAACTGATGATCTTTTATAAGGAGATACTGCCGCGTATGGGATGGAACAAGTATAACAGGGTAAATCTGGAATACGAAGGTCAGATCATAGCGGAATAAATAAAGGCATAAATCTATTAAGAATATTTTTTGAACAACCACTATTAAAACCTCTACAACATGGAACAGGAAAAAATCGTAGTCGGACTCGACATTGGCACAACGAAAATATGTGCGATAGTCGGCCGCAAAAATGAGTTTGGAAAACTCGAAGTGCTAGGTATGGGTAAAGCCGAGTCTGAAGGTGTCGTGAAAGGAATTGTTTTCAATATCGATAAGACTGTCTTTGCCATCGAGAAAGCGATCAAAGAAGCTGGCGACCAGGCAGGCATCGATATCGGCGTTGTCAATGTAGGGATTGCAGGCCAGCATATCCGCAGCTTTATCCAGCACGGCGGTATCACCCGTTCCTCTAAAGAAGAAGAGATCGCTATCGCAGACGTTGAACGACTGACACAGGATATGTATAGGATGGTTGTTCCTCCTGGCAGTCAAATCATTCATGTGATGCCGCAGGACTATATGGTCGACTACGAAGACGGGATCAAAGAGCCCGTTGGTATGTCCGGCGTAAGACTGGAAGCGGACTTTCATATCATTACAGCGCAGACCAATGCGATAAATAATATCAACAAATGTATAAAGAGAGCAGGCCTCGACATTGCCGATCTCATACTCGAGCCGCTGGCATCCAGCCTGGCCGTGTTGAGTGACGAGGAAAAAGAAGCAGGTATTTGCCTTATAGATATCGGTGGCGGTACAACAGACATTGCTATTTTCTATGACAATATCATCAGACATACGGCTGTCATTCCTTTTGGTGGAAATATTGTAACCAATGACATCAAGCAGGGATTAATGGTACTTCCCCAGCAGGCTGAACAGCTGAAGACGCGCTTCGGCCGTGCTATCGCGGAAGAGGCCAGTCCGAACGAGATCGTTTCAATTCCGGGGATCCGCAACCGGGCAGCAAAGGAAATATCAGTAAAAAATCTTTCAAATATCATCCAGGCAAGGATGGAGGAAGTGATAGAGATGGCGCATGCCGAGATCATCAGCTCCGGATTTGAGAACAGGCTTGCCGGAGGGATCGTGATTACAGGTGGGGGAGCTCAATTGAGCAACCTTAAGCAATTGGTAGAATACATGACCGGTATGGATACACGTATCGGTTATCCGAATGAGCATTTAGGCAAAAGTAAGATTGAATCGGTAAAGAGTCCGATGTACGCTACAGCCGTCGGCCTAGTGCTTTCCGGTTTCCGCTCTCTTGATGAAAGAGAAGACCGTTACAAAGAGGCGCGTGAAGTGGTCAAGGTCACCAAAACGAAGCGTGCTCCCGTAACATCCAGGAATTTTTTCAATGATATACTCAACAAAACGAAGAGTCTATTGATTGATGACCTGGACGGTAAGAACGAATATTAAAAAAAGCAACCACTAAAAAACCAACACATGTTTGAAGCAGGATCGTACAAATTTGAGATCCCCAAGACCAGCAACTCAAAGTCGATCATTAAAGTGATCGGTGTAGGCGGGGGAGGAAGCAACGCGGTGAACCACATGTACAAACAAGGCATCAAGGATGTCGAATTCATTGTATGTAACACCGACAACCAGGCACTAAACACGAGCCCGGTTCCCAACAAGCTCCAGATCGGCGCTAACCTAACTGAAGGTTTGGGCTGCGGCGCCAACCCTGAAGTCGGAAAGAACGCGGCACTGGAGAGCAAGGAGCAGATCAGGGAAATGCTGCAGGATACAAAGATGCTCTTTGTCACTGCAGGGATGGGAGGCGGTACCGGTACAGGTGCTGCGCCTGTAATAGCCAAGATCGCCCGCGATATGGATATTCTCACCGTCGGCATTGTTACGGCACCTTTTTCATTCGAGGGAAGGAAAAAGATGACACAAGCGGGCTTGGGACTGGACGCATTGCGGCAGAATTGTGATACCGTTTTGGTAATACTCAATGACAAACTTCGAGAGATCTTTGGCAACCTGTCGATAGGCCAGGCGTTTGCACAGGCGGACAATATATTGACGACTGCGGCAAAGAGTATCGCGGAGATCATCACGCTGGCAGGTTATGTTAACGTTGACTTCCAGGATGTACGTACGGTGATGCTTAATGCGGGTGCGGCGGTGATGGGGTCAGCTGAGACACGTGGCGAGAACCGGGCGCTCAAATCGGCAGAAGGCGCACTAGCCTCTCCGTTACTTGACAACCGCGATATCATGGGTGCTAAGCGAATCCTCCTATCCATTATCTCCGGTGTTGATGCCGAACTGCAGATGGATGAGCTGGATGAGATCACAACCTATATTCAGGACCAGGCAGGTGAGGAGGCTGAAATGATCTTCGGCCACGGCGTAGACCCTGACCTCGGTGATCGCATCCGTGTTACGGTTATAGCAACTGGATTCCAAAGCGACTCCAAAGTCATACCCTCACCAAAGGATGACAAGAAAGTGCTCGATCTTGACCGGTCTCAGGGATGGTTGTTCAATACAGACAACTCTGTGAACGACAAGAATGATCTGCAGGTTAAACTCAAAGCGGATCCTGCACCGGTTGTCAATTCGCCTTCGATGACATTTGTTCCACCCGCGAACACACCACCACCACCACCTGTTTCCAACACACCGCCGCCGGCTGAAGAGAAGCCTGTGGAACGTGAACTTGTGTTTACAGGGCCTTTTAACAGTATTGAGTCGGAGAAACCTGCTCCTCCGGAGGAGGAAGATGGAGAGGAAGGTCTATTTAAAGATGACGAATACGATCAAAGCGGTGTACTATATGGGGATCAGGTAATAAATGAGGATGGCAATATGGATTTAAGATCGGTTAAAGAAAGACTCGCGAAACAGTCGAAAGAGCGCCAGGAAAAATTAAAGAACTCACGCAAGATAGAGATGACCAAAGAGGATTTTCATACGAAATGGACACTACCTGCATACCTCAGAAGGGGAGTAAACTTGCAGGATGTGCCTCATTCATCCGAGTCTTTCATATCGAAGTACAATTTGAATGACGATAATAATCTGTTAGGCAACAATAAGTTTTTGCATGACAATGTTGACTGACGGAAGTTCAATGAAGTATTAAAGACATGGCATTTCCGGCACGACTGGTTATTTACTCCATTCGTAGTGGTTGTTGGTTTAAATATTTTTTGCCGGTGCCGGAGTGCCAATTTTTAAGCTGAATGCGCCTATTTTTTGTTTGCTGTTTTTAGGTTTAGCAAATGGCGCTCGTGTAGTGTGAATGCCGGACGTTAGTAGCGTCCGGCGTTTGTTTTTGGGGAGTTCAAAATCCCTTCACCGCAAAGGCGCAAGGAACGCAAAGGAAAGCGCAAGGAAAATTCATAGAATTCCTTTGTCATCGTTTTCTTACAGATAAAAAAACCGCAATAGTTTATAAGTTGTTTACGAACCTTCGGAATCCTTGCTTTAACAACGGGACATTAAAATTGATTAGAAAGCCGAGGCGTTTATTGTCAAATTTCTTTGCGACCCCTTGCGTTCCTTGCGCCTTTGCGGTGAAAATGCGCGACCGGTAAAATTCCCCACCAGTTTGTTATTGCATCTTTTTTTGCTTTCTTAGAGTATCCGAGCCCTATGATCCCCAAAATAAGTGCGATTTTTCTCCTGCTTGCGCTGATTGCAATTGGCTGTAGCCGAAAACAAGACGGCGTGGAATCAGGGCTACCCGTAACACAGGTTTCCCTCGACACCTCAGAATTGCTGATCACGGCACCGCCACCTGCGCCATTCATACTTCGAAGGCCCCCGCCAAGACTCCGGAGACCTTTTGAAGACAAGAAGCTAAAGGTCCTTACACTTCACTCTATTAATTCCTACTTCCTTTATGATGGCGAAGACCATGGTCTGGAGTATGAGTTACTGTTTCTCTATGCTAAGAGTCAGGGTCTGGAGATAGATATCGTTACGATCGAGAACTACCATGAGATGTATGACAGCATTGCGGGAGGAAATTTCGATCTGGCAATGGGAACCTTGTTCGTAAACTCTGCAATGGATTCCATTACACCCTTCGGTAATCCCCTCTATCACTCTGATGTTATTCTTGTTTCATCAACAGGGTCCAAAGCTGCTCCTAAGAATACGCCATCAATAAACGTGATTCACCACTCTCCTGTACACTTTTGGATACATGAACAGGATTCGATATTGCAGCAGATCAGAGATTCCCTTAAGCACATCGAGACCCAAGTAAGTAAGGAACTGGCGCTCGAGATGGTCGCTAACAATGAATTCTCCAGACTTGTGGTTGACAGGAATGATTTCAGCATCATGCACTCCTTTTTCCCACAGCTCATGGAACACTCCGTACTCGAACGGAATCAACCTGTCGCCTTCGCTTTTAATCCTTATTCAAAATCTCTTAAGGATAATTTTAACGCCTGGCATGCAAAACAGCATCACAGTTCCGACTATCAATATACCCTTCAGAAGTACAAGGATCACTCTGCGTTCATCAAGGAGAAACTGAAGTATGAAATGCCAATGATCAGAAAGGGTACGATATCAAAGTATGATTCCCTGATCAAGATGTATGCTGAGCGGGAGGCGTTTGACTGGAAGCTCATCGCCGCGATCATTCATCAGGAATCGCGATTCAGACCTCTAACAGTTTCCCCCGTCGGCGCATTTGGATTGATGCAATTGATGCCCTCCGTTGCGAAAACGTATCGGATAAACTTTAAAACACTCTCCTCACCGGATCTTAACATCTCGACAGGCACGAAGTACTTTAGATGGATATATAATCATTTTGATAAGCCCGAATACACGGAAGAGGATAAGATAAGATTCAGCCTTGCTGCATACAATGCAGGTATTGGGCACGTACTTGATGCAAAGGCGCTAGCCAGAAAGTACAACCTCAATCCTTATGTATGGAATGACAATGTTGAAGAAATGCTCCTTAAGAAATCAACCCGTAAGTACTACAGTGATCCGGTTGTGAAATATGGTCATTGCCGCGGATTGGAAACGCGCCTCTATGTCCGTAACATTATGCAGTACTATGAACATTACCTTAACTTCCTGCCGGTAGAACCGCTGTAGCAATTAGCAATTAGAAAATGGAAAGTAGAAATTGTCAAATTTCCAATTTCTACTTTCCACTTTCTTTTATAAACGTGATCTTTGCCAGGTGATGATCATCGTGTTCAGCAACAAATGTGAACATATCGATCATCCGCATGGGAGTTTTTAGCCTGGGGTGAAGCGCTGATCTAAATACCTCTTCCTCCCGTAATCCCTTCAGCAGATCAATGGTAGCAGCCCGTAATGCACTGAACTCGTTGACCAGGTCGGCTGCAGAACGTTTATTGTGATTGGCTTCATTGGTCCTTGTATTTTGAAGATCTGCCGCCCTTAATTCCTTCTCTCCACCCATAATGTCTTCAAAACGCCCCTGCCACAATGGCTCCAGATCCGATAAATGTCCAACGTGCTCCAGGATCGACCATTTCCCGTCAGGTTTGATCGTTTGGAGGGAAGCATCAATACCATCAAGCTTATGCTTTATTCTCAATGGCGTGCCTTCCAACCTTTCAATGACGGAAGGCATTGTGTTTTCGCTGTTATTAAACTCAAATTTCCGATCAAACCAATTTAACTGTTCCATAGTCAATTTGCTAAGGCCTCAAATGCCAAGGTAAGAAATGAATTGGACAAGAAACTGTCGCGTAAAATTTGTGAATGTTACTTGTCAACTACCTTGAATATTGCAGCTGCAAGTGCTTTCTTTCCTGCAAATATTTGCATGAAATCATTTCTCTTTGAGTTGGCAGAAGATATCCATCGGTCGCACAGACAGTTGGAGAATCTTACTATAGTATTTCCCAACCGCAGGGCTGTGATCTATTTTCGTAAACACCTGGGCGATCTGCTCGACAAGCCTGCATTTTCACCCCGCATGATCACCATCGAGGATTTCATCACTGATTTCTCTGATTTTAAAGTCCCCGACAAACTTGAGCTGATCCATCGATTATATACCTCTTATCAGAATATTATCCAAAGATCTGAATCTGCCGAGCCATTCGATAAATTTTTCTTTTGGGGTGATATGCTTTTGCGTGATTTTGATGAATTGGACAAATACCTCATTCCCGCAGAACAGATTTTCAGGGACCTCTCTGTTCAAAAGGAAATGGATAGTTTGTTTGAATTCCTTACGGAGGAGCAACGCGAGTTCCTGCAAAGTTTTTGGAAAAGCTTTGAAGATAACCTGAGCGTAAATAAAGAGAAGTTTCTATCTGTGTGGAAAAGACTTTATCAGCTCTACAGCGACTTCACCCGGCAACTTTCCGAGGCTGGTCTTGCCTATGAAGGAATGATGCATCGCGAGGTGGCCACGCAGCTGGAAAAAAAAGTCAACACCAGACTAAAAGAAAGAAAGATCATCTTCGCGGGCTTTAATGCGCTAACGAAAGCTGAAGAAAAGATCATCACATTTTTTGTTGAGAAACACAACGGTAAAGTTTACTGGGATCTGGATGCTTATTACCTCAACAATAGCACGCAGGAAGCAGGGAGGTTCTTCCGGGAATATCAACGGAACGACATTCTGGGAAAGACCTTTGATCGCGTGCCCGCAAATTTCCTTGGCAGTCAGACGAGCACGGATGTTTCCTCGCCTGAACACACGCCAAAGGTCATCAGGCTGTTCGGTGCCGCTGAACCTCTAAGTCAGACCAAACTGATGGCTCAGGTGCTGCAGGAGGAATTTGGAAAAGGGCTAGACCCTGAAAATACAGTCATCGTCTTACCGGACGAAAAACTGCTACTTCCTGTTTTACATGGATTGTCCGGATCGATTGAAAAGCTTAACGTCACCATGGGCTTTCCGCTTGCAAGTACGCCGGTGTTCTCCCTGACCGAATTGTTAGTTGACTTGCAGATCACAAGAAAGAATGACCACTTCAACCACAGGCAGGTCCTTGCAATACTTGGTCATCCTTATGTCGTGGCAGCGGATCCAATTGCAGCCAACGCTAAAAGGAAAGAGATCCTGAGGCACAATTGGGTGCATATTCCCAAAAGCTATCTGGCTACGACGGTTGACGTACACAGGCAACTATTTCAGGAAGCTACGGCTGGTTCTATTTTGCCTTACCTGCATGCATCTCTAAACACCATTGGGGAAGTCGGGCAGATCGGTGACCTTGATAAAGAATATATTTTCAACTTCCTCAAGCTACTGAACCGGATGGAGGAGGTTATTGGGACGAGCGTCGATGATACGACCGGAAACAAAAAGGGTCATCAGGTCGCGCTGAAGTCTTTTTTGAGATTGATCCGTCAGCTCATCCAGAGCCACAAGATCCCTTTCTCGGGTGAACCCTTGAGAGGTTTGCAGGTAATGGGGGTACTCGAAACCCGTAATCTCGATTATAAGAACGTTTTCATCCTTTCTCTTAATGAGGGCGCTTTCCCGGCCTATGCCAGTAAAGGCTCGTACATTCCATTCAACATCAGGAAAGCGTATGGACTTCCAACTGTTGAGCATCAGGATGCGATGTATGCCTATCTGTTCTACAGGGTGCTGCAGCGTGCGGAAAATATTTGCCTGTTCTATAATTCGGAGACAGACGTCCTGGGGCAGGGTGAAATGAGCAGGTATCTCCAACAACTGATCTATGAGACCGGTCTTCCTGTTGAAAAGAAAGTATTGCATAACACGCTCCTTCCAAAACCTGTTACACCGATCGTTATTCCCAAGAATCTGGAAGCGGTCATAAAGCTGAACGAAGGAAATTCCATGTTCAAAGGGATCTCGCCTTCAGCCCTCAATACCTATATCGAGTGCCGGTTAAGATTCTACCTGCAATACATTGCCAGGATCAGGGAAGCGGATGAAGTGGAGGAGGACCTTGACGCAAGAATATTGGGAACGTTCCTGCATCGCGTGATGGAATTGCTCTATACAGGTATACGTGACAGAAAATCAAGCAAGCTGATTGAAGTAAGTGATCTCGCCGACGCGGAGCAGGCCATTGATCGGCTCGTTGACCAGGTATTCATTGAACAGTACAGATTGGATCCATCGAAGACCGTTGAATATGAAGGGCAGCGGTTGATTGTGAGAGAGGTTGTCAGACGTTTTGCGCACCGAATCGTTGAGATCGACAGGAGTTACGCTCCGTTCACGATGGAGGCAACCGAGCAAGGTGGAATGTTATATGTCATACCGCTGAAGGATCAGAATCAATCCGTTATACTTAACGGCAAAATAGATCGCGTCGATCTTAAAGGAAATATTTTACGGGTAATTGATTACAAGACAGGAAAAGATCAACTGGACTTTGAAAGTGTTCCGTCGCTTTTTGCACGGGATGTGAAACGAAACAAAGCAGCGTTTCAAACATTGTTGTATGCACTCCTATACAAAGCAAACGCGGGTACCGCAAAACATAAAATTGTTCCCGGACTAATTAACAGAATGAATCTCTTCGATAAGGATTTTCAGTTCGGACTCAAAGTTGGGAAAACATACATCGATGATATTGAACCTTTACTGAAAGAGTTCGAAGATCATCTTACATCTGTTCTGGAAGAACTTTTTTCACCGGATGTTCCATTCGATCAAACTACAAATACCGACGCATGTAAATTTTGCGCGTATCAGGAAATATGTTACAGGTAAAGGTTCGTTCCGATTTGCATCAAGGCTCTCTGTATTCGAAATGCGCTGAGGAAATCACTTTCGCTCCTCGATCAACTTTTGTATCGCCATTAATTCATCCCTTAACTTCGCTGCTTCCATGAACTCCAATTCCTTCGCTGCCTTCTCCATTGCCCTCCTGGTACGGTCTGCCATCTTCATCAGTTCATCCTTTCCTAAATAGGCCACTACCGGATCTGCTGTCAGTGATAACTCTTCATCTTCAACGTAATAGTTCCTTACTGACCGCTTTGAGTCTGCAACTTTTGTCTGACCCAAGATTGATTCTTTTGACCTCAAAATAGTTTTGGGGGTGATGCCGTTAGCAAGGTTGTATTCTATTTGGACCTGGCGCCTGCGGTTGGTTTCTTCAATGGCGACCTGCATGGATTCAGTGATCGTATCGGCATACATGATCACCCTTCCGTTAACGTTGCGGGCTGCGCGTCCTATTGTCTGCACAAGGGATCTCTGATTCCTGAGGAAACCTTCTTTATCCGCATCGAGAATGGCAACGAGCGACACTTCCGGAAGGTCCAGTCCTTCGCGTAACAGGTTTACGCCTACGAGCACGTCATAAACACCCAGGCGAAGCTCACGGAGAATTTCAACGCGATCCAACGTAGCGACTTCGGAATGTATATACCGGCACTTAACACCAACCCGATCCATATATTTTGTAAGCTCTTCAGCCATACGCTTAGTGAGGGTCGTAACAAGGACGCGTTCATTTTTCTTGACACGTTCATCTATTTGCTCAAGAAGATCGTCAATTTGATTGCGGCTCGGCCGTACATCGATCTCAGGATCGAGAAGTCCGGTCGGACGGATCAATTGTTCAACCACTACGCCTTCTGATTTTCGCAATTCGTATTCAGATGGGGTTGCGCTTACATATAATACCTGGTTGATCAGCCCTTCGAATTCATTAAAAGTTAATGGCCTGTTGTCAAGCGCTGATGGTAACCTAAAACCGTAGTCAACGAGATTTACTTTCCGTGAACGATCACCGCCCCACATTGCTCTTACCTGTGGCACAGTAACGTGACTTTCATCAATAACCAACAGGAAGTCATCCGGGAAATAGTCGATCAGGCAAAATGGCCGTGCGCCAGGATTTCTTCTGTCAAAAAATCTCGAGTAATTTTCTATTCCGGAGCAATAACCCAGTTCACGCATCATTTCAATGTCGAACTCGGTTCTTTCTTTGAGGCGCTTGGCCTCCAGGTGTCTTTTTTCGCCTTCAAACATGTTCACCTGTGCTACCATTTCATCCTGGATCTCACGTATGGCCTGGTGCAAAACTGATTTTCCCGTGACGAAAAGATTAGCAGGGAAAATTGTAATTACAGATTCATCCGAGATCTTTTTACCGCTCACCGGATCTATGCGCTGTATGGATTCAATTTCGTCACCCCAGAAGTAGATCCTGACCGCATAATCAGCGTAAGCGAGAAATACATCGACAGTATCTCCTTTGACCCGGAAGGTTCCGCGTTTGAATTCTACTTCAGTCCGGTTATACAATATGTCAACCAATGCAAAGAGAAGTTTATTCCTGGGTACTACTTCACCAGCTTTAAGCTTGATGACATTTTTGCCAAACTCCTCCGGATTACCAATACCATAAATGCAGGAAACAGAGGCGATGACGATCACGTCCCTTCGTCCTGTAAGCAACGACGATGTTGCGCTAAGACGCAGCTTTTCGATCTCTTCATTGATGGAGAGGTCTTTTTCTATGTACAGGCCGGAAGACGGTATAAAAGCCTCTGGCTGATAGTAATCATAGTATGATATGAAATACTCTACGGCGTTCTCAGGAAAGAACTGTTTAAACTCACCATAAAGCTGCGCAGCCAGCGTCTTATTGTGACTTAGCACCAGTGTGGGCCTTTTCGTTTGCGCGATCACGTTGGCGACAGTATAGGTTTTTCCCGAGCCTGTAACGCCTAGCAGTGTTTGGTGCTGTTCGCCTGATAAAACCCCTTTGGAAAGTTGTTCAATGGCTTTTGGCTGATCACCGGTCGGCTGGTATTCGCTGGTTAATTTGAATTCCATATTAGCTTCAACTTTGATTTGTTCAAACTGCTCTTGAATGAAGGTCCAATCCTCCAGGAAAGTTCGTAATGTAAAAAAATAAATGCCCGGGTGAAATTTTCAAGTGGCTACTTTTATTTTGAGTTGCGATTCAACCCTTCTCAGGTTGCGCTGATTTTCATCTACATACCACCGATTTCATCGGCGGCTATTCACATTGAATCCCATTCGGGACTTTCGAGGGAGGAATTGTTAAAGGTCAATCAATCGTTAGATTTTATCTCACACTGCAGAAGTAATCACATAATCCCGAAGGGATTGAATTTGATTGCCCGCGTGATAATGCGGGGTTAATCAAGACACCCGGCAGGGGAACCCAAAGGGGTTCAACGGAACCAGTTTAGAGGTATACCATTTTAGTGTTTTTGATACTGGTATTTATGAGCGACTTTTAATTTAACTGAACGGCCTTGAGACTAACAGGCTCGACTAGTTATTCCAGATCATCCAAGATTTTTCTGCCTGAATGTGAAGCATTTCCAGCCCGTTCTTGATGGTGGCATTTCGCATTTCTGCCTTTTGAAGGAACATCGTCCGTGCAGGGTTATAGATCAGATCGTACACATAGTGGTCGGGTCCGATATGTTCATAATCGATAGGGGGAATGGTTTCTGTATTGGGGCTCATGCCTAGCGGCGTTGTATTGACTATCAGCAGCGAGTCCGTTATGAGTTTGGGATTTTTCTCCAGGTCTTTGTATACAAAATGACCTCTCTCTGCTTCCCTGGATACAAGTTTGAAAACGATCTTTAGCTTCTTTAAAGCTTCCTGAACAGCTTTAGATGAGCCACCTGTCCCGAGTATCAATGCCTTAAAGCTCTTGTCCTTAGGCAACCACTTTTCAATAGTTTCAAAAAAAGCTTCGGAGTCGGTATTGAACCCTTTGAGCTTACCATCTTTGATCTTAATGACATTGACGGCACCGATCTTCTTTGCGAAACCATCTACTTCATCGAGATACTTAAGTACCTGTTCTTTATATGGTATTGTAACATTAAGTCCAGAAAGTCCTTTGGTTTCTTTTATCAAAGGCTCAATATCTTTTATGGTATTCAGCGGAAATAATT
Organism: uncultured Cytophagales bacterium; assembly: GCA_963845845.1. Classification (GTDB taxonomy): domain Bacteria; phylum Bacteroidota; class Bacteroidia; order Cytophagales; family Cyclobacteriaceae; genus Chryseolinea. The sequence goes on from CAWJTP010000016.1 coordinate 97,833, forward strand.
CATAGTGGTAGTCGCGCAGGCCTTCACGAAAGAATTTTTCATCGAAATATGACTTTGAAAATGAATGACTCACTGTTGCGCCGATGAGTCCGAATACTTTTTCCATGTTCAGGTAGTTGTTTTGAGTCTTGCTGAAATCTTTTCAATTAAAAACACTATAAAGACACCGATTGCCATCATTAGAATAGCCTGAAACACCTGAGGATCTTTACCAGTTGCTGCCAGATAATTCCAGGGAAGAATACTTTGATCAAATGCAGGAACCTGTTCACCCTTTCTATCTGTCGCGTACTCCAACGTTTCTCTCCAGGGCCAGACCTTATTCAATGATCCAAGCATTAGTCCTGCCAATGAAGCTATCGTTGCGCGCCTGTAATTCACCAGTGACCATACAAGGAATCTGGAAAAGCCAAACAGACCCACCATGCAACCCAGGACAAATATAACGATGACAAGAACGTTAAAATTTACTACTGCCTGGATGAGATATTGATATTTACCCAAAAGCAACAACATCAGGGACCCTGAAATTCCGGGCAAAAAGGAAGCACACGCCACCAGGATACCGACTAAAAACACGAACCACCAGGTATCGGGTGAGTGTGCTGGTAGTAGCAATGTCATGGTGTAGGCTACCGCAATACCGGCAAAAAAGGCCACTGCAATGGGGAGATTCCCGTTTTTGACCTCCCTGAGTACAAGCGGAGCCGACAACAGTATTAAGCCAAAAAAAAACGATAAAACCAGAATGGGGTAGTGCTTAAGGCAGTATGCCATCAGCTTGGCCAGCGAAAAGAAGCTGGTGAGTATACCCGCGAATACCGCGGTCAAAAAATTTCCATTTATTTTTTTCCAGAAGCCCTCCAGGTCGCGTTTTATGAGGAGTTTGACGGACTCCCGGTCGATCTCATTCAGTGAATAGACCACTTCATCGTAGATGCCGCTAAGAAACGCTACCGTTCCTCCCGACACACCGGGAACGACATCTGCCGCTCCCATACTTAGACCCTTAAAATAAAGAAGAATATAGTCTTTCGGTTTTCTCAAATCGTTAACTGTTAGTCAACCTCAAAGGGAGGCGCTGTATTGGTGTTCCGCCTTTCAATACCGAGAAAATGCAAAAAGGTATCACCGCGCAACCCCAGGCGTATCGTTTCGAGGGGAATTACTTCCTCAGGGGCAATATTCCCGAGGTTTACATTCGCGCCAAGCAATTTGACGAACCACACCTGCTGGGCTTTCTGAGGTGCCTCCCAGATGATCTTCTCAAAAGGGATCTTCGTTAATATTTCCTGTACAAGCCCTGATCTCACCTCTCCGGTGGATCGAAACAGTCCGACGTTACCGCCTTCGCGGGCTTCACCTATAACTTTCCAGGCTCCGGCGTCCAGCTCTTTCTGCATCAAATCTATCCACATGTAAGGTGGAATTATCTTGTCCGCATCCTTAGACCCGACTTCCGACAATACAGTTACCTGTTCAGCGAGCGTGGCAATGTATTCGCATTTTTTTTCGTGATCGATATCCATTGATCCATCAGACACCTCGGCAAACGATAATTCGTACTTGTCAAGTATCTTTCGGTATTCTTCAAACTGATCGCGGATCACAAAAGCTTCGAATAGGGTTCCTCCGAAGTACACAGGAAGGCCGGCCTCTTTATATACCTTTATTTTGTCTTTTAGATTGGGAGTTACAAACGAAGTTCCCCATCCCAGCTTAACGATGTCAACATAGTTTGCGGAGAGGCTTACGAAATCTTCGGCTTCACGAATGCTGAGGCCTTTATCCATGGCCATAGTAAAACCGTATTGCCTGGGCTTGCTGGTTCGCTCAGGTAGGTTTTTAATATCGTAGTTCATTAGCTGTTCTCTTTTCTAAACTGTTCGATGATTTTGTACAAAGCCTTTTGAGTTTCAACCTTTGGAAAAAAATCAAACAGTGCTGTATGGCCATCGAAGTCCAAAATTAAGGCATTTTCCAAATAATTAAAGGCTTCCTTAAAACGACCAGCTTCGATTAGATAGACAGTCATACGGTAGAAGATCTCGGCGTCGTCCTGGATTTCATCGAAACCCAGTAATAATGTTTCTATTGCTTTCTCGTGATCACCCTGTTCATAGAATATAAAGGACCAGTTCAACCAGATCTCTTTGTCATCCGGTTCCAGCTTGCTGGCTTCTTCATAGGCATCGATGCTTGAAACTGTATTGCCAACTTTAAATTCAGCATGGGCTACCGATTTCCAATATTCAGCATTTTCGGTATTGATCTTGAGCGCTTTGTTATAAAAATGAAGGGCCTGATACCACTTCTCCTGCTTTTCAAGGCAGGCTCCTGCGCCAAACCAGGCTTCATCATATAAGCTATCGAGTTTAGCCGCCTTTTGAAAATATTTCAGACCTAGCTCATATTGCTCCAGGCTTTCATAAGCAGCACCAAGACAGCAATATACTTCAGGACTGGGTCCTTCGATCTCAAGTGTCTTCCGGAATGTATCGAGGGCCTTAGTATACTGGCCCATGTTCATATAAGTATTACCTGTATTGAAGTACGCAGAAGCAAAAGATTCATCGATCGTTATCGCATAATCGTATGCCTTCAAAGCTTCTTCATATTTTTCAAGCTTGTTATAAACGATACCCAGGTTATACCATGCTGCTGTGGAGTAAGGATCCTCGTCGATAAACTTTTGATAGTATTCAATACTGCTTTCAAGCTGTCCGGTTACATCAAGACAAAATGCAAGCTCGTATAGAGATCCCTCATGATTGATATTGATCTCTATTGATTTCTTATAAGCTTCTATCGCATCTGTATAATTCTCCAGACTTTGATATGCAAGGCCGATACTGTAATAGACTTCATCCTTGTCGTCAGCCAACAGCAAAGCCTGCTCATAGTTCTCAATGGCGGCAGCGTGCTTTCCTTGTAATGAAAGTATCGATCCTTTTGTCAAAAAGATCTCCGGATCATTGGGTTGCATTGAATGTGCCCGTTCAAGCAATTCAAGCGCCTGATCATACTCTTCAAGATTTGAAAGTATCTGTGCTTTAAGAGTGATAAGTTCGATGGAGAATGGATACTGACTTATTGCCTGGTTGACAGCCTGAAGAGCTTTGTTGTGCTTGCCGCGCAACATGTAATGATCAATGATCTGCTCGTAAGCATCTAAATCAAAAAATTCTGCTTTCTTTTTCCGTAGGTGGTCTTCAAATCGTTTTATCAGCTCATTTCCTTCTTCTCTTTTACGATATTCTTTCGCCATGGACTAAAGGTTTTCCTAAAATAGGTAAATCTGACGTAAAGCTAAGAGACTTTTGGCTTATTTTTTAAGAATCATTTTCTCCATGTAATATCTGCAACACCTTTTCAAGGTTTCATCAATCGGTTGAAATTCGAAATTAAGCTTGTTTCTTATTTTATCATTTTCAAACAAGAAATCGGCCCCCGCAAGACGAGCTGTTTCTTTTGTCATTCGAGGCTCGGTACCTGTTAGCCATGTCCGGAACCATTCTATAAACGCAACGGGTTTAAGCACCCCTTTCGTTAGTCTTACCGAAGGTGATTTTTTCTTAAATTCATGCGACATTTTATGTAACAGGTCTTTGTAAGATATCTTCCCGGTTGAGACAATAAAACGTTCTCCTTCGACACCATCATGAAGTAAGTTGTAGATCACTTCGACTACGTCAGCCACATCGACATAATTAACAAAACCATCGATATAAAAAGGATGCTGCTCCCATGCATATTTGAACAATTGAGCGCTGCTTACATTCCAGTTTGCGGCCGCCAGGATCAATGATGGATTAACGATCACAACACTTAATCCTTCCTCCTGACCACGGAATACTTCCAGCTCCGCCAGATACTTCGATTTAGCGTAGACGCTGTTGCTTGGTGTGTCTACCCACTTGTTTTTTTCATTGATGTTATACTGCCCTTTTTGTCTTCCCAAAGCCGCCACAGAGCTAACAAACACGAGACGTTTTACATGTTGTTCGAGGCATACATTCACTACGTTGCGTGTGCCCATAACATTGACATCCATGACCTGGTCCGCTTTCCTTGGATTGAAGGAAACCATTGCCGCTGTATGTATCACGTGTGTGGTGTCACGAAGCGCCTCCTTTAAAGAAACAGGATCCATAATGTCAGCATCGCGCCAGTTCACCTTATCAAAAACATCCCCTAGCAATGACGCGTCGCTCCCCTTTCTTTTTAGTGCAACAAAAGATTCCCCCTGTTGAATGAGCTTGCGGATAATGAAGCTACCGAGAAGACCGTTTGCACCTGTGACAGCAATCATGAGTGGGTATTAAATGGTGAAGCACACACGGTTACAATTCAAAGCGAATTGTTCAACAGCGGTAATGCAAGGGCTTTCTGAAAGTATTTCAACTGCTGGGCCTCTTCGACCAGCCTGACGTGCTGAAGGTGATGACAATCGCTCCCCAGCAGATGAACCCAGCCACGGTCGATAAGTTTGTGGGCGGTGGTTTGCACGATCTTTGAGTAAAAGCCGGTAATTGAGCTGATGTTGATCTGGAACAGAACACCTCGATCGAGAAGGTCCTGGGCCTTTTCCAGGTTGTTCTGAAGGTACAGATACCGCTCAGGGTGAGCAAGAACCGGCCTGTAGCCCTTGGTTGTTGCCAGAAAAATGAACTCCTTCATATTAAAGGGCTCATTGAGAAAGTTTGTTTCAAAGAGCAAAAAGTTCTTTCCGAAAGTAAGGACCTTTTGATTGTCGTCGACCATTTTGAAAACGTGTTCGTCAAGGTAATACTCGGCCGCAGCGTGTATTTCCATATCGATTTCACGACTTTCCAGAAATGTTCGCAGCTTTCCAAGGCGGGTCAGAATGCGTTCAGTGGAATTTTTGTAGGTGTCGCTCATCACGTGAGGGGAAGTAATGAGCTTTCGATAGCCAAGTTTCTGAAAATGCAGAATTACGTCTTCCGATTCTTCATACGACTGTACGCCATCGTCCAATCCCGGAAGAAGGTGGGAGTGAATGTCCACTTGCAATGCATTGACATTCTTGCTTGTATCCTTTTTTTTTACCCAGTCAAACACTATGCCCTAAAGATTTTCTTTACCCAATGACGACTGCCCGGATCTTCATAATAACCATAACCATAGCTTTGTTCGCCTCGGTTCGGCAAGGCATTAAGCAAGGTGGTAATATTAGAAAATTTATTGATGTTGATGATGCGTTGCAAGTTGAAAAGGAAATCTTTTTTCGAATAGTTGGCTCGGAAAATGTAAATAACAATATCAGACCGTTTCATGGCCATAATTCCATCGGTGACCAACCCCACAGGCGGCGTATCCAGAATTATATAATCGTAGGTTTGTTTCAGATCTTCGAGCAATCCCTCAAACTCCGGATTCATTAATAGTTCCGAAGGATTGGGAGGATGCGGTCCCGACGGTATGTAGTCAAAATTATCCAGGGATGTTTTAGCAACACAATCCGTCCATTTGTTCTTACGGATAAGTATTGTGCTGATACCTTTTGACCTGTCGTCGGTAGTGCCAAGCATGCCGCTTTTTGGCTTGCGCATGTCAAGATCTAACAATACCACTCTTTTGTTCGACAGTGCCATAACCCCACCAAGATTCATGGCGACAAACGACTTACCCTCACCCGAAACAGTTGATGAAATGGTTATTACTTTCTTTGATGCATTGATATTAAAGAAATCGAGATTGGTACGCAGCGTCCGTATCGCTTCGCTTACCATGGACTTAGGATGATTGATGATGTGAAGATCCACGTTATCTAAATGCCTGGAGGCTGGCACAACCCCAAGCACGGGCACGTCAATAGTTTTTTCAATCTCCGACAGCGCAGTGATCTTGTCGTTCAAGAGATAAAGTGTACCAAGCAGGAAGAGCACCAGCACCAGACTGGATACAAACCCTACGCCAGCGATCATAACTTTATTCGGAGATATCGGCGCATCGGGAATTGTGGCAGGTGAAAGTATCTTAAAGTCGGGGGTGCTTCCAGCCTGCGTGATCTCAAACTCTGACTTGGATTGCATCATAGAAAGATAGAATTGCTCATAGAGCTTATAATATCTTAGGTTCTTTGAGAACTGCGTTGACTTATCAGGGAGATTTGCAAACTCGTGCTCAAGCCTTGATTTGCGCTGATCGAAGTCTTTCAAATTGTCCGATAGATCGTCCTTTAGTAATGAAAGCTCCTTCTTGATCTTCTCGCGGATCGTCTGCATTTCCTTTTCCTTTGAACGATAAGCAAAAGTTATCTCGTTGTACGAGAGTTTTAATTTCTCCTGGTCCATATATAACTTCTCCAGGCGTTCGAGATTCGCAGTCATTGTGGGAGAAAGAATCGAACGTTGTGCCAATGAAGTATAAAAATTACCCTGGTCGATCCCCTTGAGCATGGTGTCGACCTCCCTTATTCGCTGATTCATTTCGAAGCGCTGTGAATCGATCCGGTTGATCGTGAAAACCGTTCTCTTCAGATCTTCATCCATGTTGTTGGTCTTGTTCTGAAGTGTAAAATTTTCAAAGTAATTTTCGAAATCCTGCATCCTCGTTTCAATGTTCACAAGTTCATTCGAGATCCATTCTATCTTTTGCCTTGTAGCAAGGTTTTTCTGCTCATTGCTATACTGGAGATAATTTGTATCTATTTTGTTGAGTATTGCATTCGCCTTGAACGGATTGTTGTCGGTAAATGATATTTGTACGGTATTCGCATTATAGTTGAGCGGTTCCGCTTTCAGGTTGGTGAGCAAGTAGTTCAGCAAAGCCTCCTTGCTGTTGATAACGAAGAAATAACCAATCTCATCGCCTTTGTTGAATGTGTCATTCTTTCGCAATAAGATATCGATACCATCAAGTTTGATCCAGTCATTATATCTGCCTTTTATCTCTGCACCGTTGGACCCCAACGTCAGTCTGAAACCATCTGGACCTTGTTCCGCGAAATTGATCTGTTTATTGAATAGGTTGTGATTCCGGGCTTTATATACAACTGTGAACGGATGGGTCTTGTACAACTCATCGTTAAGTACCCGGCCAATGCTGTAATAACTGACATCCAGCGATGACGAGTCTAGAACGCGCGTTAGAAACAAGCGCGATTGAATGATCTCTATTTCCCCTGCGATAAGTGTCAGGTTCTGGTCCTCGACGATAGCTGTCTTGATTCCAAACTCAGTAGCCTCCTGTTTAACGTCAAGCTTTAACACGGATAAGGACTGATACACATTTTTAGTATACCTGACGCCCAGGTAGGCAACTGTGTTAACGATCAGGAGTATCGCCGCGAGCCAGATCCAGTTGGACCGGGCAACAATTTTCAGCTTGTTGGTATCAATGCCTTCCTGCTGAACAGGCTGAACCTTTATCGTGCGTTGACTCTTCACAGTATTTCCTATCGAAGCTCTATTATCACCACTACTAAAGTCGCAATGCTTGTAACGATGCTCAATACGGCACCGTAGTCACGTAAACCTTCCATGAAAGGCCTTCTTACCGGTTCAACATAAATTACGTCTCCGGGCTCGATCACCATATTGTTCTTCAGGTACCCATCGAATGTGCTAAGGTCGGCTACAAAAACCTGCTCCTTACGTAATATCCTGATATTTTGAGCCTTAGCATCATTGGCTAGTCCTTTGGCTAGTGCCAGCACCTCCACAAGGCGCATGTTCTCATTTGGAAGTGGAATAACCTGCCCGCCGGGAGCTCCCAGCAAAATGACACGCTTGTTCACATACCGTAGGATGACAAATGAGTTTTGGTAATATACAGAATACTCCTTCTGAAGGACCTCCTCAGCTTCCCGCAATTTCAGCCCTTCAACTTTTATTTCGCCAACCATAGGAAATTTTGAGACACCATTCATATCCACCAGGTACGTCGGAATGGGCTTGGTGATCGAGGGGTTTTGGGTATTCAGTTCTTTGGTAAGTTCGAGGTCAGGGTCGATGATCCTTTCACCTTTATTGGTGTAGACCTCCAGCTGGAGATAATCGTTCTTTTGAATGACATAGTTCTTTTCAACCGCTTCCACGTGTTGTTGAACAGCGTTTGCGTCCGAAACCTTGAACATGATGTTCTGCTTGTACGATACGCACGACGAGAAGAGAAGGCATGAAAGCAGCAGAAGCTGGTTGTAACCCCGTAACAGTTCTTTCAACGTAAACAAAAATTGGTTCACTGGCCGTAAAATTACAGATTTATTGATAAACTCAGAGGTATATGCAGCTGGCTTGAGCTGCAGTATAGCGACTTAATAATTTGGCAAGTGTCTCAACCGTTATCGAACGGCATGCTTTTACCCACCGACGGATAGGCACTCCGGGACCCGGATGTCTCTATGAAGCATTTTTTAGGGTGGACAGGGTCGAAAGGTATTTATCGATCACCAACGATTCATCATACTCCAGTTCCATCTTAGCCCTTCCATTTTGACCGAATACCTTAAGTTTTTCATCGCCAAAGCCAGCCATCATTTTCATTTTTTCGGCAAGATCATTGGCATCTTTGATCTTACACAAGAGGCCATTGAAATTATCTGTTACCACGTTATTGCATCCAGGTACGTCAGTTGCAATGATCGGCTTGGCAGAACTTGCCGCTTCCAATAACGTTCTTGGTGTGCCTTCGCGGTAGGAGGGAAGGACGACGCAATCGGCTTTGTTAATGAACTTCCTCACGTCATTGGTTGTACCGAGGTATTCAATAATGCCTGACTTGATCCATTCCTGGATCACCTTCACTTTAATTCCGCGCTGATGCTTGGGGTCCATCGCCCCGAGTATCTGAAAGCTTGCATTAAATCCATTGGATTTGAGTTTACGGACCGCCTCAACGTATTCAAGGATACCCTTATCGGTAATGAGGCGGGAAATGAGGAGAAATGTGAACTTAGGATTTCTTTTGAACGCACTGGGTTGAAATCTTTGCAGGTCGATTCCAGATCCTGGAAGGATATCGACCGCCTCCGGCCTGACAAGCTTCTTGGCCTGAAACAACTTGAGATCTTCGGGGTTTTGAAAGAATACTTTGTTGGCGAATCTAAAGCTGATCTTATACAGGAAGATAGCGATCCATGACAGGAGGTTGTTTTTCAGGAAAGCTGTCCCCAGTCCGCAAACATTGTTCACAATAGGTATCCCCAATATGGACGCAGCTAAGGTTCCATACACATTGGGCTTTATAGTATAATGAAGAACGATGTCGGGCTTTACTTTGCGATAAATAAAGAATAGCTCCACGATCAGGGCGGCATCCTTTATAGGATTTGCTCCCCGGCTATCCATCTTGACTTTGTGATGAATACATCCTGCGCTAACCAGGTGATGGGTAAAGTCATCCTGTGGAGCGATGGTATGTACTTCATGACCCTTCTCAAGGAGGGTCTTAATGAAATTCATCCTGAAATTATAAATATTCCAGGAGGTGTTGAGGACGACCGCAATTCTCATCTGATCTGGGCTCTGACGCTGAGAACTTCTTCGATCCTAACTCGACCAATCAATGTCGACATATCAGGGTATCTTAAAAAATCTCTGGTTTAGATACATCAAATATAACAAAACTAATTTCGTCTGAACAAATAAGTTTGAATTTTATCTTACTTGAATGAGTTATTTACATCATGAACGACATGGAAACAAACAATGCAGTATTGATTGCTCTTGGTAAACCACAAGACGCGGAACAGACGCAAGAGCATTTGGATGAATTAGCTTTCCTGGCAGAGACCGCAGGCATAAAGACTATCAAACAATTTGTTCAAAACCTTACACAACAAGATTCAAGAACTTTTGTAGGCAAGGGAAAGCTTGCCGAAATAAAAGCATACGTTATAGCCGAAAAGGTGCGTCATCTGATCTTTGATGAAGATCTGTCCCCCTCACAGTTGCGAAATCTTGAAAAAGAGTTCAATCCCCAAGACCAAACGTACACGATAAGAATATATGATCGTAGTCTTCTGATACTGGATATTTTTCTCTGGCGGGCAAAGACCGCACAGGCGAGAACACAGGTTGAGCTAGCGAGAAACCAATATCTTCTTCCACGTCTGACACGGCTGTGGACTCACCTTGAACGGCAACGAGGCGGTACAGGAACACGTGGCGGCGCAGGGGAACGGGAAATAGAAACGGACAGACGCATCATCCGCAATCAAATCACTGTACTGAAGGAACGCCTGAAGAAGATCGAGATGCAAAAAGTAACTCAGCGCAAGTCTCGCGAACATATTGTCAGGGTTGCACTTGTTGGTTATACCAACGTCGGGAAATCAACGCTCATGAATTTGCTTTCGGGTTCAGGAGTGCTGGCGGAGAATAAATTGTTTGCGACGGTAGATGCTACTGTCCGTAAAGTAACATTCGGCAACATACCATTCCTGTTATCCGATACAGTGGGCTTTATCCGAAAACTTCCCCACCATCTTATAGAATCATTTAAGACCACCCTGGATGAAGTTCGTGAAGCAGATATACTTCTTCATGTCGTCGATTTCGCCCATCCCTTTCACGATAACCAGCTTGATGTTGTCTCAAAGACCCTTCAGGAAATCGGCGTAGTAGACGTGCTGACCATTCTCGTACTGAATAAAGTCGATCTCTATCTTAAGCAACATCCCGATGCGAATCTCAATGAGATGAAAGGATACTATCGTCAAATGGGATATTCACACGTGATCTTCGTATCGGCAACAACGAACTTCAATATTATGGAACTAAAACGCATGATCTTTGAAGTTGTTAAGGAGAAACACCTGCAGATCTATCCGAACTTTTTGCAGGATGGTTATGTGTTTTCTCCATGGCCCCAGGAATGAAGGCTCTTGACCGAGAGCCGGTGAAATTCTGCAGGATCATCCATTAAATACGATGGAGAATAGGCAAATATACAATACACATTACGCAATATTCATCCGAAATTCTTCAATTGACACCTCATGAAAATCAAGTGTTATCAAGGACTCGTGTTGCATCACTGAAAGTAACTTGCGTATTGACGGCTGTGTATTGTGTATTTCCCTATTCTAGCGGTTAAGTCCGCACATAGCATGGAGTTCTGACAACATCCCTTGAGACTTTTCAGTCCAAACCGATCATCATGAACGCTCCCCAATAGATGGGCTCAGGATACTCTACGCGAAGCTCTTTCTTCGCATCGATGAAACTTTGACGGAGGTTTCCGGAATTCAGCCACTTCTGATAGAATTTGAGCATCAACTTTTGTGTGGCATCATCGTCGACTTTGAACATACTCATGATCAAAACCTTTGCACCAGCAACAAGGAACGCCCGCTGTAGTCCATAAACGCCTTCACCTGCTTCCAGATCGCCAAGGCCGGTTTCACAAGCGCTCAATACGACAAGATCTGTTTTGTCGAGATTAAGGCTCATAGCCTCATAAGCGGTGAGTATGCCATTCTCCATGTTATAGTTGTAGCTGGTCTTCTCCATGAGATCACCGGCGCCGCGAAGCAACAGCCCCGTTCGCATCAAAGGATTCTGATTAAGCGTTGCCTCACTGCTTTCAATCTCCTCCTCCAGGGTTACCGGAGCAGTTGGCCGGTAGAAACCATGCGTGGCAATGTGGAAGATCTTGGGACTATTCATCTCTTTAACTTTTTCTTCCGACGCCAGCTTCTCAACATACTCAGCGGTGACCCAACCTTTTTGCTTCAACATGAATTGCAGTTGGTTTACTTCCTTTTCGGTTCCTGGCAAGGCAGAGATTGCCTCAGATCCGGTGGCCGCAGCATAAAACTGAGGATTGCCGAACATGGAGGCTGTGTTCTGACCAGCAGAAGTTTTTGAGGATAGTTTCTTAAGGTACATGTCCTTGGTGTTGCTCACCAGCACGATGTTAGCATTGTCTATTACATATTTGCCGTCAGGGGTGGGTATTGCCTCAAGATTTATCTGATTGTAAATACCGTCAGCAGAAAGGTATATAGTTGACGATTGGCCTATGCCATCGATCAGGGGTTTCCAGAAAACATCGTATGAAACTTCATCTGCTACTTTTCCCGTTATCGCATTGCGGTAGAACTTGAAGAAGCGTGTTTCCATTTTCTTGCCATCCTTCAGCATGATCACCTTAGGTCGTGAAAAGTCACTTTTGACGTACAAACCAGCATAGATAACAGAGTCTGTAAAATTGTGATTGAAGTAACGATACCTGACCATTTCGATAGCGGTTTCGTTGGCCTTCAAAGACTTTCTCACGTCATCATAGGTGATTCGCTTGTTCTCAAAGCTTTGTCCAAAAAGCTCGGATTGCTTACTGAGATCTTTCTCCAAACGTTCGACCTCCTGCTGAAGCGCCCCGGGGTCGATCTCATTCTCTGATAGCTGCACCGGACTCATCGACAGGGCCAGGGTGAGCAGCTCCTTCTTTTCTGTCCACAGGTTGAATTGCGATTTCAGATTCTCGTCGGTGCTATTGAGTATGCGCTCCCTTATTTTAATAGATGAGCTAAGCAGCAACGCCTTAGTCAGCAATTGATAGTTGTATACCTTTCCTGATAGATCTTTGAAGTCATCCAGATTACCGAATGCTAAAGTATTGTAGAACTCGAAGTCGGACTTGATCGTATTCCAGTACTTTGCTTTCTCTCTTTCGCTCAATGCCGGGAAAAATTGTTTGATAAAGCTTTCGTAATTGGTCAGCGATTCTTCGATGAGGCGTTTTGACCGTTTATAGTCTTTTTCCATGTAGTACACCTTGCTCAGTTTCGAAAGCACTTTTACATACTCGGGGTGCGTGCTGCTGAAGAACTTCTCATATAGATTTTTGGATTGATTGTAGAACTCCTCCGCCTTCTTGTAGTTCTTCTGCTGATAGTATACATCGCCGGTCAGGGTATATATGGCGGCAGCATTGATGTTATTTTTTGTTCCCGTCTTCGCGCGCCAGATGCTTTCAGCAACCGTGAGTGAATTGAACGCAGCATCGAATTTTTTCTCCGAAATGTAGAAGACAGCAATGTTCTTCATGATATCGGCATATTGTGGATTATCCTTGCCAACCTTTGCGGCAGTAATGTCCCGCGCCTCGATCATCAATTTCTCAACGTCTTTTTTATTGTCTCCCTTGTGAAATTTTATCAATGCAATTTGTGACAACGACCGGGCTACATCAATATGGTTTCTCCCGAGTTGCTTTTCCTGGCTGGCGATGGCCATTGTAGCATTTCGCTCAGCTTTCTCATAGTCACCGAGCGTATAATTTATGTCGCTGAGCAATTTCTGTGTAGGCGCAGTTTTGGTTGACAATTCACCATAGGTTGCTACGGCCAGTTTATTTGCCGTATTGGCCACCTGCTCTGCTTCGGTATAATCACCTTTGGCAAGAAGTATGCGTCCCTTGTTTACCAATGGTTCTATCAGGCGGATTGAATTCTTGCCGTAAAGCTTTTCATACTCCGTGATCTGTGTGCGCAACAGCCTGTCGGCCTCAGAGAATCTCCCCAATTGAATAAACAGTGAGGTCAGTTCTTCAGCAGTTGACAACTCGCTCCCGATAATTACATCCGCCTTGGATATGAGTTTGCGGGATCTATCCAAATTTGTTTCCGCCTCGTCAAATAGCCCTTTAACACCATACAACTTGGCCTGCGTTTCGATAGCATGAACGTAGTCACCGATCCGTTTGTCATCCTTGCGATGATCTTCAAGGATCTTTAACGCCTTGACTATATTCTGATCGGCTTTGTCGTATTGACCCAGCTTGATCTGTAGCTGCGCTATACGATCAAGCTCTACACCGTATTCAGGATCCTTGTCGCTGAATTTTGAACGCGCAACATCCGATGCTTCATCCAACGTTGAAGATGCAAGCGCATACTTGTCTGTAAACTCATATAACGATGCAAGGTGGTTGAGTATCTCGAGGTGATCCTTTTGCCATGGTCCGATCTCTTTAGCAACTATTTTCGTATAACTTTCATCAAAGATCTTTTGAGCCTCTTCTATCTTGTTGGTATAGTCAAGGTAATAGCTGGCAAGCCTGATCCTGGAAAGGTGATACTCGGGAGAATTCTCACCATATAATTCTTTTTTAATATCGGAGACCTGACTCAGATAGTTCTCTGCATTTCCATATCGCTTTCCTTTCTGCGCAACTTCAAAAAGGAAGTTGAGGATGTGCTCCGTTGTCCTGTAATTTTTTGGCAGCGACTTCGACTTCAACAGGTTCGCGGCATCCTGTTCAAGGTCTTTCGTTTTATCGCGTTCAAGTTTTGAATCAAACTCAACGGCTTTGAGATTGATCTGCAAAAGGCTCGATTTCTTGAAGTATTTATCAATGACCTTCTGATATTCAAGCTTGGTATTGAGGTAACGTGCACGGTTCTCTTCTACGAGCAGGTGGTGCAGGTATGCGAGATACAGGTCGTGAGCGAGCGTGTTGGTCGGCTTAACACGCTTCTTCAGGTTGTTGAGGATGTTTTCGAACTCAAGCTCCTTCTCACGTTGCTCATTGCCATTGTCAATAAGCATCTTGGCATATTGATAATTGTTTTGGACCAGCGAGAGGTTTGTTTCTCCCATGAACTTCTGATTTCTTCTGATCCATGTTTGTGCTGCCTTGAAAGCTGAATCAGCTGACAAGAGATTACCCTTTTTACTGTAGGCATTTGCAGTAAGCGTAAGCAGTTTGCTGTATTCACTATATCTTTTAGGAATTTCCTCTGCGGGAACGCGTTGTGTTTTAATAGACGCGCCATCGACGATCGTTTCCTGCATAACAGCACGCTTGGCGAAATAAGGCTCAATGCTTTGAAGGGTCGCGAGTGCTTCGTTGCAGAACCCCTGACCAGTCATCGCCTCCGCTTCGGCCATACCGATGCGTCCCTGAATGTATTCCGTCTGCTGATTGGTCTTGCTCAATACTTCTTTGGCCTTCGAAAGGTATTCGCGGCTGATCCTGAAGTTTCCATATTCGTTGTAGATCTCCGCTACATCTATGAGCGTACTCGCATAACTTGAACTGTTGTCTCCGAATGTGGCGAGACTGCTGGACAAGGCGCTGTTTAAAACATTATCAAAGCCCTCAAGCATTCCCTCAGCAAGATTAATGTGCGCCTCTCTGATGTAGAGACCCGGCATGTAAGTATTCTGCTGACCCATTTTCGCCACAATGGATTTTTTCAGCTTCTGCAGAGAGCTTCCCGCTTTGCCGAAATTACCCCCGGCATAATAGGAGTCTACCTTCCTGAGGCTTTTGTCAAATTTTTTGTTTTGTGCGAAGAGTGGTTGAAAGACAACCAGCATCATGGCTAAAAGCAGGGATGACCTGAGCATCTTCATAAAAAATGAATTGAATCTAACTCCTAAGCTAGTAAAATTCAGTGGTATTCAGACGATTAACCGATGGTCTGTCGTTCTTTACGGTTGAAGTAGTTTTAATAAGATTTCTTTTGCGGCGGCAGTAATGACGGTTCCCGGCCCGAATACAAATGCGACGCCTGCTTTATGCAAGAACTCATGATCTTGCTCCGGAATGACGCCGCCTGCCACAACAATGATATCGGGTCTTCCGATCTTCTCAAGCGCTACGATCAATTGCGGGATCAATGTCTTGTGACTTCCGGCGAGACTTGATGCGCCGATGATATGAACATCGTTTTCCGCCGCTTGCATGGCGACCTCTTCAGGAGTTTGAAACAGCGGCCCGATATCGACATCAAAACCCAGATCAGCAAAGCTTGTGGCAATTACTTTGGCACCACGATCATGCCCATCCTGCCCCATCTTTGCTACTAATATTCGTGGCCGTCGTCCGTCGAGGGATGCAAATTGATCCGTCAGACTTCTAACTTCTGCGAACTCCTTATGATTTTTCATCTCAGCCGAATATACACCTGAAATAGAATTTATGTTTGCGCTATAGCGTCCAAATACTTTTTCCAGGGCAAGCGACATCTCACCTAATGTGGCGCGTGCGCTTGCAGCCTGAATGGACAATTCAAGCAAGTTTCCGCTTTCATTTCTTGCTGCATCGGTCAGGGCTTCCAGCGCGGTACTAACGGCCGCAGGATCTCGCTCAGCTTTGATAGTTTTTAACCTTTTCAGTTGGTCTTCACGAACGGCAGTATTATCTACCTCAAGAATCTCAAAGTCCGGCTTTTCGTTGACAGTGTACCTGTTGACGCCGACGATGATATCATGACCAGTATCGATCCTCGCTTGCTTCCCTGCTGCTGCCTGCTCTATTCTCATTTTCGGAAGACCTTTCTCAATAGCCACAGTCATTCCACCGAGCATTTCAATCTCCTGAATGAGATCCCATGCTTTTTCAGTGAGCGATGCTGTGAGGCTTTCAACATAATATGAACCACCGAGTGGATCTATCAATTTTGAAATACCTGTTTCTTTTTCAAGATATAATTGTGTGTTGCGGGCGATACGTGCGGAAAAATCTGTGGGTAGTGCGATCGCTTCATCCAATGCATTGGTGTGAAGGGATTGCGTACCGCCGAGCACAGCGGCCATGGCTTCAATGCATGTGCGTGTTACGTTGTTGTAAGGATCCTGCGCGGTGAGGCTCCATCCCGAAGTCTGACAATGTGCACGAAGCGCCATGGACTTTGGATTTTTCGGAAGATATTGTTGAACGATTTTCGACCATAGCAACCGGCCCGATCTCATTTTCGCTATCTCCATAAAAAAATTCATTCCAATACCCCAGAAGAATGATAAACGTGGGACAAAGTCATCGACCTTTATACCCGCGGCTAAGCCTTTCCTCAGGTATTCAAGTCCATCAGAAAGAGTGTAAGCCAATTCTATGTGAGCAGGAGCCCCTGCTTCATGCATGTGATATCCACTGATACTAATAGAATTGAATTTGGGCATGTGCTCCGATGCATATCTGAAAATGTCAGTTACAATTCTCATGGACTGTGCCGGAGGATAGATGTATGTATTCCTGACCATGAATTCTTTGAGGATATCATTCTGTATTGTTCCACTGAGCTGATTCGGTTTAACCCCTTGCTCTTCAGCAGCAACAATGTAAAATGCCAGAATAGGCAGCACCGCTCCATTCATGGTCATGGATACCGACATTTTATCGAGGGGTATTCCCTCGAAAAGCATTTTCATATCCTCGACCGTATCGATTGCCACACCGGCTTTGCCGACATCGCCGATGACGCGGGCATGATCCGAATCGTATCCACGATGCGTGGCGAGGTCAAAGGCGACCGACAGACCGCGTTGACCTTCGGCAATGTTTCTTCTGTAGAATGCGTTTGATTCTTTAGCAGTCGAAAATCCAGCATACTGGCGGATGGTCCACGGCCTTGAAGCATACATTGACGCGTAAGGTCCACGAACATACGGTGGCATCCCTGGCGCGTAATGAAGATGACTCAGATCCTTAACATCGTCTTCTGTATATGAGGCTTTGACTTCGATCTGCTCCGACGATTTCCATCCCTTGATTTTTTGTATTTCATTATCGTCCGGATTTTGTCTTCCATCTTCATCAGGCATTGACGCTTTTCCTTTTAGCCTTGATCCGATAACGTTCCAGGCATGCTCTGCAAGGTGATGGATCATCACTTCCATTGAATACGTACCAGCAAGTGGATCAGCAACCTTGTTGAGATGTGACTCCTCGCGAAGAATTGTGGACACATTGCGTGCGATACGCTTCATCGTTGGATTAGTACTATCTTCAGGATTGACTGTTAATGCGTCACAGCCTCCAAGGACACTCGCCATTGCATCAATCGTATTGCTCAGCATATTCCTGTTAGGCTGAAGATCCTGATCATGCGTTACAACTGTTTGTGTGTGGATGTACACATCACCGGGGCGAAGTTCTTTCACGCCATAAGCAGTGCCCAGGCGATACCATAACATGCGAAAGGCTTTTAGCTTGGCGGCTTCTATGAAAAAATTTCTTCCACTATAGAATGAGAAAGAGATCTTTTTAAAAACATCCGGGATCTTGTACCCTTTGTCTTCAAGCTTTTGTAAAAGGTCTGCTGCTGATACAAGTCCTTCTACGATCTCATTAACCGGACCTGATGATCTCACTGTAATGCCTAATGGAAAAAAAAGTGGCAACTGTTCAAATGATCGCAACGTAAGCGAAGGATCGTTGGGAAGTGTTGACCAGAACAGACAACCTTTCAAGGTTGATGGATCGTAATTTTTTTTTTGGATATATGCGAGAAGACTTGCACCGAATTCGGGCGAAGAGCCAGGAAAAAAAGAAAGGTGGCATATTGACCAGTCAATGCCCTGAAGTAATGCAACCAGTTCTATAACATTTGAATTGCGAAGATCGAACAGAATCCCGTCAGCGCCATGCTGGAGGTGTTCAAGGGCAGTTTCATTAGAATTTTTTTCCGATGCTAAATTTATACAGGGAAGATTGGCCCACCGTCTTGGTCCACTGTGAGGGTCATGGCTTGGTTGAAGCTCAAATTTTTTTAGATAATGAAATTTTTTGACATCATCGGCGTCATAATACGAAAAAAAATTTGGCGTATCCTGCGTATTCCATTTGAGCGTCTCCTCAAAATTTTTATTTTGTAATTCGGATGAGGCAATATTACGCCAATCAATATTGTTCGTTTCTGGAAAAACAGTCTTAATTATGTCATGGATACTCTCTTGCGACATTTGAGAAAATGTAATTCTATTTTAAAGTTTTTCATCAACTGCTTGCGTTTTATTTTTAAATTTTAGGTAGCATTTATTTTTCTAAAAAATCAATAATCGACGGACTTGTTTTGTTAAAGTCTTTTTTTACATCTTTGTCTCCCCTTCGCAGATGGAAACCTTAAAATCAGAAAGAATAGAAATACCAATGGAGATCAGCTGCTCAACAGTTTGGAATGATTGTCTTGATGTAATTCACGAACATGTTGAGGAGGAAAAGTTCAATACTTGGTTTCGCCCCATCACTCCGTTAAGAGTTGATGGTGATATTCTTACGATCCAGGTCCCTTCACAATTTTTTTATGAATGGCTCGAGGATAATTATGTTCATGTGTTGAAGCGTGCAATTCATACAATTCTCGGCCCTACAGGCAGACTTGAGTATTCTGTGGTCGTCGATAGTGGCAATCAACAATCACCAGCAGTATCGGTGAATTATCCCGCAAATGGCGCAGGTAACAGGAGAAGCGGAATGAGTGGAAGTTTTGGTCCTGATGATTATTCTCCGTTCTCTTATAAAGCATTGAATCCGCAAACCGTCAATTCAAGACTTAATGCGGCATATAGTTTCGATAATTTTGTAGAAGGCGATTGCAACCGGCTTGCGCGGTCTGCAGGTGTTGCAGTGGCTAAGAAACCTGGTGTAACATCATTCAACCCACTAATGCTATATGGAGGCGTTGGCGTTGGAAAAACACACCTGGTGCAAGCGATCGGCAATGAGATCAAGAACAACATGCCTAATAAAGTGGTATTGTATGTTGATCAAAGCGATTTCACCAATCAATTCCTTAACGCCCTTCAAAATCACAAGCTCCAGGACTTTCAGAATTTCTATCAACAGGTCGATCTGCTGATCCTTGACGATGTACAATTCCTCGCAGGCCGGGAAAAGACCCAGGAGATGTTTTTCCACATCTTCAATCAACTGCATCAATCCGGAAAACAAATCATCATGACAAGTGATTGTCCCCCCCGGGACATGAAAGGTTTTCAGGAAAGACTGCTTTCAAGATTCAAATGGGGCTTAACAGCTGATTTACAAGAGCCTGATTTTGAAACGAAGATGGCCATCATCAATCGCAAAATGATGGCTGATGGAATAAAGATTCCGCCGGAAGTATCTGAGTATCTGGCTTACAGTGTCGACACGAACCTTCGCGATATGGAGGGAGTGCTTAATTCCCTGATCTTTCACGCGACGCTACTCAAGAAAGAAATAGACCTCGAGCTCGCAAAGGAAGTTCTTAAGAACATCATCAAAGAGATCCAGTCGGATGTTAGCGTTGATTTCATTCAAAAGACTGTAGCAGAATCCTTTAAGATCGATCCTGAGGTCATGAAGGGTAAGTTGAAGAAAAGAGAGATCGTTATACCAAGACAGGTAGCAATGTATTTCTGCAAGCGTTACACACAATTGACGTTAGCATTGATAGGTGAAAATTTTGGTGGACGCGATCATAGCACGGTGATCCACGCCCTGGAATCCGTTGAGGACATGATGAAGACCGATCCAAACTTCAAATCGACGGTGGACGAGCTCGGCAAGAAATTGAAACTCAGAGTCTCCTAAGCAATTATAAATTATGAGGTATGAATTATGAATTAGCTTACGGAAAGCTAATTAGCGATGTCCTGCTACGTTAAGGGTGCCAATTCATATCTCATAATTCATAATTCATAATTGCTTAGTAGCCTATTTCACCAGAAAAGGTATCTCAATCTGCTGCCTGGAGCTGTTCACACCATAAATCTGGCCTCTGCCTCTATATTTTTTGAAGAAATCCACAACTTCCTCTGGTTCGGTTACTCTTACACGGTTTATGAAGATTATCGTGAAGTTCTCCGGTACACCGATCTGCTTCAGCACGCTTCCTTCCTTAATGCGAAATACTTTTACCCCATATTGTGTCGCTTCCAGTTGAGCACCCAGTGCCTCGTTGGTGAAGATCTTTCTCTTTAAGATCTCTGTCGTGCCACTTAAATTAACCAGTGTTAACGTAGCTGAGGCCGTTTTTCCATCCCTTAAATAGCTTACGGTGATCTTGTCACCTGGATAATGATAACTCAGCTCTTCTTCGAACGCGCTCTGAGAATTGATCTCGGTGTTGTTGATCTTGATAATAATATCTCCAGGCTGAAGGCCGGCACTCATTGCAGGTCCGGTACGTTCCACACTTTCCAGAAGCACACCGTTATACAGCTTAACGTTAGTGTTAAGATCATACTTCTTCGCATTCTCATAATTATACTCAACAATTCCCCCACCAATGAAGCCTTGTTGTACAACGCCATACTTGACCAGATCATCAAATACCTTTCGCACAATGTCCACGGGAATAGCAAATGCGTAACCCGTGTACGAGCCCGTGCGACTTAAAATTGCCGAGTTTATGCCCACAAGCTCTCCACTCTTATTTACCAGTGCCCCTCCTGAGTTTCCAGGGTTGATGGCCGCATCAGTTTGGATAAATGATTCAATGGGGAATTTATCTTCCAAAATGCCAATTCGTCTTCCTTTGGCGCTCACAATGCCCGCCGTTACCGTTGAGGCCAGTGAAAAAGGGTTTCCTACAGCCACTACCCATTCTCCAACCTGCAGATTTTTGGAGCTCCCTATGGCAATCGCCGGAAGTCCGCTTTCTGAGATCTTGATCACTGCCAGATCGGTGGCGGGATTTGTTCCTACCAGTTCGGCGGGATACACCCGTTTATTGTAAACTACCTCGATGCGTTCCGCGGATTCGATCACATGGTTATTGGTGATAATATATCCGTCAGCGGAAAAAATTACCCCTGACCCGCTGCTAACTTGCGTTCTGCTACCTCCCGTTCCCGTGCCCTCTCCGAAGAACCAATCCCAGGTGGTATAGGTAGCTCCCCTGGATATACTGTTAATGTAAACGACACTTTGCGTCGCTTTGGAAGCGGCCTCACTGAAATCCACGGGTGTAAGGGCGGCTGAGCTGGCAACCTGTACGTCTGAAGATTTTATTGCAGGTGAGTCGTAGCTGACGAGTTTAAAATCAGCCTGTTCCCTCGTCTGCAACAGATCGGGCTTAATAAAATAGATATAGACTGAGTAAGCACCGGCAAAACCAGCTATGAATCCGGCTAAAATGATCTTAACAGTTGTTTTCATGTTCGGACAATATTTGAGAAAGAGATCTACGTTGTGGCAAAATTGAAAGCGATTCTGGTGGAATGCAATAGCAAAAACGTCGCCAGTGGATTAAATTATGTGTAACATGCCAAAATCCATGTATATCAGATCAATACTCAATTTTGTTAGTTTTGCAGGATATGGGATTGCGTTCGAGTCTGGCTAAACCCTTTGCGGCATACATTGCGTCGAATACTAAGAAGTGGTCATTGGATCCTTTCCGCTATCAGCAGCGGATCATGCAATACCTGATTCGGGAAGCATCGGAAACAGTTTTTGGCAGGGATCACGATTTTAGCGGGATAAGGACCTACGATGACTTCAAAAAAAATATTCCGGTCAGGGACTACGAACAATTGAAATCTTATTTCGACAGGGTGGTAAGTGGTGAGCCAAATGTATTGTGGAAGGGGAAGCCAAAGTATCTGGCAAAAACGTCCGGCACAACATCGGGCACCAAATACATTCCTATTACTGCCGATTCAGTATCAAATCACTTCAATAGCGCCCGTGACGCTTCATTGAACTATATCCATGAGACCGGTAAGGCCAGATTCCTTGACGGCAGCTTAATATTTTTGTCGGGAAGTCCCGTTCTCACAGAGAAAGCAGGTATCAAAACGGGCAGGCTGTCAGGGATCGTCAATCACGAGATACCTGCACTCATTCGCAGCAATCAGAAACCTAGCTATGCCATCAATTCCATCGAAGACTGGGAGGAGAAGCTTGAGCGGATAGTAGATGAAACGTTATCTGCCGACATGCGCATGATCTCCGGCATACCGCCCTGGGCCCAGATGTATTTTGACAGGATAATCAATCGTACCGGTAAGAAGATAAAAGATGTATTTCCCAATTTCTCACTTTTTATATACGGCGGCGTTAATTTCGAACCTTACCGCGCAAAGCTATTCGAATCAATAGGAAAGAAGGTCGATTCAATTGAGACCTATCCGGCGTCCGAAGGTTTTATCGCGTATCAGGACTCACAAATTGAACCTGGGCTTCTACTCCTGGCTAACACGGGAATATTCTTTGAATTCATTCCCGCAGAAGAATATTATATCGAAAAACCGCGCAGGCTTACGCTTGAAGAAGTGGAGATCGGAAAGAATTATGCGCTTGTCATCAACAGCAATGCCGGACTTTGGGGTTATTCCATAGGCGATACTGTGAAGTTCGTTTCAAAGACACCGTACAGGCTCATCGTTACCGGCAGGATCAAACATTTCATTTCCGCATTCGGTGAGCATGTGATCGGTGAAGAGGTGGAAAATGCCATGAAGTTTACAATGCAAAAATTCAATGAAGTAGAGCTTGTTGAATTTACAGTTGCGCCGCAGGTTACTCCTAAAGAAGGACTCCCACATCACGAATGGCTTATTGAATTTGCATCGCCACCGCGTGACGTCGAAAGCTTTTCTAAGGAACTTGATGAACAACTTCGCAGGCTCAATGTTTATTATGATGATCTGATCAGGGGTAATATTCTGCGAACCCTGGTTATCAAGGATCTGGGAAGAAATGCATTCATTGACTATATGAGATCCGAGGGCAAGCTGGGTGGTCAGAATAAGGTGCCCCGCCTTTCCAACGATAGAAATATCGCCGATATGCTTTTAAAATAGAGAAACTAGAACACTAATCATTCACAAGTTGACAGCCGGGAAAAAACACATCGCCATTTTAGGATCAACCGGATCGATCGGTATCCAGGCGCTGGAGGTGATCGCTTCGAACGCACACGCATTCGAAGTTGAAGTGCTGACAGCAAACAACAATGCGGAGAAATTAGTTGAGCAGGCAAGAAGGTTCAAGCCCAATGCAGTTGTCATTGGAAATGAACAATTCTATGAGTTTGTGAAGGATCAGCTGAAGAACGAACCGGTCAAGGTCTACAGCGGTGAAAGCGCGATTTGCTCCGTAGTACAAATGAGCACTGTTGATCTGGTGTTAACAGCCCTGGTCGGATATTCAGGATTGAAGCCGACGATCAAAGCTATCGAGGCCGGTAAGACAATTGCTTTGGCAAATAAAGAGACCCTGGTGGTGGCCGGAGAATTGGTCACGAGGCTGGCGCGTGAGAAAGGCGTGAATATTTATCCTGTGGATTCTGAGCACTCAGCAATTTTTCAATGTATGATGGGGGAGTTTCACAACCGCATCGAAAAGGTTATCCTGACAGCATCCGGCGGGCCATTCAGAGGCAAGAAAAAAAGTGACCTTCGCGCCATTACAAAGCTTCAGGCCCTGAAGCATCCTAACTGGAACATGGGAGAAAAGGTCACGATCGATTCCGCCAGTCTGATGAACAAAGGCCTGGAAGTAATCGAAGCGAAGTGGTTATTTGGCCTGAAAACAGATCAGGTCGAAGTTGTCGTGCATCCACAGTCAATCGTTCACTCACTCGTGCAGTTTGAAGATGGATCACTTAAGGCGCAACTCGGCCTTCCGGATATGCGTTTACCGATACAGTTCGCATTGTCCTATCCCGAACGTTTGAAATCAGATTTTCCGCGATTTGACTTTATAAATTACCCTGCGCTCACTTTCGAAAAACCTGATACAGAAACTTTTCGTAATCTTGCACTGGCATTTGAGGCCCTGAACAGGGCAGGAAACATGCCTTGTGTACTTAATGCGGCTAATGAAGTAGCTGTGGCCGAGTTTTTGAAGGATAGGATCGGATTCCTCGAAATGTCGGATGTAGTGGAGAAATGTCTTGAAAAAATGGATTATATCAAGAGCCCGGCATACGAAGATTACGTTAATACTGACAAAGAGACACGAATCAGGGCTTTTGAGCTTGTTAAGGGATAACACTCAGCTCACTTATTTAAAGAAATGATAGGATAATGGATTGGATGATAATGTTGGCTCAGCTTTTACTGAGTCTGTCCTTTTTGGTGGCAGTACATGAAATGGGACACTTGTTGGCCGCGAAGTACTTTGGAATGCGTGTTGAACAATTTTCAATAGGATTTCCCCCAAAAATTTGGTCTTTCAACAAAGGAGGAACTGAATATGCCCTGAGCGCTATTCCGCTCGGAGGATACGTCAAGATTTCAGGCATGATCGACGAGTCGCTGGATACAGAAGCCATGAAGCTTCCTGCCCAGCCCTGGGAGTTTCGTGCCAAGCCAGCATGGCAAAGGCTGATCGTTATGCTCGGAGGTATCTTTGTCAATGTAGTCGTCGGCGTGCTCATATTTATCGGGATCACATATGCCTTAGGAGATACTTATATTCTCAAGGACGTGATCAATGAAAATGGCGGCTTCGAAGTCGGACCGGTAGGCGAGGAGATCGGACTTCGTACAGGCGACAAGATCGTTAAGATCAATGGAAAAGAATTCAAGTATCTTCAGGAGATCATCAATCCTGAAACGCTTTTAAGTACCAACGGTACCTATACTGTCGATCGGGATGGCAAGCTGATTGACATACAAATCCCTTCAAATTTTATTCAAAAATTCACAAGCAAAGCCGCGAGAGGTAATTTTCTGTCGCTCCGTACCCCTTCAGTCGTGGGTAGAGTAGCAGAAGGCACTATCGCCGATCGCGTAGGACTGAAAAAGGACGATAAGATCATTGAAATAAGCGGTCATCCTATAAATTACCACGATGAGATAGTTACGCAAGTGCAGGCACTTGTTAAAGATTCATTGTCATCAGCATCTGATTCAATTTCTTTCAAAGTAAGCCGTGGTAACGAAACACTTTCCTTTAAAGAATCCTTTAAGGGCGAAAAAGGAATTGGTATCTATTCCAATCTACCATCAAAGGAATTTCTGGATAAGGCTGAAGAAAAGATCACCTACGGCTTTTTCGAATCTATACCCAGAGGAACGAAACGGGCATTCACCACATTGTTTGTGCAGATCAAGGCGTTTGGCCGTGTTATCACTGGTGACATCTCTCCACAAAAATCAATTTCAGGTCCTATTGGAATTATGCAGGAATTCGGGAACGAATGGGATTGGGCCCGTTTCTGGTCGTTGACAGGTGTGCTATCTCTTGTGCTGGCATTCATGAACTTGTTACCTATTCCCGCACTGGACGGCGGTCACGTAATGTTCCTCAGCTATGAGATCATCTCCAGACGCAAACCTTCTGACAAATTCCTTGAGACGGCACAAAAGATCGGAATGGTATTTCTTCTGGCACTGATGGTATTCATCTTTGCCAATGATATCATCAAACTTGTCATAGACTAACAGTTTGAAAATAGAAACTAGAAAATAGAAATTAGACGATGTCAAATTTCTATTTTCCAATTTCCAATTTCTCTCACCACAGCTTCCACCAGCCCTTCAATGCTCGTCAGATCCTGATCCCATAGCCTGGTGTTCGACAATATCGTGTGGACAACCTCAGCAACATTCTCTATTGCCCAACTTTGTTTGAAGAAGTCAATAGTGTCCGGATTATCATTTAACGGAAGCTTTTCTCCCTTCCAATCGCCACGATAGAAAACAAGTAGCGACGCAAAGGCATACACAAGATGAGGAGGTAATTTACCCTTAAGACTCACATAGTCGAGGATAGATGGCAACACACGGACTTTGAATTTTGTTATTGAGTTCAGTGCAATGGCAGATAACTCATGGCGGATTGTTGGGTTCTGAAATCGCTCCAGCACTTCCGCCGCAAATGCTATTAACTCTTTTTCGTGTAGCGGCAGCGTTGGAATGATCTCGCTTGTTATTGCTTTCTGAATGAAATTGTAAAGTTCAGGATCCTGTACTGCCTCTAATACAGTTCTGAATCCTTTTAGGTATGCCACCGCCATCAGGGAGGTATGTGCACCATTCAGTATTCTTACTTTTCTGGTCCGGTAAGGAGTAAGGTCATTGACAAATAATACTTCCAGCCCCGCCTGTTGTACAGGGAAATTCTTTCGAACCTCTGAAGGACCTTCGATTACCCAAAGATAGTAAGGCTCGGCGGCTACGATACGGTTGTCTGCAAAGCCGGTTTTTCGATTGATCTCATCCGCCGTAGCCTTTGGAAATCCTGTTACAATGCGATCAACAAGTGTATTGCAGAAAATATTTGAATGGTCGATCCAATGTATAAATTCCAAAGGAAGTTTCCACAATTGCGCGTATTGCAAAACGGTTAGCTTCAACGCTAAGCCATTGTTTTCTATCAATTCGCAGGGGAGAAATATCAATCCCTTGCCCCGGTCTCCATCGAAGCGCTTATAACGATGGTAGAGGAGTTGCGTAACTTTTCCGGGAAAGCTTTCAGAGACTTTATCTGCGTCTGTGTCACCCGGATTAAAACTTATGCCCGCTTCGGTTGTATTGGAGATCACAAATTTAATGCTGGCATGCCCTGCTAAAGCCAGGAATGCCTCATATTGTCCATAGGGGTCAACGTATCCGCTAACAGCAGTGATCATTCGTAGTTCTGAAAAGGTAGTCCCGCGCTTTATGCCATTCAGGACCACGTGATAGAGACCGTCCTGGTCATATTGTGCAGCAGCGCTTGACCTTCTAAGCGGAGAGATAACTTGTATACCGCCGTTGAAATCAGTTTGCTCATTCAGGATATCAATGATCCAGTCTGCAAAACCGCGGAGAAAATTTCCATCTCCGAATTGCAAAACTTTTACTGGTCGCTCCTGCCTTATGCCGGCATTTATCCTGTTTAGTTTTTTCAACATTTCAAATATTGGGATGAAAGAGAGCGGAATTTAAATGCTGGAAGTTATAAAGAAACGCCTCGCTTCCATGGAATGAAATCGTCCTGATTGAGTTCAACAGCTTTTGCTGTGATCCTTCCGCTCGCGACCTCAATAATAAAATCAAGGATCTCTTCTCCGACCTGTTCGATATTCTTTTCTCCTGAAATGATCGAACCTGTATTGAAATCAATAATATCGGGCATTCTTTGGGCCAGCTTGGTGTTCGTGGAGAGTTTTATGACCTGTGACACCGGATTACCGGTAGGCGTGCCAAGTCCGGTTGTGAATAAAATGATCTGAGCACCTGAACCTGTTGTTCCTGTCGTACTTTCTACGTCATTACCCGGCGTGCACAACAAATTAAGCCCTGGTTTCCTGATGTAGGTCGCATATGGAAGAACATCGGCAACAGGCGCGGTGCCTCCTTTCTTTGCCGCTCCTGCAGATTTGATCGCATCTGTGATCAGTCCATCCTTGATATTTCCTGGAGAAGGATTCATGTCGAATCCTGAACCTACAGCTTCGGCGGCGTCGCTGTATGTTCGCATCAGTTTCATGAATAGCTCACCTGCTTCGTCGTCAACGCAACGGTTTATCAGTTCTTGCTCTACACCACATAATTCAGGGAATTCTGAAAGTATTGTGCTTCCCCCAAGGGTGACAAGCAAGTCTGATGTATGACCAATGGCTGGGTTCGCGGAGATACCCGAAAACCCATCCGATCCTCCACACTTCAGCCCGACAACCAGCTTGCTCAACGGTGTGGGACGGCGTTCAATTTTGTTGGCTTCTATAAGGCCAACAAAAGTTTTTTGTATCGCCTGTGATAACAATTCCTGTTCTGTTCCGGAATTCTGTTGATCAAGAATGATCAATGGCTTTAGTGAATCCGGATCGAGGATACGGAGCTTTTCTTTCAGTGTCTGGATCTCCGCGTTTTGACAACCCAAACTGAGTATTGTTGCTCCCGCAACATTCGGATTATGAATATAACCCGCAATCAGTGCACATAAGGTCTGCGCATCCTGACGCGTACCGCCACATCCACCTTGATGTGTGAGAAACTTTATACCATCGATATTTGAAAAAAGCCGTGAATGTCCATTTGCAAGCATCGGCTGCAGTGAAACGTCCTTCAATTGATCGGTCTTGCCTTCTTTATAAAGTTTTACGAGCTCATGGACATAGTTCCGGTAGGCATCTGGCTTGCTAAAGCCAAGCTCATCCATGAAGGCATCACGAATCGCTTCAACATTCCTGTTTTCACAAAATACCAGTGGCACAACAAGCCAATAGTTGGCTGTACCAACCTGACCGTCAGGGCGAGGATAGCCCATGAAAGTCTTATTTCTGAATTTTGAAACGTCCGGAGGCGTCCAGCTGTATCTTTTCGTGCGGCCCGAATATGGAGCTGATTTATGTTTAAGGTTATGCGTACCAACCACGCCACCTTGCTTGATCGGTTGGGTGGTTTTACCAACGAGGATCCCATACATCAGCACCTCATCATCGATGTCCAAAGGGCGATCTGTGAATTTGTGCTTAGCAGGTACATTATCGGCAAGGGTTATCATCTTGCCATCAGTGGCCGTTATTGTTTCGCCAGCCTTGAGATCTGCTAGCGCAACATACACATTATCAGCAGGGTGAATTTTCAAAAACCGGATTGTCATACCTCTAAAACAGTTATCTTGGTCAATCGATTGCGCACTTTGGATCTAATTTTATACCTTAAAAAAATTTTGCCAAAAAGCCTATAAATATCAGTTGAAGAATGTCACTAAGCAAGAGGAGTTTAATGGTGAAAATCAGAGATGCGGGAGTGATCCCCGTTTTCTATCATCCTGATATGGACGTTCTGCTACGCATTGTCACGATCAGCTACCAATGTGGACTTCGCGTATTTGAGTTCATGCATCAGCGTGACAATAAAGGGCTGCGTTTTTTTGAACATCTTGCCGGTCAGTTAAATCAATTTCCAGGGCTATCATTTGGCGTGGGCACTGTTCTCGATGCGACGATGACACAACGCTATATTGCATCGGGTGCACAATTCATAGCGTCGCCCTTTCTTCGTCATGATATGGGTGAGGTCTGCAAAGAACATAATATACTTTGGATGCCTGGATGCTCTACAGCGGAAGAAATAGATAGAGCAAAAGAAATGGGCGCTTCTGCCATCAACGTGTTGCCTGGAAATGTGCTTGGTTTTGACTTCATAACACCGATCGCTCGCTTGCATCCTGAATTGCCGCTGATACCCTCAGGTATTTCGGATCTCAAGCCAGCCAGTCTTGCGAAATGGTTTGAAGCAGGTGTACTTGCTATTAAGATAGGATCACAACTTTTTACCAAGGAAAATGTAGGTGCCAAAGACTGGTCGGGAATAGCGCATAATCTTGCCGAATTACTGAAGAGCATAAAGCGGATCCAATCGACCGTAACACCCCTTAACTTAGATTCAGTTTCTGAATGAATCCAATCGATACGGCAATTCTTTCTTATGGCATGTCCGGTGAGATCTTTCACGCTCCGTTACTGGCAGCCCATCCGGGTTTTAAATTGTCAGCTGTCGTTCAGCGAAAGTCGGGCAGCGCAAAGACCCGCTATCCTGAAGTTAAGATCGTGGACTCCATTGATAAGATTGTTAACGACGATACCATCGAACTTGTTATTGTCAATACACCAAACGAAACACATTATGACTTTACGGTGCGAATCCTGGAATCGGGTAAGCACGCCGTTGTGGAGAAACCATTCTGCGTTACGACCAAAGAAGCGGATAAGCTTATAACGCTGGCTGACAAAACAAAAAAAGTTCTCAGCGTTTTTCAGAACAGGAGATGGGATGGAGATTTTCTTACTTTGAAAAAAATAGTGGAGGCAAAACTCGTCGGCAGCATTGTTGAGTTTGAGTTGCATTATGACAGGTTCAGAAACTACATTGAATCAAATACGTGGAAGGAAGAATCCGCGCCAGGTACGGGTATTCTGTATAATCTCGGATCTCATATGCTGGACCAGGTATTGGTTTTGTTTGGAATGCCTCTTGAAGTTGACGCAAGGCTGGGGATACAGCGACCGGGAGGAAAGGTGGAGGATTTCTACGACATCAGGCTGCAGTATCAGGGTTTTCACGTCATCGTAAAATCAAGTTATCTTGTTCGGGAACCCGGTCCGAGGTACATCGTCCACGGAACGGAAGGTTCGTTCGTTAAATATGGAATAGATCCTCAGGAGCAGGCATTGAAGGATGGCAGGATCCCTGGAAGCGTAGGTTGGGGAACGGAACCGAGGGAATATTGGGGCAAGCTTAATACCACACTCCACGGGTTACACGCCGAAGTATTTATCGAAACGCTGCCGGGAAATTACCTACAATATTATGATACACTTTATCAAACAATAAGAAAAGGTGAGCGGCTTTCTGTCAAGCCTGAAGAGTCGAGAGATGTGATCAGGATCATTGAGGCATGCGAAGAGAGCAACAGAAAAAGAGCAGCGATAAAGTTAAATCAGCAAGTTCAATAGCAATATGAGCAATAAGGTCATTACCCTTGGAGAAGTTATGATGCGGCTTTCAACGCCAGGATTCTCCAGGTTCACCCAGGCAGATAGCTTCAACGTTGTATACGCAGGGTCTGAGGCCAATGTGGCCGTATCTCTAAGTAATTTTGGTATACCATCGGCGCATGTAACACGTTTCCCGGACAATGACCTGGGCAAAGCAGCGACGCAAAGCCTCATGCGATACGGCGTCGACACGAGGAACATACTTTATGGCGAAGAGCGCATAGGTGTATACTTTCTGGAAAATGGTGCAATGCAACGCCCGTCCAGAATTATTTATGACCGCTTTGACTCCGCTTTCGCTCATATCAAACCGTCAATGGTTGATTGGGATAAAGTCTTCGCCGACGCAAAATGGTTCCATTACACCGGCATCACGCCAGCCATATCGCAGGGAGCTGCCGACGTGTGCTACGAAGGTGTCAAGGCCGCCAAAAAGAAAGGCATTACCATTTCGGGTGATATCAACTATCGCAGGAATCTCTGGCAGTATGGCAAGACAGCCAGGGAAATAATGCCGGCGCTTATCGAACACACTGATATTATCGTCGCTGGAACTACAGACATCGAAAATTGCCTTGGAATTACGGGTGAGGATTTCACAGCAGTATGTAAAAAGGTTACTGCAGCGCATCCAAACATCAAAAAGATCACATCAACACATCGGGAATCAATTAGCTCGTCACACAATAAAATGTCCGGAGTGTTATGGAATGGAAAGTCGCTCCTCCAATCCAAAGAATATAATCTTACGCATATCGTTGATCGCGTAGGTACAGGCGATGCCTATATGTCCGGGCTCATCTATGGATGGCTGATGAACAAGTCGGAACAGCAGGTATTGGAGTTTGCGATGGCTGCATGCGCACTGAAACATGCTCTTGAAGGAGATGTCAACCTGGTTTCTGTCGCTGAGGTCGAAGCGCTTGAGAAAGGTGAGAATGTTGGAAAACTATTACGATAAATCACAATGATATTCAGTAATCAACAAATTGTGGATACAATGAGATCCACCGGAGTTGTTCCCTTGTTCACGCATGACAATGCTGAAGAAGCTCAGCAAGTACTGCAAGCAGCCTACGAAGGTGGCATCAAGGTATTTGAGTTTACAAACAGAAGAAAGAATTCGTTTGAGGTCTTCGTTCATCTGCTTGAATTCTCCAAACGATATCCTGACCTGATGATGGGCATAGGTACGATAATGGATGGTGTCACTACAAAGAAATTCATCGAAGCGGGGGCTCACTTTATCATCTCGCCTATCTTGAAACTCGATATGGCGGATGTATGCCGCGCATATGACCGGCTTTGGATACCGGGTTGTGCGACGCTGACAGAGATCGTTACGGCAAAAGAACACGGAGCCAGAGTAATCAAGGTGTTTCCCGGCTCGGTACTAGGGCCAGGTTTCATAAAAGCTATCATGCCTGTCGTACCCGACCTTCAGCTTATGATAACTGGTGGCGTAGAGCCTACGGAAAACAGTCTTTCAGAATGGTTTAAGGCAGGCGCGAGCTGTGTCGGCTTGGGATCGCAGCTTTTTACGAAAGATATTCTGGACAACAAAGATTGGGACTCCTTGAAAAAGAAGGTCAGTGACATCCTTGAGATCGCCCGCAAAGTGAGGAAATAAATAAATCAACCCGCAAAGACCATTGGAAAACAAGCTAGCCACTTATACCAGATACCGATGGGTTGTCTGCGCGTTGATCTTTTTTGCCACAACGATCAATTATATAGACAGGCAGGTAATAGGTCTATTGAAACCTACGCTGGAACAGGAATATCATTGGTCCGAGACAGATTATGGAAACATAGTCATGGCATTCAGTGCCGCGTATGCTATTGGTCTCCTGTTGTTTGGAAAAATAGTGGACAAGATCGGAACAAAGATGGGCTACACTGTATCCGTTTTGTTCTGGAGCGTCGCTGCGATGCTTCATGCCGTAGTGCGCTCAACCTTTGGTTTCGGGGTTGTACGTGCTTTTTTAGGCCTCAGTGAGGCGGGCAATTTTCCGACGGCTATCAAGGCAACTGCTGAATGGTTTCCAAAGCGGGAACGGGCACTTGCTACTGGCATTTTCAATTCAGGGACGAATATCGGTGCCGTTATCGCTCCTGTGCTTGTTCCCTGGATACTTGGTGCTTATGGCTGGCGTCCCGCCTTCATCTGGACAGGAGCGCTGGGATTTGTCTGGCTTATCTTCTGGTTGATTTATTATGATATCCCTTCGCGTCAGAAAAGACTTTCGAAGACTGAGTTCGACCTCATTCACAGCGATACGGATGAACACGAGCCGGAAATAAAACAATCGGTTTCCTGGGTCAAACTGATGGGCATCCGTCAGACCTATACTTTTATTTTCGGAAAATTATTGACAGATCCGATCTGGTGGTTTTTTCTTTTTTGGTTGCCATCTTATTTTTCGGAAGCTTATAACATAGATCTGAAAAAGCCGAATCTTCATCTGGTGATCGTATACACTGCGACCACTATCGGTAGCGTTGGTGGTGGTTATCTCTCTTCATACCTCATTAGAAAAGGCTGGTTGGTCTTCAAAGCCCGGAAGTTTTCGATGCTTTTCTTTGCAATATGTGTGACACCGATCATGACGGCCCCAAATGCTACCAACGTGTGGGTAGCTGTGGGTCTGATAAGCCTTGCGGCTGCGGCTCACCAGGCGTGGAGTGCTAACATATTCACTACCGTTTCCGATATGTTCCCTAAGCATGCTATTAGCTCCGTTGTAGGGATTGGTGGTATGGCGGGTTCTATTGGCGGTATGTTGTTTCCGCTTTTAGTAGGGAGGCTGCTGGATCATTATAAAGCACTCGGAAATATCGTTACAGGCTACAATATCCTCTTTGTGATCTGCGGCTTTGGATATCTTATCGCCTGGGTTATCATGCACCTGCTGGCCCCGAAAATGGAACGGGTTAAATTGTAAAGTGTAGTGTGCCTATCCGTCGCCGCTAAGACGCCAAGGACGCGGAGAAACCGCTAAGAGCTCGGCGGTCCTTTGCACTCTTTGCGATTTCGCGGTGAAGCCGATGGCCTATCACGCTATAACCCTTCGATCTCCATCCATACCGACTTAAGTACAGGAATACCCCCAGCTAAATTTTCGCGACGCACCGCGAGAACGCGTTCGCCAGGATAAAGAATGCGTGAAGATTTTTCGGGGATAGACTCATGATAGTCGTCAATGATATTCTGAATAGCTGCACTAATAGCTTTGAAGTTATTCAGCTTGGAGAGCGCGATAGCAATGTATACCTGTGATAAACCCGATTCTGCCTTGCGCTTTGAAATCTCGGCAACGGCATTGCCACCAGAGAGGACCGTGGCGAGTATATCCAGCAGCAGCGAGAGTCCAGCTCCTTTCCAATAACCAACAGGGAGAATGCGCTGTGAACGCTGGATCTCACCAGGATCAGTGGTGAGGATCCCATCAACTGTAAATCCCCCGGGGACAGGCAACTGATCCCCTTTCAGCTTATAAAAATCCACAGCCCCGTAGGAATATTGTGACATAGCCATATCTAGAACGATTGCACTGTCCTGAAACGGAATTGCAATGACCAGAGGATTATTACCGAGCTTACTGTTGACCGCCCCCCATGTTGGCATGTTAGCGATTGTATTTGTCCAGGCGATAAAGACGTATCCGTTTTGTGCAGCCCGCCAGCCATACGTGCCTCCTCTCATCCAATGATTGGTATTGGCCAATGCAACGCACCCGATGCCCTGGTCACCTGCTATCTCCATCACGCGATCTGTACATATGAGCGCATTGAGCGGCCCGGGACCACCGTGACCATCCCATTGCTCCATATTCCCGGCACGGCCGGTACAAGTTGCTTCTTTGTCGGGATCGACATGACCTTCCGCGACGTATTTAATGAACCTCGGAAAACGGTTAACGCCGTGGGTGTACACCCCGTCCAGACTATTGTCGGCAAATATTGTGGCACACGTCCTCGCCTTTCCTTCACTAAACCCATGATTATTAAGGATATTATTGAACCGGGCAACCATGTCATCATACTTGATTTTTATATATTCAGGTCCAGATTTCTCAGCCATGTTTTTTCCGGTAAATTATAAGCGACAAAGATAGTATTGGTTTGGTAACTGATCATATCAGTGATTTCGAACCTTGCTTCGAATGTTTAAGCAAGCTGCTTATTGTATATAAAATCAAAGTACTTTATTTTACCAGCGCATAACAACCTACTAAACCTGTAAACAACTCTCATGAAACATACGCGACGCGTTCTCACGATCATGCTCCTGCTGGGCTTGCCAGTATCATTAATGGCGCAGGAAGCAAACACAATCGATACCGGAGCAACAGCCTGGATGCTTACATCGGTTGCGCTGGTGCTCCTGATGATCCCGGGGCTTGCAATGTTTTACGGTGGCCTGGTCAGAACCAAGAATGTTCTGGGTACCATGATGCATAGTTTTGCCGCCATGGGTATCATGACCGTGCTTTGGGTGATCTGCGGATATAGCATGGCCTTTGGTCCCAATGTGTTGGGAGGATGGTTTGGCTGGAGCTGGGATTATTTCATGTTGTCGGGCATTGACACCAATATTATGATGCCCGCAGGCATTCCCGAATACGTATTCTCTATGTTTCAGGCAAAGTTTGCCATCATTACACCAGCCCTCATAGCAGGTGCCTTTGCCGAAAGAGTTTCATTTAAAGGTTATTGTTTCTTTATAGCCCTTTGGGGAATACTGGTTTACAATCCCCTCTGTCACTGGGTATGGGCAGGAGATGGCTTTTTATTCAACCTCGGTGCAAAAGGAGCAATAGATTTTGCGGGGGGAACTGTGGTTCATATCTCCGCGGGAGTAAGCGGATTGGTCGCCGCCATGTACCTCGGGCCTCGCAAAGCATTTCCTCATTTACAAATGCGGCCGAATAACCTGGTCATGACGATGATCGGCGCAGGCCTGTTGTGGGTTGGATGGTTTGGATTCAACGCAGGAAGCAGTATTACCAGCGGACTGAGTACTGCTCAGGCTTTGACGGCCACGCAGGTTGCAGCCGCGGCCGGCGCACTTGCATGGATTGTCATCGAGGGATTTCACCGCGGAAAAGCTACTGCGCTGGGATTTGTCAGCGGCGTTCTTGCAGGACTCGTGGCGATAACACCAGCAGCCGGCGTTGTTCAACCTGGTGGCGCATTGGCACTGGGCGTGCTAGCGTCCGTTATGTGCTACATGGCGATCGTTCTCAAAGAAAAATTAGGATATGATGATACACTGGATGCCTTCGGTATCCACGGCGTAGGAGGAATTGTCGGCGCAATCCTGCTAACGTTCTTCATCAGGGAATCGTGGATGGCGGAAGCTGCGACAGCGGCAGGTAGCTGGTCCGTGATGCAGCAGCTTGGCGTGCAGGCGCTCGCCGTAGTGATCGCGATTGCTTATGCGGGCCTGGGAACCTGGCTGATACTTTTCATCCTGAATAAAACCGTAACCATTCGCTCCAGCGCCGAAGGCGAGATGCGTGGACTCGACAACCATTATCACGGTGAACGCGGATACGGCATGACAAATCCTAACTAACCCTACCCATGAAACTTATCATAGCAATCATTCGCGAAAATCAATTGGATCAGGTAAGAGAATCTCTGATCGATGCAGAGATCACCCGGATCACAGTCAGTCACGTTTCAGGTCATGGACGGGCAAAAACAAATGAAGAGATCTACAGAGGTCAGGTAGTTATACCAAACCTGGTTCCAAACATACGCATAGAGATCGCCGTCAATGACGATTTCGTCGACCGCACCTGCAACGCAATTTTGAATGCCACCAAAGCAAACGAGGGCGGCATGATCGGCAGTGGTAAAATATTTATCACGCCGTTGGAGGAAGTGATCAGGTTAAGAACTGGAGAACGAGGACCTGAAGCGATCTGAAAAAGACTGATGAGCTGTTCTATCGGAAGGCTTGTCTGCAATTTCTCATTTCTTTAAATCCATTAACACGGAGTTGCACGGAGGTAGGAACAGAGGTCCACGGAGTTCTTCATATAAAACTTGTATTCCTCTGGAACCTCTGGCGGGTGACTCCTCTACGATTTCTCTGCCCGCCCGCCGAAGCGCTTCGCGTAGGAGGGTGCAATTGGATTTTAAAAACAATCGTCAAATTACAGATGAACACTTTTATAGGAACGTTATTCGTATCGTAACGTCTCCGATGGATTGCTTACTGCCGCCCGTAAAGTTTGCGTGCTCACGGTGACAAGGGCCAGGATAACAGCTCCCGCACCTGCAAGTAAATAAATCATCAGATTGATGCTGATGTGATATGCGAAGGTGTTCAGCCACTCATTCATAAAATACCACGCCACTGGCCACGCGATTATATTTGCCAGGATGATGAGCACCACGATCTCGCGAGAGAGCAGGGCGAGTATGCTGGGTACAGAAGCGCCAAGTACCTTCCTTATTCCAATCTCTTTGACGCGCTGCATGGCATTGAACGTTGCCAGTCCAAACAATCCCAGACATGCTATCAGAATAGCGAGGCCTGCAAAAATAATGAACAGCTGACTTTGCTTTTGCTCGGACTCATAGAGGTTCTTGTATTGCTCACTCAAAAAATCATACTCAAAAGGACGATTAGGGATAAATTCGTCCCAGACCTTTTCAATACTTGCGATCCCTTCCTGCACGTTGTTCCCGGAAAGCTTAACGGAAATGCGTCCGAAATACGGACTGCTTTGAAAAACGACCGGTACGATCGGTTCGTGCAGGGATTCAAAGTGAAAATCCTTGACTACACCAATTACGCGTCCTTTGATGTCTCCATATTCGAAATCCTTGTCAACGATATTCTCGTTTGTCATGCCCATCATTTTGACCGCCGCCTCATTAAGTATAAAAGAGAGCGAGTCATTCACAATTTCTTTGGAGAAATTTCTACCTGAGGCAAAAGCGATACGATAGGTGTCAAAGAATTCGTGGTCAATGGCGATGTTTTTCAACGTAA
The DNA here is from genome assembly GCA_963845845.1 of uncultured Cytophagales bacterium. Taxonomy (GTDB): domain Bacteria; phylum Bacteroidota; class Bacteroidia; order Cytophagales; family Cyclobacteriaceae; genus Chryseolinea. The sequence goes on from CAWJTP010000016.1 coordinate 135,974, forward strand.
CGTCAGTATCGGAAAGGCTGTCGCCTTTTTGTACCCGGGCCGAACCTTGAGAATCCAATAGCCTCCCCGTTGGTATTCGGCTTGACCGGCCGGCATTTTTGATGGATGTTTGCTTTAGTAGCTCGTTGTAAAAAGCATCATATCTGTCATTTAATTCGTTATAGTAACGCAGGGTTACTACCTGATCCTTTTCGTATCCGAGCTTGCGGTCATTGAGAAATTCGAGTTGATCTATGGTGACGATCGTAGCAATGATGAGCACGATAGAAACAGCGAACTGTGCTACCACAAGCGATTTACGAAGGAGACCCTTTCCCCGTGATGAACCCTGTTGACCTTTCAGAATGAGGGCCGGCTTAAACCCTGAAAGCACAAATGCGGGATAAATGCCAGCCAGAAGACCAACCGAAATCGCAAAGACAACCAACATGATCAAAAGATTCCAATGTTTGAAAAGGTCCATTGACAACGTCTTACCGGTGAAGTCATTGAGCCACTGGATAGCCAGAAAGCTAAAACCTATGGCAAGAATGAGTGCAAATAATGAGATGAGGATGGATTCACTGAGATATTGATTGACCAACTGACTTCTGAAAGCCCCCACCACTTTGCGCAGCCCTACCTCTTTCGCCCGCTTCGATGCCCGCGCAGTAGAGAGGTTGACAAAGTTGAAACACGCGATCAACACAATGAACAATGCGATCACGCTCATCATGTAGACATTGTTCATGTTGCCGTTGGTTTCCTCTTCTGAATCCAGATGGGAGTACAGATGGATATCCGTCATCTTCTGAAGAAAAAGGTTGGTCCAGGTGGACGGTTTGGGTGCCTGGGCATCCTCTGAACGCATGTGCTTGTCAATGAACGCAGGAAACCTTTTTTCGATGTCCGCAATATTCAACTGATTTCTTGCGAGGACATAGGTGCCGAAGGAATTGTTGCCCCAATTCGTTTCCAGCCTGCGTCTTCCATAAATTGTCGTATCGTTCAGGGTTGAAAAAGACATCAGGATCTCCGGGTGCCAGTGTGATTGTTTTGGAAAGTCTTTGAAGACGCCACTGACCATCACATCAAACTTATCCCCAACTTTTAATGATTTACCTACCGGCGACTCATTGCCGAAATATTTTTGGGCCGTTTTTTCCGAGAGCATCATGTTGAATGGTTCAGCCATGCTCTTTTGTGGATTGCCTTCCAAAACAGGGATTGTAAAGATCTTGAAGAGTTCAGGCTCAGCATAGTAGAAGTTCTCTTCATTGAAGGCCTTTTTCTCTTCCGCATTCTCCTGCCGTGCAACCAATACACGGATATTCAGAATTCTGGATACCTCCTCGAATTCATCGAAATCATTCTTTAGCAACGGACCAAAAGGCGGTGCCAGATGTCCAAGATGCAGATTGACAGATCCGTCGGGTGAAAGGAAATTGCGCGTTACGCGGTATATACGGTCAGCCTTTTCGTGGTGACGATCATATGAAAGCTCATCCTGAACAAACAGATATATCAGAAGACTGCACGTCATGGCCAGGGCCAATCCGAAAATGTTAATGAATGCGCTAAGGGTATTGCGCATGATGGCCCGGATGGCAACTTTCAAATAATTCCTGATCATATGAACGAGTTTGAATGGATAAACTTAGTAATTAAGCTTCAGTTACACCCAAAGATCGTGCAAAGCGCAAAAAGGTTGCTTCCGGGATCAGGATTGGACTTCGTACTCCAGAAAGTGTTCAAAACTGAGCACAGCGACCAAGCCAGGGTCATCTGTAGTCAATTATTTTCAGTATTGACATTCGACTCAGCATCTCGATACTAATCACAAAAGAAATGGGCTCATTGGCGCTAACCAATTCAATCCAACATGTGCTCTGGGTTCAGACGGGATTTTTTAACGCGCTGCATCACCAATTTCTGATGTTCTTCAGGTATTTCCATCTTTTCATCCCAAATCAGGTCGTTCAACTTTTGCTTTTCTGAAGGTGAAAGTTGCTTTACTATGTCCTTCAATTGCTGGAAGCTCAAATCAATCTTAATATGCAAATCGCTCATTGTCGCGTGTTTTGAACCTAAGTTTAATCAAAAGCACAAATCTTATCAGGCCACGCCAACCAGAAAACGGTACAAGTTTCTCCTTCATTTGTCTGGGTCACACCAAGGTACGTCAACCCTATTTTACAATATTGAAGAAATCCGTGCTCGGTGTCCCTTGGACTAGCTACCTAATCTTCTTCAAAAAGTCACCAACCTGAATCATGCCGTCCTGAACAACCTTAGCGTAAACTCCCCTCAGCCGCAGACTTTTGGCTGTTTTCGTACTAATAAATTGAAGAGAATCCAGTCCAAACCGCTCCTTAAAATATTTGCAGCCGGTATGTGCCACATCCGTGATCTCGAGGATCGCTGAACCAAGAGAAAGTTTTTGTCCGGGCTTCAGATTATCAACACTAAGATCCATGTCAATAATGAGATTATCTCCGGCGAGCGGCCATCTGCTCATTGAACCGGCCACGAGATTCAGACATCTGCTGTTCATGATGGCCACCTGCACTGCTGGATCCGGGCTGCCATCCGGCAATGATTTCCAGCAGCCTTTTGACCAATGATCTCCTTCAACTCCCCGCTGACTGCTAAGAAAGCATTTCTCTTTTATTTCCCGTTGCTTTCTTTCTGGTCGTACCACGATCATGTCAAGCCTGCCCTCGTCATCTGGTGAATTCCGGATATCACTTAGACCCGCTTGAAGAATATTGATGTCAGGATGTTCTCTCATATTACCGGAATCAAAAAATATTCGACTAATGTAAAAAGTTTTACCTTCACAAATTTAAGTGAGATAGGTTCGGTTGGTGATCGTATCCCAAGATGAAGAACAAAAGATAATGCATTAGATAATTGTGCCTGAGGTTGTAAACGATAAGAAGGTGTTTTCACTGCTGGACGTGACGCTCAGCATTCGCAAGACCATTCACGAAAGGTACCAGCGTTCATTTTGGGTGAAAGCCGAAATGAACAAGCTGAATCACTATTCCTATTCGGGCCATTGTTATCCTGAGCTTGTCGAAAAGAACAATGGCAAGATTGTAGCTCAGATGAGAGCTAGTTTGTGGAAAGATGATTTCGTCAGAGTTAACAATCGTTTTCTACATACCCTGAAGGAACCGTTGAAAGACGGTATCACGATATTATTCAGCGCCACAATTACTTTTGATCCATTGCATGGTCTAAGTCTGAGGATCGTTGACATCGATCCTGTGTTCTCTCTCGGTGAGCTTGAGCGGGAAAAACTTGAGACCATTGACAAACTTAAACGCGAAGGCATATTTGATCTCAATAGAACATTACGGCTTCCGCTGCTTCCGAGAAGGATTGCCGTAATATCTGTCGAAACCAGCAAGGGGTACTCCGACTTCCTGAACATCATTGACAACAATACGTGGGGATATAAGTTTTTTTGTTTTCTGTTTCCTGCCCTGCTTCAAGGTGATCGGTCCGTTGACTCAATTCTTGTGCAGCTGCGTCGCGTCAAGAAAGTGAAAGATCATTTTGACGTGGTTGCAATTATCAGGGGTGGGGGAGGTGATGTTGGGTTATCTTCATACAACAACGCCAGGCTGGCGGCTGAGATTGCCAGATTTCCAATTCCCGTGCTTACTGGCATCGGTCACTCAACGAATGAAACCGTCGCTGAAATGGTCGCCTTCAAAAATGCAATTACGCCGACCGAGCTGGCTGATTATCTTATACAACGGCTGCACGATTTTTCAATCCCGCTCCAGCGTGCCGAGCAATTGGTAACGGAAAGGGCATTTCGTTTTCTGAAGGAAGCGCAGTCACAATTTGGCGGTCTGATCAAATCCTTTCGGACAGCAGCAAAAGGATCGTTAGGAAATTCCGGAGCCAAAGTTCAGAGTCTGGCAAAGCAAGTTTCAAGAAGCGCAACTTTTATGTGCACGCGGGCGGCCGACCAACACAAAGAAATATTCCGCCAGCTTAACAAAGGCATAGCAAATCTCACCGATGCAAAAGGGCTTGAGCTTGAAGCGATCGAAAAAACAGTCAACGTAATGGACCCTATTCATGTCCTAAGGCGCGGGTTTTCTATCACAACTATTAATGGAAAGGCTGTAGTGAGCGTTGAAACGGTGAGCAATGGAGATACGTTGATAACGCAGACCGTGGATGGAAAAATCGTCAGCAGGGTCGTCAAATGAATTATATTGTGCTATGAACGAAGAGACAAATTATACAGGGGCCTTCGAAGAACTGCAGCAGATCGTGGCTGAAATTGAAGATGGTCAGATTTCAGTCGATGAGCTTTCGGAAAAAGTGAAACGCGCTGCAGTACTTATAAGGATTTGTCGCACTAAACTAACTTCAACGGAAGAAGATGTGAGCCGTATCCTGAAGGAGCTTGAGGAGTAGTAGTAAATACATTTTACCGCAAGGACGCTATAGAACGCAAAGTAGCGCAAGGAGTTTGTGTTGGTTATAAGTTGTTTACGAATCTTCGGAATCCTTGCTTTAAATTCCTTGCGAGCCCTTGCGTTCTTTGCGTCTTTGCGGTGAAAATTGCACTCCTACCGGAACGGGAATCCGATATTCACATATCCATACACCTTATCAGACTGGGCATTGTACATCGTGCTGATGGAAATTGGTCCAATGCCTGAGTCGTATCCGATAGAAAGACTTGCACCGGTAAGATATTCTTCTACGGAAATGCTTCGGTCGTCAGTAAGGTAATCGTATACTGCCGCATTAAGCCTGAGTGTCGTGTAAAGGCTGCGCGTCAACTGCCATTGGAGCCCAAGCATCATCACGCTAACGCTATGCGTATTGACAGCATATTCCGGCAATCCCGCGAAAGTGATCTGATTCCTGACAAAATCGTTGATACCTCCGATATTGAAATAGTTCAGATAGGCGTCCGACTCGCTGAAGTTGATCGCAGTGTTGAATTGGGTAAGCAATGTAAATTTGCGTGCCAGTGGAAGGAAGTTCTCAACTTTAACATGGAAGGTCGTATAGGTGTTCAGGTTGAGTGTATCGCTTTTTTCAACAGCAGTCCCGTCCTTAAATGTGATAGCCGTAGGATGCTGACTATAAATAAAGCCCAGGTTACTCTCAACCAACCATCCTCGTGTTGAAAAATTTCTTTTGTTCAACGTATTGTGTCTGTAGTACAGGTAGGTTTGAAGGTATGTGTTTGCGCCTTCTGTTGAAACGTCAGGGGCGATCTTTGGCTTGAGCTTGAAGTTTTCAAGGGTTGTTCCGATGCCGATAGCAGAACTGAATCCGAAAGTGTGTTGAACTTTCACGTCGAGATTGGTCGTCCTGCTTCGATAAAGATAGATCTGCTCAAAATTCTCATAGACAGGAAATCTGAATGATTCATGGTAAAATGACAGAATGATGTTGTTGTTGTCCTTCTTGCCAACGAGCTGGTTATGCTCCGCTAGTAAACGGAAGTTTTCGCTGACGTTGAGCTTGAGGCTGGACTTCGATCTGTCAATTATCAGATTTTTGCGTTCACCTCCCAGGATGAGGGCAACATCACTGAAAGTGTGATAATGAATACCTGCTTTTAAATGCATCAGCGGACGTTCGAGGACGTTGAACGATAAAGTAGCGTGCCCTGGGACCTTCGATGGAGACCACTCATAGGCTATGCGATTGTAATTTCGCGACCCATATACACGGCGTATTCCGTCTGCCACTTCAACGCCATCGTATGTCTTGCCTGGCTCCAGCCCGAGTCTGTTCTTGAATGATCTATTGGTTGTATGCTCGAGGCCCCTGATCCGGATACTGTCTACCGTGACGTTCTTTGTCTGGGGCAGCCGGTTTTGAATAGGTTGATAGCCAGGATATATCGCGCGAAGTGAATCGGCGAGCTTCTTAAACCGTGGATAGAATTTGTGTCCGATTTGCTTTCCTATTCGAATGATGCTATCGGCACTTGTGAAACTGCCTGCATTGAACTTCGCGAGCGGCGGCTCAATGAGGATATTGCAGAAGCTACGTTCCTGATGGAAATCTTCGGCGTCTTTATAAAAACCTATCTGGTAAAGAATATCGATAACTGAATTGAGCTGCTTCGCGGGAAGCAATCCCTGTGAGACATTCACACCGATGACATAGTTGGCGCCCATAGCCTTAACGTCGCTGACCGGAAAATTTCTGACAATGCCGCCATCTATCAGTTTTGTATCCTTATAATCGATAGGCGTAAATATTGACGGTATGGCCATGCTTGCACGGATCGCGGTAACGAGCTCACCCTGGTCTAATACTACCGCTTTACCTGTACTGATATCGGTGGCAACGCATCTGAACGGGATGCTGAATTTGGAAAAATCCTTTATATCGTATATGGGCAGGAACAATTCCTGAAACTTTAGCCAGAGTTCCTGCCCCTCGATGATGCCCGCTGTGATCTTTAACTTACCATCCTGAACGGGCACTTCAATAGCGTAATTGTCAAACTCCTTCTTTTCATCGATGTTAACCGTGCGCATGGAAGGCTTGCCGCTGAACAGGAAATTCCAATCAAGGTCACGGACTATTTTTTCAATCTCCTTTCCTGAATATCCGGCAGCGTAAAGTGAACCGATAATGCTCCCCATACTCGTGCCTGTAATACAGTCTATTCTGAGTCCCGCACTGTCAATTGCTTCGAGAATACCGATGTGTGCAAGGCCTTTCGCGCCCCCACCACTTAATGCGAGGCCGATCTTTGGTTGTGCCATTGACACTAGCGAAAAAACCAACATCAATGCAAAGGCAAGAGATCCGATCTTCATCTGGCCTGTAAAATAGTCATTAGTCCTGAGTCCTTAGTCCTGAGTATTTGGTCTTTGGTATTTAGTACTAAAGACTAAGTACTCAGGACTCAGTACTCTTTTGCAGCGGCAGTGTGTAAATGCGTTTACCGGTTGCATTCGCAAATGCATTCCTGATGGCGGGAGCGATAGCAAGTATGGGGGTTTCTCCTGCACCCACAGAAGGAATATCTTTTCTGTTGAGCATGACAGTATCAATGATCGGTGTATCTGAAAATCTTGGTACGCGATACGTTGAAAATGATGGATTCAGGATCGTACCGTCTTTGAAATCGACTGACTCGAACAACGCACCACCAATTCCCTGTATAACCGATCCTACAATCTGATTTTCCAAATGCGTTGGATTGATGATCGCTCCGCATTCAAAAGCTACAGCAACGCGCAATACCTGGATCCGTCCGCCATCAGGGTCAACAGAGACCTCGGCGCAAGTAGCTACATAGCTTCCTTTTTCCTCACCACATGCCAACCCAATACCATGATCCTTTATAGGTTTTACTGTTGCCCATCCGAACTTGCTGGCTGCCGCTTCGAGCACTCCCCGCATGCGTTCATTCTTTAGGTTCTGTAGCCTGAATTTTAATGGATCCATCTCAATGGCTATGGCAAGATCATCCATTACGCATTCCCGCGCGAAAGTATTGGCTGTCGCAGCAAGTCCACGGTATGAACCTTGTCGTAGTGGAGATTCACATGGATGATATATGATCTTTTTTCGTCCTGCCTCGTAAGGGGTCTCAATGCCCGACCCTCCCGAGTTGTAATTATGGAACTCCCAGGATGAAAGTATGCCGTCCTTTCCCGATGAAGCCTTCACATCGATGACGCCTGCGGGACGGAAGTAAGCCCAGGTGAACTCTTCTTCTCGCGACCATACTACCTTCACAGGTTTGCCTGTTGCGTGCGCGAGTCTCGCAGCTTCAACGCCAGCCTCGCCGGTGTGTTTGCCACCATAGCCGGATCCAGTGTCAGGCATGATCACCCTTATTTTCTCCTTGGGAATATGAAAGACGCCTTCCAGGTCTTCCTGTACCCCAAAAGGCCGCTGTGTCCCCGTCCAGACAGTAAGTTGATCACCATTCCATTGAGCTACTCCTGCGCGCGGTTCCAAAGGCGCATGCGCGATATAATCGACCGTGAAAGATTGTTCGATCCTTATCGCCGACTTTGCAAATATCTCATCGGTACTGGCCGGTTCTTCATTGTCTTGCTTCTTGTCCTTTTCCTGTTTCGATTTCAGATAGTCGAAAATCTCAGCTCGTGAAGGCTGCGGAGTTTTGTCCCAGGTGGCTTTGATAGCTTTTAGCGCTTCCTGTGCAACGCTAGGAGTAGGCGCCGCTACACCAATGAAATCTCCGTCCTCGACTACCTGAACGCCAGGCATTGCTTTAGCTGCGGAAGTATCTGCAGTCTTAAGCTTTGCGCCGTACGATGGCGCTCTTAGTATTTTTCCGAACAGCATGCCAGGCAGTTTCATGTCTGAAACGTATTTATGCTTGCCTGTTACAAAGCTTTCACCGTTCACTTTTTTAACCGATGTGCCCGCTACTTTCCAGGATGCGACAGGCTTGAAATTTATATTGTCACGTATCGGTTTCATTAGCTTCTTACCTTGAGTAAGCTTCCCGATCTCAATGGATCGGCCTGTGCTTTTATCGCTGATCACTCCATCTTCAAGCATGAGCCCTTTAGCGGCTGTCTTCCATTGACCTGCGGCTAGTTCAAGCAAATATTCACGTGCCGAAGCTGCGGCCTTTCGCAACTGTGGTCCCATATATGGGATAGACCGGCTTCCAAATGTTCCCCTGTCATAGGGTGTGAGTGCAGTATCGCCCATGATCATTTCAATCTTATTCATGGATACGTCGAGTTCTTCCGCAACAATTTGCGCCAGAGAGGTCCTTATATTTTGCCCTACTTCCGCCTTGCCGGTATAGATCGTAACAGTTCCATTTTCGGCAATGTGTATCCACGCGTTTATCTCACCTTCATCATCTTTGAAGAGGTTGCTGTGACCCTCCGCAGTCATGGAGATCGTAAAAGCCACGGCCAGTCCGTTACCCAGCGCTGAAAAGAATGTTCTTCTATTCATTGTAGACCATGACCTTGTCCTTCTATCCAACGCGATGGGTTCTTCGTTGGCATTTGCGAGTTGCATCTTGTTTTTGGTTAACATAGCGTCATAGTTTACCTGCTTCCAATATTGCCTTCATTATTCTCGGATAGGTTCCACACCTGCAAATATTACCCTGCATTGATTTGACAATGTCGGCTTCGGAAGGATGCGGACTTTTCTCTAGCAGCGAAACTGCCGACATGATCATTCCACTTGCGCAATATGCGCATTGAAATACATCAACCTGCAGGAAAGCTTTCTGCACAGCATGGAGCTTTTCGCCTTCTGCAAGTCCTTCGATTGTGGTTATGCTTTTACCCTGAAGTGTGCCGATCTTTGTGATACATGAACGGACAGCCGACCCGTTGACAAGCACGGTGCAGGCACCACAAACCCCTTCGCCGCAGCCATATTTGCTTCCGGTAAGATCAAGTTCATTGCGCAATACGGTCAGCAAACTTTCATCTTCAGCGGTCTTCACTGGATACTTTTTGTTGTTGATAAGCAGTTCCATAATGTTGAAATATTTTCCCCGATCCTGAATTGAATCTAAGTAATTATAACGGTTTAAGCCAAGCAGGATTATGTCAATGGAGACAGGCTGCTCATAAGCGCAAGGATCGTAATTCCGCAATTTTGCAGGGCCGATCTTTTCTGTGCTTTATGTACATTGCTTTTAAAATCGATCATAATGGTATCCAGGCGTTTTATTAAGATCAGCTTTCCCATACTGTTACTTGCCGGCGTTTACTTCCTCGGGCCTGAGCCTGACCGGCCGCATTATAACCTTACGCTTCCGCAGGTTCCGCAGGATGCGCCGGGCCTTGAGGCATACATCGGTCAGAAAGAGGCAAATCACAAGATCAAACCGGGGAACGGCGCCATGGTGGTATGGAACGACAGTCTTAAAAAAAAGACGCCATATGCAGTCGTATATCTGCATGGTTTTTCTGCAAGTCAGATGGAAGGGGATCCTGTTCATCGCAGATTTGCCAGTGAATTCGGGTGTAACCTTTACCTGTCAAGGCTGGCAGATCACGGTATTGACACAACGGATGCACTATTGCTGTATACGCCAGACCGCGCCTGGGAAAGCGCGAAAGAGGCCCTCGCAATTGGCAAAAGTATCGGCGAAAAAGTTATCCTTATGGGGACCTCTACCGGAAGTACGTTGGCGCTGAAGCTCGCAGCAGAATATCCGGATGATGTATTCGCCATGATCCACATGTCCCCCAACATTGCCCTGAGAAATGGCGCAGCATTCATTGCCAACGACCCGTGGGGACTGCAGATCGCACGGCTGGTTGTGGGCGGCAAGTACAACGAAACGGACTCCGATGAAGAAGCTTCCAAATATTGGTATAAGAGATACCGCCTCGAGGCAGTGTCACAGCTTGAGGAACTTCTAGAGACAACTATGAGCAAAGACCTGTTTGGACGCATCACCCAGCCGTCGCTGTCGCTATACTATTTCAAAAGCGAAGAAGAACAGGATCCTCAGGTCAAAGTAAGCGCCATTCTTACAATGAACGAACAACTGACAACGCCCAGTGATCGAAAAGCGGCTATTAGTGTACCAACGGCTGGGGCACACGTTCTTGGATGCTCCTTGACGTCTCACGACGTGGAAAGTGTTTATAAAGAGATCGAAAAGTTTGCGACTGAAAAATTACAGCTTCCTAAAGTTACGCACACAAACTAGTGGAGATCCGTATCCAGCGTAATAGTGCTCACTTAGCAGGTCCCGGCTCCTCCAGAAAAGCCAAGGCTTTTTGCAGATCCGCCGGCGTGTCAATTCCAAAAGTTTCTGTAAATGTTTCCGCAATAGCGATCTTATAACCATTCTCCAGCCAGCGAAGCTGTTCAAGCGATTCTGCTTTCTCAAGCATCGAAACTGGCAGGTTTGTCAATTGCTGAAGAATATCGGTGCGATACGCATACATACCAATATGTTTGTAAAATTTATGCTTATTCAGCCATTGTGAAGGATCGGTGTTCCGGATGTGAGGTACAGGGGATCTGCTGAAGTATAACGCCTCCTTCTTCGCGCTCATGACAGCCTTTACCAGGTTCGGATTAAACAGCTCTTCCTGATCCTGTAGGCCCTTTACAAGTGTGGCGATCTGGATCTTTTCATCGAGAATAGAAGCCAACAGGTCAATTTGGTCAGGCTGTATGAAAGGCTCATCACCCTGAATGTTGATCACGTAGTCATATTGATCACGCTGTTGAGTCAGGGCTTCAAAACACCGGTCTGTGCCACTGACGTGATCCTCTCGCGTCATACATACAATGCCACCGAATTCCTTCACATGATCTCTTATTTCAGGATGGTCGGTGGCAACAATCACTTCAGACAGCAGTCTGGATTGCTTTGCCTGCTCATATACACGCTGTATCATTGATTTGCCCTTGATGACAACCAATGGTTTGGCATGAAAACGGGTTGATGCGAACCGTGACGGTATGATTCCCAGTATTTTCATTGCTGAATGTTCAACACCATGTTATCCGATAATTCGTTTCACCTGAAGACTGGATCCTGCTTGCTGTATCACTTCAATTGGCTCACCGGCCTCGACAAATTCGCCACGGGTAAATGCGTCAAAAAGGTGCTCTCCGATAAGCACTTTTCCACTTGGCCTTAATACCGTTTGCGCTATACCTTTTTTTCCCATCATTGATTCCTTATTGAAGTTAGAAGTATAACCTTCCTTGCTTTCCTGAGTATCTGTCAAAGCGATACGCTTATAATATTTGGTCCCTGGAAGCTTAGAACCGCCAACAAAAAAAAGTACCACACCGCCAAGCAGTCCACCTATGGCGGCCGTGAAGGCAAACAAGATATCGTTCATGCGGACAAACTCAAAGTCGAACGCATCGTTGTTGATCATGATCAATACAAGCGACCCGACAATAACAACAATGCCCGCTATTCCCGCCACACCGAATCCCGGGATCACGAATATTTCGAGGCCGATCAATGCCAGCCCTCCGAAAAACGCAATGATCTCCCAATTCTCTGCCAGTCCGTTCAAATAATAAGGCACAAGATATAAGATCAGGGCTACGAGGGCAGCGAGACCGGCGAAGCCGAGCCCTGGAGCCTGCATTTCGAAGTATATTCCGGCCAGAATGATGAGTATCAGGATTCCGCTGATAAAGGGATTCAAAAAGAATGCGACGATCTCGTCTGGCTTGCTGAGATAAAAATGATCGATCTCATAATCTGCGACGTGATTCAGTTTAAGTATCTCATCAACAGAATTGACCTTGCCTTCACAATAGCCATAGCGGATAGCTTCTGACGTTGAAAAAGTTATAACCTGACCTTCCTTTTTTATGCTGTCCAATTCAACCCTTTCGTCTACCATTCCTTCCGCTATAGTCGGGTTACGGTTGTTCTCTTCCGCTGTTGAACGCATGATGGAGCGCATGTATGACTGATATTTGTCCGGCGCACGCTCTCCGCTTCCATCCACGACTGTAGCCGCACCGATAGTCGCGCCGGGAGACATATAAATGCTGTCGCAGGCAATAGAAATCAACGCTCCGGCTGAAGCAGCATCTGAATTGATGAACACCCACACAGGCTTGCTCTGCCCCATGATCTTATCGACGATATCTTTGGCATCTGTCAGTATGCCGCCATAAGTATCCATTTCAATGATGATAATGTCGGCACTGATGTCTTCAGCGCGGCTAAGCGCCAAATCTACATAACGAGTCATTCTCGGATCTATCTCGGATTTGATGTCCATCAGCAATATCTTTTTTTGCTGGCTGTATGCACTTCCGGTCAGCAGACACAAGCAAGCGATGCAAATCCTGATAAGCGTGATGCTCATTAAATGCATTACCTTCATAATTGACGGAATTCGAATCTTCATGTACTTTGTATAAAATTAAGTTTTATCCTGTTGACGCGGCGTATTGATTTTAATTTTTCGCACTTATTTGATGGAACTATCTGGAATACAGTGTTCATTCCGCACAGCGACATCCTGTTACTGGAAATCCGAAATTCTGAGCATAAAAAAGTCACTTTTTCAGCCCTGGACGTTAGGAATGGCTCGTTTCTTTGGAAAGATGTGGCATTTGATGAGCCATGGTGGATAAGCCTGGATGCCGCTGGAGAAGGAATAGCATTGCTGACCATCTATCTGGAGACGAACAATCCGGATAAAAAAGGAATCTTCGCTTATGACGTACAGCAACAAAAGATCGCCTGGTGGAATAATGACTTTTCACTCATTGACGCGAGTGGAAACCTTGTGAATGGAATCAGCTCGAAATATGGCACCAGACAAGTAACGCTGGATATCCATTCGGGTAACGAAGTGCCCGGAGCGCAAAGCAAGACCATCCCCGACGACCCGGTCCGTCGCCCCCATCAGTACGCTGCAGATCATCAATACTTCGAGACAGTAAAAACTTTTTTGGTCTCCAAATTCAATTTATTGCCAGTAACCGCGTTGGAATACCTGGAACATGATTCATTGATATTCGTGTCTGTCAATGTGATGGAGTCAACATTGACCAACTATTTGATTATCATTTCAGGGGAAGGAAAGGCATTGTTGTTAGAAAAATTAGACGAACATCTCAAAGGAATCGGTCTGGATACTTTTTTCATCTATGAGGGTTGCGTATTTTTCGTGAGGAATAAGAGAGAGTTGTTTAGTTACAAAATAGTATGATCAACGAACTGATTTTAGCGGGTGTTTCATTTTTTCACCCGTCAGTGCTGCAGGATTCTATCGGTACTGAAACAATTAACGGCAAGGTCTTCATTCTTCACCAGGTCGGCGAAAAAGAAACCCTCTATGGCATTTCGAGAAGATACGGTGCAACGATTGACGCCATACTTCAGTATAACCCCACGGCAGACGCAGGACTGGAAATCGGTCAGATCATCAAAGTTCCTTATGTTTCCCGAAAACAGGTAAAACCCAGCGTTGGCACTAAGCACATTGTCGCAGCTAAGGAAACGATGTTCTCCATTTCCCAGGCATACAACATCACAGTGGACGAATTGAAGCAATGGAACAATCTCACAACGAACTCCCTCTCGATTGGGCAGGAACTCACTGTTAAAAGAGGAAATGCTCCCATTGTCACCACAAATACCCAGCCTTCGTCCAAGGGCACGCATGTTGTAGCCGCGAAAGAGACGATGTTCTCAGTATCCAAGCAATATGGCGTGACCATGCAGCAGCTAAAGGATTGGAATAAGCTCGAGGGAAACGAGCTTAGCATAGGACAAGAGTTGATCGTAAGCCCACCGAAAAACGACGTCGCCAAAAACGCGCCTCAAAGTACACCAGAAGTAAAAAGAGAAACGCCTCAGGTCATTCCTGAAATTAAAAGAGACTCGCCACCAGTTGTTGCTGAGGTGAGGAAAGATACACCTGTCGTGCAGTCACCTGCAAAGCAGGAGGTGAAAGAGCAAACCATTAGGATCTCCGAATCAGTAAAGAACAGCGATGAAGTGCTGCAGTCAGGACTGGCGGAATTGATTGAGGGCACAGAGGGCAATAGAAAATACCTGGCGCTTCACAGAACGGCCCCGGTGGGAACCATTCTGAAAGTAAAAAATGAGATGAATAATCGCGAAGTCTTCGTGCGTGTCATGGGTAAACTTCCCGACACAGCGCTAACGGACAAGCTTGTAATAAAGATCTCCAAGTCCGCCTTCGACAGGCTCGGTGCGATCGACCCCAGATTCAGAGTTGAAGTGACGTATTACAAATAGATTGCTATTTCGATTTGGTACGGACAAATACGTTTTTGACGTTTCCTTTGCCTGTCTCCCGTTTTTCTATTTCGAACTGTTTAAGGCTCTTCATCAACAGGACAAGTTTCTTATAGCCATAGTTCCTGGGATCGAAATCAGGCTGTTTCTTAATAAGCAGGTTACCGAGGTCGCCTAGAAAGGCCCATCCGCTTTCATCCGCGAGATCTTCGATACTGTCTGATATCATTTCGACAATGTCAGGTGTTACATTTCCAATAGACCTTGTCTCGGAAGACTCCAACGGGGCGGGTATTGCCTTTTGTCTGCTTCGCGAGATCGGTTTGCGACTTCTGCTGTTACCGTCGTCCTGGTCAAGAATTTCGATATAGACGAATTTATCGCAAGCGGATATAAATGCAGTGGGTGTTTTCTTTTCTCCGAATCCGAATACCTTCATGCCAGCCTCTCGTAATCTCGTTGCCAACCTGGTAAAATCACTGTCACTGGATACCAGACAGAATCCGTCAACTCTGCCAGAATAAAGAATATCCATCGCATCGATGATCATAGAGGAATCGGTAGCATTTTTTCCCGTAGTATAACTGTACTGGTGGACGGGTGTGATGGCGTGTTCAAGAAGTACTGATTTCCATCCTGAAACCGTCGGTTTGGTCCAGTCGGCATAGATACGCTTGAATGTCGGCGTTCCGTATTTTGCCATTTCTTCAAGCATCCCCTTGATGTTCGCGTAAGGAACGTTATCCGCATCTATCAATACAGCAAGCCTGAGATCTTTGATGATTTCCATAAGCACAGGAGTCAAATGCTACTAGTGTAAAATGCTCCTGGGTTACGAAGGTAGAAAGATTTGGCAAAACCCTTAGGCGAACCGTGTTACGGGGGACCTGATGGAACGCTTTGCATCACAGACACTACTCAGCGGATACCATCTGAAAGAGGTGCTTCTTCTGAAGTGAATCGCTGTCGATCTCGGTAAGATAGGACTGATTTTCTTCGATAAAGTAGTTGTATCTCCAAACCAGATCATCGTAGTCTTCGCGATAATTGTTTACTCTTTCTTCAGCCAGCCGGATGTCGTCAACAAGCTTCTGAAGAATGATGCTGTTTCGATACTCAGTTTTGGATTCAGCTGTGCTGATCAGTTCCCGAACGAGGGAGACCGACGCAAAATCATATTCTTCAACGACATCAGAATTCCCCATGGACTTCTGCGTGTATCGTATCCTGACAAGCTGGTGAAGCTGCTCTTCAAACTTTTGTATTTTTCCCCGGTCATCAGTACTTGTGGCTATGAGTTCGTGAACCAGGTTGTGCATGGCAATTATTTTCTGATCGTCATCATTGATCATGATATTCCAGGACTGAAAAAGACTGTCCTGAAACGCCAGATAGCTATCTGTGACAGAATCCGCTTTTGTAAAAGAATTCAGGAAGCTATCGCTTTTTCCACGGCAACTCCACTGTGCGAGCGCGGAACAAAGACAGATCAGACAAAAGAAGGATGTTCTCATGATAAATGGCAGGCTTCTGTAATGACGAAATACGGCGTTATCCTGGAATTTCTTCGCAGGGTTTAGACCGAATTATGAGTCGTGTATGATTTAGCACAAAATGGCAGTCAGAATGTGCCCTGCCTGCGGTTCATCCACAAAAAAGAGGGTATTTGTCGCTAAAAACCCGGAAATGCTTCAGGGATGATCTGGTTGATATGGTGTTTAAGATGACTGACGTAATCATCGGCCAGCCATTCCAGCGTATGAAGGACCGGCTCGGACTTACCGGTATTGCATACCCGGTGATACTGACGCTCAGGCATCTGTTCTAGCACCACGCAGATTCTTTCATTCATAAGCCTCCACAGCTGAATGATGTCAGCCTTATCCATTTCATTGTAGCGATTTGCGCTTACCCAAAAGTCCTGCGCGTATACAATGTGCGGACCGGGTTCGTACTGGCCAACAATAAACCTCCGAAGGTTGTTTTGTGCCGAGTCGATCAGATGTCCTATGACCTCTTTTTTGCTCCACTTTCCTGCCTCGGGTTTCGCAGTTAACGAAGCATTGTCGATATCATTAAACCGCGCCGTATAGAGATCTACAATTGCCCTTAGGCCTTGTGGAATGTTGTTGATGGAAGTCATAAAATAATTATTAGGGGTGATTGTTTAACGACTGTACGATTTGAAACGCCCGGAAAAATAAAAGGTTTAGGGTAGTGCGGGATGCCGCAACGCTTGCCGGGAAATATTTTGCAGAAGGCGACAACCGTTTATCTATCCGGAAGCCATCACAAGGGATTTCTCCTAGGAAGTTTAAGGAAATTCTGTTTTTGTTGCAGGAAGTTCAGATCAACCACCACGAATCGCGTTTGAGCTATGAAGTATCTGGATTTGCTTTGGGTTATGGATCTTCTCGACCGGTATTATCCTAAATATCAATCTAACGATTTGATGATCCTGGCCGATGACATCCTGAAGTGGTTCAACAATGAGTTGCCCGAAGATAGCAGTGCGCTTAAATACCTTAGAAGTTGTTTCAACTCACCGTACGACGCTGTTACATCGATCTGGAAGGAACTACTTTTATTATCGGGGCCTTTCTCCCGTCTTAACTGAACGGTTGGATCATGAAGTTTTTTTGAGTCCGTTCACAAGCATATCAGCCAGCTGAAAGCCAAGCGCCTGTGGATCAATGGCAGAATCGGGATCATACCACATGGGCATCCAGTTCAGGGAAGAGAAAAGTGTCATTACGGCGAGCTTCTTGTCAATCGTGCTTTTAAACTCACCCGTTTTAACGCCTTCTTCTATAATGGTCTTGAACCGGTTGATATAGTTGATACGCAGGAGGAGAAAGTCCCGAAGATATGGCTCACTCAGGTGGCGGTGTTCATTCATGAAAACGGCCGAAGCTGTAAGGTCTTGCGCCATAACCTGGATGTGTCCGATGATACCATTACGTAGCTTTTCAGAAGCTGTGCCATTCTTTTTCTCAACCTCCTCTAATGACTTTCTGAATTCTGCTGCCATATCAAAGCATAGGCTTCGCAGTATTTCTTCCTTTGATTTTATGTGTGAATAAAGGCTTGCAGCTTCAATGCCCAACAATTGGGCAAGGTCGCGCATGGAGGCCGCAGCATATCCCTTTTCCTTGAATAACTCCGCAGCTTTGCGAATTACCTGCTCTTTCCTGGATAAGTTTCCTATGGCTTCTGACATACTCATTAAATATTAAAGTTAAAAAATTTAATCATTCTGTCCGCCATAATTTTTATAACGCTTCACAGCACAGGTCAATGTTCACATGCTATGACCAGGAGCACAAACAAGCGTTAGGATAAAAAATGGGTATAAAAAAACCTGGCTGAAGTAGCCAGGTTTTGACGATGCAGATGGCGGCATCAGAAGATCACACCAAAGCTGAAAGCATTGAGCTTGGGTCCTTTATTGTCAGAGAAGAGCTCGTTCAAATCATAATTAAAGAACAGATCAGTAGATCGATAGCCGACCTGCATTCTCAGACCATAGCGAAGGTTGTTGAGATAGAAACTATCGTGATTTTTCTCCTTTTCCTTGCCGTCATCTTTGTACACGAGTTTCGAATGACTGGCGATCCTGTAACCGAAGTATGGACCGACGCCAAATCTGAAGCCATTTCCATAGCCGTCCCAAATACGTGCCTTTCTGCTGTTATCGCCAAAGTCAACGACGGGTATAATGGAAGCAGTTATGTACGACGCTGTAAGTTTACTCTTTACGTAGTTCAGATCACGCGTATCTTCAATAAAGGAAACACCGTCATCATCCTTCTGCATGAGAATATTGTCTTTCTCGAATTTAAAGTTGTACCAGTTCACGCCCAGTCCCCACTCCAGGAAAAACTTCTTGCCTAACCTTGTCCGTTGAATAGAAGCCAGACCTACGTACCAGGAACCCCATGGTCGAACGGAGTGTAATTCATTATTACTATTCGGGAATTTTCCATCAGTAAGGTAATTGTTGGTACCCAGATCAAAGTTAAATGACTGCCACGTACGACCCCAACGGTTACGGTGATGTATGCGCGTATTCCAATTGTCATTGTCATCGTCGTCATCATCATCGTTATCGTTGCTGCTATAGTTGTTCCAATCTTCTTCTTTTGATTCCGTGTTATTCGCTATCTCATTTTCAGTGCTGTCCTGCTCTGGCAGGGCTGTGGTGTCATTTGCTTCCAGCTTTGTCAGGATATCTTGAAAGAGATCCTGGTAGTTATAATGCTTTAATGTTTCAAGATCGCTTCTGTCCCCAATAGTGAGTATAACTTTACTGGTTTTGGCTAGTTCGACAATGATCGTATCGCGCTTTTCCTGCGCATATGTAATGGCGCAGCTTGCGAATAGCATTGCCGTGATGAGTATTTTACAGTTCATAGTTCATTACTTGTTTTGTCCACGTTTTTCATTTTTGAAATTCAGCGCTAGAATTTCATTTTTCTTCTGTCTCAGTTCGCCGAACGGATCCTGATTGCTCAGGTCGTTTGCTTTCTTCAACAGCTTCTTCAACGTAGATGGCTTCTTGTCGTCAGAGGTTGCCTCGCCAGGATCTTTTTTATTTAAGTAACCAGAAACTTCATTTGCAGAGTAAACTAACGTCACCCCGCGGGTTTTATCAATTTCACTGGAAACCTCCTCGATCTTATAGGCAACTGTAGGCTCAGTTTCAGGGGAAGGATCGTGTGGCAGTACCGCTTCTTTCGTTTCTCGTGTACTAGCCACACCGTTACTAGGCTGCTCTTCGGTCGGCGATGAAGCGATTGTCAGCTTCTTCTTTGCGGGATTTATCTCCTTCTTTGCAGTGAGCCCTGGTGTTGTGTCCTTATTGATCACCACATCTTTTTGTGGTTGTGGGGCTTGATGATTTCCAGACAGCGTGTCTGATCCGACGGGCTGGGTTTCTTTTGAGGTTTCTTCGATTTTTGCAGTTTGAACTTGCCCAAGCTTGCTTTCACCCGGCCATATCAGATAAGCAACACCAGCAATCAACAGGAGGGAAGCAGCAAATTTCAGCCACAACCCTTTATGTTTTTTTTTACGCTGCTCGGCAGCAATCTTTTCCCACGCGGAAGCTGGTACGGGTTTTTGATAACCTTCCAGTTTTTCGCGAAAGAATTTATCAGGTTGTTGATTCATCGCCACTCAGTTTATTCTTTTTCGACATACAATCTTGTTCTATCAATAGTTTTTGCAGGTAAGTGCGTGCACGACTAAGCTGTGACTTTGAAGTGTTTTCGCTGATACCCAGTTGGTCGGCGATCTCCTTGTGAGAGTATCCATCGATCGCATACAGGTTGAAGACGATCCTGTATCCTGTGGGCAGTTCCTGGATCATTCTCAGCAGATCTTCGGCTTCGAGATGATCGCTCAATGCATTATAGTCCGGTTCCCGGTCAGCCTGTTCAAGTTCAGTTTCGAGGTACATTGAACGGTTCCTGCGGAGGAATGTGAGCGCTTCGTTTACCACGATCCGCCTGATCCATCCCTCGAAGCTCCCTTCACTTTTGAATTGATGGATCTTGTCGAAAACCTTCATAAAGGCAGTGACCAGAATGTCTTCCGCCTCCATTGGATTTTTCACATACCGGTAACAAAGTCCGTACATTTTGCTTGAATAGGACTCATAAAGGAACTTCTGAGCGCTGGGTTCGCGTCTCAGGCATCCTTTAATAAGTTCGTCTTCCTTTGCCCGGTAGATCTTTAACTGCATTTAGAGAGTTTCAGGAACAAGATGCCTATCGTAACACCCAGGTTGCGTCTTGAGTGGAAATTTTATTTTGGGAGCAGGCTTCAATAGGCGGCCTCATAGTCGACCGTAAAAGAAACCCAGGAGTACTTCTTGGGATTCACTGTAATACAGCTGACACAACCATTTTGGTCAATGATATTTGCAAAAAGGCCTTTCGGCTCTTTGGTGAAGACCGAATACTGACCGACAGGCAGCCTGACCTTGAACGTACCGTCAGCCGCGCTGGTTATTTTTGTAACGAGTTCTGTACCGACCGACTTGTAAAATTGGTCCTGCTGCTCGACATCATGCAGTGTGGCTGCTTTGTAAATTTGTATTTCGCGTGAGATACCTTGTTGAGGATTCGAGGTCTTGCCCGGTCCAGGCATCTGATTGCCGCTAAGCCAGAAAATTTGACCTTGTATGCCCTGACGAGGAAGCTTTGAAAACTGAATAGAGCCTAAAAAAGCCAGAAGGAGCAGCAGCTTTTTCATACAGTAAAATTACAAAATCATACTTCATTCAAAAGGAAGCTTGATCTTTTTCAACATGCTTTACTGCGTCCCTACAACTAGAGGATAAGACTGACCAGGTAAGCGAGGACAAATAGCAGGAAAACTATCATTTTAGTAAGGGGTTTAGTCTCTCTTAGTAATATTCGGGTTTCCACGGTAGTCAACATCGCTCGCAAGTCCTTCTTTGACCTCCAGATTACCCGTTACTTTTACTTTGGCACTCGAAGCGCCATTGGCCTCAACAAGGGCATCCTGAACCTCAAGGCTATAGGCGCGCAGTTTTGAGGCGAATTGCAGTTCAGCGTCCAGGTTTGTGGCACGGCCCGACAAATCAGCTTCAGCTTTACCCGTGAGGTTTATAACGAGATCCTCTACCTGAAGTTCGCCCTGTAACTTGACGGGACCTCTCAGATCAATGTCCATATCCTGCATCGAGTAGCTTTCGAATTCAACTTTTCCATAGCCTTCTGCTTCGATTTTGTCTAATGAGGGCATCGTAATATTTATCCGGATCTCTTCCAGGTTCATCACGTCAGCATCCCAGTCAAATTTCTTTTTGGAGCCTTCATATTCGATGACCAGGGCTGATCCAGACTTGAATATTTTGTACTTGTTTTTTTCAGAATCCGGACCGATCATTTCGACACTGTATTCTTCTCCATGGATGATCCGCACGTCGAAAATGCCGCGTATGTCGAGTTCGTCAAAGTCGCGGAGACCTTCGTCCGCGATCTTGTTCTTATCTTCTTCGGATACCGGGCACGTTAGACAGGAAAGACCTTTATCGGTCATCTCCCATGTATTGCCATCCATATAGTTGTAGTCGACGAATTCGGATATAAAACGGCTTGTAGGTTCATCCATTTCAAAAGGGTGGTGATAAGGAATGTAAAGGACCATCTCGAGATCCTGGTCGCGGAAAATGGCATCTTCCTTGAATTGTACATTGGAGTCGAAGGTGATGATTGAGTCTCTTATTTCCACGCTGTAGTCGATCATCTGAGCATTCTCAATCGCTTTCTGCCTGGTCGCGCCCCGCGCCGAGAAAGTCTTGACGAGCTTCAGGTTCTTACCATCGTATCCTTTTAACTGAAGCGAAACGGCGTCGTAGTCATCCATTCCAACCTCCTTTATCCTCATGATGGTCTTTTTGCCCGGAAGGTTGTATGTTTCCTCAACTTTATATTCTCCTTCTTCTTTGAATGCGTAGACCGTTCTAGGGATGGTCACACTCAACATTGCTACACTTACGAAGAACATCACGAACATCGCCCATCCAACTGTAGGGCTGAATACGTATTTTTTAGCGATGATCGATGAGCCAAGCAGTGTGATCAGGATTGAAGGAATCAGTGCAGCAATAAAGCCGGCAAATACCATCCACCCTGAAAAGCTATTGGTAATGACATCAAGGGGCATAGCTAGCTCTCCATATTGATCTGACGGCCACGTGAATGCGGAAGCACTGAACAAACCGAGAAATACCCCGCCCGTTATGATAGCTGCCAGCATGAGGCTAACCCCAACCAACACAATGATGATCCCGATCGCTACCCGGAGGATCTCTACAAGGGGGACCAGGATCTTACCTAGTGCATCTAATAACAGACCTATGAGACGAAAAGGGAAAAGCAATATTTTAGTAAGGGCGCTTTCTTCCTTTTCCTGATCCAGATTCAGATTTTTCTTGATGTTCGACTCAATATTGGAAAGCGTTACAGGTTCTCCCTGCATCTCCATTCTGTCGGTGATACTTCGTGCCTCCGGCAATGCAATCCAAAAAACAATATAGATGACGAAACCGGTACCGAAGAAGATCGTGAAAACCACGAACAAAACACGCACGACAATAATATCGATTCCAAAGAATGCGGCTATCCCGCCTGAAACGCCACCGATAACCTTCCGTTCACCATCCCGGAACATCTTCTTTACGGCTTCTGGTTCTTCCAACTCAAAAGAACCAGGTACAATGATCCACATTACCAGGTAGACAATAATGGTAAGGCCATATGCAAAAGCAAGCAATGCAAATATGAGCCTGATCCAAACCGCGTCGATGCTGAAATAATTGGCGATGCCCGAACAAACACCCCCTAATATTTTCCGCTTCTGATCGCGACGAAGTTGCTGTTGCCGCAGCGGCTCACCAGGTCCCTTGCTGCTAGTGTCGGCTGACGTGTCTGGAGCTGCTGGTTCAGGCTGCTTTGGTGATGGCGGACCAGTGAACTCCTGATCTTCAGCAGCCTTAAAGTCACTTACACTTCCCATCGTGGCAATAAGTGAATTCACGTCGTCAGCAGTAATCACCTGTTTGCCTTCATTCAGCTTGGAAAGAAATATTTCAGCGACACGGCTTTCGATATCTGCAAGGATCTCGCTGCTGTCTTCAAAAGATGCGAAATACCTATTAATAGAGTCCAGGTACTTTCTTAAATTCTCATAACCGTCCTCTTCTATATGAAAGATGATACCGCTGATGTTTATGCTAATATTTTTTTTCATAACTCTGTTGCGTCGGGTGAATTTTAAGCGTTGGATTTAGAGGTGATCATTTGGGTGGAATGGACAAGCTCATCCCAGGTTTCCGTGAGGATACCCAAAAATTTACTGCCCTTATCTGTCAGCTTATAATATTTTCTGGGAGGTCCCGATTTAGACTCTACCCACTTATACTCCAGGAACCCTGCATTTTTTAGGCGGGTGAGCAAGGGATAAAGCGTTCCCTCTACCACAATGATCCTTGCCGAAGTAAGCTCATCAAGCATATCTGACGCATATACTTCGCCACGTGAAATAATATGGAGTATGCAATATTCCAATATGCCCTTTCTCATCTGTACTTGCGTGTTTTCTAGGTTCATACTTCCATTTTTATCCATCCTAATCTTTATACGCAAAAGTACTATGTATGGCCAAGTACTGGGTAATTATTTTTCTGCTTTCTTAGCGCTCAGACGAAGGTTTTTTACCTAACGAGTGTTAGGATTAATGTTATCACCTGAACCGCAAGTATCCAACCCGAGGCCAGCCTCATTACCAGAAACACTTCAACCGCATTCATTTCTGGACTCAGCGCGCGCAATGTTGGTCGGGCCTCTTCTAAAATATATTAAGTATTGCTATGGCTCATATGATAGCCGTTGTTGAGCATTCAAGAGTGACTCTTATAGCGCTGTTTTGATTACTTTTGTTACCGACTATGTATTCACCGGATTTGCGTCGAGCGCTTTAGAATGAAAGGATTTATCCTGGTACTTTTTCTCACCGTTACTTATCATACTTCATTTGGGCAGGTAGGCAACGAATGGATCAACTATTCCCAACCCTATTTTAAGATCCCGGTAGCCAAAGATGGAATTTACCGTCTTACCGCCGGAGTCTTGGCGGCGGCTGGCGTTCCCTCTGGAACAGATCCGTCCAGACTTCAAATCTTCCATCGCGGAGTCGAACAGGCGATCACCGTGTCAGGTGAGAATGATGGTGCGCTTAATTCAGGCGACTATGTGGAGTTTTACGGCCGACACAATGACGGTACACTTGACGCCGAACTATACAAACCACAAAGCGCGCAGCCTCATCCGTATTATAACTTGTTCAGTGACACAACAGCATATTTCCTTACTATTGGATCTGCTGCCGGAAAGAGAATGACCACTTTTGATGAATCCGGATCGGGACTTACACCAGAACCTTTTCACTACGACGAAAAGATCATCCTCAATATAACTCAGTATGCTGCAGGTTTGGATATTTCGGAAGTACAGTCCACCACGTTTGACATTGGCGAAGGATGGACAGGAGATCAGATCCTACAGGGTCAAGCCGCCGACTATTCAGTATCCGGAATATCGCAGATATACCCAACTGGCGGGCTACCTGAAATTGAACTCGGTATCGTAGGACGCGGTCCGATGCAGCATTTGGTTGAGGTCTATGTTGGTGCATCGCAGCGACTCGTATCTGCAACTACCTTTTCTGGATTTGAATCAAATAAGTTCGTTCAAGCCATAGCATGGTCCGACATTGGTGGTGACGGTACTTTACCAGTGCGTGTAAAATGTGTGGGAACTGGGGGCGAGCCAACCGTGTCAGCACGTCCTACGTCAAGTTGAGGTATCCACAACTGCTGAACATGGAAAGTGCTGTTGAGAAACTTTTTATCATTCCTGCTAATGGTTCAGGTAAGGCTCATCTTGTGATCTCGTCTCCGTCATCCGGTGTTAGCCTTCATGATGTAACCGACCCGGCCAATGTAATGGCGATAGGCTCAACATCAGCCACCGATCTGAATGCCGTCATTGAAGCGCCTGACATGCGGATCATTTATGCTTCAACCACATTTCTTTCTCCTGCTATCAAGCCCGTTGTTTTTCGTCAGATCATTCCATCACAACATGATTATATTATTATTACTCATCCACTCCTTCGAAAATCGGCTATGGGTTATTCTGACCCGGTTGAAGCATATGCAGCTTATCGGGCTTCCCCCGAGGGTGGCAGTTATGATACACTCGTCGTGAATACGCCGCAACTATTCGACCAATTCAATTATGGTGAACCATCGCCTCTGGCGATCTTTCATTTTATGAGGTTCCTCACCAACGTTAAAACTCCTAAATATCTGCTCCTTGCCGGCAAGGGACTTGATGTTGATAACAAATTTTACAGGCTGCCTGCCTCGTCATTTCCTGTATATAAGGATTTTGTTCCTTCAGCTGGATACCCGGCTTCTGACATGGTCTATACTGCAGGAATGGCCGGAACTACATATGAGCCGGCAGTACCAACCGGGAGAATAACGGCAATCAAACCAGAGGATGTCGCATCATATCTCAATAAGGTAAAGGAGATGGAGGCGCTTCCCTTCGACGCCCTTTGGAGAAAGGATCTAGTTCATCTTAGCGGAGGGATCTACCCAGGTGAGCCAGAACAATTCAAGTTGTATATGGAGGCATTTGAAGCCGTTGCCGAAGATCACTTTCTCGGCGGCAAGGTTTCGGCGTTAGCAAAACATTCCAAGGAGATACAATTGATCAACATAGCCGAACAGGTGAACAATGGCCTCAACATGATTAACTTTTTTGGGCACGCGTCACCAACTTTGCTCGACTTCGAATTAGGATACGTGACTGATGATGTGCAAGGATACCATAACAAAGGAAAATATCCGACGCTGCTGATGAATGGATGTCAGGTTGGAGCGTTTTTCCTTCCATATACCTTGTTCGGGGAGGATTGGCTTGTGGCAAAAGACAGAGGTGCCATCGGATTCATTGCACATACAGGATTTGGTTTTACCAATACCCTTCGACAATACACTGAGACATTCTATGATGTGGGATACCATGACCTTAACTACGTAACTAAAGGACTAGGTGACATTCAGAAAGAGACCGCGAAAAGATATATGCTGAATGCTGACCCGACGATTTCCAATATTACCCAGGTTCAGCAGATGATACTGCTTGGTGATCCCGCCGTGAGATTGTTTGGAGCTACTAAAGCCGACCTTGAGATCAACGACAATCATGTGGGTTTCCATGCCTTTAATGGCGAGCCGATCTCCATTCAAACGGATTCATTTGCCGTCACTATGATCGTACGGAACTTTGGCCTGGCGCTCAGTGACACCGTTAGAATTGAGATCCTCCGGACCTTAAATGACAACACGACGGTCAGCTACGATTCCCTTTTTCCAGTCACGAGGTATAGCGATACTCTGACTTTTATTATAAGAAAAGGAAAAACGAAGGGTTTTGGAAATAACGCTTTCAGGATAACAATCGATCCTGATGACATAATCCAGGAGTATTCTAAAGAGAACAACGTTACAACGAAGACTTTGTTCATCGCCCTGAATGGGACCCGCAATCTGTATCCTGCTGAATTCGCTATTGTCAACACAGAGCAGGTATCGTTGTCATTACAGTCTACCGATCTGTTGACTGATGAGCGCGATTATCTGTTGGAACTGGATACGACCCAGACGTTTGATAGTCCATACAAGCGAACATGGACCATAAAAGGCATAGTTCTCGCCCGTCAACCGGTTGACCTGCTCACATCGGATACGCTTGCCTATTACTGGCGTACCAAATTAGCGCAACCGCTCCCGGGCGAGAGTGAAGCGTGGACGGAAAGCTCATTCACTTATATAAAAGGTGGTGCTGAAGGCTGGGCTCAAGTTCAGTTTCCACAATATTTACAAAACGAATCTGAAGGTTTGGTCAAAGACCCCGCGCTGCGCCGGCTGAAATTTTCGGAATCCATTCAGCCTGTTTCCGTTGCCACGTTCGGAAGCCACTACCCTGACTATTACCAGCGCATGAGCATTAAGATCTCCGGCGTTGAATACTTCGCCTCTTTTCCCGGATTCAATTGCCGCACGAATACCCTTAACCTGATAGCGTTCGACAGAAAATCCACTGTACCCTACTTGGGTATAAAACTAGAGTGGTTTAATCGCGCCGGCCGGACGTGTGGACGCGATCCCCTTGTCATCAATAGTTACGTTTACAACGAGATGGCGACAGGATCAGATACTGATCTCATAGCATACGTCGACGCTATTGAGACGGGCGACTCTATTGTACTTTTCACGATTGGTGAGGCGTACTATAGCCTGTGGCCCGTCGAAGCAAAAGTAAAGCTTGGAGAATTTGGTATCTCGGAAGCCCAGATGAACGACCTGCAGGATGATGAGCCGGTTGTGATCTTTGGACGTAAAGGAGATGTACCAGGTTCTGCATTGATCTACAGAGCAGACGCGCTGCCGAAAAATCAGCAGGAGGTGACGGTCAATAAAACCATTACGGGTGGATACTCCTCTGGCAGCATGGGCTCGGGATTGATCGGCCCCGCGATAGCATGGGATTCTTTATACGTAAGGCCCAAGGAAATCGGATCTACAGACATTACCAGATTCAATATCGCTGGTGTCAACCTTGATGGTAAGGAAGAGATCATTTACGAAGATATTGACAGCGACCAGGACCTTGGTGCGATTGACGCGACTGAATTCCCATACCTGAGAATATCGTTCAAGGCCACTGATGAAACATTTCTGACTGCGTCACAACTTGATAAGTGGCTTGTAACCTTTACGCCTGGCCCAGAAGGACTGTTGTTCTACCAGGGAGTCAGAGACGTGGAATCGGTGAATGAGGGACTGCCATGGGCAGGGAGCTACGGATTTGTAAACATCAGTGATAAACCATTCAGCGACTCGCTGACGGTAAAGTATGAAGTATTTAATCAAAGCAAGCTAACTGCGACGCCCGGACAGTTAAGGGTCAAGGCTCCGCTGCCTGGGGACACTACTGATATCCCTGTCATAGTAAATACAATTGGAAAGTCAGGGCTGAATGATATTGCCGTATTTGTCAATCCAAAGGTGTTGCCAGAGCAATATTATGACAACAATCTGCTTCAGCTCACTGGCCACATCGATGTTACGGGAGATGGATTGGATCCGGTGCTTGATGTATCCATAGATGGACGGCATCTCGAAAACGGAGACTATGTTTCGCCTAACCCCTATATTCTGGTAAAAGTATGGGACGAGAATACCAATGTTCTTAAGGCTGATACTGCGGGTGTTAGATTATTCCTGACTTATCCATGTGGTGCCGCCGAATGCGATCCAACACCCGTTCCGTTGACCGGTGAGAACATCGAATGGTATGCGGCTACGGATACGTCAGCTTTCAAGGTAATATTCACACCGGCGAACCTTGAAGATGGAGCCTACAGGCTACGGGTTGAAGGCGCTGATGCCGCAGGTAACCGGAGTGGTCTAAACCCATACGAGATATCGTTCGAGGTGCGCAACGAAACCACTATCGGTATTTCAGATCCACACCCGAACCCATTCAATCGCGAAGTGTTCTTTGATGTAGTATTGACAGGTGGTGTGTTGCCTGACTACTTTGATATGCAACTTGTCAATGTCAATGGACAGGTGCAGGATCATTTTAGTATCCAGGACTTTCCAGCCTTTCACATAGGAACAAATCAACTGATATGGGATGGCAGAAGCAGCACAGGAAATGTGCTACCCAACGGTGTGTACGTCTACAAGATCACGATAACTGTTGGAGGTGCGCAGGTGCAGCGTATTGGAAAGCTTGTGTTGCTGAGATAGCCTTGTCACGGAGATCATGCTATCTCGAGAACGCCTTGAAACGCCACGCATGAGGCTCCAGCCCCGGGTTTGAGATGAGCACGAATGTATTCCGGCAACTACTCAATGGCAGAGTAGAGCGTCGTTCTGTTCACTTCAACCTTAGCGATGTACTTGCGTTTGCTCATTGGGTCAAGCGGTGACCAGTATTTAACATAGTAGATCTCCACCATTTTACCTGAAAGGTCTTCCTGTAATGAGGTGGCTGTAAGACCATTTTCAAATCCTTGCGCCAGGTAGAATAACCGGTCGTCGCCTTGAAGCTTGAATACAACGCCGTCATCACCAGCTTCGTAGACATTTTCAATGGTGCCGAAAGTTTTCAGCGTGTTCTCAGCGGACGCAATAGGCACTGGTTGGAAAACTATGGCCAGCGCAGTGATCAGTGCAAAAAATATGCTGGCAATAACAATCTTTTTATGAAACATTAAATGGTAACTGTTAGAGCGTTACAAAGTTAGCAAATCATAACTGAACCACCGAATATGTGAGTGGAATTCATAACTAACTTCCGTTAGCAAGTGTAAATTTTTTGAAGTCTTTTAGCAAAACATTGTCATTTACCAAACTTTATCGTTTAATTTTGCATTTATAAGTCTAACTAAAATAAAACGGGATGCCTTTTATCTGACGTTCAACTTAAACGAAAAGAAAGAAATTGAAAACATTGTTCACCAACATATCAGCACACGATGCTGACACTCATTCCAGAAGAATGTTCCGGTTCTTGCCGCATGCCTGCACGGT
>CAWJTP010000017.1:0-136745 GCA_963845845.1 uncultured Cytophagales bacterium
TTAGCGTTTGTTCTGATTTGGCGTTGCATCAGCGTTTTCCTGACAAAATCAAACCCGTACTGACAAATTAATTTCATATTTCACTCATAGTTTGAAGTATTCTCTCCGTAGCTCTTGCAGTGAATGATATAGTTCGGAGACGCAGCCAATCAAGTCTTCTCGGGAAACTCCTCATCACGGGATCTCGGTGTTCTCATCAAACCATATCAACGTGAGTCATTGGCAAGAAACTGAGATAGGCATATCAACATTTAAAGCTAGACTGTTGTTCTCTTGTTCTCATTTTTCAAAAGGCAACAGTAGAAAAAATTGCATTGCATCTCAATCATGGCAGCACTACGCCCCAGAGGACCTTTGGTCTCCTTCACTCCGGCCCTACTGCCGTCGAACAGAACAATCCCAGGCCGAACTATTTCCCTAGAGAAACTTGAACCCAAACACGCAAACGACCTCTTCGCCCTCACCGGCGGAGATGAATCCACCCCCAATGCACCCCTCTGGGACTACATGTTCGGACGGCCCATACAGCGACGCAGACAAATTCAAACCAGCATCGCAACGAAGTCAACCTCAACCGATCCATTCTTCTTCGCAATCATCGACAAGCGAAAGACCCTTCCAACATCCGGAAAGGCAATTGGCTATCTATCATTGATGCGAATTGTGCCCGATCACTTGGGCATTGAAGTCGGGAATGTCATGTACTCGCCTGCTCTCCAACGGACAACTGGTGCTACAGAGGCTATCTATCTTATTTCCCAATATGCGTTCCATGACCTTGGCTATAGGCGGCTGGAGTGGAAATGCAATGCATTGAATGAGCCATCTCGTCGGGCTGCTTCGCGTTTGGGATTTACTTATGAGGGGACCTTCCGGCAGCATATGATCGTTAAGGGGAGGAACCGGGATACTGCTTGGTATTCTATATTGAAGGATGATTGGGATGCTTCGTTGAAGGTCGCACTAGAGAAGTGGCTGGATGAGAAGAATTTCAAGGAGGATGGTAGCCAGATTAAGACTTTGCAGGATTTGAGGGGCGAGAGTGCATAGATATAAGCCGTTGGGGTGCTTTCTTTCCATTTATATACCGAGAACTCAAATAGATATGCTATCTGCTGTTGGAATCTTAGAGACAACTTCTAAAGCTTTGAATCCTTCTTCTCGCCCTTCATAATCTCCTCGATAACCTTGGCCGCCATTAAAGTCTCCTCATCCTTGCAGTGTCTTCCAGCAATCTGCAATCCCACCGGGGAGCCCTCATACCGCTCAGGACCCTGATACTTCAGCCACTCCCTTTCATCAATTTCATCCCGAGGGGTATACTTCTTATCCTGTTCGGACAACACATCCAACTTCGGGTCAACAGTGAGCCCGGACGGGAACACCGCAGATGGCAAGTCCGCCAAATTCCAGATGGCAGTGTAGTTCCAATACTGGGACTCGCCCATAACGGCTGCAGCTGCAGGATATGTCGGAGATAGAATAAAGTCGACACCACGACGCTTTAGAAGAGCGTTGTATTCATCCTTGAAGATTTCTCGCTGTTCTTGCAGCTCCCAGGTTTCGGC
The DNA here is from genome assembly GCA_963845845.1 of uncultured Cytophagales bacterium. GTDB lineage: Bacteria > Bacteroidota > Bacteroidia > Cytophagales > Cyclobacteriaceae > Chryseolinea. The sequence goes on from CAWJTP010000017.1 coordinate 1,569, forward strand.
GTGGGAGAGAGGCGAGGGACGACTGTAAGACAGGGCCCATTCTGTGAGAGGGCGTGCTGGTTCTCCCGATTCGCGCATGAGTTCACGCTGTTTGGCGCCGGCGTCGGGGTAATATAGGGCGGACTGTAACTCTATCAGTAATCTCATCTTGCGACTGAAGGAAATCCACTGCTTACAATAATTTCCCAGCCATGCTTGTGCTTATATGGTTCCCAATCCACCACTTTAACCCCCGCAGCTGCCAACTTCTCCTTGGCGTGCCCGAGAGCCCGAGTGATCGGGGGATGCGGCCGAACCCATCTGTGGCATCAATTAGCGCATTTCCAGTGGAACATAAGTTTGGCTCCCATCATACCCATCATCCCACATAATAGCAACAGTCATATTCCGAGTCGGAGGAACCGTCTTCCACGGCACAGGCATCAATGACGTCTCGTGTTCCCAAGGCTCCTGTTCCAACACAGCTCGTTGGAACAGTTCTAGATCCTCAACTGAGCGACTCGCCATTGGTCCAACTACACCTCGAATGGTCTCCTGGCCCGATGAAGCGACTTTAATTCCTGTTCCTGGATTACGAAGTGTCGAGGGGCGGAAACCATAGGCACCACAAAATGCCGCTGGACATCGAATTGATCCACCGATATCAGTGCCAATACCTAGCGGGGCACAGCGGAAGCCCATTGAAGCGCCTTCGCCACCTGATGATCCGCCTGGGGTCAGGGCGCGGTTATATGGGTTGACAGTTGTGCCGGTGATGTTGTTGGTGCAGCACAGGTGCTAAAGTATAGTTAGCTAGTGGAAGACAATATCTTGGATATAGCCGTACCATCAACGACTGGGGCTGATTAGTGCGGACGTGGAAGACCGCACCGGCTTTGCCAAGTAGTTGGATGAGAAGGGCATCTTCTGTGGCGACCTTGTCGACCCTGTTCTCATAGTTAGTGGTGGCTTCAAATTAACTATAGGCTCTAAACAAACTGACCAGGCAACATAACCTGTATTGCAAGTTCGATTCTTGAAAGATAAATGCTCTTTCACACTAATTGGAACACCGTGCTGCCAAATGGTTAATTTCTGGCAGTTATCAAATCATTTGGATCGCCTACAAGTTGCCCGACTAGTCTCCCTGTACGTCGGTAATACTCATCAAGCTCTTTAGCACGAGCGATTGCTTCATCTGCCATGAACTCTGTTGCAAAGTTAAGCTGCGAGTAATACATTAGCAACCAAGCGAACAAAGCAGACTTCCACTATCTCACCAATTGATGACCTAGGACCGATCTTTTCAAAAACGCAACCACCACCTCTTCCGCAGTCATATTCCCCTTGCTCATTTCGGCCACTAGAGCAGTAGCTGACATATCGGTAATCTTCAGCTCGCGCTCACTCAGTAGTCCACTTTCCCTCGGAAAATCAACCACGCTCTTCCGGGAATCAGGCGGCAATCTGTCAGCAGGGAGAAGCCATTGCTTCGGAATGGAGTTCTGTAGAATATCTCTGCCCTTCTGGGCCTGTTGCTGCCATCGTTCGAGACTCATGTTGTGGATTGGAATGAAGTATGGGGATGGTTGTGGCGGTCAGGGATCAGATAGAGAAGAGAGGAGAGAAGCCACCGTCGTACAGCTCACATTCCCCGCACAGAATCCATTATACCCCATTTGGAAGGCTGTAGCTATCTCGGAATCGGAATGGAAAGTTCCTACTCCAACGTTTATCCTCGGCCATCCCCGCGTGTAAGAGTGGAGGATCTTATCTGTCTGCTTGATAGGGAATTGATCGCTGCGGAGTAATTCCGCTATCTCGTCACTTGTATTTGAGATTATTCAGAAGTATTGAATGGGGACAATTTGGATGAACTTGAAGACAGATCTATAGCTTCAATGGCAATCCAGATCTATCTTTGTTCCTTTCGTGCCGTTATTCTCATGTAAGAAGGGCGCTGAATAAACTTCAAGCATTCAAGATTGCCTTTTTTATATTTGTCGGTTTGATTTATCATCTCGAGATGGTTTGGACCTTTATAGTCTTGTTGTAGAGGCTGTTGTATAGATCTTGGTAGGCTGTTTCCCGATTTTTTGTGGTGGCGGATTTCACCCATCTTTGTCTGACTTCTTGACAGGCCGTTTGATACATTCAAAACAGAGCTGCAGGTCAAGTAAATGTTAAGATGGAGAATCAAACCAAGAACGATCACTTTGATGGCCTGGTTGAAGCATGCAAATCCCCTTGTAAATGATGGCTGCACGTGACCACGTGTCGCGTCGACGCGATCCGCAGATCCAGTCTCCTCTTTTCAACAGACAAGCAGACTAAAGCGTCCCAATGTACTAGCAAGTCAAGGCAGAAGGACTCACAAGCTACCTACTACCACACCACTGCACCATGACTCAAGATCAAGTCGCCCAAGGCTCCGCGGCACCTTCGCCGCCACACGACCCCTCACACGAAGAGCACCAGTATCTCAATCTTATTCGTGACATCCTCTCTCAGGGCGAGCACCGGCCCGACCGCACAGGCACCGGCACACAATCAATCTTCGCACCACCTCAACTCCGCTTCTCCCTCTCCAAGCCCAACCCAGAAGGCGGCGATCAAATCCCCGTCCTGCCCCTTCTCACCACAAAGCGAGTCTTCCTGCGGGCCGTACTAGCTGAACTCCTCTGGTTTATCTCCGGCTGCACTTCATCGCTTCCCCTCTCCGAAGCCGGCATTAAGATCTGGGATGGAAACGGGAGCCGCGAGTTCTTGGACAAGGTCGGTCTCGGCCACCGCGAGGAAGGCGACCTGGGCCCCGTATACGGGTTCCAATGGCGGCACTTTGGTGCTCAATATGTCGATGCCAAAACCGATTACACCGGGCAAGGCGTAGACCAGCTCAAGGACGTCGTGAACAAGCTCATTAACAATCCTTTTGATCGCCGTATCATCATGAGTGCCTGGAACCCCGCGGATCTGACAAAGATGGCTCTGCCACCATGCCATATGTTCGCTCAATTCTATGTCTCGTTCCCTCCTGGCATGAAGCTCGATGAGAAGACTGGTCGCCCAACAGAGAAGGGCACCTCAGCAATTTCTGTTCACCGCTTGACCGAACCTGTCTGGCCTGACTACATACGTATTGCTCTCGGTTCGCCCTGCCCGGATCGTCGACATCGTTGGCCGCGCACGACCCCTTCGGCGGCGGTTCGCGCAATCTGACGAACGGCAAGAACCACTTCTCGGCGATGCCGAGCCTGCACGTCGGCTGGTCGGGGTTGTGTGCCTACGCCGCGTGGTTGGGGGCGCGTGGCACCCATCCGCGTCTCGCGCTGCTCGCGTGGCTGTTCCCGGTGGCGATGATCGCCGTCGTCATCACCACCGGCAATCACTACATCCTGGACGTGGTCGGAAGCGTGGTGCTGCTGACCGTCTCCATCGCCGCGGCGACCGTCTGGGACCGGTGGCGCCGAGCCCGGCAGGACGGACCCGGGCGCTGCCGGGCGGGTCTGCGTGACTGACGAGTTGCTCAGCTGGGGATCCCGGCGAGGCGGCGGTTCCGCCTCCGCAACCAGTTGATCACCAGCACCGCGGTGACGAGAGACGAACAGCATGGCTTGAATCGACACCGGTTTCGCGGTCACCAGCAGTATGACGCCCCACGAGCAAGCTCGCGCCGTAGAGGACCGCGCCCGTCAGCAGGGCGCGTTCGGCGAACGGCGGCGCTGTACGGGTGGCGGCACGGCGACTGTCGCGCACCGGGCCCAGGGAACACCGGCGGAGCTGTATCGGTTGGCCCCGTGGTGATCGTGATGGCTGGCCGGGGGATTGGCGTGGCATGCGGATCGCGGAAGGGCCGGGTCGGAGACGTCCTCGGCATCGAGCAGTGAGCGAATCCGCTCATAATCATGAACTCCGACCGCCGCTCCGACCCGCAACCGGCCGCGAGCATCCTTGCAGGCGTTCGGAAATCGGTGCAGCTTGTCGATGTCCTTGATCGTGATCAGACCCCTTCAGTCGGTATTCATCGTCCACCAGGAGCAGTTTCTCGACCTTATTTTCCGTCAAAATCCGTTCGGCCGCTTCGAGGCGTCGTGTTCTCCGGGGCCGTGACCAGGTTTTCCTTGGTCATCACCTCGTCGAGCCGCTGGTTGTTGTCGGTCAGGAACGCAGGTCGCGGCGGGTGAGGATGCCCTTGAGGTAGCCGTTGACGGTGATCGGCACGCCGCTGATGTGGTGCTCCTCCATGATCTCGCGGGCGTTGCCGACGGTCTCGTCGGGCGGCAGCGTGATCGGGTCGGTGATGATGCCGTTCTCGCTCCGCTTGACCTTGTCCACCTCGCGGGTCTGCTCGGCGACCGACATGTTCTTGTGGATGATGCCGATGCCGCCTTCCTGGGCCAGGGCGATGGCCAGTTCGCTCTCGGTGACCGTGTCCATCGGGGAGGAGAGGATGGGGATGTTGAGGCGGATGTTGCGGGTGAGTTGGGTGCGGACGTCGACGTCTCGCGGGAGCAACGTCGCTGTAGCCCGGCTCGAGCAGCACGTCGTCGAACGTGATGCCCTGGTAAGCGATGCGGTCCTGCACGGGAAAAGCCTGCAGGACATAGACACGCTCGGGAAAGCACAAAGTTCCAAAGTTCATGCCGAGTCGATTTAGGTGCTCTTCCCAGCCTATTGAAATGGAAACGGGCCAAATTAGCAAGGGCAACTGTCGAACCGATGGTGGAAGAGGTGTGCGGAAGTGAGTTGGTTTGATGGGATTTGAACCCAGCAACTTCACGCTGTTGTTTCAATCCGCTCCCGGCGGTTAGGCCGGGAGGGAGACGAGAAATCGACTCGCCCAACGCCAGCGGAAGAACTGTTTCAATCCGCTCCCGGCGGTTAGGCGAAACCGGAGGATCTGCATTTGGAGATATCTCGACCAGATCTAATCCTTGATCCTGAGCCAATTTAATGGCTTGTTGAATGGGATAAACATCTACTTTAATATCCTCACCCACAACTCTGACTTTCTGCGCAGTAATCCTTTCATTGATGCGATAAGGTTCTTCTGGCCGTTGAGGACCTCTCCTTACTGGTTTGCCAAAACTCGGTCTGTTGTTATTAAAATTGCGATACTATTATTTATTTAAGTTAATTATTCAAGTTTTTGAAAACAGGGTGCAAATATCGTCATAATTTCATTTTTTCAAAATCAATTTGGGTGCTGCACACTCAATTCTTAAAGCGATTTACAAATTCTTCAAGGGTGACACTTCCCTGATCCCCCTGTCCATGCTTTCTGACGAGCGACCAGGCCTCGGCAGCTTCCCGTCTCTCCGACGATCAGCATATAGGGAATTTTTTTGGTCTCTGCATCTCGGATTTTCCTCCCGATTTTTTCATCTCGATCATCCAATAAGCCTCTGATATCCTGTTCTTTAAGCTTATCAAACACAAGCTTTGCATAATCGTTAAAACGTTCCGAAATAGGCAATACTGCAATTTGATCAGGTGCCAACCACAAGCGGAAAATTTCCAGCACAATGCTCAATCAATACCGCCACAAAACGTTCGAGATGATCCAAAAGGAGCTCTGATGAATCATTACCGGAGTATGCTTTTGATTATCAGATCCAACATATTCTAGAGCAAAGCGCTGAGGTAACTGATAATCAACCTGAATGGTTCCGAGCTGCCAGTTCCTTCCCAACGCATCCTTGACCATAAAATCGAGCTTTGGTCCATAAAACGCCGCCTCACCTTTAACGGCAACAGTACTCAGACCACGTTCATCAGCTGCTTCCTGAATTTCCTGTTCAGCCTTTTCCCATAGATGATCCTCTCCAATATACTTTTGCTTTATTCTCAGGATCGCGAAGAGAAACCTGGGCAGTGAAGTTTTCAAAACCCAGCGATGTGAAGACATGAAGCACAAGATCAATCACTTTGATAAATTCTTCCTTTACCTGGTCTGGCCTGCAAAATATATGAGCATCATCCTGCGTAAAACCACGTACTCGGGTTAATCCATGCAATTCTCCACTTTGTTCATAACGATATACGGTTCCAAACTCAGCAAAGCGAATGGGAAGGTCGCGGTAAGACCGGGGCTTTATTTTATATATCTCACAGTGATGAGGGCAATTCATCGGTTTAAGCAAGAAATTCCTCGTCGATTCATCTGGAGTATGAATGGGCTGAAAGAATCCTTCCCATATTTTTCATAGTGGCCTGAAGTAACATATAAGGCTTTGCTGCCAATATGAGGAGTAACCACAGGATCATATCCCGCTTTAATCTGTGCTTTCCGCATAAATTGTTCCAATCGTTCGCGAAGGATGGTTCCTTTTGGCAACCAAAGCGGTAAACCCAATCCCAACTTTTTCCGAAAAGGCAAACAACTCGAGCTCCTTACCCAGTTTTCGATGATCGCGTTTTTTTGCTTCCTCCAGGAGATGGAGATATTCTTCCAGCTCTTTTTGCTTTGGAAACGTGATCCCATAAAGCCGGGTGAGCATTTTATTCTTTTCATTTCCACGCCAGTATGCTCCCGCTACATTAGGAGTTTAACAGCCTTAATAAAACCGGTATGAGGAATGTGAGGTCCTTTGCAGAGATCGACAAAATTACCTTGTTCATAGAAGGTAATCTTTCCATCCTCCAAACCGAAATCAATTCAATTTTATAAGGATCATCTTTTTTTGTAAAGTAATCCAGCGCTTCCGATCTTGCTTACATCCTTACGGACGATAATCACTGTCTTTTTTTGCCAGCTCTTTCATTTTGATTCTCGACAGCGAGCAGATCATCATCGCCAAATGCTCTTTCACCCAAGATCAATATCGTAGTAAAAACCATTTTCGATGGCAGGACCGATACCGAATTTAACACCGGGATATAAGGCTTCAAGCGCTTCGGCCAATAAGGTGAGCGGATGAATGCCAGAAAGTTGCCTTTCCTCCTTTATCATTCCATGTTAGGATCTTAATAGAGGCATCTTCCGTAATAGGTCGTGATAAGATCCCACACTTCACCATTCACTTCGATGGCAAGTGAAACGCGGGCCAAACCTTCACTAATGCTTGTTGCGATTTCAGAGCCTTTTACACCGCGCGGGATATTCCCGCACACTTCCATCAGGAAGAGAAATTTTTACATTCATGATTTGAACTAAACAACAAAATTTAATTCAGGGCACAAATATGCAAAAACTTGATAAGAATAAGGAGATGTTTTGGACTAGTCTATCGGAAAATTTCAAGATTGCAAAAATTTTGTGCCATGTTATAAAGTGAATTGGAAACTAAAAAGGACGCCAAATTTTCTCACATCGGGATTTTCCAAGATATGAAAGCCTGTGAACAAAATCCACCCGAAAGAATTTAAAAATATTTTCAACACCATATCCTAACTCGACATACGGTCGATTTGGATCAAAATATCCAATGGCAATGTATGCTTCTCCTGACGGAGTATGGGTGCAATGATATCTCTATTAGCCTGACTCAATGACCTCCATAGATTATATTGGCTGTACCCGACAAGCCTCCATTTCAATTTTCGCATGAGGGGAATTCTATTTAAAAGAAAACCTTCAAAATGATGTTGATATTGGAGGGAAGCAAACCGGTCGCTGATAAATTCTCCATAGTTCATCAGATTATAAGTAACAGATGTATAAAACGGGGTCTGATTACCAAGATGCAAGGCCATTAACGGATAAGGAAATGTCGTGAAGACATTTTCTCCTGTCAAATTCAAATACCCAACACCAAGCGGACCGAAACGAATTCGTTTGTAAATGCTAAGTCGCAACTTATCGTAATCAAAATCGCTGTTCCAATCAGTCCTTTAATTCCTTTCGTATACCGAACCGTAATGACGGGCCAACTTGTGGTACCCAAACTTACGCTGATCATTGTCGGATTGAATGAATAATTCATCTCTGGCATAACGGGATTCCAAAATCAGTTCGGCAGTTTCAAAATTTTGCCGCAAATCTGAGTTTGCTATATCATCGGGTTGATCGTAATAGGCGAAATTAAAAGTTGGCTCGAACGTAAAATAACGGAAGCCTACACGCTGTGTAAATCCTTTAAATAGTTCGCGTTTAAAGTCCACGCGGCCTTCATTGAAATAGTATCCTCTTCTGAAAACACCAAAGCGTTGCGAGGCAAGAAGCAAAAAATTATCACCCACACTCTCTTCATCAATCCCCACTCTTCTAATATCACTCCGCGCCCTGAACGGTTAAATGTAGTCCACCGTTGTCGGGACAAAATTTCTGAACAAAAGCCATGTATTTAATTCGTTCATCTTTAAAGCCATAACCTAATTGTCCTCCAAGAACCCACTTATCACTAAATTTATATTCGTTTTAAAGCCTGGTTGAATCCTTAGACCTTCAATATTATTGACAGCTAGAAGGGATACGTAAGGACCAATGTCGATCTTTCCTACCTTGTAGTATCCGTTGACAATGATTTTGAAAATGTCCGTGTAGGTTTTTACGACGGGAATATTCTGAAGCGTATCGATCATCTTATACACATTCTTTTCAGTTTGCTGTCAACGGCTCATGTCGTAAAGAGTCCCAAGAATTTTCCTCCTCATTTATTCTGGCATCTTCCGCCATCATGATCGGAGCTTAATAAAATGAAGGTGAATGAGGCTTATTAATAACAAAATTTTTATTAGAGGTATAAAATTTCGCCAGCATACCTGCGCTGATGTCCGGTAACTTCACTGACATCTATAAGAACTCTGTTCTTTACAGGCAGCCACGCACCTTCTTCAGTGGTTCAAGTTCTTGTTGAATTTTGATTTTTTCAACAAAATTGATATTTGCCTGCTTGCCCATGCTGCATCAATTTGCTTCAAGGCATATTCCTGCTCAGTAATCCACATACTTCCGGTAAAAGCTAGATCCTGAGGACTCTTGGGGAAAAAATCCAGCCGATAGCAATAATCGATCGCCAATGTAAACGCTATCAATCAAATCATATTCGTAATAGAGCCGCCATCCATCGGCAATAGGTGAAACAAAATCCTTCCCTACAATATTCAACCAGTTCTGATAGAAGTTATACTCCTGAAATGAAGATCCGACCAATTGGGTGACCGTGGTGCCATCTTCTACGCCGACACCGTTGATCTTAGAGCGAAGAATATTTTCATAGCTCAAGGTTGGATTGTCCCGATAGTACACTTTGGAAACACTCTCTGTTATAAGCATAGGCAGCACCGGTTTGCCATCTTCTCCAGCGATCCTGTCGATACTATCCAGCACCTGCGTGATTTTCTGAACCAACTTTCTCTTTCTGAACTTTTCTGTGATGTTGTCGACATCAATTTCAATTTTGGTATAAGTATCATACTCGTAGGCTGAAAGTTTTCGCTTGTCGTTCTTGTTCTTATTACGAACTACGCGCCTGAGGATCGCAAAAGCGGGATTTTCGCCTGATTCAATGACTATCTCCTGGAGATTTGTAGCAGCCTCTTCGATCTGGAAGTTTATGACTTGCTGTGAACCCTTGACAATTGGTTTCTTACGGGTCTTGTAGCCGATGTAGGACACGGCAATTGTATCGGCGGATATGGTAGTCCTGATCTTGAAGTTACCGTCAAAATCCGTTGTTGACCCGGCTGTTGTCCCAAGTAAAATCACGTTCACAAAAGGTATTGGGTCTCCCGAGTTTGCGTCAGTTACTTTACCAGTAATGACCGTCTCCTGGGCGAAGGCGCAGAATGGAAGGATGCCAAACAAAAAAGCGATCACGCCAAGTTTTAAAGAATAATGATAACGAGTGTTATTCCGTGGCACAGTGAGAATATTCCTGAATTTAAATTGTTTAACAGTTGCCAACCGATCCTGGTTTCATTGGAGGGTCGACACCTTGATATTTTCCTTTTCTCCCATAAAACGTGGAGAAGTCTTGAGAATGTACAAGTCCAGCACAGCTTTTGTCCTGGCAAAATACTCTCTTAACCTGACATTGAAGGAATATGGTACGTCAGGCTCGCCGGCAACCATTGCAACGGCATCTATTCCATAATAGTGACTTATAAAAAGGGCACGATAACTATGGAACGGTTGCGTGATAATGGTTATCCTGCTTTGTCCAAAGATCTCCTTGCATCGTACTACCGAATCAAGTGTTCTGAGTCCTGCATAGTCCAGTGTAATGGCTGCGGTAGGAACTCCCAGCTTAACCAATGCGATACGCATGGCCTGGGGTTCATTGTAATATTTCGATGACCAATTGTCCCCGCTCAGGATCAGATGATCGATCTTTCCCTGTTTATATAGTTCCGCGGCAGTTTCCATTCGTTTGGCAAAGTATGGGTTGACATCGCCTCTGACTGTTTTATTGCTGGTCCCCAGTACCAGCGCAACACGATGATCCGGCAGGTCAGCCGCATTTGCAAATACACGATCCGTTGTGCTCTGAACGATCCAGAGGTTAGACGTCACGACAAGTATTACAAACACGAGTAAGGCTGTGGAAACAGTTCTGATCAACCACCTCATCACTATGGACATTAATTGGCTATTGTAAACAAAGTTACTCAATTGTGCGCAGAAACTCGCGCTCGATGACAGTTGACCTGCGGACTATTTTACGGTACCAATTTAGCCTGATAGTGTCCCTTTCTGAGGGTGACAAGCCAGCATCGATGCCGGAAGCTCGCATCTGGTTAATCAAAGTGTTCAAAGAAATTGCAACGCTTACTGAAAGGTTCAGACTTTCGGTGAATCCGTACATAGGAATTCTGACTTTCTGATCACAGCACATCAATGCTTCCCGGGATATTCCCCTGAGCTCATTGCCGAACAACAATGCAATCTTGGATTTTGAGATATCGATGTCAAATATTGAGTTTCCATCAGGATCAGGATCAGTTGCAAGGATCTGGTAACCTTCTTCCTTCAGGTGTTTAAGGCATGATTCCGTATTGTTCTCATGGTCCGAAGTATGCTTGGTAAGGTTCATCCATTTGTTGGCGCCTTTTAGCACACGGGGATTGATGCTGTACTTGCTGATATTCTCAACAATATGGACATCCTGAATTCCCATACATTCACAAGTCCTGACAACAGCGCTGGCATTCTGCGATTGAAATATATCTTCAAGTACGACCGTGATATATCTCGTACGGTTATTCAATACTTTTTCAACAACTTCTTTCTTGTGATCGGAAACAAACTGAGCAAGATGTTCGAAGACCAGTTTTTCTCTTGGCGTCAGCATAGAAAGAACCTTTGATAAACTTGTGAGAAGTTATGCGCAAAAAGGCAATGATGACGCAAGACCTGCGTGTTAATTTCGTTTGCTTAGCTCATCACGGATTTTAGCGGCACGTTCATAATCTTCCTTATCGATAGCATCCTTGAGAAGCTCATTCAGTTTCTCAAGCGAATAATTCTTGAAGTCGTCTTTCCGTGAAGTCTCCTTTTTTACTTTGGCCTTGGTCTCTGCTTTAGGCTCCGGTTTATCTTCTTCGACCTCGTCTGTAAGGACGATCCCGGCTTCAGCGAGGATGCTTTCATAAGTAAATATCGGTGAGTCGAATCGAAGGCCTATGGCGATAGCATCGGATGGACGTGCATCAACTTCACTTTTCTTTAAGCCGTCTGAACAAACGATTTTGGCAAAGAACACGCCTTCTTTCAAATCAGAGATAATGATCTCCTCAACGGTAAAATGAAAGTTATTGGCAAATGCTTTGAACAGATCATGCGTCATTGGCCTGTTGGGAATGATCTTCTCTATTTCGATAGCGATGGCCTGCGCCTCGAACATACCAATGATGATTGGCAAGCGCCTGTTACCGTCAGTTTCACCCAGGACCAATGCAAAAGATCCAGCCTGAGATTGACTGGATGATAATCCAAGTATTTCGAGCTTAATTTTCTTCACTACTTCGCAGCTTTGATCGCTTCAGTCAATTTAGGAATTATTTCGAATGCGTCTCCAACAATGCCATAATCAGCAGCCTTAAAAAATGGAGCTTCAGGGTCTTTGTTAATGACGACAATGTATTTGGACGAGTTCACACCGGCAAGGTGCTGAATGGCTCCCGAAATACCTATGGCTATATAAAGTTGAGGCGCTACTTTCACACCTGTTTGACCGACATGTTCATGATGCGGTCTCCAACCCATATCTGACACAGGTTTGCTGCAACCTGTTGCAGCATGAAGCGTTTTGGCTAGCTCTTCAAGCATACCCCAGTTCTCCGGGCCCTTCATTCCGCGGCCTCCGGATACGACGATGTTCGCTTCAGGCAGCAATATCTCACCAGTTGCTTTTTCGGATGAAGTGATCTTTGTTGCAAAGTCCTGATCCGTCAATGAAACAGAATAGGGCGTCACCTGAATGGGACTTCCAACGTCCTTGATGTCTGCCGCATTTTTTCTAATACATATCACCTTATTCTTGTTCTTTAACTCCACGTGAGCAAACGCTTTGCCGGTATAAATGCTCTTCTTTACTACGAATGCCCCGTTGGTTTCAGGAAGACTTACAACGTTGGTGGCAAGGCTCGCGCCAATCTTTGTTGCCACTCTCGCCGCGACGGGTGTACCTAGGGTTGATGTGGTTAGCACCAGCGTTTCAGCGCCCTCATCCTGCATTGCCTTGGCAAGTACCGATGCGTAAGCCTGAATAATCCCTTGATTCAACTTCTCATCCGCAGCGTGTAATACTTTCTGAGCTCCATATTTACCAAGGGATGCCAGTTCATTCTCATCTATCCTTCCCAAAGCAATGGCCGTTACCGGCCCTCCCATAGCATGCGCATAGGCAACAGCCTCGATCGAAGTCTTCTTTATCTTCCCCTCCGCACTTTCTACAAAAACGAGTATCGCCATACCGAACTAATTAGAGTCGCAATGATAACTGTCTACTATAAAATACGCGCTTCATTTTTCAACAAAATGACAAGATCTTCGACTTTATCAGGGGAGATCATTTTTACTGATCCTTTGGGTGGGGGTAATTCGAATCGCTGGATTGCCACGTCACCCGCTGTTGGTTTAGGTTCAATTACTTTCAAAGGCTTCGTTCTGGCGGACATGATACCTCGCATGTTCGGTATCTTCCATTCAGCAATAGGTTCCTGACATCCCGCCACCAGCGGAAGATCCACTTCAATGTATTCCTTGCCGCCTTCTATCTCCCGTGCAAGCTTAACCTTTTTACCCTCAATATCCAGCTTCATCACGGGAGATACTGAAGGTATACCGAGCATTTCGCCAACAATGCTGTGTACAACACCACTATTATAATCGATTGATTCTCTTCCCATCAGGATGAGATCATATCCTGTTGCTTTGGCATGATCAGCGATCTGGGTGGCTATAAAAAATGAGTCAACGGGTTCTGCATTTATTCTAATCGCATCATCAGCTCCTATAGCCAGAGCTTTACGAAGTGTTGGTTCAATATCAGATAGTCCAACGCTGAGCACAGTCACCGTTGCCCCGGCCGCTTCTTTGATCTCGATCGCTCGTGCGAGCGCGTAATCATCATAGGGACCTATAATAAACTGGACGCCTGTAGTTTCAAACTTGGTATTATTATTTGTAAAGTTAATTTTGGAAGTTGTGTCCGGAACATGTGTAATGCAAACCAAAATCTTCATCTTCCTCTAAATCAAGTAGTTCAATTCATTTTTTTAAAACCGCGGTCAAGATACAAAAAACCAATTTCCAATTGCCAAAATGGGCACAAATTTCGGCCTAAGCCATACACTTATAAATTTTTCTTAACACGCGTTCATCTGATGAAAAGCCGCATTGAACAACTCGAGGAATTCGCCAAAGAGGACCCTCAAGATCCGTTCAACCTTTACGCGCTCGCTTTGGAATACCAGAAGATCGATCTTCAGAAAGCATCGATCATTTTCAACAAGCTTATAATGCAACATGAAGATTATGTTCCCACTTACTATCACCTGGGTATGTTGTATGAGCAGCTTGGACAACGCGACATGGCGATACAAACTTTCGAGGCGGGAATAGCAGCGGCAACGCGTGCCCGGGATCTTAAAGCTTCCCGCGAACTTCAGGCAGCCAGACAAGCATTGCTTTTCGATGAATAGCCTTCGCTTGCTAGTTCAACAAAGCACCATCGTCAACCCAACAGGCGATCAGATCGATCTGACTCTGAGTTAAGGTTCCCTCCCGGGGCATGCTCCGATCCTGGGTCTTTGATTTAATGCTCTTCGCATGAAGTTTTGCATTGTCAAACACGCGCAAATCAGACCTGGATCCACCGTCGTGGCAACCGCTTTTCGCGCACGAATTTGAAATTATGGGTTTTATATCTTGCTCCCAACTGGTACCTGTCGGTCCACGAGGCACGGTCAGGCTGAGAAAAACACTGCAGTCATTATTGTCCTTTACCGTGAGCCCATATGTGCCGACGGACAGATTAGCGAATGTACTGTCTTCACTGAACGAACCTGTTCCAAGCTTGAATGCATACGGTGGATTTACCTGTTCAACATTGATAGTGATCTTGCCGTTGCCGGAAAGACAATCACTATCTGCGACGATGTCTGCTTGAAATGTAAAATCCGCTGCCTTGACAGACACATTATCGACAGATTTGGAGCAGCCGTTAGCATCTGTAACAATGACGGTGTATACCCCAGCGTGAAGGTTGTTGAACTGACCGTCAGCCTGTGGTACTTCATCATTCAGGGAAAATTGATAAGGTTCCTTTCCACCCGTTGCTGAAACACCGATACTGCCGTCTTCAATACTGCAACTGGTGGCGTTTACGACGACTCCCAGACTAATGATAGGGCCTGATCTGTCACAATCCACCGGATCAGGGTCATCACCGCAGGAAAAGCACACCAATCCAACGATCACAAGTACTAAGTGATTTCGCATAAGTTTCAACACCTAAAGATAGGGAAGTAAAAAATGATTAATAAGGTTGGGTGCTCAATGGTAACTACAGTGATAACGCAACGGCGCTGACCATATTTTACCAGCGTCCATTAAAATGGGGTCTCGTCCTCTCGTTCCGGTGGTGTGGGGGGTTCACTTGGAGGATTAAATGTATTCAGCCTGCTTTCCCTTGTGATCATGCCGGAGAATGGATTATCATACGATGATGATGGTGCATCGAAGTCGGCAAACTTCGTGTATTTACCGATGAATTTGAGCTTAACGCTGCCTACTGATCCGTTACGGTGCTTGGCAATAATAACTTCGCCCATCCCTTGCGTTGGCAATCCTTCTTCGTCTACGGTTATCTTATAATATTCCGGACGATAGAGGAACATAACAATATCGGCATCCTGTTCGATTGAACCAGACTCACGAAGATCGGATAGCTGCGGCCGTTTATCGCCGCCGCGTGTTTCAACACCACGACTTAACTGGGACAGCGCAAGTACGGGGACGTTCAACTCCTTCGCTATACCTTTCAAAGCGCGTGAGATAGATGCTATTTCCTGCTCGCGGTTACCACCCTGGTCGCCTCGCATAAGCTGCAGGTAATCCACTACGATGACCTGTATATTATGCTCGGCCTTTAACCTTCTGCATTTTGCGCGGAGCTCAAGCACTGATAACGCTGGTGTATCATCTATGAAGATTGGCGCTGCCGATAACTTATTTGTTTTATGTACTAGTTGCGTCCACTCATGATCAGCAAGTGATCCTCGCTTGATCTTCTCTCCTTCCAATTCTGCTTCTGCTGAGATCATCCGGTTCACCAACTGAATAGATGCCATTTCCAGAGAGAAGATGGCAACCGGGATTTTGAAGTCAACTGCCGCATTTCTGAGCGCCGAAACCACAAAAGCAGTTTTACCCATACCAGGCCTTGCAGCTATAATAACAAGGTCAGATTTCTGCCATCCTGAGGTCATCCGGTCAAGCGCAGTGAAGCCACTTGGGACGCCTGTAAGTCCATCTTTATGTTCTTTCAGAATTTGCAACTCCTGGATTGCACGCGTCATCAGATTACGCATGTTATCGTAGTTCTTCCTCAGATTGGAATCTGAGATCTGAAAGATCGATTGCTCGGTTTTGTCGAGGAGTTCGAATACGTCTGTTGTATCTTCGTAGGCATCGTGATGGATCTGCGATGCTACCTGAATAAGCTCTCGCTTGATTGCCATCTCCATGATGACGCGGGAGTGATATTCAATATTTGCTGCTGAGCTTACTTTGGAAGTAAGTTCAGCGATATAGTACGCTCCGCCTACAAGCTCAAGTTTGGCTGACTTCCTGAGTTGGTTTACAACGGTACGCATGTCTACCGGGTCTGAAGACTTGAAGAGATCGACAATCGCCGTATAGATCTCTTTGTGTTGTTCAGCGTAGAAATGTTCGGGTTTAAGGAATTCGATAACGGCATTGAGGGCATTTTTCTCAAGCATGAGTGCGCCGAGAACTGCTTCCTCTAGATCAAGCGCCTGAGGTGGCAACTTGCCAAGACTTTCCGAGATGTCTCTAGGTATAAGCTTGGTCTTGTTGCTGAACCTCAGAGGCGTTGATCTGCCTTGCTCCATACAGTGGTTGTTGTGCTTTTTTTCGTAGGGCGACAAACGTACAATCTATACGTTTCAGTCAATCCACAACTTATTCACATTTAACCAACAATGCAATTGTTAATAAATTCCCCGAGCACATGAACACACCATTGTCTTTGTCTACATTACTTGTTAAGCATCTTCAAAGTAATCAGACTTTTAAACACCAAACATTTTCCTTTACTTTAACCCGGAATTTTTTTTCATGCGTCAACGACAACAGAAGCTGCATTTTATTGCTATTGGTGGTAGTGTCATGCATAACCTTGCAGTTTCCCTGAAGATTGCTGGTCATGACGTTACCGGGTCCGATGACGAGATTCACGACCCTTCACGTTCTACATTAAAAGAACATGGCTTATTGCCTGATAAAGAAGGATGGGATCCGGATAAGATCGATTCCTCAAAAGATGCTATAATACTTGGCATGCATGCCAAAAAGGATAACCCGGAACTTTTAAAGGCACAGCAACTTGGACTCAAGATATTTTCTTTCCCTGAGTATATTTATGAACACTCACGCAACAAACAACGGATTGTAATTGCCGGCAGCCACGGAAAAACCACCATTACTGCCATGGTGATCCATGTATTGAATCACTTTAACCGTGAATTCGACTACGTTATCGGCGCACGCGTGAAAGGTGTGGAGCATACGGTTAAACTTTCAGATGCCCCGATTATTATTATTGAAGGCGATGAATATTTATCTTCTGTTCTCGATCCTACCCCAAAGTTCCTTAAGTACAAACATCATATTGGGTTGATTAGCAGCGTAGCATGGGATCATGTTAATGTGTTTGAAGAAGAGGAAGATTATCTAAAGCAATTCGATCATTTTGCCGATGAGACACCTAAAGGCGGTACACTTATCTATTGTGAGCAGGATTCCCTGGCATTAATAATCGGAAAGAAAGACAGGTTTGACGTACAGTCTATTTCTTACAAGAATCACCCCCATGCTACAGATAACAATGGTCAATTCTATATTACTAACGGTAAGGATAGATACCCAGTGAAGATCTTCGGAAGTCACAACTTCCAAAACATTGGCGGTGCGAAGGAAGTCCTTAAGAAGATCGGAATAACCACAGAGATGTTCTTTGAGTCGATTCAGACCTTTGAAGGTGCCGCAGGACGGCTTGAAAAAGTTGGAAGCAATAAGACCGTCACGGTTTACAAAGATTTTGCGCATGCGCCCTCAAAGGTAAAAGCTACTGTGAGGGCGGTTAAAGAGATATTTCCTACACGAGATCTGGTCGCTTGTCTTGAACTTCACAGCTCCAGCAGCTTGACCCGAAAATTCCTTACACAATATAAGGACAGCATGAAAGCTGCGCAGGTGCAGATCATCCTGCGAAACCCTGACAAAGTAAAGCTAAAAGGACTAGAGCCTATCTCTGTTGACGATATTCGTAAGGCATTCAATGCCCCAGGAATGGTTGTACTGGAAAATACTGCCAGCCTTGAAGACTTCCTTTTGAATCAACCCTGGGAAAACAAGACCCTTCTGATGATGAGCTCGGGCACGTTTGGAGGGATCGACATCGGTGCGTTATCCAAGAAAATCCTGATGCAGTAATTTTTACTGATCACAACGCTATCTTGCCTCTGGTTACATCCCCGACATGAAATTAAATCTGCGTACACCCCTGTGCTTTTTCGACCTTGAGGCAACTGGAACCAATATCATTCAGGATCGCATTATTGAAATTGCTGTGATCAAAGTGATGCCGGGCGGAGATATTCATCGCAAGGCTAACGTACTGAACCCCACCATTCCGATCCCTGAGGAATCGGCAGCAATACATGGCCTACGGGATGCGGACGTTAAGGAAAAGCCAACCTTCAAGGAGGTGGCAAAAGATTATGCGCGATTTTTCGAAGGCGCTGATCTGGCAGGTTTTAGCATCCTGAAATTCGATGTCCCTATGCTTGTTGAGGAGTTTCTTCGCGCGGGTGTAGAATTCGATTACACGCGTAAAAAGATAATAGATTCTCAGAAGATATTTCACCTGATGGAAAAGCGAACGCTATCTGCCGCCTACCGGTTCTACGTAAATAAGGATTTCGAAAATAGTCATACCGCTGAGGCTGATACAGAGGCAAGTATGGAAGTGCTTATAGCACAGATCGAAAAATATGAAAATCAGGTTGTCGTAGACAGCCTCGAAAAGAAAATAGGTGAGATAAAAAACGATATGGAGGCTCTCAGCAAGATCACGTCAGCTCAAATTGTTGACCTGAGCGGCCGAATGATCTTCAATAGCAAGGGTGAAGAAATATTCAATTTCGGGAAGCATAAGAACAGGATAGTCACAGACGTATTCAAACAGGAACCCGCCTACTACGACTGGATCATGAACGGCGAATTTTCACTCGACACCAAAAGAAAGGTGACAGAGATAAAGCTGCGTGGATTCAAGAAATGAGCAATGAGGATCCCGCCGCTTACCTCTACCGTTGGCCGAATAATTCCGCGATTATTTTTTTCTATAACTTAAAGCTTCCGGGATCCATTTTTTGAGATCGCTTATACGCGTGGAATGTGAAGGGTGAGTAGACATAAATTCGGGGGGCTCCTGGCCGCCGCCCATTTCGGTCATCCGCTCCCAGAACAACGGGGCTTGATTCGGATCATAGCCTGCCATTGCCAGGAATATAAGCCCGATGTGATCGGCTTCAGACTCCTGGTCGCGGCTAAACTTCAAAATTCCCAGGTTAGTACCTGCTCCGACTGCTTGCATAAGTAGTTCCTGGCCTGCTGTGGGATTCTGACCCATTACCGCTCCAAGTGTGCTCAGTCCATATTGCGCCAGCAACTGTTGGCTGATACGTTCACGGCCATGATTGGCGATCGCGTGCGCAACTTCGTGTCCCATGACCACTGCTATGCCTGCCTCGTCTTTACAAACGGGGATAATGCCGCTATAGAAGGCTACCTTACCGCCGGGCATGCACCAGGCATTGACGGTCTTGGGATCCTCTATAAGATTGAATTCCCATTCAAAGCCCGCAAGTTCGGACGAAAGCCCTTTACTGGCCATGTACTCTTCTACCGCTTTCTGAATTTTTACACCGACAGTCTTAATCATTTGTGTCTGTTGCGCATTGTTTGACAATGGCCCTTTCTGAATTACCTCGCGATATTGTTGAGCGGCCATTGGAATGATCTCTGAATTGGGCACCAGGCTCAATTGTTTTCTTCCTGTGACGGCGACAGAGGAACACGCATAAAGTGCAATGACTATAGAGACGAAAACTAATAACTTCTTCAGCATGACATTTTTTTGACTAAAAATACAAATCCCGGGCCTAATTGTTTTATAGATTTGCGAATGTTAAGAATTGCGCGCCTGCCAGAGGAACGCATCCAAGACTTTCAAAGACCTGAACATGAGAATTTTTGCGATCGGAAGGAATTACGCCGAGCACATCAAGGAATTAAACAATGAAAGGCCTGAGGAGCCTGTGATCTTCACCAAGCCCGACACGGCCCTCCTCAGGAACAATTCGCCCTTTTACTACCCTGATTTCTCCAAAGATGTTCACTACGAAGTGGAGCTTGTTCTGCGCATTTGTAAAGATGGCAAGAACATTGAGGAAAAATTTTCACATAAGTATTACGATGCAATCGGTATCGGGATAGACTTTACCGCGCGCGACCTTCAGCAGAAGGCGAAGGAAAAGGGATTACCCTGGGATATTGCAAAAGGATTCAATGGGTCAGCTCCTGTCTCTGATAAGTTTATCCCGGTGAGTGAATTCAAAGATCTGAAGAGCATCAATTTCAAGCTTCAGGTTGATGGAGAATTTCGGCAGCAAGGGAATACTAGCTTTATGCTTTTTAGTTTCGATTATATAATTTTGTATCTGTCCAGATTTTTTACGCTAAGAACGGGTGATTTAATTTTTACGGGCACACCAAAAGGTGTTGGCCCGGTCAAGGTTGGTAACGTGTTATCTGCTTATATTGAAGATGAGAAGCTCCTGGAATTTGAGGTCATATAAGGTCGTAATAATTATTTTTTGCTATCCTGCCATTTTTTGCTCAGGCCCAATTCAGCAAACCTGTAGAAAAGTTTCCCGCTGAAGAACGCTACCTGTATCCTGTTTTTCCTGGCAGCCTGGTTCATTGGCTGGAACAATGGGTGAGCTGCGAAGCACGCACTTTCATAGTGGTATAGACATTCGTACCAACAACATGATCGGCTGACCTGTGCTGGCATCGAAAAGCGGATACATTTCTCGTGCATCAGTAACGCCCTCTGGTTATGGTAATGTATTATATATCACCCATCCGGACGGAAACACCACACTTTACGCACATCTTGAGAAATTCCTGGGGATGTGGGAAAGCACATCCTGCAGGAACACTATAACCGAAGGAGGCCGAGTTGGACTTGTTCTTTCGCGCCCGATCAATTCCCGTTAAACAGGGAGACACCGTTGCACTCTCCGGTAACAGCGGATCATCCAGCGGACCTCACCTTCATTTTGATATTCGTGATCCGGAAAACTATGCCCTTGATCCTTTGAAAGTAGCAGGATTCGCCGAACTGGTGGATAAGCTTCCCCCTGCAGCTGAAAAGATCGCCCTGAAAACCCTGGATATAAACTCCAGGATCAATGACCGCTTCGGGAGATTTGAATTCTATGCTCAGCGTGTGGGGAATCACTACGTTATTCCGACGCCTATACTCGCAACTGGTAATATTGGCGTAGAGATCATTGCAAAGGACAAGCTTGCGCCTCAGAGTCAATTCTATGGCGGAGTCAATTACATTGAAATGAGCGTCGACAGCCAGGTTGTATTCCGTCAGGCGATCGAAAAAGTCAATGTGGCAGAGACCAGGGCTATCTATACACTGATGGATTTCAAGACCATGCGGAATTTGGTACCCGCTTTTACAAGCTATACATCGACGACGGAAATGATCTGAAGTTTTATGAAAGTTCCCCGGGGTCAGGCAAGATCAAAGTAAAGGAGGACAAAGAATCAGCTGTTCAGATCAATATGAAAGATAGTGACGGGAACTCCAGTAAAGTCCTGTTCTCGTTGAAGCCTAGCCCGCCCGTTAAGGAAGTGAAATCCCTTGAAACTTACGCTTTTGAGATCGGCTACGATATCACAGAGAATACTATGATGGTCATTGCCAAGCCATGTATGACCAGCGAGAACAAGGCGGTGGTTTATGCCGATGGGTCGTCCTTCGAGATCTTCCCTGACTATTATAACGCCAATCGTTCAGTTTATCTGATCGACCTTCGCAAAACCATTCCTGATTCCGTTACGGTATGTGGCAGTTCAGTATCCCCTAAGATCAATATCAGTGTGCCAAGCGGCACGGAATATAAATATTATGGTGAAATGATGGATGTTCAGTTCCCCATCAACGCGATATATGACACCCTCTATCTCACTACTGATTATGCTATTGATCAACTTGGTCATGAGGTCTTTACGATCGGGTCGAGAACCATTCCCCTGCACAAGAGTCTGGATGTCTCTTTGAAACCAGCGAAGCACGATCTCTATCAACCGGGAGTAGCGGTTTATCGCATAAGCGGCAAGTCCTATTCCTACGTCGGCGGACAATGGGTAAACGGCAGGGTGAATTTCACAACCCGCGATTTTGGCGATTTTACTATCCTGAAAGATTCGATAGCACCGAAGATCACGCCTCAAATCGTTAACAATCATGCGGCACGCTTTAAGATCAAAGATGAACTGTCTGGTATATCAAAATTCGAAGCGACGATCGACGGCCAATGGTTGTTGATGAACTACGATAGTAAATCAAATACAATTTGGTCAAAGAGCTTAAATCCGAACATTCCTTTGAAAGGAAATTTTGAATTGGTGGTCACTGATAATGCTGGAAATAAATCCAGATATTTAAGAAAAATCTTATGACCACATATGGCACTTCAAATTGGAGACAAAGCTCCTGATTTCACAGTAAACGATCAGGATGGAAACCCAGTCAAACTTTCATCGCTCAAGGGTAAAAAAGTAGTTCTGTACTTCTATCCGAAAGACCAGACCCCTGGATGCACCGCCGAAGCCTGCAATCTCCGAGATAACTATAAGGTCTTGCTTAAGCAGGGATATGAAGTATTGGGCATCAGTACCGACAATGAAAAGTCCCATCAGAAATTCATTGCAAAAGAGAAGCTTCCATTCCGGCTGCTTGCCGACACTGATAAAAAGGTCCACGATCTGTATGGCACCTGGGCTGAGAAGTCCATGTATGGCAGAAAGTATATGGGCACTGTCAGCGAAGACATTCGTGATCGATGAAAAGGGATCGTTGGAAGAAATCATTGAAAAGGTTGATACAAAAAATCACACGGCGCAGATACCTCAAACCGGATGACAGCAAAGTTCCCGCGAATAAAAAAGCAACCGCCAAGACCGGAAAATCAGGGAAGTAATCATCCGTGATCAGCGTCCCTAATTTATCGACTTTACAATTCAATTTGGAGCAGGGCAAGTCGGGGACTATATTCACGGCAAATATTCACTCATGAGCCAGGGCAACGACATTGAATCCCTAAAAAAATTGCCTCACAAATTCGCAGAGACATCGTGCAGGATGGTTCACGCCTGTCAATCAGGACATCCTGGTGGATCCCTGGGATGTACCGAGTTTTTCGTCGCACTTTACTTCCGCATCCTCAAGCATGATCCTAAGTTCAATATGAAAGGTGTCGGAGAAGATCTGTTCTTCCTTTCCAATGGGCACATCTCCCCTGTGTGGTACGCTACACTTGCCCGGTCAGGTTATTTTGATGTTAAGGAATTAACAACATTCCGGCTATTGGATTCCCGACTGCAGGGTCACCCTGCCACACATGAACATCTTCCCGGAATACGAATTGCTTCCGGTTCTCTTGGTCAGGGCCTTTCCGTTGCATTAGGAGCGGCCCAAGCCAAAAAGCTCGATAAAGATGACCGTTTTGTCTTTGTGCTGATGGGTGACGGAGAACAACAAGAAGGTCAGATATGGGAGGCCGCGATGTATGCAGCACACAATAAGATGGACAATGTGATCGCCACTATTGACTACAATGGGCAGCAAATTGATGGCCCTGTTGATAAGATATTGAACCTGCTCGATCTGAAGGCTAAATGGGAATCCTTTGGATGGGAGGTGATCGATTCCTATGGAAATAACATGGAGGAGATCGTTAAGACCCTGGAGTATGCGAAAACCCAAGGCAAAAAAGGCAAGCCTGTCCTGATTCTCATGAAAACTGAGATGGGGCACGGTGTCGATTACATGGTCGGGTCTCACAAATGGCATGGCGTTGCTCCCAATGATGATGAACTTGCGAAGGCGCTGGCGCAACTCGAAGAGACTCTCGGAGATTACTAAAGCAAACTGGAATAGATGTCAACCGATCTTGGTAAGGATTGCCATTAACTATTTTCGAGACGTAGACAATTAGGCTTACATTGAAAGCGTTTTCCTGCAGAATGAAAGTTAATTCCCCTACCCCACTCCTTCTCATTCTGTTTTTGTCTGCACTGTTCTTAAGTTTTACGGTTTCCGGGCAAACTAAGGTTCAACAGAAACTTCCCGAAAAAACACGCATCTTATTTCTCCTCGATGCCTCGGGCAGCATGCTTGAACAATGGGAACGTCCTAATCAAACCAGATGGAGTGTCGCTAAGTCGATACTCACCAGGCTAGTAGATTCGCTCAGAAAAAACAACAAGCTGGACCTCGGACTTCGGGTATACGGTCACCGGTCAAACCAGGAAGTCAAGAACTGTAAAGACACTTATCTTGAAGTCCCATTCAAAGCGAAGAATCATACACAGATCATTGACAAACTTCAGGAGATAAAGCCCAAAGGCGTAACCCCAATAACTTACTCACTGGAACAAGCTGCGAATGATTTCCCGGCCGGTCCGGGTTATAGAAATATTGTGATCCTGATCACAGACGGTATCGAATCCTGCGGCGGTGATCTTTGTGCAACCTCGCGGGCTTTGCAAAAGAAAGGCGTGTTCCTCAGGCCATACATAATAGGACTCGGTTTGAGGTCAGAGAAAACGCTTGAGTGCGCCGGTAAATATATTGACGCCGATACCCCGGGGAAATTCAATGACGTCCTGAATGAAGCCATTGAATCCAGCTTTGCTAAAACTACGGTTAGCGTAGAGTTGCTTGACGCTAACAAAAGGCCGACAGAGACAAATGTTAACATCACATTCGTGAATTCACTGACCGGCAATCCTATGTATGACTTCGTTCATTACCTCGACAAACAAGGAAGGCCGGATACTGTTCAGATCGACCCTGTGCTGGATTACGATATCATCGTCAATACAATACCTGCAGTAGTCAAAAGAAATGTGCCTATCGCAATAGGTAAGCACAACGTGATCACAGTGGATGCTCCACAGGGAAATCTTGTTGTACAGCAGGAAGGAAGAAGGGACAATAACCTTCAATCTCTTGTACGTGAAAAGGGTAAGCCGGGAACAATTAATACCCAGGGTAGTAACCTGCAGTTCCGTTATCTGTCAGGTACTTATGAAGTGGAAACGATGACATTGCCACGCCGGACATTTGAAGCTGATATCCAACCGAACAAAACCAAAACGATCTTGCTGCCTTCGCCTGCAGTTGTAAACTTTAATACTATTTCCACCGGGTACGGCAGTCTGTATGAATTGAAGGATGATGGTTCACAGGTATGGGTATGTAATTTGAACGATCTCAAATCTCAGTTCTCCCTCACTTTATTACCTGGTCAATACAAAATCGTTTTCAGGGTAAGGCAAACGACCGGGAGCAAGTACACGGGATTTAAGAAATTTACTGTCAATTCGGGGCAAACGCTGATTGTCAATGTTTTCAACTAGATCAGTCGATCGTGAGGACCAGCCAGGGAAGTATCGCGATAAATAAAGCTATCAGGAACCAATAGATGATCTTGCGGTTGCTTTTGTCAGATGCCATGAGGTCGTCAGTTTCAAACCTTTACGGTCGTTTGCGGGAATAGTTGGCCCGAAATCCGGGTTTAACAACTCTTTAACACTCGGAAGAATCCCAAACTTTTACGACTTTCGCAACGCTATATAAACGATCATGACCAAGTTCACATTCACAGAGAAAAAAGATACCCGCTCAGGTTTTGGTGCAGGCTTGCACGAGTTGGGAAAAAAGAATTCAAATGTAGTTGCTTTATGCGCTGATCTTACGGGATCGCTGAAGATGGACGCCTTCAAGAAAGAATTTCCTGATCGTTTCTATCAGGTGGGTATCGCGGAAGCAAATATGATGGGTCTCGCTGCGGGCATGTCAATTAGTGGGAAGATACCTTTTACAGGGACGTTTGCCAATTTTTCAACGGGCAGGGTATATGACCAGATCAGGCAATCAATCGCTTATTCAGGAAAAAACGTAAAGATCTGTGCATCACACGCCGGGCTGACGCTTGGCGAAGACGGCGCTACCCATCAGATACTGGAAGACATAGGCATGATGAAAATGCTTCCCACCATGACGGTGATTGTGCCCTGCGATTACAACCAGACCAAAGCAGCAACGATGGCCCTGGGCGATCATTTAGGACCTGTCTATCTGAGATTTGGAAGGCCTAACTGGCCAATCTTCACGGCAGATCGTCCTTTCGTAATAGGTAAAGCAGACAAGATGATTGAAGGCAAAGATGTTACGATCTTTGCGTGCGGCCACCTTGTCTGGAGTGCAATTGAAGCTGAAGCCATCCTTGCTGACAGTGGGATAAGCGTTGAGCTTATCAACATCCATACGATCAAACCTCTTGACGTTGAAGCTATTCTTGCTTCCGTTGAAAAAACGCGGTGCGTGGTTACATGCGAAGAGCACCAGATCAATGGCGGTCTTGGAGATGCTGTCGCACAGATACTTTCAAGGTTCAATCCTACCCCGCTTGAAATGGTGGCGGTTCAGGATTCCTTCGGAGAAAGCGGAACGCCTACGCAGTTGCTGAAAAAATATGGACTTGGCCCAGAAAATATTGTGGCCGCTGTGCAAAAAGTATTAAAACGAAAAAAATAAGTTGAAAGAATTTTTTCCAGTTGTTACCAGTTTGAAATAAGTTTTTCTGCTTTTTTTTATTGTGTATCTTTTTTCGAAGTTAATTTCCTAATAAGTTTAAGGATTGCTTTGCGCGACTCCTGCATTTCCTCTGGGATTTCTCTGTGCATAGCTTTGCTTCATCATTTCAAATAGCTACCGAGTAGAGCTGTTGCACCGAGCCACGCAGAGGAATGCCAGAGCCACACAGAGCAATATTATCCTCTTGAATAGCTTCGTTGTGCTCCTATACTGAAACCATAGACGATCTATCCCCGAACTATCAAGATACCATCCGAGAGCCGGATAAGAGCCAGACAAGAGCCAGACAAGAGCCGGATAAGAGCTATCTATACGCTACCCGGACAGACAGATTATGCTGGGCAATCGCCATATCATACCTTAAAACAAGCGAAGCGCGTTATCGTAGCATCGATCTAATCTTGTTTGTAGCCGTTACTATTCTGCGCATACCGCATTAGTAATAATGCTCTGGAGCCCCTGATGTTGCGCTCAGCGCTAATAATCCTATGCCGAACGAGAAATAAATTGATTATTTATGGAATCGGATCTCTTTTTGCATCTTCATGCCGGTCAGCGAACGTTAGTCAGAGACATCATGAAACTTAACACATCACTTATTAAAATTCAGCTCATCGCCCTCATTTGCATTAGTATGATGCAGGCGGCATGCGCACAATCAAAAACCGCATCTATGCAGAAATTTGACTACGAGAAAGCCTGGAAAGAGGTCAGGCAATTTGAAGATAAAGCCCTTCCGGAATCTGCGTTGAAGGCTGTCAATGCTATTTATGATCAGGCAAAAAAGGATGAAAACGCTGCTCAGCTTGTAAAGGCAATCATTCACCAGCTGAAATTTACTGACTACAAAGATGAAAACGCATACGTCAAAAACCTGCAAAAGCTGAATGATGAAATACAACTCGCTGTTTACCCGGCAAAGCCCCTGTTGCATTCAATGTTGGGTGAAATGTACTGGCAATATTATCAAAACAACAGACATCGTTTTTACAATAGGACACAGATTACCTCCTCTAATGACAACGATATCGAGACCTGGACACTCAACCGAATAATCTCTGAAACGTTCAGGCAATACAAGCTTTCACTTGAAGATCCGGCGAAGAGCAAAGCAACGCCGATCGACCTGTATGACGAAATGATCATCAAAGGAAATTCCAAGGGCAGAAGGTTCAGGCCGACGCTGTTTGATTTTCTTGCACATCGCGCGCTGTCATTCGCAAAACAACCTGAAGCTTCGATCACAAGACCATCAAATGCGTTCACTATTGATGACGAGCGATATTTTTCTCCGGCTCAGGAATTTGTGAAACTGAAGATCACGAGTCAGGACACATTGTCTTTGAATCTATTTGCTCTAACGCTTCAGCAGGACATTATATCATTTCATCTTCAGGACAAAGATCCGGAAGCGTTAACAGACATTGATATTGAAAGACTTTCATTTGTTTACCAACATCACACTTCCCCGGACAAACAAAAATATTATCGCCAGGCACTTGAGCAACTTGAAAAAAGAATAATTGGTCAGCCGGTCTCCACGCGGATCTCGTTTTTGAAAGCATCGCTTTATAAGGAAACCGCAGGCTTATACAAACCCCTGCAAGGGGATGATCACAAGTGGGACCTGAAACGTGCCGTGGAAATATGCGACTCAGCCGTTGCCCGATTCAGGGATTCGGAAGGCGGCATCCAATGTGCCAATCTTAAGGTTGACATACTTACCAAGTCATTGAGTGCCGTTATTGAGGAGAATAATTTGCCGGATCAACCCTACAGAGCCCTCGTCAAATACAAGAATTTCACTGGACTTTACTATAGGGCAATCAAGGTGAGCCGCGAAGAGGTACGCGAGCAGCGCAGACGCTGGGATCGGAACTACAACGTAGACAAAGAGCAAAAATTCATTGAATACTTTGCTGCAAAATCGCCACTAAAGACCGGGCGTTTTACCCTGCCAGATGACCGTGACTTTCAGGAGCACAGTCTCGAGGTGAAAATCGAATCGCTTGCTCCAGGCGAGTATATGATTCTCTTCAGCAACCGGGAAGATTTCTCAACTGGTAATAATGGTATGGCTTATGCATTTACGCGCATATCCGACATAAGCTATCTTCACAGGAACGACACAAAAGGCGGAACTGACTGCTATGTCCTTCATCGCCTTACAGGGGAACCATTCGCTGGTGTAACTGCCATTCTTTACGCGACGAAATATAACTATAACCGGAACTCATACGACCCGATCAGGATAGGTTCATTCATCTCAGATTCAAAGGGCTATTTTCATGTAGGCGCTATGGATAAAGAACGTCAGCGAACCTTTTACTTTGACTTTTCATTCAAAGGCGACATCAACAGCACTGAGCCTATCGACTTGACTTATGGTGGATCAATAAATCAATTCAAATATCAACGGCAGGAGACGCACCTACAAACTCACTTCTTTTTGGACAGGGCTATTTATCGGCCTGGCCAAACTATCTATTTCAAGGGCATTGTTCTTACCACTGATGGCAAAACATCTTCTATCGTTCCGGGACATAAAACAAAATTGTCCCTATACGATGTCAACAATCAGATCAAAGGAGAGGTCAATGTAACCTCAAATGAATATGGAACATATAGCGGAACGTTTACCGCGCCATCTTCCGGTCTCACCGGACAGATGCGCATAACAGATGCTAAGAATACCGGCAATGTTTACTTTTCGGTAGAAGAATACAAGCGACCAAAATTCGAAGTAGTATTTGATACGCTTCAGGGCTCATACAGATTAAACGATACTATTAAAGCCATGGCGACCGCCAAGGCATATTCAGGGGCATCTATTGATGGTGCAACTGTTACCTACAGGGTTGTGCGTGTTGCCAATTTTCCTTTCTGGTGGTGGTCCCGTTGGGGATATTATCCGGCATCGCCTGAAAGGGAGATCACGCACGGCGAAACAACAACAGATGCGAACGGTCAATTCACCGTAAAGTTTGCCGCCATCCCCGACCTGTCCGTAGACAGATCGTCTGACCCTACATTTGAGTATGCTGTTTATGCAGATGTCACTGACATCAATGGCGAGACACATAGTCAATCCACCCGCATTTCCGTGGGATATAAGTCTTTGCAGATTGGCGTACCCATGACGGATATCAATGTTGATCAACCATCTGTCAAGGACATCAACATTAACACTACAAATCTTGCGGGACAATTTGAGGGAGCTAAGGGAAACATCAAGGTCTTCCGTCTCAAAAGTCCGGGGAAGGTCTTTCGGCCACGGCTATGGGAACAACCGGACCGAGCATTATACACAAAAGAGCAGTATTACAATTTTTTCCCCAGCGACCAGTTTGCAGATGAATCAAATAAGTTCAAATGGGAACGCAGCAATCAGGTGTTCACATCGGACTTTGATACGCATGTGAAAAAGACTTTTTCCATTGCCGATCTGAAGTCATGGCCCACCGGAGAATATGTCCTTGAAATAACAGCAAAAGATAAGGATGATCAGGAGGTGAAAGAACTCTCTTATTTCTCCGTCTACTCGACTTCATCGAAGAAAATCTCAAGTTCTGAGATCAGCTATTTCAAAGCGATAAAGCTTAGCGCAGAACCAGGCGAGACTGCGACATTTCTTGCCGGCACTGCTGATAAGGGAATACGTGTACTCTATGAGTTGGAGAAAGACGGCGCATTGCTCTCCAGTGAATGGATCAGACTGAACAATGAACAACGTTACTTTGAGATCCCGGTAAATGAATCCCATCGGGGAAATATTGGTATCCATTACACTTTTGTCAGGAACAACAGATTATACAAGCACGATGAGGTTATCGTAGTTCCATTCACAAACAAAACCCTGGATGTGACTTTCGAGACGTTCAGAGATAAACTGCTGCCGGGTCAAAAGGAACAGTGGCGGATACGCATAAAGGGAAAGACCGCCGATAAAGTTGCCGCGGAAATGGTAGCGACGCTTTACGACCAGTCACTTGACATCTTCAAACCTCATCATTGGTATGCACAATTCTTTTCCCCCTTGCCTTCAAGATTGTACTGGGAAAGTGCGAATGGCTTCAACTCGCAGGAAATGATTCAGTATCCTTCATGGAACACTGACACAATTGGAAATATCGAAGGTGCGGATTTTGATGAACTCAACTGGTTCGAATATCCGATTGGTGGCAATTTTTATTTGAGGGAGGCGCAGATGGTGACAGGGGCCGGGGTCAGACGATATAAGAAATCTGAAAATGCAGTTCCTGCTCCGTTAGCCATGTCCATATCCGAAGAAAGCAAGGGAGAAATGGAATTTGACAGAGCAGCTGCGAACGAGGCAACACCCGGTCGCGAAGAACCAGCACCGAGCATAGATCAGGTTCCTGTAAGGACCAACTTTAACGAAACTGCTTTCTTCTTCCCTCACCTTCAAACAA
This sequence comes from uncultured Cytophagales bacterium, assembly GCA_963845845.1. Lineage (GTDB taxonomy): Bacteria > Bacteroidota > Bacteroidia > Cytophagales > Cyclobacteriaceae > Chryseolinea. The sequence continues at coordinate 32,644 of CAWJTP010000017.1, forward strand.
ATGAAAGTGGTGAGATCATCGTCAACTTTACTGTTCCCGAAGCGCTTACGCGCTGGAAGATGCTTGGATTTGCTCACACAAAGGATCTCAAATCCGCCTTTACCACGAATGAACTTGTTACTCAGAAAGAGATCATGGTGGTGCCGAATCAACCGCGGTTCTTTAGAGAGGGTGATAAGATGACCTTCTCCGCGAAGGTTAGCAGTTTGCAAGATGAGGTTGTATCTGGTGAGGCTAAGCTTGAATTTTTTGATCCCTTAACCGCGCAACCAGTAAGTATCGGCGACAATGGAAAGCAGCAGCTTCCTTTTACTATTCAGCCTCGTCAAAGTGTGAATCTGGATTGGATCATTACGATACCGGAAGGATTGCAGGCACTATCGTATCGGATAGTTGCCAAGGCTGGGAACTACTCGGATGGTGAAGAGATGATCATACCAGTCGTTACCAACCGGATGCTCGTTACGGAATCACTTCCGTTGCCAATACGGGGAAAACAAACCAAGGATTTCCGTTTTGAAAAACTTTTGAACAACAAATCGACAACATTAAAGCATCAGCATTTCACACTGGAGTTTACCTCGAACCCAGCGTGGTACGCCATTCAGGCACTGCCCTATATGATCGAATATCCTTATGATTGCGTAGAGCAAACCTTCAGTAAGTATTACGCCAACAGCATCGCTGCTCACATTGCTAACAGCAATCCCCGTATCAGGACAGTTTTTGAAACGTGGAGAAATATCCAACCTGATGCACTCTTGTCCAACCTCGAGAAGAATCAGGAATTAAAAACTGCGCTGCTGGAAGAAACGCCATGGGTGCTTCAGGCTAACAACGAAACACAGCGTAAACGAAATGTGGGACTCCTGTTTGACCTGAACAGAATGGCGAATGAACAGGAAAAAGCATTAGAAAAGGTTGCCAAAGCGCAAACTCCGAATGGTGGCTTCTCCTGGTTTCCCGGGTTTCCTGAAGACCGCTACATGACGCAGCATATCGTTACGGGTATGGGTCATCTGAATGCGATGGGCGTGACGTCGGTAAGAACCGTGCCGCGATCATGGGACATGATCACGAATGCACTGGGATATCTCGACCTCCAGATCAACGACGACTATAGGCGCCTGAAGGCGCTCGCCAATAAGAAAGAAATAAAGCTTGAGGACAAGCATATCAGCTATTTACAGATCCAGTATCTCTATGCGCGCAGCTACTTTAAAGACGTGGCTGTAGCAAATGACAGCAAAGAAGCTTTCGAATACTTTTTGGGTCAGGCAAAAAAGTATTGGCTTTCAAATCACCTGTACACGGAAGGGATGACATGCCTGGCCCTTCACCGTTACGGCGATAAAGAAGTCACATCGGCCATGATAAAGTCATTTACCGAGCGCGCGCTGAAATCAGAGGAAATGGGAATGTATTGGAAACTCGACCCCGGCTTCTATTGGTATCAGGCCCCTATAGAAACACATGCCCTGATGATCGAGGTGTTTGATGAAGTATCCGGTGATCGTCAGGCCGTGGAGGATCTAAAAGTATGGTTGCTTAAACAAAAGCAGACGCAGGATTGGAAGACAACCAAGGCTACCAGTGAAGCTTGCTACGCGTTGTTGCGACGGGGAACCGATATGCTGGCAAACACGAGGCTCGCAGATATAACAGTTGGTGGTACGAAGGTCGATCCATTCAAGGAGGAAGGCGCACGTGTTGAAGCTGGCACAGGTTATTTTAAGACCGCATGGAATGCCAGTCAGATAAATTCCTCGATGGGAAAAATACACATCGAAAAACCAGATGACGGCGTAGCATGGGGTGCCGCTTACTGGCAATACTTTGAGCAACTTGATAAGATCACGACCGCGGAGACGCCGCTTAAGCTGCAGAAAGCCCTGTTCAAACAATCTAATACCGACAATGGCCCAGCGCTCACCCCTGTTAGCAATACAACACAATTGTCCGTTGGTGATCTTATAAAAGTAAGAATCGAACTTAGAGTGGACCTCGATATGGAGTATGTACACTTGAAAGATATGAGGGCGGCGGGATTTGAACCTGTATCTACAATCTCAACTTACAGGTATCAGGATGGGCTATACTATTATGAAAGTACACGTGATGTTGCTACAAACTTTTTTATAGGATACCTGAGAAAGGGAACTTATGTGTTCGAATATGGGCTAAGGGCCTCTGCCAAGGGTGATTTCTCCAACGGTATAACTACAGTGCAATGCATGTATGCACCTGAATTCTCAAGTCACTCTCAGGGCATACGCGTTCAGATCAAATAGATTTGGAAATTACCTTTTTGTATGTTGAACTACACACATTCAAAAATCTGGTGACATCAAACAACATGATGTATAACCGTCCAGGTTTCTACTGAACCCCGTTAGGCTCGGTGCCTCGTCCTGATTTTTTACCCCCGCATCGAATGCGGGGCTATTCAAATTCAATCCCGCTGGGATTGGTTGCAAGTGGTGAACTAGCGGTGATCAGCGTTCACACATTCCATCGATACGGGACTACCCTGCCTGGTGAAGCGGAGACGCGTGGACATGAAAACCTTAGGTGTTTTCTGGCATCTCCTGGGTCGCAAGTACCTACTTGGGTAGATTTCTCCCCGGTTTTGTGTCCATTCCTCCGCAATTCAATCACCGATCACAAGTCCCCTGGCTAATTCTGCCATATATTCTCTGGTAGGATTTTTAGAATAATAAGATCATCTAGGTTATGAAAAACAAGAAAGTTTTGATCATTGATGACGAAGAGGACCTCGGGATCCTGCTTCAACGCTTTTTCAATCCCAGGAAAATAGACGTCTTTGTTGCCCACAACATTGCCGACGGCATGAGAATCCTTGAGGAACAGAACCCTGATTTTCTTTTTCTCGACAATAATCTGCCAGATGGACTCGGTTGGGGTAAAACTGAATATATTCTGGTTAACTTCCCCCAGACTCAACTAAACTTGATCAGTGCTTTGGATGTACCTAAAACATCCGCCTCCTCTTTCAGGATCCTTGAAAAACCGTTGTTGCTCGAGGAGCTTACCAAAATGTTTGGATGAGTCACCCGGAACTATCCATCGTAAAAATTTGGAATGGTTTTTTTAGTTAGGTGTTACAGCCAGCAAGAATTGGTGAGTTAACCCCATTGAATATTTTTTTAGCAAAACTGAAGTTTACATGCGTGGAAGGCCGAATGCAATAGATGAGATCCTGTCGCCATTTCTTAATCATTTTCATAAGGAAAATTTCGTCCGTAACGAGGTAGCGGAAAAACCTCCGCTGCGCTCCGAACTTTTCAGCACGGAGCAGATGGAGCAACATGCACATCATCTTGCTTCCAGTCACCAGTTAAGTGAATCCGCCGGTCCTGAACTCTTGCTTAAAAGCCTGGCAGAAAATGAAAAGATACTTTTCGAAGTTGCAGGCCTGCTACACGATGCAATAAGGGAGAAAAAAGCGATAACCCCAGCGGGAGAATGGTTGCTTGACAACTTCTATCTGATAGAAGAACAAATAGCCATAGGAAAAAGATACCTCCCGAAAGGATATAGCAAGGGACTTCCCCGAATAACCAATGGCATCTCTGCTGGTTTTCCACGTGTATACGACATCGCCATACAGATCATATCACATAGTGACGGGCGAATCGATCTTCATATACTGAACAGTTTTATCAGTGCATATCAAAAAATAAAATTTCTCACTATCGGAGAACTATGGGCAGTGCCTATTATGCTTCGATTGGCTTTGATCGAGAACTTAAGCCGCGTTGCTGCCAGGATCGCGGTTGATCGCAATGACGCTGATCTCGCGGCAGAATGGGGTGATAAAGTGATCAGCACAGCTGAAGAAAAGCCCAAAGATCTCGTACTAGTGATTGCCGACATGGCACGTTCCAATCCACCAATGGTTAGCGCCTTTGTCGCGGAGTTTACCCGAAAGCTCCAGTGGAAAGGTCTTGATCTCAACCTGCCGCTGACGTGGATCGAACAACATCTGGCCGAATCTTCAAGTACGATCAGTCTTATGGTGCTTTCGGAGAACTCGAAACAAGCGGCAGATCAGCTCTCCATGAGCAACAGCATCAATAGTCTCCGCTTCCTGGCAAAGATGGATTGGCGGGAATTCGTGGAGCTGAGCAGCATCGTAGAACAGACCCTTCACCAGGATATTGACGGCATCTACGGTCAAATGGATTTTTACACACGTGACAACTACCGGCACGCAATTGAAAAGATCGCCAAGCACGGTTCGATCTCTGAATTTGAAGTCGCAAAACTTGCGCTGGAGCAGGCGCGTCAGAGTGCACAGACCAATCCTCAAGACAAACGGCGGTCCCATGTAGGATTTTATCTTTTGGGGGAAGGGCTTAAAACCACCGAAAAGCTTTCTAAAGTTAAACGATCAGCGTTTCAGAATATTAACAAGTTCTTTTGCGACCATGTCCGCTCATCTTACGTTATAATGGTCTTGCTGAGTGCCCTGGCTATAGCCATTGGGTTGACATTAAAGGTATACAATGATGATGTACCCAGACCGTTGTTCATTGCCGTGGCAATACTCGCGGCACTTGCTGCAAGCCATCTCGCTATAGCATTAGTTAACTGGGGAGCTACACTTTTGGTACGGCCCAAGCCACTGCCGAAACTTGATTTCTCATCTGGCATTCCAGCGTTATACCGGACGCTGGTTGTTGTGCCAACGATCATTGGAAATAAACAGCAGGCTCAGAAGATTGTTGATGATCTTGAAGTCCGCTATCTCGGTAACCGCGATCCAAATCTGCTGTTTGCGCTTCTAACAGATTTCAAAGATGCCGCACAGGAAAGTCTTCCGGAAGATGAAGAAGTCTTAAATACTGTCCTGCAAAGGATACAATTGCTGAATAAAAAATACAAGCACCCTGAGCATGAACCGTTCTTTTTGTTCCATAGACCACGACGCTGGAATGCTCAGGAAAAGAAATGGATGGGATACGAAAGAAAGCGCGGAAAGCTGACGGAACTCAACGATGTGCTACGCGGAAATGGTCGCGACCGATTCAGTATTATTACCGGCAGTGATCACGTACTTACGTCGACAAAATATGTCATCACGCTTGATACTGACACGCAGCTGCCGCGTGATGCGGGTGCAAGACTCGCTGGTTTGATGGCTCATCCTCTAAACCAGCCCTACTACAATCCTAAAAAGCGAAGAGTAACCGAAGGATACGGCATCATTCAACCGAGGATCGCGATCAGCCTGCACGGAGCAAAGTTCTCGCGCTACACAAGAATGCATGAGAACGATTCCGGAATCGATCCTTACACACGAATCACTTCAGATGTTTATCAGGATATTTTCGAAGAAGGATCATTCATTGGTAAGGGGATCTATGATGTAGATGCCTTTGCACAATCTCTTAATAACCGGTTCCCGGAGAACAGGATATTAAGTCACGATCTGCTCGAAGGGTCCTATGCCCGCTGTGGTTTTGCCAGCGACATCCAGCTCTATGAAGAATACCCTTCAAGATACGGCAGTGATGTCGCCCGCAGACATCGCTGGATCAGGGGTGACTGGCAAATAGGTAGCTGGTTCCTGCCGTTTGTTCCCGGTGCTGACAAACGCCTACACACCAACCCTGTCTCCGTTTTATCGCGATGGAAAATATTCGATAACCTGAGACGGAGCGTTATTCCAATTGCGTTACTCGCGCTCATCGTTATAGCCTGGATCTTTCTTGCCGATGTTTGGTTCTGGACCTTATGCCTCACATCGATCATTGTTCTTCCGCCTTTGCTTATGTCGGCCTGGCATGCTGCAAGGAAGCCGCAGGAGATCGCCAGAAGGCAACACCTCAGCAACGTGCTTGATGCCACATACAAGAACCTGCAACAGGCATTCTTTATGCTCGTTTGTTTACCCTACGAAGCATTCTATTCCGTCGACGCAATAGTCAAGACGTTGTGGAGAATGTACATCAGTCGCAAAAATCTCCTGGAATGGAATCCATCTGGCTTTGCCGATCAGAGCAACGAAAGCCTGGGCAGCAGCTATGCCAGCATGTGGTTTCCGCCGGTGGCTTCTATTGCATTATTGGGGTATCTGATCACGTATCATCCTGCTAATCTCGTTCTCGCAATTCCGATATTAGCCGTATGGCTATTTTCACCATTATTGATTTGGTGGCTTGGCAAGCCTCTTCCTTCATCAAGGACACAGATCAATGCAGAACAACGGCTTTATCTCCGCGAGCTTGCGCAGGAAAACATGGGCCTTCTTTGAGGACTTTGTAGGACCTGCTGATAATTGGTTGCCTCCCGATAACCTGCAACAGTATCCTATTCCGGTAATAGCACATCGCACCTCTCCTACTAATATAGGGTTATCACTGCTGGCAAACTTAACGGCGTGCGATTTTGGATATCTTACACCATTCGAGGTGATCGATCGGACAGACAAAACTTTTCAAACGCTTGAAAAACTTGATCGCTTCCAGGGACATTTCTATAACTGGTACGATACCCAATCATTAAGGACCCTCAATCCGAAGTATATTTCAAGTGTCGACAGTGGCAACATGGCGGGCCACCTGCTTACACTGAGGCAAGGTCTGCTAGCGTTTCGACGTCAGCCAATGCTTCCCGCTAATATCATGGATGGACTTCATGATACGTTAAGAGTAGCACGCAATTCAAATTCGAACAATCGCACGCTAAAGGAATTTATTAAACATTTCGAAGAGCGAAGATTGCTGGCTCCTTACAGGCTGGAAGACCTGAAGAGTTTTCTGGATCAGATCACAATAGATCTTAAAACATTCATAGTTACTTCGGATGCCCCGAACGCATCAGATGCGTCGTGGAGCGTTGCCTTTACAAAACAGGTAGATTCGGCAATTCAAGAGATCAATCTTCTTGCACCATGGATTTCATTGGAACCACGGCCCGAGAAGTTCGCAGATCTTATCATAACAAAAGAAGTACCGACACTGGGTTATTTAGCCTTGATAGACAAAACGCTTAGTCCTGCCCTGGAGAATTTAAAAACGCAGGAACTTACGGTCAGGGAGACGCAATGGTTGACCAGCCTTGAGCAAATGCTGGAGACGGCCAGCAGCAAGGCGCGTGAACGCCTCACAATAATTCAGAGCCTTGCGCAACAGGCCTTCGAATTTGCCGATATGGAATACGGTTTCCTATATGATAAATCCCAGCATCTGATCTCCATTGGATTCAATGTTGACTCACATCAAATGGATTCGAGCTTTTACGACCTTCTTGCATCCGAGGCAAGACTAAGTACGTTTGTCGCGATCGCACAGGGTAAGCTCCCCCAGGAAAGTTGGTTTGCCCTGGGACGACGTCTTACTACAGCCGAGAAAACACCGGTTCTCCTCTCATGGAGTGGGTCGATGTTCGAATACCTGATGCCGTTACTTGTGATGCCATCGTATGAAAATACCTTGCTCGACGAAACGTATAAGGGTACCGTTAAGAAACAAATAGAGTATGCCAAACAACAGGGGATTCCCTGGGGTATCTCTGAATCGTGTTACAATATTGTAGACTCCAGTCTCACCTATCAGTACAGGGCGTTTGGCGTTCCAGGTCTGGGATTTAAACGCGGCCTCGGACTTGACCTGGTGATCGCACCATATGCAACAATTCTTGCGTTGATGGTAGATCCTAAAGCAGCTTGCCAGAATCTTGAGAAGCTGCGCGAGGCTGGTTACGAAGGTCGTTACGGATTCTTCGAATCAGTGGACTACACACCGGCACGCTTACCGAGGGGGCAATCCCATGTGGTCATTCAGACTTTCATGGCGCACCATCAGGGAATGAGTCTGCTATCGATGGCCTATCTGCTACTGGATCAGCCGATGCAAAAAAGATTTGAAGCGGATGTACAATTTCAAACCTCACTTCTTTTGTTACAGGAACAGGTACCGAAGACCACAGGATATTTTTCGGCATCAACTGAAATGGAGGACATTACACCGGTCTCGTCACATTCTCAGATCCGTGTGATTCATACACCCGATACCCCGACACCGGAAGTGCAATTATTATCAAATGGCCGTTATCACGTCATGCTTACGAACGCTGGCAGCGGATACAGTCGTTGGAAAGAATTGGCGGTCACACGTTGGCGAGAGGACAGTACCTGTGATCCATTGGGGTGCATTTTGCTACATCCGTGACCTGGAAACAAATGAGTTCTGGTCCAACACCCACCAGCCAACCCTGAAAGAAACAGAAAACTATACAGCTGTTTTCTCGCAGGGCAGAGTTGAGTTCAGACGAAGCGAGCACGAGATAGAAACATATACAGAGATCATTGTTTCCCCGGAAGACGATATAGAGATCCGTAGAATTCACCTTACAAACCGATCCAGAACAAAACGCAATATCGAGATCACCAGTTACGGCGAGGCAGTGCTGGCGCCCCATATGGCTGATGCGTTGCACCCGGCATTTAGCAATCTCTTTGTTCAGACAGAGATCGCCGCGCAACAGCACGCTATTCTTTGCACCCGGCGTGCACGGTCAAAAGACGAACGCCCGCCCTGGATGTTCCACCTGATGAAAGTGTCCAACAAGAATGAGCAATCAGTTTCATTTGAAACAGATCGTTATAATTTTACTGGACGCGGGCGATCACTGGCGAATCCAAGGGTCATGAGTGTTCGGGAGCCGCTCTCCGGTGCGCAAGGCTCTGTTTTGGATCCCATAGTATCCGTACAGTACCGGCTCATTCTTGATCCTGATGAGGCTGCCATCGTCGACATTATTACCGGCATGACGCCGACCCGCGACGAGGCACAATACCTCATCGACAAATATCAGGATCGACACCTTCGTGACAGAGCTTTTGAGTTGTCATGGACGCATAGCCAGGTGGTGTTACGTCAGATAAATGCCTCTGAGGAAGATGCTGAGCTTTATGGACGTCTGGCCAGCTCAGTTATTTATACCAATCCGTCTCTTCGCGCAAACCCGACGATACTTATCAAAAATCAGCGCGGCCAGTCAGGATTGTGGGGATATTCTATTTCCGGAGATCTTCCGATCGTCCTCCTTGAAGTATCTGATAACTCCAACATTTCCCTCGTTAAGCAAATGATCCAGGCGCAGGCGTACTGGCATTTGAAAGGTCTTGCTGTGGATCTTGTGATATTGAACCAGGATCCAAGTGGGTACCGGCAGGTCTTACAGGATCAGATTCAAGGACTCATAGCAGCTGGATTTGGAATGAATGCGAATGACAAGCAGGGAAGAATTTTTGTAAGACCTGTTGAGCAGGTTTCAGCGGAAGACCTCATTCTTCTAAAAGCCGTAGCCAAAGTAATTATTTCTGACAGCAAGGGAACACTTGCAGACCAGATCAATCGTCGTATCACAACCAAGGCAGGTATACCCTATCTGACTTCCTCTCAGACACATGCTCCAATTAAGGATAAGATCGTCTTCTCCAAGACGCTCAAGTTTTACAATGGCATAGGAGGATTCTCGACGGACGGCAAAGAGTATGTGATCCAACATGATGGCAAGACACGTACACCATTACCCTGGATCAATGTTATCGCTAATGCAAATTTTGGGACTATTGTTACGGAAAGTGGCCCTTCATATACATGGTCAGAGAATGCTCACTCGTTCAGGCTTACACCATGGAACAACGATCCTATCACCGACAAAAACGGTGAAGCTTACTACATACGTGATGATGAGAATGGAGCATTCTGGTCGCCCACGCCTCTACCATGCAGAAGTTCATTGCCCTATACTACACGCCATGGGTTCGGCTATTCCGTATTTGAGCACCTGCGGGACGGCATCTATTCTGAGGCTACAATATTCGTCGACCTGAATGCACCTGTAAAGTTTGTGGTCATTAAGCTGATAAACAAGTCAGGCAGAGCAAGGAAGGTCTCAGTAACCGGATATACCGAGTGGGTATTGGCAGATCTTCGTTCAAAATCGGCACAGCATATTGTGACAGAGCTCGATACGTCAACGGGAGCCCTGATCGCAAAGAATGCCTACAATACAGAATTCCCGAACCGCGTTGCTTTCTTTGATGTAGACGATCCGCAATATGATTTTACTTCTGACCGGACCGAGTTCATTGGCAGAAATGGTACACTTGAAGCTCCTGATGCGATGCGCAGGAGTAAATTGTCAGGTAAGTCCGGAGCTGGATTCGATCCATGCACTGCAATGCGTGTACCCATTGAGTTGGAAGAAGATGGCTCACGGGAGATCGTTTTCAGGCTGGGTTCAGGTAAAGACAAATTCGAGGCTATCGACATCATTAAAAAGGCCCGAGGCAGTAGAGTTGCTTCATCAACACTCGATAGTGTGAAACAGTACTGGAACAGAACATTAGGCTCCATTCAGATAGAAACTCCAGACGAACAGCTTAACACCCTTTCCAATGGCTGGCTGCAATATCAGGTAATGGCATGCCGCCTATGGGGTCGAAGCGGATATTATCAGTCCGGAGGCGCGTTCGGCTTCCGGGATCAGCTTCAGGATGTGCTTGCATTGATGCATACAGAACCCGATATCACGCGTGCCCAGATATTACTGGCTGCCTCCAGGCAGTTCCAGGACGGAGATGTACAACATTGGTGGCATCCACCCGCCGGCCGAGGTGTAAGAACATTGTGTTCCGACGACTACGTATGGCTGCCGTTTGTGACAAGCCAGTATGTTGCCATTACCGGAGATACCAAGATCCTTGAGGAGATCGTTCCCTTCCTTGAAGGCAGGCAGCTCAATGCAATGGAAGAATCTTACTATGACCTTCCCGTAATTTCAGAGAAGAGAGTGCCATTGTACCAACACTGTAAGCGGGCCATCCAGCACGCACTCCGGTTTGGTATCCACGGGCTCCCCTTCATAGGCTCAGGGGACTGGAATGACGGAATGAACATGGTTGGTATTCATGGACGAGGCGAAAGTGTGTGGCTCGCATTTTTCCTGTATGATGTGCTGAGGAAATTTGCGCCAATAGCGTTACGTTGTGATGACAAATATTTTGCAGTCGAATGTGAGAGAATTGCTGAATTACTAAAAGAGAGCATCAATAAAAATGCATGGGACGGACAATGGTATCGGCGGGCCTATTTTGACGACGGTACCCCGCTCGGCTCAGCTGGCAATGAAGAATGCAGGATCGATTCTATCTCTCAGAGCTGGTCGGTCATTTCGGGAGCGGGTGAACCCGACCGTACAACGCTTGCCATGCAGTCAGTTGACAAATTCCTTATCAACAGGGAAAAAGGTTTGCTGCAACTTCTCGAACCCCCATTCAACAACGCAGATATGGATCCGGGATACATCAAAGGATATGTTCCGGGTGTAAGAGAAAATGGCGGACAATACACGCATGCCGCCGTATGGATGGTGATGGCATTTGCCAAGCTTGGCGACACTTACCATACGTGGGAGCTATTGAATATGATCAATCCCATTAATCATGGAAAAACACCAGAAGATGTTTCAATCTACAAGGTTGAGCCCTATGTAATGGCAGCGGACGTTTACGGTGTCCATCCTCATACCGGTCGCGGCGGATGGACATGGTACACGGGATCAGCGGGCTGGATGTATCAACTCATACTTACATCGTTCCTGGGTATCAGGCGCGAAGATAATAAGCTATGGTTTGAACCGTGCGTACCTCCATCATGGGAAAACTTTACGATAAAATACCGTTACAAAAAAGCATGGTATCATATCACTTTAAATCAAATTGCGGGAGACGATGAAATGACTATAGTTCTTGACGATGTAACCCTGAATGAGAAAGTGATCATGCTGATCGATGAAGAGAAGGTCCATCAGGTAATGATCAAATGGAATTCACCTCTGGCAAAAGATGATCTCGTGATATCCGGCAGGACAAACCAGGTATAGTTTCTTGGCTGTTACCGATGCTTGAATTTCGCTAACCAATGATTCGCCTCTTTGTGTAGATCGATCTTTCCATCAGTAAGTTGTTTAATCAAATTCTCGTCCGGCGGGCCCTTGGAGGTGAGGTGAAAAAGTCCGCAGTCGCCACATTTGTAAACCGATACCGGCCCGGCGCCATTCGGATAATCATAACGCACGCGTGCCTCCAGCAACGCCTGCACTGCTTGCTCGTAAGTATTGAAAGATCTTTTATGCGTCGGACAGCTGGTCATGATACTTCATCAACAAAATCTTAACGATGGGCCTGAAATTTTAGTTTAAAATCTTTCATTTCAGGAGATATTCTGCCAAAATTAATATCTCATATTATCTTGCAGGCAAAAATTTTATTATCCAATGAAAATTGCGGAGATACACACTAAAAAAGGCGTCATGAAGATCAAGTTCTTCGAGGAAGATGCACCTAACACAGTTAAGAACTTTACGGATCTGGCGGGGAAGGGATTTTATAATGGCCTTATTTTCCATCGCGTAATTCCTAATTTCATGATACAAGGTGGTTGTCCTGAAGGCACCGGCCGAGGAGGACCCGGTTATCATATAGATTGTGAGCTTACGGGAAAGAATCAGTATCACGATCGTGGCGTGATTTCTATGGCCCATGCAGGCCGGAATACAGGGGGGTCACAGTTCTTCATTTGTCATTCCAGGAGCACCACAGCGCACCTTGACAGGAACCATACCGTGTTCGGTAAGGTTTACGAAGGCCTGGATCTTATCGACTCGATAAAGCAAGGCGATGTAATGGAGAAGGTGATCATTAAAGATGAGGCATAGAATGAATTTTCCAAAGCAGGACAACGTTTTCATACTGCAAGCCGAGGAATAATTCATAACGCCTACGTTTGCGTCACGTAGAAAGTCTCAATAAATCATGACATCTGTCATCAGTATCGGAATGCCGTCTAACGTACCTTGTTGGCTGATTACCGTATTGAAATTGGCAGCGGACTGTAGGGTACGCGATCTGACGGATTTACGGATAGAACATGGCCGTAACAAATGGAAATGTTCTAACTTGGTCAAAAGCAGACAATAGTATCATGTTAAAGCCCCTCAAAGCGCTTATTAATGTAACATTCGATGCGTTCAAACCATTCTAACCGGGTTGTTTTTGGTCTTGTTTTAATAGCGGGGATCTTCATTACTGAACTTTTCTTTATCTGGGGCGTCTTTGCCTATTTACTGGCAGGCATCTTTATTTTCACCACGCCCGGAAAATTTGTACATGGACTTATTCTTGGTATCGTCACTGCGGTGTTCATCATTGTTGGCTATTTCTATGCAACCTATCCGCCAGACCAAAACATCTTTGAGCTCACAAATCGGTCCCTATTATTGTTCATTATTGCGCTCAGCGTCGTAGCACGTATACGCAATAATTCATCCGACTCTGTTGCCGGTCAAACAGTAGAACTTCACTCAGCGATCGCTGAAAAAGAAGAAGCTTTAGTAAAGCTTAACCACATGTCAAGACAGGTGGAAGCCTACAAGCTGGATAGAAAGCTGATCGAGAATGAATTGTTAAAGGGCAAGAGACTTCATGAAGCAATGGCGCATCATTTTCCTGACGGCGTTATCTGCGTCCTGAACAAAGATATGCGTTATGTTCTCGCGGACGGCAGAGGACTCGAAGCGCTGGGTCTTCATAAAATAGACCTAAAAGGTGAACATGCAACGATAGGGTCAGGCGTAGAGTTACGCCGGGCGTTTGCCGGCGAAAATGTTTCGTTTGAGACCACGATCAACAATGACGCTTATACCGTCAACGCTGTGCCTATCCCTGACAAAAATGACGAGATCAACGAGATTCTTATCGTGATCAGGAACATTTCCGATAGAAAGAAACTGGAAAGCAATCTTTTCAAGGCTTTGGAAAAGGAGAAAGAACTGAATTTGTTGATGTCACAGTTCGTCACCATGGCATCACACAAATTCAGGACCCCGTTAAGTACGATCCTATCCTCGGTATTTCTACTGGAGAATAACATAGATGCAGAAGGAACAGGAACGGAAGTCATATTTTGATAAAATCAAAAGCGCTGTTCACAATGTTACCGGCTTGTTAAATGATTTCCTCTCTCTGGGAAAACTCGAGGAAGGAAAAGTGAAAGTTGCCTTCAGTGAAACTGAAATCAAGTCATTTTTCCAGGAATTTCTGCAAGAGATTGGTTCGATCAAAAAGGCCAAACAGAAAATTGTTTTCAACTATGACGGCATGGCATGCACCGTCATGACTGATCAATTGCTCCTCAAGAATATTCTCATGAGCCTGCTTTCAAATGCAATTGAATACTCTGCACTCGATGCAGAGATACAATTAGCCGTCGAACTGAAGCAGGACAACTTTCGGATAAAAGTTTCAGACCACGGTATCGGCATCCCCGAGAAGGAGCAACATCAGATATTTAAAAGATTTTATCGTGGGCAAAACGCCAACAATATTGAGGGAACAGGATTGGGGCTAAACATTGCAAAGAAATATATTCGCCTTTTAAAGGGAACCATTGAATTCACCAGCCAGCTAAATAAGGGAACGACTTTTATCGCCAACATCCCAGTGGTGAACCTGGATATTTTGGAAAAGCAAGCCTGAAAAAGGCCTTAACTAACAAAAAGGCGCTATGAAATATACGTATCTCTTGATTGAAGACAACAAGGAGATGGCCGAGAACATTTGCAGCATATTGAAGCTGGCACACTACAATGTGCTGAGCGCTCCAAATGGAAAAATCGGCGTGGAACTCGCCCAGCAACAGCACCCCGACCTTATTCTCTGCGACGTAATGATGCCGGAACTGGATGGCTATGGGGTCCTTCACATTCTTAACAGCGATCCTGAAACAGCTCATATTCCCTTCATATTCCTCACGGCTAAGGCTGAAAGACATGATATGCGCATCGGCATGAACATGGGCGCGGATGACTATGTTACCAAACCATTCGAAGGACATGATCTGCTAAAGGTCGTTGAAATCCGGCTAAAGAAAAGCCAGCAGATCAAAGCGATCAGCAACAGCAACAAAAATGATCTTTACGATGTCAATACATTTTTCAATAAAGCGAGGGAGTTAAAGGAGTTTCAGAAGCTCTCGGAGAACAGGCCCGCGCGAATATTTAAGAAGAAAGAGTTCGTTTTTATGGAGGGCCAGACCCCTTCAGACCTTTATTTCATCATCAGTGGAGAAGTTAAAACCTACAAGGTGAATTATGATGGTAAAGAATTAATTACCGGCATCCATTCTCCGGGCGATTTCCTGGGTATGTTCCACTGCTGGAAGAGCAGCAGCACAACGAAAGCGCGGAAGTGCTTGAGGAGGCCGAGATTTCGATCATTCCAAAGCAGGATTTCCTTACCCTAATCTATTCCAGTAAGGATATTGCCAGAAAATTTATTAAAATGCTGTCTAACAATCTGATAGATGCTGAAAATCGTCTTTTGGACCTTGCCTATCAGTCTGTGAGGCAACGCGTGGCGGGTGCTTTGCTAAGGATATACAATGAGCATAACCTCCCGAATAAAAAGGAGATCATTACAATCGCGCGGAAGGACATTTCCAATATGATCGGGACTGCCACAGAGTCCCTCAACAGGACCCTGGCGGACTTCAAAGACGAGGGGCTGATAGAGATCTCGGATGAAGGCATTAAAATCCTTGAAAAAGCAAAGCTCGAACACCTGCTAATGGTCTTTGCAAACCGTGTAATGAAGTACAAATAAGCTTTTCTGGGGCGGAAAACCAGCCTGATTTTCCCGTTTTTCAGCTATTTTTTTAGTTTTCTTTAAAAAATATTACATCCCTTTTTTCAGCCGAAAACGTTGGCAGGGCCTCAAAAAACGCCGTTTTCGGGGCTCATGAGCAAAATTTCGTGTTCCGATGACGGATGTCATGTAGCCAGCATGCCTGAAATTATACTTTTATAACATGTTTGGCTTAAATTAATCTACCATGGAAGATAAATATTATTCTCGCCTCATTAAAATGATGGTATTTATCCTGGACTTCTACCTCATTTCTCTGGCATTTTCACTTAGCAAAAAATTTGGCTTTGATGACGGAATAGCGGAGAATCAGGAGATGTCTTTTTTTTGATCTTTAGTCTTATCTGGGTTATCTCCGGATTTCTCAATGAGATCTATCGCATCAACAAATTCAGGCTTAAGAATATCATCATGGAGCCTTATAGGCTCTTTGCTGGTTCACTTCTGCTTGTTGATGCTGTTGTTATTCACCACTAATTCGTACCAGGTCAACAATGTAGTTCTTGCCGTTAGTCTATGCGTTGACTGCAGGTCTTTTGATCCTTTCCCGAATTATCTATAAGCTTACTTGGAAATATTTCGAATTTTCAGGCTTCGATCAGCGCAAGGTGATCATTATAGGAGCTACGCATTCAGGCCGAGCGTTATACGACTTCTTTGAATCTCACGATTTTTCAAAGTATAACTTCAAAGGATTCTTCGACGACAATCCGGATCCCCTAATCATTCACAAGGCACTGATCAAAGGTAAGGTCGCCGATCTTGCAGCTTATTGCCAGAAAGAAAATATCGATGAGATCTATTTTGCATTACCACAGGGAAATGAAGAATTTTGAAGCAAGATCTCTAAATTTGCTGATGACAATTTTATCTACTTAAGAATCACACCTGATTTCGGTGAAGTGGTAACTGATAAATACAACATGTTCATGCTGGATTCAATACCCGTATTGACTACCCGCAAAGAACCCCTTGGTGTTGCTTTAAACGTCTGTCTTGAAGAGACTGTTTGATATAGCTTTCTCGTTGCTTGTGATCCTGACGATCTTCCCGATTACTGTTTCCGATCATTGGCATAGCTATCAAGCTTGATTCCGAAGGCCCTATCCTCTTCAAGCAGCCTCGTCAAGGCAAGAAGAATAAGCTGTTTGACTGTTATAAGTTCCGCAGCATGTATACACACGGTGCATCCGAACGTCAGGCAACAAAAAATGATCCTCGCATAACGCGTGTTGGCAGGTTCCTAAGAAAGACGAATCTCGACGAGATTCCTCAGTTCCTGAACGTGCTGATGGGTAATATGTCAGTCGTAGGACCCAGGCCACATATCAGCAGCCAGCTTGACCAATACGGTGCTGCAATTAAAAAGTATAAGGTCAGACATTTTGTAACTCCAGGTATAACTGGTTATGCTCAGGTAAATGGTTACCGTGGAGAAACAAAAGAAGTAGGCTTGATGGAGAAACGCGTTGAATACGACGTTATCTACATGGAGAACTGGAGTCTGTCACTCGATATCAAAATTATTTTCCTTACCGTTTGGAACATGGTTAAGGGCGAAAAGAGCGCATACTAAATAAGGCTTTAGTCTACCCAGGTCGTTTCAATTTGTGGCTCCCTGAGCTATCAGATTGAAACGATTCCTTTTAAGGCCTACCCCTACCTTCTTTAGACCATCGTTAAAACAACCGGCAAATTATTGGGTGAAGAGCGTTTATGGATTTAATACGATCGGTAATTGCTGATAAGCTGCTACATAGGACGGTTTACCTACAACTTTCTCATTTTCTCTAAATCCAATTTCACAGAGTTTCCAGAGGAATTCATCAGAGCTTCACTGAGAAACGCTGTCCTACGAAAAACTCTTTGTCTACCTCTGCGAACCTGGCTTGCCCGCCGGAGCCCCGATCAGTCTCGGGGCGCTAAACCTGAATGCGACACGCGGTCGCCAGGCAAGCAGGTGGCACGGAGGTGGCTCGCACAAAAAAGGAGGCCGAACCATAGGTCGCCTCCAAAGTTGTCTCAAAACGCAGTGTATTGTCGTAGAATGAAATCAGAACCTCTTCGCAGCCCAATCGGCAACAGTTTGCCCGATCGCTAGCGATGATGTCGCTGCGGGGGATGGGGCGTTGCACACATTGATCACCTGTTTGTCTTCCAGAATGAGGAAATCGTCAAGTAACCCTCCGGTGCGATCACAGGCCTGAGCACGAACGCCGGCGCCACCTGGAATAAGATCCTCTTCGCGAATCTCAGGCATAAGCTTTTGAAGCGCTTTGGTGAAAGCCGCCTTGGAATATGACCTGTGTATCTCCCCTATGCCCGTCCGCCAGTATTTTGAAACGATCTTACGGAAACCAGGCCAAGCGATCGTCTCTCCAAGCTCTGCAAGATTGATGTCAGATTTCTTATATCCCTCTCTTTTGAAAGCAAGCACTGCATTAGGACCGCACTCAACACCGCCTCCCACCATGGTCGTGAAGTGCACACCGAGGAACGGGAAGTTCGGATCAGGGACAGGATAGATCAATGTCTTCACCAGGTATTCCTTCTCTTTGCGAAGCTTGTAATACTCGCCACGGAAGGGAATGATCTTGAAATTAATATCCTTAAGCGTCAGCTTGGCTATTTTGTCTGAATATAAACCAGCGCAATTCACCACCAGCTTTCCCGTATAACTTGCCTTTTGAGTAACGACAACAACTTTGTCGGTTCCTAGCTGGATGTCTATGACCTTCTCTCCCAGCTTCAACTCTCCATCCTGCTTCTGAAAAACTTCGGCGTACTTCTCGGCTACAACGCGGTAATCAACTATACCTGTCTGCGGCACGTGAATTCCTGCAATCCCGGCAACATGAGGTTCATATTCCTTAACCTGTTCAGCTTTGAGCATCTTCAGGTTGGATAATCCATTCTGCTGGCCACGTTCAAAGATCGTCTTAAGCAACGGCAGTTCTTTTTCTTCTGTGGCTACAATTACTTTTCCACATAGATTAAAGGGGACATCATTCTGCCTGCAGAAATCGATCAACTGGTTATACCCTCCGATACAGTTTTTGGCTTTCAGACTTCCTGGTTTATAATAAACGCCGGAATGTATGACGTTACTGTTATTGCCAGTCTGGTGATTTGCTACAACGGTCTCCTTTTCAATAACAACAACTTTGAACTTGGGGTTTTGCTTTTTTAGTTGCAACGCAGTGGCCAGGCCTACAGCCCCACCACCGACAATTATAACATCGTATTGCACAGATTCTTTATTATTGAAAATTATATCGAGGGCTAATAAAATGGTTGGTGTTTACACGCTAACCTTGAAATACTCGTTTTGTTCCTGCCTGAGTTTATCACAGAATCTGTCCTTAGGAAGGATGACATCAGCGTAAGTCACCACCTGATCTTTGGGAATGTCGCGCGTTAGTATACAGCCTTCAGAAAGACCCATTGGAAGCAATTGCTGTTCGGCTGTAATGTCGGCGGTCTCGCATTGTCCATAGGTCATGTAGAATCCAATGCCATCAAGAGTTTGTCCTGCTTTAAGATCTATCTTGGCCGTCGTCACCACTTCAACAAGTGGCGCACCCAGCGGCGTTATTGCAGCGTCATTGAACAGTGCAGCTCTCGCTATCGTCAATGGAACTTCGAAGTGACAGAGGTGATAGGGTGTATAGAACAAATACAGTGGTCCTTCGCCGAGTTTGTACAAATTCAGGTAATGTTGCTGTCTCGGATTATCATGCGTTCCCAATACAAATACTCCAGGTCCCGGTTCAGCGCCGACGCAGTAGTCAACGATACCTGGGCCCGAGGTCAGCACATCAAGCGGATACCTGGTTAGCAACTCCTTTAACGGAGTGCCAGAGGGAACTGTAGGCCCGTACATGCCGCGTTTACCGATGGTCATTCCTGTGGCGTTGGCCACAATGGCTTGCTCAAAAGATATCTTGGTACCATCTGCAAAGGATGTAACCATTGCAGGATTTTGTCCCCATTTTTTTGCGAACCCTTCCTGGGTTGTCGGATTTCTATAAGGGTCCTGTAAACCTTTTATGTTACCACAAAGCACAGGTTTTACGCCAATTGACTTTACATACCGAAATAGATTCATTTCAACGCCTGGCTGATCTCCATCGGCGTTTGTTAGCACAACGCCCGCCTTATCCGCATATACTTTGAGAATGCCTCCGACGGTCCCATCAAGTTCAGCGTCCATTATCACTACATGCTTTTTATGCTTGATCGCTTCGAATACAATGCGCGAACTGAACTCTACAGCACCAGTAACTTCCACGATAACATCGATATTATCTGCTTTGCAGAGAAGCAAAGGATCTTCTGTAATGGTATATTTTCCTTTTGCTATACGATCTTCAAGCGCTGTCTGGGAATTAACGATTTCGAATTCATCTATTCCTGCTTCGCGGTACGCTTTTTTTGCACCTTCAACAGATCTGTTATATATGGCTACAAGCTCAACGCCCGGAGTTGCGTGGATTTGCATAACGATCCCTCTGCCCATAAATCCGGCGCCAATCAACGCAACTTTTATAGGATTATTTTCTGCCTCTCTTTTGGCAAGGGCGGTGTCTACGATAACCATATGCTTGAATTTAGATTACGGCCTAGTTTAATTATTGATATATGCTTTCTTTAAATGCAGGGTGACTAAGGTCCTTATCAGAAACCACAATGGGTTTGATAGGCCATTCTATATTGAATGCCGGATCATCGAATCGTATGCCGCCCTCTGCTCCTGGCGTATAGTATTCCGTTACGGTGTAATGCACAGACGTATGATCTTTCAGTGTTATAAAGCCATGTGCAAATCCTTCAGGGACGTGCAGCATGCGAAAGCTATCTTCCGTCAGTTCCACGCCGATCCATTGCTTATACGTTGGCGAGTCAGGACGTATGTCGATGATGACGTCATAAATTGCCCCCGAAGTACACCTTATCGTTTTGCTTTCAGCATACGGAGAAACTTGATAATGCATACCGCGAATTGTTCCCTTCAATTTGTTATAGGATACGTTGGCTTGCACGGCATTAGATGTTAGTCCATGCTGTTCAAATTCTCTCTTGCACCACACTCTGCCAAAAAATCCGCGCTCATCCTCGAGCCTTTTAACATCTATAATGAATGCTCCTTTAAGTTTAGTCTCTGTGAATATCATATGCTTTTTTGGTCGCGTCTATTTTATTTTTGCCACTTCAACTCACTTGTCAGTTGTTTTTTATCCATCAATGTTGTGAGAACTTTTAGTCTCATCAGCTTTGAATCCCTGAAATCTGAGTCATTGAATTTCATTGCCTGCAAACCATCCTTTAGCTCTTTGATAGTCGTCAGAAGATCAAACTTTGGCTGGTGATCTGGTGCAAGCTTTTTATACAGGCTGAAGTTTACTCTATATGAACGTTTATCTGGAGGGGCATCTGTATTGATTGATACCTTAACTCCGGGGATGACTGTCGCTACTGCTTCAGCAAGGTCTTTTACCTGATAGTTCCACGTATCGGTTCCCGTATTAATTGCCAGGAACTCTCCTATTGAAGCCGGTCGGCTGATAGCCCAATCGATAGCGACCGCCATGTCCTTAACATTGATCAAGGGGCGCCACGGAGTTCCATCGCTAAGATAGTAATGTGCTTGGATGCAAAGGCACAAGCAACGAAGTCATTCAATACCAGATCCAATCTTAATCTTGGGCTCATGCCACATGCAGTCGCAAAGCGAAGACATGTAACCGTAAAGTTTTTATCTGCCAGGGGCTTCAAGTCCTGCTCTGTAAATACTTTAGACCGCGCATAGGCTGTCAGTGGATTCAAAGTAGAGTCTTCAGTCTTTGCGCCATCGCTTGCTGCGCCATACATGCTGCAGCTCGAGGCAAATACAAATGATTTAACACCTAATTCCTTTGCTTTTTTGGCCAGTGATATACCCGATTTGTGATTTACATCCAGTGTAACCTCCTCGAAATTTGTGCCCATGGGGTCGTTTGAAATTGCTGCGAGGTTTACTACAGCATCCGCGCCTTGAAGCACATAGTCAGGCACATTCCTGATATCTCCAAAAAACTGATGATCTAATTTGGTTCTGGCAGATAATCAACGTCAGTAAGACAGCTGGCAAAAAAGCCGGTATCATAACCTATCATGTTGGCCTTTGGGTAAGATAGATCTCTAAGTCTGGCTACTAACCCCAGGACCAACGTATCCCATGTTTCCAAAGATGACAATTTTCATATATAAAGTATTGTAAGTATAATATATTTTTTCTAGAAATTATTAGGCCGAAGGCTATTTCCACGCTTCCAAGGGGCTTTCCCCGACTTCCATAAGCTCCTCAAGGAGGTTTTTATCCCGAAGGGTATCCATTGAGTGCCAGAACCCCGAATGCTTAAATGCCGACAGATTTCCAGTAGATGCCAGATTTTCAAGGGGCTCACGTTCCCATATCGTCTTATCGTCGACGATGAGGTCAAATACGCCCAGGTTCGCAGACAAAATATCCGCCGTTAATCCATGGTGAGTCTCCGGTTAAAGGTTTCTCCTGAAAGTGCTGTATTTTGACATCTTCTGGTTTCTAGTGAAAAGCTCCAAAGCGTCCTGGCTGTTGAACCGCCGTCAAAGTTGCGAGGGTCTTCTGTTCTTGATGGAATTCGATCAGTTTCTTCATGTCAACATCGGTTACACCATCTCCATAGGTGAGGCAAAATGTTTCATTACCGATATAGTTCTTTCACGCGCTTTAAGACGTCCACCCGTCATCGTATCCTCGCCTGTGTCAACAAGTGTGATCCTCCAAGGTTCGGAAAATGCATTATGTACCTCCATGCTATTACTCCTCAGATCAAATGTAACATCCGCGGTATGCAGGAAGTAATTTGAAAAGTATTCTTTGATAACATAGGACTTATAACCACAACAAATTACGAAGTCGTTGATTCCATAATACGAATAGATTTTAAGAATGTGCCAGAGAATTGGTTTGTTACCAACCTCTACCATAGGTTTTGGCTTTATACCGCTCTCTTCACTTATCCTGGTTCCGAATCCACCTGCAAAGATGACTGCTTTCATATTTGTTTATTGAACAAGGTTTATACTAGTTATTTTTTTCCGGGCGCAATTTACGTCGTAAAAAACGACATTTCTATAATATTAGGTAATAATCGAAATCACGCTTTTCACAGATAGAAATCATAAACGAACGGAAAGTCTGATCTCAACGGTTTGAAAAGTGATATTTGACAAATTTGCTTTAAAGTTATTTTGTTTTCCGTGCGGACTATTTCAATAGCATTGCTCATTGCGCCAAGCACACTCCTGCTATATCCGAGACATTCCATTATCAGATACTTTTTTTTCGATTTACTTCACAGAATTTTGAGGATTTGTTTCAGCGTATACAAGAGTATGCGCGTTGCTGCGCGTGTCAGGATCAAAACTCAAACAGATTCCGCAAGGAGACCTTTTTCGAGAAGTTTTTCTGCCGCGAAAATGATAGCATCAAACTTCATTTTTGACTTCTTACAAATATCGACCAGGCTGTTCTCTCCATCGGCTTGATTTAGGATCCACAATGCGGCAAGCTGAAAATTCTGATTATCATTAGTACCGCCCTGTTGATTGTATAATCCACGTTTACCGAGCTGCGGCTCGCATTTCGGATTCAAATTGACATACTTCTTGTTTCCCTCCAGAACCTTTATTATTTCCAGATATAGGTAATAGGATTGCTCCAGCGAGTCTGGTGTGATAAAATCAAGATTATCTGCCGATGTATGATATTCATTATACTGGCCGTAAGGAGTTCGCGATAGGCATCCGACGGCAAGGTTGAATCCTGGCGAACAATATTGCCGTTCGTCGTATCCATATGGGAAGAAATCAATGACCTCATTGAGGTTGCTTCGGGACTTCAGAACAAACTCAGCGATCTGGTCGATCTCAGTATTGCCCCTTCTTGATCTTTTATATGTAAATGGTCCGGGGCCACCGAGGAGTGATGATACCAAGCCATGCTTAATCCGTGGAACTATATCTTCATTCTGTGCAAGCCATGTAATCGCGCCGATAGTGCCAGGAATGAATACAAACCTGTAGGAATACCGTTGCTTAGATTGAAGGAGCTTACGCGCAACCATGGTGGCCACGCTAATGCCAGATAAATTATCATTGGCCAGAGATGGGTGGCATATATGACAAGAGATCAGGACCTCATCCTTTAACTCACCCGGAATCAGGCATTCCGCATATGTTAATGATCCGGGTTGAAGCGTAGAGTCGATGCAGACCTCATAAACATCATCCTCTAACTGGCTGAACTGATTATAACTCAAACAGAAGCCCCACTCCTCTTTATAGTAAGAATTACGGTAAGGTATCCAATCCGGGTGGTCTTTTACAAAGTGCAAGTGTCGTTTTAATTCTTCAAGACCAACGTGCTTGTGAACAGGGACACTGTAGTTGAGCACATGTAAATTGGATTTCTTAAAGTCAACGATCCTTTCACCTTTAGAATTCTTGATATAGGCGTCATTAATATTCCACTCGCGTGGAACCTCCCAATCAAATACTTTAGTGCCTGACGGAACTTCTTTGATCTCCAGCGGAATCTCTGACGAGAGGATCTTAAGACTTTCCCGTACTCCGTTTCCTGTGATGCTTCTGCATATTGGAAACAAAGCGGAGGCAAGGGAATGCATTTGATCACCTATCGACAAATCAATCACAACTGATTCCAGTAAAAATTTCATGCTTACGTATATTGGTCGGCGTTTCTAATAGTCAGTCTAAATAGCGCCTCAAAGGCGCCATTTAAATTAAGGAATAAGGAAGGGCCTTATTCCTATTCTGACCGAAAAATTTTTTATCTCTTGCGCCTAGGGTCTTTTTTTTAACTCGCCCGTCTAAGTCTCTGAGAGTTCCAACGCGGATCGTAGACTTTCAGTTCAGGAATTGGGATGACAAACTTACCTCCCCATTCATGAATGAATGACATCGACTCCATGATCTCTTCCTTCAGGTTCCAGGGCAGGATGAAAACGAAATCCGGTTTTGTCTCACGTATCTTACTAGGTTCATAAATGGGTATCAATGTTCCCGGCAGGAAGTTTCCCTGCTTATGAGGGTTACGGTCTACCGTGTAGTCGATAAAATCTGTCCGGATACCGCAATAATTCAGTAACGTATTTCCTTTGCCGGGGGCACCATAACCTGCAATAGTCTTACCGTTATTCTTGGCATCAATAAGGAACTCAAGGATCTTCAGTTTTGTGTTCCTGACGTTCTTTTCAAACTCAGTATAGAATGCCATGGTAGACATGCCAGCTTCCTCTTCACGTGCAAGCAAATTGGTAACTCTTGACGAGATCTGTTTGGATGAATTCTCAATGTGCTTGGCGTAGATCCTGATTGAACCACCGTGCGTATTTAATTCTTCCACATCGAAAAGCGACAAACCATGATACTTGAAGATCTTTTCAACTGTGGTAAAGGACAGATAGGAAAAGTGCTCATGATATATAGTATCGAATTGGTTGCGCTCAACAAGTCTCAAAAGGTGAGGAAATTCCATTGTGATAACACCTTCTTTATTCAAAAAGGCCTTCATGCCTGAAACAAAGTCATTGATATCTGGAACGTGGGCAAGCACGTTATTTCCGATCAGCAAATCAGCCTTGCCATATTTAGACACCATTTCCAGGGCTGTATTTAGGCCGAAGAATTTGGTCTCAGTCCTTATTCCACGCTTTGTTATGGCGTACTCCGCAACATTCGCGGCTGGCTCAATGCCCAATACAGGGATATTCTTGGCCGCAAAATATTGCAGCATGTAACCATCGTTGCTGGCTAATTCTGCCACGAGATGCTCGGCGCCAATTTCCAGGCGCTCTGTGATCTTGTCGGCATAATTCTTGGCATGTTGCAGCCATGAGTCAGAATACGAGGAAAAATAGGCGTAGTCGTTGAAGATCTCGGAAGGCGCCACGAATTCCTCTAATTGTACCAGGTAGCAATTGCTGCAAACATAGGCATGAAGCGGGTAAAACGGCTCCATTCTCTTAAGCTCTTCGGGCTTAACGTGATCCTGACATAAGGGTGACATTCCGAGGTCGACGAATGTCTGCTCGAGGGGGGACTGGCAAAATCGGCATTTGCCAGCGGTTACATTGTTGTTCATTACAGTAAAAAGTTTAAAGCCACTATAAATTTTCAAGTTAATGCCTCAAACCATTCATAGGTAATCGGCGAGATCGTCGGTATTTTGATTTTACCGCCTTCCAACGACCGTATTTGTCTTTGGATAGCTAAAAGTACCGGTCTATGCACTTCCCTTTGATGATCAATATTGGAATTTGAAATGATTGTAGTCATCGGCAGTCGATCACCCTTTTACCACCTCCTCGCGGGGCTTTTTGCAGATACAATATATTCACCCATGAACAAGGCGTATATCGTTACTGCCACAGGAAATGCCTACTCATTTTTACCAGGAAAATTACCAATGGCTACAACTCAATTTCAAGTAATACTTTAATCCATACGTTATAGATTCGAGCATTTTACATTATGAGATCAAGTGCGTC
Organism: uncultured Cytophagales bacterium; assembly: GCA_963845845.1. Taxonomy (GTDB): domain Bacteria; phylum Bacteroidota; class Bacteroidia; order Cytophagales; family Cyclobacteriaceae; genus Chryseolinea. The sequence goes on from CAWJTP010000017.1 coordinate 58,978, forward strand.
AGGCATTGCATCTCTGCGACGTTCAATGCAGACATAACATTTGTAATACTCCATGGTTGAGTCCATAGGGAATAGGTCTTCATGCAAGTGCATTTGACTCGAAACATCTTAGGGAAATCATCCACTTCTATCACAATCGTTCGCGGAAAATTCTTTCGAAGAATTTACTTCCGTCTTATTGCATAATGGAATCAACTCCCTACTTTGCCGACCTTGGAAAAATGATTTCTTACGAAGAAACACTTTTCAGCCCTTAAACACCGAGATAAAATTCAGCCTAGCGCCCAATGAAGCAAAGACTAATTGTCGTGAAGTCTGCATGCCATGCTATTTTCATTCTTGGTTCTACATCTAATTCAATTAACCAAACTTATAAATTATTCAAATGCTTGCCGAAGCATTGACTCTTAAGCTATGATTAGAATTTTCACCCTCGTACTCATTGCATTATCGATCTTCACGACCAATACAGAGGCACAACAGCATGGCTTGACTTATAAACAGTTTTTCAATAATCCCTACCTCTTCAATCCAGCATATGTTGGAATTAACAATTCGATCGAGGCCAATCTTACTTATCGTCAACAGTGGACTAATTTCAAAGATGCGCCTGCCACCGGCGCCTTTAGCATGCAATTTCCCACGACAGAACGCATAGCCCTTGGATTCAATGTCTCAATGGATCGTCAGGTACTGGTCAATAATTTAAGTATGCTTGCGACTTTCGGATACATTGTACCAATAGCGTCAAACCAATCCTTGAGATTTGGGATTTCCGGCGGCCTTGGTCACAATAAACTTGATCTTACTGCGGACGAACTGAATTCTTCAGATCCAGCCATTAGGAACGCTGCCACTAACACGCTGTACGTTAAAGGCAATTTCGGAGCCCTTTACACAATGAATGGATTGCGCCTCGGGTTTGCACTTACTGATCTTTTTGAATCAGATGCATTTACAACAAAGGGATTTAATGACTTCAAACTTTCAAACCTGAAAAACCGACTTTACTCGGCAAGTTATAGGTTCAGCCTCGGCATGGAGCAAAACATTGCGATAGAACCCTATGTTCTTTACCGGCAATTTCAGGATTCAAAACTGAACGGATGGGAAGCTGCCGCACTGGTCTACTTCAAGAAGCTTTTGTGGACGGGTGGAAGCTACAACCAGCATAGCGGACTTGCAATTTTCATGGGATTCAACCTGAGAGACAGATTCCGCATAAGCTATAGCTATGAATTCCCTCCATTTAAAACGGCACATTCAGCGATGAGCTCACATGAACTTCAATTTGGGATCAGGTTCAACACGAAAAAATCCAAATCTATTGTGAAGAAATCACCGTCTCCTAAGGCCATCCTTGCCAACGAGCTCAGAACCGAGCCTCCAGTACGGGAACCACAACGATCGCTTGGGAACAAGAATCCTGCAAGGATGGTCGTAACCGAAACAGATGTTTTGCTGCCATTTGCACCTGAACCGGAAAGAAAATCAAAGGTGGAAGCAGAGAAGCCCGCAGTGTCGCACGCCAAAAAAGTTGACGGAAAAAAGACGCCTGCCAAGCCAGGTCAGGAGTCTTTCACAATGGTGAAAGGTCATTACTATGTCGTCGTAAGTGTCTTTAGTTTAATGAGCCATTCAATCAAATTTTCTAAGGAGCTCATCCAAAAGGGTCATGCGGTAAGTGTCGTCCTGAATCCGAAGAACAACTTCTATTATGTGTATATATTCTCTTCACCCAATATCGAAGAGGCAAGGCGGGTACGCAATGAATACAAGTGGAAGAATCTGTTCAAAGAGGCGTGGGTATTCACGATGACGAAATAGACATTGATTGCAAGCTCCCCGGGGGTTTTCAGAATCTCCCTTTTTGAGCACGATAGAGAATAGGTGAATACACAATAGGTAAATATGCAATACGCAAGTTCAACGGAGTATATCCTAAGGTGACGTTTATAAGACGAGCTGTTAAGTCTTTTAGCGTTAGCTTCATATCAAGATTCAAAGACAAAGCACAATATTTATCGTAAATACTTCAATCGAGGGTCTCATGAAAATTTGAGCGTTATCAATCAGGCATTAATAGGATCACGAAACAAAATGAACATTGATTATCTACCTATTGTGTATTCTCTATTCTAACGATCAGGTACCTACACAAAGTGAAAGGTCTTTCGCGATTCATAGAATTTCAATACTTGTATCCGTATCCATAGCCGTACGCGTAATAATTGCCGGAGGCCTTAGAGGATTTCACATCATTCAATAGTATACTGAAGTTACTGATCTTCTCACGGTCGAACAGCTTGTTAATTTTCTTTAGACTATTGCGATTGGTATAGTCAGATCTGACAATATAGAGATTGGCGTCAGTATACTTCATGAGAATGATGTACTCAGAGACATAGCCTAACGGGGGTGAATCAAGAATAATAGTGCTATACGATTGCTTCAAGGTATTGATCAATTCCTCCATTCTGGCGTTGCCTATGAGATCTACTGGATTCGGTGGGATCGGCCCTGACCCAATCACATCAAAGCCCTTGTGCTCTGTATTGTTTATTATCTCCTTGATCGAGCCATCACCGACAAGGAAATTGGACAATCCCTTTCTGTTCTCAAGTTGAAAATAGGCCGCGACCCTTGGCCTTCTCATGTCGGTATCGACCAGCACTGTTCTCCTTCCTGAATACGCCATAACTGCCGCGAGATTCACTGAGCAGAAAGTCTTTCCCTCACTTTCCCTGGACGAAGTTATCCCGATGACGCTTGCATTGGAATTGAGCGTCAAATATTGCAGGTTGACGCGCAGCGATCGAAATGACTCACCAACCGGCGATCGCGCATGAGCGACAATAGAGCTTTGCTCTCTCTTGCTGGCATGACTTATCGTACCAATAAAAGGTATTTTAGTGATCTGCTCCACATCTTCGCTCGTAATAATATTGTCTTTTACCAGATCCTTTATACCCACGAAGCCTACGGCTACAAGGACACTTCCAATGAGCGCCATCACGTAGATTGACCTAACATCGGGATACACTGATTCTCCACTCCCGGCTATATACGGCTTATCAAGGACGGCTTTGCCCGCTGCATTTGAGGCCAGCGCTATTTTGGCCTCCATTCTTTTTTCTATAAGGTAATTGTGCACCCGGTCCGTAAGAGTGTCAGGATTGCTGTTAAGTTGATTATCAATGAACTCAATAGTTTTGAGGGCAAGCTCATTTTCCTTGTTAAGTTCCATTGTCAGGTATACGTCGAGAAGCTTTGAAAGGAATGCTTTTTCTTTTGCTGCAACGTGTCCCTTTACATGCAGGTCGATTATTCGTGAGTCCGCCGAAACAGGATCAAATGTTAACTTTTGTTGATACTCTTCAGTGACCGACTGGAGACGCTTAAGGATAAAGAACATTTCCGCGTCGGGAGCGGTTTTCTGATTATCCTTGAATTTGATCTTAAAGCTGAGATATTTGTTTGTATAGCTTTTATCCAAGGGGACTTCCTCGTCAATATTGAATACTTCAATGGTACTTTCTACCTGATGCGTGAAATAGTTGTAAAGCTTTACGGTTTTGGCGGAAGCTTTGACCTGGTAACGTGTTGAAGAAATCCGCCTGATATAAATCGGGACGTCAACAACCTGATTAACCATCGAATCGATCTCAACCTTAAAAGATGCGTTCTCATACTGCTCCGTGGTCACAAAATCCTTTGTAGTAAAATAACTGATTCCAAAGTCCAGACCTTTTATCGCCTGCTCCACCATCGTATAGGACTTCAGAATGCCTACCGCGTCTTCGATCTCGCTTTCAGACTTTGCGGCGGGTGTTTTGATCGGGTTTTTAGGATCGGGAGTTTGGCCTCCGCCGTTGTTAAGCAAGACGGAAGCCTTGACAACGTATTCTTTTGGAGTGAATTTTATATATGCAAAAGCAAGTGGCAGCGCTATGCATAGTGTAATCACGAATACATACCACCTTGACAAAAGCCTGCCGGCTATCTGCTTGATACTTCTTTTACCAGCCATATGTAAGCGTTTATCGTCATTTCAGAACCGCTATGGGCGGAGTCATGAAATCTGAACCAAACAAACCGAATTTAACACTATATCTAATATTAATGATAATTATTTTTAAGTTCAATGTATCCCCAACGGCGTGGAGTATACCCATAACAAACACAAAAGGCTGGCTAAACGCCAACCTTTTGTTTCCAACGGACAGACTACTGCCTAGTTGCTGTCCATTCCCATTTCTTTCGATTTCTTTTCCAGACGCTTCATGCCGGCATCGTTGCCAAGCAGCTGATAGATGGAGAATAGGATGTCCACCACTTCCTGATCTTTCTGGTTAAGTCTTTCGGCTTGCTCCCAGTAGGGTTGTGCTGTTTTCAGTTTTTCAACCAGGACTTTGTCAAGTTCCACCTTCTTCTTTTTGTCGGCAGCAGAGATACCCAGATTGGACATCTCTTTTTGAATAGCGGCAGCGTCGGCATACACTAGTTTAGCCAGGTAAAGCTGTGCTTCAAAGTAATTGGGATCTATCTTCAAAGCGGCCTCATAATTCTTTTTCGCTTCTTCAGTCTTATTGAGGTTAGCATTAGCGTAACCGAGATAGAAGTGAAGGATCTTGTTACCAGGTTCTTTTTTTACGGCCTCTTCAAGTCCGGACTTGGCTTCGTCGATGCGCTTGAGATCGATCAACAATCCAATCTCAACTTTTGGAATTTGTGGATCATTGGGAAATTTCTCTTTCGCGACCCGCAGCATCTTCAATGCTTCTTCCTTATCTTCCTTAGGAATGCTGTATATATTTATAATACTCAGATAGGCATCAACAGATTTTCCACCAAGGTCGATGTACTTTTTGAAAGACTCGATTGCCTTGTCATAATTTTCCATTCCATTGGCAACAAATCCAGCGTAGAAATAGGCAAGCGTATCATTCGGAAGTATTTTTTGAGCTTTTTCAAAATTCTTCAGCGCCTCTTCCAGGTTTTCTTCCTGATAGGCCGCAGCGCCATCGTTAACGTAGTTGCCGTGCCAATACGCTATTTGCTGTGACTTCAGCACTGGCAAGCCCGCTGCGTCCTGGGTAAAGTGTTCTTTGCCTTTGCTCATTTCATCGCCCTTCTTGAATGATTCGAGGGCTACGTCTATCGCATCAGGAGCAAGCGCTTTGAATGTTTCGTTGGACGTTGTGTCTAGTGCGGCGTAGATAAGACCTCTGTAATACCACGTCTTACCGTCGTTCATTGTTTTTTCGTATGTAGTTGCCGCATCGATAATAGTCTTTGCTTCATCAAGCTTGCCTTCTGACATCGCCTGCAACGCCTTATTAAGGTTAGGTTTGGCGGCTTTCTGGGCATAGGCAGCCACTGTTGCTAACAGTAACAGCGAAAGTGTCAATCGTTTCATCTTATTAGGTTTATAGTAGTTTGGAATTAAGTTTTAGGGACATCATCAATTTTATCGATCTTCTGTATTTTCTCTACAGATGAGATTCGGTCATCGTCATTCAACTTGATAAGACGAACGCCTTGTGTAGCACGGCCCATCACGCGCAATTCGTTGACTTTTATGCGGATGGTAATGCCCGAGCGGTTGATGATCATGAGTTCATCCTCATCAACAACCTCCTTGATGGCAACAAGCTTGCCAGTTTTCTCAGTGATATTCAACGTCTTGACACCTTTGCCCCCACGTTTGGTAATCCTGTAGTCGTCAATCAGAGAGCGTTTTCCGTAGCCATTCTCAGAGACCACAAGCAAGTTAGCATCTTCACGGCTTATGCAAACCATCCCAATAACTTTATCACTTTCGGATTCCAGCGTTGCGGCACGCACACCTGCGGCGGTGCGACCCATGGGCCTCACATCACGTTCATTGAAGTGCACCGCCTTACCCTCACTCTTTGCGATAATAATGTGATTATTACCATTAGTCAATGAGGCATTTAACAAACGGTCGCCTTCGTGAATGGAGATTGCGTTAATCCCGCCCTGACGGGGTCTGGAGTATGCTTCAAGCGAAGTTTTCTTGATAGTACCTTTCTCCGTGCAAAGAATGACAAAATTGTTATTGATGTATTGCTCGTCGGTAAGGTTTTTCACATTGATGAATGCGCGTACCGTCTCACCAGGCTCAATGTTGATGAGGTTCTGTATGGCGCGGCCTTTGGAGGTCTTGGTACCCTCAGGAATCTCATATACTCTCTTCCAGTATACCTTTCCCTGATCGGTAAATATCAACAGATAGTTATGTGCCTGAGCTATGAAAAGATGCTCTGTAAAGTCATCTTCTTTGGTAGCAACCCCGCGCGAGCCTACCCCTCCCCTACCCTGTGTCCTATATTCTGAAAGCGAGGTGCGCTTGATATAACCCTGGTTAGAAATCGTGATGAGCATTTCCTCATTGGGGATCATATCCTCGAACGAAATGTCATCTTCGTTATGAACAACCAGTGTTCTTCGCTCGTCACCATAGCGTTCACGAAGTTCAACCAGCTCATCCTTGATGATCTGCATTCTGACAGGATTCATTATCCAGAATGTTATTAAGCCGTTCGATCAATGCCTTCACTTCTTCATATTCCTGCTGGATCTTATCGCGCTCCAGACCAGTAAGCCGTTGAAGACGCATGTCGAGGATCGCCTTCGCCTGAATCTCGGAAAGCGAAAACCGTGTGATCAAACCTTCCCTGGCAGTCTCAGGATCCTTGGAATTCCGGATCAGCGAGATTACCTCATCCAGATTGTCCAACGCGATGAGATAACCTTCCAGAATATGGGCCCGTTTCTGCGCTTCGGCAAACTCAAATTTGGTCCTCCTGACAACAACTTCGTGACGATGCTCAACAAAATACTTCACAAGATCCTTGAGATTCAATGTCAACGGTCTGCCTTTTACAAGCGCGACATTATTGACGTTGAAAGCCGACTGAAGCTGCGTGTATTTGAAAAGATTGTTGAGAACAATGTTGGGTATTGCATCCTTCTTAAGGTCGTAGACAATCCTGTATCCGTCCCGATCCGACTCATCGCGCAAATCTGAAATACCTTCGATCTTTTTTTCATTGATCAACGCGGCCGTCTTTTCGATCATCATCGCCTTATTGACCATATATGGAATTTCGGTGACGATGATCTGATCCTTTCCGTTCGCAGATGTTACTATTTCTGCTTTTGACCGAACGACAATCCGGCCGCGGCCTGTCATATAGGCTTCCTGGATACCCGCAGTGCCCATAAATTATCCCACCTGTAGGAAAGTCAGGGGCAGTGATATAGTTCATCAATTCGGGAATCGTGATCTCATGGATTTTCGATATAGGCGATGATGCCATTCATGACCTCGGTTAAATTGTGCGGAGCCATGTTTGTGGCCATGCCCACCGCGATACCTGAAGAGCCATTCATCAAGAAGGTTTGGCAGCTTACCCGGGAGCACTGTAGGCTCCGTCAGGGAATCGTCAAAGTTGGGTTGAAAGTCAACGGTATCTTTGTTGATATCGGCAAGCAATTCTTCCGCGATGCGTTTCAGCCTCGCCTCGGTATAGCGCATTGCCGCCGGAAAGTCGCCGTCGATACTTCCGAAATTTCCCTGACCGTCCACGAGGGTATATCGCAACGACCAATCCTGCGCCATCCGCACCATGGTATCATATACTGACGCATCACCGTGGGGATGATACTTACCGAGTACTTCTCCGACGATTCTGGCTGATTTCTTATAGGCTTTGTTGTAATTAACACCCAATTCCTGCATCCCGAAAAGTACTCTTCGATGAACAGGTTTAAGGCCGTCTCTGACATCCGGAATGCACGTGAAATGATAACGGACATCGAATAATCGATGTAGGCACCGCGCATTTCATCTTCAATGTTAATTGGGATGATATTCTGCCTCGCTGGGGGTAGACCACCGCTATCTTCTGCCATGTAAAAATCTATTGTTATTTAGCTTATTCAGGGCTCTTTTTCGAGCTGTGCAAGATAGTAAAAATCGATACTTTCCTGGCTTTGCAGAAGAACAAGATTTTAGGTTTTTTGAGAGCGGTTTATACAACATCATTTTTGCTCTGACGATAACCATGCAGAGTGAAGTAAATCAATATGGATTTAGTTTACGTTTATTCTTGCCCTTATACTTGATAAGAACGGGGTGGTTTTCCCCATAGTGGGGATTTTGTTTTTTATAGATTGGATGAACGCGGCTCCTGTATTCCTCTGTTCCCATGAGCATGATTCATTTGAGCTTTGCACGTCTTGATGAAACACCTTCTCAGCTCGGGTATCCTGTAGGTCGCCCCAACGTTAATATAAAACGCATTGAACTTGTGATTGATGCTCTGACTTGTTTCAGGAAAATTCAGTTTATAGCTCTTGATTTCATACGACGGTCTTACAAATAATTTAAAGTATTCGGACATCTCGCGTTCAACAGTAACACCAAGGTTAACAAAGACGCCTTTCTTGATCTGGCCTGTTTCGAATTTTTGTCCAAGACCATAACCACCAATATTGGCATCAACAACAAGAAGGTAATTTTCATAGTACCGGTACACCGTGCCTCCAATCATAGCGAAGTATTTCTTAAGGAAGAAGGTCGTTACATCAGAATCAAAGCTCTGGATCTTATCACCGTACTGCGTTGCCGTGAAAGGTCCCATATGTGTGTACTCGAAGGAAAAACCACCGCCGATCCTGATGTGATTGAAGTCAACATGAATGGTAGCCTTCAACGGGATGTTGAAAGAACTGCTTTTGAAACCAATACTCGTTGTATCGGAATTTACCACATAGGCACCGGGTTGTATAGTTGTGGGTGATGTGGTAACCCGATTTACCCAGTTGGAATAAACCGCGCCCGTAGAGGCTGACTGAAATAATGTAGGGGCGGGAATTTTGATTCTGAAAAATTCCAAATCCATCCAGATCGTGCTTGAAAGTCGTGCTTCCGTATCCCGTGCTGAACCCAAAAGTAACCTTGCTTAAAATTTTGCGGAATACTCCAATACCTTGTCTTTTGATATAGAAGTATTCAAGGGGGACCGATGCCTCCTGCTCAGTTTCGTATTGGGCTAATAGCTGCTCGGGCAGGCACGTAAATCCAATTACGATGAGGACGACTATTGCAGTGAAACGCTTCAGAAAAAAATCGGTTTAAACTCCTAGAATCAAAAAATGTAAGCCATTAACAATCTGGCTGTTGGCCGCTAAAGTTAAACGAAATTCACGAATCATCCTATATGGGGTTGGCAAGAATCGACTGATGGCGGAATCTGAAGTTTATCAATGAAATACGCCTTCCTGTGGTTGGATCTCCAGGCAGCCGTCATATCACCTAACGATCTATGTCGCCGGAACAGTATGCTATTCACAAAGAAATAGTCATCCAATGTTTCAATAATATCTGTAGGGACCTGCCGACGTTTCAAGCGATGAGAATGTGTGAAAAAGCGTTTTACCAGCATCGGGTTTATATGTGAAATTGTAGATCATCTCCTTGTCAGCGGCAAGTGAAAGCTTCAAATCGTTTGATCCTTCATCGAGCGGTATCCTGGAATATAAAATACTATGTGGCAGCGTTTGCCAATTTCGGGTATCAGCCTTTTCTGTGATGGCATTCACCAGGCCAAGCACAGCACCCAACCGGTCGTCTTTCTTTCTCATGCCTTCCTCGGCTGCTTTTTTCAGTGCCGCACGAAGCAGTCCCTTAGCAAATTCCTGGAGCATTCGCTGTTTGAGGCTGTGAAATGCATTCTTACTAACATCCTCGGCGAGCTGCAACGGATAAACTTCACCAAGCTTCTCCAGTTTCGCAGCCGTAAAGTAAACGGGCCGCTCGATGTATCTGGGAAATGCAACCCGAAAGACCTGCAGTTTTTGCAGGTTCGATCTATCGGTTTCATCATCGACCGTGAAAGGAAATGAAAGATTCATCGATTCATTGTTGAAAAGCATCACGTTGCCTGTCCCTCTGGTAATTACAAAATTTATGCTCCACTCACCTTTAACAGGTGCCAGACCGTTGTGCCAGAAGAAAACCAGCTCGGCACCAGACGGTAATACCTTATAGTCGGGCAATCCGAATTTGATCTTGTAGCTTTCAAATTCATCCATGAATCCAGTGCGAAAGGCTGCGGCAAGTAGATCCTTTTTAAGCTGCATGGGTGCTTCAAGCTCAAACAATCTGGCATAGTCATTTTCATATACATCGAGTGCATTGCGATATGCTATAAATGCATTGTTGTGGTCTCCTGTGGATTGATAGATGATTCCCATGAGGTTATGTATGAAGGCATTCCGTTGAAGTTTCTCAGGAGAAGTGTATTTGTCAGCGAGCTGGTTGAGACGTATATTCAATCGGCGACATTCTACAAGAGCTTCCTGAGGTTGGTTAAGCTTGAGATAGTTAATAGCCTTAAAGTAAAGAACCATCAGGTGTTCATGGTCTTCTCCACGGTATAAAGAGATTGTTGGATTTGTAAAATATGATGCGGCCTCCGTTACATAGTTAACGCGGTAATCTTCTCCGAAAAGAAAAGCCTTCTCGAAGTATTCATTGCTCTCCTCATACTCGCCCAGGATGGAGAGCAAAAGTCCCCTGTTTGCAAAATAGATGAAACGATTTCTTCCAGAAGACTCTTCGTCATGTTTGCCGAGCGTAGCGAGTGCCTGTTTGAGATCACCGTGTTCGAACTCGGCATTAAAATCAAGATGCGATTGATAGTAACTTGCACATGCCTGGAGCAATACAAGACCGATAACCACAACACCATTTAACAACACCGTTCTCATCAGTTGATCAGTTCCTGATAAATTTTTTGATTTCCTGCTGACCATACCATACCCGCTTGTTCGTCTCGATGTCAGTAAGAAAAAGTGTAGTGATGTAGTTCACAACACGTTGTTTATTATTAGTATCCGTCTCTGAGGTCATTTCCCCGAACAACATCAGATTCGCACCGATCTCTTTGCCCCACTTTGATACTGTGGCAGGATCGGCAAAGTCTTGTTGCTGCGCTCGCTCCTGTCTCAGATGATCTCTGAATTCTTCCGATTCGACAAGCTCCGCAATGTTCGAGTTGTAGATTGCTACTTCGAGTTTTTTTATATAGGCGTTTGCATCGATGTGCTCCGTGGTCTTGTTCCGGATAAGTCCTACAACAATAGCAGGTTTCTTACCTTTTTCTTTCGCGTATTCGCTGAACCTTGACGACGTTAGCAATTCCTGTATCATCTTGTCGGCGACGATATGTGAGTCTGTGTCGTTCCACCTGCCGCTAAGATCCATTTTTGTATCCGGTGAGATACGCGTTACACTTCGCTGGCAGGAAATAGTGGCAAGGAGAATAAGAAAGATAAGTCTTCCGGTAATGTCATGAAGCGGCTTACGGCGAGTGATCGACTTATGCAACATCCCCAAACTATTTGTGACGAAGGATATCATTTTACTTCTTTGAGCTGCCGGATAACGGACAGTGGTTCTTTAGCTGAAAAAACAAAGTTACCGGCAACCAATACATCTGCACCTGCATCTATGAGCGCTTTGGCGTTGGAAATGTTCACGCCGCCATCAATTTCAATTTTAGCTGATGAGCCTGACTTTTCAATCAGATCCTTTAGGGACCTGACCTTCGCATATGTGTTTTCTATAAAGGTTTGTGCACCGAATCCGGGGTTCACTGACATAACGCATACCTGATCCACATCTGCAATAATATTCTCGAGATCGCTGACTGGGGTATGGGGGTTGAGCGCAACACCGGCTTTACATTTCAGGGCTTTGATCTGCTGAATATTGCGGTGCATATTTTTGCATACTTCAATGTGGACGGAAATACGATCCGCTCCGGCCATTCGAAAGGCTTCGACGTGATTTTCAGGATTGATGATCATAAGATGAACGTCCAGCGGCCTTTGCGCATAACGCTTGATCGCCTCTACCACTGGAATACCCATAGAGAAATTGGGAACAAAAACGCCGTCCATAATATCGACGTGTATCCAATCGGCCTGACTTTCGTTGATCATTCGAACGTCGCGTTCGAGGTTCCCAAAATCCGCGGCCAAAATGGAGGGGGCAATTAGTGGTGTCTTCATGAAAAGGATCTGAGCCTAAAAATAGGTGTAATGTATGAAGATTCAAGAGTGTTCTCTCACAGCAGGCCGATCGTTAGACTTTAACGAGCCTGTAAATATAACGCTTGTCTCCCCACCAAATCCTGAGAAAATAAAATCCCGATGCCATGTTGGCAAGGTTGCCCTTGTATGTTCTATTAAGCCAGGAAAAGTTGATATCGGCATTGGAAATGATCTGACCCTGTGATGAAATCAATTCCATCCTGCACGTGGTTACTTGTCCGGGATCAGAGGGTCTGATCGTGAAGGTGTCTGATACGATGGGGTTGGGATAGACTTCAAATATATTTTCCTGTGTGTGGGTCTCCAGGTAATTAACGATCGCTTTGAAATTAGGTATCCCATATCCAATAAGATTATCTGGAGATGTTGCTTGCGATGCGGAATTGCGGATAGCATCCATTATCTCTTTATTAGAAAGCCCCGGGTAACGCTGCCAGATACCTGCAGCCAGGCTGGTTATCAAAGGGCAAGAGAGGCTGGTGCCACTCGCGCTCCCGACAGAGCCGTCAGGCTTGATGACGCTCGTATTGACACCCATTGCGGCTACGTCAGGCTTGATCCTGCCGTCGGCTGATGGACCTCTGGAGCTTGTAGTTGAGCGAATACCTGCGGACGTCACGCTGGCGATGGCAAGCACATCCTTGGCGTCTGCCGGTGCGGTGATGATCTGCCATGCGATACTACCTTCATTACCAGCACTGCACACCACGACGATTCCTCGGTCGGCTGCCCATTTGCGCGGCCCTGGTTATCACAGTAGTCTTACCATCCATATCGGATTGTTGGTAGTTCATATCCGTATTGTCGAAATCATAGTATCCCAATGATGAATTTATGACATCTACGCCTGCGCTATCTGCTCGTTCGGCGGCAAAAAGCCAATTATATTCTTCAATCCTAAATTCAATGAAACATCTTCGGTAACATAAAGTTGGTACTCAGCCTCATATGAACCTCCCGTGAAAGCTCCTTCCTGATACCCGGCGATAACAGAGAATACTTCCGTGCCATGTTCATCATATTGAAAGACATCATCCGCTGTTAAAAACAAAATCCTTAGACACCGAAAGGTCAATTCGCTTCTCATTAAAAATATGCTGAAACGGAGACGTTATATTGACGCCTTGAAAGCCGCTATCAAATATTCCGATATGAATGGTCTCGCCCCTGTATCCTGCATCCTGCATTTCATCCAGTCCTATTTGCTGCAATTGCGTCCTGGTCTTTTCATTGGCATTTGAACCTTTGGATCTGGCATTGAATTTCCTTCTTCCACCGGAGATCAACTTGGCATTAGGGGCAACAAATTCCACCCGATCAACAAAAGCAAATGCTTCCAGGGAGGGAACAAGCGATGCATCACATTGCACAAGCACGCCATTCATCCACCGTGTTGTGAAGAAAATAATCGCGCCTCCAGTCCGGAGGGCATCAATATAAATTTCATTTACCGGAATATCCTGCTCTGTGATCGAAATGCCATATTGCAACCTTCGATCTATGGCACGCTGAGAAAGGAAGGCGCCTGGCGCTGAGGTGTTGTATGCGCTGCCTGCCTTATCCTTAAAGAAGATCATATACCGGTTGGTCTGCCCAAACGAGGCAGTGCTAAGGCAAAGGAATACAACGAACCATGCGAGCCTATTCAATGCCATGATCTTTGATGGTTTGTTTGTATATCACTCCCTCTTCAACGATCTGGTCGCCGAGACATTCCTCCTGCGCGCAGTAATGCAACTGGGTTGACTCTTTATAGACAAGGCCTACGTGCCGGCCGTAGACCTCTTTGCGCTGATCCAGGAATACTACGAAGTCTTCATTATCATTCTGATTGACGGTGATGCAATCATTGTATATGGTTTCACCAAATGTTTGACTGGCTTTGGTCTGCTCAAGCGTATAGATATCCTCTCCCTGAGCGTTATAAAGATTGCCGTTCCACTCAATGCCATCCTTTATAGGCAGCCTGAATTTTAGAAAGGACAAATTACCCTCGTTGGTTACAGCCTCAAGCTCACTTGTCAAAGACGACCATGTATCCATATATGTCCATGAATTCCCACCATAGTCACGGAGGCTTCTGTGGATAACGTATGAGTAAGTACCTGAAGCATTCTTAAAGGAATCAGTCACAACGGTCTTCAATTCGTAGGAAAGCGTCTCAGGGACGCCTAATTCATATCTTATCTCACTAACGTCATAAACCTGGAATGAGCCTTTACGGAGTGGCAAGTAGTCGGCCACACGATCAAATGTTTCCGGCTCATCGGAGGATTCACATGAAAAGGCAATGATCGCCAGCACGAGGGTAGTTCCTTGAAGGTATCGGTTCAGATAATAATCCAATTTCCACATGACCTGCACACAATTTTGAACGTAATTCGCACAAAGTTATTTCTTATTCACGATTAAAACTATGCCGTTAAAAACGTTAGTGAAGGTCGGATCGCTTACGAACCTTAGTGACGCCAGGTATTGCGCGGGTATGGGCGTTGAGTTGCTTGGTTTCAGCGTTATTCCGGATCAACCGTCTTATATTTCTCCAGCCAGATTTCAGGAAATCAGAGGGTGGGTAACGGGGCCATCAATCGTAGCAGAGCTTCACGGACTGACTAATCGGGATGATCTTGAAACCATCATTAAAGCGTATCGGCCCGAATATCTTGAGCTGGGATTAAAAGAATTGGCGATTGTAGAAGAACCGTCCCTCCCCTATATTCTTGTTCTTCAAAAAACAGAGACTTATACAGCAGCTAAAAAGAAACCGGCGTTTGTGCTTTCTAAAGAGCAGCAAGTCGGTCATACAGACGTCCCCGTGCTAAGAGAAGTTTCATCTCCCGAGGAGGCGATAAAATCCCTGCATGAAGCCGGTGTCAAAGGTATTGCGTTGTATGGGTCGAACGAATCCAAACCGGGTTTTACGGACTACGAAGGACTTGCCCCTATTCTCGAGCAACTTGAAGACGATTTACATTAAAGAGCTGTTTGACGATTTTTCCAATCTTTTCTTTACCGCTAAGTCGCTAAGATCGCAAAGAAGCGCGAGGATTTCTTTAGAATTACTTCGCGGTACATTGCGTCCTCTGCGCCTCTGCGGTTAAGCCTTTGATGTGCCGTCCCTTATGATGAAGTCCATTAGAGCGAGTCAGGAAAGAATGACACCTTAACACATAGATTGCGATCAAACAATTCTATCAAAGGAACAAACCGGATCAGATTGTATCGTCCTGCCAGATCTTCCTCCATCTCTTACGTTGCTTAGGATGGAAAGTTTCCCATATATCTTCACTTCTTTCGAGCACCGTCTGGGCGGCTTTGGTCTTTACTGTCTGATGATTCGATTCGCGGGCAACATGAGAAAGCTTTTCATAGAACTCGCTGTTGATCTGTCTGATCTTCTGACATTGATGATCGTCCAGCTTAAGTTGATCCTTCCAAAAAAGGGGATCGAAGAGTACGATATTTTTTCCATCCTGTTCATCCTGCGCATACGCGAATGAAGCTGAACAAAGAAATACTGCGATGCTAATTGACCTTAGATTCATGAGTTACGTTAGTGCGTCAAACCACAAAATTACTTATAACTGCAAACTTAACGGATTGTATTTCAGAAAATTGTTACACAATCGAAATAGGAGATAACACGCAAACGTTTGTAGACGTGTTGTCCCATTCCTGAGACCAGAAATTTATGACAATTCTGTTATTTTGATCGTGGCCAATACAGCTTCATCTTCTTTCGCAGAAATGAAACGCTGCGTTCGAGTTGCTCCATACCTTCCACTCCGTCTTCTATGCTGATCCAGCCATCAAACCCTTTATTTTTCAGCTCTGTGAATATTGCGTCGTAATCATTCAGGCCCTTACCTATTTCCCCATGGCTGAGGCGCTTTGCATATCCAGTTGCGCCGCCCTCCTCTTTACGCAGGTCTTCAATCGTGCCCTCCAGGAGAAATCTGTCGCTGGCGTGCATGGTGACGACTCTGTCAGACACGCGATACAACAGATCGAGCGGATCTTCGCCGGCAAGATATGTGTTGCTTGGATCGTAATTTACGCCGAAGTATGGATGGTGAATGCTATCAACAAGAGCGCAGAATACGTCCCGCTTTTGCGCAAATTCCGGGTATTCCCAAAAATCGTCTTTGTAATGGTTTTCCAGGATCAGGGTTATGTTCCGCTCCTGCGCATAGGGTAAGCAAGTTTGAATGCATTCCGCGGCAAATTTTATTCCCTCCTGAATGGATAGTTCCGGACGGCGCTGCCCGGAAAGCACCCGGCAAAACCCCCCACCCAGCACGTGAGTCATGTCGATCCAGTGCTTCTGCTTTAATATTTCCTTTTCCCTGAAGGACTTGTCAGGATGGGTGAAATCCGGTGAGCAACACATCATCGGTATCACTTTACCATGGTCCTCCACCTGCTTTCTGAACAGTTTCCAGTTTGAAGTGTCTTCCATTTCGATAAATCCCGCGTACCACTCCAGACCATCAATGTCCAGTTTTACGGCAAGCGAAATCCATTCGGACACTTTCATAGTACCATCCTTGCAGAGTGCTTTCATGAAAGCTTTCGGAAATGCAGCTAGTTTGGGCATGTTGTTTTCAGTTATTTACATTGTTAAAACCTATTGGCTACACGTCAGATATCGTGGATTGATCTTTGGGGGGATTCCGGCCGATAAACGGATACTGTTCGAGATCTATCACCTGGCCGCTGATGGGTCCGCTTTCGTCGGCTAACCAATATACAACCGCAGCTGCTATCTCTGACGGAAACAGGATACGTCCGGACGGCGCGTAAACCTTCGGCACCTTCTTATACCAGTCAGGCGACAGTCCATGGTCCTTCTTGCGCTGGGTTTCGGTTTCGGTCAGCACCCATCCGGGGTTGATTTGATTGACGCGAACACCATGCTCCCGGTGAAGCGTGTCGCCGAGATTGCGTGTCATTGTCATCAGGGCTCCTTTGGAAACGCTGTAGGCAAACAGGTTCGGTTCACCGCTCCATGCGTTTACTGAGCCAATGTTCAAAACACATCCGCGTGTAGCCTTAAGGTAAGGCAACGCTGCTTTGATCAGGCTAAACGGCGCGAGGGTATTTATTTCCAGGACACGTCTGAAAAAATCAAGATCTGTAGTTTCAATATTCGAAGAGAGAACGGCGGCGGCATTGTTTACGACCGCGTCGAGCTTACCGAATTTCTCAATGGCAACGTTGACGAGCCGGCTGGCAGCTCCCTCAACAGAGACGTCTTCAATGTGAAGGACGGCCTTGTCCTCGCCCAGAGAGGACAGTACTTCCTGACCAAGGTTCTTTTCCAATCCATGAACGATAACGCGTGCGCCTTCGGCTACCGAGGCTATGGCGATTGCTTTGCCTATCCCGGTGGTGCTTCCAGTGACAATGATGACTTTGTCCTTTAGCCTCACGTTCACACGGGTCTTAACACGCTCTTTACAACCTCACCGCTATGCATTTTTTCAAACGCTTCATGCCATTCGGTTACAGGCCACACGCCTCCAATGATTGGTTTTACATCCAGCTGGCCGCTGGCCAGCAATGCGATAACACGCTCCCATATGGGCCAGTTGTGGCTGAAGCTTCCCTGAAGGCGTACATTCTTTTGTACCAACGGATCGAGCGAGAAATTCAGCGGTTGGGGACCCCATCCCACTTTGGCGATCTGACCGTTTGGTCGTACCAACTGCAGGGCTATCTTAAGTGTCGCGCTCGCGCCCGCAGCGTCAATAACGCAATCAGCTCCAAGGCCATCCCGTTTTTTTGCCCAGGCTGTAGCGTCGCCGATGATCACGTCGCAGCCGTATTGGCTCGCAATATTTAAGCGATGCCTGTCCGCTTCAAGTCCTACAACAGCGACTTCAGCACCACATAGCCGCGCCATGGCGGCACAAAGAATACCGATTGTACCGGGACCGAGTACAATTACACGGTCTCCGGGAATAATGTGACTGTTCTGAACAACGGAGTTAAACGCCACGCAGCATGGTTCAGTAAGACATGCCTGTTCAAAAGACAGGTTATCCGGTACGCGATGAAGGCAGCGGGCAGGTACGCGCACGAACTTAGTCATGGCGCCATTAACGCCGTAGCCAAATCCTTTGCGTGTAGGGTCAAGGTTGTATAGTCCCGCACGCGACATCGGGTTGTTAGGGTCAATGACAGCAGCTGTTTCACTGACAACCCGATCACCCTCCTTCCATCCCTTAACCCGGCTTCCTGTTTCAGCAATGGAACCTCCAAACTCATGACCCAGTACAACGGGATAATTTACCGGCCAACTGTGATCCGCAGTCCATTGATGCAGATCGCTTCCGCAAACTCCGACGTTGGCTACTTCCAATAAGATGTCTTCATCACCAATATCCGGCCTGGGGATTTCTCTTATTTCAACAGAACCTTTTTCAGGGGCGAAGTTCACGACAGCGGCTGATTTCATGATGTTATTTTGATAGTGGATGTTGAATAATATTCAATAGTGTTATATAATAAGATCACCGTTTCCCCACCGGTACTTCACCATAACTGTGGATCGCTTCGCAGATCTTTCGCAAGGAGCTTTCAAGATTACCGTCCGCGGTTTTGAATGCTTCCGCGTCGATGGTTAAAGGAGCGCCAAGCACTACAAGCGGTGCACCGTAGGCAGGACATTGAATAGCTTGTTCGAGGCTTAAACCGCCGACCGCCTGAACAGGAATAGTCACAGCATTCACGACCTCACGCAATTGATCTAACGGACTGGGCATGCGCTTGCCAGCGGCGGCAATTCCCCGTCGCTCGTCATAGCCGATATGATGAATGACATAGTCGCAGCCGAGATCTTCCAACCATTTCGCGGCTGCGATCATGTCGGGGCATCCAAGATTGTCACCCATTACACCGATACCATAATCCTTGCCGGCCTTTGCGACGCATTTGATCGTCTCCTCATGGGCTCTGGCCATAACGACCACATAAGAAGCGCCGGCTTTGGCCATCATCTCAGCTTCAAGATAACCACCGTCCATGGTTTTGAGGTCAGCCACAATGGGTACATTGGGAAAGGCCTCACGAAGTTTCCGGACACCGTGCAAGCCTTCGGCAAGAATAAGGGGTGTCCCTGCTTCCAGCCAATCTACTCCAGCGCGTAAAGCAAGCGCAGCGGTATCAAGGGCCTCATCAATATTAGTAAGGTCGAGCGAGATCTGAACTATGGGTCTCATGTAGTAACAGTAGGTTGAATACACTGCTAAACTACAGAAGGTTTAATTAATGCAAGCGTGTGCAAAGCATTTTCCTTCAAACAAAATATGCAAAAGAGGAGATTAAATACGCTATTTGCTCACTGTGGGGTGGCTGATTATATATATAAATATTCCAGATCAGTTGAGATTAAGCTTCACTTTCAGATGATCGAGCCCCACGATCACATTTGCAGCCGTTGTCATCGCACTATTGAAGTCATCATCCACAATAACCATTTGCTTGCGCTGGCCCTCCAGAAAATACACGAGGTGAATTCTATCAGTGTATTTGTTATCAACAACTTCCTGCGACGTGTCGAGCATTGAATGATCTATCACGGATCGCAGGTGAATAATTGTTTTAAGATCCTGAACCACTTGGGGAAAGAGGTCAAGTACATCG
Source organism: uncultured Cytophagales bacterium (assembly GCA_963845845.1). Classification (GTDB taxonomy): domain Bacteria; phylum Bacteroidota; class Bacteroidia; order Cytophagales; family Cyclobacteriaceae; genus Chryseolinea. The sequence goes on from CAWJTP010000017.1 coordinate 78,775, forward strand.
GGAAAGAAGGTATTAAGGATCTCCGAAAGAATATTGAATTTGGATAGGAAGCTGAGATCCGAGTTAGTGAAAACCGAGCTAAACATGAACTTGCGCTTGATCTCGTCCTGATTAAAGAAATCAGCGAGCACATCAGCCAGTTTCATCTCAACGGAAATGGAGGAATCAATGATGCGTCCGCGAAAGAAAGATGCCTTCTCATTGTAGGCGGTAAGATAGACAGTGTCCTCATTGATAAGATCGAACTTTTCCGGATTCATAGTTTACAATTTAGAGATAGCGGTCTAAGATGATACTTGTAAAATACTTGCCCAGGTTTCTACACCGCAATTATACCTTTAGAAGTCCAGTTGTCATAAGGCCTTTTGTTTTTTTTTCCGTTTCTTTCGTGGGTTTTTTTTGCAACCGATTTCTGATCCTATCTCTAATGCAACCCAATATTTATTAGGGCTTCCTCCACAATCAAGCTATTCATTTTTCAATGAATCGACAGGATTTACCCCTGCCGCGCGAACGGACCGATACCCGACCGTAACTACGGCGATCAGTAGAGCAACTGTACCAGCAATCATGACGGAGTAGGCGTCAAAGTTTACCCTATAAGCAAAAGACTGCAGCCATTTCTCCATACCATACCACGCCAGAGGAACTGCAATTAGGAATGCCACCATTACGAGAGTGATCAGATCGCGCAATAGCAGCAAAGTGATCTGGCCTACATTTGCACCCAAAACCTTTCGGATGCTGATTTCCTTGACGCGCTGTCCCGCGATGTATGTGATCAATCCAAACAATCCGAGACAAGCAATGAAAATAGCGATCACGGTGAAAGTTGCAAACACGGTACTTAACCTTTGCTCCGATCTGAATGTTTTATCGAAGTCTTCATCAACAAAGGAGTACTCAAAAGCTTTGCCACCGGAATGCTTCTTCCACAGCGATTCTACCAGCGCAACCTTCGCCTGTACATTTCCAGGCGTCATTCGAACAGCCATCGTCCTTAAGTTTTTGCGTAAAAAAATGACAAGTGGTTGGACACTGGATCTTAGGCTCGTATAATTAAAGTCTTTCACAATGCCGATCACATTCCATTTGCCATTTTCGCCATATGAAAGGCTTTTGTTTTCGTGGGTGTCGTAGCCGAGCAACCGGGCGCAGGCTTCATTAATGACAACGGCGGAAGAATCTGACGCAAATTCGCGGGAAAAGAATCGCCCGCTTTTCATCTCATATCCCATTGTGACCTGCAGGTCATAATCAGACTCCGTAAAGTAGCTTGCCAGAAGTTGATCGGAATTCTCTGCTTTCACAAAAAATGTATTTTCAATGTTTGGAGGCAGCGCCTGCGCATAGCTGGCATGCGTGAAGTCAGTATGGCTGAGAAGCTCTTGTTTAAAAGCCTCAGCATTGGTGCCTAAAACCCTCGTCTGAGAAATGGTGAGTATATTCTCACGGTTGAACCCCAAATGCTGGTTCTGAATGAACTTAACCTGCCTGAACACGATCAGCGTACCGATAATAAGAGCGATCGATATCGTAAACTGCACCACTACAAGGGCGTTTCTCAATATCGATCTGGGGGAACCACCTTTGGTGCCTGACTTCAATACCGTGACCGGCTCAAACGAAGTGAGATAAAACGATGGATAGCTTCCTGCCAGCAATGCTACAAATGTCAATAGGGCGCCAGCTAATAAAATTACGTTGGGGCTAAATAGCAATCCTGAGTCGAGGGATTTTCCGGTAAGGGTATTGAAAGGATCGAGCGTGGCATAAAAAATGACGATCGCTATAAGGCCTGCGAAGAATACATACATAAATGATTCCATCATGAACTGTGGAATAAGACCAATGCGTGTAGCACCCATTGTCTTCCTGACACCTATTTCTTTCGCACGTACTATAGCGCGGGCAGTTGCCAGGTTCATAAAGTTGATACAGGCGATCAGTATCAGGAATACAGCCACGATTCCGAAAGTATAGACATAAAGTATGTCACCGTTCGGCTCGAACTCACCCTCAATATTTGATTCCAGGTGAATGCTCAGAAGAGGTTGCACAAAAAAGCTTACCCGATCTCCGCTCTTCACGAACTCCTCGTGCGAAACGCCAAGGTCCTTTTCTATCCTTGGAATGATCCGACGCTGGGCAAATTCCTCGAGTTTTTTTTCAATAGCTTCAGTGCCTGTAAGTTTAACCGTCTTGAAATATGTCTTGAACCCATAACACGCCCAGCAGTCATTTTTGGAATATTCGTTTGACTGCGCGGAAAGGATCATATCCATCTTCATGTGTGTATTCTCCGGAAAGTCCGCAAAAATGCCAGTTACTTCCGATAAGACAGCCCTATCTCCGACCCTTAACTGTTTGCCTACGGGCGAGGCAACACCCTTAACGCCATAGTTAAAATATTTCTTTGCCAATGATTCTGAGATGACAAGCTTGTTCGGGCCTACAAGACACTGCTGAGGACTTCCCTCAAGAAGTCTGTAACCGAAGAATTGGAAGAAATTTGAGTCCGCAAGCGCGAACTTTCTCTCAATGAATGCTCTCTCTTCATATTGTACCGTGTTGGAGAAAATGCTTACCCTTACCGCTGATTCCACTTCGGGAATTTCTGTGCTCATCGCTTCGGCAAGTGGCGCGCCTGAATCAGCATACAGGATCTCTTCTCCTTTAAATATCTCACTGATAGCCACCCTGTAAATACGATCGGCATCCGGAACGAAGTGATCGTAGCTAAGTTCATCGTAAATATAAATTCCAATAAGCAGCGTGGCGGCGATTCCAATTGAAAGACCCATCACATTGATGAAAGTATAGAGTCGTTGTCTCCGTGCTACACGAAGGGCTGTCTTGAAATGACTGTTCCACATAAAAGTTTGGTTTGATTGAATGGAGAAACGCTTTCTTCCAAAAATTCCCGGACGAAGGAACAGGAGAATATTGGAAAACAATCTTTGCTTGGCCTTGCGTTCCCCGAGCGTTTTAAGGTCTTGCTCGTACTTTTGAAGAATGTCACCCTCAATCTCCTCGACTAGTCGAACTGGACAAACAGTTTTTAAAAAAAGTGTTGCCCATTTCGGTAATTGTTCTTCCCCCTTCATATTACTGCATCTTCAGTTGTGGTACCATATTCCAGAGCTGGAGCCGCGCATCTTTCATAGCTTTCAAGGCAGCCATACCGCCGTGAGTGATGGTGAATATCCTTTTTCGTCTTCCGCCGCGTTCTTTTGTGGCCCCTCCCACTTTAGAGCGAATATATCCTTTGTCCTCAAGTCTGTAAAGCGTGACGTGTACGGCGCTGAGGGTAATGGCGCGCTTAAGTGTGGTCTCTATCTCCGTCGCAATGGAGGCACCATATGCTTCCTCTCTCAAGGCTGCGACTAATGTGAGGATCAATTCCTCGAATTCGCCAAGATATTCCTTGCCCATTTACTTCTATTTTGTTAAGCAAATATAGAAGAATTTCTGACGAACGGAATTTTGCTCCTACAATTTAATAGGACTGGCCGATCAGGTGTTGGTGCTTATCGATGAGGTGGGTGATAGAATCAATGGCAGAATCAAAACCTTTAAATAATCTCCCTTTGCTAAAGTGTGGTGCGATCCGTTCTCTGATAATGCTTGTAGCTACTTCGTCGCGGATGATCTGTTCCAGGCCAGTGCCAACCTCGATCCTTATCTGGCGTTCAGCCAGGGCAGCTGTAATGAGCAGGCCGTCATTGAAATCGGGTCGTCCTAATTGCAACTTCTCTGCCACCCGCAGGGAATACTTGTCAAGGTCTTTTCCATGTAAGGAAGTTATTGTTAAAATAGAAACTTGTGATCCTATACGTGTTTGAAGGTCATTGATCTTTTGGGTCAGCCGCAGTTCCTCGTTATCATTGAGAACATTAGCGCTATCTAAGATCGGATCGCGTTGAACGATTTGTTTATTTGGCTGGCAACCTAAAATGAGGAGGGCAGGAATAATTGATAGCGCGAATTTTACAACTGATTTCATGATTGTGGGTTCGGCCAAATTTGGAGCCTCTCGACCGTAGTTGCAACTCCGCTGACAGCAAGCATTGAAACCGGACGGCAACAGGTCTTTATAGTCGGTGGATATTTAAAACGCTGATAGTTGCCGTAAATTCTGCCTTCGCCTGCAGGTCAGAACGCAGGCATATTTCCTGCAAATGATTTTTTTTCAAAAAACTGTGACTAAAAGTGTGATCCTGCATTGCGCATTCACCACATCGTTAATTTTACCTAAAACATTGACCTATGGAATCAGAGATCAACACTCCCTCCAATTGGAATTTGGCCAAGCGCATCTCATTCAGATTCTTCTTTTCTTATCTGGTCCTTTATATCTGGCCTTTTCCTTTATACTTCATTCCCTACTCATACGTTGTTTTGCAACCGCTCGCAGGGGTCTTTGACCGGATAGTTGGTTGGACTGGACCCATAGTTCTCGGAAAATACTATTTCCATTCAACCGTCATGACCGGAAGCGGCGATACATCGCACAGATACGCGCAAGCTTTTGTAATGCTTGTCATAGCAACTGTCATTACGGTTGCTTGGTCGTCCTTTGATCGGAAGCGTTCGTCCTACCCTAAACTTTTCCACGGACTTAACATCTATGTCAGGTATTATCTGGCTCAGATTCTCCTGAGCTATGGCTTTTCTAAGGTTTTCCCAACGCAGTTTCGAATCCCTTCTTTAGACAGACTGAACGCGACGTACGCAGAGTCATCTCCTATGAGGTTGTTGTGGACATTTATGGGATATTCTCCTGCTTACACAATATTCACTGGCGCAGGCGAAGCATTGGCGGGCGCGTTATTGCTGTTTAAACGGACACGTTTACTTGGCGCATTGCTCTCCTTGCTTATCATGATCCACGTCTTTATGCTCAATATGGCCTACGATGTTCCGGTGAAATTATTCTCACTCCACCTCGTGGTCATGTCAATCTTCCTTATTGCACCCGATGCCCGGAGACTTCTCAACCTATTCATATTGAACAGGGCTGTCCAACCTCAACTGTCCGAATTTCCGATTACTGATACCCGCGTTAGATGGGGCGCTGCATTAGTCAAGGCTGGTCTGATCTATCTGCTATTTTTCCAACAACTATATTATTCGATGCAATACGAGCGGACCCTCGATGAAGAAACACGCACACAGGCAACTGATAATACTGTTGGAGAATTTGAAGTGTCGCAGTTCGTTCTCAATGGCGATACGCTCTCTCCACTCACCAATGACACCCGGCGTTGGAAAGCAGTGCTCTTCAATGGAAACGCAATACAAACAAAGTGCATGGATGGCGTTGCTATCAATTGGTATGCGTCCGTTCGCAACGGACTAAAAAAAATCCAGATGTGTTCGAAGGATCTCTCAACCACCGGCGAATTTATTTTTGAAAGGGACGGGGATTTACTGACATTGAACGGCATACTAAATCAGGATTCGATAATGGTAGTTTCGCGACGAATCTCCACAAACTCAATTCCGCTGCTAAATCGAAAGTTCCAATGGATCAGCGAGATGCCTTTTAATTATTGATAGATGTCGAATTTCAAATATCCAAATGACTACTCCACCTTTAACGCATGTACGGGATTAGCATCAGCCGTTTTCCATATCATCATACAAGTCGTTGATATTCCCAGGATGAATACGGCCGCACCGCAAAGCAATACAGGTACTGCCGTTATCTCGATGTGTTGCGCATACTCGGCCATCAACGCGCCGGTGAAGTAATAACCCCCTACTCCACCCAGGCAGGCCGCCAGTACCAGGATAATTGCAAATTCACCGTTGATAAGTCGCATGATCTGTTGTATCGAGGCACCCAAAATTTTGCGCACACCTATCTCTTTTGTCCTCCTGTAAATGTTGAGACTTGCCATCGAGTACAGCCCCGAAATAGAAAGGATACAGCCAAGTACGGTCATGAAAAGAAATATTTGCGAAAGGTTATTATTAAAGACTAGTACTTCATGATACAGAATATCCTGTTGTAGATCTGTCCGGAGGGGTTTGCCCGGAAATAGGTTACGCCATTGCGCATCAACATATTGTTGCGTCGCTTTCAGTGTTTCGGCCCTCGCCCGGATAACAAGGATCTGATAGCGTTCAGGCCGGGCAAGCTTATAGATGTAATCCTCCATGTTGTAGCTTTCGAGATCAGTCAGGTGATTGCCGACCACGCCAATGATGGTGAATTCCTCTCCTTCAACAGCCACTTTCGACTCAATCGGATCGATAAGGTGGTGACGCTTCACAAAGTTCTCATCAACAAGAATTGTGGCATTATTCGCGGTGTCTTGTTCATTGAATACCTTACCAGATTGCAGTGTTAGTCCAACCGTTTCAAAATAATTACTACTAACCTCATAAACCGTTGCGTTGAACTTCTCTGATGCAATAGAGGCTTGCATTTGAGGGCCATTGATAAATGCAAAGTGATGAATTGATGGCGATACACTTTCGATATCCGGATTATTAAGCAATACATTCTTCAACGCATTGGCTTCCTGTGGACCCTGTATCAGTGCAGTAATGATCATGTCTTTGTCATATCCAAAGCTGATCTGATTCTGATATGCAGAATTTTGCGTGAACAGTGTCCCTGCGATCATCACAATGATGGAAAGGGAAAACTGTGCGACGAGCAAACTGCGTGTAAAGAGATTGGTGCCAGGCGAGTGCTTTTGTCCTTTGAATAGCGTCACCGGACTGAGCTTGCTGCTGTACAATGCCGGGTAAATACCTGCCATAAGCGCATTAGAAAACAAAAGTGTCACGAGGGCAATTATGAAATTAACCTTATTCAATTGATGTAGCCCATAAGGAAGGTCCCACATGGCCGCGAATTCGGGAATAAGGAACAATGCCATGCACGCTCCTGCCACAACAGCCAGGGTTACCATGATGGCAATTTCGATGAAGAATTGTGTAGCAATCTGGTAACGGCTAGAGCCAACGACCTTTCTAACACCAATTTCCTTTAACCTTTTCATAGATAGGGCAAGCGTCGTATTTGTAAGGTTAAAACAGGCGATGAGCAAAATGATCGTTCCGATCGTGATGAAAATGACAAGGGCAATCGGCGGGATACCAAGATGAAGATCAGATTGGCGTATATCATTTCTGGACAAGTATTGGAGAAATGGGACAAGCTCTAACCGCACTGATCTTGTTTCAGGGTTAGCATCATTTTGAAGCTTGACGTATTTTCTGAGCTGCTCCGCAACAGCAGAAGCTTGGTTGATATCCGTAAGCTCAAACAGTGTGGACACCCTAAGGTCGCTGCTCCAATTGTTCTCGTTCACCTTATTGATCTGCAGGTAATTCTCTGCGCGCATCAGAACATCCTCGGTAAAGGAGGAATTGTATGGAACTTCTTGCAAGACGCCACCAACGATCACCTGAATCTCCTGATTGTTGATCTGTGCAGTCATTGTTTTTCCTACTGCTGGTTCCTTTCCAAAATATTTTGTTGCAAACCTCTCACTGATGAAAATCGAAGATCTGTTGGAAAAATTTTCCGGGGAACCCTGTAAAAGTTTTGGCTGAAACATATCCATGAACGCGTCGTCAGCGAAGAAAATAGTTTCATGAAATCCCTTATTCTCCCGGCTCAGGTACCCGCCATCACTGAAAAATCTTGTAAACCGTTTGATTCCTGATATATCGCCGGCCGCAAGGGGGCCAAGGTCAATGGGAGCAACTAACTCTTTGAAGGGATCTCCATTTCCTTCCTTTCTATGATGGACCACCTTGACAATATGTTTCACCCGTTCTGCATCGATCGTGCTGTCGAACTCTATATTATAAGCCACTAATAGATAGGCCGTCATAGCACAGGCGATGGCTATACCCATCCCAAGCGTATTGATAAGCAGGTATACTTTGTTCCGGAACAACTGACGCAGCGCGGTCTTAAGATAATTGATGATCATATTTACAATTTTATTGCCTGTTAGACCCCTCAATTGTGTGGTAGGTTACAGCATGTCAGTTTCTGTGAGATCAACATTCAGAGGCAGTGCAGGACGTACATGTACAAGGGAAATAGCTCTAAGTTAGAGTAAAGCAAAATTTTTTGGAGCTCGGGGTAGCCGGTGACGTATGCCCTTCCTACACTTGATTGTGTGATGTTTGTGAATGTATTTTAAGGGGCAAGGTGATCGTGAAAGTTGTTCCCAGGTCCTTTTCTGAATTTACTGTCAATACACCGAAATGATTTTCAACAATTTTCTTTACGAGCGACAATCCGATGCCTAAGCCTCCTGTGGGCGGTCCAAGTCTCGTCAACAATTCAAAAACATGCTCTTTGAAAGCGTTGTCAAAACCGATACCATTATCTGAAATGGATAATCTCAAGTGACCGACAAATTTGTACCGCGTATTTGTCATCTTATACATATTGTCTTCCAGCAAGATGCCGGATATTTGAATTTTCAATCGTTCAGATTGCTTTCTGAATTGGATAGCATTGTCAATGAGATGAAAGAAAAGCAACTCCAGCTGAGCCTTATAGCCTTGGATGATGGGAAGGTCATCGCATTCAAAATGAATGGCGTCGAACTGACGATGTTGCACCGCCCTGGATCTGGCTGCATTAAAAGAAACATTTAAATCCACATCTTCAATGAGGTCGTCGCTGTCGAGCGACACATACTGATGAAGTCCAGATGTCAATACGCGCAACCGCTCAACTGACGCATGTATCTTTTGGATGGCCGTTTTGCTTTTGTCGGATAGACTTTCTTTATCGTGTCTTACGACAATGTCACTGAAAATTTGGATCTTTCTCAAGGGCTCCTGCAAATCATGGGACACTATCTTACTGAACTGTACCAGATTTTGGTTCATCGTGAGCAGCTTCTGATACTGTTGATCCAACTCAAGGCTCCGATGTTCAAGTGCCGCCTTAAGTTCCGCCAGGTGCTTGTTTTCCCGTAGCGCACTTTCAGCTTCACGCTTTGCCTGTAATATCTCATCTTCATACTTGGCCCTTTGTCTAACGGGAACGAATACGCAATGAAATGTCATAACGCCATCTTCCGTTCTGCTTTCAGCGGTGGTAATAACGGGAATAGTGTTACGGTCCTTAGTTTGGAGAGATATAAATATCTCCTCGGCCTTGGTGTGTAACTTCAGCAGTGGAAAAAAATGCGTGTTGTAGAAAATCCTGGTCGCAAGATTAAAAATGCTTTCGATGCTTTTACCAGCGAGCTCATCGTTCATATAACCCAGCCAGCGCGATAATGTATGGTTGGCCATGACAATTGTGCCATCTTCGGCAAAAGCAAGGTACCCGCAAGGAGCAGAATTCAAAAGGTCATTCATGATGCGTGTTCCGCCCGAGATATTCTTTGATCACGGCGATTGTTTCTTCCGGTTCACTCAAATGAGGACAATGCCCTGTTGCCTTTAAAATCTTTAGTGTGCTGTTGGCCAAATGCGCATGTAAGTAGTCGCCGACCGCATTCGGCGCGATTATATCATCCGAGCATTGCATAATCAGCGAAGGCTTTTTCAGGTTGAGAAGGTCTCTTCTGTTATCCGAAAAAAATGTCGCTTTGGCAAACTGTCTTGCTACAACGGGATCTGTAGAGCAAAAGCTTTCTGCCAGTTCATTTCCCAGCTCAGGACGATCGGGATTCTTCATGATCGCCGGAGCCAAAAAATTAGCCCAGCCTATGTAATTTTTATCCATTGTATCGAGGAGGTCTTCGATATCCTTGCGTTCGAACCCGCCTATATATCCTTCATCATTGACGTAGCAAGGCGAAGGCCCTATAAGTATGAGATCACTAAAATAGGAAGGTTCCTTAATAGCAGCCAGAATTCCAATCATACTACTAACTGAATGACCAACGAATACAACGTCCCTTAATTGTAATGCATTGCATACCTCCAGAACGTCCATCGCATATCCATTCAAATTTGAATATCTCTCCATATTATATTGGCTCACATCAGACTTTCCAGCCCCGACATAATCAAACACCACTATTTTATAATCTTTTTCGAACGGTGGTGTGATAAATCTCCACATGTTCTGATCACATCCAAATCCATGTGCAAACATCAACGTTTGCCTGCCGCTCCCCCAGGTCTTTACGTTGTTCCGTATAATTATGCTTTGATTCATTTAGTTGGTCAATTAACTAGCAGTTCTGGATCAGGCGCTATGCTTGCAATTTAACCCTTTTTGAATGGTATATCTGGTAGACGACGACGCGGATGATCTTGAAATCTTACAACAGGCCCTCTTCCATCATAGCTACAAAGGACCCGTTAGAATCGCTGAAAATGGTCAGATCCTTCTGGACTATTTGACCAGTCAAGGCCTCCATGAACGGGATATCATCCTCATGGACCTAAATATGCCGTTGAAAAATGGTTTCATAACCCTTGGGGAGATGAAGACAATCCCAACGCTTAAAAATATACCTGTCATCATCCTCACTTCATCTTCAAATAAAGCGGACGAAGCAAAATGTTTCGAGTTGGGTTGTAGTTACTTTTATACCAAGCCTTCAAGTTTTGAAGGCTACAGCTCTATAGTCCAGACGGTCAAGAAGTTCCTTGAGAATTCCCCGGGATGACTTCGTTTCCCGCGAGTTTGATCACACCCCCTATCTTGAAAACGTCCATATTGAAAGTTAGCGGGCTTAAGCAAGTGCGCTCACCGCGGAGAAGCAAGTAGCCCAAGGCGTTTGTGTTTGGTTATAAATTGTTTACGAATCTTCGGAATCCTTGCTTTAAATTCCTTGCGAGACCCTGCGTTCTTTTCGTCTCCTTTGCGGTGAGGGACTACTCGTAAATCTATATTGACATCGGAATCGTTTGATGGATCCAGTTTGGGACTACTGACAAAAAATGGTTGACTGCTAACTTCAATCTTATCTCGCAAGGGCTTATATTCCGCCCTTCACTAATCTATGAGAAAAGTAATATACTTTCTAGGCTCAGTAGTATTAACAGCATTCACTGCGTGTGAAAACAAAGAAACGCTGAGCGAGACATTCATCAGAATTGACAAGGAGATCAAACAGAACTCCAAGGCTTATACCACGCTCGAGGAAGCTACTTCCACCATTGGCCATCGCCTTACCGGATCAGAGAACGGTCACAAGGCAGAAGAGTATGTTTTCAATAAATTCAAAGAATATGGATTTGAGGATGTCGCTTATCAGGACTTTCAAGTCAAAGCGTGGTCGCGCGGCGACATTTCGGTGCAAATCAATGGCGACTCTGTTCCCGCAGTCACATTAGGTCATTCACCCGTGAAGGCTGACGTTACCGGTGAGCTTGTGGACATGGGTAGTGGACTAGAAGCGGATTACGCAGCCAAACCAGGTGCCGCCAAAGATAAGATCGCATTCTTTTACATCGGGATTTTGCCTGGAGGTCCGAAGACGGCCCGGAATCTTCACCGGAGCGAAAAGACCGCCATTGCTATCAGGCATGGCGCAAAGGGAGTGATCATTTATAACCAGGTAGACGGTGGGATCATGTTTACGGGTACGGCCTCCGTTACGGGAGAATTGCTCGGCATCCCCGCGATCTGCATTCCAAAAGAGAACGGATTTGCCTTAAAAGAGATATTAAAGACCAAAAAGGTCAGTGCGCGCATTACCATGACCAACCACAGCGACCCGATCAGGGCACGCAACGTGGTCGCTACCATTAAAGGCTCGGCTCTTCCAAATGAACGGATACTTGTCGGTGGTCACCTCGACTCATGGGACCTGGCAACGGGTGCCATAGATAATGGGATTGGATCTTTTTCTGTGCTGGATATGGCCCGGGCATTCAAAGCAAATAAACTCCAACCGCTGAGAACAGTGCAGTTCATTATGTTCATGGGTGAAGAGCAGGGTCTCCTCGGTTCAACGTTTATGGTAAAAGAAGCTGTTAAAGACGGTTCTATCGAAACCATGAAATACATGATGAACCTTGACATGACGGGAAATCCCATAGGTATTAATGCCGGTGGAAAACTGGATGATTCCACGTTCTTCAGAAACCTCGGGGCGGAGGTGGCCAAAGTTGACACCATCTTCAGAAACAGTGTTACCGCTGAGTCAGGACTGCACAGCGACCACCAGCCGTTCATGCTGGAAGGTGTACCAATCCTTGGGCTTAACGGAAACCTCGATACATCTATATACGGATGCTACCATGCCAACTGCGACGACTTCAAACTTGTCAACGAAGACCATATCCGTAATACCGTGCGATTCGGTACAATGATCCTCTATGGCCTAGCCAATGCCGATAAACTCCCGGCCTCCAAAATGGACAGTGAAACGACCAAACAATTTATGATCGACAGTCACCTCGAAGAACCTCTGAGACTTGCCGGCGATTGGAAATGGGATTAATTAAGGTGTTTTTTTACCGCAAAGTATCCCAATAAGGGGTCTTATGTTATGCAGTTGATAACTTTGTAAAAAGCTCCCTGCATACTCAACGATCCTAGGTCTTTCTTCATTCACGTTGTACTTGTAGTAGGGTTTACCTGTTATCCGGGCTCCCTGACTCCCCGGCCGTGAGGCCGCGTCTTTGGACCGCGACTTAATTTTACCTGGGCGTAGGTTCAAACATTCTCTACTCATTCAGGGAAAAATTAGCTAAATCAATTTCATCGACATCTACGATAAAATTAGGCCGCTAACCCAAAGACTGGAAATCAAATGCATCAGGCCTCCAAGGTTTAAATGCAGCCTCGTTTTAGAAAATCCGATGAGATTACAGAGTTCTATAGAAGACGCAAGGGCGCAAAGAAAATATAGATTTAACTTTGTGCCTTTGTGCCGGAGTTTACCGCCGAAGCGTTTCGCGTTGGTGGGCGGTTAATTCAACCTATTCCTTCCAGGTCGTCCACTTCCTTTCCGAATTTGGAGAAGTTCTTTTCAGTTGGCATAAAAACAATAAGGGACTTTTGAGAGATTTCTATGGTATCGGGTGGAGGCAAGATGTGTTCAATCATGAACGATTCAATCGTTGGAATCTCCGCCAGATCATAGACCGCAATAACTTCATGCGTTTTCACAGTGTGACTGCCATCACCATATTGCTCAATCGTACATGCGGCCAAATGACCTAATATCATAAAAGACAGATTTCAATGAAAGATACACATAATTTGGGTAGGAATGCCTACTGACAATGATGTTGAGAATAAATCGAAGTAATGCGTGTGATTTTTTCACCGCAAAGGCGCAAAGGACGCAAGGGCTCGCAAGGAATTTGCAGGAATTTATAAATTTTCCTTGCGCTTCATTGCGTCCTTTGCGCCTCTGCGGTGATTGTGTACGCGCCGGTACTTCACGTGTTTTTTATTGGGATGCAACTGCGAGGCTGACGAACTAATCTTTAACACTTTTTTGTGGAGCTAGCAATAGCTGGACGGCCTCTAATAAGTCAGTACTGCTGCAAGGTTTCTTAAGATTGATATTAGCACCAGCCTCTAGCCCGATTGCCTGATCTTCCGCTGAAGTTCTGGCAGACAGGATTATAACCGGGATTTTTATCTCGCCTTCAAGCGACCTTATCATTCGAATGAGCTCAAGACCAGTTAATTCAGGCATTACAACATCTGTAATAAGCAGATCGGGTCTGCGTTTGTGAAAAACGTCAAGGCCCATAAAACCATTTGTTGCCCAGCTAACCTCATAACCTTGTATCGAGAGGATGTCCCGGATCATTTCTCCCAGGTCCTCCGTGTCCTCCACAAGTAGTATATGAGCGCTCATTTTACCGGTATGGTTACCGTTACGTTTGTGCCTTCGTGTATCTTACTGTACAATACCACATTTCCGCCCAACACGTCAACTGCTTTTTTTACAATGGACAACCCGAGACCAGTACCGGATATCGCGTTGGTATTGCTGCCACGCTGAAAAGCGACAAATATTTTTTTCTGATCCTCTTCAGAGATGCCGATGCCGCTATCTTTTACCCTAATGACAATTTCACCGCCAACCTCCCGTAACAGGAACTCAATACTGCTTTCCCCTGGTGAAAACTTAATGGCATTTGTAAGCAGGTTGATGACAATGTTACGGAGAAGCTTTTCGTCCGTCTCGATCATTAAAGACTCTACATCATATTCAAGCAATATCCGATGGGAATTCTTTGTCGTGTGCTGCACATCTTCAAGAATTTTGTCGATCAGGGGACGTATTTCCTGGACCGATCTGGAAACGGCAATTCTGCTTAGTTCATTGGGCCCCGCGAGGATCACATCCTCCAGCAAAACGGTCATATGATTCACTTGCTTTTCAATCTTTTTTAATTTTGCCTGCACTTCACTGACACTTAGCTTGTCAATGTTGTCGTGCAGGTAATTTGCAGCAAAATTTATGGTTGACAACGGTGTTCTGAATTCGTGAGAAGCGATAGCGACAAACTGATTTTTCAATTCCACGAGCTCCTTTTCTTTGGTTAATGCGACCTGGAGTTCCTGGGTTCTCTCCCGTACCTTTTCCTCCAGGGACTTCCGGTAGTGGGTAAGCTCGGTTATATCCTGACCTACTGCCATCACGCCTGTTATTTCTCCCAACGGATTTCGTCTGGGTGTCGCACTGAGAAGCAGCGTATAACGTTGTCCTTTGGAATTGACCAGCTGAAATTCTTCCTGGTTAACAGGAGTGCCTTCAAGCACTGTTTGGATATACTTGTCCATTTTGAGTTTCCAGTTTTGTCCCTCTACAAAGCTGGTCAGACTCCTGCCGAACACATCCTCTTTCGAATAGCCAGTGGCAACGATGGCCTGTTTATTCCATTCGGTCACGAGACCCTCTCTGTCAATTCCCAGAATGATCGCATTGGCATTTTCGATCAGATCGGATAACTCGAGGGCTATTGTTGTTATTTTGTTCTCATATTCCTTATGAGGCGTCATATCGGTTTCCACTGCAACCCATCTTACCAAAGTACCGTCCTCATCAAATACTGGATTAATGTTAACTTTAAGCCATACCTTTTCATTGAGTTTCGTATAATTCAAAATTTCTCCTGTAAAGGGTTCCTGTGCATCGAGGCATTTCCGCATCTGCTCTAATGCTCTAAGGTCAGTTTCAGGGCCCTGTAACATTGCAGGCGTTTTACCAATGACCTCGGTAATTGCATACCCCGTTCGCTTGACGAAACCTTCATTGACCCATTCTATTTTCTCATCTGCATCCGTGATAATGACAAGGTTCTCCGTCTTGCTCGCAACAAGAGAAAGTTTTTCTATTTCTGCCATTGCTGTCATACGCTCATCAATATCCTGCATGGCACCAAGCATGCGGACTGCTCTTTGATTTTCATAGACGACATATCCACGATCATAAACATATTTATAATTGCCATTCAAACATTTATAGCGATAAATGGCATCCCAATTGACTTTCTTGAGAAAGATGGTGGTCTGTATAATGCTCAATACTTCTGCCTTATCGGAATGATGGATGTTTGCCAGCCATGATTCGTAGTTATAACTGGCCTTTGACTCATCGTATCCGAAGAGGATTTTCAGACCTTGATTCCAACTCATGACATTTGTACTTAGATCTCTGTCCCAGATCGCATCGTTGGTTGCTTTGGCCAGAATTTCAAATTTCTGATTGGCGGCATCGAGCTTTTGCTGCAAGATATCTATCGTTGTCAAGCTCTTTCCGTCAGGAAACAATTTGCTGACCGACTTTCGTACATTATCTGAAATATTCATTTGCTTGGTTTAAGAAAACTGGAAACGGAACCTAGTATCGTAGTACACTCCGCAGGCAATTTGCACAGATCAAATGATCAATAACTTTAACTTCGAGGGCGTCAATGGTTTGGAGATAAATTCCCGCACGGATCGGAAGTTCTTTGACTTTTCGACATCATCCAGATCGACCGAAGATGTCAGCATGAATATACGGTAACTCTTCTGCCTGGAGACCGGATGCTTTTCAAACAAAGAAAGGAACTCCCAGCCGTCCATTTCAGGCATATTGATATCCAATAGGATTATGTCAGGCGATTGATCCGGATCGGCATTTAGCCATTGATCGAACAGGTTGACTACCTCTCTTGCATTGGTATATTCATCCACCATCAGGTTAGAGTTTTTGACAATGATCTTCTTGTTGATCATATTAGTAACCGGGTCGTCATCGATCAACAGGATGCGTTTAATTGCTTGCATCTTTTCCATGAGATTCGGGAAGATAAACACTGAACAATGAACCTTCATTGATCTCGCTTTCTACAGCAACACGGCCTCCCATGGATTCCGCGTGACTTTTAACGAGATTAAGACCAATACCTTTACCGGGAATCGCATCGCCATGAAATCGTTTATACAATCCAAATATTTTTGAACCGTTTCGTGCGAGGTCTATCCCCAATCCATTGTCCTTCACTGACACACAAACAAATCCATCTACCCTGTGGCTTTGAAACCCAATGGTCGGGGGCACGGCAGGTAATCTGTATTTTATCGCATTTGAAAGCAGGTTGTAGAAGATGCTATGAAGGTAGCTTTTAATGGTATAAATATCCTTTACAGCGGAGAAATCCGCAGTGATGATTGCGCCGGTGTCTCTAATCTCAACCTCCAAAAGATCTTTAATAAGGTCGAGCTCAGATTGAAAAACGACAAGCTCCATTTTTTCCTGGTCAGTTTTCGCGCGGAGACAATGGTATTCATGTCCTTTACTACATTGTCGAGATTAATTGTCTCCTCCACGACCTTATCAATTAAGAACTGGTTCTCTTCGGATTCGCTCTCCATGATACTGGCTAAGCCCAGGATTTTCGCAATGGGTGCACGAAGATTATGCGACACGATATAGGTATATTGTTCGAGTATCTTATTGCGCTTCGTTATCTCCGAGATCATTTTTTCACGTTCAGAATCTGCTAGTTTCCGTTCTGAAATATCTCTGAAGTTGGTTACCAGAGCATTTACTCCGGGTTCATGGAGCATGTTTGTGATAACGCCTTCGCACCACACCCAATAACCAAGTTTGTGGTGCATTCGCTGCTGAAAAAAAAGTGACTTGCCTGGAGTTCTGACCAGGTCTGTCATATCACCGGAGGGATCGTCTGGATGGATTATAAGGTAAACAGGCTTAAAAAGAAGCTCATCCTGGGAATAGC
Source organism: uncultured Cytophagales bacterium (assembly GCA_963845845.1). Taxonomy (GTDB): domain Bacteria; phylum Bacteroidota; class Bacteroidia; order Cytophagales; family Cyclobacteriaceae; genus Chryseolinea. Next base: position 95,929 of record CAWJTP010000017.1, read on the forward strand.
CAAGCGTCTTTGTGATAGATGGACTGGCATAGAGTAAATCTCCTTCGAGATTGGTGAGCGCGGTCATGTCCGTAGTCTTTTCACTCAGTGTCTGGAAGCGTCTTTCTCTTTCCCTGAGTAATTGCCTTGATACTACTTGTTCCGTGACATCAATGGCAAAGAAAAATACACCCTCCACATTACCTTCCTTATTAATGTACGGTTGGATGACCAGATTGACAAAGACATTAACGAGACTGCCATCGTTCTCTCTATCTAGCATAACCATCATTTCCTCGTCGGAAAACGTGTTCCCCTCATTATATACTGTGTCCAACAATTCATGGAATCCCTGCTCTTCCAATTCGGGCAGTACTTGCTTCAGGGTTTTGCCAATGATGTTTTTCTTGCCGATCAATTTAAGGAACAACGGGTTTGCCATTTCACAAATGTGGTCTGCTCCTTTCAGAACGCCGATGCAGGAAGGAGCCTGAAGAAATAACTCGTTGAATCGTTGGCGTTCGACATCGAAAGCCTTTTCAGATCTTTTTTTATCTGTAGCATCTCTTGCCACGGCATATCGGATTTTGTCCTCGGGGTCCCAGCGCGCAGACCAGACAATTGTTACAAGGGAGCCATCCTTGCGGATAAAGCGATTCTCGAAGTTGGTTATATTGACGCCTCCCTTGACGCTGGCACTCATTTTACGAGTACTTTCTAGATCGTCCCTATACACGTAATCCATTTGCACCTGGCCGATCAGTTCCTCGGCTTTGTATCCCCAAATCGATTCACAAGCCGCACTTACTTGCAAAAACCTGCCTTTCTCATCGACGGCACAGATCACATCCAGTGAAGAGTCCAATATTCTATTCATATCGCTTAAGGCAGATTGCAACATGTTTGAAGTGGTAAGCAGCTGATCCGTTGCCTGCTTTCTTTCGGAGATATCAATATTGGCCAATACGATCATAGGCTGATCACTTTGAAACCTCACTGCACGCATACCGAACCAATGTTCTCTGCCGGTCTGACAGGGATACTCGAGATAGAACTGACTTTCATCTCCGTGCATTACAGCTTTTATTCCTTGAAGGGCTTGGGCAGACACAATATCTTCCTTGGGCACACCCTGACACATCGCAAAATAATTACTGTCGACGCCTGTTGGGTGTAAAGTAGTCTCCCCATTTTCGAGGACAAACCTCGTCCATGCATCGTTGACAGCTACTATTCTTCCTGTTGAATCAATTACAGCAATGTGAGCCGTCAGGGCGTTAAGCACGCCGCGATTAAATGCTTCATTATGCCTCAATTGTTGCTCGCCCTTTTTAATGTTGGTGATGTTTCTGGAGTGGCAAGCTGTTCCGACAACATCACCGCCCCTCAGAATAGGTTGAAAAGATACCTCATGCCAATATTCCACAGGAAGAGCGCTATATTCTACCTCTGTAAACGATTCACCTGAAAATGCGCGCTCGTAGTACTTACGGTACCGTGCTGATTCTTCAGGTGTGAAGGAGGCTTCTAGAATGTTGCTAAATGTACTGACGTCTCTCCCATGAAGTGTCTTAATCAGTGTGTTCCAAGGCTTGTTTGATGTGATCAATCTGAAATCAGTATCTATACTCCACATTAAGTCCGGCGTATTATTAATGAGGGCGTAGAGGTTGTTCTTATCAAATTCTTTCTGCTGCTCTGCCAATTTCCTAAGGGAGATGTCTCTGAAATTCGAGACCAATGCATTCACACCTGGTTCCAGGAGCATATTTGTCAGCGTGCCTTCGCACCAGATCCAGTCACCGGTTTTGTGTAATAGGCGGTATTCAAATGCAACCGATTTGCCAGGTTTCTTCAAAACGATTTCCTTTTTTTCAGTAGTTCCGGAATGTCATCCTGATGGAAAAAATCAGCCGTTGTCTTATGGAGAAATTCCTCTTGTGTATAGCCAAAAACCTTTGTAACAGAAGGGCTACAATAAATGAATTGCATATCTGAATTCATGAGCGTTTCCAGGTCGGTACTTTTTTCAATAAGTGCCCGAAACCTCTTCTCATTATGGACTATTCGTTCTTCAGTCTCTGCTTGTTTCTTAGCCTTTTCAAATATTTCGATGGCAAATGAAATATCGCCTGCTACTTCCTCAAGCAGTTCGATTTCTACTGTATCGAAAAAATTCACTTCTTTCGCATACAGGTTGAAGGTGCCAATGACTTTGCCACCCTTCCTTATAGGTAGCGCCATTACCGAATGAACACCGTGTTCATTTGTGAAGTCCAGCCAACTTGCAACGTGAGGGTTACATTCCATATCGTTACAGACGAAATATTCCTCAGTAAGCATCACCTCCTTCTGAGGGCCATTTCCTTTACAGCTAGTATTGCTGAACACCAGTAAATCTTCACGTGAAATACCGCATTGTTCAACGACAGAAATGTTGTCGCCGGTATCATCAAACATCCCGATCCAGGCTATAACGAACTTGCCGTATTCAAGAGCAATCCGGCATACCACGCTAAAAAGAAGCTCTTCACTTTTTAGATGAACAATACTTTGATTGATGTGGCTTATGAAAGTATACAGGCGATTTGCTTTACTTAATTTCGCCTCCGCTTCCTTGGCGTCTGTTATATCCTGAATAATACCAAATAATCCAGTCGGTTTACCTGCTGAATCGAATTCGAATTTCCATTCAGCGTAGATGTGTCTGATCGCACCATCCTTAAGAAGGATACGGTGGCTATACGAAGAATCGGCTGTACTGTCCCTATTCTCTTGTATAGCTTGTAACAATTCCTCAAGATCCTCAGGGTGAATTAAGGAGGTCCAATTTTTAAAGGATAGATTCTGTTGATCAAGGGGAATACCAAATATTCTACATCCCTCCTCCGACAGCTCAAACAAGTCATTCGCAAAATTCACTTCCCAATTTCCCACGTGCGCGATCTCCTGAGCGCGTGCCAGCTTTCTTTCATTTGCTGCCAGTTTCTTTTCAGTTTGATCCTTTTGCTGCCTTTCCCGGAAGTCTTTCAAAGCGCGTTTTACCTTACCACCCAGGGTGAACAGCTTATCTTTGAGTGCATAGTCAGTTACACCGTTCTCCACAAATTCTATAGAATGTAGTTCTCCTAGTGCGCCTGAGACAAAGATGAATGGTGTTTCGGGTACGATACTTTCCCTTATTCGGAATGCAGTGTTCCCATCAAATGAGGGAAGGGAATAATCACATAAAATCAGGTCGGGAATAAACCTTGTGAGCGCTTCCATATATTCCTTTTCGTTCTGAACAACTTCGGCGATGTAATCAATGTGGCCTTTTTTCAATTCATATTCTACCAGCTCGATATCGTGCCGGTTGTGCTCTACAATTAGTATTCTGGTCTTAGCGCTCAAATCTGGTGTTATTGTGGCCGTTCGTTTACAATCAACCAGAAAAAACCAAGATCAGAAATTGCCTTGTGAAAGGCGTCAAACTCAACTGGTTTTACAACGTATCCGTTGGCGCCCAGGTCATAACATACTTTTATGTCGGGATCTTCGCGTGAGGATGTAAGCACCACGACCGGAATTTTCCTGGTTCTCTCATCGCCTTTAATTCTGCGAAGCACGTCCTTGCCATTCACCTTTGGCATCTTCAGATCCAGAAGAATAAGATTAGGATAATCCTCAACTTGCCTGTGTGCATAAGGTCCTTCTCCAAAGACAAAATCCAATGCGTCGGCGCCGTTTGTGAGATGCAGCAGGCGGTTTGCGAGGTTATTCTTTTTTAAGGCGCGAATTGTCATCTCTGCGTCGCTGGGATTGTCCTCTACAAGCAGAATCTCGACTTCCTGTTTCATAACATGCTGGTTAGTAATGTGAAATAAAATGTTGATCCTTCTCCAACTTTGCCATCAGCCCAAACCCTGCCGCCGTGCTTGGAGACGATCCTGTGAACGATAGCAAGTCCCACTCCTGTTCCTTCAAATTCCTCTTCCGTGTGTAGGCGCTGAAACACTCCAAACAGCTTATCAGCATAGCGCATATCAAAGCCAGCACCATTGTCCTGAATGGAATAAATGATCTCATCACCCTGAACCTTTGAACTTATCTTGATGATTGCCGTTTTTGTTCCGCCAGAATACTTAACAGCATTTGAAATGAGATTTATCCAAACTTGCTTCAACGCCGCACTGTCGCCATGACCAGGCAAAAGCTTATCGATCCTGAAATCAATGCTGCGGTCAGGATTTTCCTGGGATATCTCCTTACAATGGTTGACGACCATTTGGTGCATCGGAATACTTACCACAACCAACTCTTTTCTACCAAGGCGCGAAAATGTAAGCAACTCGTCGATGAGCCGTCCCATTTTTATAGTGTTAGTAATAATGTTGTTGATCAATCGGTGAGATTCCTGGCTAAGGCTAGTTTCACAATCCTCTTTAAGCATTCTTGAGTAGCCATGGATAGCTCTTAGCGGCGCGCGCATATCGTGTGATACCGAATATGAAAAAGATTCTAACTCTTTGTTCGCGGCCACCAATTCGGCAGTACGAGTAGCTAATTCTTCGTTGGCGATGACCATCTCCGCCGCCCTGCGTTCCTTCTCACTATTTTGAAACGCCAATTCTGTGTTAGCAATGATAAGTTCTGCTGCACGGCGCTCCTTTTCCTTGTTTTGAAAGATTAATTCCTTGTTCGCAACGATCAATTCATTCGCCCGTTTTTCCTTTTCATTATTTTGAAAAACGAGTTCGTGATTTGCGATAGCCAATTCCGTCGCTCTCTTCTCCTTTTCCGCGTGCTGAAAAACAAGCTCCCTGTTTGATTCGATCAACTCATTAGCGCGTTTCTCCTTTTCAGCATGCTGAAAAGCAAGCTCCTTGTTTGCGATGAGTAATTCAGTAGCACGCCTCTCCTTTTCCTCGTTCTGAAAGATTAATTCTTTGTTTGCTATGACTAATTCCGCTGCACGCTTTTCTTTCTCTTCATGCTGAAAGGCTAGTTCCTTATTAGCAATGAGCAACTCAATAGCGCGCTTTTCCTTCTCGCCGTTCTGGAATGCAAGCTCTTTGTTGGCAATAACCAACTCGGCAGCCCTTAACTCGCGTTCCTCATTCTGAAGCGCGAGCTGTTTGTAAGCAATGTCTAGTTCCATATCAAACGGGTGTAATTAGGTGTCGAACAAATGAAGCGACCCAACGCATCGGTAAGAAGATTTATGCAACAGCTGTATCAATTCTATTTACTTAAGTATATTTTTCAGAGAAGTGATCAATGCGATAGGCCAGGCTCGCTACCTTCTCTTTTGTCAATGGTTTTGAAATGAGTTCGAGGACACACTTAAACTTTCTGGAACGTTCATTATCATCGCGATCGACGGAAGACGAAAGCATCACCACATGCGACTTCGCCAGTAAGTGGTCAGAAAGCTTCTCAAACTCCTTAAGAAATTCCCAGCCATCCATCAGTGGCATATTGATGTCCAAAAAAATCAGATCCGGCAATGCATCAACATCTGCAGCCTCACATCTCCTTAGTTCCGACAATGCATCCAACGCGCTGACATATGATGTGACATTGAATTCGAAACACTTTGTAATGAGCTTGGTGTGGATGAAATTTGTGATGGAGTCATCATCAATTAGCAGAATGTTTTTGTGCTGGATAGTAGCCATTTTTAACGGGTATATAAATCTTGTGTTTACTTCCATAATTAATTTGTTTGTCGTCAATTCTGCTATCATGTCCTCAGTATCACTATTCTTTCAAGTGAAGAATATAAATTTGCCATCACCCTAAAAAATCCTCAATGCGGGACCATACGTTGAGTCCGCACATCAATACCAAAGGGCAAAAGTCCACTTACCTCATTCATTTACTCGCGGCCTCATTGTGAACTGATTGCCCGAGTCCAGACTTAAACAACTCATCGATGGCGGTTGGGACCTTGTCAAAGTCAGCGGATTTATCAAAGAAGTAGCTTGCCCCGAACGTAATGCACATATTTCGATAGGCCGGCTCGGCAAGGTTCGTTAGCATGATAACCTTCATGCAAGGATACCTCTCCCTTATTGTGACCAGCAGGTCCAGACCGTTGGCCTTGGGCATTTCATCTTCGAGATGGATATCAAGAATGACAACATGAGGAGTGTGTTGATAAATAAGCCGCAGCGCTCCTGATATGTCCCGCGCATTGCCCACATGCTCAACATGCTTTATTTCGCACAACATCGATTGGAGTCTTTCGGCCACTAATGGTGAATCCTCCACAGTGACAACCTTCAAGACCAACAAATCCCGCTTTTCGTTCATTCACGTTATCCCCGTCGCAAACGTAGCCAAACCCACGGCAAGAGTAAATAGACCAAATCGTGAACCTCTTGTCACTGTTTGTACTACAGGAATGAACTACGCAAGGCCATTATCCATGGCATACCTGGTAATCTCGGCATTGTTGTCCAGCCCCAGTTTTACCAGAATGCGCTTGCGGTATGTGCTGATCGTGTTAATACTGAGTGAGATTTCAGCGGCAATCATAGAGATCGTCCTGCCAGCGGCGATGCTTTGTAACACCTGCATTTCCCGGTCCGAAAGGTATTCATGTGCGGGTTGCTCATGGTCTATTTCCATCTTACCGGCTAACTTCTCCCCCATGGCAGCAGTAACATATTTTCCCCCGGATAAAACTTTATTCACTGCAAGCAATAGCTCTTCAGTAGCACTTTGCTTATTTAAAAAGCCTGATGCTCCCGCTTTTAAGGCCCGGATAGCGTACTGCTCTTCAGAGTGCATGCTTAGCATGAGTATTGGCGTGCTTACACCATTGGCCCTGATTTGCTTGAGCGTTTCAATACCGTTTCTTCCGGGCATTGAAATGTCCAGGAGTATCAGGTCCCATTTTTGAAGATTGATCTGTTCAATCGCTTCAATGCTATTGGAAACCTCAACCACCACGACGGACGAAAATTCGTCCTGAAGCATTTGCGCCAATCCCTTTCTAACAATTGCATGGTCGTCAGCGATCAGGAATCTCATAGCAGCGGGTCCTTTTCTGAAGGTACCCTCAGGGTAACAGTTGTGCCCCGTCCGCGCCGGCTCTCAATGATCAGTTCACCATTAAACATCAATGCCCTTTCTTTCATTCCCACCAGGCCCCACGACTTTCTCGATTTTGATTCCTTCAGATCGAAACCAACACCATTGTCTCTGATGACGAGTTCAATACAATCGTCTTTCTCCTCAAGGACTGTATCGACGAATGTCGCACGCGCATGACGTGTGATGTTGGTCAATGCTTCCTGAAAGACACGAAAAATATTGGTGGAAAGATCTTTATCCGGATAAAAGGTTGTCGTATGAACATGACATTCGCATTTGGTTCCCGTTCGCTTCTCAAATTCCTGGCTTTGCCATTCTAACGCAGCTACTAAGCCCAGGTCATCAAGTATGCCCGGGCGAAGATCTGACGCTATCCGCCTTATTGTCCTTACTGTTTCATCGATCACTGTTAATACGGACAAAAGCTTTTCCTGAATATGTTTTTCCTCCGTCGCAATTCTTTTTTGGATCCAGCATACGTCGATCTTTAAGACCGTAAGTTGCTGGCCAAGCTCATCGTGGATCTCACGCGCAATGCGCGTTCTTTCCTCTTCCCTGATACTTTGCAGGTGACGGGTAAGTTCACGCAACCGGTGACTGGAAGATCTGATCTCCTCCTGCGCTTTCAACTTCTCGGTTACCTCGTTCAGCATGACAAAGACGCATCGCTTATCCTTATAGGCGATAATATGCCCCGTGACATCCATGAAAATAAGGTCACCGTTTTTCTTCTTATGCTTCCATACCTTTTTTACGATCGTTCCGTATGCATCCTGGGCCAGTTCTGCTTCCTCGGGAAATTGACCGTCATCAATCGGCCGAAGGTCTTGGATAGTCATCCGACGTAGTTCGCTTCTTCCATAACCATACTTAACGACGGCCTCCTTATTACATTCCAGAATCTCCATTGTATCTGCCTCCCATATTAACATGGGCAGGGGATTGTGCTCAAAAAGGTAGCGATACTCTTTCTCGTTCTCCCTCAACGATTGCTCCGCCTGGATCCTGGCTGTAATGTCTTGCGCCGTACCAAATAGTCGCTTGATCTTTCCACTTTCATGTCGCTCTGAATATCCCCGCTCGTGAATGATCCGTTTCTCTCCCGATGAAGTCGTGATACGATACTCAATATCAAATGAAACTCCCTCTGTCGAGCAAAGCGACTTGGTCCGTAGTACCCTTTCAAGGTCCGTAGCGTCCACGAAATTGAAGAATGGACTACAGTCTTGAGAGATCTCATCTCTTTCTACTCCAAATATATTACACAGTTCCGTTGAACAGGTCAGCATATTGTCATCAACATTATAGTTCCAGCTTCCGCATTGCGCAAGCCGCTGTGCCTCCGCTAGCTGTGAATCGTTAAAGGCGGTCATGTTCGTTATACCTGATTCCTTTGACACCCCCAACACATTATGCATGTCGTTCGAAACAACCAGGGTGTTTAATTTAGCATCGGAGACCCCGTCGTCAATGTGATCTTTCGGTTGCGCATGCTCCCGAGAGGAAGTTGAAATTTGTTCGCCCAACTCTTTCTGTTTTCCCCCAGATCGTTGGTGCAAAAAGTGTCGCACGGCATACGCCAATGACAGCGCTGCCAAAGCCATAGTAACAAAAACAAAAAAATAAAATCCAATATCCCGGCTCACGATTTTTCAGATAACATTAATGACAGATTCGGATACTTGACGGCTTAAACTTGAATGAAACGTCAATCGCATTCATCTTCAACCAGTATAGCGAGGGAGATATTCAGAGGCAGAAGGCAGGTGAAAAACTCGCGTTATAATTTGTTAGATAACTGATCTTTGGTAAGACCTCAATAACTCATAACCATAGTTCAACTCTCTCCAGAATCAAACGGACTTTATAAGTTACATCAATTATATTGATTATTATAGCCTATGCTGAATTATTATCATAAATAACGTTTCCGTTTGACGTTTAAGAGCCATTCTTTTGTTCGTGTAAACTGGTCGACGCCCCGCAGATAACAAATGATGCCATCAGTCCAAATGAAATAAGTTCTTTCAAACGGCATAGGCACGGCCTCAACTATCATGATTACTTTGGCAGAACGGTTATGATAACTCTCTTATAGGTAGTTAAGGAAGGAGTTCCTTTGTCAGTCAATTTCAAAATGTAGTGAATTGTGCTGGCAGTATTGACGATAGGTGCTGTGATCGGCAGATCATATAGCCTGGGCGAATAAGGTGCAGTTGATACTATGCCGTCGTAGGTACCTGCTTCGGCATATTGAAACCAGAGGTAGCTTAGTGAATCTCCATCAGGATCAGATGAACCCTTTGCTGATAAATGTAATGTCTCTCCTGATTTAACCGTTACATGTTCGCCGTTGGGAAGGAATGCTATTGGGTGATGATTACATTCTGAATATTGCTTTGTGGTCCATAACATTCGCGCAGCGAAATCATTCTGAAATTCCTCTCGCCAGCGCCAAATGGTCTCGAAATTTCCTTTGTAGCTCTTCTTATCTACGGGAGAGACAATGGAATCATTGGCATTGGTCCATATAGGGCGGGTTTCGGGTTGGTCTTTCGGCCAATTTTCTCTTTTGAACCTTCCAGTGTTGGAGTCCTCAAACTTAGGATTATAATATTCATAACGTCCACCCCATCCGCCATATTCCGGGTGCTCTGGATCGCTAAGTCCATTCTTAATCAAGTTGAGGAATGAGGGGGTGTCTCCTTCCATGCCATATGCCACGTCTGGATAGGCTGCGCCTAAGGGGCCATGACCTTGCTGAACATTCTTTGCAAGCCAGTCGCCAGAAACAATTTGCAGATTACTTCCCGGCAGTGGTAATGCAATCCCCAACCAGGTTGCTTTTGCATAATTATATCCGGGAGTGACAATGTAGAATATGTCCGGGAAGTTCTTCCTTATCCATGGACCGCTGTCATCCTGATCAGAGATCGTATAGACTCTCAGTTTCTTATACATTCGTGCTGCCTCAGCCTGGCTCTTCTCACTCCTGATCTTCCAGAGTGCCTGAGCCAAAACGTTTGCTCCGCCCCAAACAGACATCCAGACGGGGCGCTCATCCCTCCTTTCAAGTATCCTCACGATCCAATCAGAACCCTCCGAATCCTTGCCTTTACCGACGCCGTCCATACCATACACAGGCAATCCTTTCTTTATTTTTGCTTTTAATTCATCATATGAAGGATATCCTTTTTCATGCTTTTCGAGATTAGGCTGCACTTTTCTATAAACTTCCATGAGCTCATGAATGCTTTCAGGGGCAACGCGAGTTTTTTGATGGATTGACGTTGTCGCAATTAAACCCTCCACATTCCATTGGTTGGCATACAACAGAAACCTGATCATCGATTGCGTGTCGTCCGGATCAGCTTCAATGTCGGTCAACACAACAACATTGAGTTTGTTTTCCGGTTGCGCAAGAACCGGAGATGCACAACAGAAGCAAATCAACAGAACAAGTAAGAGGCTATTGAGATTTATAGTGTGAACCATGGTTAATTAAATTATGAATTATGAATTGTCTCCAATAAAATTTCGGTCGCATTCGTTCTTGGATGACTCTAAATCATGGCAATTCATACCTCATAATTCATAATTTATAATTGCCTAAAGCGCCTCATCCATCAAATACAAAATCGATTGGTAATTCTCAGCGACTGCCTTAGACATAGCCATCTCACACGTCTTTGTTGAAGAATAGTATCCGTCGTACGTCTTAGATCTTACTTCTGACGCCTCCTCTTTTGTGGCGGCGGTTGTCAGTTCAGGAAATAGAAATCCGCGATCTCCAGCCATACCACAACATCCTGCGTGATTGGGGACAGTTACATCATCCGCAAAGTATTTGGCGATATCTACAAATTTGCCGACGGTCTTCATCTTCTCCAATGAACATACTGGATGAAGCACAATATTACCCTTCCGGCGTTTCACCACAGGCTTTGACTTCAGATATTCATGAAAGAATTCAACACTGTCCAGAATAACAAGCTGATCATATTTTGACCGATTCTCCTCTGTCAGCAGACCGCGCAAACCCTGCAAGGTGTAAGCACAGGAACTCACGTCTGTCACAACCTTCAATCTTGCGTTGTCTGTTGCTTCCCATAGCTTTTGAATAATGTCGTTTGCCGTAAAGTCGCGCGCATCTTTAAATCCTTTCGAAGAATAGATTTGACTACAACAACTGCCTCTTAATGGTCCCATTATGCGAGCCTCAATTCCAAATTTAGAGGACACACTTAGAAAAGTTTCCATGATCGTCTTCTCCTTTCCATGATAAGATCCCAACATCCTTGAAATACATGTCGGAAAATAGATGATGGAGCCTGATGGACTGAGTTTTGTGGCTTCGCTAGCGCGTGTGGTTGAAGAACTGCCCGGCGGGTAACTCAATTCATTCGTCCACAAAGGAAAAGCTTGGAATATCCTTTTTCCGGCTTTAGTGAGCCTGAGCATTGTCTTGTTTCCAAAAACCTTGTTGATGCCGAATCCCAACCTCAATGCAACGCGGACGCACATTTCTACAAGTCCAAAATTCCTGGCAACGACTAAGGCCACACTGTTTTGAAATGACGAATGGTTCTCTCTCCTCAGATGTTTTACAAGATCACCAGTGTTAATATCCACAGGGCAAGCCGTCGCGCACAGACCATCAACAGCACATGTGTCGAGGCCGTCATATTGATATTGATCGAGTAGCAGCTTATACCTTTTCTGATCACCCGCCCGATGCAGCTTCTTCAATACCCTTCGAATAACAATGCGCCGTCTGGGGGTCGTCGTCAAATTCCGACTAGGACATTTATGTTCACAATAACCACATTCAATACATTTATCCACCTCGGCTTCTACCGGCGGCAACTCCTTCAGGTCTTTTAAATGACCTTCAGGGTCATCGTTGATAATTACCCCGGGATTTAAGAGCCCTTTCGGATCTATGGCCTTCTTGATGGCCTTCATGATCTCATAAGCATCCCCACCCCATTCCGTTTCAACGAATGGTGCCATGTTGCGACCCGTGCCATGCTCTGCTTTTAAGCTTCCATCATATTTGTCAACTACGAGTGACACAACCTCACGCATGAACAAATCATACCGCTTTATCTCCGAAGCGCTGTCAAATGATTGTGTTACCACAAAATGTATATTACCCTCTTTCGCATGACCAAAGATGATAGCATTGGAATAATGATACTTCGAGAACAACTCCTGCAAGTCTAGTATTGCATTCCCTAACATCGGAACCGGAAACGCAAGATCCTCCAGGATCACTGTCGTGCCGCTTGCACGTACAGCTCCGACAGCAGGAAACAATCCTTTTCTTACTTTCCATAGAAAATCCTGTTCGACAGGTTCCGACGTAAACAACGGTACATTGAGTAAGGAGAGCATTGAAACGGACTGCAGAAATGCATTCACTTTCAAGTCGAGTTCCTCATAAGTATTTTCCTGGAACTCAATAAGTAATGCGGCCGCTGAGGGTGGAAGCTCTTTAACGATCGCTGGCATGCCGACCATATTCTCGACAGATCTCAGGGATGCGCGATCCATCAGCTCGACCATTAAGGCGCCGGCTTTTGTCAGTGGTATGATCGCCTGGCATGCTGAAAAGATATCTGGAAAATAAAGTAACGCCGTTGACTTATAAGGGTAGTCAGGAACAGTTTCCAATACTGCTTCTGCAATGAACGCCAGGGTTCCTTCCGCACCTATCAGTAAGTGCGCCAAAATATCAAGCGGATGGTCATGATCGATGAAGGCGTTCAATGAATAACCTACCGTATTCTTCGTCTTATATTTATTTCTGATCTTATCGTATAGGGCTTTGTTAGATTCTATGCGGACCTTATTTGCCACCAACACGCCCCATAGATCGGCACACTCATTTTTAAAACGGATGTAGTCATTCCCGTTTTCTGTGGTGAATGTTTTGCCATCGGGCAGGATAAACTTTATAAATTTCGTTGTATGATAAGAATTCAAAGCCACGCCGCAACACATACCGCTAGCGTTGTTGCTCAGTATCCCTCCCATCATAGCTGCACTGATGCTGGAAGGGTCAGGGCCGATCTTTTCTTTTGTACTTTTTTAAATGAAGGTTGACCATTTGACCGGTTACACCGGGTTGGACACGTACGCCATTGCCGGCATCTTCTACCACAACTTTATTCCAAAACTGGCTTAAGTCGACCAGTAAGCCGTCGGTGATGGATTGTCCCGAGAGGCTGGTGCCTCCGGTTCTAAAGACCAGTGGTATCTGATGAAGGTGCGAAAAATCAAACAAAGATATGATCTCACTTTCACTGTTTGGCTGAACTATAGCCCTGGGAAGTAAATAGTAAAAACCGGCGTCAGAGGCATAGGAAACCAGATCAATATAGCGGGTCTTAATACGATGCTCCGGGAGTATTTTTCTTAACTCCAGTTCAAGGCTATTTGTCGGCATTAGGTGGACACATAAATGTAAAATGGCTTACTATAACTTCGGTGACAAGCAAAATTCATCTCGTCAAAGCTAATTAACAAAATAAGCATTCGAAAGCGCAGTGTTTGGCTTTTGTGATCTGATCAGAATTGGTAAATTAGCTGGGTAAGGCCAATCACACTGACGCCCCGGTTGATGCCCAACGATGGTACAACTATTTCAATTTACTTTAAGCATAATAACCGCATTGATGGATACGCTGATTAAAATCCTGGTGGTAGAAGACGAAATGATTATCGGTGCGAAAATTTCCATGCAACTCACCAGCCTTGGTTACGAAGTAACAGGCATATTGCCCCGTGGAGAAGAAGCGATCATTCATGTGGAAGAAAATAAACCCGATATCGTATTGCTCGACATCAATCTCAAAGGCAAACTCGATGGAATAGAAACGGCGCTGCAAATGCAGAAACTGGCGGATATTCCCATCATCTATCTTACGGCGAATTCTGACGAAGCCACTTTTAACCGGGCCAAAGTATCAAAGCCTTATGCGTTTATTTCAAAACCATATAAACAACTGGATCTTCAACGGGCCATAGAACTTACCATCAGCCGCATGGCGGAAAATGAAACCGGCCCTCAGGCAGCAGAAGACAAAGACCAGACGATGAACGGCCTTTTATTTTAAGCGACCGCATATTTGTCACGGCACAAGGAAAAAATGATAAAAATTATTGTCGCTGAAATATTGTACATCGAAGCAGATCGCAACTATTGCCGCATTTTTACCAGGAACAAAGAATACCTGCTTTGCATCACCCTTAAAACAATTGAAGAGAAATTGCCCGGACGCATTTTTCTCCGCACACACCGTTCCTATATCATCAACCTTGCACAAATAGATGAAGTGGCAGAAGGTTATGTGATCATTGCTCAAAAAGCAATACCACTGAGTGCAGGATTGAAGGAACAGTTGCTGCAACGTATTCAAACACTGTAATAGCGAAACACAGAAACAGTCAATATACTGTAACATGAAAAAAATCTGCTTTCTTCTTTTTATTTTTTCACAATTTGTTTACGGACAAAAAAGCCCTTACGATAATCTTGAGCAGCGGCTTGCGGCTGAAAAAACAGATACCGTAAAACTGAAACTCCTCACTGAGTTGGTGAATGTGGCTTTTACTAAAATTTGAATACAGCATTGACATATGCAAAACAGGGTGTTCAACTGGCTGAAAAAATAAACGATAAGCATTGGCAACCCATGTTTTATGAAATGGCAGGACAGATGCATTCCTTTCTGTTGCAATTTGATTCGGCGAAAATTGTTTCTAAACAAAGCAATTGCCGGATACCAGGCGGTAAATAATAAAAGCGGTCAGGCTAATGCTGCTTTTAAATTGGCATGGGTGCTTAAAAGAAGCGGCGAAAAAGAAAAGGCAATGGAAGCTGATCTTAAGTGCATTGCGTTTAATGGAGCAGATCAACGATAAAGAAGGTATTGCTGTTGCATATGAACGAATATCCGATGGCCTGACCCGTCAGGGAAGAATGGACGGAAGCAATGGACTACGGCAGGAAATCAATAGAAATGTGTGAAAAAAATAACTTCGTAAACGAAATGGTTTATGCATGGTTTAACATGGGCAACGTTTACATCGCCATGGATAGTAACAGGCAGTCTCTGGAATACTATCACAAAGCAGTTGAAACAGGTCGATCGCTTAAGTTTTGATCCTGTGTTCCATAATTCATTCTACCGTTGGCCGGGGCAACTGCATTGAAACGCCTGGAACGATACCCGGAGGCACTGGCAGATTATAATAATGCGCTGGCAACGGCCAAAAAAATCAATTATGTCAATGCCATTGCCGTTTGCCATTGCCAACCTGGGCGAAGTGAATATGCTGATGGGAAATTATAACGATGCGTTGGGATATCAGCTTGAAACCGTCCGGCTGCAGGAAAGGGATGGAAACGTGACTAATCTTACAGAAAACTATGAACATGTAAGCACTATCTACGAAAAACTCGGCAATTATCAACTGGCGTTGGCCTATCAGAAAAAAGCCCGGCTGATGAGAGATCGTGTGGCATCTGTTCAAAGTGATACGGCTATGTCAAGACTCCTGACCCAATACCAGACAGAAAAAAAGGAAGCCACCATAGCGGCACAGCAAAATCAAATTTCGCAACAAAAAAAAGTACAATGGTTGAGTACAGGTGTAGCAGTGTTGCTGGCAGGCTTTCTGGTATTTGGGTATCGCAGTCTTAGAAACCGCAGCAAAAGCAATAAACTACTGGCAGCCAAAAATGCGGAGAATGAGTTGCTGTTAAAAGAAATTCACCATCGTGTAAAAAATAACCTCGAAGTAGTAAGCAGTTTACTGGCCCTGCAAAGTGCTCAGATCGATGACCCCAACACCAAAGAAGCTATGCAGTTGAAGGACAAAACAGGGTACATTCCATCGGCATCGTCCACCAGAAATTATACCAGGGCGAAAACCTTGGGGCCATTGAAATGAAAGATTATTTCGTAAACCTGAGTGAGAGCATACTGGATTCCTTTGGCGCCGAAGGCCGGGTGAACATTGAATTTGCCATGGAAAAATTAAATGTAGATATTGATACGGCTGTTCCGCTCGGGCTTAATTGTAAACGAGCTATTAACCAATACACTTAAATACGCTTTCCCCAATAACCAAAATGGATCAGTGCGGATAAAACTTGAAAAACAAACAGGCGGCATTTTACATCTTGAAGTTTCCGACAATGGCGTCGGTAAATCCGGTGTAACGCATGGCACTGGTTTCGGCGGACAATTGATATCGCTGCTCACACGCCAATTGAATGGTTCCATGAAAGAGGAAATTAAAAATGGCACCCGTGTCTTCTTTGATTTTAAACTGGAAAAAGTAGCCTGAGTGGTATCAAAATGCAGCGTCCCCGAGGCGGGAAACACTGCGACGACGCTTACTCCCCGCAGGGTCTCCCGTCTCGGGGACTCTGACGGAACGGTTTCGAAGTTCATCTTCCGGTAAATAAGATCCCCGTTCGGACACTTTTAATCAGTTTTTCTTTTCCACCCCTCAGATCCCCGATAAGCAAAATCCTCATTCGGACAGTTTTACACCCTGTTCGTCCTGATCCCAAGTCAATTCAACATTGATACGTGCTAAGTTTATAGGCAGTCAGTCATCATTTGATGTCACTGCAAACAATAATCCATTATCTAAAATTAAAACCAAACAACTATGAAAAAGAACAATCCTCTTTTAAAACCAGTGTTGGCTTATTATGCACCAGTGCTATGCTTTTCTCTTTCATCAACATTAATAATCAAACCACAGTGAAAACACAACCAAATCCGACATCCTACCGAGCATTACTAGCTCCTTTTAAAGTCATACTGATCAAGCATACGGTTGCTGATTATGAAAAATGGAAGCCTGCATTCGATGCCCACGGTTCAGTCAGGAAAGAGTATGGCCTAACAGACCTGGATCTGCTGAGAGGAATTGACAACCCGAACCAGGTTTTAATAGTGGAAAAAATCGCGGATGTAAAAAAAGCAAAAGATTTTACCGTGCTGCCCGACCTCAAAGAAACCATGCAAAAGGCAGGGGTTACAGTGCACCGGAATTCTTCTACTACGATGTCATAAGAAATGATGACTCAAAAATTGATACAAAAGACAGAGTAATGGTCACTCACAAAGTAAAAGACTTTGATGCATGGCTTAAAGTCTATGACGGAGAGGGAAAAGCAACAAGGGCAAGTCAAGGAATGGTGGACAGGGTGCTGGCCCGTGGCATTGATGATCCAAACATTGTTCATATCGTATTTGCAGTTACAGATATGGCCAAGGCAAAAGCAGCTATAAGTTCTGAAGCAAAGAAAAAATTGATGACCAGTGCCGGTGTTGAAGGCCCGCCAACTATCGAGTTTTACAAACAGGTTAAGTAAAACAATAGTGCATAGTGAATTAATCACGAAAATTTATTCAGAAAGACTGTCTTCAAATTGAATCAAACAAAAAAATAAAATGGCAACAATCATAGTTCGACACAAAGTTGGCGATTTCGACGCCTGGCTGAAAGGACATCAGGAAAGATCATCATTATTTGCCCCTGCGATATCAGGTTTCAAAACTTTCCAGGATGCCGATGATCCAAAATCGGTGATTTTGGTGATGGAAGTAAACGATATGCAAAAGTTGGCAACTATCATAAACGATCCTAAGAACCAGGATGCGAGAAACAGGCATACTGTACTAGACCCCATCATCATATCAATGCAAGTGGATGTATAAGCTCCAATAGGTAATTTCTTACCTCCTTAATTTACTAATTCAAAAATTTAAGCAATGACAAACAAAGAATTTTTTATACAAACATGGCAGAGCTGAAATGAAAAAAACTGCCGGTGCAGTAAGAGCATTGCCAAAAGATATGTCAAAATTATCGTACAAGTGTGATGCAAAAAGCAAGGTCGGCAGCAGAAATTATCGGACACATGCTTCCACATGCGGAATCAATCTGCAAGGCAACAGATAGTTTTATTGCAGCTGAGAAAACCGGCAAAACCTACGATAGCATTGAAGACGCTGCCACTTATTTTGAAAAATATGCTACGCTGCTCGTAGAAAAATTACAGGCTACGGATGATACAACCTGGAATGAAAAAATTGTTGAATTTTACCTGGATGGCAACAAATTATTTGCTTATCCCATGAGTAGATATGTTTTGGATGATGATGTTTGACATCATTCATCATCGCGGCCAGTTAAGTACGTACTACAGGCAGATGGGCGTAAGGAATCCTCAGATATATGGTCCGACTGCTGAAGATATGGAAGCCATGATGGCAGGTAAAAATTAATATCTCATTTAAATTTAAAAACATGAACAAGATCGTCGTCAATTTCAACTTTCCACATTTAACTGTGGAACAGTACAACAATATTCTTACAGAAACGGAGCCCTTGCGTAAAGCAGCTATCCGGGCTGTTATTCATGTAGCAGCTCCGAATGGCAAGGGATGTTTGTATGCGATATCTGGGAAAGTGAAGCACACTTTAATGCTTTTGGTGCAGTGATGCTACCTGTACTAAAAGTAGGAGGTACACCTGCTCCACCTTCTATATTTCCGATGCATAATTCATTAACGAATTAAAAAAAGAAATGAACCGCATGAAAATACATCATTACTAATTACTGATTGGTGGGATACTCCTCAACTCCTGCTCAAAAAAAGGCGGACATAATTTAGACGCAGTCAATGACCAACCAAAGAAAATTTTCAATACGTAACCTGGTTAAAGAGAATGAAATTATTCCGGATTCAATCATCAGGGCATTAAATGCACAACATCATCAGCTAAAAGTATTGGAAAGGCGAACCGTGCCCGGGCCTTTTAAAGCTCCGGAAATGAAATATTATTCCGACTACATTGCTAAGGTTGAGCAGCTGCCTGTCATCAATCCCGGACCTGGAGAATATGTGCACGTAATGGAAGGACAGCGAAATGGTTATGAGAATCTGACAATAGGTATAACAGAAACATTTCCCAACGGTGCACCACCAATGCATTCGCATGAAGGAGAGGAATCGCATGTTTTGCTGGAGGGTGATATACTCTATGCTTTAGGCGACACGCTGTTTACCATAAAGGCTCCCTATATCGTTAATATTCCGGCAGGTGTTCCGCATGCATTTAAAAATATAGGAGAAAAAACCGCCAATCTCGTGGTGATATTTCCTACCAACATATGGAAATATGATGTGTTGGATTACTTCCCTTTCAAATCGGACACGGCCAGATCTGTTTCAAAGTTTGATAAATTCAAAGACAGCACTGGCAAAAGAAAAAAACGTCTTGCGAAGAAATAATACTTTTATAGAATATGAATCAATCACAAATCAAACTGGTTGCCCGTAATTTTTACGAGAGTTACAACAACAAAGATCTAGACAAATCATTTCAATGATTTTATCGCCAATGACCTTGTAAACCACACAATGGGTGGCGGCCTTGACAGGGAAAAATGGTTAAATTTTGACAAGAGCTTTTTTGGCTGCATGTCCCAACCTAAAGTTAACTGTCAAGGAGCAATTTGCTGAAGGCAACAGGGTCGTTACACATTGGACTTGCTCTGGGTACACACGCGGCAGATTTTATGGGAATGGCTGCATCAGGCAATGCTATTCAACTTGTGGGAATATCAATTGACGGTATCGAAAATGGAAAAATAAAAGAGCATTTTGCCCTGGCTGATTTTACTCAGTTTATGCAACAGTTTGTAAAAAATAATCTTAACCAATTGACTCGGTAACTTTAATAAACTGTCATGGACGCCACCCGACAATTAGCCGCTATCATGTTTACCGATATGGAGGGATACACTGCTCTCATGCAAAAAAATGAGCAGGCAGCGATTCAGCGACGACTCCGGCATAGAGAAGTATTTGAAAAAACAATGGCTAGATCACAGTGGTAAGATCATTCAATATTATGGTGATGGTACCCTTAGCATTTTCTCCAGTGCCATTCATGCCGTGAATGCAGCATGGAAATGCAGTTGTCGTTTCGCAAAGAGCCACAGGTGCCATTGCGAATCGGTATTCATATTGGCGACATCAGCATTGATGACAGCGGTGTATATGGAGACGGCGTGAACATAGCTTCGCGGATAGAATCGTCTGCCGTGGCCGGATCGGTCTTTATTTCCGATAAAGTATTTGATGAAATAAAAAATCAACCGCAGGTCAATACGCATTTCGATGGGATTGTTTGAATTAAAAAATGTTTTGAGACCCGTAGAGATTTTCGCGATCATCAATGAAGGGCTCGACCGTACCCCAGCGGATCGATGTGAAAGTGAAGGCAGCCGAAGTAAACAACAAGCTTGCTGTTTTACCGTTCGTGAACATGAGCAATGATCCCAACAATGAATATTTCAGCGATGGTATTGCCGAGGAACTTATAAATTCACTTGCCAAAATTGATGGCCTGCAACTTACTTGCCGTACATCTGCTTTTAGTTTTAAAGGTAAAAACCAGGATGTCCGTGATATCGGCAAGGCACTTAACGTGAGCAAGGTGCTGGCAGGAAGCGTACGAAAATCCGGCAACCGGGTCCGTATCAATGCTGAGTTGGTTTGTACAGCGGACGGCTATCAACTTTGGTCAGAAACATTTGACAGGAATCTCAATGATATTTTTGAACTACAGGATGAGATTGCCGGGATCATTGCCAACCGGACTGCGGGAACAACTGGTTAGCAAAACTACTGAATCAACAGAACCTTCTCAAAATGTAGCGGCTTACGAGCTTTACCTAAAAGGATTATTTTCTTTTAATAAAGGCACGCCGCCGGAATATCACAAAGCTATTCAATTTTTTGAGAAGGCCCTTACCTTGGACACGTACTGTGCTAACGCTCATGCCATGCTTGCTTCCAGCTATGCTGCTTTAGCGGCAACCGGCAACGTAAATTCTGCTAGCGTGATTGAAAAGGTGAGAACAGTTTCACAAAATGCGATCCGGCTAAACAGTCAATTGCCCCAAGCCTACCTGTCCATGGCGATGATGCAATTATATTTTGAGTTTCAGTTTGACGATGCGCACAAAAATATCAACAAGGCGTTATTGATCGCACCCAATTCTTCTGAAGCACACTATGTGGCTTCCCAATACTATACCATCATCAATGACAAAAAACGTATGGTGGCCGAAGCAGAACTAGCCCTCCGCTCTGATCCGCTTTCGCTCATGAAGAATAACCAATTGGGGGAAGCATTGCTGTATGCACAACGGCTTGACGAAGCAGAGAGGCAGCTTTTGAAAACAAGTGAAATGGATCCTGCCTGGAGAACCCCATTGGAGCGACTGGCTTTTGTATACCAGGCCAAGGGTGACCTTCAAAAATCCCTTGTAGTACTGGGAACAGATCCGTTTGGCTGTGAATCAGCCCGGGAAAGGTGTTAGCGGCTACGCCATTGCGCTGGGTCTTCTTGGAAGGAAGGAAGACGCTCAATTTTATCTTGACCAGTTACACCGGCGTGCCGAAGACGATCTGAAAATCTGATCTAGACAGTGAATTAAGTAACGGTTATGCGGCGATGGGAGAAATGGATAAAGCTATTTATCATCTCCATTGCTGTTACGAGAAACGGGCTGGCAGTATCATGTTCTGCCTGCTTTATCCGCTGAACGTGTTATTCTTTAACGATGAACGTTTCTGGCAATTGCTGGAAAAGATGGGATTGAAGAAGTATTATGAGGAAGAAAGAGGACAAAAGATGGACTAGGCAACCTTTCATTCTCCGCAGGAGTCTCCGTCTCGGGGACTCTGACGGAACGGCTATGTTTACGGGTTAGTCGCATTGATACTACTCCACCTCAGCGAAGTACTTCATGGCAATAGTTTGTCTATCAACAATAAGATCTTTCGCTCCACTTTGATCCGCTTCTTTTATATGCCACTGATCGGAGCCATCGTTTAACTTGAACCCCACTTCGAATTCACGACCGGAAGCAATTTCCTGGAGAATCATTCCGGTTTTAATTGTTATTTCAGATGTTATAGGTTTGAACATAATATTATGCGTTTTATTCTCGAACACAAATATTATACCTGTTTTATGCATGTGAACTAATTGCATCTTCACCGCAAAGTATCCCAATAAGGGTCTCATATCATGGTGTTAATAACTTTAATAACATTGTGAGTCAGAGTTCTTACTTTCCAAAAGCTTCAATTTATAGGACGGTTCACCACTTATCCGGGTGCTTGACTCCTCGGCCGTAGGGCCGCGTCTTTGGGACCGCGCCTTAATTTTACCTGGGCGTAGGTTCAAACATTCTCTACTCATTCAGCGGAAAAATTAGCTAAATCAATTTCATCGACATCTACGATAAAATTAGGTCGCTAACCCAAAGACTGGAAATTAATGCATCAGGCCTCGAGGTTTAGATGCAGGCTTGTTTTAGGAAAAACCGACGAGATTACAGAGTTATATAGAAGGCGCAAGGGCACAAAGTAAATGCAAGGAATCCTTTGCGTCTTAGCGCCCGATAGCTATCTGTGCGGTAAACAAACTCGTGTAGTTATCTTCTGACAGATGGTGATATATCTTCTCAAACAAGCGGCTTTGATTGAGAAGTAGTTGAACAATAAACTCTATAGCAAGTCTCGCTGAGTTAAGTCACAATTGATTTTGGCTTTTCCATTTCTTTCTTAACCACATGTAAATTCGGTAGCCTATCCAGTCGACGACGTTCACTTGTTGTTTGTCCATACGAACAATTTACAAATAGCAGGCAATGAGTGGAGATCTTTAACAGCGAATTGGTTGGAGGAGATGTTTTTATTATCAGAAAAGGCGTTATAGACAATTCTATAAATAGAAAATCCCCTGTAAGTTTCTGATTCATAAGAAATTACAGGGGATTTGGTTTTGCACCCGACGTGGATGCAAAGCGGTCCGGACGGGACTCGAACCCGCGACCTCCTGCGTGACAGGCAGGCATTCTAACCAGCTGAACTACCGGACCAATATTTTAGACTTCCTTACCGCTAACTAACTATTTACTCAACCGACTCGAACCGCGACCTTCCCGACCAAAGTCGGGACATTCTAACCAGCTGAACTACCGGACCAATATCCCTCAAAAAAGTCTTCTAATAAGGGTCCCCTTTTAAGGGAACGCAAAGATAGACTTACCTCGGTTTTCTCCAAAATTTGTCTCTAAAATTTGCTTAGTGAAGGGTTTTGTCGTCGATCTTCAGTTTATTCAGCATCTGCGGACTTACCGATTCGGCATAAACGCCATAAGCGTCAACAAGCAGACCCCTTAGTCCATTCTTGGATGATATGACATATAGGACCGCGCTGTCATCCGGATTGGTCATCCCCTCAAACCTGTGCACCTCATCTACATGGAACGCGTCAGGTGTTAAAGTCACGCTCAATCCAAGACACTCGATCCACTCAGGATGAAGGTTGAAATCATTGGTGTACCCCTGCCCCTTTAGTGCCTGGATCGCCTGCGATAGTGTTTCATAAGTCTTCATGGGTCCGAAGGTAACAATTTTTCGCATAGATTACGAATGCCTTTTCACCGCAAAGGCGCAAAGGCACGAAGAAAATACACAGAATGAATTTACAGCAAAGAGAGGATTGTTGTAGAATGGCAAGCTATCCGCGAAGCCGGATTACTTACAATGTTGCAGTTTAACTTTGCGCCTTTGTGCCATTGCGGTAAAATTTCTTACTGGAATTTGAAATAGAACTCACCAATGATATTAGAGCTATCCCATGTATTCTGTTTGTTGCCCGACAACCGCAGCACATTGACGCGCACTTCCTTGAAGACCTGCTCGATCGTAAGTCCCGGTTTTCGCAATGCCTTACAAAGTTCCTGCGTGTAAAGTCCATTGCGGCCAACACCATCACTGGCAACGGAACCAGGTGCTGTGGCGTAAGCTATGAATGACCCCATTGCCCGCCTCATCTCACCCAGTCCGGATTCTCCCATCGAACGATTAAGAGCGGGAAACGGATTGTTCCGGCATGCATCAAGTATGACGATATTCATTCTTGACTTAGACCTCTCCATGTTGGAAAGCACCATGCGTTGCACAGGAAAACAATAACGCGCGATGTCATCTTCATACTCGATCGTGGCGTCGATCGGCACCAGATAGTTCTCGTCGTCGCGCTGAAGGCCATGCCCCGCGTAATAGAAAAGTGAAACGGTTTGATCCTTTTCGCCAGCGTCGACCTTTTCTTTAAACTTCAGCATGGCGGCGCGCATTTGGCCATAAGTAGCATTGGTCAGCAGTTGCACGTCAAAGTTTGAGGCCTGGAGTTCTTTGGCAAAGTCTGTCGCATCGTTCACAGGGTTCTTCAATGAACCAACCTCCCTGGGGTAGTTTGCATTGCCGATCACCAGCGCATAGCGCTTCTCGTCCTTGTAAAACTCGGCAAGCGTCGGCGTGGCGGTTACCGGCGCAGTTACAACGGGCTGGGTATTCGCACCTGTCGTCTTTGTCATCAGGTCTGACGGCAGCTTTATCCTCCTTCTTTAAAGGCTCAATATTTTTTGCAACGCGCTCATCTTTTTTCTTATCAGGTCCGGTATTTCTTGTATTCGGCGGCGTCGTGTTTGCGGGTGTAGTGCCAGCAGGGGCCGTCGCTGAAGCCAGAACAGTAGTCGTACCGTTAGCCGGAGGCTTGATACCTTGGTTCTCCAGTTTTTCAAGCTCACGTTTTGCATCTGTGTTAGTGGGCTGCATGGCCACAAGCGTCTTGAGATCCAGATATGCCATAGGAAGATTATTCATCTTCGTATGTATCTGGCTCCTTTCGAACAAAAGCTTCTCTTTGCTTGCCTTATTCGCATTCAACTCCCTCAGCGCATAATTATAAGCGTTCACACACTCCTCAAGGCTATTATTTTTTTCATGACATTTAGCGAGGAACCAATAGATATTCCCCTTGTTCTTGTGATCCAGCAAAATTGTCTCCTGAAAATCTCCTATAGCTTTTTTGAAATTATTGGACTTATAGTATGAAAGAGCGCGCAGGTAAAACACCTCTACATCGAGTGCTTTGTCCCGGGTGGGCTTAGTCAGATACTCCGAGAAATTAGCAATTGCATCCTCATACTTACCGGCCGTATACAAGTCATGACCCTTTTCATACAATTTGAACTGGGCAGAAACACCAAGGCTGGCGAGGCTAAATGAGAAAACCAATATGCAAGATCTTAAGGTCATACA
The DNA here is from genome assembly GCA_963845845.1 of uncultured Cytophagales bacterium. Lineage (GTDB taxonomy): Bacteria > Bacteroidota > Bacteroidia > Cytophagales > Cyclobacteriaceae > Chryseolinea. The sequence goes on from CAWJTP010000017.1 coordinate 121,218, forward strand.
CCGGTCCGACAATTGTTTAAATCAAAAATTATACGAGGCACCAAACTGAAAACTCACTGAAGGAAAGCCCTTCTTTAGCATGGGATATTTTTCAATATCACCTGTCGTGATGAAATTTGGGAGGCTGTTTTCAGATCCTTCCACATAATATTTTTCCGTACTTACATAGGAGATCGGAAATGTGTATCCGATAGCGACCTGAAAGAATCCTGAGATAACCTTTGCAGGTGCAAACTCGATGCCAGGTCCGACAAAGATGCCGCCAGTAACTTTTGATTCCTCTTTAAGGTCTTTTGACACGTCAATGTCATACGTGTTTTTCACATAAGTGCTGCCCGGACTCCAGGCAAACTGATCGGCGTCATACCAATCCGATGATACATTGGGATCTCCGACGTTCTCCCTGATTAGCGCATTACCTGTTACAGCCGTCCTTGTAGAATAAGACACAAAGGGTTTTGCAAAACCATAAAACGAGAATTTAGAGTTGTCTTTAATAGGGATGACGTTAAGCTTGAGGTTAGCTGCAAGCGACAGGAGGCTAATATCGCCGCCTTTGAAATCAAAAAACAGGGCCTGATAATATGGGTTGTCATTGTCGTCGTAATAAGGTCCACCCACAAATCCATATTTGTAATCTTTCTTTGTTATCTCTGCGTCGTATTTAAATTTCACGTACGACAACGAAGGCCCCACAGAAAATACCCGGTTCATTCTTTTTTGAAAACCTGCTTCGATGTTAAACCCTGTACTGTAGTCGCCAATATTTTTACCAAGCGTAAAAGATGGACCTATCGCAACAAATATCCCTTTATCTCTTTCGATCCTCGATCTTTTTGTTATCACGCCCTCATCCTGCGCAAATAGTGTATGTGTGAACAGTGTGATCAAGCCAGCCAGACAAATTAATTTCCTCATAGACAGTTTATGTTTAAAGATCTTCTCAATACGCAAAGGTTGAGGTTAACGTTTATTGGAACTTGAAATAAAATTCACCGATGATATTCGAGCTGTCCCAGGTAAATTGCTTATCCCCCGACATCCTCAGCACATTCATCCTTACTTCTTTAAAGACCTGCTCGATCGTAAGACCTGGCCTACGCAATGCCTTGATCAATTCCTGGGTATAAAGCCCGTTCCTTCCCGATCCATCTGAAGCAACCGACCCTGGTGACGTAGCATACGCTATGAATGAACCGCGCGCTTTCTTCATCTCGCCAAGTCCACCGGAAATTGATCGGTTCGTTGCCGGAAAGGGGTTATTCCGGCAAGCGTCGAGTATAACAATATTCATCCTCGAATTGGTCCTTTCCATGTTACCCAGTACCATTTTCTGAACAGGGAAACACATCCTTGTAATGTCATCCTCGAACTTAACATCAGCATCGATAGGGACGAGATAGTTCTCGTCCTGGTATGCCAGACCATGGCCCGCATAATAGAATAGGCCGACCGTTTGATCACGTGGTCCTGCCGTAAGCTTCTCCTGAAATTTACGCATAGCCTCCCGCATCTGAACGTAGGTAGCGTTTGTTACCAACTGTACCTCAAAGTCCGACTTACGCAGCTCAGTAGCCACATCTGTGGCGTCATTTAATGGATTCCTTAACGTGCCTATCTCCTTGCCATACGAGCTGTTGCCTATAACCAGAGCATATCGTTTCTCGCCCTTATAAGTTGCCGCAATGGCAGTCAGCAGCTCAGTGTTTGCCTGGGACCGTGGCGCAGCCTGCTGGGCATTTGCCCGTTCAGATTCAGACCGTTGTGTTGTGTTAGGGTTGTTCTTGACGATCACAGTTTTTTTATCTTCGGAAGCAGTACGATTGGGTACGGTTGCCGGCGCGCTTGTAACCTGCTTTCCGGAAATTTCCTTGCTACCGGGATCCAAATTCTTAGCGGCCGCAAGATCCTTGTCAGCGGCTGATTTGTTTCCATGCCTTGCGTGGTATTGTGCCCTGTCCGCCAGTATCTGAGCAGAAACCTTTTTATTTTTTTCTGCTGCCGCAACAGCTTCGGCATAGCTTGCCTCCGCTTCCGATACCTTTCCAAGCTTGTCGTAGCAGCGTGCCTGGTACCAATAGATAGTGCCACGGTTATAATGTTCAAGCGTTAGGGCCTTGTTAAAATCGTCCAGTGCCTTGTTGTAATCACCGAGATGGTAATAGGATTGCCCACGATAGAAATAGAGGTCTTCATCGAACCGCTTGTTATGTGACGGAGTGGCCAAAAAAGTGGTAAACAGGTCAACGACCGCATTGTAATCCTTGGACCTGAACTTGGCAACGCCTTCATCAAATTCCTTGTAATCCTGGGCATTTGTAAGTGTAAAAACCAGGAACAACACACAGAAGCTCAACAGCAGGCTTTTCATACAATTAAAGGGGGATTCTTGAAGGTAATTATACGACAAATAGTAAAGAATCGTTTCTTCAAAAAACTTATCCAACCAATATAGCAAAAAGTGCTATTTTTAGCCCATCCTGTCATGAGAAGAGTTTTTTTATTCCTTCTGCTCCTCCTCTTTTTATTGCCCTCCTGTAGCCCAAAAACGGGTACAACTGTTAAAGTAGTGAAACCAAAGTACCACCATCGCTGGTACGATCGCAAAAAGGACCGCCATACCAGCCGTACTAAAACGATGCGGGTAAGAAACTAACTATCGCCGGAAGTGTAGAAATGACTTTTTATTGGACCCCTCTGAGCATAAGGTCAATGTTCCGGCGAAAAAAAATTTTGAGTGGACTTAAATGATTTGTGTGCCCAACCACGATCCCGCCGAGGAAGATTGAAAGAAGCAGATTAGTGATATCCCGCGTATTGATAGATCGCGTGATCTCCTTTTTGAAGATCGCCTCCAGCGAAAATTTTTCGATCATCTGATCAAGAGACAGTATTTCCACCGTTGTGATGTTTGTTAAGTCGGGGAAATGTAATTTCTTCTCCTCCATTTTAATGGGAAACGGCTTCGGCGATCGCCTCATGTCAGAAAGATATCCGATAAGGCTTAGCATCAGGCCAGGCCGGTCTTCGCACTCTTCACTAAGCTTATCGAACAGATAGTAAATGCCTGCCATGCCTTCCTTAGGTTTTTGAGAGAGCTCCACGCAACGGCTCATGCACCACATCCGGAAGTAGTAGAGCAAAATGTCCTCCTTTTGGGGGAAATATTTAAAAAGGGTGACCTTCGATATTTTCACCTTCGCACATATATCGTCAACATAGAGGTCGTCAAAGGATTTCTTACCGATCAGCCTCACGGTCTGATCGAGTACTTGCAATTTCAAGCGGGCTGCCTTTTCTTTCCTCAGGCTCATGTACAATTAGAAGTTTCGACGGAATTAATGCTTTTATGGCGACTTAACCAATAGCCGAAAAGGTGAATTGACTACTGACGCCTTGATTTGCCGTAGCAGAGGTTTACCTGAAGGCAAGATATTTCCTCAGGTAAAGGAAATCGTTGGGTGACCCGAAATTAGCGTGTACGGGATCGTTAGTGTGTGTCCATTAATGAAGAGCTGTGAGCAGAATAGGCGAATACACAATAGGCAAATACACAATGGACAAGTTCTACGACTGTAATCGTTGGGGGGCCCGAAATTAGCGTAATACCGGATCGTTAGGATGTATCCATTAGTGAAGAGCTGTGAGTAGAATAGGCGAATACACAATAGGCAAATACACAATAGACAAGTTCTACGACTGTAATCGTTGGGGGGCCCGAAATTAGCGTAATACCGGATCGTTAGGATGTATCCATTAGTGAAGAGCTGTGAGTAGAATAGGCGAATACACAATAGGCAAATACACAATAGACAAGTTCTACGACTGTAATCGTTGGGGAGCCCGAAATTAGCGCGATACAGGATCGTTAGGGTGGGTCCTTTACTGAAGAGCTGTGAGGCACTACGAAATTGTTAGCAGTAAATCTCAGAAACACAGTAATAAACGGCGGCCGATGCGATGACGATCCCCAGAAACAATAGCAATGATCTTCGAAACAACATAAGTCTTAAGATTAGCTTGCGAATTAACATCTCTCCCCTCCTGCCTCTCCTGCAATAGTCAATAACGCGTATGTTCTGGACTCCACCAATCGGCGACAACCGATAGCATGCCCGGGGGTACTGAAAGCCTCTGTTAATTGTCTGATGAAACTTGTCATGCGCAAATTGAAGTCAGTCACGCCAAAACTGTATTCCAAATCCAATTTCGAATTTGCTTCAAACTTTGCGCTACCTTGTCACGTGTGTCTCTGCGTTAAAGCGCTCAGACCTTGGATCAAACGACATCTCTTTGTTAAAACGTAAATTCGACTGGCTATTTGGCAATAGAATATTGCAGCACACGCTGTTCTGGGTCTCTCACCTGGTATTCTATGCTATACTTTACGGAAGTTTTGAAGAAAACTACGCTCAGACCTTTATGCAGGAGTTCATCTATCTGCCCGTGAAGATCATGTTCACCTATTTTACCCTTTATTATCTGCTACCACGGTTCCTCCTGCCCGGCAACTATCTGAGTTTTTTTGTATGGCTTACCGTGGCATCATTTGTTGCAGGCATTGCACAGCGATACGTCGCTTTTAATTTTGACTACCCATTATACTTTCCAATGGGATTGAAGGATGAGTTCTTCTATTTTCCCAAAATCGTAAAAATGTTCGTGGCGATATATCCCGTCACCTTCTTTGCAGTAGCCATCAAGTTGCTCAAATATTGGTATGTAAATCAGCAGGAGCAGCAGGTTCTCTCTCAGGAGAAGCTTCAAGCCGAGCTGAAGTTCCTGAAAACGCAGATACATCCGCACTTCCTGTTCAATACACTCAATAATCTGTATGCGCTGACGCTCAAAAAATCCGAACGTGCCCCTGAAACGGTTCTCAAATTATCGGAGCTCATCAATTATATGCTTTACGAATGTACAAGCGATGAAGTGCCTCTTGCTAAAGAGATAAAATTCATCAGAAACTATATCGACATCGAAAAGATGCGCTATGGTGACAAGCTGGATGTAGATCTGAGGGTTTATGGGGAGTCAAGTGACAGAAAAATCGCTCCATTGATATTGCTGCCTTTCGTGGAGAATTGCTTCAAGCATGGCGCCAGCGAGGCTCTGCAACAATCATGGGTAAAATTGACAGTGGACATTCAACCGTCTCTAACCATGCTGAAAGTTGAAAATAACAAGAACCCTGAAAACGGAACTTCGAAAAAAGAAGGGATCGGCATTCAGAATGTAAAGCGAAGGCTTGATCTGCTTTATCCTGGAAGCCACGAACTTAAAATCATAAATGGCGAAGAAACCTTCCTGGTGATTCTTACGATAAACGTTTAGGAACCTTACTGATCATATTATGGCGATCACATGCATCATTGTCGACGACGAACCTCTGGCCATTGAGATCGTAGAATCTTACGTAGATAAGATCGAGCAGCTCAAGCTTGCCGGCAAATTCCGCAATGCCATAGATGCGTTCGCATTCCTCCAGCAGCACCCGGTAGACCTGATCTTCCTGGACATTCAGATGCCCAAACTTTCTGGTCTTGACTTTATCAAGACGCTAAAAAATCCTCCAAAAGTGATCTTCACGACAGCTTATCGCGATTACGCGCTGGATGGATTTGAGCTCGAGGTTATTGATTACCTGCTTAAACCAATACCATTTGAAAGATTCCTGAAGGCCGTAGCCAAGGTGATGCACCAGCCAGGACAGTCCCAGCCACCTGCACCAAGGGCCGAGGCTGCTGTCGACGACTACGTATATTTCAAGGTCGACAAAAAGATGGTGAAAACGAAAATGGCAGACGTACTATACATCGAGAGCATCAAAGACTATGTAAAAGTACTGACAGTGGATAAGGAGGTCATCACGCAGCAAAAGATAAGCTACCTGGAAGAAAGCCTTCCAAAACCACAATTCCTGCGGATACACAGATCATTCATTATCAATGTTGATAAGATCGATGCATACTCGGCCACAGATGTAGAGATTGGAAAGTATAGCGTTCCAATAGGAAGGAACTACAAGAATGATGTCATGAAGGCCCTGGCAAAGAATGCTTTTTAAGATCACAGTTTCTTGATCGTGAACTCCACACGTCTGTTGAACTGGCGAGTATCTTCTGAATCATTGCTGGCGATCGGTTTTGATCCCCCATAACCTTTCCCTGAAATACGCTTCGCACTTACTCCTTTCGTGACCAGATATGATTTTACTTTCTCCACACGAGCCTGCGAAAGTTTTACATTTTGAGACGGGATCCCGCGATTATCTGTATGTCCCGCGAGTTCTATTTTTACATTCGGATTCGATTTAAGGAATGAAACAACAAGATCAAGTTCTGGATAAGATTGCGCGAGCAGGTTTGTCTTACCCTGTTCGAACAGAACATCTTTCAGGTTCACTGTCGTACCAACCTCTACCGGCTGAAGTTTAAAATTCATCTCCAGGTCGTTCATTTCATAGGTATGAATGTCAAGCTTTTCCATGGTGCTGATATATCCTGGCGCCTCGATCTTTACAACATAATCATTGGTTGACGGAATATTAATCACATAGCCCTCCGTTACTGAAGCATTTGCCGACTGATTACCGGCAGAGGCCTGAAATAAAATGCTGGCGTTGACTGGCTCACCTGTTTTCGCATTGCTTACTTTGCCATGCATGTGTACTTGTTTATCGTCGGCAGCGGGACGTGGAACCTCAAGTATTGAAACCCCGGAATCTGCCTGCAGAGGTTGTTGGGCAATGACAGTGGTGTCAGGCTTATAAGGTTCATCGGACAAATAAACTTTTATATCGCCGTATCCGTCGCTGTTCTTGGTACTTGCATAGAGTGAAAAACCAGCCTGCTCATAAGGGCGATAATACAGTTCACGGCCCTCGGTATTAAAAGGTGAGCCCATATTCACCGGAACGCTCCAGTTCATCCACGTATCGTCAAGTCTCACGGAAGAGTATATGTCAAAACTCCCCTGCCCCTTTCTTCCGTTGCTTGCAAAGTATAAGGTCTTCCCGTCTGCGCTGAGCGAAGGACTAAGCTCCTGGAATTGGGTGTTGATGATACTTCCCATATTTTTGGGCTCTGTCCATTTGCCATCGGTACCCACCAATGTTACATAAATGTCTTCGACGCCACGGCTGCCATACGTGTCAGCCGAAAAGACGAATACTGAGTGGCTCGCAAGGACATGACCGGTCAGTGCACCAGATTTGTTCTGAAAATAGGGTATAACAATGTTCTCGGGTCTGGACCAGGTATCGCCGCGCGCCTGCGACATGGAAATGCCCTGTGTGCGTGCAGGCGCACCAGCACTGCCGTAGTGATTTAGCAGGAATAATTGATTTCCATCGGACGAGAAGCCTGCGACTGCATTGAATGCCCCGTCATTTAATGTTGATCCAGCGTGAACTGGCGATGACCAGATGTTGTCAGCTGAAAGTGTCGATATCCAGATATCGCCCTGATCCCTCTTGCCACCGACATTTGATGGATGGTTGGCAATTGTTACGTAAAGCGTCTTGCCATCGGGACTCACAACCGGGTTGAGTTCGTCGTATGGTGAATTTACCTGGTTAAAAGAATTACTGTTGAGATGTTGCGCCGAAAGGGCATGCGCAAAAAGTGACACCCATAGAATTAATATTGCTCTCATGAATTCTGCATCCGGTCTTCAAATTTATTACTCATTTCCTTTCAGCGTATCACGGCGTTGATCGTTATCTGCTTACCCACAAATTTCCATTCCACGTAAATCGCCAGGGCAGTTTGGCGTCCTCGCCCGCATAGTCAATCCCTATGCGCGGCGTTGCGTTTATCTGCTTGCCTGATAATTTCTTTCCAACATCCTCAATCCAAATCTCATTATCAAGTAAAAACTTTCCATTCCACTTTCTGTCAATGCCCATTGCTTTGGTCAGCTTGCCTGGGCCGGAGGTAAGGTGAAATTTGTTCTTCAAATCGCCGCGCCGTTCTTTCATGTATTGCGCGCCTTCAATCGGCTCAAGGGCTCTTATCAATACAGCGTCAGCGGTGTCAGCGCTGTTGGTGACAACATTGAACAGGTGATGCATACCATAACAGAGATAGACGTACGCATATCCTCCTTTTTCGAACATAATATCATTTCGCGAGGTTCTGCGTCCGCCGTATGCGTGACTTCCCCGCTCCTTCCAGGAATATGCTTCAGTTTCAACGATCAGGCCGCCGGTTAATAGTCCGTTTACGCTTGTAAATAGTCCCTTGCCGAGCAGTTCCCTGGCTATTTTAACTACATTCGTCCGTTCGTAAAAGCTTTCCGGTAGCTTCATGCCGCTGCTGCGTTCTGATATGATAGTTTGCTTAATTTTGACCTCATTGAATCAAATCAACTAAATTTTTATACCACCATGAAAAAATTATTACTGTTAGCAGCTTTCGCCTATTGCGGTTATGCAAATGGGCAAGTTACGATCCCGGCGGCAAGTCCGGCCGGATCCGTATCTACAACCGTAGGTCTTACGGATGTAAAAATAGATTATTTCAGACCACGTGCGAAAGGAAGAAAGATCTTTGGACAAGATGCAGGTGTACTTGTACCCTATGGAAAGATTTGGAGGACAGGCGCCAATCAGGGTACGAAGATCACGTTCTCGGACGAAGTAAAAGTTGAAGGCAAGACCGTTCCCAAAGGCGAATACCTGATCCTGACATGGCCGGGCGCGACGGAATGGACCGTATCGATCTACAAAGATGTCGCTATGGGCGGTGATATGTCTAAATACAGCGCAAGTAATGACGCTGCCAATTTTAAGGTCAAGCCTGAAAAGCTTACGGAGAAGGTCGAAATGTTGACTTTTAACATTGGTGATCTCTCCAATGACAACAAAAGCGCAAAGGTTCAGCTTGCGTGGGAGAACACATCCGTCAAGTTTACTGTTGCCACAGATTTTGATGCAAAAGTGATGGCTTCAATAGAATCCAGCACCAAAGTAGAACCCTACAATTATTTCCAGGCGGCAGTATATTATCTTGAGAGCGGTAAGGACCTGAAGCAAGCGCTCGAGTGGGTTAACAAGGCAGCGGAAGCTATGGACAGTCCTTATTGGATACTTCATCAAAAAGCAAAGATCCAGAAAGGTCTTGGCGATAAAGCAGGTGCTCTTGCGTCGGCTAATGCATCAATAGAGAGTGCCAAGAAGGACAACAACGTCGACTACCAGCGCATGAACGAAGACCTTATCAAGACTTTAAAATAATTCTTTTTTAAAGAGGTCAATAAAAAAACCATCCCGATTGTATCGGGATGGTTTTTTTCTTCCTGGGTCACACGTTGTGAACAGGAAAAGTCGTTGATGAGGTACCTTAGAAATAGCGTTGGCAGCTTACTTGCGGTCAGCTTTCTTTGCTTGTTTCTCGGCTCTCTTTTCCTTCAACGTTTTTAACGGGGGCTTTTTGGTTTCCTTTTTTTTATCCTGGCCTTTGGACATAGCTGTATGATTTAATTGATAACCAAATCTAATCAACAGGGAAGCAAAATTGAAATGCTGCCCTGAAAATGTTTAATGCGAGCCACCACTTCATAGTACTTTATTGTGCGCTGGCTGCCGCGACCGGTGGGTTGGGTTGCGTTGGTTGATAAAAATGCAGAGAGCTTATCTTTTGATGATCTGGTCTAACTCCCAAGTATTGTGAGCCAGGAAATTATGATGGTAGCAGGAGAAGCGTCAATTCATACCTCATAATTTATAATTCATAATTGCTTAGAAGATGTAGCGTTTGAGAACCTTCTCAATGTCTATATAAAACAGTTGATCATGTCCATCTCCAAGCGATTCGGAATCCGTCTCTTTAAGGTGTGTGAAGATGGGCTCATAATGTGCCATGTCCAGCGGCGTCTGCAATAGTTCTTTCAATTCTTTTTTGATGAACTCAAGTTTGATATTCGACAGCTCTCGGACATTGAAATTCTCGAAAATGAATTCCTTCAGGTAGCGCTCATCCAGGAAATCTTTGACAAGATCGTCTCTCAGCTTCCTGATAAGATCGACATTGTTTTCCTGTGACCATTGCTTGTTCTTGATAGCTTCCATAAGGGTTCAAATGTTTGTTCAAACGTTCTCGGCCGAAAAGATAAGGATATTTTGTCCACTTCTTCATCAACTACAACATTGAAGGCTACAATTTATTTTTTGATTCCAGCATGGATATCGTTCGCTAATTTTTATGCAGGAGTTCACACCAGCAACCGAAAATATTACCAACAGGATAACGTGGTTTGAATTTCATGAAATTGAGCCTTTACACCATTTTTTGTAAAGCTTTAGATCTTAAGCGTTATCGTGCTGATAATGAGGAGTAATAAATAACTTCACCCAGGTAATACTTCACCGGTTCGTTTGGTAATTCAGAATCTGAAACCTACAGCTTATAAGCCTGACGGGCGATCAATTTCCATTGGCCCTGCTCCTTTTGAAAGATCAGCATGACACCAATATTAACAGTTGCAGGCTTGCCGTCATTTTTTGTATCACCTACTATCTTGTGCCTCACCACTCCGGTGTTGCCCACAATTTTGACCGTGACGTCCGGGAAATCAATCTTTACAAATGAGAATTTACCCGAGACAATAGAATTTACGAATGTTGCTTTATCTTCAATTAGTCCGCTTGAGTGGCCATAGCTAAGGTCATTCGAAGCTATTTTTTCGAGCACTGCCTTGTCGGCTTCCATCATCGCCTTACGCATGGTTTCCACCAGCGCCGTTAACTCTTTTTCATCTGATTGAGCCATAGTTATTGTATGTAAGAATAATAAACATAAGAAGAGTGTCAGCGATTTTTTCATAATGGGATTATTAGATTTTTGATTGTTCCTTTCCTCTGAATGCCTGTATGATAATTGCACAAGACATTACTACACCACAACCGATAATGTTATACAGTAAATATGCAACATCCGTAAACTTATAGCAATAGAGGACCACACCTTCGCCAATTAATGCCGCCCAGAAAACAGCAGTTCCCCGGATCCATTTCAGATAAAAGGCCGTGAGGAAAATACCCAGGATCGTGCCATAAAATAAGGAACCCACTATGTTGACATACTGAATGAGGTTCTCAGCAAAACTTGCCAGCATGGCGAACACCATTGCCAGCAGCGCCCACATCACAGTGAACCATTGCGACGCTCTTACATAATGCTTCTGGGAAGCCTCTTTCTTTAGGCATCGCTTATAAATGTCTACACATGTCGTTGATGTCAAGGCATTCAGTTCTCCCGCCATGGATGACATTGCCGCAGAAAACATCACCGCGAGCAGCAGGCCTATTATGCCATGGGGCAAATTGTTTAGCACAAAGTTGAGAAATATGTAATCCTGGTCTTCCGCCTTAGCCTTAGGCATGGCTCTGGCAATGGTCGCCTTAACTGAGTCGCGAAGCGATTTTTCTTCAGTCTGTAACTTCATTACCTCCCCTTTCGCGGTTCCGATAGAGGCTTCATCTTTGGACTGGATCGCCTGAACCAACTCGTCAACCGATCTTCTTTTATCGCGGTAAAGCGCATCGTAATTTTCATCCAGTTTCCTGAGAACAACGGCGTGCTCTGTTTGCATCGCCTGCTCCTTCAGTACCCGGTTATGAAATATTGGCGGCTGGTTGAATAAATAAAACACATAGACGAGCACACCGATGAACAGGATGACGAATTGCATGGGGATCTTGAGCAATCCATTGAAGATCAGTCCCAATTTGCTTTCGGTTTCCGAGCTTCCTCCTAAATACCGTGCGACCTGTGACTGATCTGTTCCAAAGTACGAAAGGAATAAAAATGTGCCGGCAATAAGTCCGGACCAAATGTTATACCGGTCTGAAAGATTAAATTCGAAATTCACAAGATTGAACTTTCCCATTTCACCGGCTACCGAAACAGTATCGCTGAATGAGATGTCATCGGGTAACAACTTAAATGCGAGTATGCCCGCCAGGATCATCCCTCCCATGATCACAGCCATCTGATACCGCTGCGTGAGACTCACCGCTCTTGATCCTCCCGACACGACGTAAATTATAACCATGACGCCGATCAACGCCGTCGTCAATGTGATAGACCATCCCAGTATCGAAGACAGAACAAGCGCAGGGGCAAACAAAGTAATACCCGCCGATAAACCACGCAGTATCAGGAAAAGTACCGCCGTAAGGAACCTGGTCTTCAGGTCAAACCTCGTCTCCAGATATTCATAAGCAGTAAAGACGTTTAGGCGATAGTAGATCGGTACGATCGTCACGGCAATGATCACCATAGCAAGGGGCAAACCAAAATAGAACTGTAGGAATCGCATGCCATCGATGTAAGCCTGGCCTGGCGTCGAAAGAAAAGTGATAGCACTCGCCTGCGTCGCCATGATGGATATTCCAATCATCCACCACTTGAGGTTGTTGCCTCCTTTCAGATAGCCGTCAATGGTTTTGTTACCCCTGGTACGCCATGCTCCATATAGCACAATGAAGACGATAGTCAGCCCGAGAACTGTCCAATCCAGATAGTTCATGCAAAGGAATTAGTGATCCATGAATACAACAGGATCTGCAACAGCAGCACGCCAAGAACCAGCCAATACCAATGTCTCCATGATTTAAATACAGGTATCATAGCGGATCAATTGATTTGAGCTGCCGATCTTTTTGAACCGCGCTAAGGCGCAGGAATATGTGATCGTGATATTTCGGAGGAGATAGAAACATCCTGGATGCAGTTGGTGGTAAGCATGCAGACATAAATGGGAATCGATTAGTATTTGAATTTATTTATCATCATTGTCAATAGTCTCATTTTGCCTTTGTCTTCGTCGATGTAGATACCGCTTTCTTCGTCTTGCCTGAAGAAACAAGATTTGCAAAAAGCTTGTATGCTCCCGGAACACCTTCCGGAAGTTGCCTGAAAAATGATAGTCCGGTATAGATATAATGACCCTGACCATAAGATGCTTCGAGCAGGCTTCCATCCTGGGGCTTATCATTTTGATCATTCATGGAAAGTATGGCGTTAAAGGCGGGATCCCATTTATCGGGATAATACAATCCACGCTCCTGGACCCATCCTTCGAAATCCGCCTTTGTTATCTTATTTGGTTTGTTAAGCAGGTAATGATCAGGTTTCAGTATCCTGACCTCTGAATTCTCGTCCGTGACTCTGCTCCGGGAGACAGTAAATGGATACGGTGAAAATTTTCCTTTTTCAAAATCTCCTCTCGTGTTGTATTGCACGACCATAGTTCCACCCTCCTTCACATAGTTGAGCAAATCATCGACCATGTATGGAAAACGACTGTTTACATTCATTGCCCTTACGCCAAGCACGACCGCATCCAACCGTTTAAGATTAGCGGCTGTAACTTCTTCGTTCTTCATCTCCCATACTTCATAACCCATTGAACGCAAGGCAACAGGTACTTCATCGCCCGCGCCTTTGACATATCCGATAAGCGACCCCTCTTTCTTTAAATCAATTCGCACCATTTTAGCCGTTGCAGGTGGCAATAGTATCTGAGTCGGGATATGGTCATAAGCGATCACACGCAGAGACTTATCATATTTTTTTTCATCGACAGTAGCCTCAGCGCGGAGCACCACTGTGGACTCTTTAGATGTAGGATAAACAACAAACTGTTTTAACTCCTCCTGGTTTATATTTTTGATGTCGAATTCAATTGAGGCGGGCTCCACTCTCCAACCGTCAGGAACCTGAAGTTTTACACTTCCGTGAAACGCCTTGGTACTCGAGGACTTGATCTGAATATTTATCGGATGCGGCTGCGCGTCGTGAAAAACGATTACTTTGTCAGAGAGGTTTACAAATACTGGCGGAACGATTGCAAATGGTCTCGTGAGCTCACCCTTCACATCATCGACCCACCTGAAGATCAATGGTCTTATCAAGGTCACCCTTTCTCCCATGATGTCGAACAAAAATGCCAGGTTGATCGCCGGATCACTCTCTCCTTTTCCAATCATTGATTGGTCCGTGACTATAAACTTTCCGATATCGTGCGGCTGCTTCAGCCAGTATGGATCTGAATAATCCGTTGAAGTAATGTTATGTGTTGTTTTGAATTTTAGCGAAACATTTTCCGACAATGGTGCAGAAATCGTTGAGTCGAGGCCGATGTTCGCCCCCTTTATTTTCAGAAGTTTGACATCCAAGCCTGAACGATTCACCAGTTCAACTTCCATCGTTATGTTCTCGCCAGGAGCAGCCCAATACCGGTCAGCGGTAACGCCGACGTACAATCCCAGGCAATCCTGGATCAGGCTTTCTACTTCTTCAAGTTTCCTTTGTCTCCAGACATCAGGTTCAAGTGCAGTGAGCGCTTTCCTCAATTGAAAAAGCGTGGGAATAGTTGAAGCCGGATGCTCATCATTGAACTCACGGATAGCCTTGTCAACGAGCTGCTGGACAGCTGTCGCATTCTTAACACGCGTCCATGAAGTATTGATACCTTCAAAGATGTCTTTGCCAGCCTTCTCTCCTTTGACATATTCCAGGAACTCAAGTTCATTGCCACGCGCTCCCCCTTGTCCCCATCCCTGGCTTTTATGCTGACTGCCGCTTAACGCTGCGATCTCGGTATATGAAGTACCAAGCAGGGCATTGTATCCTCCGACATTGAGTACAACAATGCCTGGTGTATTTTCATTGACGTCCTTATTCCACCAAATGCCAGTATTCATGAACAGCCGCTTCGGCTGCCAAACCGGAAAGTCCTTTAACTGGTCAGGATACATATCCTTACGCGCTGCCGCGTCAAAGGCTTCCTGTGCAAGTAAGGCGGAAGCTGTGTGATGGCCGTGACCTGCCCGCTCGTCGGGTGGAAATCTGGTTATGATAACATCAGGCTGAAACTGCCTGTATACTTTGACAACATCGGACAGGATAGCATCCTTATCCCATATTCTAAAGGTCTCGTCAGCTGACTTTGAAAATCCGAAGTCATTAGCCCTTGTGAAGAATTGCTTACCTCCATCTATTCTTCGGGCAGACAACAATTCCTGCGTTCGGATAAGACCCAATTCGTCGCGTATCTCCGGACCTATCAGATTTTGTCCGCCATCGCCCCGTGTCATTGAAAGATACGCCGAGGCTGCAAGTCTTCCATTTGACATTTGGGTAATGATCTGTGTGTTTTCGTCGTCAGGATGAGCGGCAACGTAAAGCACCGATGCCAGCACATTCAGTTTTTTCAATTTTAGCTTGATCTTTGCCGCGTCCGGTTGGCGATCCACCTGCGAGTAGGACGAGGCGGGGATCAGCAATATGAGAACGGGAATAATCCAACGCATGGCATGGAGAGTTTTGGCGAATTAACGGAGAAAAATCCACTTCCGTGAATACCCTTTTGATGCACGGTAGGAAGACTCGAAATGAAGCCACACTTTTAGTATGCTGCAAATTGCGTGACGGAACGCTTATAGTTTTCCCCTTATCTGGTCATTGACCATATAAGTTCCATCTTCATGAAAGTAGATGACAATACGACTCAATGGTT
>CAWJTP010000018.1:0-31329 GCA_963845845.1 uncultured Cytophagales bacterium
GCAGGTATGGCAATGATCAGACGTGCATCTTTCTCCGAGATGGGTTCCCCATGTCCCTGATTATACAATGCCGCTGCTTCGGAATATAGTCGGGTGGCATGAATGTCAAGAACGTTCAATAACCCCGGGCTTTTCAAAAACTCTCGATGCTGCGGTGAGAGTTGCGCTTCCCACCGTTGAAAACGATCGGCATCTTCCTTAGGCAATTTTTGTCCGGGCATTCCACCCACCATTGCATAATGAATCAAATCCATCTCATCGCTGCCCCGATCCGCGGCTTTCCAGATTTCCTTTAGCACGTGCTGTAAAATGGGAAGATGGTCCTCAGTATCTTCCAGATCATAGATCAGGCGATCGACAAGTCGTTTCGATATTCTGTTACCACTAAGAATGGCGGGCTCCTCAATTACTTGCTGCAACTCCTTTCGTTGAAGGCGCGGAACAAAAAACTGCGAAAACCCAATGAACTCCGGCAGTCCGCGAAAGGCCGCGCACTGTCCGATGTAATCCGATCGCATAGTAAATACTACATAGATCGGCAGTTCATCACGCAGGGAGATCTTTACTGTTTCCAGCAAGATATTCAACACTAGCCGGGCATCCTGACTGGGAACACTGTTCGGGAAATTTTCAGGATTAGTGAAAAATTCTTCAAACTGATCGACTACAACCAGCAAATTACCAGCCTCTCTCTCCAACGTTATTTTTGATTCCTCCGGAGCATTTGTCCATGACGCATCCTGCTGATCGATGAACAGTGATGTCGATTTATAGATCTGTGTCAGTGACGAAAATCCATGACTCAACTCGTTTTCAATAGTGGATGCGTCTTCTATACCAAAACCATTGGCGAGGGCCTTGGCCATATTCGTCAAAGGGGATCGCTCCGGCCGAAACGAAACAACGTGCCAGTTCGAATAGGTGGCTTTAAAGAAACCAGCTCGCGCCTCTGGTATCAAGCCCGCAAATATGAGTGATGATTTTCCATCGCCGGAGGCGCCCGTGACCATCAAAAATTTCTTTTCCTCCAATTGTCCGATGACACGGGTGATCTGCAAATCCCTGCCCTTGAAGTAGAGAGACTCTTCCTCCGAAAAGGATCGGAGGCCGGTGTAAGGGCAAATGGTTTCCAGATCTGTCACGTAGTTATTTAATTGGTAGCCTCAAATCCATAATCTTCCTGGTAGAACATTTCCTTTCGCCCAGTCAGGTAAACTTTCATTTCCGGATCGGCGCGCGTGATGGCATCCTGCAGCACAATCAGATTGTAAAGCATGAGACGATCTGAAAGGATAGCGATCTCAGGTATGGCGTGATACGCTGTGTAGTATTCTCCGCTTTCCGCGATACCGTGGATCCATGCCTGTATCACGTCAGTTTGAGCGTTAAGTGAAACTTGTTTTACAAAAGTCTCGGAAATGTTTAATAGCTTTTTATTACCTGCGGCGCTCATACTGTAAGCGGCAATGATCCTGGGATCGGCCGCAGCAAATTGAAAATCTGTAAGGCGCTTTGACGTGCTTACAGCAGAATCAAAATATGGAAAGATCACTTCCGTTGAAGTCGTTGTTAATTTCGGGAATCGTCTCGCGGCATCTGCATACGCGATGATCTGATTGTTCGGGCTTGAATACTCGCCGAAGATCTTTCTGGCTTCTTCATGTCGGCCCTGACTTGCCAGGAACCCCGCCAACTCATTCATCCACGGTGTAAAACTGTTGATCGGGTAAACAAGGTATTCTGTGTTGTAGTCTTGCTCAGCGAGATTACGATCCAATCTGTCAATGTCCAGCTTTTGGTAAATCGGCTCGACCTTATCATACTGATTCGTTTTCAGATAATGATGGATCAGCCGGAGATGAGCGAGATTTCCCATTCCATTTAATCTTCCGTTTGGAAAAAGTGTGAAAATTGAGTCGATGCGAACCAGATCTCGTTGCTGCAGCGGCGTGTAGTTTTTCTCCACCTGTGACGTGCTGCTTGTTCCGTCTTCAAAGTTATAATTCTTCAACCATATATAAATTAGCTGCATTTCTTTGGGAGAGGGGTATAATTCTCTGACGAGGTTATTGTCCACAATGTAATTCAGATAGCTGGCCGAATAATAGCCTGGAACCAAGAATGCCCCATTCACCACTTTTTGAACGTGGTCGGGATAAAGAAACAGCGACTTCCGTATGATTTGTGTCGGTTGCTTTCCCAGCACAAAGTAAGGTGTCTCTTTGTCAAGATATGCCGGTGCAACTTGCCGATATTCTTCAATTGATTTTGAAAACAAATCATTCACTTCTCCCGGAGTCGCCGTGGCGTGACCATCATGCGTCATTTTTGACAACAGTGCGCCGCGATGTTTGTAGCAGAGTGCAAGATTGAAATGCAATTCATCAGGTCCGTTTGAAGTTTTTCTTATTTCATCTGCATAAAAATCAAAAAGCTGCCGGATGCTATTTTCATCCAGCAAATCGAGCACGATGCTGTGATTCTCACCGACCCACAGTTTGTTGGAAAAATCCATTTCAAAAATTCCGCAGTTGTTCAACCACCGTTCATAATACTCGATTCGTGACATTTCCTGTCTGCTACAATAGTATCCGATCATTTCGTGTAATTGCTCGTAGTGCCCGTACCGGTACAAGTAGGTGGCGATGAAGGTCGAGTTATCCACAAAAAATGGATACCGGAGATTGTACTTCAAAAGGCTATCGATGCTGGACTTGATAGGATCGATCTTGCCTAGTGCAGCATACAGGTAAGCAAGTTGCTGATAGCCGCCATTGTGATCGAATCGGTTTCCACGGCAATAATTCACTCTCTTGCCTACCGGAAAAAGTAAATTAAATTGGCGGAGGCCAGCCTCCCCCTCAAACGGAGAAATGGACGTGAGAATTTTCTGAATGTCTGCCTCGCTCAGCGCATTGTTGTTGAGCAGGTGCTCCAATGCGTCGTCAATCGCATTTATGTCGGGGGCATTGCTTTTTACATCAGTAACTAATGCTTTGAGGACCAATTCACGCAGATCTGCAACTGCCCCCTTTAACACACCTTGCAATTGCACGTCTTTATAAAAGTATAAATGGTGTGATATCTGAATGATCAGCATATTCAACGCTCTGAACCGATGCGTTGTCACTGTGGCATTAGGCTGCTGGTCGGCGCGCGTATGTAATACGCTGTCGACATATAGAAGTATCTTTTTTCGCAAGAGTGGATTTGCAGAATTCGCATACCAGGCATACTCTGTGTATACATCTTTCGCCACACCTAATCGGATCTCGTCCGAAAGGCCGTCAAGGATTGTCTTAAAAGAACCAGGACGTAATACTTCCGATAAGACAACAAATACAGACTTGTTTGATGAAACTACTCGCGCATCGCGTATCAACTGCTCAGCTTCTGAATAGATCTTCTGGAGAACATTGTTATTTTCCTTCTTCCTGACATCGAGGTAGAGTAAAATGCCAAGAATGGCGAGAAGTAAACCCGCTGTCACAGTTGCAATTTTCTTCGCTCCATGGCGCACGACCATCCTTGTAACGAGGTGGCTATTCGCGCTCTTTTGCAGAAACTCTCTGGCCTGACCAATGGTCAACCGGGATTGCTCAAGACGAGCCGACAACGGAATGCCTGGGTCGAGATAACGATTTACCCAGAATGCATTCGGTTTTAATTTCTCATACCAGGCTTCGAAGAAAGTCAACGGCCCGATAGAAAGAAGAAAGCCCCGCGATTTCCCGCTCTCCAGCCAACGGTCTAGTTGCTTCTTAAAATCTTCATACACGGTAAAATACTCATACTCTTCCTTCGCCCAGCTTCCTAACAGTTCCCAGTTCCGGATCAGACTTTCGTGGGTAATGTCCAATACTGTGTCCGGCTTTAGTCGATGTGACTCGGGGTCCTCGGAAATATACGGACGGAGGAACGTGTTTCCGGGTTCACGGAACGTATTCAAAAGATCGCCGACAACTTCCCAGGTAAGATGTGGTCTGTCAATGATCTCTGTGATCTCCTGCAGCGTCATCCGGTTGCGAACGGCTCTGCCTTCATCCATTTTGGTAAGACAGATGAACGATACCTTTATGATGAGTTGGGCATCCGCCTCGCTTATGTTGTTGTCGTGCGTCTCGTTGTACCGATCGGCAGCCGACAGGTATAATTTATTGGCGTGTGTATCGATGATGCGTGAAAGGCCCGGTTCGTGATAGGCAGTTTGTAACTTTACGGGAAGAATCCTGAACCATTCCTCAAACTTTTCACGGTCCCCTGGCGGTAATTCCTTTGGTGGCATCCCTCCCGCCATGGCATAATACAGCAGGTCTAGTTCTTCCTTCCCATGGTTTGCCTGGATCCAGACTTCATTCATGGCGTGCTCCAATACGGGCAATTGGTCAATGCCTTCCCCCAGGTCATAGACCACCCGTTCGACAAGCCGGTTGGATATCCGATCCCCGTGAAGAAACGCCGGCTCTCGAACCACCTCGATTATTTCCTTCCGCTTCAAGCGGGGTACGAAGAATTGAGAAAAGCCGATGAACTCGGGCAGGCCGCGAAACGAGGCACATTGCCCGATATAATCGGAGCGCATTGTGCACACTATATAAATAGGCAGATTCTGTTCTATTGAGATACGTGCCGTTTCCAACAGCAGGTTGATCAACAGTTGCGAATCCGCCGACGGCGAGTTTTGGTAGTAGTTTTCAGGATTTGTAAAGAATTCTTCGAACTGGTCGGTCACGATCAACAGATTCGCGGCGGTTCGCTGAAGATCATCCCGCTCATCATCATTTCCGTTTACCCAAACTGGGCTATTTTCATCGATGTGGAGGGAAGACCCTGTGTAAAGTTCAACAAGTGACGAAAAACCGCGGCGCAGTTCCACTTCCACGGATTCCTCGTTACGGATCCTAAGGTTCCTTGAAACACTTTTGGCAAGGTTTTTAAGTGGCGTCCGCTCGGGACGGAAATCGGCAATTACCCAATTCGTATAGCGAGCCTTGAAAAATCCAGCCCTTGCGTTGGGGACAAAGCCGCATAAACCAATGAAGATTTCCCGTCCCCGGACGCCCCGGTAAGCATAAGGAACTTGTTGGTCTCCAACAGTGCCGTGATCTGAATAATGTGTTCTTCGCGCCCTTTGAAATAAATGGAATCCTCTTCCGAGAACGGACGCAGGCCGATGTAAGGAAAAGTATCCCCAGGACTAAACATAGGATGCCGATGTCAATTAGCGTGTGACTTTAATGTAAGCCTCCTTCACTACCTCAGGAACTTCCGCCTTCGATACAATAGTTGATGTTACCTTAGGTGCCTTAAAGATTCTCGCCATGTTGGTTTGCGGGTCATTTTCGCCAACCAGCATCATGGGCGTTGGCGAAGAAGCACCACCGACTTCTTTCCATACCTGCTTGATGAATGGCATGGCCCAGTCAGCACCGTAAAAATAAATAACTGCCATTTTGCTTTTGGGTATTTGCTGGGCCGATATTTCCCTGTATTGCTCTTCGCCCCCGGGCAAAATATTCATGACCTCGACCGTGTAATGTTCACTGATCAGGTCCGTGAGCGGATAGGCGTCTTTGGCATCCTGTTTATTGAAAATGAAAAAGATGTCGGTGTCCTTTGTGTTCAGCTTTTGTCCTTTTTTCTACAATCAAAAGCGATCGCATATCTTCAACCAATTGCATTGGGCTAAATGCGTTAGTGAAGTTCATATTGGCCGTAATGTAGTTCCGGATGTTATTGATGAATTCCGCCTGTTGCGCCTTGATTGGTCTTGCAGGATTTTCCACATGCCAGACGAAAGTGAAAAATTTTGAACCAGGCCCTGCCGATTTCTGCTTCGCCATCTCAAACTCATACATGGGAAATGAAGTATTCTCGTCCTCCTCAAAGCGCCGTCCGAATTCACCACTCAAAATGTTGAGCGAGCACGATGCCAACTCCAGATTGCTGGCGACACTGTTCTTAATTCATCATCCGAAGATGGGCAATCGTTGTTAGGAATTACCTGAAACCCGGCCCGCGATAGGATCATGGCCAATTCCTCACGTTTCGCCTTGAGATCATTGGAAGTCCACGCGAGGAAAACTGTAGGCTGTGGGATATCCAAAACGGCTACACGTATCTCACTCGGTATCGTTGTGTTATACCAGCGAGGCGGGCTGGGTACACTGGGAACCGCCTGCTTGTGCAGATCCACCTTTTCGGAGCCAGGATTTTTTGTGTCTATGACCTTCGCTTTCACGCCCTGAAGGATCTCCTTGATGGCGTTAGCCACTTTGTTGATCTGGTTCCGGTAGATGGTATTGTTGAGGTTATCTTGATAATCATCGTCCTTTGGCCGTAGCGGTCGATTTACGCCCTGGGCCTGATAAATAAAATCAATTGATCGTAGCACGCCTGACAGTACATTCTCGAATAACTGCACGTCATCTTTTTCGAGTTCGTGAATTCGGATAGGCAGTATGCGGCTGGCGATATTGCCATTGATCAGTTTTACTTCACGGCTCAGTTTATCGTGTGATGCGGCCTTGCTAAAAGCAAGGAACTCATGATTCCAGGCAAAACTGCTTGTATCGCAATATGTCTGGGATACTATGGGAATAAAAATAAGGGCATTGATCTTGGAGGAAATGGACTCTCCGACCTGATGCGTATTCTGAAGGCCATCCAATGGATTCTCATCAAAAAAAATTGTGAGCTTGTCCTTTACTGTAGCGACCAACTCGCGGCGCAGCTTTTCGACAAACTCGCTAACCCACCCATCGTAAGCATTATCATTGTGCCGATAACTAATAAAGATATCGTACTCATAGCCAGGAAGGATGGAAGACATTAAGGAGGTCGGTTTATTTTCCAAGATAACAATTCCAGGCAGAAAGCAGCAAAAAAATCGTCATACTTATGACAAATCAATAGGATCTTCAACTTACAACCTGGCAGCTGTAATAGATAAAGTACCGTCATCTCACCGATTTATCACAACGCGACGACCATTCGACAACCACTCCCGCTGCGTAGCTGTATGTTCACGGGAGAGATGAATGTCGCTTGTCGCAGGCTGACGGCTAGACACTCGCAATTATTCGAACTTTGCAAAACTATTTTCAGTTACATTCATTGTTGAGAACTCCAAATCAGGACAATTCATATCTCATATCTCATATCTCATATCTCATAATTTATAATTCTTTGATACCAATGTTCCGGAATCTATGCGCCGCACCAGGGCGCCAGGAGCCAGGCATGTTGAAACCTCCGGGCAACGGCTGATACGTTGCTGACCAGTGCGACTGCAAACCTATCATGCCCTCGACAGCGCCAGCAGTAAAATCATTTTTTGGCTGAGTGACCTCCCACATCAACACTTCATTGATCCATAGGCTTACCGTTGGAACATCACCGGTCATTCTTATTCTGAAAGAATTCCAGTCGCCTGCTTTCCAGATCTTGTCAAGACCCCGGGCTTCAGCGCTTTTGCTGATCTCCATCGCCTCACCAAACATAAACCCAGTTCCTCCCGGCAACGCAAGCTCTATCTGGTATGCCTGGCCGCTTTCCGTCGAGCGGATGAAGATCCCTCCATTACAGAACGAGTCGATCTTTGCTTCAACATACAATTCAAAATTCCTGAACTTCTTATTCGTCAGCAATACTCCTCCCTGACCATAGGGCATTTGCTTTAAAGTGATCGCTCCGTTTTCCACAAAGAAGTTTCCCGTTGTTCCCTGGTGCGAAGTACGGCTGATATGCCAGCCACTCAAATCCTTTCCGTTGAACAAAGGAGTAAATCCCTCGGGCACCTGCGCAGATGCGGGCATAACGACAAGACATGTAAAGATCAACAGAAGTACAGCTTTCATAAGTCTAATTTCCTTTGCGTCTTTGTGTCTTTGCGGTAAAATTGCTCTCCATCACTACTCTAAACCCAACATCCCAACCGTTACCCGGTCCCGCTGCATGCGTCATATAGGTCGCATTCTTGACATCTCCGACGAACGAAGCTCCTTTGAGAACATGTTGCGTCCCATTTTTCGGTGGTACAGGGTCTGCAAAGATCTTTTCATTGTAGTAGTCGTCTACCCACTCCCACACATTTCCCAGCATATCATACAATCCCCAGGCATTTGGTACCTTTTCGCCTACCGGATGCGTTGTTTTCTTGTCCAGGTTGGCGGTCTTGAGGATATCAGGCCACGCTATGTCCCCCGTAGCACCAGCGCGGGCAGCATACTCCCATTCGAACTCTGTGGGCAGTCGGTAACGGTTCTTTTTTTCGAGTTTATTCAGTTTCGCAATAAATTGTTGTGCGTCCTCCCACGTGATGTTCTCCACCGGAAGACTGTCAGATTGCGCTGCCTTGAAAGTCGATGGGTTCAATCCCATGACCTTTTTCCATTGACCCTGCGTGACCTCGAACTTACCGAGGTAGTATGACTTTTTTATCTTAACCTTGAATCCGGGTCTTGAATTCTGTGCAGCCATCTGCTTTGCCCGGGCAAATTCTTGCGTGGAATAACCCCTTCCATCACCCATCGCCATCACTAAAGGTCGTTTGGCACCTTTGACCGTGTCTTCCGGTACGGGGTATGGTGGACGGAATTCGCCAACGGTCATGCTACCAGGTTTGATCAGCACAAACTCCATCCCGATGCTGTTGCTAACCGTGTCCTGCCCCGGGGCACTGTGGACAACACCAAATAAGATGAACAGGGCAACAACGATCATATGACACCTGATGATCGTCATTGTACTGTCCTCTTGTTAATGAATACAATTTCATACAATGGAAACAAGGCGCCTTTAGCGGAAGAGGTTGCTTTGAACACCAGGTAGACATCATGCACTCCTGAGACTTCCCGGAGGGTGGCAATAGAGGGAATTGTGTATAAGCTTTTGTCGACACCGGGCGCAAAGAATTCTTTGGCGTTAAGTGCCGGATAACGTTCCGACCGTACCTTCTGATCTGCTGTAGGGTTAGCAAGTCCATCAAATAGTCCGCGATACCTTGTATTGAATTGCTCCGGTTCAAACATGGTTTCGCCTATGAGCTCCCCATCTGGTTTATCAATCCTCACTTCGATCTTTCCGCCTGCGTAAATATCATACAAATGCCAGTTCGCCCGGAACAGGATCTGGCGAATTCCTGTGAGATCTAATGCCCGGTAGCCGATATGGGAATCAGCGTTAGCGGTAAGAAAAACATATTCGTCGAGCATATCACGCAATGCGCCGTTAATGATGTCAGCCTCTAGAGGCTTTAGTTTTGAACTTCGCAAAGCAAAAACTGTATCGGTGGTCTGCGGGGGAATAGCACCTGAACCATGATCGGCGTACGCTGCCCTGAAAATATATGTCCCTTTACCGTTATCATCCTCAGGAATATTGGTTCTGTATTTTCCTTTCACGGGTAAGGCATGAAGCGAAGGATCATTTATAGTAAGGATATAGTTTGCAATGGTGCGGGCATCGGTGATGCTGAAGGTGGGATGTGCAGGCATGGCGTTATCCTTACCCCATTTTCCAGCGCTACCATGGACAACGCTGTGTGCCAATGTATCTAAACTTCCTCTTTTACCACTGTATTTTTCAGCGATCTGTTTGAAAGAGGGACCAACCGCCTTTGTATCGATGGTGTGACAAGTGCGACAGTCACTGCTTTGCATAATGCTCTGCGCGACGACATGACGCGCCGAGGCATCAAGTTCGGCATGGCCAAGCTCAATAGTGGCAAAATCAAATCCTTCAGACGCATAGTCAATGCTGATCGCTACTTCACTGGCGTTAATGCCTTTGTTTAGGGTACCATCTTCGTGATCACGAACCGTTACTTCATACGCAATGGTTTCATCTGGAAAGAAAAACGTCTTGTTACCTGTATAGTTCAAGGCAAGAACCGGGGGTTCATTGCCCGCGACCAGCCTTATCGTAGCTGATGAGGAAGCTCCTTTTGAATCGGTAGCAGTCAGCGTTGCCTTGTAAATACCTGGTTTCGCTATTGTGATGACTGGATGATTTCCTTTTGCGTCTATGGTTTCCTCACCTTCTATCTTCCATGCATAAGTAAGGGAGTCCTTGTCATAATCGACCGTACCCCTGGTTAGCAGTTGTGTCGTGAACGGAACAGCGCCGCCTCTTTTTGTTGCTGATGCCTGCACTACTGGTTTACGGTTCCCCGCATTATACTCAATCCGCACCAGCCTGGATTCGAGGCCAGACCTTACCGTATTACTGCCATATTCCAATACATAAAAGTCACCATCCGGTCCAAACTTAGTATCTATTGGCTGCACCGGATGATACGTTGGCGTAAACTCCTCCATGGATCTATAATTTCCGTTTTCATCAAGAGTTACAGACATGATCCAACCACGGGAGTAGTCCGCTATGAGCCATTTATCTTCGTAATAAGATGGAAACGGCCGTTCCGGATCTTTGAAATCATCCCGATGATATACCGGTCCTCCTATGGCACAACGGGAGCTGGAACCGACAAGAGGAAATTCCTCGGAAGCTGTATACGGATAGTATATGAGCGCCCGGACAGCAGGTGGCAATTCTTCAAGGCCCGTATTGTTTGGTGACGTGTTGCGCGGGTTCAATGAATCCATCTTCTCCCCGACCCTTTTGTTGATGAAATCATACTTTGGGATTGGCTGATTATCGGCAATGAAATATGGCCACCCAAAAAAGCCTGGACCCTTCGCCTGGTTCTGTTCATCATATCCCCGTGGTCCATTTTCCGTATCCATGTCCTGGTCGGGCCCGACTTCTCCAAAGTAGATCCAGCCGGTTTTGCTGTCGACCGATACACGCCAAACATTCCGGTGGCCCATCGTATAAATTTCGCCTCGAGTCTTCGCAGTGCCTTTGGGAAACAAATTTCCTTCCGGAATAGTATAAGTTCCGTCAGGCTCCGGGTGAATGCGAAGAATTTTACCACGCAGATCATTCGTGTTGGCTGCACCGCGCTGATCATCATGGTAACTATGACCGGGACGTTCATCAGTCTGCGCTGAAGGATTGTTTCCTGTGTTATTTCCGACTGTCAGGTATAAATTACCATCCTTATCCCACGCCATTCCACCACCGGTATGATTCGTATTCTCGCGATCGACTGCTATTTTCAGCAATACTTTTTCTGAGGCGTCAACAACCTTATCATCTCTGATCTCAAGCCTTACAAGCTTGAAGATCTTTTCATCGGCGGGGGCGTATTGCAGGTAGAGCCAGTGATTTGTTTCGAAGTGCGGATCGAGCGAAAGTCCGATGAGGCCTTGTTCGTTATGTGTATAAACCGGCAATGTGGTAATGACTTTCATCTCCCTGGTTGCAGGGTCGAATTTCTTAAGGGCGCCTTTGCGTTCAATAATGAAGACGGATCCATCGTCGGCGACCTGGAACATCATTGGTTCGTCGAGCGCTCCTTCCTGTGTAAGCACAACAGGTGTAAACCTGTTTTCTTCCGGTTTGACTACGCGATCGGCGTCTTTGCCCTGCTCTACGGTGCAGCTCGCAACGCCGAGACTCATTAACATAACAATCAGCTTTATACTAAATTCTCTTCTCATTCTATCGGTGCGATCCCTATCTAATGGTCTTCGCTGACAAATATAAGGGAGATCAATTATGTTTTTTCTAGCTCAAGCGTTGTCGTCATCGAACAGTCGCGTTCTAATACGGACGGTAAAAATTGTTCCCATCCTTCATAATTGCACTCCTTCGGTCAATTTGGAGGTTTTTGTAACGGCAAGGTATTTGGGTTTAACCGCACTATAATCGGGCCTTCGAAGTATTTGCTATCAATGGAAAATCCCCACACAAAACTTTCCCTCTCATGAACATGTTCACTCATTACTTCACTGTAGCGTTTCGCCAGATCGTGCGGAACAAATCATTTTCTGCCATCAATGTCCTCGGCCTTTCACTTGGGATGACCTGCTGCACAATAATCTTTCTCTGGGTGATGGATGAAAAGTCCGTCGACAACTTCCATGAAAAAGGTGACCGGTTATACAATGTATACATGGCTGTAAGATCAAATTCAGGCGTGCAGGGTGTGTACAATACACCAAGAAATTATCACGATAATCAATTAAATATTGCAATTGCCGACGCCAAGGATGTTCTTCCGGAGGTTGTCGGAATGACATATTATACGGAGGGCTATACGATGCCCTGGGGTAAGCCCGAAACCTTCAAAGCCGGGGAGAAGATGCACAAGCTGGAAGGATCAAGAGCCAGCGAAGACTTTTTTACAATGTTTAGCTATCCGTTGATCGTAGGTGAAGCAAAAACTGCGCTGAAAGACTTCAGCAGCATAGCGATCTCCAGAAAAATGGCGCTGCTCTTTTTTGACAGCCCCGAAGCGGCGTTGGGTAAAAGCATCCGATATGAAAATAAATTTGATCTTCAGGTAACAGCTGTGTTCGAGGATCTCACGTCATCAAGCTCACGAAAATTCGAATTCCTTATCAATTGGCAGTCGCACGTGCAACGTATGGAACCGGCTTCAAATACTATTAACACAACGTTGCTTTTAGCGCCAAATGCAAATGTTCAACATGTAACTGCCCAGCTCAACAAACTTGCACAACCAAGAATAGACAAGCTCTCGGGTGTAACCGTCGAATTAGGATTGCAACCTTACAGAGATCAATACCTCAAGGCAAATTTCGTTGATGGCATACCGTCAGGTGGTCGCATTGAAATACGTTCGCATTTTTAGCGGAGTAGCCGTATTTATGTTGGTCATTGCCTGCATTAACTTCATGAATCTTGCCACTGCACGTTCTGTAAAACGCGCGAAGGAGGTCGGTGTACGAAAGGTCATTGGATCCCCGAGACTTTATCTTATAGGTCAATTCTTCGGAGAATCGTTATTGCTTTCGTTTCTGGCTTTGTTCATTTCAGTTGTGATGCTGCAATTATCCTTGCCTGCTTTCAATGAATATACCGGGAAAAATATTTCAGCGCCGTTGTACAGCATATCGACATGGCTAATGATGTTCGGTCTTTCTTTCGTGACGGGAATTATAGCTGGAAGTTATCCAGCGCTGTTTCTGTCGTCTCTTAAGCCCGTAAAGGTGTTGAAAGGCGTCGTTTCTTCTACAAAGAATGCTATCTGGTTAAGGAAAAGTTTAGCCATTTTCCAATTTGGGCTGTCAATACTACTACTGATAGCGACAATCGTTATGTCGCGGCAAACCAGCTTTCTGCAAAATGTAAATTTGGGCTACAACAAAGAAAATCTGATCTACTTTACCCTGGAAGGAAAGTTAACTACCTATGATAAGTACACGGCATTCAAGGAAGCAGCATTAAGAATCCCGGGCATTAGCGTTATCGATAGAAGCAGTGAAGCTCCTCATTCGATGAATTTCATTATAGACGAAAATGACGGAGCGCATGGTATAATCGAGTCGACAGACACCGCAATTAAATGGGAAGGCCAGAAAAAAGGAGACATGGTGGGTTTCCGGCCTACGTCCGTCGGCTTTGATTTCGTAAAGCTGATGGATCTTAAGATCGTTGAAGGCCGTAATTTCTCGAGAGATCACGCAACAGACTCAGCCGATGCCTTCCTTGTGAACGAACAAGCTGTGAAGGAAATGGGAATGAAAGATCCCATTGGCAAATGGGTATCAGCCTGGGCAAAGAAAGGCCACATTATTGGGATATTAAAAGATTATAACACCAATTCCCTGCATGAGCGCATCAAACCATTAATTGTTGACGTAAAAGAGTATGAATATTTTGGCGTCATCCTGGTGAGGACCGAGGCCGGCAAGACATCCGATGTTATATCCGGCCTGGAAAAGATATATAAAGATTTCAATCCTGACTATCCATTCGCATTCAGGTTTATAGAGGACGAATACAATAACATGTATCACACCGAGCAGATCATGTCCAAGCTTTCAAATGCATTTGCTATACTTGCAATAATGATCTCTTGTTTAGGCTTGTTGGGATTAGTGATGTTTTCGGCAGAACAACGCACACGCGAGATTGGTATTCGCAAAGCGTTAGGAGCAACAGTAACGAGTATTGTTGGATTGTTGTCTAAAGATTTTTTGAGGATCGTGGTCCTGTCGTTTGTGATCGCAACACCTGTAGCAGCTTACATCATGCAGCAATGGCTTGATGGGTTCGCTTATAAGATCGATCTGTCATGGTGGATCTTTGCAGTAGCGGGAATCGCGGCGTTAGCAGTAGCTTTGTTCACGATTTCATTTCAGGCGATACGGTCAGCCATAGCGAATCCGGTGGAAGCCCTGCGCACGGAATGATCTGAAGTGATATCTACCAAGAAAGAACAAATTAAAAGAATATGAAAAGCAGAATCATTACAGCTTTACTATTGGCCCTACCACTTGGCTTGGCATTTTGCCAGATTACAATGCCTGCAGTTAGCGGCAATAAAAAGGCATCAGTCTCAGAATGGATCGGGATCACTGAGGTAAAAATAGATTACAACAGGCCCCGTGTAAAGGGACGGGAAGGAAAAATATGGGGGAATTTGGTGCATTATGGTTTTGCAGATCTGCACTATGGAACAAGTAAAGCTGCTCCATGGCGGGCAGGAGCAAATGAAAATACAACCATGGAATTCAGCACCGATGTTTCGATCGAAGGTAAACCACTACCTGCTGGCAAATATGGTTTCTTTATTGCCATGGGTCCGGAAAAGGCCACAGTTGTATTTTCAAAGTACAATACCGCCTGGGGAAGTTTCTACTATGACCCAAAAGACGATGCGTTGCGTGTGGAGGTACCCGTACAGAAATTGACAGAAAGCGTTGAATGGCTGACGTACGAATTCAATGAGCAAACAGAGAACAGTGCCGTAGTATCCTTGCAATGGGAAAAAGTGAAGATCCCTTTTAAGATCTCTGTCGATCTGCCTACGCTGCAAATTGCGTCATTCCGCAAGGAGTTTAATTCAGGGACATTTTACCGGTATTGGCAGAATATGCATACTGCCGCCAACTACTGTTTGGTGAATAATATCAATCTGGAAGAAGGCTTAACCTGGGCTGACCGGTCTATTAACACTTATTTCGGCGAAGCCAATTTCTCCACGCTTTCAACTTATGCAGGTCTATTGGAAAAGTTAAATAGAAAAAAGGAGGCGGATTCCGTAATGCAAAAAGCGCTGCCGATGGCAAAATCGGCTGAGCTGGTAATGTATGGAAGCAGCCTTAACAAAATGAATAAGCATCAGGAAGCATTTAAGATCTACAAGCTCAACTATGATAAAAATTCAAAAGAACCTTATGCGTGCCTCGGTATGATGATGGGGTATTACTTTTTAGACAACAAGAAAGAAGCATTAAAATTCGGAGAAAAAGGACAGGAAGTATCAGGTAGTAACCCAGGTTTTAAATCATACTTTGATTCCGTGATCGCGGATATCAAGGCGGGGAAAGAAGTTTTTAAATAAATTCGCTTTGTTACCAGTCGCAAACCGCTCTCCATGCAAATTTCGTCAAACGTAAAATCCGTGGTTTCGAGCAAATAATGACTGTATTCAAGGTGTTTCTCCTGAAGCCATTTAGCGGTTTTGCCTGTCGAGCTCTGCCTGCTTTCTTATTTTGTTCCGGTGCATCGTTCCCCATTCCGTCAATGCCGACAATACATCCCTGAGAGATTCTGCATAGTCGGTAGCCTCATACTCGACAACAACGGGGGACGCATCAGCATAAACTTTTCTCTTGACGAAGCCGTTCATCTCCAACTCCTTCAACTCGTTGGATAACACCTTCGCGGAGATACCTGTTACTTTGCGCTGTAGTTCATTGAATCTTATGTTGCCTTCCGACAATCCAATGATTATTCTTAGTTTCCATTTACCACCGATAACATAGAACGCATCACCTACAGCGTTCAGGCTCGCGGTACACTCGCGTTCCGAGATCTTTTTTGAAGTTTTTAGTCCGGGCATATCAGTCAAGTTTTGGCTTACTCAAAGGTTACCACTAACCTTTTGTATACTACTAACAAAAGCATAGTAAAGGTACGTATTTTTGTGATAACAAAGCGCGAAAAAAAAGTGCTGCTACAGAGCTCGCAGAAAACATAAAAACCGATTGTAACATGAAAAAAATATTGCATATCATTTCCAGCCCACGTGGTAAAGAATCGAACAGTACGTTGCTGGGAAATACCATCATCGAAAAACTTCGCGAACAATATCCGGGAAGCACGGTAAACGTTAACAATGTAGTTGAGAAAAATTACGAACCGCTGCAGTCCCTTCACGTTGATGCCTTCAGAATGCCTGAAGACACGCACACAATGGAACACAAGACCGCAATCCGCGATTCAGAGACTGCCGTGTCGGAACTCGTTGAGGCGGACATCATTGTTATCAGTATTCCACTGTATAACTTTGGCATACCCGCTGCGCTAAAAGGATGGGTTGACCACATTGTTCGTGCTGGCAAAACTTTTAGTTATCAAAGTGGTAAAGCCGAAGGCTTGCTGAACGGACGAACGGTTTACCTGGCGATTGCCTCGAATGGGATATATTCCGAAGGGCCTATGAAATCTATGGATCATGCGGAGCCTTACCTGAAGTTTATTCTCGGCTTTATCGGCCTTACTGATGTAACGACTTACCGCATTGAGGGATCGGGAATTCCTGGCGTAATGGAAACAGCAGTGCAAAAGGGGTTGGAGAGCGTGTTAGGTTGAGGTCAGCACTTCATGGTCAGGGCAGGCAATTCTTCACCGCAAAGTATACCAATAAAGGGTCTTATGTTATGGGGTTAATAACTTTGTAGAAAAGCCCTTTGCATCCTCAACGACCTGAGGTCTTTCTTCCAAAAAGTCACGTTGTAGTAGGGTTCTTCTGTTATCCGAATTCCCTGGCTCCTCGGCCGTGGGGCCGCGTCTTTGGGACCGCGCCTTAATTTTACCTAGGCGTAAGTTCAAACATTCTCTACTCATTCAGGGAAAAATTAGCTAAATCAATTTTATCGACATCTACGATAAAATTAGGTCGCTAACCCAAAGACTGGAAACTAAATGCATCAGGCCTCGAAGGGTTAAATGCAGCCTTGTTTTAAAAAATTCAATGAGATTACAGAGTTATATAGAAGGCACAAAGGCGCAAAGGAAATTCGATGTTTAATTATCAAAGGACAATGATCAGTACTGAACCTTTATCGCCACAATAATATCGGGCAAGGGAATGCTAATGTCTTTGCACTAACTTTGTGCCTTTGCGGTGAAAAAAAATGATCTCAAAACAACTCAGCAGGATGTCTTTGAAAACATGAAAAGCAAATACGAGAGTTGGGAGAAAACTGTTTTAAAGCCGATACCGTTTTAATGGCGCAGTATCCAAAATCAAATGGGTTCTTAGGCTGGCATTAACCACCTGAAAGAACTATATTATAAGATACTGCGTTAACTTTGACAATGGCTACTGATACATTGACCGCCGATAA
The DNA here is from genome assembly GCA_963845845.1 of uncultured Cytophagales bacterium. Lineage (GTDB taxonomy): Bacteria > Bacteroidota > Bacteroidia > Cytophagales > Cyclobacteriaceae > Chryseolinea. Next base: position 17,454 of record CAWJTP010000018.1, read on the forward strand.
AACTTATTTCGCTGAAATGGTTGCGCTGCCCAACGCCGGGCACAAACTGATATTGGCGGCAAAGACTTTGCGCGAAAAATACCAAACGCTGACAGACAGCGAAAAAACCAATCTGGTGGATTGGGTAAAGTTGATCTCAAACCTCAACACCTTCATTACAGGTGAAGATCAAACTTATTTTATACAGGTTGCCGTTGTGAAAAAAGGACTGAGAAGGGCAAACGTTGAGCATCTGGCGAAGTATTCCAGCGAGGAAGTCGGTAATGTAGAAGCCCCAGACGAGCGCGATGATGAATACGTGTTCAATATCTGGAAGTCGGAATTTCAATACATCAAAACTTTTTTAAATCAGTTCGACATTGCGTACCGGATCGTATGACACGGTCGCTGGCTTTCGGCATGCTTTAGCGCATGCTTGGCCGATCAGATCTCGACAATATCTTTTTCACCGATCTGCTGGCGCCACATTGCATAATACAATCCCTTTTCTACCAGAAGTTCTTCATGTTTCCCCGATTCAATGATGTTGCCTCTCTCAAGCACGAAGATCTTATCTGCATGCATAATGGTGGACAGACGATGGGCTATCAATATTGTTATGTGGTCTTTAGTAGTGGATACGTCGCGTATGGTTTCGGTAATTTCTTCTTCTGTAATGGAATCTAAGGAAGAAGTTGCTTCATCAAAAACCAAGATATCAGGCTGACGAAGAAGCGCGCGCGCGATGGAAAGCCTTTGCTTCTCTCCTCCCGAGACTTTAACACCACCTTCCCCGATTACGGTGTCGAGGCCTTTGTCGGCTCGCGCTAAAAGTGTTTGGCATGCCGCTTTGTGCAACACTGTCAGGCAATCTTCGTCGGAGGCGTTGGGTCTTACAAATAATAAATTTTCTCGAATTGTTCCGGAAAATAACTGGGTGTCCTGGGTAACAAAGCCGATCTTCTCACGCAATTCATCCAGGTTTATGCGGGTACTCAATACGTTGTTATAAAGTATAGTTCCTGTTTTCGGCGGATACAAGCCGACCAGAAGTTTGACAAGTGTGGTTTTTCCAGATCCGGATGGACCAACAAACGCGATAGTCTGTCCATTTCTGGTTGCAAACGAGATCTCATTTAAGGCGTTGTGGTTAGCTGACTGGTGTTTAAAACTAACGCTATTGAAACTCAGGCTCGTTATACCGCCTACTTTTATTGGATTTTCAGGTTTAGCTTCCTTTGGCAAATTCAGTATACGGTTGAAATTCAGGAGGGATACTTCTGCCTCGCGGTAAGCTATGATGACATTGCCGAGTTCTTGTAGAGGGCCGAATAAAAAGAAGGAGTAAAAAAGGAAGGTGAAGTACTTACCAGCTGATATCTCATTGTCAAAAATGAGCAACAATAGAATAACGACCATAACACTCCTTATAAAATTAACGGTGGTTCCTTGCAGGAAACTCATTCCCCTTACGTACTTAACTTTTTTAAGCTCGAGGCCGAGTATCTTATAAGTTGTATTGTTTAAACGTTCAATTTCCTGGTTTGCAAGTCCCAGGCTTTTTACCAGTTCAATATTCCGCAATGATTCTGTTGTCGACCCCGCCAGGGCTGTGGTTTCTTTTACAATACTCTTTTGAACTACTTTAATTTTACGGCTAAGCAGCCAGCTTGTAAAAGCAATGATAGGGACGGCAGCAAAATACACTAATGTAACTTTATAGCTTACCGTCAGCGAGTAAACAACAACGAAGACTAACCCAACGATGCTGGCAAACAAAACACTGACGAAGGAAGTAATAAACTTCTCAGAATCGGTTCTGACTTTTTGAAGTATTCCCAATGTTTCTCCGCTTCTTTGATCTTCAAATGTCTGATAAGGAAGTTCCAGGGAGTGCTTGAGTCCGTCTGCATACATTTTAGCACCCAATTTCTGAACAACGATGCTTGTGAAATAATCCTGCAGGTTTTTTGCAATGCGGGATACCATAGCTGCTCCGATGGCTAAGCCGACAAGATAAATGATACCCTTGATGAAATCCGGACGGGAAAGTGAGTTCTTTTTTTCAATAAAGTTGTCAACAATTTTACCCGTTATATGCGGGTCAAGCAGGGAGAAAACCTGGCTTGTTGCCGCCAGAAACAGGGCAATAGTGATGAGCCCTTTATAGTTCTTTAAGTAGTTGAATAGTATTTTCATGGGGCTACCAATATAGGGGAATGTCAGTAGAAACATCGAAAAGCGATGGGTTGTTCCATTCTGATCGTTTTTATAAAAAATTCCATCATTTCTATACGGAAAATGCCACCAGCGTTGTGAGATGAGTCTCCTTAAGTTAGCTCGCCTTCCTTAGTCGTTAATCCTTAGTATCGGCACTGATGAAGACGAAAGAACTCATTACTTAAGACTAGCATACCATGAACGACTCAGGGCTAGGGACTAACTAAAGACTAAGGACTGGCCACTAAGGATTCACGACTAACGACTAGGACTAACTACTCCGCAATCATACCAGCAGTAGCCAGTGAGGGCCTTTCAGTTGTTCCATTGGCAGGATCCGACTAAAACCGGTCTTTTCCAGCGTCTTTCACAAATTAAAGTGTTATCTTTAGTACAGCTATTCGGGAAATCTTTCCTTTTCCTTATTCTCTTCCTACTTCCCCTAGCCAATTGGTTGTATTTTATTTTCGCAGACAAAGTATATGAATTCGTCGGATCCCAAACACATTATTGCCATCGGCGCGTCTGCCGGCGGCATGGAAGAAATCAACTTGTTTTTTGATCACACGCCATTAGATGGTGTCGCCTATGTCATAATCCAGCATTTATCGTCAGACTTCAAAAGCAGAATGGTTGAGTTGCTCTCCAGGCACAGTAAGCTCGAAGTATTAGAGGCTCAAAACGGCGGGCAGGTAAAATTGAACAAGGTATATCTCATTCCCAACGATAAGTTCATGACCATCCGGAATGGTCATTTATACACAACAGATAAAGTAGTGGATCAGGCTCCATATCTTACCATCAATACATTTTTCCTTTCCCTTGCGTCAGACTATGGCGACAAAGCCATAGGCATCATCCTTTCCGGACTTGGAACCGACGGCACTGAAGGTGTAAAGGCAATTAAAAAAGTAGGGGGTATGGTCATTGCCAGGAATCCGGACACCACGGCTTTTAGAAGCATGCCCGCCAGTGCGATTGACACTGGTTTAGTTGATTTTGTGTTGGAGCCCGAATTAATGCCCAACGCCATTGAAGATTACGTCATGTACGGTGGAGCGCTATTATCAGATAGTAAGGACGATGAAAAGAATATGCTCGACATCGTTAACGTGATAAAGGAAAAGTCCCCCTTCGACTTCACCCAATACAAACAGTCAACTATACTGAGAAGAACGAAAAGAAGAGCAGCCTATAGCAATTTTATTTCTCTCGAAAGTTATTTTGATTTCCTGAAATCCTCTCCTGAAGAGGTAGAGGCTCTCTCCAAGGATTTTCTTATCAGCGTCACCTCGTTTTTTAGAGACAAAGAAGCCTATGAATTTCTTCAGGCCATCGTAATTCCGGAACTACTGAAAAAGCTCAATCCTGGTGATGAATTGAAGCTGTGGGTTGCAGGGTGCGCTACCGGTGAGGAAGTGTATTCATTAGCCATGATCATTGCCGAACAGTTGACAGGCGGTAACAGGGACATAGAAGTAAAGATATTTGCAACTGATGTAGATTCAGTAGCATTAACCTATGCAGGAAAGGCACTGTATCCACCGAGTATTGAAAAGGATATATCAAGGGCACGATTGGAAGCGTTCTTTTTGAAAGACGGAGACAACTATAGGGTCAAACCTTCCATTCGAAAAATGGTGATCTTTGCCCACCACGACATGGTGAAAAATCCGCCTTACTGCAACATGCACCTCATCAGTTGCAGGAACGTTCTCATTTATATGACACCGCTGCTTCAAAAGAAAGTTTTCAGCATGCTTCTCTTCGGGCTTAAACTCGACGGCTATTTATTCTTAGGTGCCAGCGAAAGCCCGATGCCCGCCATTAAAAACCTGGATGTACTTAGTAAAGCATGGAAGATCTACAAAAATCTCCAGGCAAAACGCGTGCTACGATTTGATTCGTTCCTGCTGCCGGAGTTACTTGACGCCAAGTATGCCCCAAAACGTTTTATACGTGACGACAACAACCAAAAAACATCCAGCACACTACTGGAAGCAGTAAATGCAACATTAGTGAAGGATCTTGATTGTCTGGTCGTTTGTGTAGATGAAGATAATGTTGTTGTACAGACGTATGGCGACACCACAAAATTTATTCTGCAAAAAAACTTTAATTCCAGGTTAGAAGAGTTGCTACCCTCGCCTCTTGCCATCGCCTTTAACACAGCTAGCAAATTAGTATTAAAGTCCAATAAGAAAAGTACCATCAACGGAATCCGCGTAAAACAAGGTGAATTAACGGTCACGGCTACCCTGTCCGTAAGCCCATTGGCCTCAAAGAAAGAAGGTCCCAAATTGTTGATGGCCACATTCAAAGAAGATAGCACCAATGAGCGGTTGCAAAACGGTGATACCTTTGATGAAACGCTTTATTTTAATCAATACACTGTTAACATTGAAGACGAATTAAAGGAACTAAAAATTAAACTTCAGGCAACTTATGAACAATTAGACGCCTCCTATGAGAACATGCAATCTTTTAATGAAGAGTTGCTTTCTGCCAATGAAGAAATGCAAAGTACTAACGAAGAAATGCAATCCGTAAATGAGGAGCTTGATACGATCAATTTAAGTTATCAACAAAAAAACAAGGAGCTGCTGGAGATCAATGATGATCTGAACAACTATTTCCGAAGCAATGTCAATGGCCAGCTGTTTATTAACAACGATCTCCTTTTAATGAAGTTCTCTCCAGGGGCCGTAAATTTGATCAACCTGGTAGACAGCGACATCGGAAGACCCCTCAGCAATATCTCCACGAATATAAAATTTGAAACCATTCTCGAAGATAGCATGGAGGTCCTTTCCAGGGGGAATATCATTACCAGAGAAATAGAAACAAAAAATGGCCTGTGGTATCATATCACAACCATGCCATATATAGGACAGAGTGACAATAAAAGATATGGAGCGATCATTACTTTCAACGATATTACCGTATTAAAGACAACGCAACATCAGCTGGCTCTCACTAACCAAAGCCTCGTACGGATCAATGAAGACCTCGATAATTTCGTGCACGTAGCATCACACGACCTGGTGGCACCTTTAAATACAATTGAGGCAAGTATTGGCGTGATCAACGCATTGAAAGTATCCAATCCGGAACTGAACGATTTTCTAAAGATTATTAATTCTTCCATTCAAAAATTCCGCGCATTGATACGAGATATTTCCGCCATTGGTAAACTGGAAAGCGCTCAACGTGATATGGAAATGATCGACATAGATGAGATCATCACAAATATAGAATGGAGCCTTGAGGGTCAAATTAAAAAAGCTAATGCGGTTATAGTTCGTAACATTGAAGTTAAACAGATCAATTTCTCGAAAAAGAACCTTCGAAGCATAATTTTTAATCTCGTTTCAAATGCGATCAAATTTTCACCGGATAAACAGCCTGTGGTCAAGATTGGTACCCAAATGGATGGCGATCATATTATTCTCTCAGTAGAGGACAACGGAATGGGTATGAGTAAAAGTGATTCCGATACGATCTTTGACATGTATGGAAGGCTCCATCACGATGTTGAAGGCCAGGGAATCGGCCTCTACCTCGCCAAGAAGATCGTCGACGCCGCCGGCGGAAACATCGTTGTAGAAAGTGAACCAGGCAAGGGCAGCAAATTTATGCTTTATTTTAAGATCGAAGTCAAAGCCTCAGAACTAGAACGATCCTATCAGAAATAGTCACAAGTGTACAGTTTTGGCGCTGGATTTCTGATCACTTTCCAGGCGTAGATAAGTGCAAAGGCCGCCAGGGACTGCTTTTTTTTCAAGAAATATAGTTGTGGTTAAAGCCGTTGATATATGAAAAAGAGCATCAAAACATCCCTAAATGAATATCCTCACGGCAACGCTATCACCAATCAACATCACTTGCAAAAATTCATCAACAGTTCAAATGACCTGTTGTGGAGTGTCGACAGGAACTATGCCCTGGTCATTTCCAATGAAATGTTTGATAAAACACTCGGAAGTATAGTTAACAACAGCAGCGAGGAATATCTTGCCCAACGGCTACACTTCTTTTCGCTATATGAAAGGGCCATTTCGGGGCAAATATTTGTAGAAGTTGAGTATACTGAAAAACCAACACAACGCTGGCTAGAAATTTCCTTTAGTCCAACACTCCACGGCGATGAGATAACAGGCGTTTTTTGTCAGGGTCGTGACGTTAGTTTACTGAAAAATGAAATTACCCGACTTGAATTATTAGAATCAGTGGTCACTCATGCCACAGATGCTATTATTGTTACTGAAGCTAGCCCCTTTAATGAATCCGGCCCGCGAATTGTCTACGTTAACAAGGCGCTGACCAGAATGACCGGTTATCAACAGGAAGAATTGATCGGTAAAACTCCGAAAATTTTATTGGGCCCTAACACGGACAAAGCACAGCTGGAGCTTTTAAGGCGCAGCTTTGAAACTTCTGTGGCGTGTGAGATCGAGATTGTCAATTATAAAAAAAATGGTGAGGAATTTTGCATGCATATGACCATGGCTCCTGTTTCCGATACTAATGGGATCTCCTCCCATTTCATTGTGATCGGAAGGGATGTTACAGAACGCACTAAGAATCTCCAGACAATTAAGGAACAAAATATCAAATTGAGTGAAATTGCCCGGATCCAGTCGCATGATTTGAGAGGACCCCTGGCGCGTGTGACAGGACTAGTAAACTTATTAGTTAACTATCCCTACACAATGGACGCTGCTAGCACAGAAAAAGTAATGGCTCTGTTACTTGCCTCTTCCAGAGAGTTAGATGGGGTAACCAAACAAATTGTCAAGCACTCGGAAGAAGTGTCTATTGCTGAATCAGGCCCAGGCGAATAGGCAAATTCTCAAATGGATTGTTGCATCGCGATAAGCAGGCTCAGTTGACAGCAGCAGATCCAAGCTGGGACTTGCCATTCAATTCTTTCATCACCAAAAAAACTTGCCAGCTTATCAGTGCTGCAAAAAAGCACCAAACCGAAATAACATCTTTTTCAAAAAATATGGCAGTAATGATAAATGAAGTGATGTTAAGAAATCCAAGTGTTATCATCCCTTTGCTCCTTCCTAGAAAGGGTGGAAAGATGGTAGTCATGAAATAGAACAAATTAAGGACCAGCCCATAGTGCTGGATAGAAAAGTCAAGCGAATAGTGGATGTGGTTTGTCGTGAGTTCAACACCAAAAGGATAGAAGAAAAGCCGGTATGCCTGGAAAGGAGCAAGTAAAACACTCAAACCAGCCAATATCTTCAACGCAACTCTGCGCTTTCTTTCTTTTTCAATGAGCAGTATGGAAAGTGGCACCCAAACGGGCCACAGAACCTGTGCTAAAAATAAAAAAGCCGTTGCTGGTATACTTCGCAAATGAGCATAGTCGCCGTGCGTAAACGTTAACCATACAAATCCTTCCATCAATTGCTGCACAGAAAATATGATAGGAATACTTGCAAACATGATCTGCGCCTTTGTCTCTGCCTTCTTGATTGAAACAACTCCGGCTACGGCTACAATCGCACTTGCACCAAAACTTGCACCTGCTGAAAAACACATTCGCTATTGGTTATGCTTCATTGAAAAGAATTTTCATGATTGAGGTTTAACTGGATCATGATTAATCTTTAAACTTAACACCTTTAAGGCATTCTTTATTATAAAATTGAAAAGCGATGTTACATTAATCACAGATTTAGGCGGTTTGCCTGCTATCCTGCATTTAAGCACTTCGAATGTTATCTCTGCTACACTTTCGCAGATGGGTGGCTCCACGGCCGGGAGGCCGCGCCGTTGGAACGAGACTGAATTTTACCTGGGCGTGCGTACTTTGATTTCTGCTCTCTCACCAAGAAAGCAGCTTCAATCCGTTCATCTTTATTTACGGTAAAATTAAGGTCTCTAACCCAACGGCTGGAAGTTGAGTTGCAGGGCCGATACTGATACTGACTTTCATCTTCGTTGAAAATTATCTCCCAAGCCGGCTTTTTAAAACCCTTGAAGCTTGATGCATTTAATTTCCAGTCTTTGGGTTAGCGACCTAATTTTATCGTAGATGTCGATGAAATTGATTTAGCTAATTTCTTCCTGAATGAGTAGAGAATGTTTGAACCTACGCCCAGGTAAAATTAAGGCGCGGTCCCAAAGACGCGGCCCTACGGCCGGGGAGCCAGGGAGCCCGGATAACAGGTGAACCCTACTACAAGTACAACGTGAATTTTTGGAAGAAAGACCTCGGATCATTGAATGTCCAAGGGGCTTTTACAAAAGTTATTAGCCGCATAACATAACACCCTTATTGGGATACTTTGCGGTTAATCATCCTCATCATCATCCATCCTTTCCTTCGGTTTCTTTTCTTTTTCGCTGTTGAGATGATAGGTAAATGTTACGGTGAATTGTCTTGCACGGCGCTGAAATTCTGAATTTGAATAGTAGCCCTCATTATCAACTATGCTTCTGCGCAGACGGGTATTAAGCAGATCCCTGACACCAGCCGTCAAGGTTCCTTTGCCTTTCAAAATATCTTTTGAAAGACCAAGGTCGATGGAGTAAGACGCCAGATCCTCGCCCTGTGTCGTGATCCTCGGAGCAAAGTAATTGACCGACGACTGAAACTCAAATTTCTTAGACCAGGTTATCCCGAGTTTATTTTTGCTGTCCATGTGTACGTGTCACTCGTCAGTTTGGTCTCTTTGTATGATCCATCAATCATTGATCTGAAGAAGTTGGCGGAGGAATTTAGTTTCCACCATGGAGCAGGATTAAGATTTAAATTAAGTTCTACACCATATGCGTTTTCCGTTGAAAGATTTATTGGCGTGATCCGCGCTATTGAGTTCTCGTCAATTTCGGTAATTCTTTGAACAACATTCTCCCGGTGACGGTGATAAACACTTGTCAAAATAGAACCGGCCTGAAATTCCCATAAGTAACCTAATTCTATGGAGTGCGTGAATTCCGGCCTTAGGTTGGGGTTACCCAGAAAAAGGGAACGTGTATCTCTGAAATCACCAAATGGTAGTAGATCCCTGAAGTTTGGCCGGCCGATCCGATAGCTATAGCTCGCCTGGAGAGACTGATCCCGGGTAAGCTGATAAGATAGGTCAGCACTTGGAAACAAATTGAAATATTCTTGCGGGTTGACCTCATTTGTCTCTGTCAATTCCGTTTTTATGTCCGTGTACTCGGCACGCAACCCGCCCTGCACTGAAAGTTTATTGAACTTATTGCTGGCCATGACATAAGCAGCCTGAATCCCTTCAGTATAAATAAGATTGTTTGAAAAGCTGGGGATCGCTATCCACGCTCCATCCATTTCCTGCCAAAGGGCAAACTCATTGTCGATTGTTTTTTCCGTTACCTTGACGCCCGCCTCAAACTTTCCATTCTGCCCAAACGGGTAGATATAGTCAGCCTGGAAAAGGAAATTCTTTTCATGGGCAAAATTGATGGATTGCTGTATTAGTTCCGGCCCGGTGCGGAGTCTGCTGATAATCGGTACGTTCATCGTCTTTGCCAATGATATACTTGAGATCGGCGGTCAGGCTGCTGCCCTTCTTCTTGAAATTATGATTATAGCTTAAAGTACCTTCTAAATCGGCTTCATCCTCATCCTCGCTTTCGCTGCGAAGGGTATGGTTTGAAAGGTTACCATTAGCATCGAAATCGTCGTATTCCGTATTTGCAGTATTGGTACCTCTTGAGGGATTGTAATTTAATGAAGCCGTGATGGTACTCTTCTCTCCGATAAAATAATCCATTCCAAGCGTGAATGTGTGTGATAGTTCCTTCCGATGACGGGTATTGTATTGGCTGTACGCGAACGACGTGTCGCGCTCGTGTAGCGTTGATAGGATTTTCCATAGCCAGGACTATTTTGATAACCGAGTCCATACGCAGAAAAAATATTTACTTTATTCTTGCGATAATTTATACTATAAGAGGCTCCGGCAATGGCGGGATAACCCCCATTCGCCGTGAAAGTGCCATTGACACCCGACTCCTGTTCCTTTTTTAGGATGATGTTTATTATGCCCGCATCACCGGCAGCGTCATATCGGGCGGAGGGGTTTGTGATAACTTCGACTCTCTCGATAAGATTGCCCTGAAGTTTACGAAGCGCGTCAGGATCTCTTGATGTCAGACTGGAAGGCTTTCCGTTGATCCAAATAGTTACATTGTCACTGCCCCTCAAACTGACACTGCTTTCAGGATCGACCGCCAATCATGGCAAATTATTCAGGACGTCGGCGGCGCTTCCGAGGCGACCTTAAATCCTGTGATACATTGAATATTCTTTTGCCCGATGATAATTCCATTGCATCCCTCTGACTTTTGATCAGAACTTCATCAAGCACGTTGGTAGTCTCCTTGATCACGATCGTTCCAAATCCAGGTCTGTGTCGGATACCTGGATATCGTAAATTCTTTTCTTTTCGTAAGACACGAATGTTACCTCTAAAAAATAGCTTCCAGCTGCGGCCGTTAGGTTGAAGGTTCCGTTTACATCTGCCGGGACTCCCCGAACAATTGTTGAATCAGACACATTGTATAATGAGACACTTGCAAACGGCACGGGAGTCCCCTTATGATCCACACCGTTCCAATAAGTCTTTCCCGGCGAAGTATCCTGTGAGTTTCCCCCCCAGAAGAGGAAATATCCCTAAAAGTACCAAAATCGCAATTTCCACCACCCGCCTGCATTACCTATGCAATCTAGCCCTCATTTTTGATGTAATTTTGAAAATTCCCCTCATATCGATTTTTTTCAAACTTTTATTGGCCCGAAACTTCAAGTTTGCCTCAAAATCATAAAACAATTTGCGGAATGAAAATTCTGATCGTTGAAGACGAGATTGAATTAGCACAGAACATGGAATTATATCTGTCGAAAGAAAAGTTCCTTGTCACCACGTCACACACTTACGCGGATGCAATGGACAACTTTTATCTTTCTCGTACGATTGCGTGGTTTGACATCATGTTTCCGGACGGCAATGGACCGAAGCTTCTTCAATTCATCAAAGCAAACAAAATTAAATCGAATATATTAATTACGTCTGCTAAAAATTCCATTGATGATAAAGTCAAAGGCCTCGACCTGGGCGCCGACGACTATCTGACGAAACCCTTCCACTCGTCTGAATTGAATGCACGTCTTAAAGCCATTTATAGAAGAAACAATCTTGATGGGAGATTCAACAATTGATTTTAATGAGATCAGAATTGACACAGCGGCCCAACTGGTGACAATAAATGAGGCAACGGTCGAACTCACTAAAAAGGAATACAATCTGCTTGTCTTCTTTATCACCAACAAAAACAGAGTGCTGACAAAGCAAGCAATCGCTGAGCACCTTTGGGGCGATTACACCGATAATCTGGCGAATTTCGATTTCGTCTATCAACACGTTAAGAACCTTAGAAAGAAAATCAAAGAAGCAAGTGGCAAGGACTATATCGGGACGGAGTACGGTTTGGGCTATAGATTTAATTCCAACGCTCAATGAAACTTGCTACCAAATATACAATATGGTATTTGGGCATTACGACGACGCTCCTGATCATCGCAAGCATCATTCTTTATAATGCGATATTAACAGAGCTGGAAGATGAAGCTCAAAGAAGGCTGTCGGCTTGGATTGAAGGTACGGTGGAAAATCTTAGCGCTGGAAAGGAGGCGCTGAACGCCAACCCCTACGTTTCCATCACAACATTACCTGTTACCGATGCGCTGGTACCAAAAACAGTCAGCCAATCAACAGGGATCTTCCCTCCCAAGACCAGAGGTATCGATCGCAAACTTACCGTACAGCGCTCCTATAAAATTAATGGTACGCATTACCTGATATCAGCTTCGGATTTTATTGTAGAAAAAGATGAAATCGAAAGAGGTATCAGAGACTCAATTTATATTGTTTTTCTCTTGCTGATCACTTCCGTTTCCCTTGCAAGCTATATCCTTTCGAAAAGAATACTTGCGCCATTTTACAGGATCATCAAGTCGATCAATGCATTTAATATTAAAAAAGGTAATGCGATCAAAAAACCGAAGACCTCCACGAGAGAGTTTAATGAATTAGGGGCATTTCTCGAACAGATGTCGGCTAAGGCAATCTCGGACTATCAATCTTTGAAGGAGTTTTCGGAGAACGCGTCACACGAAATTCAAACGCCCCTGGCTGTCATTCGTGGCAAGACGGAACTGCTGGCTGAAAGTGATTTAACGGAAGAACAGAGTGCCTATGTAACCTCAATTGTAAACGCAGTACACGAGTTGTCGTCACTTAATAGTGCACTTACGCTATTGACTCGTCTGGGAAACATGGAGTTTGTCGCAACAGAAAAAGTTGATCTGAGTCACGTCTTAACCAAAGCCTTGGATGATTTAGATGAATTATTCCAAATGAAGTCATTACAGATCACTCAAAGCATAGGAAAAGACGTCCTGATCCCAATAAATGGCGTTCTTACAGAGATCCTGCTGAATAACCTCCTGGGAAATGCAATCAGGCATAACGTAGAGGGTGGCCGTGTTGATGTGGTTCTAACCAATAGTCATTTGGTTATTAGCAATACTGGTGAGGAGTTTGTCGGTGATCCGCAGGATCTTTTCAGGAGGTTCAAAAAAGGAAATCAAAGTTCTTCATCAACCGGTTTGGGGCTCTCCATTGTGAAAGAAATTTGTGATCTGTCAGGTATTGAAATCAAATATTCTTATTCCAACTTGATACACACGGTAACCCTTGAGTTTCAGGATTTATAATACATGAATACCCGCCGATGAAATCGGTGTATGGTAAAAAAAATCATCACAGCCAATGCTGTTTGTAGGATTGATATTGATGCAATGTCGTCTGGGGTGAATGGCACTTACAGCGCCCCGGTATGGTGTGTGCGTGTCTTCCCAGGGTAAGCCGCTTTTTGCGGCAGACCCTGGGCTAACCACTCTCGTCCTTTCAGGACGTATAATGAACTCACGTTCTTTCAGGACATAGTTGAACTTATCAGGACTTGGGTTTAATCTCATCAGGACTTAGGGTGACTCACACTAGTTGGAACCCTTGATACTTGCAACTATCGGATCATCATCTGGGGTATTTATTTTCCAGACCAATTAATTTCATCAGTCAACGGCCCATCGGCATGACATTTACTCCTGTCGCGAATAAATTATCCCCATTTGCATGTATTGAAGTGTTGAGGTACAGGGGTGACATTCGGTCCTGTAAGGACCAGAGTGGTTAGCCCAGGGTCGGCGCTGAATATGCCGTTCTAGAATAAGTTTACAGAATTTGTAAACTTATTTCAGGACAGATAGAAGGCGCCTACCCTGGGTATGAACATCATCTCAATCCGGTGCCCTGTAAGGGCTTCCTCCGCGGAGATCTTGATATCCTTGCAACATATCAAATCAAATCAGATCAGCCCTATCCATTTTTGCAGATCAATTCATTTCCAAAAGAATATACCAACGATTTCATGATAATATATTTATCACAAGCAATAAACCAACATAGCATGTCACAGTCGGTTGTACAAAATTCTATGTGCATTATCTCTTTCAACAAGAAAACATGCAAGGCTAATTCATTTTTCTTAACTTCGAAACCTAACACCGATTAAGATGACACTTGAAGATATCCAGGCCATCTGCAAAAAATTACCAGCCGTAACA
>CAWJTP010000019.1:0-26722 GCA_963845845.1 uncultured Cytophagales bacterium
TAACGGGTATTCCAGCCAAAGTCTGTTATCGAGCTTGGACTGAATAGTATGGGCTCGTAGTCACTCTTCAAGGAACGTTGATGATAATTCTTGACTACACCGACCACTTTGCTTGATTTCATAAGGATTTCGCCAATGGTAACGGTCTTGCCGATGATCTCTTCGGGGTCTTTATACCCTAATGATCTCGCTGCCGCTTCATTGATGATGACAGCGTCATTGTCAGTTTTGATCGGTGCGTTAAAATTTCTTCCGGCAAGAAGCTCAACCGACAGTGTCTTGAAGAAATCTTCATCAACACCTATCAATTTTAGCTCTGAGGAATCGCGGCTACCCTCCACCTTTACGGTTGGCTTCAGTCCGAGCATTATAACCTCATCACCAGGCGCGACAGTCGCCCAGGCGGTTGAGACAATTGCCTGAGAAGTCGATACGGTTTGCTTAAACTGTTGATAACTACTATATGGCTGAAAACCATATCCACGGATCACAACGACGTGATCCATATTCATCCCAAGATCGTGCTCCTTCATAAAACGGAGTTGCTTGTAAAGGACCAGCGTGCCTGTGATAAAACCTATGCAAAAAATGAATTGCGTTATCATAAGAACTTTGCGCAGCGGGATCCGACTGCCATGGACCACTTCTGAAGACCTGTTTCCTTTCAACATGTCAGCAGGTCGAAATGCAGTAAGCACCATTGCAGGGTAGAGTGCAGAGAGCAATACACCAAACAACAGCATGCATCCCGCGGATACAAGAAATCTTATTGAACCGATGTGGATGTTCCAGGCTGAGTCAATAACAAAAGCGCGCACTAGTAATTGCTTGCTGATCATGACCACAACTATGGCGGCCATCACGGCGACCGTATTGATCATTAAAGACTCTACTATGAACTGTATGACCAGTTGTCTTCTTGTAGATCCGACCACCTTTCGAACGCCGATTTCTTTTCGGCGTTCCAGGGCCTTAACAATAGATAGATTAATGTAATTGATGTAGGCGCTGAGCAATATGCAGGCACCAATGATCAGCAAGACATTGACGGCTCGTCCGTCACCGTTCATAGACAATTCACCCTGTAGGGACGAATGCAAATGAATATCTTTCAACGGTTGAAGCTTGAAGTCGATCTTATCGGTCCAGACCCCGAATTGTTTTCCAAATCGCTGGACACGTAAGTCAGATATTTTCTTTTCGAGCGCTTTGACATTGATATCTGGATGAAGTAACAGGTAACAATAAGTGAAATCCCAGTGCCAATAAGTGGAGCCGTCATCCAGGCCGAGCGGCATGGCTTTATAGGAAACGAGAAAGTCAAACTGAATATGCGAATTTTCAGGCGGATCCTGGATGACGCCTGTAATGGTGAAATTGTTCTCTCTGAGATTCTCTGCTTTCATTACCACAACGTTCCCAATAGGGTCTTTTCCCTTGAAATATTTTTTTGCGATGGAACTGGTGATGATGATGTTCGACGGCTCATTGAGCGCGGTCTGACGATCCCCGCTTAGCAATGGAAAAGTGAATATTCTAAGGAACCCGGGATCGGCGAGAAAAATGCGCTGTTCTTCGATACTCACATCGCCTGATGTGAAGGTTTTATTTCCCGATAGCGCAGGCAGCGGCGCGAACCGTGTATATTCCAATACTTCAGGAAATGATTCCTTTACGCCTGGTCCTGACCAAGGAACTGTTGTTGCGCGTTTGTCTGAGGGCGTTCTGTCCTGATTCCATTCCGTAGTCACCCGGTAGATATTTCTAGCTTCATCGTGAAACTGATCATATCCCTTCTCAAAGCTTGTGTAATCATGAATGAGCAATGCTGCAGCCATGCCTAATCCAAGGCCTGTTACGTTGACCATTGAAAAGATCTTGTCCTTCATCAGATGGCGGGCTGAAGTCCTGAAGTAATTGCTGAGGAGGTTTAAATTCATGCACGAAGAGATGCGACAGCTTTTGTTTGATGTTCATCTGAAGCAAATGTATCGCGTGGTATTTTATCGTTTGTAAAGGAGATGTAAAAGTTGTTTGTTGGTATTTTTGAGGCTGACCGAGAATACCACAATGTTGATTCACTGGATTTACGCCCCTGCATTCCCCATGAGCACTACAAGCGTCGCCTTTGTTGTGTGTTTTTTCACCAACAAACCTGCGCAATTGGATAACAAGCCAGGGGCAAATCATCAGGATTAACATCTTATCTTCTTCAAACGACTATCCCAATCGCATTAAGTTTTCTGCCTACTATGATGTTGTAGGACGTGCATGCGCTTGTTGGTGAAAAACCCCGCCATCGCGTGGGGCAGGCACATCGTAGACCAAACTAGTAGCTGTCGGTCAGCCTCAAGGAACACCAACAAAGGCTGATAGTTGAACGTTTAATTTCCACGCAAAAAGTTTTTTCATTCTATGTGGGAAATTAAACTAAATGCCTAAAATTGCATCTCTTTTAAGGGCCCATAGCTCAGCTGGTTAGAGCACTTGACTCATAATCAAGGGGTCGCTGGATCGTGCCCAGCTGGGCCCACAATTTAGTCCATAACTAGTTGATTGGTAATTAGTTGAAAAAAAATAAAGTGGACACGTCAGGGCGTTTATTTCTGAACACCTGTTTAGGGCCAGTGGTGCCGAATCAGTTATATTTTATAACGGTAGACCTAGCTACGATCCTGGAAACAAAAGGCCTGGATTTCTCCGAGGCTAAGTCCCATTTTGTCCAGTATTTGATGACGTAGACGTCCACAAGAAACAATATATCACTTTGACACCAATTGTCAGTCACTTGCACCTACTTGTGGACATGATACACGTAACTACCTTAACACCGTACAAGTGCCACGCTTGTACACGGAAATTTCCAGCAGAGATCTGGAGAAAGCGGGAAACGACAGAAGAAGATGGTATTTGCATATGTTCGACCTGCGATGATCTTCTGGAACATTTCAGGGGTTTGTTTTTTGATGGAAATGAACCCTTGTGTGTCGACGGATGCGTCGCATGCATGCTCGCTGAATACGATGTAACTTCACCAGAACAGTTGCTGTTAGCACTAACTTGTGGAACTGACACTAAGCTTAGTGCCTGATCCGCACAATATTTTTTCAACACGCTTCAGGAGCAAAAAGCAGCCGACCATGAAGTAGAGCTTTATATTGGCTATCGGGAGTTTGATTCGAAAGAGAGCATGATCAAATTAAGTAGCGTTAAGAACTCCTGCACTCTGTTTTTCCTAACTATATTGCCCGAGTCTATGGCAAGACAACGTGTCTAGGTTAAACTTCAACCCGTGTCGTTATGCTATGGTTGTCTTCCAATGCGCTTTAGCCCGCCTTAAAGGACCAATGAATTCGCTCCAATCGTTGGCAAGAATCAGATGATGAACCGGCCTGCATCGTTCCTGAAACTAATATATTGAAATTGAAGGGCGAAATGGAATATATGCAGCTTATGGCGCTGATAGAATTGGAATGTCTGCCATACCGTTTGGTTTATCAATCTTGATTAGGAAAATAGTAGCTTAACCTAAAAACAAAATGAAAAAAATAATCATAATGATTGCAATGATGTATATCATCATTGACACTAGTGCTTGGACAGTAACTATTCGGGGGAGTGTGAACTATACTGGAAAGTGTGTTATTACTTTCCTAAAATTCAATGGTGAAGACTTCGCAGGTATGGACAAAAAAGTCACTCTAGATTCCGATGGAAATTTTAAAACAACACTTGATTTAATCCAACCAGATCTTTATCAATTAGTATTTCAGTATGTTGATTCGGACAAACCCACCGTACGAGTAGAAGTATTATTATATGAATCAGATATTGAGGTTAACATTAAAAATGATAAAGAAGAAATCATTGGTTCACCGGAGGATGCTTTTATGAACCAATATTATGAGCTTAAACGATCGAATGAGACAACTCCAGAAATGAAAATTCTTAAGGAGAGATATGACAAAGCAAAAGAGGGCGATGATGAAGAAGAAATTACAAAATTATCCGCTGAAGTTCCATATCTCCGAAACAAACAAAATAATACTAATATATCTCCACTTTTTGAGAACACATCGTTAGTAGTCGCTGCAATGTTTCTAATGGTGTTCGATGACTTTGATTATGATAACTATAAGAAAGCTTATACAAGTATTGAAAGTAAACTAAAAGGAAGAATATTAGATTATGAACTCTCTCAACAATTTGTAGACAAAATTAAGCTGGCTAAACCTGTAAGCAATGGAACGAAAGCGCCTGATATTACATTGTTGACACCTGACGGCAAAAAATTATCTCTTTCATCGTATAAAGGTAAATATGTTCTTTTGACTTTCTGGGCAAGGTGGTGTGGCAATCCCTGTAAAGATGAATTGTCAAATGTTGTTAAAAATTATAACAAGTATAAAAGTGATAAATTCACAGTATTTGCTGTTGTAGTGGACACTGATGAACGGACGGTAGCAGCGCTAAAAACTGAAGGAATGAATTGGGATGTTGTAGTTGAACCTAGGGGAATGTATGGCCCTGAAGTAAAACAATATAATTTTCCAGATATTCCTCATAATGTCTTGATTGATCCTAATGGAGTTATTCTCGGTAAAGGTCTTCGTGGTAAACTATTAGATGTCAAGTTGAAGGAAGTCTTTAAATTTTAAGACATGGATCAAAACAATAGGGAAATAATATTTCACTGGGTACAAATACACGTGCCAGAGCGGTGAGCGAAGCAAAAAAGGTTGGGAATACTTTAGTTAACAATTGGGTATGCTAAATCACTTTGCGTCCAGGCCATTACAATAGCCCAGCAGTCTGGTGAGGTCTGCGCTATTGTTGAAATCAATTTTATTTACTTTGCAATAGGCATCAATTTCGCGCCGTTGTTCACGAAATACCCTGGCAAGCGATGGCTTAATTGCTTTATAAACCTTATATGCTTTATGAGCCTTATTCTTCGTGTCTATGAAATAGTACGTATGACGCTTCGAGTAGTAGCGGTCGTATGCCGAAGGGCGGCCGCGTGCGTCGGTATCTGTTTCAGCGTTAATAATCGCCCCGGAAACGTATTGCATTTTCTCCGTATTCAGAAAAGTGAGTACGCCTAGTGCCACCGGTGACTGATCTAACATTTCAATGTATCCTACTTTGCTGTCATAGTAAAACAAGTGTTTACCGATTGTAACCTCCTTAATTTCAGGAGAGGGCTTCATCTGCATAGTATCACCGTTTTCGTTAATGAAATCCATCAGAAAATGATACATATTATAGTTTAGTGTTATTCTCTGATCTGGTGAAAAACCTGTGCTAAAAGTTATCGTGCCCTCCTGAAAAGCCGGGAACATATAGATGCTATCTTTAAAAGCCTTCGAAGGGTGCTTGTGAGCCGCGATCTTCAACAGCGGCGATTGCGAGAACGAGGAGAAAGTAACGCAAATGGTCAACGCAAACAATGCTACTGAAAATTTGAATACAGAGAGACTCATACAAACGTTGACTACTAGTACTATTAAATGTACAAAAAATAGGTTTACTACCTCCAGATCTTCGGAGCCTCCGAAGTGGACGGCTCTACGACCACCCGATGCGTATTTCAGGAGCAGGCAGGTTATACCGCGACAAGCATTTGCATGCATAAGGAAGCCCTGCATTCTGTCATCCAGCTGTTGGGTTAGCGACCTTAATTTTATCGTAGATAACGAAGACCGAACTGGGCCTGCTTTCTTGATGAGGGAGCAGTATCCCGCGTAACGTACGCCCAGGTAAAATTCAGTCGCGTTCCAACAGCGCGGCCCATCGGCCGTGGAGCCAGCAAACTGTAAAGTATCCGCTAGCTAAAGCTACGAAGAGCCAGATCACCTAATCCAAAAACACAAGATCATGCCTTCATAGAATTATTTTTTTGAACTTTGTTCATAAAAAGATATTTGTTTAAAGTTTCACAAAGTCACCACGTCAGATATATCCGGATTATCATAGTATGTGCTTTGCTTGAGACAAACCTATGACGGGTAAAAAACGCGCTGAAAGAATTTTTTCCAGTTGTTACCAGTCTGAAATAACTTTTTCCACTTTTTTCTCTTTTGCATCTTTTTTTGAAGTTTATTTCATCCGAAGTTTGCTCTGTGTGGCTCTGGCATTTCTCTGCGTGGCTCTGTGCTCCCGATAGCTATCGGGAAGCCCTACACCGTAACTACTTAGAAAGGCTGAAGCAAGCTGTGCACAGAGTTACCCAGAGGAAATGCAGGAGTTACCAGAGCAATCCTTAACATATTATCCTGTTGGTAGCTTCGTTGTGCTCCTATGCTGAAACCATAGAAGATCTATCCCCGAACTATCAAGCTACTATCCGGTAGCCATCCAAGAGCCATCCAAGAGCCAGACAAGAGCTATCCGGGAGCTATCCTATAGGAGTCAGGAAGGTCAGCGACCAGCAAGGTGATTGAGAAAATGAACTTTTCCTTATCTTGCCGCCTTTCCAAGACAAGGCAAATCGACAAGTAGTGCAAGTGGAGCAAGATAAAACGATCAAAAACCTCATCTTCGACCTTGGTGGTGTAATTCTCGATCTCTCAATTGATCATACCCTTCAAGCCTTCGCCGGACTATCCGGTGTCGATAAGAAAAAAATTGACCAGCTATACGCCACATCTCCTGAATTCCTCGACTTTGAGATGGGGATGATGACGGATGACGAATTCAGAACGTTCGTCCGGAAAGTATATTCGATAACGTGTTCGGTCGAAGACCTGGATACCTCATGGAACGCCATGCTTCGCGGTCTTCCGTTGATTAAGTTACAGTTGATCGAGAACCTTAAAAAGAAGTATAGTGTTTTCCTGCTGAGCAACACTAATTCTATCCATTTGAAGTACATTAATGAGACCTTATTGCGCAGTACGGCGCCCAATGCACTCTCGCTGGACGACTACTTTCATAAAGCGTACTATTCGCATGTGATGAAGAAGCGTAAGCCTCACGTTGATATCTTCGAGCAAGTCTTAATGGAAAATGATCTCGTACCATCAGAAACGCTTTTCCTGGACGACAACGCCGATAACATTGAAGGCGCAAAGCTTGCTGGCATAAAAACAGCATTTGTTAATACACCTGATTTTATACTCAAGTATTTCCATGAATCGTGATCAGAAAAGAGTATTACTTCAGGCAACATTGTTTATCACTACGCTCATCACCACTACGCTGGCAGGTGCGGAGTGGACATACGGAAAATCGATACTGATTCCGGGATATCAGTGGGCTGATTTCTTTTCCGGCCTTCAATTTTCTGTTCCATTCCTGCTTATCCTTACCGTACACGAGTTCGGCCATTACTTCACAGCTAAATATCATCGTGTTGACGCGACCCTCCCATACTATATTCCCCTTCCGCCATTTCCTTTTTCGATCGGTACTATGGGGGCACTGATCCGGCTAAAGCATAAGGTACATTCGAAGAAGCAGAATTTCGATATCGGCATAGCCGGGCCGTTGGCTGGGTTTGTTATGGCCCTGATCGTATTGTATTACGGGTTTACTCACCTCCCACCGCCAGAATACGTCTTCGATATTCACCCGGAGTATAAGCAATACGGATTGAACTATGCTGAAAAGGTTTATGCTAATGGATCTGATAAGGTCATTGACATTGTTGTCGGCAAGAATCTGCTGTTCATGTTCTTTGAAAGGTTCGTCGCGGATCCATCCCGGATTCCAAATCCGCATGAGCTGATGCACTACCCGATATTGTTCGCTGGATTTCTTTCTCTTGTTTTTACCAGCCTTAATCTGCTACCGATCGGTCAGCTTGACGGTGGACATGTGGTATATGGATTATTTGGCTACAAAGTTCACAGGATCATTGCAAGTATCTGCTTCATAGTATTGATCTTTTATGCCGGATTGGGAGTCCTGGATCCAAGAGCCGATGCTAACGACCTGATCCTTTGGATACCAGGTGGAATAGTATTCCTTTATCTGGCCCTCACTGGCTTAGGCTTTCCGGCAAGAGATACGCTGATGTATACACTATTGATCATAGCATCCCTCCTGCTGCTGTCGTGGCTTTATCCTACCCTTCAGGGTTATTCTGGCTGGTTGCTATTTGTTTTTTTACTTGGAAGATTCATCGGCATTACGCACCCGCCGTCAGAAATCGAAGAGCCGCTGGATACCGGCAGAATAATTCTGGGATGGTTATCCCTGATCATTTTCGTGATCTCCTTAAGTCCCGCGCCTATCGTTACCGTTAGCTAATCTTTAATAAGGTGCAGCCAGCTCTTACATGTGGCGTGGTTTTCGACGCTTACTTCATAGTAATAAACCCCTCCGGCGAGTCCTTCCCCATCCCAATCATATTGGTAGTCTTCGGTTTGGTACACGATCTCTCCCCATCGACTATAGATGGTCACTGAGGTTTTGTATTGATATGTGCCTGGAGTGATTCCGGGTGAATCTCCGAACTGGATCGTAAACTTGTCGTTGGAGTTATCTTTTCGGCCAGGTGTGATCACGTTTGGAATCAGCAGCTTGAAGACTGGCATAGGTACAATTTTCTCGGTAACGCAGAATTCACGAACGCCCACCAGCTTGACGTTGTATAGGCCATCTTCGTCATACTCGTGCGAGGTCTCCGTGTCGTCGCCGGTAGAGCCGTCCCCGAAATCAAAAAAGAGCTGATCACCTGCTTTCAGGCTATCCGTTGTACTACTGATAAGGATCGTTGGTCTTTCAAAGCATTCAGCACTGCGACCTGTCTCAAACTCAGGTTTGATGAGGGTGATGACATTTAACTGAACGGTATCCCGCTGAATGCACCCCGTGGCTTCCGTGATCGTGATGAAATAACGGAGCGTATCCGGCGGCGTGACTGTTGGCGTGGCCAACTGAGACTGGAATGAACCGTCCTCGCTCACCCATTCATATTTAGCGCCGCCGCTTGCCTGAAGTTTATAAGGAGCGTTCAGGCATACGTCATCGTCGTCCTGCACCTTTGTTTCAGCTATGAAGACGTCGAGTCTAAGGGAAACCGAGTCTTTAACTTTACAGGTTCCTTTGTCTATGGCCTTCAGCCATACCGTGTACCTTCCCGTACCTGCATATTGGTGAACTACCATTGACGTATCCGGCTTGACTAATTTGGTGCCGTCCCCCAGGTCCCACTCGAATGTTTCACCCCCGTGCTGAAATTTTGAAATACAATAGGATCAGGAATGCAAATTTTGTTCAATCCTGGTTCGTTCAACATTACAGAGTTCGACTGAATTCTGGCTTTCAGGGATGACAGGTCGAATTTGAAGGCTGCGTTATTGCAGTTCGCACTGTTGTTACGGCGTGACCACGCATTGGATGTTGTGGGGAAGTCAGATGTTGGTCTATTAGTGGCATTGAAAGAACGGCATCCTGAGCAAACCGCGTGGTATACGATGCCGCCTTTATCGAAGCGGCTTGTTCCTCCATCGACGTGCGTGCGGGATTGTCCTCCGCCGAGGTAGGTACCATACAGAAATTGAGACGCATCGTCGGTGAGTACCATAAAGTAAAAGTCTGATCCGCTTGTTGTGCTTTGGAATGCATCGGGCGTTATGGGCATTGCCATCGTGTTGTTCTGCCAATAGAAAGTATTAATATTCACCACCCCTCCCCACCCGGTCAGATAAATGTTGTTGCAATCGTTCACCAGGAATGCCGTTGGGGAGATATCAGGTATCCCACGGCCCGAGCCGACAACTGTGGAAAAGATCAGGGAGCTCAGATCATGACTCAATTTCTGAATGAATTGTCCACTGTTTGGATTACTGTATACACCGGCTGTAACAGGGAAATTGCCAGAGGTCTGGCCATATACATATACTTCATCGTCGGCGTTGAGATCCAGGAAATAAACCTGATCAAATGCGTTTGTACCTGTCAACGTAGCGCTCTTTACAGCAGTTCCTGCCGCGTCAAGCGTAAGGATCCAGCCATCCGCGCCACCTGCATTGGCAGTTTGATACGCTTCCGCCGTGACAGGAAAGTTGAGGCTGGTTGTACCACCACCCACAAACAGATCTCCCGTTTTATCAAATTTTATCGTATGGCTGGCATCGACCCCCTCGCCCCCCAGATATGTAGACCATATCACCTGCGACAAGTTTTGAGTCAGTTTCACTACGATCGCATCAGTAGCCCCACCGTTATAGGAGTTGTCAATGCTATTGACAAGAGGAAAGTCATTTGATGCCGTCACCGAACTGATATAGACGTTGTTATTGGCATCAGTGATAATGTCCCCGCGTTGCTGGTCTCCGTAATTTTGTGTCAGGGGTCCATAGGCAGGATTGATCCCATCATTAAGGCTTCCTCCCAGGTAGGTACTTGAAAGCAGGTGGTTTCCGGTCTTATTCAGGGTTGCAATGAAAATGTCAGATCCTTGCTCGTATGGAATTACAACACCTGTCACGAGGGTACCTCCCCCGAAGGACCGGTCCCACGCTTCGGTTGATGTTGGAAAGTCTGCAGAACTGGTGGTCCCCAGAACGACAAGGTCGCCTGCGTGGTTCATGACGAGGCTATGAGCTGATTCGGATCGGGATCCACCCAGGTATGTCGCATACATCATGGTGGTTCCGGCTGAATCGTATTTGAGAATGGCAACATCGTAGATGCCGCCATATGAAACCTGGAAAGCGCCATTTGTCGCGGGGAAATTTCCGCCATAGTTGTCTTCGTTTGTAATACCCGCTGAGTATAAATTGCCATCCTCGCCCGGTGTCGCAGTGCTCCCCCAATTGTCAGCGGTAGATCCGGAATACGTCGAGAAAATAAGCAATGGGTCGATCGTCAGCTCATAACAGGGATCATAACCATCTGGAAAAGCAAAAGTGACCTCAAATCCCCTAAGACGATATTCGCACGGTACGTGTATACGCTTGCCATCAATGATCTGAAATGCTACGGGCTTCTTCTCGATCATCTCAACCCATGCCGCATTGATATTAAGGTCACCCGAGCCGGAGATCACCATTTGCTCGTTTCCTGAATAAGACAGCCGTATTTGTGAAGGGTCGGCCTGTGGTGCTACAATGAAATCGTATTTGACATTACGGTCTGAGGAATACACATTGAGGTCGATGCCGTTGTAAAGCGATGCGTAGTGCAGAGATTGATAAGCGTAAGCATTGGCTGCCCATGCCGAAGAATCGTTTCCCAGGAAATAGTTATAGTATTCCTTTGACCTTCCCTCCGTTACCGGTATCAGATCCTTTCGGCTGCCCACAAAATTAACCTGCATCCTTATGCCGTCGATCTTTTCGCTGGGACTAATGTCGGTACCTTCCTGCGACTGGGAATGATGGGAGCGTTCATGAAGCTGTTGCAAACGCTCCTGGTCAATAAAGCAATAGGTGAAAGAACCTGGCTGCACGAACATTCTTCCACCTGGAATTCTGGCCGAGTATTGAATGGATGCAGGCCATTGATTTTTGTTCTCAACGTATTTGATGCCTGGATCTGGATCAGCACGGGCGAGTGATCCGGATAAGAGAAGGCCACACAACAGGAATAAACTTCCGTGATTCCTGAACATCCACACCATAGTAATCTATTAATTCAATCCGGCTCTCAAAGCAAGATAAAGAATATTCGTTTAACCACAGATTCCCTTACGGTGCAATCTGTCCAACGCCCATTTTGTGGCTATCGGACGCCATTTTTCCGGGATTTCTGTTTGCTCAAACAATATGATATAAGCCCCCTGCTGCGTTCACCATGTTGCGGGTCCCAATAGAAATAGAGACTTTTCTGCGTCGTCGGGGCTAGTCAGAATAACTGTGTTTCAAACAGACCCGATGGCAGGCATGGATTTTTTTTTACCTTTAACATGACTGAAAACTATGGAATCAGAATTAATAAGGGAAGCGAAAGCACTGGCTGAGAAGGCATTTTCAGAAAAGGTGTTCGAGAAGTATCACTTCCATAATCTTATCCATACAAGAGAGGTGGTAGAAGCTGTCAATGACATAGGCCGGCATTCGGAGCTAACGCAAGAAGAGCTGGAAGTGGCTATTACTGCGGCATGGCTCCACGATATCGGGTATAAGGATGGTGCAGCGAACCATGAAGAGAGTTCGGTGAAAATGGCGGCTGATCTTTTTCGCAGACTAAGTACGCCAATAGGTAAGGTTGCCTTGATCAACAATGCGATCATGTCTACACGTGTCCCTCAACATCCCAAATCTATTGTGGATAAAGTTCTTTGTGATGCTGATCTGCACCACTTGGGAGGCAAGGACTTCGAGAGCAAGGGCAGTCTGCTCCGAAGTGAATGGTCCGCTACACAGAAAAAGGAACTAACCGATGCGGAATGGATCGCCCACAATCTTGAATTTTTGCAGACCCATCACTTCCATACACCTTATGGTCAAACTGTGCTCGAGGAAGGCAAGCGAAAGAATATAAAAAGACTTGGAAAACTTGCTGAGCCCGAAATGAGTAAAAAGAAATACAAGAAGTTACAGGAAGAGGTCATCAAGCTTAAAGGAAAACTAGATAAGGTCAGTGTACTGAAGCCAGATCGCGGAATAGAAACGATGTTCAGGACCACGTCTCATAACCACGTGATGCTTAGTCAAATGGTTGATAGCAAAGCAAGCATTTTAATAACGATCAATTCGATCATTCTCTCCCTGGTTGTCTCTGTCCTGATCAGAAAGCTGGAAGAGAATGCCTACCTGACTTATCCTACAGTGATATTGATCTCCGTTTGTCTCGGAACAATGGTCTTCTCCATACTGGCATCAAGGCCTAATATATCATCCGGAAAATTCACCCGTGAGGATATCGTAAACAAACGCACTAACCTTTTATTCTTCGGCAATTTTCATGGAATGAATGTGGAAGATTATCAGTGGGGAATGAAGGAAATGATGAAGGATGCCGACTATCTCTATGGAAGTCTCATCAAGGATATCTATTACCTGGGAAAGGTGCTGGGGACAAAGTATAGGTATCTGAGGATAGCGTACAGTATTTTTATGTACGGCTTTGTGATCGCGATACTTTCTTTTATAGTGGCATTTAAATTATCTGCTCAGGCTAATATCTGAGCGTTTCTTAAGGAAGCAGAACACACAAAGACCGAGTTGAACAGCTAGTGTGGAAAATATTGTAATGAAGACTTCCATAATGCTCTGTTTGGACCTGATACGAATGTACGCCTCCGTCTTAAAGAGCCTAGTCTACAATTGATTATCTGCTTCTCCCTCCGTTAACCGTCCAAATAGCCCTGCGAATGGAAATATGGAAAGCCATCAACAGTACCGGAGATAGAGGTAAATTGACTCAAATTGCTGATTATGTGGGTAGTAATGAGGCTTTATTTAAACAATTAGTTGATATATATCTTGCTGGCCCCTTTAGAATTACCCATCGTGCAGCTATTCCTATTGAAGCTTGCCTCGCTCAAAATGAGCTCCTTATCAGGCCATACCTCACCCGGCTAATCAGCGCTTTAGATACACCCGGTACCACCAACGCGTTCAAGAGAAACACGATCAGAATGTTTCAGAATATCTCAATCCCCCGTCGCGTTCAAGGGCGTGTACTCGATATCTGCTTCAGGTTTCTTCAGGACAAGCATGAACCCATTGCCGTCAAAGTGTTTTCAATGACAGTGATCAGCAAGCTTTCCGTGGATAAACCTGAATTGCAGAGAGAATTAAAACTAATACTTGAAGCGCAGTTGCCCTACGCAGGACCCGCATTTCGCTCCCGGGCCGCAAGAGTTTTTAAAGATCTCGAACGGGTGACATGATAAATCCTGTTGGAATCCATGTTCTATATTCAGATAGAGAATAGCGGAATATACATTAGGTAAATAATCAGCATGCAAGTTCTACGGTGTTTATCTGATAGTGCCCGTTATAGCATGGACAGTCAAATTTTTTAAAGTTTAGCTTTGAATCATGATTCAAAAGGGCAGCCCTAATATTTATGTGAAGGCACGAATTGACAACCCCATGAAAGATATGGCGTTATCAGTAATTCATATTGTATCGTCGAATCAACCTGTGTATTGATTTATTTGCCTATTGCGTATTCGCCTATTCTAACGTGTTTAAAAACAAATCCGTGTAATTTTTGGCAGGCTTGATTCATGGGGGGTTGGGCTACCTTATCGCACTGAGTAACTTCTGGATAAGATCCTCTGCCTGCCTGTGGTCTTCGACCGGAGCAAGGTCGCGATACTGTCGTAGGATGCTGATGGCTTCGTTAAATTCCTTGTTCATTGCCAGCGTCAAACCTAGATTGAAGTAGCTGTTGGGGAAAGTTGGCTCTATTTCAATGGAAATTTCATAATGTGCTTTTGCAAGGGGGAAATTACCGAGCTCACCATAGAGGTTAGCAAGATTGTAATGTCCTTCGAAATGCCGTGGATCGTGTTTGAGAGAGAGCGTAAAATAATCTATTGCCTTTGTTTGGTTGCCCTCCTGCCATTCAATGATCCCTAGATTACAATAAGCATCTGCAGCAGAATCTTCTTCCTCGATCGCCTTAAGATAATGCTTGACGGCCGACTTTCTGTCGCCTTGGTCATCGAGGATCAAGGCCTCTTCAAAATCTGTGAGCTTGTTGAGCCTGACGATTACTCACCGGCAAACAAATTCAGCTGGCCGTGCTTCTCCACAGCTTTATCCTTGTCTTGCGGACACGTTGAGGACCGAATTTTTCAGGAGTTGGATTGGAAACTTAATGATCTTTGCCATGAAGCTGCAAAGTTAATGTTCGTTAGCTTGCTTTTCGTCGGGCGGTCTTGCTGGCTTTTCGGCTTTTCCTTTTTGGCTTCAGTACCTTTCGCTTTTTCCATCGGTTTCTTCGCAGCATCGATACTGGCTTTTAGCGCAGTCATGATATCAACGACCTTCGGAGCTTCTCTCGACAATGGAACAATTTCTTTACCCTGAATCTTTGCATCAATAATGTTTTAAGCGCATCATAGTAATGATCTTTCATTTCTATTGGCGAACTTCGTAGTCATGGAATCGACCAGCGTTTTGGCTAGCTTAAGTTGTTCCTTGTCAGTTTTTACTTCCAGAAACTGAGGTACTTCGCGAATGCTTCTCACTTCGTTGGGATACCGTAGCCGGTACATCACCATCCCCTTTCATGAGGAGAAATCAACACAGGAGTTTCGCGATCGCGAAGCACTACTTTGCCTACGGCTATTCTACCAGTTTCTTTCAGCGTCTGGCTCAACAATCCATAGGTCTTCGCAGCCATATCCCCATCGGGTCCAATATAATAAGGTGCTTCATACAAAGTAGGATGAACTTCTGCGGTATCTGACAAATCCTTCGATCTCTATTACCTTTTCGCTCTTAAGCTTTACCTTGTCGAAATCTTCCTGGTCGATGATTACATATTGCCCAGGCTCATATTGATATCCTTTGATAATATCTTCCTGTGCGCAAGCGTCTGTCCCGTTACTTTATCTTTCTTTTCATAACTGACAGGGTTGTGACCTTCCTTTGACAAAAGATTAAAGCTAATGGTTTGGCCGGAATCAATAGCGTTGTAAATCCGAATGGGAATTGTAACCAGCGAAAATTGAATGTGTCCTTTCCAGATTGCTCTCATAACATTGAGTTAGATTAAAAAGTGAATCAGGTCGAGCTAAGATATTGAAAATGTTTGAGTAAAAAAGGTGTTGAGGTGTTGAAGTTCGAAGTGCTGATGTCAACCACTTCATCAACCATAAACCTTCAAACCTCAAACTCATGAAACTACCACTTTGTCTTAATCTTGGCTTTCAGGTCGTGCAAAATCGTATACAGTCCAAAGTAAGTACGGTTGAGATACACGGCCTCTCCTACACCCTTGCTTTTTTTGATTCCCGGAGCTCTTTCATCGTCGAAAGTTTTTCTCCAAAGGAATAAAGTTCCTCGAAGTAGGCATCATCGGCAAAATCAAAAGTTTCGGAACGGAAAGGACGTCCCAGGAGTTCTACCAGTTTTACAAAAATAGCTGTAAAGAATTCCTTTTCCTTTTTTGTATCCTGCGGGTGAATGAATCGAAGTTCCTTAAAAGTTTTTTGCCGTTTTTTTAAATCCGTCAATACATCTTCCTCCAAAAGTTGAAAATAAATCTTATAAAATTCTTCCGGGATAACTTTCACACATCCAAAGTCAATAATGCCCAGTTTATAATCTTTGTAATAATAAAATTTCCCGGATGAGGATCGGCATGTACCGCCTTTAAAGTATGCATCTGAAAATGATAAAAATCCCAAAGTGCTTGCCCCAGTTTGTCGCTTTCATATTTGAGGGATATTATCGTTCAACACTTCACCCAAGAGGTTTCCCTTCAATCCAATCCATGGTCAGAATCTTGTCTGAAGAATACGCAGGATAGTAGGTAGGAAAAATAATATTCTTCAAATGCTTGCTTCTTGCCGAAAGATCCATAGACCGCTGAAGCTCAAGTGCATAATCTGTTTCTTCCAACATTCTTGACTCCACTTCCTGGATGAATTCATCGTATTCAACAGGATTCAATTTAAACATGGTCAATGCGATAGGCTTCACCATGGCCAGATCGGATTTCACACTATCTCCTACTCCCGGATATTGAATTTTTACGGCCAGTTTTTTACCTTTCAGATGGCCTGATGAACCTGTCCCATGGAAGCAGCATTGGTGGCTTTAGTTGTAAAGGAATCGAAAATTTCGGCCGGACCTTTTCCGAAATATTTTTGAAATGTTTTAACAACCAAAGGATAAGAAAGTGGCGGCGCACTGTATTGCGCCATTGCAAATTTTTGCTGATATGCTGTGGGCAAGCAGATTTTTGTCCATGCTAAGCATCTGCGCTACTTTGAGCGCGCCACCCTTTAACTCGCTCAGCGAATTGTAAATATCATTGGCATTATCCAGATGCAACTCATCCCGGCTAATATCCCGGTTGATGAGTTTCTTGCCGTAATGCTTAAGATAATTCGATCCAATTTTCGCCCCGGTAGTTATAAATTTAGAGGCCCGTTGAACTTTGGAAACGGGGATACGATCGTATTCTTTCACGCAGTTTGTATTATTTGATTTTGTTTTGATACAAAAACTTGGCAAAATCAATTGCCGAGTCAACGGCTCCTTTGCCGATGAGATCAAAGGCAAGATTAACGGATTTTTCAATAGCAGCATCGGTTTTTTCAAATCCTGCGCTGCTGTCTTGTTTCCAAAACAACAGAATGAAGCCCAGGTGAAGCCAAAAGAGTTGTGGATAACGTTTATCGAGAATCGGCCGGTTGGCAAC
This sequence comes from uncultured Cytophagales bacterium, assembly GCA_963845845.1. Taxonomy (GTDB): domain Bacteria; phylum Bacteroidota; class Bacteroidia; order Cytophagales; family Cyclobacteriaceae; genus Chryseolinea. The sequence continues at coordinate 17,284 of CAWJTP010000019.1, forward strand.
CTCGCCTTTTCCTTTGCCCTCATTTAGAACAGAATCAAAAAAAGTCTCAAATTCAGCCTTAAAGCCCTTGATGTATTCCGGAACCAATTCAAATTTCCTCGAATGTTCAAGTTGAAACAACACATAGCTCCGGTTTGATTTCAGTTCTTCCAGCAACGTGAAATAAAAGGCAAGTATTTTTTCCCTGGCAGAGAATCCTTTGAAATGAAGCATCTGCTTTTAACTTGTTGATACTTTTCGATAAATCCCTTCCAGATGTGATTCTCCAGGCCATCAAACGAACCCACAAAGCATAAAATGCCTCTTCCTTGATGCCCAAATCCAGGCAAAATTTATAAACCGATACAGGTCTTTTACCATGGGTAGCAGAACTCGATGTAGGAAGACTTGATATTGTAGGCGGGACCGATGCGAGGTTTACCACTCTTCTTGCGCGCGGTTTTTTTCGCTGTTTCCATATGGTTTAAACACTATTTACGAAAGAGTTTGCACTATGACCAGGATTATTTCGTTAATTTCGGCGTCATGAAGATGCTATGTCGTTTAACGCTTTTACTTTGTTCTTCCTGTTTGCAACGGCACAGGAAAAGCGTTCAGATAATGAAAATATGTGAAAAGGCAGAATGCAACGAGAATGGGAATATAAACAAGCGCTCGCACTTGTCAATAGGTGCCTCAGGGAAAACCCCGCAACGCAGAAGCCTACTTTACCCGAGGTTCAACACGTGAGCAACTCCAGGATTTGCGGCGCCAACACCGACTACAGTATCTATCTAGAGATAAAACCCGATCAGCCAGAAGCCCTCTATACGCGGGCTACAATACGCTACAGGCTAGGCTTATATGAGCAGGCAAAAAAAGATCTTTGAAACTGTTCACATTGCCTGCGGGGGAAACCACCACGGTGTATTTCAGGGTCTCGCCCTCCCCTACAGGCTCCAATCAGATCACGACAAATGCAAGGGAATTAGGCCTTGATCTTCAACTACCTGGGATTGGTTGATACCAAGCTTAGGAATTATAAAGAGGCAATAGTCTGGCTCGATTCAGCAATTCCATTGCAGCAAAAAGAACCTGACTACTACGTTAATCGCGGCATCGCCAAGGAAGCCATGAAAGATACAATGGCTTATAAGGATTATGAGAGAGCCCTGGTCATCAATCCGGAACATGCGGCGGCAAGGGCCAACCTGGCTAACCTCAAGCGTAATTCCGGAGACCAGCAAGGATCGATGATCAGATCGAACAAGCGATTGAAAGCGACTCAAGCATGCTGCACCCCTACCTTAACCGGGCTTTCCAGCGGATGGAAGGCGGATACTACAAAGGGGCCATAGAGGATTACGACCGGGCTCTTGAGATCGACAGCACCAACGCGGAGATCTGGCTTAACAGGGGGATAGCGAGGGAAAAATCCAATGATTTGAAGGGCGCATTTGCAGACTATACAATAGCGATTGAGCGGACGAGAAGTACGATAAAGCCTGGCTCAACCGGGGGAATGTACTCAGCAAACAGGGGCGATATAAGGAGGCTACTGAAGACTACACGGTAGCAATTACTTTTAACCCAGAGTATGCCTTTGCATACTACAACAGGGCAATCGCGCTTCACAAGCAGAAGCAGACTGTACTAGCCTGCGAAGACCTTAAAAAGGCACAATCATTGGGTTATGCCGTGAACAAAAGGAAACTCCGCGAGATCTGTAAGTAAACTTAGTTATCCGCGTTCAGGTCGGGACGTGTTCGAATGAATACAGGTTCTCTGAATATTTTGTCCGGCGTAAGCTTGGCATAACTCACCTCGATCGAAAATGGCGGGTCGATCCATTTGGAGATCTTCTCATCCAACAATTTGCCGATGCTGGAGGGTTTTTTGATCTCTTTGGTTTTTTTTATCGTAGCGAAGATTTCTTTGATGGTGTTGTCATCGAATCCCGTTCCCACCTTTCCCCTGTATATTGTTTCAGTCCTATTTTTTCGCCAATGTGCAGTGCGCCAAATGTTTGTCCCCGATTACCTTTTCCTTTTGTATAACCGATCATAAGACATTCGGATGTTTGCCTGACTTTCACTTTGATCCAGCAGATCATTTCTTTCGGCCAGGAAGATATTTACTGTCCTTGCTTTTGGCCATGATGCCCTCCAGCCATGAAGCTTTGCGGCCTCAAAAAGTGATTGCCCATCGTCTACATGTTCGCTTAAGCGATAAGGAGTCTATCCGGCTCTGACGCATCGCTGAGCCATTCCTTCCGTTTTAGCAATGGTTCATTGATGAGGGCTGCCGTCAAGGTAAAGGCAATCAAAAATGTAGCAGTATACCGGGCTTGACTTTGAAAGCTTTTGAATGGTGGTTTCACCTGTACTCATCAGCCGATTGATAACTTTTTTAAATATGCGGCTTTCCTCAGCGTCAAGACAGACAATCTCCGCATCAAATAAACCGTTGGTTGCGCGAAACGCTTTCTCGCCGAGTTGCAATTCGGGGAAGCTGGGTTGTAACATCATTTTGGTTGCGTGTCTTGATACGATCTTCCATCCTCCAGAGAATCAGCGCCCGTATGCCATCCCATTTAATTCAAAAATATAATCATTACTCTTCGGGGGCTTGTCGTCATTGTCCGACAGCATCGGCTCTATATCCTGGTGAAGATAATTTACTTGCGGCTCGTCCACGCGTTCAAGCAGCCACTCCTTCTCTTTCATCTTGTGGATGCGATATTCTCCTGTCACTTCTTTGCTGTTCAGCCGAAATAGAATCCGTCCTTCTTATCTTTTGTGATCTGAAATTTTCCGAGCGCATAGATCCACATTTCACCCGCTCCATATTGTCCTTTAGGTATCTTTCCATCGAAGGTCAGGTATTCAATCGGATGGTCTTCTGTTTGTACGGCAAGTCGCTTTACACCAGGAAATGGTGGCAGGCCTTTTGGAACCGCCCACGACTTAACACGCCGTCCTGTTCGAGTCGCAGATCATAATGCAGACGCGACGCATGGTGGCGATGCACAACAAAACGATTGCCGCTTTCCTCCAGTCCTTTTACAACGGGCTCAGGTGTTTTTTCAAAGTCTCTTTTTTTAGCATAGGCCTCCAGTTGCTCCGGTGACTTATGCTTTCTTGCGCTTAGGATTTACGTTCTTCTTTGCAGGGCCTTGGCACGTTTGGTATGGAGCGCTACAGCATAGGCATCGAAACCTTCCCACGCATCGCCATCCGAGTGACTTTGTCTATGGCCGTCTCAATATTGAATACTGCAGGATCTTAACATCATTTAGTTCGTCCCATGTCAGCGGCATCGATACTGGGGCCCGTCTCCTCCCCCTCAGACTGTAAGGGGAAACGATGCTTTGTCCGGAGCGGATCCGGAAAATATCCACCAGCACTCTCCCTTTCCGTGCATCCTTTTTGATCTGCAGCGTGACAGTGTTAGGGCTGCCATCGACAAAGGGTTTTGCAATATCCTGAGCAGCTTCAAATACCGTATGAAAATCCCATTTCGCCTCGATCGGACAGCATATATGCAATCCCTTGCCTCCGGTTGTTTTCACAAAAGGCGTATAGCCAAATGATTCGAGATCCTCCTTCAACGCAAGGCGATGGGAATGAGTTTTGTGAAATTGTATCCTTCCGGAGGATCCAGATCAAAGACCATATAATCTGGCAAATTCAAAGGTGGGCTTACGGCTATGAAGCTGGTGTATCTCCAGCGACGCCAGATTCGCCAGCCAAACAAGCAAAGCGCGGCTCAGTGGCAATAATGTAGTCTTTTGTTTCCTTGCCCAGTGTAACAAATTCAATCCAGCATGGCGCCCATTCGGGTCTGTTCTTCTGATAAAAACTTTCGCCGTTATCCCATCAGGAAAACGGATAAGCGTAAGCGCCCTTCCTTTCACGTAGTTGAGCAGTGTGGGTGCAATATTGAGATAATAGGCTATAACTTGTGCCTTTACAATACCATCCTCCGGAAATAGCACCTTTTCAAGATTGGAAAGTTCTATTTCACGCTTTCCAACCTGAGCCCATTGTGTATTCTTCTTCTTAGCCATTGGCCAGTGGTTTATTTTTAAAATTAATCAAACCACAAACTACCATCGCCACACAGCATCCACTGACCGTACTGACCACGATATTCCCGATCTCGTAGTCCTTGTCGTATATACTGAACCGCAGAAGAGGGACTGCTATCATAATGCAGAGAAAAATTGCCCAATAGGAGATCTTTGGTACAAACAGGATCACGGATTTTTGTGCCTTTCGGAACATCGTGTACAAGATGACGATAGCTAATCCAACAGCAGTGCTGATTTGCTGGAGCGCGTAAAAGAGCGGATACTTAACCCCTTCGTAAGGAACATATGTGCCTTTATAAATAGGCAACGTTTTGGTGAAATAGGTATTGTTATGAGTGAATGCATCCCAGAAAAGATGAGAAGCTGAACCAATGAGAATAGAAAAGATAAAAACAGCAGGGCGTCCCAGAAATACTTGCCGTGGATCTATCGTCAGTATGTCCTGGAGTTTGCGTTGGAAGAAAATGGGGAGGTTTCCGATAAGATTTTTTCGCACCACTGTCAGAAAAACCCATGTCAAAACGATTGAAACCGGAAGATCAAAGTAAAACAGTCCTCCAACAGTGTGGCTGTGCACAGATGAGACGCTCAGTTTAAAGAAGTATTCAAAGTCAGGCGCTATGCTCCCAACGACCAGCCCGATGGCTGACAGATATCGCATCCTGGTAAGCGGGAGAATAATGGCTGGATGTGCTGGTGTAAAGGGCATCCTACAGTCAGAAACTACTCAAATTGTTTTGTGTCCGGATGAAATGTTTTCCAGCTATGCCAGAATTCCTGATATGCTTTAATAACAGGCAGCCGGCCTGTCAGTGTTGAGATATCTCTGCCCGAAAGTGTAAACGATTGTTGATCTGTGAACAGCGTATCGTTGCGAATGGTAAATAACGCCGTCGGGGAAGGACGTTCAAACGCCACGAAGCTTTGATCATCGGAACCGATAGCGACGACGACGGGTACGTCTCCCACCACATCATTCAGAACCCGCTTTTCTTTGAGTTGATTCCAATCGTAGGCTGTGCTCTCGCCATTCAGCTGGATGCCAACAACCCACGACTTTTCTTTCCATGAGAGGCTGTCGGTATGGGTGAGTTTCCCTTTGCTCTTACCCTTCTCAAACCGTCCAAGTGAATCATAATACCTTTTGGATTCATGGTCGGCCTGCATCACGAGGCCCTGCGGGTAGCGCTCAAACCATTTCTTCAGGGTGAGCTGAATGGATTCTGTTTCAGGAAGCAGCTGGCCCTTCAGCGGTCCGGCTATTGCCTCACCAGTCGCCTGACGCCACCAGCTTTGCGTACTCTCGTCTTCGAACATGGCATTAAAATGGTCCATTCCAACAAGCCTGAATGTCTCCTGCCGATCTCTCACTACAGGTTCAAAGACGCGCCCGCTCCTGCATACATTACAATACGTAACCATAAAAGACTTTCCACCGATCGTGTCTCTCACCTGGTGATGATAGCTCATGTAACGGACAGGATATGCCTTGGCGTGGCCATTATGGGAAACACCGATTACGATCGTACTGTCATTCAGCTCGTTTTCTGCTTTAGATTTAAAGCTTAACTTCTCAGGCTGTCTGAACATCTTTTCGGCAAGCATTTCAAAATTAAACGTGTAGATGATATAGAGCGTCAATGCCAGCGGTATCACCGGGATCCATTTGTGTTTGATCCTGAATGCAGCCGGAGCTCCGAAAAGAATGAGTATGCCCAGGAAGATCCGAAAAAACCAACGGTACGTATGCAGGAAATAAGCAACGTCAATCGAATTCATTCTTTGACTTCCCGGCATCGGCATAATAAAGTACACTTTCAGCACTTCATACAGCGCCAGACCCGCCAGAGCGATATAGAATATTTTTTTCATACGGACGAATCGGCAAAGAATGCCAGCTTCTGATCAGTGAAATTAAGCTCAATCCGTAACATCTGCTACTTTCTTATTCTTTATGGTGATCATGCCGATGACAAAGCATATTCCCGCAACGACGATGGGATACCAAAGACCCTCGACCGGGTCACCGGCAGGATTAGCCTCTGTCTTGCTGGACTCATACAGCATGGTCGCTATGAAAGGCACCAATCCACCAAAGACTCCGAATCCAATGTGATAAGGCAGCGACATGGAAGTATAACGTATACGCGTCGGAAACAGCTCAACCAGAAAAGCCGCGACAGGCCCATAAACCATAGTGACGAGGACAAGTTGTATTAACACAAAGCCGGTCATGCTCCAGAATGCTGCGCGTCCAAGAGTGATCTCCTTTTTATGTTCTGTCTTGGGAGGATTCTTACTCGCCCCTTGGGGCACCACACTGATGTCGGATTGCTTAAGGGTGTTACCTCCCTCATAACCATAGACGGTCTGAACGACGATCACTGAGTCCCCCCCAGCATTGACCGATCGGGACTTCTCTATTCTTTTTAGATCGGCAACTTCTTTCATAGCGGAGACATCGGTCAGGGCGAACATCTTCTTATAGATCGGCCTGTAAAGAATAACAGCCATCAGCATACCGATCATCATGATCATCTTTCGGCCAATCCTGTCCGAGAGCCATCCGAAATAGATAAAAAGCGGTGTACCTATTACCAGGGTAATGGCGATGATATTTCGGGTCTGGACAAACTCTACGCTGCAGATCTTTTCAATAAAGGTCATTGCGTAAAACTGACCGGTATACCACACAACTCCTTGTCCGGCAGTTACACCAAACAGGGCGATCAGCACAAGCTTGAGATTTTCCTTTTTACCGAAGCTTTCAAGTATGGGATTCTTCGAAGTTTTGCCTTCTGATTTGATCTTTAAGAATAGTGGAGATTCCTGCATCTTTAATCGAATGAAAATTGACACAGCGACAAGGACTGCAGAGAGGATGAATGGTATTCGCCAGCCCCATTCATTGAATGCTGCTATGCCTAACCACTCTCTCACCGCGAGTATAACGCCAATGGAAACAAATAGTCCAAGAGTGGCGGTGGTTTGAATGAAACTTGTGTAAAATCCTCTCTTGGATGCAGGAGAATGCTCCGCGACGTAAGTGGCCGCCCCGCCATATTCACCACCCAAAGCGAGACCCTGCAGTAATCGGAAAGTTACCACCAGTATTGGAGCCAGTATTCCGATAGATTGATACCCGGGTACGAGACCAATAGCGAACGTCGAGCCACCCATTAATATCAGGGTTACAAGGAACGTATATTTTCTTCCCACGATATCCCCGAGCCTTCCAAATACAATTGCACCAAAGGGGCGTACTACAAAACCAGCCGCGAAGGTCGCAAGGGTAGAGAGGAACGCAACCTTGGGATTTGTCTGCGGAAAAAACTGCTCAGATAGTATAACGGCAAGACTCCCAAAAATGTAGAAGTCATACCATTCTATCAGTGTTCCCACAGAAGACGCTACTATAACGAACCAAAGCTTTGATTTTTCTTGTGAAGTAATGGCGGTAGGCTGCATGAAATATTATCGGACAATTCCGGCAAGATAAATAGAAATACAAGCCCGGCAAATGTTATAAGAGAGAGCTTAAATGAATCCTAATGTTGCCCGTGATCGCCATGGTTACCACCGTACCATGACTCCTGCAACTCATGGAAGAGCTGGTGAAGATCTGTCAATGATTGCCCGATTGCTTTTTCGTTTCCGGCATTCACAGTTTCCTGGAACACTTCAGCGTCGTGCTGCAGTTTTTCCATCTTCGATTTCACCTCCTCATTATCAACCTTGCCAGGCAGCCTTGCATTTTTCCATTTTTTGGCGGCCTCCGCCAGTGATGCTGCATTTGCTTTGGCAGGGGCCAGATCGGAAGAGTCTTTGTAGGGATGAAACGATTCTGCCATCACCATATGAAACTCCTCCATACCCTCCCATTCTTCGTCGGCATCATTTGCTTTTTGGTCATCCTGCGGATTTTTCCTGGAACATGAAAGCAGGATCATTACGCAGGCGGTAAGCACAGCAAAGCTGAAGGCAGGCATTTTATTCATAGCTAAAGGTATGGTCTCACTTTTCTTTTATCCTGTACTTACGGCTGCTTTCAAGTCTTTTGATAAGCCGCTTCAGGGCATCCAGATACAAGGTAATAAAAGGGGGAATTGTCATACCCCAGATCACCGCAAGATTAAAGTACAGCGTATTAAAATTGCTACCGGCAAAATGTTTGGTTGGCTGGTAGAAGTTCGCTGAAAAATCCAGTGTATGATTGGGACATATAATCAGAATAGATTGGATAGATCTTTTGGACCAGGTTTCCGTCAATTCCACAATACGGTCTGGCGAGGAAATATTTTCCACTGCTTCAGAGACTGCCTTGTTTACGAACCGGTTTTTTTGCTGTTCGAAACCCGCCGCAGTTGTTGGTGTGCTGGTCAGGAGGCAATCGTCTTTTCGCGCTCTTGTGTCGCCTTTACCATACGCCGCGAATAGTACTGTTTCAAGGTTACGAGGAACTTTGAGAGCTTTTGTCAATACCGTAGAATCCAGCTTTCCAATAGCGAGTTGATCGGCCTCAGGGAATACGTCACTATTGAATGCCATTAGTTCATGTTTTACACCGGTGCGTAAAGTACGATCGTGTTAACCATTTTTCCGCATTAGGATTCCGCCAGTCGCTCCGGTGATTAAAGCAGTACGCAATTTTAGACTCGAGCGCAGGGATAAAGTATATCTTCTTATACTCAGCCTCTTTGATTACTTTATCCATTGGATAAAACTGTTTCTCAAAAGGATTGTCTTTGAACTGGGTGACCATAAAGGCTTCGAAGGCCCATCGGGAAGCCATCAGTCTCACCTGCTATCGGTACGCCGATGGGCTTACCAACCTTTGGATTGAACTTATCAAAGCTGATCACCACGCCGCTCAGCAGCAACTGGGGGATCACCAGCAGGGGTATGAGTATATATATCGTAACGGCTGAATTGAAAGATGCTGATATGTTCAGGCCGAGCATATTTGCGAAGCATGAACAAGTGAACAGGATAATAAAGTATCGGAATTCCGATAGTGGTATTTGCAGTATGGAGTTTCCAATAAGAATAAAGAGAAATGTTTGTATCGCGGATATCGCGAACATTACGACGACCTTCGACACCAGGTAACTGCTTCTGCTCAGGTGAAGAAACTCTTCCCGCTTTAAGATCTTCCTGTCCCTGAATATCTCTTCCGCGCTCATGGTCAATCCAAAGAACAACGCCACCACTACACTCATGAAGAAGTAAACCGGAATATTGCTGTTGGCAAAGAACGTATATTTCGATTCCGCCGGTTCAAGGGCATTATAATACTTTACCATGTAGGCAATAAAGAATGCCAGCACAGGAGCCTCCAGAAGGTTGATGTACAGGTACTGCTTGTTC
>CAWJTP010000020.1:0-192107 GCA_963845845.1 uncultured Cytophagales bacterium
GATCCTCGATAGTGCGAACAGTATTGTGACACGGCAGGCGTCCAACCGTGTATGGGCTGCCCAGGCTGTACTGAGCGAGATCCTTAGAAAGTAACGGTATCGATAGACGCGAATGAACAAACTATTTATCATTAAGATCGGTGGGAATGTACTTGACGATCCTGCCGTGCTTGAATTATTTCTGAAAGATTTCGCTGCGATCAAGGAGCCAAAGGTCCTGATTCACGGTGGAGGCAAGATCGCGACCCATCTTGGTAACCAGCTTGGCATAGAGTCCAACTATGTTGGCGGAAGGCGGATAACGGATGCTAAAACCCTTGATCTCGTCACAATGGTTTATGGAGGTTTGGTCAACAAGCAAATAGTCGCCAAACTCCAAGCATTGGGATGTAACGGACTCGGTGTCACAGGCGCAGACGGAAATATGATCAGCGCAGTGAAAAGACCGGTCAGGGATATTGACTATGGGTTTGTCGGCGATATACGTCCTGAAGGTGTTAACACTGCACTCCTTTATTTTCTATTGAAGCAAAATACGATCCCTGTATTTGCCCCGCTCACACACGCAGACGGCAAAATGCTGAACACCAACGCCGATACAATTGCGTCCGTGCTTTCAGTTGCCCTCAGCAAACATTTTGATGTCAGATTGATCTTCTGCTTCGAGAAAAAAGGCGTCCTGACCGATGTGAGTCGCGGCGACTCAGTCATACATCATCTGCCTAAGAAAATGTATGATGAATTGTTGCCGAAACAGATCTTTACGGATGGTATCCTGCCAAAACTTGAGAATGCGTATGCTGCGCTCCATGCAGGCGTAAAGGAAGTATTGATAGGAGAGGCGGCCGATCTTTCACGAAATATTGGACACGAAACAGCAGGTACTTTGATTACGTTATAGAAGATAGTCCGCAATGGAATACGAAGCCGTGATGAATCATGCATAAAAAATTGTTCAAAGACGCGCTCAGTCTATTGCAGCAACTTATTGCAACACCATCCTTCAGTAAGGAGGAGAGTGCTACAGCAGGCATATTGACCGATTTTTTCGATATACGAGGCATCAATTCGGTAAGACACGGGAACAATGTATGGGTCAGGAATAAACATTTCGATCCGGCAAAACCAACTGTCTTGTTGAACTCACATCACGATACAGTAAGACCTAACGCTGGTTATACACGGGATCCCTTCAAGCCTGAAATTGCGGACAGCAAACTCTATGGGCTGGGCAGCAACGATGCCGGTGGTCCACTGGTAGCCCTTGTTGCAACGTTTCTACATTACTATGACCGGAAAGACCTGAGATATAATTTAGTGATGGCCGCGAGCGCGGAAGAGGAGATCTCCGGACGCCAGGGCATCGAAAGCATTTGGGCGCAGTTGCCTCAGATCGCGTTCGCTGTGGTAGGTGAACCAACACTTTGTGAAATGGCGACAGCAGAGAAGGGATTAATGGTGCTGGATTGTATCACTAAAGGCACTCCTGGTCATGCCGCCCGCGAAGAAGGCGTCAATGCATTCTACGTGGCGCTGCCGGACATCGAATGGTTTCGTACATACAGGTTTCCTAAGATATCCGAAACACTTGGGCAAATGAAAATGTCCGTGACAATTATCAATGCAGGAACACAGCACAATGTTGTTCCGGCTGAATGTAAGTTCACCGTAGATGTCAGAGTGACCGATGCTTACACGTTGGAAGAAGCCCTGGAGATCATCCGCCAACATGTCGCATGCGATATTACGCCCCGGTCATTGAGAATGCGTTCTTCAGGTATTTCTTCGGAGCATCCGATCGTAAGATCAGCTTTAAAGAATGGGTTGAAGCTGTATGGATCACCGACCACCTCAGATCAGGCGCTGATACCCGTTCCTTCTGTTAAAATCGGCCCAGGCGACTCAGCCCGGTCTCATTCCGCAGACGAATTTATTTTCGTAGATGAGATCGAAAAGGGGATTGAAACATACATCAGGTTACTGAACGAGGTGATACTCCATGAACATTAAGGAGCTTGGTGCATCAGCTTTCATTATCTAACTTGGAAGGGGAGTTTGCTGATATTTCACAACACGCAGGATCGTTGAGTACTTTAAGACATTAAAAACATCGCAGAACACGCATGAAGCTCTGGCAAAAAGATAAAGCATCATTGAAGGAGGTTGACAGATTCACGGTAGGAAAGGACCGTGAGATGGATAACCATCTTGCCAAATTTGATATCCTTGGTTCTCTTGCGCATATCAGGATGTTGGAGTCCATTGGTCTTTTGACGGCCGATGAACTGGCGCTGCTTGTTCCTGAACTGAAGGCAATGTACCAACGCGCAAACACAGGCGAGCTTTCGGTGGATGAAAATGTTGAAGATATACATTCACAGATCGAGCTTGCGCTGACAACGAGATTGGGGGAAATAGGAAAGAAGATACACAGCGGAAGATCGAGAAACGACCAGGTGCTTGTGGATATCAAGCTTTTTATGCGCAGCGCCATCCACGAGATTGTAAACGAGACAAAAGCATTGTTTGATCTTCTTATCAGGCAAAGTGAAAAATATAAGGATCAGCTGCTTCCCGGCTACACGCACCTTCAGCTGGCAATGCCTTCATCCTTTGGATTGTGGTTCGGCGCTTACGCAGAAAGTTTCATTGATGACCTTATAACGCTACAGGCCGCCTACAGGGTTGTAGACAAAAACCCTTTAGGTTCAGCCGCGGGTTACGGATCGTCTTTTCCATTGAACCGGACCATGACCACGGCACTTCTTGGATTTGAAGATCTTAACTACAATGTTGTGTATGCACAGATGGGTAGAGGTAAAACCGAACGGATCGTTGCTTCCGCATTAGCGAATATTGCGGGTACACTTGCTAAGTTAGCGATGGATGCATGTTTGTTCCTCAATCAGAATTTTGGATTCATCAGTTTTCCTGCTGAGCTCACAACAGGATCCAGCATCATGCCTCACAAGAAAAATCCCGACGTATTCGAGCTGATCAGGGCCAGATGTAACCAACTGCAATCCCTTCCAAATGATATTACGATAGCGACAGCGAATCTGCCCTCGGGATATCATCGCGATATGCAGCTGTTGAAGGAGCTTGTATTCCCAGCATTTCAGCACCTTAAGGATTGTCTCTCAATGGCGGGCCTGATGCTTTCCAACATCGAGGTAAAACAGGATATCCTCAAGGATGATAAATATAAATTCCTTTTCAGTGTCGAAGAGGTTAACAAACTGGTACTTGCTGGTATTCCGTTCCGGGATGCTTATAAGAAGGTGGGGCTTGAGATTGAGGACGGGACGTATGATCCCGCGCGTAGCCTTCATCACACGCACGAGGGGAGTATTGGAAATCTATGCCTTGAACAAGTTACACAAGCCATGGAACATGTTGTAAAGGACTTCCACTTTGAACGGGCTGAGTCGGCATTGGCAAAGCTACTAGACACTGAGTGATTTAATGATCTAACGATTTGGTGATTGAGTAGTCCATAGCAGCAATCATCCAATTCTCAATCATCAAATCATTAGATCACTCAATGTCAGTAATCAGGTATATTCAGACCGAGGATAATATCCCTTTTGGCCGTCAGCATGCCCTCACTGTTTTTACCGATCTTTATTATTCCTACACCGCCGCGCTTACGCTGAGATGCTAATTCACTTGCTGTCAGCAATGGATCTCCTTCGAAGAGATATTCATCAATCCAGTATGCATTAACAGACGGTTCTTTGACGGTTGCGTGAATATGGGCAGGCGCATTCCTTCCCGGATAAGGCGCAGGCTTTAACGTATAGAACTTATACCTTCCTTCCGCATCTGTTTTGATCCAGCCTCTGATGTAGCCATGACGCTTGGCCCATCCCGTTTCATCTCCTTTGGTTGGATACTCACCTTTTTGATCCGTGTGGTAGATGTAAAGAATGACCCCGGCCGCGGGAGTTTTGCCATCCCGTTGATAAATTATGCCACTGACCTCCATTTTCGGTCCAGATTCTTTGAAATCAGGCAATGTTGCCGTCGACGTAAGTTGCGCATTGCCAAACTCGAAGACCGCTTCACATTCTTCGCAAGATCCCCCGACATTTTTTGATGATGTTTTAGGTTGAGAAAACCCCCAAACTGCCATTGCCAGTATGATGATCGTGCAACAAAATTGTTTCATAGTACTTGATATTGAACGTATGCAAATTCCTTGATTGTGGCACGGTCTTCAACAATTTGTGACATATGGTTTTCGATTCTTGACAAAATGCTTTTTCCCATATGGCCTGCATCTTATAAATACCGTAATTTTCAGTATGGAGCGCTTCTGGAAATACAAGCTTGACCATATCATATTCTGGACGGCAACTGTCCTATTCCATATGTACACCCGCGAAGGTTTGCTTCAAAAGGTGGGTTTTGAGCAGTTTCTCCTGGAGATCATCGTCAGAAATGGATTGCTTGCCATGGTTATCTATCTAAATCTCAATGTTCTTATTCCCGAATTCGTAAAAAGGAACAGGATCCTTGCATACATCGGTCTCCTCTCCGGTTCGATTCTCTTATACGCCCTGATAAAGAATATTCACGATGTATATTTGTTCGGCTACGTTGCTGGCGATACATCTCAAAGATATTTCTTCGGTCATACATTCTATAATATTTCTATTGCAATGTTCTATGTAGCGTTTAGTATAGCGCTGGAGTTGAGCCGTGAGTGGTATTTGCAACGCGAAGTCATCAGGCAAATCGAAATAGACAAACTTAATACGGAACTTGAATATTTAAAGGCGCAGATAAACCCTCACTTTTTGTTCAATTCGATCAATACTATTTATTTCCAGATCGACAGACATAATAAGGTTGCAAGGGAAATGCTTTCCGCGTTTTCGGATATGCTTCGTTATCAGCTCTATGAATGCAATGGCGTTGAGATACCTGTTGAAAAAGAAGTAATGTACATCAAGAACTATGTCGACCTGCAACGCATGCGCAAGGACAATAACTATAACATTGGATTGATCTCGTCTCCGGATCTAACAGGATTCTCCATTGCACCGTTGTTATTGATACCTTTCGTCGAAAACGCATTTAAGCATGTATCTCATCGTTCATCAGACAATGAGATAAAAATTGAACTTTCCAGAAAGCATGATGTATTCCACATGGACATCTATAATACCCGGGACAAATCTTCCACTCAACGGAATGAACCGGGTATTGGATTGAGAAATGTGAAACGAAGACTTGAGCTGGTGTACAACGGAAGACACACCCTTGAGGTGAAGGAACTTCCCGATAGCTTCAGTGTAAATCTCTCGATCAAGATAGAAAAAGGATTAAACAGCGTATGAAACTGAATTGCCTCATTGTCGATGACGAACCCGTTGCCCGAAAGGGGCTGCAGGAATACATTCAGGAAACAGATTTTCTGAACCTTGCCGGTGACTGCGATAATCCTGTGAAGGCATCGGAGATCATCAGGGGGCAACCGATAGACCTCTTGTATCTTGACATTCAGATGCCAAGGATATCGGGGATAGAGTTCCTTCGAAACTTGCGTAATCCACCCCTGGTCATACTTACCACGGCTTTTTCAGAATATGCCGTGGAGGGTTACACGCTCGACGTGGTCGACTATCTCATGAAGCCGATTACTTTCGAGCGCTTTCTGAAAGCGACACAGAAGGCTTTGGAAATTTATCAGATGAAGCGGTTAGCTGCCGAACAAAAAGAAGTCAATCAGGACTATTTCTTTATTAAGTGCGACAGCAGGTACGAAAAGATCAATTTTTCAGATGTTCTTTATATAGAAGCGTTGCAGAATTATGTTGTGATCCATACCGGCGCCAAAAAATTGATCAGCTACATTACGCTATCAGGCTTGGAAAATCAGCTTCCCAAGCACTTATTCCTCAAGGTCCACAAATCATTTATTGTTTCCATCGCCAGCATAAAATCTATTGATGGCAGTGAGATACTCGTCGGAAATGCGAGAGTGCCTATCAGCAGAAATTTAAAAGAGAGTGTTGTCAACCGGATACTGGGCAACAACTTGTTCAAGCGTTGATCAGTGGGCTACTGGTTCGGCGTTGTATTTTCTCCACACTGGTTGAACGCTTCTTCCTTCCAAATACTTCTCAACTCCTTCCGCAAGCGCTTTTTTGTAGACTACAAGGGCGTCATGGATCTTTTCCACAGTCTCTGCAATATCAGCGTCACTGTGTGAGTATGAAATGATGGTAGAAGGCATGAGCAATCCCCGTTTCATCGTTTCCTGCATGAACAGGGTACGGAAGGGCTGTGAGGGCTGATTGTTCTGATCTCTGGAAGTATATACGGAACAACAAGGCGGACCGACGATGGCCACCTTATCCTGAAGTCCCAGATCACGTGAAGCTTTCGTAACGCCGACTTCAAGCTTGGTACCTTGCTCGTACAGCCTTTCAATGACATTATGTTGCTTATAAAATCGGATGTTTGCAAGGGCGGCCGCCATGGCGTGCGTTTCGGCGCCATGGGTAGTGGATAGTAGGAATACTCTTTCACGGTCATGGGTAAGGCCCCCAAGTTCCATGATCTCTTTCTTACCCGTAAGGGCCGAGATCGCAAATCCGTTGCCCAACGCTTTACCCCATGTGGAAAGATCAGGGACGATATCAAACTTCTTTTGTGCGCCTCCGATATGCCATCTGAATCCAGTGATCATTTCATCGAGAATAAAGATCGCACCATTCTGATGGCAAAGGTCTTTGAGCTTGTGAAGGAAATTGTCAGTCGGATCATCGTATTTATGTGTCTCAAGGATCACGCACGAGATCTTGCCGGGATATTCCGCGAACATTTTCTTTGCGCTCTCCAGATCGTTGTAGTAAAATTTCGCAGTAAGCTTTTTAATCGCTTCCGGAATACCACCCGCCATGGGAGTTGTTCCGATAAACCAGTCATGAACGGAAAAAAATGGGTGGCTGGCACACATCGATACCATATCACGGCCAGTGTAGGCGCGTGCTAATTTGATCGCTCCGTCCAACGCATCTGAGCCATTCTTACAGAACTTTACCATATCTGCACCATCTACGATGCTCAGAAATTCTTCTGCGCACTCCAGCTCAATCGTTGAAGGTCTTCCAAAGTTAGCGCCAAGCTTTATTTGCGCTTCGACAGCTTCTGTGATCGGATCGAACGAATGACCCAGGGATACCGAACGCAGGCCATTGCCGTATTCAATATATTCATTGCCATCGACGTCCCATACCCGGCAGCCTTTTCCTTTAACAATGTAGGCTGGCATGAACTCAGGAAACTGGTCATCACCTTTTGCGTAAGTGTGCGCACCACCCGGTATCAACCTGTTGAATTTCTCCTGGAGCTTCAGAGATTTTTCAAATTTCATTGCCTTCAATTTTTAGATGGTTAATAACGCAACTAGGTGGGTTGGTAAACGCGTTTTTTGGAACAAATTTCAAATAATTTTGCGGTTGAATCTAGGAAGTTATTTGGTAACATTACAAAACATTTGTCATCCGCTTTTAAAACATTTGTCATCGCCGTTCATGCAAGCAAAAACGTTACTCACGATCATCCTATCGATCACGATCGTCTCCTATATTTTCGACCAGTTATTGGACTATCTCAACCTTCGGTCACAGCGCACAGATATTCCTAAAGAGATAGAATCTTTCTATGAAAAGGACAAGTACCTGCGGTCATTGGCCTATCACAAAGACCTGACACAGTTCTCGTTCATCACTTCAGCCTTCAGTTTTCTGGTATCCCTGGCGATGCTGATCACAGGCGGATTTGGATGGATAGATACCCTTCTTCGGCCACACTTCAATGACGATATCATACTCGCTTTGGCCTTCTTCGGTATTATAATGCTTGCGTCTGATATTCTGACAACTCCATTTCAACTCTACAGCACGTTTGTTATTGAAGAAAAATATGGTTTTAATAAAACAACACCGCGTACTTTCATCAACGATAAATTGAAGGGATATCTCATCTCCATCATCATAGGTGGTCTTCTGCTGTCCGCGTTGATCTACTTGTCGAAACGTATTGGACAGGACTTCTGGATCTGGTTTTCAGCGATCGCCGCCATTTTTGTGCTGCTGATAAATATGTTTTATACCACGATAATCCTTCCGTTGTTCAATAAATTAACACCCTTGCCACCCGGCGAGCTTAAGAATGCTATTGAAGATTTTGCAAAAAAAGTCAAGTTTCCGCTTGATAACATTTTTGTCATTGACGGCTCGAAGCGATCAAATAAGGCCAATGCTTTTTTTTCAGGCATTGGAAAAAAGAAAAAGATCGTTTTGTATGATACACTGATACAACGTCATTCAACAGAGGAACTTGTTGCAGTATTGGCGCATGAGGTTGGTCATTTCAAGAAGCACCACGTGGTATGGGGGTACGTACTTTCCATTATTCAAATCGTTTTTACCCTGTTTGTGCTGTCGCGCATGATGTATTCAAAGGAGGTTTCGCTCGCCATGGGCGGGTTGCAGTCTGCAATACATCTGAATCTACTGGCATTCGGGATACTTTTTTCTCCGATATCAGGCATTACAGGTCTTTTTATGAAGATGTATAGCAGGAAAAATGAGTTTGAGGCTGACGCGTACGCAAGCTTGAGCTATGACGGAACCGCACTGTCAAACGCACTGAAGCGCTTGTCGGTGGATAGCCTGAGCGATCTCTATCCACACCCGCTATACGTATTCTTCCACTATTCACATCCGCCGCTGCTCAAAAGGCTTACGGCATTGTCCCACTCAAGCGTAAATGAATAAGACGCCGTTTGCAACGTATGGGTTGCTGATCCTAAACGTGCTGATATTCGGCTGGCTGGCATTCCAGGAGCAAAGTCCATGGCTTGACCGGAACACTGATGTCCTGGCCATACTTCGTTTCGGATCCAACATGAATCCGATGACACTTGGTGGTGAGCCCTGGCGCATAATCGTCTCTATGTTTCTGCACTTTGGCATCTTCCATTTGTTAATTAATATGTTCGCGCTTTATTCAATGGGAGGACAGCTGGAGCAGGCAATTGGTGCCGAACGATATCTGTTGGTATACTTTTTCTGCGGAATTGTTTCAGGAATGTCCAGCCTTCTTTTGAATGTATATGCAAATAGCGCAGGCGCCTCCGGAGCATTATTCGGACTGTATGGATACAGACTTGGAGCTGAAGTGTTGCACAGCTTCGGAAATCGAAAACAACTCATATCGGTAATCTTAAATTTCGCAGTATTTGTGATCATCAATGCGCTGATCACCGTTCAGTTGAGCGTTGACCTTTGGGGGCACGTAGGAGGATGTATTGCCGGGTTGTTCCTTGCGGTCATGCAATTCAGATTTCGTTTGTTCGTTCGCAATAAGCATCTCGCATTGGTTTTTTTGCCATTGTGCCTCACGTTGTTTTTATTCCCCAAGGATCAGGTGCGGTATTACAGACTATTTCAACATGTACTTCACACTGAACAGCGGACAAATCAATTCTATCAACAGCAGCTAAGCGATGTGCAGCTTGTGGATAGTTTGAAATCAGTGTTCAATGAGTGGGATTCGATCAGCGCATCTTTTGGTCAGTTGGGAAAGGTAAGGAAGGCGTTGCATCATGATACCGCAACGATGCATCATTACGTGTCGCTGCATAAGCAGGAAACCGGTTACAGACTTGCAATGATCCAAAAGGAATCGTATGTGTATATGGACAGTCTCGAATATGTTAATGCGCAGTTTGATTCCCTACCGGCTTTTCAGTACAGGCTGAATTTTAACCCACCGCAAGGGCCCATCAAGGAAGAGCCCGATACGGCCAAGGCGGCATTAAAAACAACGCGCATCTTTTTTGACCGGTTGTGGAAAGAAATCCAGGATCCTTCTGCAGCGTCGTTTTATCGTATCGGTCAAACTGATTCTGCAGGCAGGTGGCAGGGTGCCGTTCGCGACTATTTTCGCGATGGGACTATTCAAATGAAGGGATCCTACAAGAATAACATGAAGGACGGTATCTTTTTGTACTATTCTCAGCGAGGTACATATTTGTCTGCAGGCCGGTACACCAAGGAAGAGTCCGCAGGAAAGTGGGAAACATATTACTGGAATGGTAATCTGGAGAGCGAAATATATTACGATGACCGGACGTATACGCGGAATATCTGGGACTCATTAGGTAGCCCGCAGGTTGTTAATGGAAACGGTAAGATCACCAAATGGCATCTTAATGGACAGATCGCAGAAACGGGTTTATATTTAAACGGAAGGAAGGAATCTGACTGGTATGGCTACCATGAGGACGGAAGGGCACATTACAGGGAAGCATACCATGATAACCGGCTTATCCGGGGAGTTGCAATAGATCTGGATGGAAAACGCTTTGTTTACGATGAGCTTAGCATGTATGCCTATCCCGTCAATGGGATGGATAATTTCCGAAAATATGTTGAGCAGAACATCCGCAGACCAGCATCATTGAATACAGATTCCGGGATTGTTAAAGTCGTGTTCAGTGTGGGTGATGATGGAAGCGTCTGGGATTTCGTCATCCTTGAAGGCCTCGGTCCCGCGTACGACGCGGAAGCAATCCGCCTCATCAAAGAGGGTCCACCGTGGCGACCAGGCCTATTGCACGGTCATATCAAGCAACCATCACAAGGGTTCGCAGAGATATTGTTTTGAGCTTGGAACAAACAACAACTATCAATTAATTAAATTCCTACTTCAATTTTCGATTATGCAACGAAGACAGTTTATCAAAACAACAACAGCCGCCGGTATTGGACTTGCATCCGCTCCACTTATCCGGATCTATGGAAAGGACAAGATCTATAAAACCGCATTGATTGGCGCGGGCTGGTGGGGGAATAACATACTCAGATGTGCCGTTCAGGCACGTGAGAGTAAAATCGTAGGATTATGTGACGTAGACGCAACCTTGCTCAACGCGACTGCTGAAGAAGTAAAACGGCTGAATGGGGATACGCCGAAGTTGTATCGTGATTACAGGGAATTGCTTTCAAAAGAGAAGCCAGAGATCGTCATCGTTGCAACGCCCGACCACTGGCATCCCCTGATAGCCATTGCTGCTATGGAGGCGGGCGCTCACGTATATGTTGAGAAACCCATATGTCATACTATTAACGAAGGCAAGGCTATGGTCAAAGCTGCGCGCAATACTCAACGCATGGTCCAGGTTGGAACCCATCGGAGGGCATCACCCCACAATATTTCAGGTATGGAATTTCTGAAGTCCGGCAAAGCTGGGAAGATAGGCGCCGTTAGAGCTTTTGTGCACTATGGGGGAGGCCCTGGCAAGATAACGCCCGACACAGAGGCTCCGTCAACACTCGATTGGAACATGTGGTGCGGTCCTGCACCATTACGGCCGTTCAATACAACGATCCATCCGAAAGGATTCAGAGGCTATCTGGATTATGCCAATGGCACTCTGGGGGATTGGGGAATACACTGGATGGATCAGATATTATGGTGGACAGAGGAAAAGTATCCGAAAAAAGTCTACTCAACGGCAAATCGCTTTATCAGAAAAGATAATACGGATGCTCCCGACACCCAAAACGTGATCTTTGAGTTTGAATCTTTTACGGCGTCATGGGAGCACAGGCAATATGCGGCCAATAATGCGGAGAAGACAAATCTGGGATGCTACTTCTATGGTACCGAAGGAACATTCCATATGGGTTGGATAGATGGCTGGACCTTCTATCCCACAGACGAAAAGAAAGCACCAATACATCAGGAGCCGAAGCTCGATGAGCCGGATCAACAGAATATTGCCGCGCTTTGGGCCAATTTTCTGACATCGATCAAGTCCAATACATTGCCTTTGTGTGATATTGAGATCGGTCAGCGCTCAACCAATATGAGTCTGCTAGGCATGTTGAGCGCGAAGCTTGGACGAGGCGTTGAATGGGATGGAGAAAAAGGTCTGATCAAGAATGATCCAGAGGCAAATAAGCTATTAAGTCGTGCTTATCGTGGTGAGTGGAAATATCCGGCCATTTAGCTTCAATTCGATTTGCCTGAAATGAAGAAGCCCCACCCCAAAGATATCGGGGCGGGGCTTCTTGCTATGAGGTCTGTGGGAGTCAGATCTTAATCCATGGTAAAGACCCATGCTTCCTTAAAGAAGTTCTTCCACTTGTAGTCATTTCTGTACTTCTTGGCATCCTGAACCTTAGTGCTTGAGTAAATGTAAACGTAGTACATATTATTTTTAGGATTCAGCGCGACGTTGGCCTGATAACCTTTTTCACGGACTGATTTGACGTATTTCATTGATCCGTTCATGAGTTTGAACACGCCAACCACAACATAGGAGCGGCCGTGCGACATTGTAAAGTTTTCGCGAACCTTTGTAGCGGGAGCCTTCTTGGCGGTTGACTTCACTTCAGGTTTCTTTGCTGCCGGGACAGGTGCTTTTGCAATAGTTGCCGGTTCTTTAGCGATCGTTACAGGCTCTTCCTGCTGTTTCTTAACGATCTGGTCGCCTTCGAGCAATCTTGGCTGATGAACTTCTGTATCCTCCTGAGTTTTAGTGTCTTCAAGCACAGTGCCACGTGGGTCCTTCCTTACAGAAGGCTTCATTTCATTGGCCAATGAACGGCCTTCTTGAGTATTCTTGGCATATGCTTTTGATCTCTTGCTTGCAAGTCTGACACCGATGTGCAATTCGTGCGCGCCACCTAAAGCTTTGGCGGAACCAAATGAAGGGAGCTCATAGCTATAGCTGAATCTGAACTTCTCTTTTACGTTCATTCCGAAGATCAGCCCTATTCCTTTGTTCTGATTGTAGCTCACACCTGTCCAGAGATTCTCTTTGAAGTACGCGATGGTGGCAACTTCCAAGTAGTCTTGCTGTCCGTCCGTCGTTTGACGATAGAGCATATAAGGCTCAAGCGCTATGTTTTGCATTACGCCGACATTGAATCTGTAACTTGCCGAGAAAAGTCTGTTACGAAGATTGGACATTTTAAATTTGTTGAAGCCATCCTGGGCGAACGTATTGGATTTGAACAAATCTGTCAGCGCAAATCCCAACTTTAGTCCTTCATAAGTATAGACGACACCGAAATTGCCATCTATATAATAATTAGTGCCTGCAGCTTTTGTTATTACGGGGTCCTGCGTGTTTAATTCATCTGCAGTGAGGTCAAGCTTATTTAAGCCTACACCACCGGATAATCCGAAGCGAAGGGATTGATTCTTGGCAATGGGGACAACATATCCGAATGTTGCCATAAAATTTGAATTCTGAAGGAGCACTTGTTTATCTGTGAAGATATTGAAGCCAAGCGCAACGCGTTCAGTTGTTGGTATTTGGATGCTTGCCCCGGCTGTTACCGGTGCATCTTTAAAATTTCCCCATTGTTGTCTATAGACCATGCTGGCCTCTATATTATTAGAGATACCAACGAAACCAGGGTTGAACAAATAAGGGTTGAATGCGAATTGTCTGTAAAACGGACCTGGAGCCTGGCCTTTAACAGCTGCTACCGAGATAAGGATTACAGTGAGGAGCATACAGATTTTTTTCATGATCTGTCGGGTTTGAAGGTTTGACAAATGCGCACAATCAGATATAGCGGTGAAACGGGGATTACTCATTGTGCTTTTTTTAGTTGTTAACATTTTCAATTTTCATAAGATCGCCTATCGTGTTACTTTACAAAATCCTTCATCTCCGGTTGTGACACTTACGGACCTAACTAGTAGTATCTCGCTGTGAATGCTGGGTGAGAAGGAGATTCTTAATCCATTCCCGAAACTTACACCGATCTGTTGTGGACGACGTAAGTGAGATTAAAGCACTTGCTACAGATCAACAGGACAAATCTTGTATGATTAATAGGATATCGAAAGGACGTATCGGTAAAGCCACTTATTCTTCAGATGAAATCAATATATGTAGGTAGAATGAATCATGGTGCCGATGAGTTGATCAGGAAAAAAATCTCAAAAAAAATTGACACAAAACACACATTGCAACGTATAGGATATACGCATATTTGGCGTGCGAAAATCTGGCATTTAGCGCCATAATTTCACAACAATTTTCCTGTTTTTCTGGTCACCTTTGGCTGAAGCTTATAACAAACGATGACAATGGCCTTCTAGACCCACTTTTGGCCATTTCCCCTCTCATAAATTGATGTATGATCGTGTACTTTTTGTGGCTTTTTTGCATTGATGACCCTCTCAAAATGCGTTTTTTCGCGTGCCAAAAACTGGTCAAGGTATCATGAAAATTAGTAAGAAGAAAACTTATAGTGAAAACCCTTATGCGTCAGTGAAAACCTGATAAAAAAATTCTTCCACGAACCATCAGTTTTTTTATTGAATGAACATCAACTGCTTTGAATATCACAACATCCAATAAGTGTTGAATCTTTCCACAAATTGTGGAATGCCGGATATATGCAATTATGATTATGACGTATGATTATAAATTTGTCTCGAATTAGGATTCGGTTCCATAGTTTGTCAAGGGAGTCCTAAATCGTGTCAATTCATATTTCATAATTCATAATTCATAATTACTTTTTTTTAGCTTTGCGCGAAAAAAGTACCGGATGATCCCCCATATCAACGGGGGAAGACCTGCACTCAGACCAATAGATAACGCCGGATTTTCAACGCCTGTAGCACCCACAAAAGCATACGTAAATCCCAACGGCAGTGAACCGCAGAATAGTGCCATATGGAAATAATACACAGGCATCCGCGTTAATCCAGCCATACAAGCAATCACTTCCGGAAAAACAGGTAACCATCGCGATAATACTACTATCCAGCCGCCTACATTATAAGATAAATTTTTCCCTCGCGTATAATCTTTTTCTCCCAGTAATTTGATGGCGGCTTTTTCACCCAACAACCTGCAAAGCCAATACCCCAGTGACCCTGACAGAAACGATCCCGCAGCACTGATCAATCCACCGGCAACAGGCCCATATATATAACCGAGGGCAGCCATCACAAGCGTTGCAGGAAGCGGTAATAAAAGATCCGCCATCAACAACACGATCGCGGCGACCCAGGCCCAACGGCCATACTGATCCAACCAGGCAATTGCTCCCTCTTGTGAAAATGTTGTCATCAGTGCGTCGCCCCAGAAAAAAAGATCACCAGCACAATAGCCGCAAGCCCAAGAAAAAGAAACAGAAGACGCATTTCTTAAAAATTCTTTTATAATCTAAATCAATATAGCCGAAAGATTGGAAAGGAGTCGCTTCTTTTGGTATCCTGATAGAATTGTTATGCCGTTTGCTTCCGTTGGAAATTACATGACTATTTTTTTATAGATTTCCATGTCAAACTTTTCAATACCCGGCAACAAATATGAGTAAGCCTGTACCCAAATCTATTGAGCCATCAGAAGTTCCCCACCGTGCTGGGGAGATGGTTAAAAAAGTGAAATTCCCCATGTTGGCAACAATGGATGGTGACCAACCTCGTGTACGGCCAGTCTCGCCCGTTCGCACAGAAGGTTTTGTCGTTTATGTCGCTAATCTGAAAAGTTATGGGAAAACAGCGGAGATTGAACTCAATTCAAAAGTTGAACTATGTTATGTAGACGAAGACCATAATCAGGTGCGCATTACCGGAAGAGCAACAATTGTTAAAGACCGAAAGTTATTGGAGGAAATATGGAACACTAACCGATTGTTGCAGCACTACCTGGGTTCGGTTGACAATCCGGAATTGATCGTTTATAGAATCAACCCGGAAAGAGTAAGATTCATGCTTGAATGGGCGCTGCAATATTACGAGGTGCCCCTCGAATGATGTATACATGAAACGAGTCATCAGTTCATCTCAGCGCCTTAGCGTCGCGCCATAATAGCTCCAATAGAATGATGCCATGAAAGTATGCACCTACGGCAAAGGTAAAAAAGTGTCAGTGTTGGTAAATATTATTTAATATCAGGTTTTCAGCAATTGCATATCTTCGGTCCACTGCACAATTCTTTATTCCTAAACATCACAACCATGCAACGAAGAAAATTCATTGAGAAAACCTTACTCATCACGGGGAGTCTGATGGCAATGCCACTACTCAAAGCAACAGCAAGCACGTTGGATGCGCCACCATCTAAGCTGAAGATCACCAAGATCAGATATTACAGCGCCCCAGGTTATACAAAACCGCTGTTCAACCAGGCCCGTGGAATAGTTGAAGTCGAGACGGATGGAGGTATAACAGGAATTGGGGAAGGGGGCGCGAAAGACACCATCGAACAATGTGCACAAATGCTGATCGGAGAAGACCCATTCCGTATAGAACACCTCTGGCAGAATTTATACCGTGGTATGTTCTATCCTCCCGGCCGTGAAAAGCTACATGCGCTTGGTGCTATCGAGATGGCGCTTTGGGACATAAAAGGTAAGGCGCTCGGTGTCCCTGTCTATGATTTGCTGGGAGGAGCAACGCGCGAATACATTGAATGTTATGCGACTGGCTATGGCGCTTCGAAGGCACCCTCAGAATACGACCGCGCGAAAGATTGCCTTGCCGCAGGCTTTCGCTGCTATCGTACCAATCCAACTGGCGGCGACGGCGAAGAACGCTTTGATTTTTATGAGAATACCAGAAAAACGATCGAACACTGCAAACGCATGGATGAAGCAGTAGGTGGAACAGGCCGTTGGGCAATCGATCTGCATACAAGATTCGATACGCCTGAAGCTATAAAAATATGCGATGCCCTGGAAGAACTTGAACCATACTTTGTAGAGGACCTTATCCGGTCGGAGAATCCCGGTGTATATAAAACGTTGAGGCAAATGACCAAAGTGCCGATCGCCGTAGGTGAGCAGTTCGGTGATCGGTGGGATACCAACGAATTGATCGAAAACAGACTAATCGACTATTGCAGGATCACCCTCCCAAATTCAGGAGGCCTTCTGGAGTTGAAAAAAATAGCCTCTATGTGCGAAACCCATTACGTAGGAATGATTCCGCACTTTACAGGACCACTTGCAACGGCAGCGCTAGTGCATGTTCTGGGATCGAGCAGCCCTACACGATGCCTGATCGAATTCGCGGGCGGAAACTTTGAAAAGCCAGCCTATTACAATGAAGACTACATGTTATTCAAGGACGGAAAGGTTTTTCTGAACCCAAAACCAGGTCTTGGTGTGAAATTCGATCCGAAAAAAGCGACATTTGTTATGGAAGTAACGACAAAGACAAAATTTCCTCATCCGATCCTGCAAAGTAAAGACGGTGCAATCCATGGATGGTAAACACTAACCTTCAGAAAATTGTATGACCGTAATCAGGAATTATCGCTGGCTCATTGTCGTCCTGCTATTCACCGCCACTACCATCAATTACCTTGACAGGCAGATCATCGGCTTGCTTAAACCAGTGTTGGAGAAGGAATTCAACTGGTCAGAAACTGATTTCGCAAGGATTGTCATGGCCTTTACAGCAGCCTATGCAGTAGGACTGCTCATTTCTGGCGGTGCCATCGATCGCATTGGCACCAAGTTGGGCTACTCCATTACCGTCATTGTATGGAGTATTGCCGGCATGCTTCACGCCCTGGCACGAAGCGCCTTTGGATTCGGACTGGCAAGAGTAGGACTGGGACTTGGAGAGGCAGGCAACTTTCCTGCAGCAGTGAAGACCGTAGCTGAATGGTTTCCAGACAAGGAACGCGGACTAGCCACGGGAATCTTCAACGCGGGAACAAGCATAGGCGTCGTGCTTGCTCTACTGCTGGTGCCGCTGATATTAAACTACTATGGATGGCAGCAGGTATTCTGGATAACAGGTGCTCTAGGTTTTATATGGCTTGCCTTCTGGCTTCTGCTGTACGATCTTCCCTCTAAACAAAAGCGACTCTCACCCGAGGAACTGCATTATATTACATCCGGTCAGCACAATGAAGCAGCAACCACCACAAAACGAACTGTAAAATGGCAGAAGCTTTTTGCTTTTCCACAGACGTGGGCATTCATAACCGGAAAGGCATTGATAGATCCCATATACTGGTTCTTTCTATTTTGGCTGCCATCATATTTTGCCGCTAATTTCAGTCTCGATCTGAAGAAGCCAAGCCTGCAGTTGATGACCATCTATGCGGCGACAACTATCGGAAGTATAGCAGGTGGTTACTTTTCTTCGTGGCTGGTCCGCCGTGGATGGCCGGTGCTAAAAGCGCGTAAGGCGTCGTTGCTGCTATTTGCAGGACTCGAGGTGTCGATCATCCTCGCCCAGTTTGCAGATAGCGCATGGGTTGCAGTTGGACTCATCAGCCTGGCCGTTGCTGTCCATCAGGCATGGGCAACAAATATATTCACAATGGCATCGGATATGTTTCCCACGGAAGCCGTTAGCTCCGTGGTGGGTATTGGAGGAATGGCAGGTGCAGTAGGAGGTATCCTGTTCCCAATACTTGTAGGTCAGCTGCTCGACAGCTACAAAGCTGCAGGCAATCTTGTAGCAGGCTATAATGTCCTGTTCACCGTTTGTGGCTTTACCTACTTGGTAGCCCTTACGATCATCCACCTGCTTACCATGAAAAAGGGTAAGGTAGCATTATCCGAGCTTCAGTAGTTTTTATGATGTTATTGGCTGCGCGTCTTTCTTCAGGCTCCACCCAATACTGCCCAGCACCACAAGAACAGTAAGCCACGAAAATGCAGTGGTTACTTTATTTCCTACGGTATAAGCTGCCGGTTCGAAACGGAACTCGATGGCATGCTTGCCGGCAGGAACCTGCAGACCACGCAGCACATAATCTACACGGTATATCGGGGTCTCTTTACCGTCGATGGTAGCAATCCATCCGTCGGGATAGAATATTTCTGAAAAGACAGCAAAACCATCAGACGAAGACTGAGTTTCGTATTTCAGCGATCTTGGATTGTGACTAGAGACTGTTATCAGCGCTGTGCTATCAAAATTTATCGCAGACGCTTTATAATTCGGATCGCTGGTAACCGCTTTCTTTTTCGTATCAAGCTCGCACACAGTACGAAGTTCTTCTGTAGGTGAGGTTACGACTTCAACGTCGCGTACAAACCAGCCATTTCCATTGGCGGCCGGGTTCGGAATGATGTTACCGCGTTCGGGACCGAAAACCATATACCTGATGTTAAGCATATTGATGACACCGAATTGTGTGAAGTTCATTTTTCCACCCTGGATGTTCTGTATCAGGGCATTGGTCTGTTTGTAAAGACACGAATCATTCAGTTGATTGTAGCGCCTTAGCTTCGCGCCATGATAGCCTCCGACGGAATGATGGAAATAGGAAGTACGGGCTTCTACAAATGCACCCTGAAGATTATACACCCTGTAGTAATCCTTATCCTTCAGTATTTCCTGGTCGGCCTCCGTCGGTGGAAAGGCGCCCGCCTCCCTTTTGCGCTTATAGTTTTCTTTAGTAAAGTAGCGTGTGTTGACGATGGCAAGATCGACGGTAATGAAAAAGATCAGCATTGCATAGAATGCTATAGGCGTGATCTTTTTCCAAAGTTCGAAATAGATTATGATAAAGGTGCCAAGAATGAATGAAAGAGACCTGAATGCATCGCTGCGCAGCAATGCTTTGCGGTCATCTATCAGGGCTCCAAGAAACCAGGGAGGTAGCTGGCTCTCATCTTCACGCATGAAACTCATTACACCTGCAAACAGCAAAAATATAACGCATAGCCCTCCAGTCGACCCAAGAGCGATAAGCAGCTTTTTCTTGTTTGCCTTTGTCACCCCCTCGCTGATAAGTTTTTCTAAACCTAACAATCCCAACAAGGGCATCGCAAACATGACCATCACGATAGTAAAGGTCACGGACCGGAACTTATTGTAGCCCGGCAGGTAATCAAAGATGAAATAATTGAACGCGGGAAAATTGTTTCCCCAGCTCATCATGACAGCGATCACACAAACAGGAATCAGCCACCATACATAAGCTTTTTCGGCGAAGACTATTCCGATAGCGAACAGGAAGACGATAATGGCGCCCGCATAATATGGCAACGGTGTCTGCGGTCCCCAGTACGCTGAGGATGAGTAAGCCAGCTGATTGAAAGTTTGTTCGTTTGTAGCTGCAAGTGCTTTAGACACATTACTCTCGCGATCCGCCGCCAACAGATTCTGACTGCTTCCCCCGTAGAAGTTAGGGATCAGCAATGTGAGAGGCTCCAGAATAGCATAGTTGTGTTGGAAGACCACGGTTTTATCCAAACCGGAAGATTTTTTATCTGTAGCAGGTGCTTCCAGCTCTGACTCGCCCCTGGAATATTTGGCGTATTCTGTTATTGCCCACATTGGTCCAAAGAAAGTTCCCACAGCGATCAATGTTGCAGGCGCAAGAATAGCGAGCGATTTGAGATACTCGGCAATGCGTCCCTGCCGGAAACAATAGACCAGTTGAACGATACCATATATGCCAACGATCATGAGCATGTAGTAGGTCATCTGTAAATGGTTCTCGCGAAAGTGAAGTGCGAGCGCTGCAACCGTTACACCGAATCCTAACACCGTGCGATTCATAAACACGAGATGTATACCAG
Organism: uncultured Cytophagales bacterium; assembly: GCA_963845845.1. Taxonomy (GTDB): domain Bacteria; phylum Bacteroidota; class Bacteroidia; order Cytophagales; family Cyclobacteriaceae; genus Chryseolinea. Next base: position 20,560 of record CAWJTP010000020.1, read on the forward strand.
CCATGATCAAAGGCATAAAAGCGATAGCGCCAATTCTTCCGCTATGTCCAACGCTTAGTCCGATGATCATATAAGTTGAAAGCCCAAAGGCAACTGCACCGCCGATTGCCAGATAGGGCCGGACGCCAAAGGCGAGGAGCATAATGTAATAAGAAAGAAAAGCGAGGTAGATATTGCAGATGGGATGAGGAAGGTTGAACGACATAATATTCTTCATGTATCCAATGGCGATATTGCCCCACTTGACATTTACAAGATATCCCGGCATACCGCTAAACATAGACTCGGACCATAGAGGCTCCTCGCCCGTTTGTTCACGGAAGTCACGCATTGATTTTGAAGAACCTTCCCATTGCTGGATATCAGTCTGGTTCAACATCTTATTTTCGAAGAATGCTGGATTAAAAAAGAAGATAGTTACAATGAGAAATACGCCAATGGCTGCAAGGTGAGGTAACACATCTTTCGCAAAGCTTATTTTTTTCATGTATCTCAGTTAACAGCCCGCAAAATAGGAAGGATTGGGTAATTACAATTATGAATTATGAATTTATGAGGTATGAATTGTCGCTTTGTTAATGAAACGGACATCTCTTGTCGCTTCCGTAAACTCATTCAAATTTTATAATTTATAATTCATAATTGACTAGTGTATTCGTATCTAGCTAGGGATTCAATTTTCTCCTGACCTATGAAATTCTCCTCACCACTCCTGGCTCTTCCATTTTGCTACCTAGTCTTAAGCTGTTCAAGCCCACCACCAGGCGAGTCGTCCGGAAATGAGATCCGGAAATTCTCTGAAGCATACAAGCCACCGGTATTCAACGAGACTGACCGATTGGCAGTTTTACAATCCACTTTTTCTGTTGTAGAAAAAATATTTAAAACATATGCGGAAGAAAATCATTTCCCGGCAATTGCTTATGGGATTGTTGCAGATGGTCAACTCGTCCTGAAAGGGGCAACGGGCTTCGTCAATCTAAATAAAAAAACGCCGGCCACTTCCAAGTCCATGTTCAGGATAGCCTCGATGACCAAAAGCTTCACAGCGATGGCGATCGTAAAACTGCGCGATGAAGGAAGCCTGAACTTTACCGATCCGGTTTCCAAATACATTGGCGAAATGAGGGAGATCACTTACTTAACAGAGGATTCTCCTGAGATCACGATCCACAACCTGCTGACTATGACCGCCGGCTTTCCCGAAGACAATCCCTGGGGTGACAGACAGCTGGCCGATCGACCGGAGGACCTGAAACAATTCATCAGAGAGGGTCTGTCATTTTCCAACGTTCCTTCCAGAGAGTTTGAGTATAGCAACATGGGCTATGCGATGCTCGGAATGATCGTAAGCAAAGTTTCAGGTATGCCGTATCAACAATATATCAGCAACAATATCCTAAAGCCACTGGGAATGAATGATACGAAATGGGAATATTCTGAGGTTGACCCCGAATTGCTGGCTTTGGGTTATCGCTGGGAAGACGGTCAATGGAAGGAAGAACCCTTGTTGCATGACGGCATTTATGGAGCAATGGGCGGACTGATCACCTCCATTGAAGATTTCAGTAAGTATGTTAATCTTCACCTCTCGGCCTGGCCACCGCGTAATGGACCAGAAACCGGACCGGTAAAAAGAAGCTCGATCCGTGAAATGCACAAAGGATGGGAGTTCCGGTACCTGGATATGGTACCATCTGCAAAGGATGGTAAACCTTGTGCAGTAACCGGCGGATATGGGTATGGATTGGGATGGCGCAGGGATTGTGACGGCATAGACCGCATAAGCCACAGCGGCGGACTTCCCGGCTTTGGAAGCGAATATAGATTTTACCCGGATTACGGGATCGGTATCATTTCCTTTGCGAATCTTACTTATGCATCTGCAGGGCAGGCAAATTCTAACGCAGTGGATACACTACTTTCAATATCCGGAATTAAATCCAGCGTCATTCCGGTCTCCGACACCCTTCAAAAAAGGAAAGAACAATTGGTTGAATTGATCAAGACCTGGAATGAGGATTTGGGAAAAAGTATACTCGCGGAAAATTTTTACATGGACCTTTCACGTGAAGGTTGGATCAGGACAACACGGGATATATTCAAACAGACTGGTGCAATTGTAAAGGTTGGAGAAGTCGAACCTGAAAATCAATTGCGTGGGAAATTTATGTTACAGGGAGAAAAACTGAACGCGGAAGTTTTCTTTACACTGACGCCGGAAAATAGCCCAAAGATACAGGAGCTCAATGTTGCCCTGATCAAAGAAGAAGTCGATCATTAGTTACGACAATTAACCTCCGATCGTTGACATGGATTCTGAAATGGGCACGTGTCCTTTTCGCTTTGCCTCAGCTTCAAAGCCATCTTTGGGTCGCGCGCTGAATGCCTCAAGCAGTCTCTCCTTTAGAATTTCGTTGTCCTGATGTGTGCGAAGAAGCTGGCGGATATCCAATACTCCGTCATCATACAGGCATGTCTTTAGCGTGCCTTGCGCAGTGACCCTGATACGGTTACATGTGCCGCAGAATGTTCTGCTAAATGCCGCAATAATTCCGATGTTACCCAGATGTCCGGGAATGTGATAGTTAAACGAAGTTGATGCGAAGGGATCCTGTATTTTATGGATCTCAGGATAGTGATTTTTGATATACTCGAGGATTGCAGTATAGGTCCACTTTAGTTTAGTATAATGACTTCCTTCACCATTGAAAGGCATTTCTTCGATAAAGCGTACATCGACAGGAAATGTTCTGGTCAGTTCGATCAAAGGTCTGATATCTTCAATGTTCTTACCATCCATGACAACCGCGTTGATCTTTACAGGTATTGCAGCTTCAACCAGACCATGGAATGTTTTCATTACCGCGTCAAACTCATCGCGCCTCGTTATCGAGTGAAATCTATGTTTGTCAAGAGTGTCAAGGCTCAGGTTCACACCTGCTAACTTAAGTCTGGCCAGTTCATGGACATGGGGTGTGGTCAGCACACCATTCGTAGTGAGGTGCAGGTCACTGATACCCGGGATCTCAACGATCTCCCGGATCAATTGCATCAGATCGTTCCGGACGAAGGGTTCCCCACCTGTCAGTCTCACCTTGTTGATGCCTAACGTAGCGAGGACGGACACCAGCCTCAACATCTCTTCAAATGAAAGCAGGTCTTTTTTTGGAAGGTAGCGAATGCCTTCCTCTGGCATGCAATAGAAACAACGGAGATTACACCTATCCGTTACTGCCATTCGCAGGTAGGTGATTTGTCGTCCGTGGTTATCAAGAAGCGTTGCCAAGCCCGTATGTTTGAGGTAAAGATATTCATAATCTGGGAATGGGCTTCGGTTGTCTGATGGGTGGTTTCGGTCATTGGATTGAAGGGGCGTACGGCAGGGCGGTGAAGGGCACAAACACTGCCCGAAAAACGAACATTGCCGTCAGCATTCGCGTTATGAGATAATAATTGTGGAAAGTATGAACAGATATAAGGTAAGGGCTTTTGGTGTAACGAAGGACTTGTTAGGAGGAAGAGAAGCTATTATAGAGGTACCTGGTAACACGGTAGGGGCGCTACGGCAGGAATTGGCTGAACGTTATCCGGATCTGCTTGGATTGAAGTCCCTGTACATTGCTGTGAACAGTGATTATGCTGAGGAGGATCGGGTCCTCGGTCCGGATGACGAAATTGCCCTCATTCCCCCCGTCAGTGGAGGATAGGCAGTTTCTGTTGTGATTTGAATAGTATTTAGGTACCTTCATTTACGCATCATTATTGTTCAACCCAACCCTCTTTATCATGATTAAAATAACCGAAAAGCACATCGATGTCCAGAAAGTCATTGATACAGCCTCGAGCCTGAACGCCGGGGCTGTTAACGTTTTTATCGGAACAGTGCGAAATAATGCGCACGGAAAGAATGTGGTATGGCTGGAGTATGAGGCCTATGAAACAATGGCAGTCTCTGAGATACGCAAGATCATCGACGAGGCATCACACAAGTGGCCGTTGTTAGGATGGGCAGTGAGTCATCGCATTGGAACATTGAAGCCCGGTGAAGTCGCTGTTGCAGTCGCGATTTCAACGCCACATCGGAGAGACTCATTCGACGCATGTCAGCACATCATTGACGCGATCAAAGAGAAGGTTCCTATTTGGAAAAAAGAAGTATTTGAAGATGGTGAAGAGTGGATTTCAGCGCGACCCGAATTAGCCATGAAAGCATAAGCAGTTCAAAATTTAGAAATAAAAAACCCCGAACGAGTCGGGGTTTTTTTGTTATCCCATGCTTACAAGGTTACAAGATCAGGACCATTACTGCCATCACTATGAGGACAGCCATTGTGAAACCTGTGACCGTTGCAATGATCAGATCCCGATGGATCGGATTCATTTGAATTCGTGAAAGTACTTTCATAAACCAACTATATGTTTAAAGCCAATACGCAAGATCGGCATAAAAGTTAGGACTTACGTCCTCGTTTTAGATTTAAATTTTATAAAAATATTTCATACAACTGTATCTTTTTGGGAAATCTGCATTTAGGATTTGAATTTAGATAAAAGAAACGCATCACTTGTGTTAAAGGAAGATATTCAGCACACAGATCTCACAGAGGAAGAAAAATCCATAATTGAGAAAACTCAGCGGGATCCTGAAGCTTTCAAGCCATTGTATGAAAGATACTTCAAGCGAATATTTCTTTTTGTACATCATCGGGTCGGTGAAAAAGAAATCAGCGCTGATATAACATCGCAAGTTTTCTTAAAGGCTCTTTTAAATATTAACAAGTTTACATTCCGCGGATTGCCTTTCTCCGCATGGTTGTTTCGAATTGCGCTGAATGAATGCAATGACTTTTTTCGTAAAAAAACAAGACATCGCATGGTTACCATCGAAGCCCACATGATGGAAAATCTATATGAAGAATTAATTGCGGAAAATACACGCGAGGATCTCAGGCAAAGGCTACCTGCCATCCTCGAAAGGCTTTCGGAAAATGAATTGCACATCATAGAGCTGCGATTCTTTGAACAACGCCCCTTTAAGGAAGTCGCCGATATACTTGACATTACAGAAACGTACGCTAAAGTGAAAGTGTACCGAATACTTGATAAAATGAAAAAGCTTTTTTTGAAATCATGAAGCAAAAGATCAAAATAATGGAACACAAGCCTGAGCTGTCGGATGACGAAATACGGAGCTACATGAACTTCGAAACACTCCTGGCTTCGAGAAGACAGGTGTCACAAAATCAGCGCAGGAACATCGCCATCAAATGGATGATCCCTGTCGTTGCCATAACTGGCATTGCAATATGGCTGCTGTTTTATTCACAGAATCCGAAAGATGCGCCACACGTGCGCCAAAACAAGCCCATAGAAGCAACACCTGAGTCACCCAAATCCACATCCGGAAAATTACCAGAATCATCCCAAAAAGCGGATAAAAAGGATGATCGCGTGTCAGATAAAGCTAAGGCTAAAACCCCTGGTGCGGCTCAAGAAGATGAAAAAGTTGAACAACCTTCAGCCAAAGCGCCTGCGGGCGAAGACATCTATATTCAAGCGGAACCTCTGAATGGATATCCCGCACTATATGAATATCTCAACACCAACCTTACCTACCCGCAAACAAGCATTCCAGACTCAATACAAGGTGTTGAAACGGTATCATTTACAATCAATATCGAAGGAAAGCCTGAAAAAGTACACGTTCGACAATCTCTCGGTAAATCATTTGACGAAGAAGCGATCAGATTGATCTCTAACATGCCAGCCTGGAAACCAGCCACACTCAATGGCAAATCCGTTCCAAGCCAGATGTCGATACCCTTGACTTTTCAGATCCAAAAGGTAAGAGCCGTCAAGCCATGAAAAATATCATCGTTATCTTCTTTGTTTTCCTGGCAGGCAACTGCTGGTGCCAGCAATTCCAAAAAAAGTACGAGGTGGCCTTGCCCGATACAGTCGTGTCAACGGTATCGATATCCGCTGACATGGATAATGACGGCCTACTGGATGTTGTGCTCATTTGTTCGTCTCAATCAAATGTTCACTTCCTGCAAATTGTCAAGGGTGATACTGTATCGACTCCTTTGCTGCAACTCCCACCGGTTGCGATTACACAAAACGAAATAACAGGTTATGCTGTCACCGACTATGATCACGATAACAGGATGGATATAGTTGTTTCGGGTACAAAAAACAATTCGCCGGTAACGGCAGTATACGTTAATCAAGGATCTTTCACTTTTAACGAACGTCTGATCAATGTACCTGAATTCTCCCTATTAAAAGTAGCCGACATTGACAACAATGGACGCGTGGAATGGATCGTTAGCGGTGAAGAGGGCGGCGAATACTATTTCAGAATTTTGGAACAGGAGACAGCAAATTCGTGGCGAGCCGTTCACGATTCGCTGAAGCTCAAAGCGACGGCGATCGAAGTGATAGATCAAAACGGTGATGGTAACCCTGACATCTTCGTTAGCGGCCGGATCAAGCCAGACTCAGTGATGAGCACCGTGTTGATCAATCGGGGAGGATGGTATTTTGAAGCTGTTGACGCCCTTTCACGGGGCGGATCGTCATCAGTCGGGGATCTCAATAGCGATGGACTTTTTGACGTAGTCACGATGGGTAACGATCAGGGAAATGTTTCCAGCACATGGCTCTATGAAAGTGGGCAATCATCCTATAACATCAGGGACCTTCCTATAATATTATCCGCAGCCGGGCCGTTCACAGCGGACCTGAACTCCAACGGCGCTGCAGACATCAACTATTTTGGAAAGACTGGTTCCAATGATACGTTGAACCTCGTTCAATACGATGGCCAGGGATACGACACATTGAATAGCAGCGGACTAATTCAGCATCAATTTGCCGACGTTGATCGTGATGGCGATCTGGACCTTCTGGAGATTATCGCGGGTGAGCCGATCCGCCTGCTGTTATACACAAATCATGAGGCTAAAAAAAATAAGCCACCTGGTATTCCAACAAATGCAGTCGCGTTAAATATTTTCAGCCGCACTTTTATCTATTGGGATAAGACAATAGATGATCACACACCTGTACCAACGATCACTTATGACTTGCATCTTGATGGACCGTCAGTATCGCTGACCGGAAACTTCGATCTTTCGAATGACATGAGATTACTGGTATCCCATGGTAATAATGGGACAGAAAATTTCAAGCTTTTGCGAGCTGTTGATTCCGCCTCGCTGGGATTTGCAGTGCAAGCTGTCGATAATTCTTTTCATGCCGGAGGGCTTTGTGTTGGTTCAGGAATGGGTGGTGGTTCTGGAATGCCTTGTGTGATTAATACCGAAACAGAAGCGCTGTCACTTTGCTCGAAGGAACAAGTAACGCTTGAATCGCGCGGGTCGGCATTGTGGTTCTCTTTTTCAAAAGGATACCTTGGAAAATTTACGGAGCTTGTTATTCAACCGAGCGAACCGGATACGGTCTTTTACTACGATCCTTCCATGACGCCTTGTTCTGCCCTGAAGGTTTGGACTATTCGCATCAATGATGACACGGTTAAAACACAGTCAGCGGATAAATTTGCCTGTCTGAACGAGGACATAGAATTATCCGTTGAGCCGGGTTGGACGAACATCAGCTGGCAAAGCAAGGTTAAAGGCCAGCTCGGTTCTAGTTCCAGTATACAATACAAAGTTACCCAGGCGGATTCAATATCGGTGACTATGTCAAATGAAAACGGATGTAAGATCACCAGGAAAACAGCGGTCAAGCTCAGCGTTCCCGAGGTTCGTGTTTCAGCAGACAATGTAAAAATCGCAAAGGGATCTGCTGTTACGCTAAATGCAAGCGGAGCCCAACGCTATGAATGGACGCCCGCAGCCGGGTTGGATCATGCTGATTCGCCGGCTCCTGTTGCATCCCCTGTAACTTCGACACTTTACACAGTTACAGGTTACGATTCTTTGAATTGTCCCGCTAAAGCAACAGTCAATGTTATTGTCGAGGATGGTGGGTTTATTCCCAACCTGTTTACGCCTAACGACGACGGGAAAAATGACCAATTGCGGATTTATGGTTTAAGTAACGCAGCGGATTTTTTATTCACTGTCTACAACCGGGAGGGCAGGCTCGTGTTTAAAACCACGAGCCTGGTGGAAGCTGTTCAGCGAGGTTGGGATGGAACGAAGAATGGAAGCAAACAACCACCGGGAGTATATTTCTGGAAAGTGAAAGGAGAGGTCTCCTCGGGAGAAAAGATATTATTGAATGGTAGAGATTCAGGTTCGATCGTCCTGGTCCGTTAACCACTGCATCATGAGGAACTTTGTCGCCGGCCTGTTGATTTGTATTTCTTCATCATGCCTGGCGCAGTATTTTCAATTCAGTCAGTATAATTTTACGCCCCAGCGGATCAATCCCGCATTGGTAGCCAGTTCAGACTTCGCCCTATTGAACTTTGATTATCGTAACCAGGCTACTGACGGAGGATTTCACCTGACGAGCAATTCTCTTAACGTTTCTTATCCGTTGCAATCGCGGAAGGGAGGCAGATGGTCCGGGATTGGTATATCGTTGATGGATGACCGGAGCGGTAACGCAGGCATATTCGCCACGCAGGAGGCTGCCTTATCATACGCGGTCAACATCGATGTCGCAAAATATGAGTCTCTATCCATGGGCGTGAAGTTCCTGTACCAAAGCCGCAAAATTGATGCACGGGGGTTGTACACCGGCTCTCAATACATTCCTGACCGTGGATTCGATGAATCCATTGATCCCGGGGAAGATCTTGGCCAACTCAATAATAACTTCATGACGTTCAGTGCTGGTCTACACTGGCACAAGACTGATAAGAAGGGGATTTACCTCGCGTATGGAGACTTATCCTTTTTTGATCTTAATAGGCCGGAGGATTCATTCCTTGAGCCTGGCGCCGACCTGGGTGCAACCATTGTAGCCTCAGGTGGCTTCCGCATATATCATAAGGGGAACATGAGCATCTATCCCGAAATACTGTACACCAGAAGTGCTTCAAATAATGTAGTCAATGCAGGCGCGATATTTCGATGCGACTTGAAATCCGTCACAACTGAAGAAAGTCCGCACGTCGACTTTATAACAAAGTATGTTTTTGGACGTTCAGGCTTAGTCGGTATGCAATTTCACAATGAAAAATTTTCTATTGGCTTCAGTTACGATTTTCCATTGCTTGAAAGAAATGTCGCGAACACTGGCGCATTCGAGATAGGATTAACGTTGAGAAGATTAGTTATCCGAAGTAAGAACAAACGTAATGACCGGGATGCTGCAAAGAAAAATCAAACAACCGGCGGTCAAACGCAACCGGGGAAGCGATTGGGGGCGACGGTTGGAGTAAAGAAACCGGCACAGAAGTCTTCCACCGATTCGACAAGGTCAGCCAATAATATTCCGAAGGGTGATATGAGCGTGAGACTGAAAGAAAAGCAGGATTCTGTTATTGCAAAGGCGACTGCGGGAAAGGTTGATCACGAGCCATTGATCCTGGAGAAAGCTACGTTGCGTTTTAATTTTGAGTTCAACAGCATTTCCGTCGGCGAGGATGCAACGGCATACCTGGATGAACTGGCCAAGGCATTAACCGATAACCCGGAATTGAATGTGAAGCTTGTTGGACACACCGACAACATTGGTTCTGAAAAATTCAATATCAGGCTTTCATTGAACCGTGCGCAGGCCTTAAAAAACTATTTGATGTCGAAAGGTATATCAGCGTCCAGGGTAACCGTTGATGGAAAGGGGATGTCCGAGCCTGTGGCTACCAATCACACGGACGAGGGACGTTCTGTCAACAGACGTGTTGAGATGACGATCTTATATGATCGTTGATCAACTTTCGTGAAACTCTTTTCCGCAATGTGGACACTTAATCGTCCTTTTTTTATCGCGGGCCTGGTGCAGGAGCTCAAAAAATCCAGATGACAAAATACCGGCGGGTAGGGCCAGCAAACCGACACCAGCGATAGCGAAAATTCCTCCCAGGAACTTGCCCATGTCGGTCATTGGGACCATATCGCCGTAGCCCACGGTAGTAAGGGTAGCAATACCCCACCACATTGTAGCAGGTATGCTGCTGAATTTATCGGGTTGTGTATCATGCTCAACATAGAACATCACAAAAGAGATGATGACGAGGATAAATAATATAAAGAGAAAACTAAGCACAAGCTGTTCTTTGCGTTCAACCAAAACACGTTTGAAAATATTTAACGCGTGCAGATAACGGGCTATCTTGAACATCCGGAATAAGGGCATCAACCTGAATATTCTCAGGAACCGAAGGTCGACTGGCAAAAATCTGAGGTAGAAAGGAAGAATGGACAACAGGTCAATAATAGCAAGGGGTGTAGCAACATACTTAAGCCTGCCTTTTATCGGATCCCGGTAGGCCGGGTGTTCAACTATACTGTAAATGCGGGCGATATACTCAATAGTGAAGAATACCATAGAGAAGATCTCGAATTCCCTGAATAGGTGGCCGTATTTTTCATTGACCTCCTGTATCGAGTCCATAATGATAGCCGCAATATTGAGCAGAATGATCAGGATAAGCAGGAGTTCAAAAATGCGTTCGGCAAGGCCTCCCTTTTCAGAGGGCTCCAGCGTAATGAAAATCCTTCTGCGGAGTGTCATACAGGTTTGCGTTTGAAATCTTTTTTCCCACCGGTTTTTCCCATAAGCTTAATTTCCTCGATCCTTATATCGTGCGAAAGGGCTTTGCACATGTCGTATACGGTTAGCGCTGCGACGGTTACGGCTGTCAACGCCTCCATTTCGACTCCCGTTTTTGCAGTTACGATGGCCGTGCTATCAATAATGATCTTGCTTCCCTTTACATGAATTTGTATTTGGCAATCTTCCAGTGCAATAGGATGGCAGAATGGAATTAGCGACGAAGTTTGCTTCGCTCCCATTACACCTGCGATGATGGCTGTCTGAAAGACCGGTCCCTTATGGGTTATTAATTCGTTGTTATTGATCTGACTGAGGATATCAGCCCCGGGGGAAATGATGGCTTGCGCCTTTGCCGTTCGTTTGGTGATTTGTTTTCCGGATACATTAACCATCGAAGGGTTACCTTCATGATCGATGTGTGTAAATTTCTTTTTACTCATGTACCTTGTGAACAAACAAAGGTAAGATAAATCCTATGGTAAGCGTAGCAGAAGCCTTTTCAATTGTTTCAGAAACTACTTTTGAACCAGGTATTAAAAGCATTCGTGTTGGTGACGCTGTTAACCGCGTTCTGGCCGAAAACATAGTGGCCGATCGCGACCTTCCCCCCATTGATCGCGTCACTATGGATGGCATTGCAATAAGCTTCGATTCGTGGTCAGGCGGGCAACGGACTTTTCATGTCGAGGATATGCAGGCCGCAGGTATGGCACAAAAGAAACTTAACGACCCTTCCGATTGCCTCGAAGTGATGACGGGCGCAGTTCTGCCCGAAGGCACTGATGCTGTTATACCCTATGAGGATCTTATCATCACCAATAAAATTGCCACGGCATCACGGGCGTCGTTGGTCAGGGGCCAGAACATTCATAAGAAGGGCAGTGACGCTTCAAATGCCGAGTTGTTGCTGTCAAAAGGAACAATTCTTTCGGCCGCTGAGATCGCACTAATTGCATCCGTTGGAAAGCGTGATGTGAAAACGTATGCCTTTCCAGTTACTGCGATCATTTCAAGCGGTGATGAGCTTGTTCCTGTTGAAAGCACACCTGCAGCCCATCAGGTCAGGCGTTCCAATACTTATGCTGTGGAAGCAGCTATGAAAATGATGGGCTGGGAAGGAAAATCCTTTCATCTTCCCGATAACAAGGAACAGATGACTACCAGTATGAAAGAAATTGCCAATGACTTTGAGGTAATGATATTGTCCGGCGGCGTTTCAAAAGGGAAGTTTGATTTTGTTCCAGCAGTCATGGAAGAGATCGGTGTAGCTAAGTTATTCCATCGTGTTAATCAAAAGCCGGGAAAACCATTTTGGTTTGGACGTTCTGCTGCGGGCAAAATTGTTTTCGCATTGCCTGGCAATCCTGTATCCACTTATATGTGCTTTTACAGATATATCAGACCGTGGGTACTTAAAAGCCTTCATGTTGAAGTCCCGGTCCGTAAAGCAGTACTGGCGAAAGATTTTTCTCTTGCTGCGTCGATGACATACTTCCTGCAGGTCCAGGTCAGGAATGAGGATGGTATGCTCATGGCTTATCCACAACCTGGCGGAGGCTCCGGAGATTTTGCAAACCTGAAAAATGTGACTGGCTTCCTCGAATTACCCGAAGGCAAAGGTGCGTATCTCAAAGGCGAGGCATTTGCCTACTACCCATTCCGAATTGATTGACAAAACCTTCATCTCCCTGCATGACAGTTCTTATCGCACCAGACAAGTTTAAAGGGTCGCTTACAGCGAGCGAAGTTTGTAGTGCGGTACACAACGCCATTGTTGAGGTGGACCCCACTGTCAGGATCGTGGAACTTCCACTGGCAGACGGAGGCGAAGGCACATGCGAGTTGTTGACCTCATTCAGTCACGGAACTTTCGTCGACCTCCAGGTGCGCGATCCACTGTTCAGGAACATTACCTCCGGGTATGGTATTTCACGTGACGGCAATACTGCTTTCATGGAAATGGCCAAAGCATCAGGGTTACAGTTGCTGAGCGCGACCGAGCGAAATCCGATGGCGACGTCAACGGTAGGGACAGGCGACATAATACGCCATGCCCTTGATAATAGCGTCGGTCATATTATTATGGGAATAGGAGGCAGCGCAACCAACGATGCGGGTATGGGTATGGCCACCGCGCTCGGAATAATGTTTTATGACAAAGATGGAAATAAACTGGAAGGCCGTGGCAACGAGTTGAATCGGATCCGAACGTTAGACCACTCCAAGGCCCATCCGAAACTTAGCACTGCAAGGTTCACAATATTTTGTGACGTAGACAATCCACTGCACGGTCCGCACGGCGCGGCACATGTTTTTGCGCCTCAGAAAGGAGCGAATGAACAAATGGTACTACAGTTGGATGAAGGATTAAGAAATTTTCAGAAAGTAGTAGAAACACACGTAGGGACTAATATTGATTTTCCAGGCGCTGGTGCGGGGGGTGGGTTGCCGGCGGCATTGAAAGCTTTCACTAACGTAAAGGTACGCGGCGGAATGGATTTCATCATTGAATTTATCGGACTCGAAAAACAGGTCCGGCAGGCGGATATTATAATTACTGGCGAGGGAAAGATCGATGAACAGACATTGTCGGGCAAAGTTGTCAAAGGAGTGGCAGATCTCGCCTCCAGGCACAAAAAAATACTGCTGGTAATTGCCGGAAGCTCCGGCTTAAATGAAGCCCATCAACGATCGCTTTCTATTACGCGCCTAATTACCCTCGTTAATAGTTCGACCACCGAGGTTCAGGCTATGGAATCAGCCTACAGGCTGGTGGGTGAACGGATCAAGGATGCCTGGAAAGATCCCAGGTTATCGGGATAATAAACATACCCATGAGGTTGATTCCGCGATTACTATTTAAATTTGCCCCCCGCACCTGAAACCGCCGGAACTATTCAGGTGGTAAGGTCACTTTTAGGAAATACATAACTAACGATCATGTTTGACAATTTAAGCTTGAAGCTGGAAAAAGCCTTTCAGACACTAAAAGGCCAGGGAAGGATAACGGAGATCAACGTCGCGACCACCATAAAAGAGATACGCAAGGCGCTGATCGATGCCGATGTAAATTATAAGGTTGCTAAGGAAGTTACCGACGAAATCAGGGAAAAGGCCATGGGGCAGGATGTTCTGACCGCGATTTCTCCAGGTCAGCTGCTCGTGAAGATCACCAACGATGAGCTTACACAGCTCATGGGAGGCCAGAGTGAAGACATCAGTATCGAAGGCAATCCGGCAATAATTCTGATCGCCGGCCTGCAAGGATCCGGCAAAACAACGTTTTCAGGCAAACTTGCCAATTACCTGAAGAAGCAAGGGCGTTCCGTCCTGCTGACAGCTTGCGATATATACCGGCCCGCAGCCATTGACCAGTTGAAGGTTTTGGGCGAGCAGGTGGGCGTGGAAGTTTATGCTGAACCCGATAATAAAGACGCCGTAAAGATCGCGAGCAATGCCATCGATCATGCGAAGAAGAATAATTTCAGGGTTGTCATCATAGATACCGCAGGCCGTCTGGCGGTAGACGAGGAAATGATGAATGAGATCGCCAGGATCAAAAAAGCTGTCAGCCCTTCCGAAACGCTTTTTGTTGTAGACTCGATGACGGGTCAGGATGCGGTCAATACGGCCAAGACCTTTAATGAACGTCTGAATTTTGACGGCGTCGTACTGACTAAACTTGATGGGGATACCCGGGGCGGTGCTGCTTTGTCCATCCGCAGAGTCGTCGATAAGCCAATCAAATTCATGAGCCTTGGTGAGAAGATGGAAGCGCTCGACCGCTTCTACCCTGACCGTATGGCAAGCAGGATCCTTGGAATGGGAGACGTAGTGACACTTGTCGAAAAGGCCCAGGAAGTTTTTGACGCGGAAGAGGCCGCGCGCCTTAACAAGAAAATAAGGAAGAACCAGTTTGATTTCAACGATTTCTTGTCACAGTTAGAACAGGTGAAGAAAATGGGCAACATGAAGGATCTCCTGAGCATGATCCCAGGTGTAGGCAAAGCAATGAAAGGCGTTGATATAGATGACAATTCTTTCAAACCTATTGAAGCGATCATCAGATCGATGACGAATTTCGAAAGAGAGAATCCTGATGTGATCAACGGAAGCCGGAAGAATCGTATTGCCACGGGCAGCGGCACGTCTATTCAACAGGTTAACCAGCTTCTCAAACAATTCGGTGACATGAGAAAGCTTATGAAGACCATGAACAAAATGGGTGGTGGTAAACGGGCACTATCTGCTCTGAATCCCTTCGGAAACTAGCGGGCGCAAATCTGATTCGCTCCTGTTAAAGAAGATAATAAGAAACAACATCCTTTTCCTCCTCCTCGCAGGCGCTGACGGCCAGGAGCACAAGAATGACAAGGTTAAGTGTTAAGGATTTCACTTTTAATGGCGACAGGTCCATGGCGAATATCGCTTCTGAGTCGTTGATGACAGGGGAAATGAGACCAACACGTTGATCTCATCGCTGCAATCCATTTTTGCGGTTGCAAGATGGAGTTATGGACGAAAGGTCTGCGTTTCAGTCACTTATTCAGACCATGGGAAAGTGTTAAGAAATACTTTCTGATTTTTTCAAAATTTAATGAGCGATCTATAAACCAAATGGGAAATTATGCCGTTCTTATGATTAGTTTACAGGTTGTTATATATAGGTTAAAAATGCCCCGACTACTCGGGGCATTTTTACGTATTTAATACCATTCACCAAACTCTAATAAAGATCATGAAAAGAATTACATTTTTGCTGGTTGCCTTTACCACCACATTCTCTGCCCTGGTTGCTCAGGATAAGCCTGCTAGTCCCCCAGCAACGGCAGAAGGAAAGATCGGTTCTGCGAATGTTAAGATTGCTTACAGTCAGCCCTCCGCCCGTGGGCGAAAGATCATGGGAGGCCTGGTTCCTTATGGCGAGGTATGGAGAACAGGTGCCAATGACGCGACGACAATTGAATTTGATAAGCCTGTGAAGCTCGAAGGTAAAGACGTGGCTGCCGGAAGATATTCCTTGTTTACGATACCTGGCGAAAAGGAGTGGACTATCATTCTTAATAAGGACCCTAAACAATGGGGTGCTTTTAAATATAAAAAGGAAGATGACGTACTCCGCGTGACGGTCGTGCCGACGAAAACGCCTGCTCCGGTGGAAACCTTTAACATCGCCGTTGGCAAAGATGATGTCCAGATGAAATGGGAAAATACTGCCGTTGCCTTCAAAGTAAAAGGTTAACATAGGTCACCAAATAATTTAAGCCATCCGCGGCGGCGGATGGCTTTTTTTTCAGCCATATTGCTGCAACATGAATATTTTGGGTCGCTCGGATCGCGTTGATCTGCCGCAGTTGAAAGTATTTGATATTCACGCCAAAGTAGATACTGGCGCATACACTTCCAGTCTGCATTGCGGCTCTGTCGCCGTCGTTAATGATATTCTTGAGTTTGTACTGCTGGATGAAGAGCACCCGGAATTCACGGGAAGGAAGTACACGTTTTCTGAATTCGAAGAGCGTGATATCAAGAACTCATTCGGAGAGGTCGAAAGAAGATTCGTGATTACCACTACTCTAAAGATCTTTAATGAAGAGATAACCACAGAGTTTTCGCTATGCAACCGGGGTTCCCTTAAATTTCCGGTATTGATCGGAAGAAAGATCCTCAGGAAACGCTTTCTCATCGATATTGATCAGAAGAATTTGTCCTTCAAGCAAAAGCGCAGAAGGCTTTCAAAGAAGAAAAGTAGTAATTAGACATTCGAACCCGTCATGTCATGAACATCGCGATCCTGTCAAGGAATGCCAAGTTATATTCAACGCGGAGGTTGAAACAGGCCGGAGAAGCACGTGGTCACAAGGTTGAGATCATTGATCATATGAAATGCGTGCTTTTCATCGAAAAGAAAAATCCCGTCGTGCTCTACCAGGGTCGCAAACTGGATTATTTCGACGCTATTATTCCCAGGATTGGCGCATCTGTCACGTTCTATGGAGCCGCCGTTGTCCGGCAATTCGAAATGATGAAAGTGTTTACTTCGGTGGAATCGCAAGCATTGATCCGCTCGCGCGATAAATTAAGAAGCCTCCAGATATTGTCCCGCGCCGGACTTGGATTGCCAAAAACAATTTTTATGGACTACTCCCGTGAAACAGAAGGCATCATTGAGGCGGTAGGTGGCGCACCTGTGGTCATCAAACTGCTTGAAGGAACACAGGGCCTCGGGGTAGTGCTTGCCGAAAACAAAAAGGCAGCGAAATCTGTAATAGAGGCTTTTCATGGGATCCATGCACGCATTATTGTTCAGGAATTTATCAAAGAAGCCAAAGGCGCCGATATACGCGCCTTCGTAGTGAATGGTGAGGTTGTAGGTGCCATCCGGCGTCAGGCAAAAGCCGGCGAATTCCGTAGCAACCTCCATCGTGGAGGAACGGCCTCAGTAGTAAAGCTTAACAGACTCGAGAAGCATGCGGCCATAACCGCAGCAAAGAAAATGGGATTGGATGTGGCAGGCGTCGATATGCTTTCATCCAATCGTGGTCCGTTGATCCTGGAAGTAAATTCCTCTCCCGGCCTTGAAGGAATAGAGGGTGCAACAAAAGTTGATATAGCAGGCAAAATTTTTAAGTATCTTGAGATCAAGGCGGTTAAAAAGAAGATCCAAAAAGATAAGGTCAACGCCTAAACTGATATTGGAAACAATTTGCGAAAAATAGTAATAGCCGGACAGGAAATTTATCCTGGCGAGTTCAGAGAGATCGACATCAACATCGCCAGATTGCCTTCCCACACTGTAATCGATACTCCCATATACGTATCACGCGGTTTGGAAGATGGTCCTACACTTGCTCTCACAGCCGGCATGCACGGTGATGAGATCAATGGCATGGAGATCGTCAGAAGGATGCTGGACACAGGCTTGAATAAGCCGCACCGAGGTGTCACCGTCTGCATGCCGATCGTAAATGTTTACGGCTTTCTCAACTACTCGCGTGACGTCCCGGACGGCAAGGATATCAACAGATCATTTCCAGGAAATAAAAGCGGCTCACTGGCAAGCCGTGTGGCGTATCACCTCATGCGTGAGGTCATTCCTTTTATTGATGTTGGCATAGACTTCCATACCGGTGGGGCTATGCGTACAAATTATCCGCAGGTCAGAGCCGTATTGAAGGATGAAAAGAACACCGCCCTTGCAGCAGCATTTCACGCGCCATTCACCATTGACGCACCCTTCAGACCAAACTCCCTTCGAAAAGAAGCTTCGCGAAAAGGAAAAAATATCATCGTTTATGAAGGCGGAGAATCCCTTAGATTTGACCAGCAGGCGATCGAGGAAGGAATATCCGGTACGCTGCGCCTCATGAAATATCTGGATATGATCGACTGGGCGCCAGAACCAACAGAAGTGAACAGGATCATCTGGAATACGACATGGATAAGAGCCCGGAAC
The DNA here is from genome assembly GCA_963845845.1 of uncultured Cytophagales bacterium. Lineage (GTDB taxonomy): Bacteria > Bacteroidota > Bacteroidia > Cytophagales > Cyclobacteriaceae > Chryseolinea. Next base: position 38,717 of record CAWJTP010000020.1, read on the forward strand.
GCCGGACTCTTTCAGGCAAATGTCAAATGCGGTCAACTGGTAGAAGAGGGGGAGTGGGTGGGAACGATCACCGATCCTTTTGGCGAATTCAAGGAACAGATCGTAGCCCAACACGAAGGATACGTCATAGGCCTGAACAATATACCTGTCATCAATGTTGGGGACGCATTGATGCACTTAGGTATGGAGAACTATTGTAAGCTTGAGTCCCCGGCAACAACATCGATGTGACGATGCTCACCTGATCAACGCTAAACTGACTGTGGAAGAACTTCTGGATGATTATGGATACTTAGCTTTGCTGATCGGGACCTTCTTCGAAGGAGAGACAGCAATACTGATAGCCTCGTCACTGATATACCGGGGATTTTTTGAAATGCCCTACACCGTATTCTTCGGATTCGCGGGATCATTCATCAGCGACTGGTTGTATTTTATCGTTGGCAGGTTGAATGGCAGATATTTCATTTCGAAACGACCAGGCCTTGAAGCAAAGGTAGCTCCTGTTCAACGTTTTTTTCATACACATCGATACCAGATACTTTTTACTTACCGCTTCCTTTATGGGTTTCGAGTGCTCATTCCAATTATCATCGGGATGAGCAAGATAAAACCAATACAATATTTATTTTATAGTGTAGTGAGCGGTCTGTTGTGGGCCAGCACTGTGAGTACGGTCGGTTATCTGCTGGGAAGATTCCTGAATATCAAGACGGAGATGTTCGAGAAGAACATTCTGTACATCGTGTTGGGATTTGCCAGTTTTGGAATACTAATGGGCTACATCATCAAACGTGTAGCAATGAAGAAGCTTACGAGCGAACCAGGGACCATCACGCAATAACGTCTCACCGCTGAAGACGGATAAGATAGCTGCGCGGCCAATTCTTTCCCGTAACAAGAAATGCTTTTGAATTCTGATCGTAAGCGATGCCATTCAACTCCGCGGTATTGGGAAACATCCGCTTGATCTCCTCAACCTGAACGGAAAGGTTGAGTCTCCCGACAACTTTGCCCGTGGACGGATCTATCTTAACGATTGTCGAAGTTTCGTATACGTTGGCAAAGATAAACCCATCGACAAATTCAAGTTCATTCAGATTTTTGAGAACTGCTCCCGCGTCGGTGACCGTCAAAGTTCTGGCGACCTTGAAGGTGACCGTGTCAAGATAATAGATGCGCTCCGTGCCATCGCTCATGATAAGATTCTTATTATCATTCGTAAGTCCCCATCCTTCGGTGTCATATTTGAACTCGCCAATTTGCTTGTAACTTTTTGCATCATAAATAAACCCGATCTTTGTCTGCCATGTGAGGTAATACAGTTTGTTGTTCAGGATGGTCATGCCCTCCCCAAAATACCGGTTGTCAAGAGTTATCTTCTTATCATGTGTACCGGAGCCGGGATCGACCTCAGCTACCCATGACGTCCCAAGCTGGCCAGTACTTTCCATAACCTTGCTGTTGTGGATCGTCAGCCCCTCCGTATATGCTTCCGTGTTGTGAGGCAATGTTTTGAGAACGGTATACGGTATTGCCAACGAATCGACGGTTGCCGTTGACTCGCTGTCTTTTTTTTCTCCGCAAGAGACCATGAACAGTGCAAACATGGCGAGGTATCCAGTGGCTATTCTCATCCAATCAAAAATTTTGACTTCAAATATGGGTAATTGCCTTGTATTTATGCAGTATCAGACGTTGTTGTGGGTGAAATATTTGAAACCTTGGAAGCCCGATTTTCAATGGTAGTCATGTACATGAGATTTGGAATTCAGAGCTTTCTAGCCTTAGGTTCCAGCAGATCACGGATATCCGCATCAGGTCTGAGGTTATTCATTTGCTGAACTACCCATGGATACCGCTTCGTAATATATCCGGATGGTGGGCTGACCTGATACTTTTTTGGATTGGGAAGAGCTGCCGCGATCTTCGCGGATTCTGTGGCGGTTAATTTTTTAGCAGACTTCTTAAAATAGGTTTGTGCTGCAGCCTCAACACCGAATACACCTTTACCCATTTCAGCAACATTAAGATAAACTTCGAGGATCCTTTTTTTACCCCAGATGTTTTCGATCATGAAAGTGAAATAAACTTCCAGCCCCTTTCGCAACCAACTGCGTCCCTGCCATAGGAAAACATTCTTGGCAACCTGTTGACTTATAGTTGAAGCACCGCGCATGCGTTTTTTCTTTTCTCCGGTATCAATCGCCTTTTGGATACTTTTTACGTCAAATCCATTATGATCCGGAAACAATTGGTCTTCCGATGCAATTACCGCCAACGCTGCATGGGGAGATATCTCATTGAGGGATACATAGTCCCTTTTGAGCCCATCACCCGATATCCAGCTTGCAAGCTGTGTAATAGTGACAGGTGGGTCTATCCACTTCAATAGGATGATGTAAATCAGGTGCGCGGCGAGCAAAAACAAAAGAGCTTTCTTCAGCCGTAAAAAATACCTTTTAACTGCCATAAGCTGAGCGCAAAATTATGCAAATCTTTGACCTTTAGACCTTTTCACGATTTTAAAAAAATAATTGTTCAGTTAACACTTATTATTAGAATCCCTGTATATTTAATTCGAACAATCGATTGATTCACTATTATTGATCTATGGCCAGTGAAGCATTTGTTATTGGCGTTGACTATGGAACGGATTCGGTGCGCTCCATTATTGTTAACGCTTCAAACGGACAGGAGATTGCCTCATCTGTTTTTATCTATCCCCGGTGGCGCGACCAATTGTATTGTATTGCCGCTGAGAACCAGTTCCGCCAGCATCCGCTCGATTATATCGAAGGATTGGAATCTACGATCAATGGGTGCCTTTCTGCAGCGGGCGCTACGGTGCGTAAGTCAATTAAAGCCATTTCTATTGATACAACCGGTTCGACGCCCGTGGCTGTTGACCAGTCTGGGTCACCCCTTGCCCTTAGCCCGGCGTTCAGGGAGAATCCCAATGCAATGTTCGTTTTGTGGAAGGATCATACGGGCACTAAAGAGGCTGCGGAGATAAACGAACATGCCAAGAAATTTAAGACTGACTACCTGCAGTTTGTCGGAGGTATTTATTCCTCCGAGTGGTTTTGGTCAAAGTTGTTGCACGTGCTCCGTACCGATACGGCGGTCAGAGACGCCTGCTATTCCTGGGTGGAGCATTGCGACTGGATACCGTTTTTGCTGACGGGTGGATCCGATATTAAACAGATGAAAAGAGGAGTATGTGCAGCCGGACATAAAGCGTTGTGGTCTGCTGAGTTTGGTGGACTTCCGCCGGATGATTTCTTTTCTTTTCTCGATCCTCTTTTGAAGGGATTTACATCACGTTTATTTAAAGAGACCTATACTGCTGACAAGCCCGCTGGCAACCTGGGATCACATTGGGCGGAGCGGCTGAATCTTTCGGAAGACGTTGTTGTCGGAATTGGCGCGTTTGACGCGCATATGGGTGCCGTTGGAGGTCAGATCGAAACAGGTTATCTGAGCAAAGTGATGGGGACCTCCACATGCGACATGATGGTGGCCCCCAGGCGCAACATGGAAGGTAAGCTTGTACAGGGTATCTGCGGACAGGTCGACGGCTCTGTAATTCCCGGCATGATCGGACTTGAAGCAGGTCAATCTGCCTTTGGCGATACTTACGCGTGGTTTCGCGATCTGTTAGCCTGGCCGTTAGGCAAGATCCTGACAAACACATCGATCTCCCCCTTGATCTCCGAAAAGATCCGGCAGGAAATACGTGATCAGATCATTCCGGAGCTGTCACAGGCAGCATCAAGGCTTGCCGTCAGGGAAGAGGATACCTCTCAGTATCGACTGGCTGAATGGCCGCCGTACGCCAGATGCGAATCAGGAACTGAAGGCTGCAATGACGGGGCTTACGCTGGGAAGCGATGCTCCCGCGCTATTCAAATCATGGGTTGAAGCGACGTGTTTTGGAGCTAAAGCAATAGTAGACAGATTCAATGACGAGGGTGTTATGGTAGAAGGTCTGATCGGACTTGGGGGCGTTGCCCGGAAATCACCTTACATCATGCAGGTCATGGCAAACGTGATGAACATGCCCATCAGGATACACCGCTCCGAGCAAACATGTGCCCTGGGAGCAGCGATGTTCGCAGCGACAGCCGCAGGTCTGTACCCTGATGTTGAACACGCCATGAAGGCCATGGGCCAGGGATTTGATATGGAATATAAGCCGGACCGCAGTGTTACCGCTCTGTATGACAAACGATATCATCGCTACCGCATGCTGGGAAAGGCACTGGGAAAAAATTCAACTGATATGCATCAGGAGATGTCGACACCTGTATGAGTAAGTACGAACGGATACAAGACTTGGCGTACCAGGCCAACATGCAGTTGCCGGGTCTTGGACTTGTGATATTCACCTTTGGTAATGTTAGCGCTGCCGATCATTCATTGGGGGTTTTCGCTATTAAGCCGAGTGGGGTTCCATATGAGGAGCTTTCACCGTCAAAGATGGTCATCGTTGACTTCGAAGGAAGAACGGTTGAAGGCAAGCTCCGTCCTTCATCGGATACGCTAACACATGCTGTGCTGTATAAACATTGGGAAGGCTTAGGAGGGATAGCTCACACCCACTCCACCTATGCAACGGCATGGGCACAGGCACAACGCGACATCCCGATCTTTGGAACGACACATGCCGATCACAACACCGTCGACATCCCCTGCGCTCCACCGATGGATGATGCAATGATCAAGGGTAACTATGAATATGAAACCGGATTTCAGATCCTGAAATGCTTCAATGAAAGGAAATTGAGTCATGAAGAACTGGAAATGGTGCTGGTGGGAAATCATGCGCCTTTTACGTGGGGTAAGACTGCTGAAAAGGCTGTATACAATAGTGCTATACTGGAGGCTATTGCAAAAATGGCTTATATCACAGAAAGTCTCAATCCAAAAGCATCCCGACTGAAAGAGGCTTTGATCAAAAAACACTTTGAAAGAAAGCATGGACCTGACTCTTACTATGGCCAGTAGTTGAAACTTATCTCCATATAAGATGAAAAAAAATCTACTAGTACTTTTTTTGCTGGCAGCATTCGTCGACGGATGGTCACAGCAAAAAGACTACCCTATCCAATCTGTTTCTTTCACTCAGGTAAAGTTCAATGACAATTTTTGGCTTCCAAGAATCAAGACGAACCACAACGTCACGATACCCGCGTCGTTCGAACGATGTGAGACTACGGGCCGCGTAAAGAATTTTGAAATGGCTGCGGCCAGAAGCGGTGAGTTCTGCACTGTGTATCCGTTTGATGATACAGACATCTATAAGACCATCGAAGGTGCTTCGTTTTCCCTCAGTCTGTATCCTGATAAAGCTTTGGAAAATTATATCGACACTTTGATCACCAAGATAAAAAATGCACAGGAGGAAGATGGATATCTTTATACCGCACGAACCATAAATCCGGCAAAGGTCCATGTCTGGGCGGGCACTGAGAGATGGCAGAAGGAACGTGAGTTGAGTCACGAACTTTACAATGCGGGTCATCTCTACGAGGCCGCCGCCGCACACTTTATAGCTACTGGTAAGAAAAGCTTGCTCGATATAGCAACTCATAATGCTGATCTGGTATGTTCTGTTTTTGGTCCGGACAAAAAGCATGTTGCGCCTGGTCACCAGGTTGTGGAGATGGGACTTGTAAAGCTTTACCGCATTACGGGTAAAAAAGAATACCTGGAGACCGCCCGTTATTTTATTGACGAAAGAGGACATTTTTCAGGTTATGACAGCTTGAGCAATGACCCGTGGAAAAATGGATCCTACTGGCAGGATCATAAGCCCGTGATTGATCAGCGGGAGGCAGTAGGTCATGCTGTCCGGGCAGGTTATTTGTACGCAGCGGTGGCCGACATTGCGGCACTCACGGGAGACACAAAATACCTGGAAGCCATTGATTCCATCTGGGAAAATGTTGCACAGAAAAAGATCTACGTACAGGGCGGTATTGGAGCCGTAGGTGGTGGCGAACGTTTCGGCGCCAATTATGAGTTGCCGAATGCTACAGCCTATAATGAAACCTGCGCGGCGATCGCGAACATCTACTGGAACCATCGCATGTTCCTATTACATGGAGAGTCCAGGTATATCGACATTCTTGAAAAATCACTTTATAACGGAATGATATCAGGCGTTGGGTTGGATGGTAATTCTTTCTTTTATACGAACGCTATGGAGATCCGGAAGTCTTTCAAGCACCGGGACATGGAGATGTCGCGGTCCGGCTGGTTCACCTGTTCTTGTTGTCCGACCAATGTCACACGACTGATCCCTTCAATACCAGGCTACGTGTATGGCCTGCGTGACAATGACATTTACGTTAACCTTTTCGTAACGGGAAAGTCAACCATCAAAATTCAGGGCAAGCCTCTGGAGATCATCCAGGAAAACAACTACCCGTGGGACGGGAAACTCGCGTTTACCATTAATCCCAGGAACGCCCAGCGTTTCTCGATGCTCATTCGGATTCCAGGTTGGGCAATGGACCAGGCTATTCCGTCTGACCTGTACAGCTTCAAGGATAAAGAGAACACAAAACCATCGATCAGCGTGAACGGTACCGCTGTGCAATATGTGATAGAGAAAGGTTATGCCCGAATTGAAAGGAACTGGAGAAAAGGTGATCACGTCGAGGTCAACCTTCCTATGAACGTACGACGTGTTGTCGCCAGTCAATATCTAGAAGAGGACCGGGAAAAAATAGCATTGCAGCGCGGGCCTATCATATATTGCGCCGAATGGCCCGACAACGATGGAAAGGTCAGTAACATGTTCATACCGGATAATGCGATCTTCACAAGTGAATTTAAGCCAGACCTGTTGAATGGCGTGATGCTTCTTCACAGTGAGGTGCCCGCAGTGATTATAGAGAATAGCAATAATGTGGTGACCCGTAAACAGCCGTTTACAGCAATTCCATATTACGCATGGGCACACCGTGGCCCCGGTGAAATGATGATTTGGTTTCCCAACAAGATTGTGGATGTCACGCTAATTCCCGCAGAATAACCGGATAACTTAACTCCAATGAACAAAACTCCCAAAGATCTTAAGAAGCTTGAAGTATGGTTTATAACGGGAAGCCAGTCTCTCTACGGAGATGAAACGTTAAAGCAGGTTGCTGCACATGCACAGGAAGTATCCGGGTTTCTGAATGAGAGCAAGAACATCCCTCTTCGGGTTATTTATAAACCTGTACTCAAAACATCAGAAGAAATATATGCGATCTGCCAGGAGGCAAATGCTGCCGCCAATTGCGTGGGTCTTGTTGCATGGATGCATACATTTTCTCCGGCAAAAATGTGGATCGGAGGTCTGAAGATATTGCATAAGCCTCTGCTTCATTTTCATACTCAGTTCAACAGGGATATTCCCTGGAGTACTATCGATATGGATTTTATGAACCTGAATCAGAGCGCGCACGGTGACCGCGAATTCGGATTTATTCTAGCTCGTATGCGCCTGAACAGAAAGGTGGTTGTTGGTCACTGGAAAGATACTCAGGTTCATGAGCGTATAGCCATTTGGTTACGAGCCGCTGCGGGCTGGCATGACTGGCAGGGAGCTAAATTTTGTCGGTTTGGAGACAACATGAGACAGGTAGCCGTGACGGAAGGGGATAAGGTTGAAGCGGAGATCAAATTTGGCTATGCTGTCAACGGGTACGGTGTCGGTGATCTTGTTCGTATTATAGCTCAGATCGCTGACAACGATATTACATCGCTGACCGCAGAATACGAGGACACATACAATGTTTCGGATGTCCTCCGAAAAGGCGGAGAAAAACACGCATCCCTTCGCGAAGCCGCCCGGATCGAACTCGGGCTGCTTCATTTTCTTCAAGATGGTAACTTCAAAGGGTTCACTGATACTTTTGAAGATCTGCATGGCATGGTTCAGCTACCTGGTTTACCGGTACAAAGACTGATGGCTCAGGGCTACGGTTTCGGCGGTGAAGGGGACTGGAAAACTGCAGCCCTGGTCCGTGCAATGAAAGTAATGGGCGCGGGACTGAAAGGCGGCAACTCCTTTATGGAAGATTATACGTATCACTTTGATCCAGCAAATCCGATGGTGCTTGGGGCGCATATGCTGGAGATATGTGAATCGATCTCGACGGGTAAACCGTCCTGCGAGATCCATCCGCTTGGCATTGGTGCCAAGTCGGATCCTGTAAGATTGGTTTTCAACTGTCCTGCCGGCCCGGCCCTCAATGCTTCAATTGTCGATATGGGCAACAGGTTCAGATTACTTGTCAATGAGGTTGAAGCAGTTTCACCACTGCAGGAACTCCCAAAACTACCCGTGGCGCGTGTGCTTTGGAAACCATATCCCGATATGTACACCGGTTGTGCCGCATGGATCTACGCTGGAGGTGCGCACCACACATGTTACAGCCAGAATCTTTCGTCGGAATGTCTGGAGGATTTTGCAGGAATGGCGGGTGTCGAGTACGTTGTAATAAACAAGGCTACTGAACTTCACGCTTTCCGGAATATGCTCAGATGGAACGATGCAAGTTACCGGTAAGGCAGATGTCTAATAAAAAACAGTCAGTAATATGAAAGGATTTGAGACCCTAGACTGGATTGTGATCTTCGGATACTTTCTGGTCATCGCCGCTGTTGCCATATGGGTAATGACCCGAAAACAGGACAACACGGAAGATTACTTCCTCGCCGGGCGCAATATCGGATGGTTCATGGTTGGAGCATCCATCTTCGCATCGAATATCGGATCTGAACATATCGTCGGCCTTGCCGGAGCCGGAGCAGGAGGTAAGATTCCAATGCTCATCTACGAGCTTCATGCCTGGCTTGTGCTGACACTAGGATGGGTATTTCTACCATTCTATCTCAGAAGCGGAGTTTTTACAATGCCCGAATTCCTTGAACGAAGATTCAATGAGTCAACGCGTTGGTTCCTTAGCGTTTTTTCTCTTATCGCGTATGTTCTAACGAAAGTATCGGTCACAGTATACGCGGGTGGTATAGTGATCTCCTCCATCCTTAATGTCGATTTTTGGTCAGGGGCGCTCGCTACGGTCGTTCTTACGGGCATCTATACGATTCTCGGAGGTATGCGCGCCGTTGTGTATACGGAGGCGCTGCAAACTATCGTTCTTGTTTTGGGCGCTGCGGCGTTAACTTTTATAGGATTAGATACGGTAGGTGGTTGGAGCGGGCTGAAGTCATCTCTGGAGCCCGGATATCTCAACATGTGGCGTCCGGCTTCGGATCCAGATTTTCCATGGCCCAGCCTGGTCATCACCAGTACGATTGTGGGAATATGGTATTGGTGCACTGATCAATACATCGTGCAGCGCGTACTTGCGGCCAGGAACATTCAGCAGGGCAGGCGTGGAACGATCTTCGGCGGCTTTCTCAAGCTTACACCGGTCTTTCTTTTTCTTATCCCTGGTGTTATAGCCCTTGCGTTAAAGAACCGAGGCGAACTTCAATGGGACAGCCCGGACGGTGCATTCGCCGCATTGCTGATGAATAAGATGCCTGTCGGATTCAGAGGACTGGTTGTCGCAGGACTTTTAGCTGCACTCATGAGTTCCCTCGCGTCTGTTTTTAATTCATGCTCAACGCTTTTTACGGTAGACATTTACAAGAAACTGTATCCCCTAACCCCAGAAAAGAAGCTGGTCAATATTGGCCGCATCGCTACCACCATCGTAGTATTTTTGGGTATCCTGTGGATCCCAATCATGCAGAACATTTCCGGTGTCCTGTACGAATACCTTCAATCGGTCCAGGCATATATAGCCCCGCCTATTACAGCCGTGTTCCTGCTGGGTATATTCTACAAACGCATTAACAGTCATGGTGCCATGACAACCTTGGTGATAGGTTTGATGTTAGCGATCATCCGCATAGGGTTGGAGCTGGTTGTTGGATCGTTGGACCCTGACGGACTCATTTATGCTTTTGCTTCAATCAACTTCCTCACATTTGCCGCCTGGTTCTTTCTCTTTTCAGTGATACTTTGCCTTCTGATCAGTTTACTAACCCCTGCTCCGGACTACAATTTAATTAAAGGACTCACTTTTGGATCATTGTCTGAGGAGCAACGCCAGGCAAACAGGAATAGTTATAACCTTTGGGACGTGGCCCTGTCGTTGATCGTGGTTGCCATTGTTGTATTTGTGATGGTAAGCTTCACAGGGTAAAGAAATTCAAAAACCTTTGGGTAAAGTTTTGGAGGTTCGTTGTATCCTGTAACTTTCACCACGTATCAAAACCTAAATAAATGGAACTCAATAAGTACCAGAGTCACGATAGGGTATTGCTGGCAGTTGACTGTATTATTTTTGGCTTTGACGGAAAGGAACTGCAGGCTTTATTCATAAAACGGGGTTTTGAACCGGAGCTGGGTAAATGGTCCTTAATGGGAGGGTTTGTCAATATGAACGAAAGCGTAGACCATGCAGCGTCCAGGGTACTGAATCAACTCACAGGGCTGTCGGACATTTATATGGAACAGCTCTATTGCTTCGGGGATGTCGCCCGAGATACGGCAGGGCGTGTAGTGTCAGTCGCTTACTTTGCCCTGATAAATATTGCCGAATACAGTGAGCAATTGCAAAAAGGGCACGAAGCAAGGTGGTTTCCATTGGATAATATCCCGGCGCTTATTTTTGATCACCCGGACATGGTAAAAAAAGCAAAGGAAAGGTTGCAGCTTAAGGTGGCAAATCATCCTATCGGGTTCGAATTGCTGCCTGAGAAGTTTACATTACCCCAGCTGCAGAATTTGTATGAGGCGATCTACGAAGGTCCCATTGATAAACGCAATTTTACCCGAAAGGTCCTTTCGCTGGGTATTTTGAACAAGCTTGACGAAAAGGAAAAAGAATCCTCGCGCAAAGGAGCGTTCTATTATATATTCGACAGGGAAAAATATAACAAGCTGGAGCATGAGGGGATGAAATTCATCTAATCTGAATAATTATTCCATGAAACGATATTGCTTTGCATTGGATCTGCATGATGATCCCAACCTGATAGCAGAATATGAGGAATGGCACACACGTGTATCGCCTGAGATCAAAGAAAGCATCACCGGTACAGGTATCGTTGTAATGGACATTTACCGTGTAGGCAACCGGATGTTCATGATCATGGATGCACAGGATCATTTTAGTCTGGAGGACAAAGGCGCAAAGGATGCTGCCAACCCTAAGGTTCAGGAATGGGAAAATCTTATGTCGAAATATCAGAAGCCTTTGCCATTCGCGAAATCAGGAGAGAAATGGATGTTGATGGAGAAGATATTTCATCTTTGAACATATAATGTTACGCATAGACGCTCACCAGCATTTTTGGAAATTCAATCCTGTTCGCGATGCCTGGATCGACGAAACAATGAGTGTCATTCAAAAGGATTTTTCTCCGGCAGACCTTAAGCCATTGCTGGACGCCAACGGCATCGATGCATGCGTCACAGTTCAGGCGGATCAGTCCATTTCGGAAAATGATTTCCTTATAGATCTCGCTAACCGATACGATTTTATTCGTGGAGTAGTGGGCTGGATAGATCTTCAGGCATCCGATGTAAGAGAACAGCTGGAAAAGTACCGGGAGGTTCCGAAACTTAAAGGCTTCAGGCATGTATTACAGGGAGAGCAACAGCGTGATTTCATGTTGCGTCCGGCATTCAAGCGGGGCATTGCTGCATTACATCCCTTTGGGTACACTTATGATATCCTGATCTTTCCCGACCAACTTCCATACACGCGAACATTCATTGAATCATTTCCATATCAACCATTTGTGATCGATCATCTGGCGAAGCCTTACATCAGGGACAGGAAGCTGGACGAATGGAAGAAAGATATTCTTTCTCTGGCGAAATATGAGAACGTATGCTGCAAAGTGTCGGGAATGGTGACGGAAGCTACATGGAAAAACTGGAAACAAGATGACTTCAAACCTTACCTCGAAACAGTGCTCGAGGCATTTGGTACGTCACGACTCATGTTCGGAAGCGACTGGCCGGTTTGTCTCGTAGCGGCGCAGTACAATGAAGTTATTGGAATAATCAATACTTTTTTCTCGACCTTTTCGCTCTCAGACCAAAGCGCCATCTTTGGCGGAACAGCCAAAAGATTTTACAACGTTTAAATAAAAAGTGTTATGGACCTAATGCTAAAAGACAAAGTAATTATCGTGACCGGTGGTGCCAAAGGTATTGGAGAAGGTATTGTCAAGGTGTTGGCAAATGAAGGTGCGATTCCTGTGATCGTCGGACGAAGTGAAGCAGACAATAATAAAGTAGTTACTGAAGTAGTGTCATCCGGAAGTAAAGCGTTCCAGGTGGTTGCAGAGCTTACACACCCTGAACAATCCGAGAAAGCGGTGGCTGCCATCATTAAAAAATTCGGAAAAATACACGGCCTTGTAAACAATGCCGGAGTAAACGACGGTGTTGGACTGGAAAATGGCAACTACGAAGCCTTTATGGCATCGCTGCATAAAAATGTCGTTCACTATTATTTGATGGCGCACTATGCATTGCCAGCATTGAAAGAAACACAAGGATCAATCGTCAATATTGGTTCAAAGACCGCAGAGACAGGGCAGGGAGGAACTTCCGCTTATGCCGCAGCCAATGGAGGACGCAACGGTCTGACAAGAGAATGGGCCGTGGAGTTACTCAAGTACAATATTCGTGTGAATGCAATAATCGTAGCCGAATGCTGGACTCCACTGTATGAAAAATGGATTCAGACATTGCCTGATCCGAAGAAGAAGCTTGCGGAGATAGAATCAAAAATTCCGTTAGGTAATAGAATGACAACTGCGGAAGAAATTGCCAATGCAGTAGCATTCCTGTTATCTGAAAGATCAAGCCACACTACAGGACAATTGATTCATGTCGACGGAGGTTATGTTCATTTGGACAGGAGTCTTGCCAATGCGTAATCCTTAGTCCTTAGTCCTTAGTCCTGAGTACTTGGTCTTAGACATTCTTTAGTTACAATTTACTAACGACTACCTACTTCAAGGTTTATTTCCCATCCACAACAGGGCATCAATTATCAATTTGTCCTGCGTGGGATTGTTGAGTGTTGACGATAATTGTTTGTTCGTTCCATTTTCATAGTCAATATCGTTGTGACCCATGTTTAGGTATAGCATTTTATATTTTTTATTTGTCCAGGCGACAGGATAATAACCGCTATGCCAGATCTCATGTGGTTTAGGACCAGTTCCCAATGGAAAGCTTGTAGAATCAATCGAAAGTAGAATGTCAATATCCGGGTTCTTTTTCAGATCATTTTTCCAGCGATACCATTCATTAGGTGATGCCTTGAATGTTTCGGGCAGGCCTTTGGTCACAGGATGTTTTGCATCTTCTATCCGCAGTATGGCAGCGGTAGGACGCCACGTGTTGCTACCGTACTCACCGGAACCTAAGAAGTCATTGTGATACCAATCCCAATTCTGAGGGTAGTCTGTTTCATTCAATGCGAATGCTGAAAAATGAAATCCGATCCAGCCACCTCCGTGCTCTACAAATCTTTGAAATGCAGCTCTCTGATCAGCTGCCTCCGGACGTGTATCTAAAAAGATTATGACCTGATATTTTTTAAGGAACGCATCATTCATATTACTCCAGTTACTCGTTGAATCGTAATGGAAATTATAACGTAATGCCTGGGTGGGAAACCATTTATTAGCCTCATGCACGAAAGTAATGTGGGCGCGGTCATGCTTTGCCGTATAAAAGGCTATCACATTAAAGGCTGGTTTCTTACGCTGGGCATTAACCTCAAATTGAAACAATGAAAGTAATACCAGAAAGACTGGCAGGATATTACGGGTGAAAAAGTTTGTCATTATGAATAGCATTATGAGAATTGTTATTTGCATCCATTCCTTAACCTTATTTACCTAGTAACAAGCGATAATAGTGAATCACCAACCTTATTACCTTATTCTAATGGAGATAAGAGTAGCCAGCTTTGAATGATTTATAAGTGAACGAATAAGCCTTTATCAGCTTTATTAAAAAAGGTCTGCGCTACAAAATAAGGTAATAAGGTTAGACTTTGGGGTTTGCATCTGTTACTAAGGTAATAAGTTAAGCAGATGTTAATGTTCAAGTTTAATTTTCGTCGCTATACCAGCTCTTTCATTCTCGTTGCTTGGTTACTCTACTATTTACTTACTTAGTATATAGTATTGCCATGGATCAAGTTTAATAGATTCAAGCGAAACATTCTCATTATTTAGAAGATCCTTATACGCGAGGCCGTCCGGCACCTTGATATTAACTGTTTGTGGCTTACCTGTCATATTGATGATACCTACTATCGAATCTCCTTCTTTGGAACGTGAAAAGGAAAATACGTTCTTGTTGCCGTCCTCAAGCTTTACAGGCATACTTCCAAAACCGCCGTTCCACAGCGCTTGATGATCCGCCTTTATTTGATTCAACTTCTGATAAAATGGAAAGTACTTTTCAGGGTCCTCCCATGAGATCGTATCCTTTTCAAAAAATTTCAAGCGCTTATTCAAACCGGCTTCTTGTCCGCTGTAAATAACCGGCGTTCCGTATGAAATAAAGGAGAAAACAGCAAAGGCTTTTTCGCCATCTCCATAACGTTCACGTACCGTACCTTGCCACGCATTTTCATCGTGATTATTGATCATATTCAGGCGAAACGCATTGCCACCAAACTGTGCCACGTCCCTGGAGATGTGGTCGTGAATATCCTCAGCGGTTGCGCGACCTTTGGCAACTTCCGAAGTAAGATGAAGAAGCGTCCAGTCGTACGTTGCGTGGAACCTGATGTGCATTCTGGCTTCATCCCATTCTGCGAGCCAAAACAGATCTTTCAACGGATTCAACTCAGCCATAACTTCATCCCAAAAGAACATCGGAATCTCATGGCCTGCATGATCTTCACGGAAGCCATCGATATCCGTTTCGGTGATCCAAAAGCGCATGGCATCAATCATTGCCTTACGTGTCTCCGGATTATTGTGGTTCAATAAAGCAATGTCGTCCCAGTCAGCTTCGTATACCAGGTCGCCAACTCCTTTTTTCTTATAGTATGCTTTATCGACACCCAACGTTTTGCCCACATTGAGTGCTGCGGCCTGGGTCATGTAGAAGTCGGGATGTTCTGTGATCCAGGTGTGATCCCAGGCCGTGTGATTAGGAACCCAGTCGAGCAATACAATGAAACCCTGTTGGTGGGCTTCGCGAACCAGTGCCTTAAAATCGTCAAGCGTACCGAATTCGGGGTTTACGGATTTATAATCTTTTATGGAGTAGTAACTGCCCAGCGATCCTTTTCTGTTCTTTTCTCCAATCGGCTGGATAGGCATGATCCACAGAATATCAGCACCAAGTTGTTTAAGCCGGGGAAGATCCTTTTGAAAAGCCTGGAAGGTACCTTCAGCTGTATGCTGCCTGATATTTACTTCATAAATGGTCATGTCCTTCGCGCGTTCGGGGAATTTGACTTGATCGGTTTTTACACTATCCGTTTCAGTCGTGCTTGCCGAAGGATTTGGTTTTGAACAGGCGCTGACTACCAGTATAACGGCAGTCAGATAGCATAAAGATTTCATATGAGGTCTGGTTGATACCTCAATATCAATAAAAATAGCGCATTGTTAAAGTTATTTCATGACCTAGTGATCGTCACTCATTCTTTAACACCTCTGCCGGATTTGACCGCGCAACTTTAAGTGTGAGCGACCCGATCATCATAAATGCAATGATCATGACCAGCGCGGGGCCGATCATTAATTCAAATATGCTCACTGGTGTATGATATGCGAAGTTTATCAGAACAACCTTTTCAAAGAAGAGGTATGTTGCGGGAATCGCAACCAGTGCTGCAAGGGCAAGCAAGAATAAAAATCCCTTGCTTAATAAATAGATCAGTTTGCCTTCGCTGGCACCCAATACTTTGCGGATGCTGATTTCCTTCAATCGCGTTTCTGTTGTAAACACTACCATTCCAAATAAACCCATGGAAGAAATACAGATGGCAAGAAAAGCGAGGAATCCAATAACCTTGACCATCACAGAAAACTGGTTGTACGCCTGTTCAATCTGATCATCATAAAATTTAGCGTCCAGCGGATGAATCTTGTCGATCTTCCGCCAGGCATTTTCAACGATCTCCAACGTAGCGGGCCAATTTGCGGAAGCGATTGTTGCATTAATGTAGCCACCCGGTGCGTGTGAATAGCGGAATACCATGGGTTCGATCTTGTCTTCCAGTGTTTCATAGTGAAAATCTTTCACCACACCAACGATGGTTAATTTTTTTCCCTCCATAGTCACAATTTCACCCAGGGCCTTGCTAGGATCCCTTTCCCCAATATCAAAGCGCTGAAGGATCTGTTCGTTCACAATAACCTCACTTTCTTCCGCCTTTTCGGGCTTCGGGTTGAAATTCTTTCCGGCCAGGAACTTATGCTTGTGCATCGGCAAATAATGCTCATCGACAAAGTTTAACATGATGCCAGCCGAATCATTTTTATATTTCATTTGCATCCCATAATTGCTGCCCAGACTGGTGACGATCAGTGATTGTGAAATCCCGCTTACTGTCGGCAATTCTGACAATTCTTTTATAATCAAGTTACCTTTATTGCCTTGTAACCGGATGTTTAGGATATTTTCTGTTGTAAAGCCCAGATCAAACGTGATAAAATTCCTGTATTGGTTATACCCGATAATGGTCGTCGTTATAAAAATCAATGAAAAAACATATTGAACAACAATCAAAGCTTTACGCATACTTACATGGCGAAACAGTTTCAATGACGTTGCATCCTTTAAAACCTGAATGGCATTGACTCGGGAGAAGAACGAGGCAGGGAGAAACCCTGAGGCAACACCAACGATCACGGCAAGGGCAATAAAGTAAAGAATAGTCCGGGGTGAAAGTTCAAGGGATGCAAGGTCCCCCAGGTATGCATCAAGGGAAAGGAATTGAGGTCGCAGGAAAAAAAACAGACCGAAGGAAAAGCCCAGGGCGAGTAAGGAAATGATCACAGACTCAGCAATGAACTGTCCCATCACATGCCTTTTCGACGCGCCAATGACTTTTCGAATACCCACTTCGCGTGAGCGTTTCAATGAGCGTGCAATAGAGAGATTGGTATAATTAAAACATGCTGACAGCATAACAATTACCGCCAGACCCACCAATACCCACAGGGCGGTTGAATTCATCGTAGGTCCGACGGAGTTGGAAAGGTTTTTCCCGATTGAAATTTCCTTCAAAGGTTGAAGCGACAGCATGATCTGTCTGCTTTCGATTTTGGCGTTTTCTGCAGTGCTTAGTTTATCCAGGCTGGCCTGAAGAGTTTGGCGGTCACCGTTTTCAGGAAGAACAAGGTAGATGTAAGTCATGTAGATATTTTCCCAGCCAAAAAAATCTCCGTCAACATCCGGCTTTTGGAGTTCAACCGTTGAGAAAGACACTAACGCTTCAAAGTGCAGGTGTGACAGTTTGGGAATATCTTTTAGCACACCGGTCACGATATAATTAACCGTATCAAACCTTACAGACTTTCCGAGCGCATCCGCGTCTCCAAATAATTTTTTAGCTGATTTTTCAGTCAACACCAGTGAGTATGGATCCTTCAAGGCTGTGGATGGGTCGCCTTGCAACAAGGGGAATGTAAAGACCTTCAAAAATGATTCATCAGCCCAAAGCCCGGAAACCGGAATTATTGCCTGGCCAATGGCAGCATCACCTCCAAATCCCCTCCGGAGAAGCGTTAAGTCTTCCACGCCCATTATCGATTCCCTAATCTGTTTCCCTGCCCTTACAGAAGTCGAAGCAAGGTTCATTGGCGGCTGGCCCGGGTGCTGATCCGCAGTATTAAGGCGATAAATCCTGTTTTTCTTCTCATGGAAGTTATCATAGGAAAGAAGATCTGAGATAAAAGCGATCATCAGCAATCCAACGGACATGCTGACCGCCAGTCCGACGATGTTAATGGAAGAGAACAATTTATTCCGCACTATGCTGCGGCCAGAAGTTTTGATATAGCTGCGAATCATAATCCATTGTATAAAAAGGTTGATAAATTCGGGTTTGCGTAACGTGTAGAATCTGAAAAATTTGAAGACGTCAAGGATGTAGATGATTCGTGCGCGTCGCGGACCTTTTGTTTTACAGTTGCGGTCGAAGTATTCATTGAGGTCACCCTGCAGATCTTCCAGCAACTCCGGGCGGCAATACCAGGCGAGAAGCCGGCTTGCCAATGCTGGTGGTTTTACTTTTTTTTGTTTTTTCATCACCCTATCATTCTGCTTTCAGCACTTCTGCCGGGTTGCTGCGGGCTACTTTTAAGGTTTGCGAGCCGATCATCAACAAAGCAATAAGCATTACGGCCAAAACGCCAGCAAACAATTCTGTCACCCCAATCGGTGCATGATTGGCTATCTTAGGTAAGAGTATTCGTTCAAAAAATAAGTAAGTCAGGGGAAGGGCGATCGCTGCAGCGATTAACAGCAGAAACAAAAAACCTTTGCTAAGCAGGTATAGCAATCGCGGCTCGCTCGCACCAAGGACTTTACGAATGCTGATCTCTTTTAACCGCGTTTCTGTAGTAAACACAACCATGCCCAATAAGCCAAAGGATGCAATGCAGATAACCAGGAAGGCCAGGAAGCCGCCGACTTTCACAGAGGCCTTTAATCCAATGAAAGCTTCCTCAAGTTGGTCATTGTAGAATTTCGCATGTAGTGGATGTACAGGATCTATCTTTTTCCAGATCGCTTCGATTTTTGAGAATGTTGCAGACCAATTCCCGGAAAGGATCTTTACATTAAGGAATGCTGTCTGGTCATTCGAATAACGCATGATCACCTCTTTGTTGTTCCGGCTATTTGCTCTTCCATATTCAAAATCTTTCATTACACCGATGATGCGTAGATCTTTCTTATCGAACATGAGGATCTCATCAATGGCGTTGGCAGGATTTTGGCCACCGATATTGAAACGTTTTAACACCTGTTGGTTTACAATTACTTCAGTCTCCCCGGCTTTACCCGCCCTGGCTTTGAAATTCCGTCCTGCTATCAAGGCATGCTCATGTAAGGGAAGATAATTTTCATCGATGATATTATAATAGACGCTCGCGGAGTCTTGTGGGTTTTTTGAATTTTGCATCACCCCGCCCCAATAATCTCCCAAGCTGGTAATGACCAGCGACTGAGAGATACCTTTTACTTCGGGCAATTCCAGTAATTCTTTTTTTAGCAATTCTGCGTTATTGCCCTGTAGCGGAATATTCAAGATGTTTTCCGTGGTAAATCCGAGATCATACGCGATGAAATGACTGTATTGCTTTTGGATAATGAGTGTAGCGGCAATGGCTATAATGGAAACGGAATATTGAAAAACAATAAGCACTTTACGGATCGTAATTCCTTTTAAAACCGGTACTGCCGATAAATTTTTTAATACCTGTATAGCGTTGATGCGGGCAAAGAACAGCGCAGGGAAAAAACCAGCTGACACACCTACAATGAGTGCAAACAGAATAAAAAGTATAACAAGTTTAGGCGAAAGATCCAGCACGAGCAATTCCTGAAGTGACGGTTCCATACTGATGAAATGTGGTCTGATCATAAGGAATAATACAAATGAAAGTACCAGTGACAGTAACGCGATAATGACCGATTCTACAATGAACTGGTTGACCACATGACTTTTTAATGCTCCAATAGTTTTCCGGATACCTACTTCACGGGAACGTCTGAAGGAGCGTGCGATGGATAAATTGGTATAATTCAAGCAAGCGCATAAGATCACAATAAACGACAGGCTTCCCAGTATCCAAACGGTGGTTCCTCCCATTACCGGACCGATCTGGTTGCTAAGGTTTTCCCCTGTCATGATATCGTCCAACGGTTGTAACGCCAGCTCAATGTGTGTGAACTTTAGTGCCTTGTCTTCTTTTTCACTGAGTTTGTCAAAATTCTTTTTCAAGGCTGCCAGGTCAGCATGATCCGGAAGCAATACATAAGTCCATGTACTCCACGTGTTATCCCATACCATTTCGGGGAGGTCATCCTTCTCCACGATTTCACGTGAGCTAAGGGAACCGAGCATGTCGAACTTTATATGTGAAAATGCGGGGATATCTTTCAGTATGCCGGTTATGGTGTAATCTCTATTTTTATTCAAGGAAATCGTCTTTCCCAAAACATTGGTATCACCATATAATTTACGTGCTGATTTTTCAGTCAGCACTACAGAGAAAGGCGTCCTTAAGGCCGTCGCAGGATCACCTTCCAATAGTTGGAAAGAGAAGACCTTTAATAAGGACTCGTTTGCCCAGAAACCCGTGAGGGGAATCGTTTTCTCATCCGATGTTACGTCTCCTGAAAAACCAATATTCAGGATGGCCACTTCTTCTATCCCGGCAAACGATTCTTTCATTACAGTTGCTGCCTTCAGCGAAGTGGTTGCATCAAAGCTCCTATCTTTTTGACCCATGTACTGGTTTTGGCTGATCACGCGGTAAATACGGCCGTGATTTTCGTGAAACGTATCAAATGAAAACACGTCAGAAAGCATCGCAATCATGATCAAACCAACGGACATACTGATAGCCAGGCCAACGATGTTGATGAATGAAAAAAGTTTATTTCGCACAATACTGCGTCCGGAGGTTTTGATGTAGCTGCCAATCATGATCCAATGAATTAAGACGTTAATAATTTCAAGGTTGCGTAATGTATAGGACCTGCAAAACTTAAAAACATCGAGGATATAGATCAGTCTCGCCTTTCGTGGTCCCTTCGTTTTCACATTGCGATCAAAATATTCGTTCAGATCTCCCTGCAGATCTTCTAATAATTCCGGGCGGCAATACCAGGAAAGGAACCACTGAGCCCATTTCGGCGGAGCTATTTTTTTTTTGCCTTCATCAGATGCTTTTCATTGCCCATTCCGGAATTGTACTCCATAACTGATCACGTACTTCTTTGGCTTTCACCACAGCTGCTCTGCCGGCACTTGTAACGGTATAGTATCTCTTTCTCTTCCCACCGCGAACGTTCGTCGATTCTCCCAATTTGCTTTTCACATGCCCTTTCTCTTCCAGCCTGTTCAGCACGGCATGAACAACGCCCAGCTTGACTTTGCGTCCCGTATGTTTCTCCAGTTCGTCGCAGATGCCTACGCTGTAAGCTTCATTCAGCAATGAAGCAATAGTGAGCAATACCAGCTCCTCAAATTCTCCCAGATGGGTGCCTTTCATGTCCGTGAAGTATTTATTCACTAAATGTATGTAAAATAGACTTAAGTCGATTTCACTGTCGGGAATTTTTTTTTGAATCGTGATCGGCTGGCGTCATGAACTTATGAGCGTACATCACAGAACAGTGAGTTTACTGGAGATTAGACTCTTTGTCAACTTTGTCAAATGGTTCGACTTGGATAATAGACTTGGATAATAAGGGAGCATGAGTACTACTCACTTCGCCCTTGTTGTGTGTTTTCACCAACACGCGCACGCACGTGGAGTACTGCGCACGTCCCTTCAATGATGCGTAAGCGATTGCGCGTTTTGAATCCCTAAGGGATTCAATTTGAATAGCCGCCGATGAAATCGGTGGTATTAAGAGAATAATCACCCCACAACCCCGAGAAGGGGTTGAACAGAAACTTCAATGAATTGCATACCCGTGAAAATTTACCAACATCAAAACCCTGCCTATCGGCAGGCGGGCAACATGATAGTGAATATTCAATAGGGTTTCTATTGAACCCCGTTAGGTTCCCGTGCGTGGTCGTCTTTTAACCCCGCATTGCATACGGGGCTATTCAAATTCAATCCCTTCGGGATTGGTTCGATCACAGGAAATTTCTTTATTCATTGTGATGTATGGAGTCAATACCTCCAGGTATGCGCTTTTTGGT
Source organism: uncultured Cytophagales bacterium (assembly GCA_963845845.1). Classification (GTDB taxonomy): domain Bacteria; phylum Bacteroidota; class Bacteroidia; order Cytophagales; family Cyclobacteriaceae; genus Chryseolinea. The sequence goes on from CAWJTP010000020.1 coordinate 60,679, forward strand.
GACGCACTACCCATCCCGATAGATGACGAAATACCAACGTCGACTGTTATCATAACCAGAGAGCTTGTCCAGGGAAAGGTGTGATAGTGTTAATTTCAAAGAATGCGTCCCATCGCTTATCCGAGTGTGTAGGTTTGTTGGTGAAAAAAACACCAACAACGGCGACCCTAACTTGGAGTTATTGTCCTTTGGCAATACGCACATCGCGCTCAACCTGTGGAAGGTACTTCTTCCACGAAAATGTATGGGCATCGTGATTTGGTTGACGCAGCGCTGACTGATCATCGACATATGGGACTTCGTGGTAATGTTTACTCGTGATCGATACTACCTTCTTCCAATGGACCACACATCGTGTTAGCAGCGCAATAGCCTTGTTTTGGTCAGAAGCGCGATGATCAGCCCGAAATAAGGCCAGAGAAACACCCGCTCTCAATTTGTCAGCGAAGTAATAACTGAGATAAGCCCATGTTTCCAGATCATCCAGTTCACATTGCAAGGTTGGATTGCTTCTGGATCGCAGCCGACTTACAACATCCGTGATGCGCTGTGCATCACGCGTGAGCGAATCAGCCAATTCTGTCGGCGTGATGCTATTGGGATACTGCCTGTTTTCTTTGGAACCGTTTACAAAATCAGCAATTGAAATATACCCGGGATCGAGTGTTGGATGATTGATCAGCTCATCGATCGAAACAAAGGCCGAAGATGCATCGAAATCATGCTGACCGGAGGGAAAAGGAGCAAGAAAACCTTCAGCATAAAGCGTGTAATCCCATGTCGCGGCGTGGTAGCTGGCAAACCGAAGTGGCATATTACCGGCAGCCACAAAAGCTTTAAATAGCAACGGGCCTGTTCCCTTTCCGTTGTGCTTTTCAAAGGCGGACTCAAATACAACGTTCGGTGTTGATGGATCGTAGAGTAACCTTCCCCACATCATGTAGAACAGCCATTGTTTTTCAAAGGCATACTTCCATGTTCGATGATCTGAAGCAACATGGGAAAAATCTTTTGCAGGAATGTATCCCTCGGAGCCCACGAAGTATCCATTGACATAAGGATCGCTGTTTCTGGCGATGTGAGCACGGATGAAGTCAGGTTGCCCCCATCGCAGAATAAAAAAATCCTCATTGCGGATCATCCATTGGATCCTGTAGTTAGAGGGCATCGGTTCCCAATATCCATTATCTATTTTTCCCGAATGTGAATCGTGTGTGATAGCGAGCACAGGAGTCGAATGTCCGTGAGACCAATTGAATTTGATCTCGACGAGCGTAGTATCGCGTAGTCCGGCGCCGTCGATGACGCGTCGCATTTCCTTTGGATCGGCGGACAGGACGGAACGATGCAGGAATCTTACCGGCCGGTTTGCGTCTTTCATGCCAGCGACAAAGGTTTCAGCTATCCAGTCTTCTCTCGTCTTCGCTGTCATTTCCGGGAGCTTTGATCCAGGTGAACTGAAATTGCTCATCCAGTCGGCTAACGTAACGCCAATGCCTGACAAGTCAGGATATTCATTGATGACCTGTGTTACTACCTCGCGGGTATAACGTTTTACGATCGCCGATGTATCATTGCGTTCGGCGACATGATATGCTTCTGCAAACTCAGGCGAAACGGCAATATTCCAATTCACAATAAATGTTTCAATACCGCGGTCTTTTGCCATTTTAAACAATGACGTCCAGAAAGATTTCCACTCAGAAATCTCCTGACCCGTAAAATTGTTCGCCTTTGGGAAGTTATGCGGCTTCACCATAAACGAAAACGGATGAACGTTCCATAGTGATAACACATTGAAACGGTTCATAGCCATTTCATCCAGGAAGGATCTCCAGAAGCCGAGGTCCTTACAGACAAGCTCGTGCTGCTCCATTACAATACCAGTGCGATAAGACGACCACGGAAGGTTGAATTTCAGCGCACGGACGGTAAATTGGGGGTTATGCTTTTGCGTTGCGATTTCCGCTGGCTTTTTACCCGCATCGAATTCTTCTGCAAGCTGCAATAAACCATACATTGCTCCCGATGGATCATTCGAGAATATATTTATCGTCTTAGCACTGACTTCAAGGACGAACCCCTCTGGTTTGATGGCCGGACGTCGCGAATCACTATTGACGTCAATTGCGTATCCATCAATTTGCAGCTTTGACGGGGCCGTACTTTCGGTAACCTTATAACCTGCTGTCTTCAACGAACCCTTCAACCGCGACATACCAAATTGAACAGGCGGTGGTACTTCAACGGATTGGCTATACGATGTATTGAGCGAAACGACCATGAGAATGACAACCGCGAAGTAGCGGCCCGGGGAAAGATACATGGATGATGGGATGGAAAGCACGCAGCCGGAATAGTGCCCTAATGTAGTCGCCCGAAACGGCTTTGCCAATGTGAAATCATGCAAAAGGCCGTAAAGTTCCGACGGATGGGCTTATAATATAAGAACGGTATTTGCTGATGTGATCTGATTTTTGATAGCTTGTCGGTGCTTTAACTGCCAACCCTGATCTCTTGACAAGTAATCCCCATACTAAGATCTGGATCCACGCGATCTTTTCGACCAAAGGCGGACGCCAACTGATCACGGCATCCCTGGAAAGCAGACTTCACAACTTCATCCATGATCAGCTGCTGGAGCTATTGTGTCCAGTACGGATCATCAATGGTACGGCCGACCATATACATGTTCTATTTCTTCTGGAGCCGAAACGCTCGATGAGAGAGGTGGTCCGGAAAATTAAGGGAAGCTCATCTCTTTGGATCAACCAAAACAAGCTTTGCATCCAAAAATTCGCATGGCAACCTGGATACGCTGCCTTCAGTGTAAGCGAGTCGCAGGTGCAACGCGTCTATGACTACATCGCCAATCAAAAAGACCATCATTTAAAAGAAACGCTGGAGGAAGAGTATGCCCATATTATTGAGTTGCACGGGCCAGGAATCATGAATTCATAATTTTCAACAGACCTTCTTTTCCCTCATACCCATCTCTTCCAGTTACTAACCATGCCGCACCAAGCGCACTGGCACGCGGATGATCGGATATCAAGACCTGCCTTGACGGATCTTCCCGCTTCAGCAATTCCAGAAATAAAGAATTCTTTGTGAAACCCCCGACGACGACGATATTCTTTACTTCTTTTTTAGGATCGACCAGATCAATCGAGATCATCTGCCATCGCACCAGGTAACGGACGAGCTGATGGTACGCTTGCAGAAAATTATCAAACAAAGAAAGGTCGGTTTGATGTTCAGACCTATCAGGCAGTGGACCTGTTCCCTCCATGCCTATGGGATAAAACGGCCTTTCCGCGGCTGACGGCGATGTCAGTTCCTGGTAGATCTTTTCCTGGAATGCGATTGTCTTGTATGCGTCGCTTGAGACTTTAAAGTATTTTGTCAATGCTTCGGTTTGACGTTCATGTTCGTGACCCAGGAAGATCCTCGACGCTTTTACCGGCTCACCCTGGTAAGTGAGGTAGCATAAGCAGTCGGCCTCAAGTTCCTTCTTCGTGAGCGGCGCTTTGTTGTGGGGATTGAAGCAAATGTTCCAGGTTCCGGTTGACAATAAAAGGAACGGCTCACGCAAGGTTGCCAGATAAGGCATTAGTGCAGCAGAGCTGTCGTGTACCCCGATTCCCATTCTTAGCTGGTGGTTCTTCCACCGAAAATCAAATGTGTGATCTGAATTTTTTATTGGTGGAAACAATTTGACAAGTTTTTCCTGGGTTACCCAATCGTGGTAGGTTTGAAGATTAAAATTCCAAAGCATCGTGTGACAACCAACACTGGTGATATCTGTAAATTTTTCTTTCGTGATCAGATAGGTGAAGTATTGGGGAAGATGAAGGGAAGTCTTGACGCGCCTGAAAGGAAGTGAATTTTCGTTTTTCATCCAGAACAGCTGAAGGCCCGAATTCAGCAAGCCAAGAAATGGTGACGCTGTAACAGCGGCTACATCGTTGTGTGGATCATAGCGATCGCTGAATAACTTGTGGCATGATGCCGGGAATGGCTTCAGATAATTATAGAACGGTGCTATCCAATCGCCATTGCCGTCAAGATGGACCAGGCTTGCCCCATAAGCTGAGATATTGCAATGAGTAACGAGATAACCGGGATGATCGATGAACGACGTGAACATTTCCCTGACCCAGACAGACACGAGTCCAAGGTCGTCCGATGGGAAGCCATCGTCATCATATACTTCTTTGAACACTTCGGTTTTTTCTTCCAGGACATGGAATGAATGATCAAATACCAACACTTTTTTGGTGGTCTTACCAATATCAAAAATGAGTATGACTGGTACGCGGCTCAAGACTGTGGTTTCAACTGCCGGCAATATGATGAAAATCGGTTGTTTCTTTATGGGCTCAGATACTTTTCGGCCGTCGTCCATTCGAACGACGGCCTGAAGTACATTCTAAATAATTAACCCAAATTATAAAGCAAATACCCGGATCTTTGATCTAGTGACCATCCTGTAATATCATGCACAGGAGTGCTCAGGATGCGCAATAACAGATTATTGAATAACTTACCCTTAATCATTAAACTACCGGCATGAACGTTTCCGTAACTGAAACCGCAAGCAAGAAGCAATTGAATCAGCAGCAGCGGAGTATTGAACTGCTCAGGCATGTACTTTCGATAGAAGAGGACGCCTTCGACGCAATCATTCAATCCATTAACTCATTTCAGGTTGCAATACCAAGCTGGGCATTGGGAACAGGAGGAACCAGGTTTGGCCGGTTTCCTGCTGGCGGTGAACCACGTAATCTTGAGGAGAAAATTGAGGACGTGGGATTGATCCATCAACTGACCAGATCCGCAAATTCGATTTCTCTTCATATACCCTGGGATATCCCAAAAGATCCCTTGGCTATTAAGGAACTGCTTGTGAAAAATGAATTGTCAATTGATTCTGTTAATTCGAATACTTTCCAGGATCAGTCGGACCAGATCTTTTCATATAAGTTTGGATCCCTGTGCCATACGGATGAAGCCATTCGCCATCAAGCTATTGATCATAATATCCAGGTGGTCGAACATGGAATAAAGCTGGATAGTACTGTTCTCACTGTTTGGCTGGCTGATGGATCAAATTTTCCCGGACAACATCATTTCCGCAAAGCATATGCGCGTACGGCGGATTCGTTGCAACAAATCTATCGGGCCATGCCCAAAGACTGGAGTATGCTTATAGAATACAAGCCGTATGAACCGAGCTTTTATTCCATGGTTATTCCGGACTGGGGCACGTCATTGCAACTGACCCAGACATGCGGCAACAGGGCCAACGTGCTTGTCGATCTTGGACATCATTTACCTAACACGAATATTGAACAGATCGTCGCGCGACTTCTTCATCTTGGAAGGCTCGGTGGATTCCACTTTAACGGTTCACAGTACGGAGATGATGATCTGACAACGGGTTCGATCAAACCTTATCAACTTTTTCTCATCTTTCACGAGCTTGTAACAGGCGCATCGGATACCAATGTCAAGAATCCGGCTGTAGCCTATATGATCGATGCGAGTCATAACCTGAAGGATCCTATTGAGGATCTGATGAATTCGCTCGAGAACATACGCTCTGCTTATGCAAAGGCTTTGCTTGTCGATTTTGTGGCACTCGAAGAGGCACAGTATAACAACGATGTGGTCCGGTGCGAGCAGATCCTTCAGAAAGCGTTTCTCACCGATGTAAGACCATTGCTTGCGGAAGCCCGGATAAGAAATGGAGGAAGCCTTGATCCGGTTGAGTCTTTCAGGACGCAGCGGATCAGGGAAGGACTTATTGCAAAACGTGGTAAAAAATCAGTGGCGACAGGACTATGATCCTAATGACTTACATCATCTCTGAATAAGCCTCCTGGTCAACCATAACATACGCATGATCTGTCAGATGAACGATCGACGCTGGCAGATCTTCAATAGCAGGAGATCTCAAGATTTTTCCAATAATTGACGCTTTTTTCTTTCCATTCGCCATGAGGATGGGCAAGGCTGCCTCTTTGAAATGTCTAAGTCCCAAAGTCAGTCCTTCACTTAATATCGTGTTAGTCGCAAAATATTTTTGCCCTACTGATTTTGTCTCTTCAGCGAGTCGGCTGACGTGTGCGGCAGTGTCAAACGGCGTGCCTGGTTCGTTCATAGCAATATGTCCGTTGGTACCAACGCCCACTAACATAATGTCAAGCTTTCCATGTTCATCGATCACACGATTTATCCGCTTGATCTCTAATTTGGGAGAATTTGTCATTCCATCAAAGAACACAATCTGTGAATCAGGGATGTTCAGCGGGTTAAAAAAATCGTCATCCATCATCGCCCGGCACGAACCCTTTTGTGATGCGGGTATGCCGATCCATTCGTCGAGACTTATAAATATACAGTCACTAACGTTCAGGCGGTTTGACTTTACGTCGTCTATAAGGCAGTCAAACACACCTTTCGGTGAATGTCCCGACGCGAGACACACCAATGATCCTGGATTTGATCTTATCCGGGCTGCGATCAGATCCGCCGTAGCGCGTGAAAGCGTTGTATAGTTATTGAGTATTCTTAAGTTCATAGATAAGATTTTCTGAAGGTTGTATTTGAAGCACGACACTGCACGATAACATAAATGTAATATTAAGATCAGAAAATGTGGGACGTTAGATCGGGGCACGGCCAGACCACGTGCTGATGTAGCTATATGGATTACCGCTATAGCTGGTTATTGATAAGTAGAATATATCAGGTTCTCCGCCTGCGCGCCTGCGACTACCTCATTTTGATCGACATCTGTCGGTCCGAGTCTGTCTCCATTGCAGTCATAGACGATGCATGCGAAGCAGCTGCTGATCCATGGCTGATGCAAAAACACAGTTCTGCCCTCGACAGGGATAGCATAGATCGCTCCCTGATAGTGAAAGTCTGTCTCGGCAAGTTTGATGATGTCCCGAAGCCAACCCAGATCGGCGCCGTCACACTTCACCATAGAGGAAGCTAACGCGTGTTCGTACGAGGGAGATGCAGGGTCTGGTTCAGGCTTTGAGCATGATCCAAAGACCAGGATCACTAAGACGAGGGTGAGTCGGTTCATAGATAGAGGTCGCGCAATCTAATATTTTGTTTCAATCGTTGCAATAGAGGGTAAAATCGGTTGAGTTAAGGTTTACCTTGAGCGCATACAAAAAAAACGGAAGCCAATATCCTTGGTAGCCTGTAGGTCAATGGCAATCATTTGTAGCTGGAAACATGTAATTTAATGGGGCTCAACAAGCACAATAAAGTACAATGAAACGTAAACTTGAAGGACAGATCGCCCTGATAACCGGCGCGAGTTCCGGCATCGGATCAGGCGTGGCAAAGGCCTTGGCCGCAGAAGGCGCAGCCGTCGTAGTTAATTATTCGTCGAGCCCCGAAAAGGCTGAAAAGGTCATGCAGGAGATCCAGCAGTCCGGAGGGACAGCGATAAAAATAAAAGCTGACGTAAGCAATGAAGAAGAGGTGCTGGCTATGTATGCCAATATTTTCAAACAATTCGGCACGATCGATATCCTGATCAACAACGCGGGATTACAGAAAGATGCGCGGTTTCACGAAATGTCACTCGAGGAATGGAACCGTGTGATTGGCATCAACCTTACTGGCCAGTTCCTCTGCGCGCGTGAAGCGATCAAAGAATTTCTTCGACGGGGCGTTGTGCCTGAAAAGTCAAAGGCAGCTGGGAAGATCATATGCATGAGTTCTGTGCATGAAGTAATTCCGTGGGCTGGTCATGCCAACTATGCTGCGTCTAAGGGTGGCGTTATGATGCTGATGAAGAGCATTGCCCAGGAATACGCGCCGATGAAGATCCGGGTCAACAGCATTGGTCCGGGAGCGATACGAACGCCAATCAACCATGCTGCGTGGCAGACTCCGGAGTCATACAAGCAATTGCTGAAGCTTATTCCTCAGAAGCGGATTGGTGAGGTCGAAGATATTGGGGGCGCTGCCGTGTGGCTGTCTTCAGACGATTCTGACTATGTCAATGGAATTACATTGTTTGTTGATGGCGGTATGTTGTTATATCCCGGCTTTGAAGACAATGGCTAGGTGAACGGGTTTATTTGGTATTAGTTAATTTATACGTAACTCATCCTTAATGACCGCTGAAAAAAACCGTCTTCTCGACGATCGCGACAAGAAAAAAAACTGGAGAAAATTCGGCCCCTATGTTACAGAAAGACAGTGGGGAACGGTCCGTGAAGATTATAGCCGCGATGGCAATGCATGGGACTATATCTCCCATGATGCTGCACGCAGTAAGGCATATCGCTGGGGTGAAGAAGGTATCGGGGGTATCAGCGATGACAAGCAATTGCTTTGTTTTGCAATCGCATTGTGGAATAAGAAAGATCCTATCATTAAAGAACGGCTCTTCGGTCTTACGGGTCACGAAGGTAATCATGCGGAAGATTGCAAAGAGCAGTATTACTATCTGGACAGCACACCGACGCATTCGTATATGAAAATGCTGTACAAGTATCCGCAGCGCGAGTTCCCTTACGGATGGCTAGTTGAGGAAAACCGGCGAAGGAGTAAGCTTGACCCGGAATTTGAACTTGTGGACACAGGAGTTTTTGATGACAACAGATATTTCGATGTTTTCCTTGAATACGCAAAAGCTGACACTGATGATATTCTCATCAAGATCACAATACACAACCGCGGTCCTGAGAAAGCTTCTTTACTGGTACTGCCTCATATGTGGTTTCGCAATACATGGTCGTGGGGTTACGACGATTATAAGCCGGAAATGTATCTCGATAATAGAGGTTGTATTGAGGTCATCCACCGAGATCTGGGGAGCTACTATTTTGTTGGTGAAGACGACCCCAATGTTCTGTTTTGCGAGAACGAAACAAATCCCTTAAAACTTTACAATTACGGAGGAAAAGGTTCCTTCAAAGATGGGATCAATGACTTTGTTGTTTCCGGAAAGAAGAATGCGATCAATGCGACGGAACGTGGTACTAAAGCAGCGTTCAACTACGAACTAACTATCCCTGCCGGTAGCTCAAAAGACCTGAGACTCCGTTTATCTTCAACCTATCACCCTAAACCTTTTAGCGATTTCAATGCCTTATTCTCGGCAAGACAAGTTGAGGCCGACGAATTTTTTGCTTCCATGCAACAGAATATCGAAGATCAGGATGAACGCGAGATCCAGCGGCAGGCAATTGCCGGCATGCTTTGGAGCAAGCAGTTCTATTGTCTCGATATCTCCAAATGGTTAAAAGGCGATCCAGGTCAACCTGCGCCACCGGAAGAAAGAAAAAATGGCAGGAACCGTGAATGGCCTCATCTCAACAACGGAGATATCATATCGATGCCTGATAAGTGGGAGTACCCCTGGTATGCTGCGTGGGATCTGGCTTTTCATACAATACCATTGGCCATGGTCGACCCTGAGTTCGCCAAACGACAACTTGTTCTGCTTACCAAAGAATGGTACATGCATCCAAATGGACAACTTCCCGCCTATGAATGGGCTTTTGGTGATGTGAATCCTCCTGTTCACGGCTGGGCTACTTGGCGCGTTTATAAGATGGATCAAAAGCTCCAGGATGGTAAGGGCGATCGCAAATTCCTCGAAGAAGTATTTCATAAGCTCCTGCTGAATTTCACGTGGTGGGTGAACAGAAAGGATATGAACGGAAACAATATCTTTCAGGGGGGATTTCTGGGGATGGATAATATTGGCGTATTCGACCGCAGTGCGCAGCTACCCACGGGCGGCTACATAGAACAGTCGGACGGCACCAGCTGGATGGCGATGTTTACGCTGAACATGTTGCGTATGTCGTTGGAGTTGGCGAAAGACAATCCAACTTACCAGAGCCTTGCGACCAAATTTTTCGAACATTTCCTCTACATCGCTGGCGCCATGTCCAATCAGGGCCTTGATCTTTGGGATGAAGAAGACGAATTTTTCTATGACGTATTACACACTCCTGATAGTAGCAGAACTATCATGAAAATCCGTTCCATGGTTGGTTTGATCCCCCTGTTTGCAGTGGAGGTTTTAGACGAAGAACTCTTTGACTCAATGCCTCAATTCACCGAACGACTCAGGTGGTTCCTGAAACATCGTCCAGACCTGGCCAATCTAATTTCCCGTTGGGAGGAAAAGGGGAAAGGGGAACGCCATCTCTTGTCGTTGTTGCGCGGGCATCGCATGAAGATGCTGCTGAAAAGAATGCTCGACGAAAAAGAATTTCTTTCTCCTTATGGTATACGCGCACTATCGCGATATCATCTTGAGAACCCATACAGGCTATACGCAAATGGAAGCGAATTTTCAGTGCGTTATACGCCGGGCGAAGGAGATACGTCGTTATTTGGAGGTAATTCTAACTGGCGCGGACCTATATGGTTTCCTGTTAATTATTTGTTAATAGAATCCCTTCAGCGTTTCCATCACTACTATGGAGATGACTTCAAGGTCGAACACCCAACAGGATCAGGGAATATGCATACGCTCCGCGAGATCGCCGATGATCTTTCACGACGTATGATCACCATATTCCGGAAAGGTCATGATGGAAAAAGACCAGTGAACGGTAATTATGATAAACTACAGGAAGACAAGCATTTCAAGGACTACATCAATTTTTATGAGTACTTCCACGGCGACAGCGGGAAAGGTGTTGGCGCTACACATCAAACGGGTTGGACTGGTCTTGTAGCCAAGCTTATTCAGCCACGCAGAAAAAAATGAATGAATTCTTCCATAGCGGGAACCAACTTTTAAAATACGCTATTCTCTTATCAAGGTTGTTTTAATTGCAACTACCATGAAATTTGACAAAGAAGTACTTGCTGATTTCAGCGCTGCACGAAGCCTGGAATGGCTGGAAACGAATGGTCTAGGCGGTTTTGCAAGCGGAACAGCTTCCGGTGCGCATTCAAGAAGATATCATGGACTGCTGGTCGCGGCGCTTCACCCTCCCGTAGGAAGAACAGTGTTACTTTCTAAGCTTGATGAAACGATCATCACAGGGGAAAAAGAAAAGGAAAGTCAGCCCGTAAGATATGAACTTGGAACAAATCAGTTTCCAGGAGCGATACACCCCACTGGCTTCCTTTACCTCGAACAATTCGAGCGCAATCTTTTCCCGGTATTTACTTACAATGCAGGCGGGGCGAAGCTTAAAAAAACAATTGCGGCAGTTCATGGACAAAATACAACACTGGTACTTTACGAGCTCATAGAGGCATCGTCGCCCATAACCCTCGAGTTACTTCCTTTGGCTTCGTCCAGAGATTATCACAATCTCTCACACGTCAACGACAGTATAGGAAGACCATACCTGTTTGATAAAGGTATCTTCCGGACCCTAAACTATCACGGTGGAGCAGAGCTGTTTATATCTGTTCCAGGCTCCCGTTTTACAGAGCAACAAGGGTGGTATTATAATTTTGAGTATAGCGTCGAGCAGAATCGTGGACTTGACTTTCAGGAGGATCTGTACACACACGGCAAGTTTTCGGTGAAAATGAAGAAAGGGGATACCCTTGGCGTAATTATTTCAACAGAGGATCCTGCGGGCAAGAATGCGTTCAGAATTTTTTCAGCAGAGCAGAAGCGGCGGGAGAAAATTGTAGGCGGAATCGGCGCAAACACCAATATGCAACATCTGGCTTTAGCTGCCGACCAGTTCATTGTTGCGCGCGGCTCATTAAACACGGTCATCGCAGGATATCACTGGTTTGCCGACTGGGGAAGAGACACCATGATCTCACTACCCGGTCTATGTCTCGCGACCGGCCGGTTCAAGGATGCCAAACAGATACTTCAGCAATTTGCATCCTGCGTGAGCGAGGGAATGCTTCCAAACCGTTTCCCGGATCAGGGCGAACAACCTGAGTATAATACAATTGATGCTACACTATGGTTCTTTTATGCGATACACGCTTACTACAAATACACCGGCGATAAGGCGTTCATAAAAACAATTCTGCCAGTGCTCGAGGATATAATTGCATGGCACTACAAAGGAACGCGTTATAATATCAAGGTTGATCCAATTGATGGATTACTTTCAGGTGGACAGGATGGCGTTCAACTGACATGGATGGATGCAAAGGTGGGCGACTGGGTGGTAACACCGCGTAGGGGAAAGGTTGTTGAAATAAACGCGTTGTGGTATAATGCACTCAGGTCCATGAGCGCACTCTACAGAGAATTGGGAAAGGAAAAGGAAGCGCAGCGTCACACGGACGAAGGCGATCGTGTTTATGCAAGTTTCAATTCAACATTCTGGAGTGATGAGAATGGATATCTGTTTGATCATATTGATGGCGATCATAGAAATGATGACCTGCGTCCTAACCAGTTATATGCCTTGAGTTTACCTTATCGTTTGCTCGCCGGCAGCCGCGCCCGCGCCGTGTTAGAAGCTGTCCGTTCCAATTTACTCACCCCGAAAGGGCTGCGCAGTTTGGCTGCTAAGCATAGGGACTATCGCTCACGCTATGAGGGCGATCGATGGTCACGTGACGGCGGCTATCATCAGGGCACTGTATGGAGTTTCTTGATCGGGTCGTACATCGATGCGTTGTTCTATGTCGATGAAGGAAATGCGCGTAACAATGCTGTTCAAATCGTCAACACATTCCTTACCCATCTCAGTGAGGCTGGTGTGGGAACTGTTTCTGAAATATTCGATGCGGATCCCCCACATACTCCACGTGGTTGCATCGCACAGGCATGGGGTGTTGCTGAAGTGCTAAGAGTGGTCGTCGAACACCGGCTCATAGCGCTTCCTTCGTTCAAAGCGCCCGAGGCCGACATCTGTTACAGCCTGATTGCCGATGAGTTGTTCTATAGGATGGTTTACCTACAATTTCATATTTTTTTAAATCCAATTTCACAGAGATTCGCGCAGGAACTCACAAAGTTTCACAGAGAAAATTCCATTGTCTTTTAAACTTAAGTAATAGCAACTGATTAACTTTCCTACGAAGAACCTCTGAGGAGCTCTGTGCCTACCTCGGTGTAACCCTGTGTTAATGGATTTTAAAAACAATGGAAATTGGTGATGAGTTGTTGTTCCATAGAGGTCTTGAATTTTTGCGTAACTTGTTTTTAGCGGATCTTGAACGCTAACTCCAATTGGGGGATCAAATAATTTAGAATATGCTTAAAAATTTCTTTAAGACGGCTTACCGAAATATCATCAAGTACAAAGCATATTCGGTCATTAACTTTATCGGACTTACCTGCGGCCTCACTTTATCGCTGTTGATCATTGTTTATGTCCGCAGCGAAATCGGCTATGACAAATTCCACGAAAAGATCGATCGACTCTATAGGCTAAGCTATACAGCCCCTAACGGATTGAAACTTGCCTCAACACCGCCGCCGATTGCCCCGGTAATGAAGGATCACTTCGCAGACGTTGAGGAAACTGCACGGATATATCGTCGCAATGTCAGTATCACGCGCAATGGCAGTGATGAGGTCTTTGAAGAAAACGGGATCTTATTCGCCGACTCTACGATCACGAAGCTGTTTACTTTCAATGTTGTCAAGGGAAACTTCAGGCATGCCCTTCATAACAAGTTTACCGTTATTATCAATGAAGAGATGGCCGAGAAGTATTTCGGAAAGACAAATCCTATCGGAGAATCGCTTATGTTCTCGGGAAGACATCAATTTAAAGTGATCGCCGTTGTGAAAGATTTCCCTGAACAGTCTCACATCCGCTTCAATATGATCGTGCCCTACGATAATATGTTTGATATAGAGTCTGACAGGACGGCCCAGATATTGAAAGAGAATCTGGCAATCAACTTTATCATCAGCCACTCTTACACTTATGTGCTGCTAAAGCCCAATTCAGGTCCCGAGGCGATCAATACCGGAATGGATGCTTTCATTAAGAAGTACGCGAAGCCGAGATTCCTGGTGGGTCAGATATTCACGCTGATGCCAGTTTCAAAAATCCACATGGAAAGTGAATTGCTTGTGGAACCATCGGCAACAAATACCTGGACCAATCTTTACATTTTCATCGGAGTCGGTATTCTTACGCTCATTATCGCGTGCATCAACTATGTGAATTTAAGCACAGCACAATCCTTTACGAGGATACGGGAGATAGGCATAAGAAAGATACTTGGGTCCATGCGACATCAACTAGTGGTGCAGTTTCTAGCTGAGAGTTTTTTGTTTTGCATCATTTCGATGGCCATTTCTTATAGTATTTTCAACTTCACGCTTCCCTTGCTCAACCAGCTTACCGACAAGCATCTTTTGTTTTCTGAAGTTGTCGACGGAAAACTTCTCATCGCGTCAATATTACTACTGGTCGTAATCACTATAATGGCTGGTGGTTATCCCGCCTGGTTTGTGACCCAGTTTGAGTCTGTCAATGCATTGAAGGGAAGCGGACAGCCCGGCAGCAACGACCTGTATCTTCGAAAAACTTTGGTGGTATTTCAGTTGGCGATCTCCTGCATGCTGCTATCAGGATCGTTGCTGATTATCCGGCAACTGAATTTTCTTGAAGACCGTCCGCTTGGTTTTCAAAAGGAACAGGTCATCAATATCCCGCTCTACAGCCAGAACCTGAATGGCCTTTTTAGCGAAAGCGACTCAACATTCAGGTCACGCCTGCAGACATTTCGCAATAGTGTTGAATCACAAAGCGGCGTAAAGGAATCCACCCTGTCTTCAGGAGCGCCAGGATTGGGAGTAACTTTTCGTGGAACGATACCAGAAGGATTTACGCAGCAAGACAACCTGTTCATAGCAAGCATGTCGGTTGATTATGATTTCCTTAAGTCCTACGGTATGGAAATGGTTTCAGGTAGATCTTTCGATCGCAACTATGGTACTGACGAAGCTGAAGGGTATATCGTAAATGAGACGGCAGTTCGGGAATTCAAATGGATTGACGCCGAGAAGGCGTTAGGCAAAACACTGGAGAAAGAAGGGAAGAAAGGGAAGGTCATCGGGGTTGTAAAGGATTTCAATTTCGCATCGTTGGCGACACCGATGTCCGCAATGATAATCGAACTGGACCCTGATCAATTTAGTACGTTGTCCGTTAAGCTCGATCAAAGGGATGCCAAAGAAGTGATCGAAAAACTTGAAGCAGATTGGAATAAGATATTTCCGGAAAAGGCATTTGAGTATTCCTTCCTGGATGAGCAGCTGAACGATCAGTATTCTAATTTCCAGAATTTTGGGACTATCATCCAAACATTCACAGGCATTGCCGTGCTGATCTCGTGCCTTGGCGTATACGGCCTGGTGTTGTTCACTGTTCAGCGTAAGGTAAAAGAGATCGGCGTCCGGAAGGTGCTCGGCGCCAACATTGGCAGCATACTATATCTCATCTACAAAGACTTTGCCTTGTTGCTCCTGATTGGTTTTGTACTTGCCGTACCTGCTTCCTACTTTTTCATGAATCAGTGGCTTGACAATTTTATCTATCGTACCAATGTCAGCGTCGTTACCTTTGCAATAAGTCTGCTTGTTGTTTTCATCATTGTCTCGCTGACGATCAGCTATCAGGCCCTCCGCGCGGCATATACGAATCCGGTTAAGTCGTTACGGTCAGAATAACATGGCCGTCTTCAAATGGAGATCTTCCAATTCGGTAAGCTCTTGAGTTATGCTTTAAGACAGAGAATAGGAGAATACACAATAGGTAAACAATCAATACACATTGTTGTATACGTGCCGCAATATGAGTCGTTGATAACATCAACTTCTAATGAGTTTTTAATTGAAGCATTTCAGATGCTGATTCCGTATTGACTGCTGATTATTGTGCATTCTCTATCGTGTTTAAAGAGTGATCGTCCAATTTCGGCAGGATCTAGCGCTATGTTTAAGTTAGAATGGGAGAATACACAATAGGTAAATAATCAAAATACATTTTGTTTGTGACGCTATTGATGGGTGAGTGATAATACCCAAATTTTAACGAGGTCTTCAATTGAAGATTCCGATAAATATTTTGTGCTTATTTTTTGAATCGCGATACGCAGCTAACGCTAACAAACAGGACTGTCCGTTCCATAAACGTCACTTTTAGATATGCTCCGTTGAACTCGCGTACTGCATATTTACTATTGCGTATTTGTCTATTCTCTATCTGTTCAAAGGAAGATCTTCTAATTTCGGCAGGATCTAGAGCTATGTCCATAAGCCGGTGAGTCATGCCTTAAGATCGGCCAAATATCTTGAGGACTGTTCCTCTCCAGGATTTGGTTTCTTCGCTGCAAAGATAAGCCATCGCGTTCGCTATTTCTTCCGGCTGTACCCATGCGCTGAAATCAGCCTTCGGCATGAATTGACGGTTCACCGGTGTATCGATCGTGCTGGGGACCACTACTGATACCGTGACATTAGAGGACTTGGCAGAAGCGTTGAGCGCTGCCGCCAGGTTGAAAATGAGAGATTTGGACAGCGCGTATCCAAGAGATTTATGTGCTTCGCCTGGTTCAAGTCCTGGCCGTGCACCAACCATAATGATCTTTCCTCCGGTTTCCTGTTGAAGCATTTGCTGAAACAAAGGACGTGTTACAAAATATGCCGTTTCAAAATTCAAGGAGAACATCTTGCGGATAACATTACCATCAGTTTCTTTGATCCCCCCCGGCGCATATCCCCCCACCAGTAAAAGGGCAGCATCGATGGAGACGTGCTTCTCTATGATTTGTGCAAAGACAGCGTCCACAGATTTTTCCACGGTGAGATCCGCTTCGAAGATCTCTACATCTGGAGAAACTTCGAATCCAAGAGACTTCCCAGGAGTGACGGTGGTGATAACCTTATATCCTTCTCGAACAAACTTTTCAACGCAAGCTTTGCCCAGGTTACCGGATGCGCCGGTGATAATTACTTTATTCATGTTTGCTATTTAAGTTATAATAAATGTTTCAGCGTCTTCTTTTAATGGTTTGAACAAAGGGCGATGCCATTTTCAAAGGTAAGCATGTATTCCATTGCTTTCCGGCTTTGCGACAGCTCCTCAATAGCAGCAGTGCTCAACCGCATGATCCTCCAGTCAGCCCATTGTACAGCTTTTCCACTGAGCCTAATGTTATCCGCGACAAGCGGAAGAATAGCGTTGTTAACCGGGCGTCCGTCTTCGTCAGTCAGCAAGTAATATTTGCCCGTTGAAGGGACATGAAATACAGGCGCAATTCCTCCTGAGATGCATCTGATCGCGCATGAGCGATGAGGCTTGCCTTCGCCTGGCTTCATCACCCCGAAGTAACACTTCGGATCAACGATCTCTCCAATTTCACTGATGATGTTTAACTCTTCCATTGACAAACGCTGCATGGTGGTTTTAGAACCAACCACTGACAGGCTGTTGTTAACTTCGTCGATTTGAAGTATCGCTTTGCCGTCGCCATAGATGAGAGACCCCGTCAGGAGTACCCTTGAACCCTGATCAATGTTTTTTTTATCGAGGAGATTCTTTACAATCCCGGATGCTCCGGATTTACCCGAACTCACCAACAGAACAATCTGGGTCACATCTTTTTGAAATGCGTCCTTTCCGAGTTGTATCGCTAAATGCGGAACAGGATCCATAAAAAGATTTCCTTCAATGGTCGTTAATATTCCGTATTCAAAGGTAGCTGTGGAAGATCTTCTTTGATTGAAAATAATGATCACGAGCACGACTGCCACAAGGATCGCAAGGCATACTACTATCTTGCGAATCACCTTAGCGATGCGATCGGGAGCCTGCGGTAAATAGCCGACGTAGAATTCTTCCAGCTTCATATCAATGCTTTCTTTTGTTTTTAAGATCAATAGACGGCCGGCGGTCTTTCCGTTCCTTCTGCGTATGGTGATGGATTTACCCATACCTCCTGTCCGACTATTCTCACGTCGTAGGTCGAAACCTTTTCTTTGAATGGTGGCGGAGATGAACCATTGTGTGGCAAATACTGGTAGCCGTGCCATGGACAAGTAATACATCCATCGATGATCTTTCCTTCCCCGAGGGGTCCCAGTTGATGTTTACAGGCATTAGCTACAGCAGATACCTTCCGTTCGTATTTGTAGACCGCAATGCGCTCTCCACCCGCATTTACAACGCATGCGCGATTTTCGGGTATGCTATTCAGGTTGCAAACCTTTATGAAACCGTCATCGATGAGATTGCGTTCGTTGTCCTTTTTATGTTCGCGGCCGCTTGAAATGATATGAAGTGTGATCACAGCAGCCATACCGGCAAGTAATAGGCTGACCAGGAATGGAGATGTTTCATATTGGATGACACCGAGCATAACATGCATAATTATACTTGCGTATGCGATGTACACCGTCATATGAAGAGCTTTCCAGAATTTTGGTCCCAGATTATGCAGCCAGAAATCATGGCTAGTAACGGCCATGAGAAGGAGAATGATCAGCGCAAAGAAACCGAGTACTTCGAACGGAAATTTGCTGAAAACATCATAATGTTCATTGGAGAAGAACAGAGAAAGGATCGGATTTATATTTCCCATGGAATGAAACTGTACGATAGAAAATACCCCATGTATTGCAGCAATACAAAACATCGTCACACCCAGGTGACGTCTGTTATACAATAACGGAAGGAATACGGGATAGATCCTGGCTAACGGTCCGATAGCAAGGATCACATGCAATAGGAGCAATGCAAGTGTAGCCGTCGATCTGATGATAAGCGTTTCCTCTGTTACTTCAGGATCAACAATTGACATCCCTCCAATGAAGATAGTGAGGTAAGCTATTACGAATCCCGCGAGGAGAAGATCGTAGATCTTCTTTTGACGGTTCCACGAAATAGTTTGATATGATGCGCTCATGCTTTTTGTGATCAATTTTTTGCTACCAAATTAATCGAGTAGAGATCTTTCTTGTAAATAGGATCAAAGAACCTGATGGTCTCGGTCGAGCCTGTCCGCGTTATAGGAAAATTGTATTCTCCTATACCGCTCAGTAATCCGAGTGTAACCTCGTTTCCTTTTGTTCCATGCATTACAAGACAGGAGGGCGCTTGAAGAGGATGTAAAATTTTGATCCTGAGCTTTGCCGTAGAATCCGAGAGCAGATCGAGTTCGGCGACATAGACGAGATTTGTTTCGACGGCCCGAGAAGCGTTGACATCTGGTCTAAAAATAATCGCTGACACAAAGGCTATTGGCAGAAACACGGCGATCAACCGCCAGCTGTAGAAATGGTACTTCCGCAAACGCCTAACCATTTGACTTAGATTTTGACATAAGATATTTGCATAACAAATAGGGCCACAATACGACGCACCCTGGAAAGATGATCACCCGGAACGTCCATGGTGCGTCGGCCGCTCCTTCATCGAACGCCGTGATCAGCCAAATCACAAACACAATGGCGAACAATGTTCCCATGGCCAGGTATGCACTCAGGAGGTAAATGATCCACATATAAATCTGAACGCAATGTCGCGGTGAAACATTTCTGATAAAGTCACCAAGCTGACATCTTTTGAAATTTAATACAATCCTGTTCTGATCAGGCCTGATGGGGCCCCCGTGAAAATGCTGAATTTGATTACATTAGATTTACAAGAATGTGATCGTCATTACTAATATATTATCAAATAAATATGCATATAAAGATGTACTTCAAGGCCTTCACAGCCGGATTCATTTTGCTGCTGGTATTCGTCACCGCTCCGGCCCAGAAGCTAAGGCCCGATTCAGTGATATATTATTCAAAAGTCCAGGTCGATTCCGCAGCCCGTTCAACACGGACGCCTGATAAGCCTGGCAGACTGCTGGCAAAAAGTAAGGAGGGCGAATCCTATATGGTCGTAGTGAGAATGAAGCCCGGCGATGTGGAAGTTCATGAACAATTCGACGATGTTACCATGATCCGTTCCGGAAGCGGGGTATTAAGGACAGGCTATAAGGTCAGGGGGAATAAGGCCAGTGGACCCAAAGAATGGCTTGGAGGGATAATCGAAGACAAACGCGACAGGAAGATCGCGGCCGGCGATTTTTTCGTTGTCCCGGCAAAACTCGGCCATCAATACATTCCAAACCCCGGAGACTCACTGACTTACATTGTAATTAAGGTCAGACACCACCAAAATAATTGAAAAAAAAATTGCGTAATTACGAATCGTTATTAACTTTACACCGTTAAGTGAAATATTAACGCGTCAGAAAATGACAATAGCAAACAGAAAAGAACGGCAAAAAGAGGAATTGAAGGCTAAAATCCTGGAAGCAGCCAGAACGCTCTTTATTGAACGCGGCTTTGAAGAGACGTCCATACGGAACATCGCAGAGAGAATTGAATACTCACCAACAACGATCTACCTCTATTTCAAGGATAAGGACGACATTTTTTATGCTCTGCATAAGGAGGGCTTTATCATCTTAAACCAATATTTCAAGACTCTTCAAAACGTCGCGGACCCCTTTGAGAGATTGAAGGCCATCAATAAGGCATACATCAGCTTTGCGCTCGAGAATCGTGAATATTACGACCTTATGTTCATCAGCCGTTCCCCCATGAACGCCTTAGAAGAAGATCAGGAAAAATGGGAGGAAGGCAATAAGGCATTCGGAGCACTTAGCGGAACTGTGGCTGAATGTATTGCTAAAGGGTATTTTAAAGGTATGGACCCTGAGATCCTCTCATTTACATGCTGGTCTATGGTTCATGGTATTTGCTCCCTGGAGATCCGCGGACGCTGCCAGGTCATCAGCGAGGAAAATCAGAAAGACCTCAGCTTCAAAGCAGGTGCCCTTATAATCGATATGCTTGACCGTATGCACGGAAAACAAAAAGAATAAATTTTTTTGGAATACGACTTAACAGTGTAAATAATATGTCCAATGAAAACTGAAATCAAAAAAAACCTATCAAAACTGACAATCGTCGCCGCCTTGGTCGCAATGGTATCAACGATGTTAAGTGCGCAGGATCCGCTGGACGGATATATCGCTGAAGGACTCCGGAGTAACCTGGTTATCCAGCAAAAGAACCTGTCATTGAAGCAGGCTGAGCAATCCCTTCAGATCGCGAGGTCGTACTTTCTTCCGGCTGTGAATCTGCTTGCGGACTACACATCAGGAGAAGGTGGCCGCAGCATAGCCATCCCGGTAGGGGACCTGCTGAATCCTGTTTACACATCACTGAATCAACTGACGCAAAATGATGCCTTTCCCCAGATTGATAATGTGAATCAGAACTTCTTTCCAAAGAACTTCTATGATGGACGTATTCGTACGTCCGTGCCGCTTTTCAACACGGATCTATATTCAAATAAGACAATACAGGGACAGCAGATCGCAATGAAGCAACATGAAGTATCGGCCTACCGGAGGCTGCTTGTCCTGGATATCAAGTCGGCATACTTTCAGTACCTCAGTGCAGTCGCGGAGACTCGAATATTAGAGAGCGCATTGGCGCTGGTGAACCGTAATGTCGCAGTGAACGAATCTCTTTTGAAGAACGGGAAAGCGCTACCTGCCAATTTCCTGAGATCAAAGAGCGAAGCCGAAAATGTAAAAGCTGCGTTGAACAGCGCTGACAATCGTGTTGCCAATGCAAAGCGGTATTTCAATTTTCTTCTTAACCGTGATCCTGATGCAGAAATAGATGTGAATTTTACGGCGAACGAAGTCGCTTTAGCGGATACGACCTCATTGTCGGTTGAGGGAAGGGAGGAACTTCAGATGATCAGGACCTTAAAAGGTATAAGTCAGTCCACCCTCCGGATGAACAAGCTTGCGCGGCTGCCAAAGGTCAATGCGTTCCTTGACCTCGGCTCCCAGGCGTCAGATTGGGAGTGGAACCAAAACTCCATGTACTACCTGTTCGGGGTTCAATTATCCATACCCATATTTCAGGGAATGCGTAACGCTACGACCATACGTCAAAGCGAAAATGAAGTAAGGAAAAATGAGTTGAACCTTACCCATAGTTCACAGCAGCTTGCCCTGGCCGCTCAAATAGCGAGAAACGATCTTCACACCGCCATCCGGAACTACTCAGCCTCTCATGAACAGCTTAAATCTGCACGGAGTTATTTCAACCTGATCGATAAAGGGTATCAGCAGGGTGTGAATAGCCTCATTGAATTTCTGGATGCACGGAATCAACTCACCTCCTCACAGCTGCAACAGAACCTGAAACTGTTCGGGATGCTTACAGCTTCAGCAAAGCTTGAATATGAAACTGCCTCTTATACATTTTAATAATACGATAATCCCAATAATTATGAAGACCTCTAACATCATCACCCTATTTGCTGCGCTGGCAGCGACATTGTTGCTCGATTCCTGTACGGATGGAAAGGGTGCAGGCAACATGATCCCCAAGGAATCCCAACCTGTTCCTGTTAAAGTTGTTAAGCTCGAGAAGTCAACCACCGCGTTCGCCGTTAACGCATCTGGTCAATTGACTACAGACGATGAATCTGTTCTTGGATTCAAAACAGGGGGCGTTGTCAGTGCCGTGTTGGTGAAGGAAGGTGATCCTGTCAAAAAAGGGCAGCTGCTTGCGACACTCGATCTGACTGAGATCAATGCGCTCGTGGCGCAGGCACGCTCTGGGTTTGAGAAAGCACAGCGCGATCACCATCGGGTAGAAAATTTGTATCGTGACAGCGTCGCGACGCTCGAACAATTTGAGAACTCTGAAACGGCGCTGGATGTCGCGAAACAACAACTGGAAGCTGCTGCTTTTAATAAGACATTCTCTGAAATCCATGCGCCGGCGAATGGATACGTGCTGCGGAAATTTGTAAACGACGGTCAGGTAGTAAGCATCGGCGATCCCATCGTGTTGACGAATGCCGTGACAAACGGAAAATGGATTTTAAAAGTAAGTGTCAGTGACAGACAATGGACGGCAATAAAAATCCACGATAAGGCTACTGTAAGTATTGACGCATTCCCTGCAGAAGTATTCGACGCCGAAGTTATCAGAAAGTCGGAAACTTCAGATCCCTCGACGGGCGCATTTTCAGTCGAGCTTCAGTTAAAGAAGGACAACGTAAAACTGGCGACCGGTATGTTTGGTACTGCGAAGTTGCAGTCAGGGCGTAATGTTTCATCCTGGAACGTTCCCTACGAGGCAGTACTGGATGCCAATGGCAACGAAGGATTTGTATTTGTTACGGACAATAATAAAACCGCCCGGAAACAGCGGGTTGAAATCGAATCATTTAACGGTAAGTACCATACGCATTAGCAGCGGACTTGAAAATGCATCAGCGCTGATCGTTTCCGGAAGCGCATATCTTATCAGACAATTCGGTAATCCACATTTTAAAATAGAACCATGAAAATATCTGAATTTGCCGTAAAAAACTATCAGTTTACCCTGATCATGTTTCTGATGTCTGCAGCAGTAGGCATAACAACGCTGTTCACAATGCCCCGAAGCGAAGACCCGGAAATCGAAGCACCTCAATTTTCAATCGTGGTGGTCTATCCCGGAACAAGTCCGAAAGATATGGAGGAACTAGTCGTGGATCCCATAGAAGAAAGGATCAACGAACTGGAGGACATGAAACGGATCAAGACCACGATCAGCGATGGGTTGGCTGTATTCCGCGTTGAATATAAATATGAAAGCAATCCAGACGATAAATATCAGGAGCTTGTAAGGGAGATCAATGGTATTCGGAGTGAATTACCAAAAGATATTTTCAGTATCGAGGTCAACAAATTCCAGCCTTCTGATGTCAACATGATGCAGATAGCGCTGATATCGGAGAATGCTTCCCGCGGGAAACTGAAATTTCACGCAGAAGCATTGCAGGACGAGCTTGAGCGAATACCCGAACTGAAGAATGTAGAGATCCAGGGACTTGCTGAACAAATTGTTCGCATTGAGTCTTCGACTGGAAAAGATCGCACAAATGCACATTCCATTAGATGCCATCACCGGAAGCTTGCAAAGTGAAATGGCCAATATTCCAGGAGGAAGCATTGAAGCAGGATCCAAGTCATTCAGCATTAAGACAAGCGGAAACTATACTTCTCTCGATGAGATAAAAAATACAATTGTTTTTACGGCCAACGGAAAGAATATTTTGCTTAAAGAAGTGGCGGACGCTTATACAACCTTTGATGAGACAAAACACATAACCCGGCTGAACGGACACCGGTGCGTATTTGTAGTGGCTGCACAAAAACCGGGACTGAATATTACACAAACTCAAAAGCAGTACAAACCGGTGCTGGAAGCCTTCGCTTCAAAACTTCCGGCCAATATAGACATGGTGCATCATTTTGATCAGGCCGATAACGTTAATGGCAGACTTGCAGGACTGGGAAAGGATTTTCTCATTGCTATTTTTCTGGTATCAATAACGCTGTTGCCTCTCGGATTGCGTGCGGCCACGATCGTGATGATCTCCATTCCCTTTTCGCTCTCTATAGGACTGGTGCTTTTAAATATTATGGGAATCAGCCTCAATCAGCTGAGTATTGTTGGTCTGGTGGTGGCACTGGGGCTACTTGTCGATGATAGCATTGTTGTTGTTGAAAATATTGAGCGATGGATGCGTGAAGGACATTCCAGAATAGATGCGACCATAAAGGCTACACAGCAGATCGGGTTGGCCGTAGTGGGTTGTACAGTGACTCTCATTATTGCATTCATGCCTTTGGTATTTCTTCCTGAAGGTGCCGGTGACTTCATCAGGGGATTGCCGCTGGCAGTCATCATGTCGGTATTTGCGTCCATGCTGGTTTCAATAACGGTGATTCCGTTTTTATCGAGCCGTATGTTGAAAGGCCACGGCGATGAAAAGGGAAATATTTTCATGCGTGGCCTGCAGAAACTGATTCATGGAAGTTATTCGCGTTTGCTTGATAAAGCCTTGAGATCTCCGAAGACAACGCTCGTCATTGCAGCTGTTATATTTGTTGGTGCGTTACAGCTTTTTTCAGTGATGGGTTTTGGTCTCTTTCCCGCTTCTGAAAAGCCACAGTTTCTCATCAACACTATAACACCATTGCAGACAAATCTCGGAAGAACAGATTCTGTTGCCGCTATAGTGGATGAAGTAGTAAGCAAGATTCCGGAAGTAACATACTTTGCAACCAACGTCGGGAAGGGAAATCCGAGGGTGTATTATAATGTTATTCAGGAAAATGAACGCACTGATTTTGCCCAGACATTTGTGCAAATGGATGAGCATACAAATCCCGAAAGGAAACTGGAGATAATCAATCAGTTAAGGGAATCATTTAAAAATGTGTCCGGCGCAAAGATAGAAGTAAAGAACTTTGAACAGGGACCGCCTGTGGTGGCGCCGGTAGAGATCAGATTATTTGGCGACAACCTCGATACACTACGTGCTATAGCGCTGAGGTTGAAAGATTGTTGAAACAGACCGAAGGCACAATTTATGTCAACAACCCGGTAAGCAATCTGAAAAGTGATATTCGCGTTGTCATCAATCAGGAGAAGGCCAGGATGACTGGCATCAACACGGTGGATATTGATCGAACCATAAGACTTGCTATTGCAGGTCTTGACATGGGTAAATTTTCGGATGCATATGGTGAAGATTATAATATTCTATTAACTACCCCGAAGAAAGAACGCGCATCGATGGCTTCGCTTGAGAATCTGTTCATCAATAATTTTAGGGGTGCCGCAGTTCCATTGGAGCAGATCGCTGGCCTCCGACTGGAGTCTTCTCCTTTGAGTATCGATCATTACAATAAAAATAGAATGGTGTCGGTGTCGGCTTTTGTTCAGAAGGGGTTTTTGAATGATAAGGTGATCAGCGAAGTCGTCAACAAGATGGATGCTACAAAACTACCCGATGGATATTCATATATGATGGGGGGAGAAGTGGAAGCCAGCAATGAATCGTTTGGAGGTTTGGGAACTATCATTATCGTCACTGTATTCATGTTCATTGCCGTGCTTGTGCTCATGTTCAAGACTTTCAAAAGCATGCTGATCGTGCTCAGTGTAATACCTTTGGGTATTGTCGGAGCGGTGCTTGCTTTACTCTTCACGGGTAACCCACTTTCTTTCGTCTCGATCATTGGATTGATCGCGCTTGCAGGTGTCGAGGTAAAGAATTCAATATTGCTGGTAGATTTTACAAATCAGTTACGCAAGAATGGCCTGTCAACGGATGAGGCGATACGGCAGGCTGGCGAGGTTCGCTTCCTTCCTATAGTGCTCACTTCGATGACTGCTATCGGAGGATTGTTACCCATTGCACTATCTGTTAACCCGCTGATCTCGCCGCTTGCTGTGGTGCTTATCGGAGGGTTGATCAGTTCAACGATCCTGTCACGTATAGTCACCCCGGTTGTTTACAAGCTTATTCCGCCGGCGGTATAACGGCATGACAATTTTTTACCGCAAAGGCACAAAGGCGCCAAGGAAATACATTACCTATTGTTGGCATGATTGATATGCGGGATTCTTGCAGAGGTAGGTAAGATGCTACCTCTGCGGGATCTTGGATTTCTTATCAAACGCGTCCTTATTGCCGCGCTTCCTGAAATCTTTTAAAAATTCTATTGTCATTGGACTTGAGAATGTCGCTGATAGAAATCGTTCTGCCCATTTGGTATAGCTCATTTAACTCGCTAGGAAAGAAACGAAAGCCTGAGACGTCAAATGCGTCTCTCATTGATATCTCCTTAATTTTTTCAAAAGGTATGATCTTCATCAGTGGCAGATATTGGAGCTATTTTGCTAAACGAAAAAGAGCCTGTAAAGTTTTTTTAGAAAGGTGCCGGAATATTTTTACCAGGGGAACTGGCTGGCTTAACATGATACGTCAGATATTTTACCCGCTGGCTCTTTGTCAAACTCTAATAAACTCAAGCGTACGCCGTTTTCTCAGGCAATCCCAAACGGAAAAAGCCGGCATTGCTGCCGGCTCTAATCACCCTAAAAAACCCTCACTTCCTGTTCGCCTTACAATTCCCGGAGTAATCCACAAAGCCACTCAACGTGTATGTAAAAGTGAGGACATTGTTGGCCAGTGAACCCGACCCTGTTATCGTTAATTTTTTGCCACTTGGATTAGTAAAAGTCTGTGACTTGATAGTAAGGGAGGATCCTTGCGCAGTTGCTTTTACGGGAACATTCATAACGTCGCCGAAATTCGAAATTTCAAGGTCGCCACCTGAGCCGATTGAAATAGTCACGTCATACGAATATTCATTGCCTGTCCCCGTGCTAATATCTTCTACGGCATATTCGCCCACAAATTGTGCGCGTGTATCGGGTTCAACCGGTTCATCATCTTTGCTGCAGCTGGTTAGCGCCAGGGCAAATAACGTAAGGATAATGAAAGCTATTAAGAAGCCTGCTTCGGAGTCTGTTGTAAAAAGAGCTTTTCTTGATTTGGTTTTTGTTTTCATAAAGAGTGTGTTTTTTGATTGTTTTGATTGTTGATAAATTTTTATTTGTTGATTGTTTTTGTTTTTTCTTAAGCCATCATCTCCTGTGATCATGATCCCGGGCGGCCACCTCTTTCTTAGGCGCGGATGGCCGGTCCTTGCTGACAGGCGTGTTGATAAATGCGACCGTAATTGACAGTAGGAGATAACCTACTGTGAGTCCTACGCCCAGGAGTAAAGTCCTGAAAGCAGTTTGTTTTGTTTGTGTTGTTTTCATGCTGTTAAGGTTGTTTCTCACAGCATACCAACGGGCCCCGGCTAACCGTGGCTTAACACAAATGAGACATGCCTTGACACAAATGAGACATGCTACTTAAGTGTCTTATAATCAAATAGATGTGGAGTCGGCGACGCTGGATTTAGCGGCCATTTCGTGAGGAAGAGTACCAAAAAGTTCTTTGAAGCATCTGGAGAAGTAACTCAGGTTGTTGAAACCCACCTGGTAAGCAATTTCGCTGATGGTCGCAGCACGACCTTCGATCAGTTGTGCAGCCCGTCGCAGGCGGAAGTTGCGGATAAATTCATTGACAGATTGGTCCGTAAGCGCTTTGATCTTTCTCAGCAGGTTCTTTCGGCTCATGCCTATTTCTTCGGCGAACCTTTCAACTGAGAATTGTGGATCCGAAAGATGAGTTTCCACAATTTCCAGGGCATGATTCAGAAAACGCTCGTCTACAGAAGTAATGGAAATGTTTTTAGGCTGCACCGTAACCTCTTTGCCGTACGTTTTCCGGAGGTTCTTGCGCTGACCCAACAGGTTCTTTATCCTAACATGAACCTCCTTCATATTAAAAGGTTTGGTCATGTATTCATCAGCTCCAAGTTCCAGACCGGCAAGCTTGCTTTCAATGGCAGTTCTGGCAGTCAACAGTATAAAAGGAATGTGGCTGGTCCTTTCATCTTCTCTGATCCTGGTACAAAGTGTAAACCCGTCCATCAATGGCATCATCATATCGCTCAGGATGAGATCAGGGATTATCTCCAGCGCTTTTTGAAGTCCGATCTGTCCGTTCTCAGCAACTTCAATGCGGTATTCAGGTTCAAGACTCTCCCGGAGATAGTCGCGCAGATCGGGATTGTCTTCAATCAGAAGTATGATTTCTTCGGATGATGGCGTTGCATCGGCCGTTTCTGAAGCATCTTCTCTTACCCGTGCTTTCATTTCGGTATCGGTTTGACCATCGGCTCTTTCGTCGGTCGTTGAAACCATTTCGACCGAGGTCAACCGCGTCAGTGGTAGTGCCAATGTGAACGACGTGCCTTCACCGACTTCACTGTGAACGTGGATATTTCCCTTTAGCAATGCGACCAGTTCTTTCACGAGAGACAAGCCAATACCGCTGCCTTCGTACTCCCTTGAGCTCGAACTGTCTACCTGGTAAAAGCGATCGAATATGCGATTGACAGATTCTGGAGGAATGCCGGGTCCGGTATCTGAAACGCCGATCGTGACGTTATCGGCTCCATCAGTCTGTATAGACACTTCAAATTTTATCAAACCTCCGTCCGGTGTGAACTTGAATGCGTTGGACAACAAATTGAATAGTACTGTTTCGATCTTGTCAGTATCGAAATATGTCTCGTAGCCGTTTGGTGGAATGTCCACTTCAAATCGGATGTTCCTGACGTCAGCCAAAGACTCAAAAGAAGCCGTCAGCACACGGAGAAAGTAAAAGAGGTCCGATCGCTGCTCCACAACCTTCATTTTTCCCGCTTCCAGTTTTGCGAGGTCGAGCAATTGGTTGATCAGCTGTTGAAGTTTCTTGGCGTTCCGATGCATTCGTTGAACTTCCTGATGTTTGATGTCGCCTTCCTTATCTGCAATGGATTTTTCGAGTGGACCAATGATCAGAGACAAGGGTGTCCTGAATTCATGAGAAATGTTTACAAAAAAGTTTGACTTTAAAGTATCCAGCTCTTTGAGCTGCTCAGCGCTTACCCGCAGTTCCTCGGATTGCTCAGCCAATTGAACATTTTGTTCGCGGATCTCCTGGGTTTGATGTTCGATCTCTTTCTGAAGAGCGATCTTTTCCTGCTCAAGTTTATTCGATCTCCACCGGATCAACATCCACACGCCGTAACCGAGCATCAGTAAGTAAGCGATGTATGCAAAGGGGCTTCTGAACCAGGGTGCCGATACGCTAAAGCTTATTGAAGCTGGTTGACTGACGAGACCCGCATAGTCTTTTGACCTTACAGAAAATGTATAAGTCCCTTCCCAGAGTCTGGAGTATTCCTTAATACTTTCTGTGGTCCACTCTGACCAGTTCTCGTCATAGCCATCGAGCTTGTATTGAAAATTGTTATTTTCTTCGGCCACGAAGTTATTAGATGTATACTCAAAACGAAGCGAGGCAAGGCCATAGGGGATAACAACATCAACAGGAGGCTGCCCCACACCTTCATACATCACCGAATCTTTTCCTATAATTATCTTGTTGAGATAGGCAGTGAAATTGGTTTTGGTTTGATGGCCGGGCTCCAGTTTTTGTCGTACCATCACCTCAGCACCTACATGCCAGGCGACGTTATGGGCTTGATCCCAGTAAGTGATGACGCCGACATTGTCAAAGATCCTGGACATATCATACCGCTGGCGGAAATATTCCTTACCCCGGGGTGACACGATAAAGAGCTGACGTGTTCCATCATCATTCCGCTTACTTTTTACAAGAAAAGTACCTGACGGTAGTTCATTGGAGACGGGGAAGACATTTTCTTGGCTGAAACCAAATCTTGTGGCGAATGTAGAATCGGGATAAAAACGATCAGCGGAGTAATCAAAATGAAAAAGCCTGCTCGCAGTTCCAACCCTGAAACTCTCTTTACCGCTTACGGTGCTAATCTTGCTGAATCCTTCGGGTAACCCCTGGGTTGGTCCATACTTTTTCACAGTAGGATTATCATAATCTACCGTTCCGTCGGCATTTACAAATGAGACAAGCACAGCACCCTGAGAGAATGTGGTAATCCACAGCTTTCCAGGAATTGTCTCGTTGAACCTGGTGTTATCAAGCACAACATCGTTGATGACACCTGCAGTCTTCCATTTACCATTTTCCAGTCGAAGGGAATAAAGGCCACGGTCGCCACCTGCGATCACCCTCAGCGAATCCGCCTTGAACCGGTGAAGCCCGTAGGCAGATTGCTCGCTAAGCCGGGTTGTAACTTTTCCATTAACCTCAAACACCCCAATAGTTGTGCTGAGCAATAACTTCCCAGCTACCACCTGAAACTGCCAGCCTCCCGCTTCTTGTGGAAGACTGATCCGCGAAAAAAGTGCACGCTTTACAGGAAGTTCAGCTGGCTGTAAAATGTATGTGCCACTTCCCGTCGTGACGTAAAGATCACCTCTGTGACGGATCACATCGTTCACCGATCCGTCGAGGCCATTGCGTTCGTCGTAAATACTGATGTCACTTGATA
Organism: uncultured Cytophagales bacterium; assembly: GCA_963845845.1. Taxonomy (GTDB): domain Bacteria; phylum Bacteroidota; class Bacteroidia; order Cytophagales; family Cyclobacteriaceae; genus Chryseolinea. The sequence continues at coordinate 91,546 of CAWJTP010000020.1, forward strand.
TTTCAACATGAGTTATTCCTTCATCCAGCGCTAGCCAGAGATCATTATTTGAGTCTTTACCCAGGGATCTGACGTTGTTAGTAGGCAACCCGTTTTCCCGGCAGATCATGTATTGGATATTTCCGGTTTTATCAATGATCACGACCCCGCCGAACTTAGTTCCGACAGCGATCTTGTCATCCGATAACGACAGGCCGGTGTATATTTCGAAGCTTTTGAGATAGGGATTCGCCAATGTCTCAAACACCCGGGCACTTTCTCCATTATATATATAGAGACCATCATACTTGGTTCCGAGAACAATGGCATCGTTGGCCAATGGCATGGCAGTATAGATCCTCATGTTCTTGAAAAATTCACCGCCTGGAGCGAGGCTCAGCTTGCCACCTTTGAGTTGCATGATACCCGTGCCTTGTTCATAAACATGGAGGACATCGCGCCATACAAACGACTTATGGAAGGTCGCATCATTTGGCCATGGCAGGAATGTAAAACGCTCGCTGTTCCATGTAAAGAGTCCGGTTTCGGCTTCAAAGTAGATAAGGTCCCCGTGGACATGCGTAGCCCAGATGTTGCCCATCTTGTGAAGATTGGGATTCAACTTCTCAAGTAACGAGACGTATACTGGCTTCCCGCTTGGGGCGCTGTCGATGAAGCCGATGTCATCGAGGGCTCCTATATAGATCCTTCCACGGCTATCCTTTGCCATGGACCTGATCACACTCTGGGTTGGTGTTTCGACAACAGTCCACTTTTTCCCATCATATATCAGCACGCCATCGCCATTGGCAAAGACCATGTTGCCATATTGATCCTGCAGCACTCCCCAGTTTTGAGCGGCCGCTTTATAGTCCCTGATCGCGTAATTCTTGAAATAAAAATTTCCGGCTTCCCGGAAATATCGCATCGGTTCTACCGAAGCTGCAGATTGTCCATGTACTTCACTGAATAATCCGGAAACCAGCAGCACAACAGCCAATTTTGCCGAAAAGGTTTGCATGGAGATACGGGTGAGGAAGGGATGTTCGCACTAAGATGGATGTTATTTTTTGAAGATAAAAGAAGTCGCGTCAGTGTCCTTTGGCCAGATCAATGTTGTAGGCAAGCTGAAGTTGGATGCCGATATTATTTTCCTGCATCGTGCCGTTCGCTTTCAGCAACAGTTGGTAAATAAAACCTCCCTGAAGGGTGAAACTTTTATCAAATTGATAGCCGACTCCCATGAATAAGCGGTTCTGATCGGGCTCATGAAAGGTGATCTTATCGCCCCAGCTGACAAATATTTCGTCATAGGCACTTAGGAAGTAGGTATGGGGCTCAATTTTTCTGGAGTTCAGGGGGACGCGAGCCATCAATCGGTATCGAAGCCGGTTTTGCCTCACAACATAACCTTCATCGACTACTGATCCGCTGTTTCCTATTGAGTGGTTTTGGATAAAACGTTCCTCCATGCGCAGGCGGTGATCCATTTTTACAACGCCGATCAAATGTTTATAAGACACCTGTTGAAATATCCGGTGCTCATTATTCTCGAACGCGGCGGGTTGCTTACCATACTTGTAGTTCCAGGTGTAGACGTAACCGAGGGGGGCGATCGATAAATGTTCTGTGATCTTGACGTCGAGCGCAGTGCGGAGTTGATATTGCTGGGGCTCCAGATTTTGTGCCTGGCGGAACTGGCCTTCCAGGAGAAGGCAAATCCTTTTACCGAAAGAAAGATTAGAGTTAAGGGTGACCCATTGGATAGGCTGGGTTACGATGTCCCTGTTTTCCTGCGCGAAAAGTACCTGAAATCCGACGATAAGGACACTTATTAAGCTTAAAGTAAACTTTACCACAAGGCTAAGTTTTGGTTATTTTTTACAAAACTACTTAGCCTAATATTACCCGATCATTACTCTTTTAACATGCAGTTAACATTAACTTAACATACGTGAAAATTCTATCGGATCCGCAATGCCTGACCGTTTCTGAGCTCTTCGTACGCCTGCCTTACGATCCTGTCACCAGCTTTGATGGCACCAAAAACTTCAACCAGCGAATCAAGGGAATTTCCCTTTTGTATCGTAACCCATTCAGCCGCATTATTATTAACGCGGACAAGAAATACACCCTCTGTCGAGTGGATCAATGCCGTGCGCGGCACGAAAAGAGAGGGTCGGTTACGGGTGACTGGCAGCCTTACTTCCGCATACATACCCGCCTTCAGATCGCCGGCAGTGTTATCAAAATCGAACTCGGCCATCATGGAACGGTTCAGTTCCTGCAGCGTATTGGCGCTTCTGGCAAAGTTTGCCCGATACTCTTTCATTGGGTCGGCCTGAACTGAAAAATATGCTACACTCTTTTCTTCGATTGAGTTTGAGAGGTTCTCAGGAATGGCGATTGTCAGCCGAAGCTTTGACCGATCTTCAAGCACAAAGATCGGCTTCGATTGGTCCGATCCGACCAGGTCCCCTGGACTGATGTTGCGCTCTGTGATTGTTCCGTCAAATGGCGCTTTGACTGACAGGTAGTTCACTAGTTGAGTTTGAGATGCAAGCTCTGCCCTGGCGGCCGCGACATGCTGCAACGCTGCATCTGCCAGGGCGCTGTCGGACATCATTTTCGCATAAGCCATATCGAGTTCGTTTGCGGATACGGCGCCATCTGTCTGACTCGTTTCAACGATACGCCTATACGTTGTTTTACTGATCTGCCGCTTGGCGCGTTGCTCAATCAGCGCAGCCTCCGCAACGGACAATCTGGCCTTCGCCTGATTTAACGTTGCGACAACTTCAGGTGCGTCGAGCTGTGCCAGCGTCTCGCCCTTCCTGACCTTTGTCCCCCGATCCACATACACCTTGCCGACATATCCCTTTATCTTGGCCACGATGTGTGTCTCATTCCATGCTTTCAACTCACCCGGAAGAATTACAGGCATTGAAGGCTGGAGGCTTGTGATCTCTGATACGTCCACAACGGGAATGGTATTCTCAGCTTCTTTTTTTTCCGGCACCTTTCCGCATGAAGTTAGCAGGATCCATGTAAGAACGAGTATTGTAGATATAGACTTAGTGTTGTTCATGATCATTGCTATTTAATGCTGTTAAAGTATTTGCTCTGCACATCCTCAGGGTCCAATGAAGGTGAAATATATGATGCCTTACCCTGCACAAGAGTAAAGATCCCTGGCAATATTAACAGAGATGCTAACGTAGAGGCTATTAGTCCACCAATAACCGCCTGTCCAAGTGGTGCGACCTGGTCTCCCCCCTCACCCAATCCCGACGCCATGGGGATCATACCTGCGATCATAGCAATACTGGTCATCAGGATCGGGCGTATCCTGCTACCTGCTGCCATCATGCCGGCACGCCGGGGATTCTTAAGTTCAATTCTCAGATTCTCTGCGTTTGTGATCATTAGTATGGCATTAGCTACGGAAACCCCCACAGACATGATCATTCCCATATAGGACTGCAGATTCAACGTGGCCCCGAAGACCAGGAGCATAACAAGACTTCCTGCCAGTACTGCCGGCACGGCGGAAAGTATCGCTACCGAAAGTCTGAAAGATTGAAAGCTTGCAGCCAGCAAAAGGAAGATGATCACGATCGAGATACCTAGACCTCCCTGTAAGCTGCTGAGAGTTTCCTCTAATAACCTTACCTGACCTTTGAACTCCACCAGCATTCCTCGCGGTGGATCTCCTGCATCGCTAATAGCCTTTGCCACTGCTTTGCTCGCCGCCCCAAGGTCCTTCTGATGAAGGTTTGCAGTCAGTGTAACGAGTCTGTTCGGGCCGGACCTATCGTATTGTCCAGGTGCCGCCTCCTCTGAAAAAGTAGCAACATCGTTTAGAGTAGGATGGAGGTTGCCGGATTGAAGAGGTATGTTACGGATATCATCTACAGATTTCATCTCATGCTCGGGGATCTGTATCTGAACCTGATAGGCCAATCCCTTGGTATTGTCGAGCCAAAGATTCTTGTCAGTAAACCTGCTGGACGAGGTTGCAGCTACAAGGGAACGCGAAACCTGTGTAGCCGTGACGCCCATTTGGCCCGCACGCGCACGGTCCATCTTGATCTTCAATATTGGATAGGCCATAGGTTGTGCGATCTGAACATCCCTGAGAAAATCTATTTTCTGCATCTCTGCAAGAATTTTCCCTGCGAATTGTTCTGCCTCCCGAATATCCTTAGCCGCGACATTTACTTCTATGGGTGTTGAGGCACCCTGACTCATGATCTTGTCAACAAGTTCAATCGGCTCAAAGGAAAGTCTTAAGCTCGGAATGTTTTCACCAATCCGCTTTCGCAACCGCTCTTTGAGCTGATCAATTTTGACGTCATAATCTTCGTCGAGCGATACCTGGATGACTGCCTCATGCGGGCCACTGTTGAATACAAATATCTGGGACGTGCCATAGCTGGTTGGAACATTTCCAACATATGCGGACGATATAGAGACACTTTCTGCGCCAACTTCCTCTTTAATAAGGTTAAGTACTTTCAGCGTTGTTTCCTCCGTTCTCTCAACACGGGTCCCGTCCTGTGCCCTTATCCGCAATTGAAACTGATGACTATTTGCTTTAGGAAGAATGTCCGTTCCGATCAGGTAGAACACAAGAATGATGACCGCAACAGACCCGGTCAGGTATATTGTAGTATAAAATCCGATACGCGCCATGATCTTTTCAAGTACCTTGAGATATCGCAATTTGAATCGGTCAAATCCTTTAACAGGATGTGGTGACCTGCTTTCATTGATCATGGCCATGCGCTCCTCGTGATCCAGTGCCAGCGTTGCATCTTCATGCTGCGGATGGGCCTTCAGCAGCCAGCTGGCCAGTACAGGCACAAAGGTCTGCGACAACAGGAATGACGCTATCATGGAAAAACCTACTGCCAACGACAGCGGAAGGAACATCGACTTGGGAATTCCATTCATGACCAGTGCCGGAGCGAAGACTGCGAGGATGGCAAGAAGAATGAGAAACTCAGGAAAGGCGATCTCCTTACATGCATCCCATATAGCCTGCGCTTTCGGTTTTTTCATCTCAAGGTGCTGGTGAATATTCTCAATACTTACGGTCGCCTGATCCACGAGAATACCCACCGCCAGCGCAAGGCCGCTCAACGTCATGATGTTTATGGTTTGTCCAAAGAGGTTCAGCAGAATTATCGCACATAGCACTGATATGGGAATTGTAATGACGACGATAATAACACTTCGCCAATCGCGAAGGAAAAGCAATACCATTAGTCCGGTGAGCAATGCGCCAAGGGTGCCCTCCGTGATAAGACTTTTCAGGGAATTCGTGACGTATGTAGACTGGTCAAATTCATAGGAGATCTTTACATCTTCAGGAATCGCGTTTTGTAATGCAGGCAGTGCGTTTCTGATGTTGTTTACAACGCTAAGCGTAGACGCGTCAGATTTCTTTACAACAGGGATATAGACGGCGCGCCTTCCCTGCACCAACGCATAACCAACGGTAATATCAGCCGCATCTTCGACTGTGGCTATATCTCGTATGAATACTGTAGGACCCGCACCTGATCTGATCGGGACATCGAGAAAATCCTGTGGCTTGTCGATGAGGGAATTTACAGGTGTCATCAGCGTCCTGTTACCGATCCGGATATTTCCTGCAGGTGAAGGCTGATTTGTTGAACCAACAGCGCGTATCACTTCTTCGGGTGTCAGATTATAACTACGCAAACGCTGCGGGTCCAAACGGATCACAATAGTCCTTTGATTTCCCCCGAGGGGAGGAGGGCTTGACACGCCCTCAATTCGTGAGAACATGGGCCTGATCCTGGAAGAAGCAAAGTCCTGAATTTCATTCAGGGTACGGGAAGTGCTAGAAAATACGAGCTGACCTACAGGGACCGAGCTGGCATCGAACCGTATTACCTGAGGTGGCACTGTACCTTCAGGCATATAAGCCTTGGCTCTCGAAACGTTGTTGGCCACCTCCGCCGCCGCCTGAGCCATATCTGTTCCCGGATAAAACTGGAGTTTGATGAGCGACATACCCTGGATAGTCTTTACCTCCACGTCGCGTATACCGGAGACATAAAGAAAGTGATCCTGGTACCGCGTTGTAATAAATCCATCCATTTGATCCGGCGCCATACCACCGTAAGGCTGGACGACATAGATCGTCGGGAGATCCAGATCTGGAAAAATATCAACGGGTATGCTTACGATCGCCAATATTGAAAAAAACACTATTGCAATGATACCCACCATTACAGAGATGGGTTTGCGGAGCGCACTGCGGATCAATTGATACATATGTATTGTTTTTAATGATCGATAATTCAGAGCCTTTTACCGATCGCGTTCAGGAATATTGTCAGGTCTCCTTTAGAGGCTGCTATGGAGAGAAGAGATCGCCATGAATTGCTGTATGCAACTGCCAGGTCCGCCTCAGCCCTGCTTAATGTTACCATACTTTGCAGTAAGGTTGGAAGATCTGATAGTCCGCTCCTGTATCGCGCTATAGCTTGTTGATACGCGCGCTGAGCAGCTGCAAGTTGAATAGGGGCTGTTTTAGCCTGCTGCGTCATCAGGTCATACTGCATTTCAGCCTCCCTCTGCTGACGATAGACTTTGAGATTTTGTTCACGATAAAGCTCCTGATCTCTTATAGTTCGGTACTTTTCACTTTTGTATCGTTGATGTATTGGGATCATATCCGTCAATATCCATCGTGTTGATATCCCGAGAAGATAGTTGTAGACCTGGTAATGGGTGCCCTCAGAAAAGCCGGTATGAAAAGAGTCATCTTGGGGGTAGATACCTGATCCTCTTGCCCATGCAGCACCCACCAGGGAAACAGATGGAAGAAACGAACGCCTGATAGCAAGGCTCCTGGCTTCTGTCGCAAGCGCCCTGGCATGATAGAGGCGCAATACAGGATTTGCACCATATGCGACAAAAGATGTATCCGGCAATAGGGGCAGGGTTGTAAAAAATGCCATGCTGTCTGGCTCAGGGAGATCGTCTTGCACGACGCCAGTGAGCTCGGCGAGCTGATAGTGCTGTGCCTTCTCATTGCGCTTGGTTTCGAGCAGCAACAATTCAGCTTTGGCGTATTCCGCATGAGCCATCGAGCTGTCGACTCCTGGCCGCATTCCCGAACGGACACCAGCCGCTACAACTTCACGGAACTTTAACGCACGATTGACATTGGTTTCTTGAATGGTGGTTAATTTCTGTGCGATCAAAGTCAGCAGATAGGCATCTGCGACACGTACCTGATGTTGAAATATCTCGTTCTCAAGCGTAGCTTCAGAATTATCAAGATTTGCTCTTGATGACGATACGTTGGCCGCGACCTTTCCAAAATTAAAAACATTCCATTCGATCAGCGAACTGGTAAAACTTCCCCAGGTCGCTATGTTCGTGTTTTCCGCCCGTATTCCCCCTGAGGGAGAAATAATAGCAGGATTCGGATAGAATGACCCAGCCACGCTATTGCTTGTTCCGTACGTGTACTGATGTTGAACCGTAAGCTTAGGTATATAATCAGAGGTACTCTGCATAACCTCATGCCTGGCACTGCTAACTTCCGCCTCTCGCGCTTTTAGAAGAGGATAATTCTTGCGGCTCAGATCCAGCATCGCTGGCATGTCGATTTGCTGGGAAAAACCAGTCGCCATGGGACTGATCGCCGTTATCAATATTGCTATTAAATGCTTGTTCATTACAGCGTTCGATGTCTATTGAGAAATAAATGCAATACTATGGTTGGAATCTGGAAAAATTTAGGAGACCGAAAAAGCCTGCATCAATCGTTTGTTCCAAATATCAATTCCAAAATATTTTCAGAATCTTGACTTATTTTTAAAGCTCAATCCATTCATATCTTGAAAATTTTAATTGTTGAAGACGAGCGTATACTGGCGCAGAGCATTGCATCGCATCTTGGGAAAGAAGGATTCATTGTAGAAACTGTTTTCAACGCTGACGATGCAAACGAGAAGGTGAACCTTTATACCTATGATTGCGTAATCGTTGATATCAACCTGCCCGATGGAACCGGATTTGATATTGTAGAAACCTTAAAAAAACTCAAGTCACCTGCGGGTATCATTATTATTTCTGCCCGGGATGCACTGGAGGATCGCATCAAAAGTCTGGAGATCGGCTCAGATGACTACCTGACAAAACCATTCCATCTTTCCGAATTGAATGCCCGAGTAAAAGCACTCTTAAGAAGGCGTCATTTCGGTGGTAGCAATGAGATCAGCTACCAGGAGATCAAGATCAACTACAACTCGCGCCGGGTTTTCGTAAAGGAAACAGAAGTGTCCCTTTCCAAAAAAGAGTATGACTTGCTGTTGTATTTTATCTCTAACATTGATATTGCGCTGACAAAGTCCTCCATGGCAGAACACCTTTGGGGTGACGACATCGATTCGGCTGATTCATTCGACTTGCTGTATTCACACATCAAGAACCTGCGCAAGAAGCTGACGGATAAAGGTTGTAATGACTACATTCATTCGATCTACGGGATAGGATATAAATTCGGAGAAAATTGAAACTACTCGAGCGCACTAATCTCTATTATATATTTTTCTCGGTGATCACATATGTTATCATTGCAGGAAGTTTCTATATCGTCGTAGAACATTTGATCTACAGTGAAGTGGAGGAACGGCTTCGCGTAGAGCGAAGAGATTTCGAGAATTACATTGCGTTACATGGCGTATGGGAGGAGAGCTGCTACTTTGTGGAGGACAAGATAACGCTTCAAGGGGTAACCGATACATTGATGTCTTTTCCCGCTTTCAAAGACACTTTGTTGGACAACCGTTACAATCAGCAACTTGTGCCTTTCCGGGAGCATAGTTTCTATAGTACAATCGGAAACAGCTTGTATAAGGTCAGTATTAGAAAGTCGCTGATTGAGTCCAATACACTCTTGAAATTTATTACGATTACGATGCTTCTGTCATTGAGTGTCGGACTTTTACTCCTTTTTGTTTTTCAGCGGCGCATTTCAAAGGTACTATGGAAACCTTTCTATGATACGCTTTCTAAAGCCAAAGCGTTTGAGGTCAATGACGGCAAAGGACTCAGCCTCAATCCACAGTATATCTACGAATTTAATGAGCTGAACACCGAACTGGTCAAGATGACCGACAAGATCTCTCGTGACTATAAAAACCTGAAAGAATTTACCGAGAATGCATCGCATGAGATACAAACACCTCTGGCGTTAATTAACAGCAGGGTCGAGGAGTTGATCCAGGAAAGGAATCTAACACCCGATCAAATGTCATGGATCCAGGATATCCACGAGTCAACGCTCCGCCTTTCAAAACTTAATCACGCGTTGTTGTTGCTTTCAAAGATCGACAATGGGCAGTTCTATGGTCGCGAAAAGGTTAACGTCTCCCAACTTTTAGAAGTAAAGCTTTTAGCTTTTGAAGAGGTATTCAACCTGAAAGGTATTCAGGTCAACTATATCAAGACCGATGACCTTTTCTTCAAGATCAATGGTACGCTGGCAGATATTCTATTTACGAACCTTATCAATAATGCTGTTAAGCATAATATTAAGAATGGTAGTATACATTTAGAGGTGTCCGCAACACAATTCAGTATTCGTAATACAGGAGAGCCGTTGAAAGTCCAGCCTGCAATGCTGTTTGAAAGATTCAGAAAGCAGAATCAAGCTTCGTCGTCGCTGGGACTCGGTTTGGCTATTGTCAAGAAGATATGTGACATCCACAAGATCAATGTATCCTATAGTTATACCGGCGGCTTCCACGCCATTTCTTTGGAATATGACGATCATTAAGATCTAGAAGAAAAATGGTGCGCAGATCGCACTACATCGAATAATCGACACAGTGTTTGTCTAACAGCTTGCGTCAAGGATTTAACCAAAGATCAACAGGCCTTTTTACTACAGGTGAATAGGGTAACATGATCTTTTTACCCTGACCTGCGGAAGCGTATGCGGCATATATCACCTCCAGAACGGCGCGACCCAATTCGCCGGTTACCAATGGCTCTTTGTTTTGCTGTACGCAATTGATGAAGTGCTTCAACTCGTGTGGATAGCCCTTGATTGAATACTTCTTCAAAAACCGTAAAGCTCCAGCCTGCAGTTGTATCTGCTTTTTCCATCGCGTAACCATATCCGTTCTTGCTGTACGTGAGTGCAGAGTTTCCGATAAAGAGGTCTGCGTAAACAACGCCTTCTGTCCCGTACACTTCGCTTCGGTCATCCATTCCTCCATGTTTTGCCCAGCTGTTCTCAGCAATGGCGGTCACTCCGTTCTCAAATTCCACGATAACCACGGAATTGTCCTCGCCTTTGGTCCTGCCCTTATGAAGGACTGTACCCATACTGGCTGTTACGCTCTTCACCTTGGCATTATTAAGCATCCAGAAGAACCAGCCGAAAGCATGGCAGCCCATATCCATCAATACACCACCTCCTGAAAATTGAATGTCGTAGAACCAATCTGTGTGTGGTCCTGAATGTTTTTCAGACTGCTTCAGCATATAGATCTGCCCAACGGCGCCTTCCTTCACCAGGTGTCTGACACGTTCATACTTCGGTGCAAAACAAAGTTCTTCTGCGTACATCAACTTTACGCCGGCTTTTTTACATGCGGCGATCATTGCGTCTGCTTCTTCCAGAGTAACAGCAAGTGGTTTTTCAATAATTATATGTTTGCCCGCGGCCGCCGCCTTGAGGGCCGCCTCCGCATGGAGATAATTAGGCAGGCAAATGTCCACCACTTCACAGTCCGATTCTTTGAGAAGTTTATCGATGTTGTCATACCATTTAGGAACGTGGTGCTTGTCAGCCATTGCCTTGGCTTTTTCCGGCTTTCTGGCATAAATGGCGACTACCTCCGCTTCAGGAATAAAGCGATGATAGCTTTCAATGTGGATATCTGTGATGAAACCACCACCCAGGATGGCGACTTTTGTTCTTTGCATAGTCATTAGGTTGTAATGAGCCGGGAATATAAAAAAAGGTAACCATATACTATCTGGAATAGACAGGAAGTGATCTTCATCAAGTCGCTAAAGGGTCACACCAGGGCAAGGAGTAACTAGCGCCTCGCTTGCCCATAAAATCAACGGAAAAAATAACGTCAACCAATATTTTAGTCCGCTTGTTGGCCTTCTCTAAAATAGAGAACCCTTTCACGAATTCAGAAGGAAAATTCTCATCAAAAATAAATAGCATCAGGCAGCTTTTTGAAAAGCAATAGCATCCTTTACTTTATCAATTGATATGTCGTATAAGCTGCTAATGTCTTTCAAAGTCTCGCCTCCTTGATACAAACTGAATATGGTTTGTATCTTAATATTAGTCCCGCTAATAACTGGCTGTCCAAACTGATGTTTGGGGTCAACAACAACATTTCTACTATTAGCCAACGGGAAAAATCTCACGGCTATATTATTGTCATCAAACTCTATTTTCTCAAAGAATTCCTCCATGAATCTAAAAGAGATTTGATGCTTTTTTTTGTCATGTTTTACCAAGTTCTCCAAGTATTCATAATAAATATACTTTTTATTCTTTCTTCCCTCGATGTAAAAATCATGGGCAAATGAAAACGGATATGCAGAATTTTAGCAACGTCTTTAATAAGATAAATTCCTTCACCAAGTTTTGGTTCGATTTGACTTGTCTTAGTCATACTAGTAGTGGCCACAATTTTAATAATATTACGAAAATTACTTAGGAAAGCTGTAAAATTTCCGAGTTAATTACCTGATGATTATACTGAGCATTTAACTCGAGTAATAAGCAGGATAATTGTCGATAATGACAAGTTACAATCTGTTCATTATGTTAACTATGGGAGCAAGAACTTGTCAAACGGAATTTTCTTGCCGGATGACCAATCAATGGCAAGCACTTTCTGGAGCGTTTTTTTTAGCAGCGAGAACGTCCCAGGTTTGGTAATGTAGCGGCTTGCACCGTGAGCATATGCTTTATAGACGGAGTCCTCTTCTGATGAAGTAGACAGAATGATCACAGGGATGTTCTTATAGATGGCTGATTGCTTTATCTCTTGTAAGCATTCAAACCCATCTTTTCGTGGCATGTTCAGGTCAAGAAAGATAAGTCGTGGTTCAGGGGGAACTTTCTCAGCTAATGCATTCATAAGCTCTTCACCATCATAAGAAACGACAAGTTCCATACCGTGTCCAACTTCACGCAAAGCGTCTTCGAAGAGCGCGCAGTCATCTTCGTCATCGTCGGCAAGGAAAATAGAGGAGTGTTTTTTGGCCATTGGAGTTGACTATCAATTACATCGGGGTGATATATGCACCTTATCAATAAAATGTCTTGACTAAGCTGTTAATACGGTTACTCGGTAGAAACGCAAGATCTGTAAGCCATTATATTCCTTTTCTTGTTCAAATGGAACCAAGAACTCTCTTAAATTGTGTAAACGGATTTTTTTTCATTTAAATCAACATGTTTTCCCAATGAATGGAAGGCGATGGCTGTCCGGCTCCGAACACGTTACCGGAGTTAAATACCGTCTTGCACTTGCACAATTGGTAGCGCTAAAAAAGGGACAATAGTACACCTGAAGTGAGACAATTGTAGAAATAATTCCTACGCAATGGGGTTTCTAGACGCTTACGGGGGTGGTATGATTTTCGGGTTAACGTTTTAAATTATCAATCAACCCAAAAATGAAAAAAATAACATGGTTAAATAGTATGACAGGATTAATTGTGATCGTGTCATTAATCTCATGCGGTCCGAAAAGTCAGGATTCGACCGCCGAAGAAAGTGTGGAAGTTGCCAAAGAAGCAAACGATTCAACCTTCACCGACCGAACTGAGGAAAAGGATGCAGACTTTATTGTGAATGCTGTTGCCAGCAACTATGCAGAGATCAAAATTGCCCAACTCGCCAACAATAAATCCGCTGACAAGAAAGTGAAGGAGATGGCCAATAAGCTCGAAGCAGATCACACCAAAATACTGAATGAACTGAAAGCTTATGCAGACAAGAATGGTATTGCTGTTCCTTTACAGGAAGCTGAAACTGACACCAAGGATATGAATGACCTTGCAAATGAAAGCAGTGAAAAGTTCGATAAAGAGTGGTGTAAAGCGATGGAAGACAGACACGAGAAGTCAATTAATAAATTTGAAGCACGTTTGGACAAGACGGAAGACGCTGAGCTTAAGAGTTGGATCTCGGCTACTTTGCCTGGCCTGAAGGATCACCTTGGCATGCTGAAGAATCATGACCAGAGTGGCGAATAATTAGCGCTGGAATATTGTGAAAAGAGAAGCCGTCTCAAAAATTGAGAGACGGCTTCTCTTTTTGCTACGTTTTTTGCTACGTTCTCGCGTTGGCGGGTGACCGTAAGGTGTGATGCAGCACAAAATCATTTCATCCATTCATCGGGATGAGCGTCTTCAAGTTTTCTCTTTGCTTCCCGGTCTTGTTCTTCTTCAACGCTGGTATCACTCACACTGGTGTTGTCATTCTCTTTCTTAATGTCCCAATCCTCTTCGCGGTGGGCGTTGGTTGTTTGATCTTCTTCACTATTCAGATCGCGGTTCTCGATGCTTTTGCGCGGAGACTTTTTGACTCCAGGTGCTTTGGCAGTTTTGCTTTTTCTCGCAGTTGTTCTTTTGGATTCCTTCTGGTTAGTTTTCATAAAAGAATACATTAAATATGAATGATAACAACGGATCAGACAGGACCAACCCGCTAAGCCGGTTTGTTTTCGCGGCGTGATAAAAACAGTACAACAATCAATGCGAATATCAGCAGAATGTGCACCATTGCGCCAAGCGTATAAATGAATAATCCTATCATCCATAGCGTGAGCAGGACGACGGCTATTATGTAGAGAAGGTTGTTCATATCGTTTTTAACACGGCGATGTAAAATACATGCCAAAATCAAGGCCGTCACCCGACCGCATAATTGAAGTTTTTGGTGACCATTGCTTCGATTTTACACGAGTAATGGACAAATTCTCCACACCCAACCTGGGTAGACCTGTAACAACTCGGCATGACAGCCATGGCACGATTTTGCTCCTAACCTCGGGTCAGAGATTGTACATCCCCTTGCGAACGAATTAGACTTCTATTGGAACAATGATGAAAGTATTGGTGGGCTGTTTGAACATTGCTGAGGCGAATAGTGATTACTTATCGCAAGGGGAATTTGGCCTAACTTTTCTATGAAGGCAACAAAAATTAAGATCTTATTAGTCGAAGATGATGAGGATGACGTCGTTCTGGCTAAGGAATACATTTCCCAAATAAACACGTTTGAGTTCGACGTTATCTGGGAACCGAATTTGGCTAATGCAAAAAAGAGGATCCTTGTGGATGAGTTTGGTATATTTCTCATTGATTATCACCTCGGTGGGGAAAATGGTCTTGACCTGATCAAGTATATCCAGTCAAAGGGTGTCCTTACGCCTGCGATAATTCTGACTGGCCAAAACAATTTCAATGTAGACATCGATGCCAGCCGGTTCGGCGCCGCTGATTATCTGATAAAAGACGAACTCAATCCTTCGATTTTGGAGCGAAGCATCCGGTACGCGATCAGTCAGTCCGGAATCATCCGGGAATTAAACGAAAAGGAAAAGAAGTACAGATCCCTCTTTGAGCGAAGCATAGATCCAATCCTGCTCGCTACCAAGAATCTGGTTCTTACAGATGTAAATGATTCATTCCTCAATTTGTTTGGCTATAGTGCCGAAGAAGCAAAAGGCATAGAACTGAGGACCTTTTTCGCAGATACAGCAGGCTACAAACTATTTCAGGGATCATTAAATGAACTTGAACAGATCAAGGATATGGAGATGACAATGGTCACCAAGCAAGGGGAGAAGAAGGAGTGTCTGTTGAACTGCGTTTATATTCCACATCCTTCTCTCGATCTCTGTTGCTTTCAATGCATTGTTCACGACCTTACCCTGAGAAAGCAGGCTGAGTTGGATCTCCTGATGGCGGAAAGACTATCCCTGACAGGGAAGATGGCCAGAACGATTGCCCACGAAGTAAGAAATCCATTGACCAACCTGAATTTAGCCCTGAGTCAGCTAAGGCATGAAATCCCGGAGAACAGTGAATCTGGAAAGTTATACGGCGATATCATCGAAAGAAATGCGAACCGCATAGAGCAGCTTGTTGGGGAACTGCTGAAATCCAGCAAACCCAAAGAGCTCCACCTTCAGCTTGTCTCTATCCCAGAGATCTTAGGTGAGACCATCAATTTGGCTGTCGACCGGCTGAAGCTCAATCAAATGAGACTCTTAGTGAATTACGAGAAAAATCTACCTAAAATTCTCGTCGATAGGGATAAGATTCAGGTTGCACTGCTGAACATAATCATTAATGCGATTGAAGCAATGATCCCTGGAAAAGGGCTGTTGTGCGTCAATGCATCGTTGAACAAGAGAATACTGACGGTTACAATTTCCGACAACGGCAAAGGAATTGCGCCCTCGGACATCGGAAAATTGTTTGATCCATTTTTTACCGGCAAATACGGGGGAATGGGACTCGGTCTGACATCTACCAAAAATATCCTTAATAGTCACTGCGCCCATGTTGATGTGGTTAGCGAACTTGACAAAGGCACAGCCTTTAACATCCATTTTACGATGGCTGAATGACGGAAAAAGCTATTACCTTTTTCTAAACAAGGTTGGCCCTAACAACAAGGTCAATACAATAAGGGTTAAGAAGACGTAGAAGAGGATTTTAGCTGTTGGAAGCGCACCGGCTGCAAGGCTACCGCCGAATCCGAATATAGTTCCAACCAGAATGATGAGAAAAACTGCTATGAAGATCCGAAGCATAGGCGTAGTGGTAATATGTGACCAATCAGGAAATCCAAACCGGATAGTTCAGCAATGAAATATTGATGCCAGATTTTATTATAGCCGAATCACCGTAACATTTTAGAAAGTTTCCACAAATATTTATGGAATAAAAAATTCACATGTGCACCAGACATGTAGACATTGTTCCGCATCATTTGTCAGAAAATAACCTGTTCAACGCCATCTGGCGGGTGGCAGGATTTTTCATCGTGTGTTGTCAATAATGAATCACGTAAGTTATGATACTCTATGATGAAATGTTGAACCGAATGAACTCTCTTTCAGCGTGTCTGACAAGAGCTTCGGAGGATGGATACAACGAAAATTTCAAAATAATAGGAAATAAGTTGACCACTGAGAATGAAAGATCATTTTATGGATCGGAAGAAGTGGCAATCGAAGATATCTACCATTTTGATGACAAAGGCACGAACGGAGATCCCTCGGTTGTTTATCTGATTGAAACACACGATGGGCGTCGCGGTACCCTTATCGACGTCGACGGGCCGTACACCGACACAAAGCTTTCAGCATTTGTGCGTAAAGTAGATCAACTGAAAAAGCAATCTCTTACCAGAGAGAGAAGATCCTGGAAAGAGTTCCTAAGAGGCTACTAGAGTCCTTAGTTCTTAGTTGGTCTTTTAGTCATTAGACTAATCAGACCAGCATGGCCATTTGGCGGACTCCCATGGGAAACTATTTCCCATTTTCCCCTGGCAGGTGTGGAAAATGTTCCACACGGGAAGGCATCAATTACATGGGTTCTTATTCGTGAGTCGTTAGACGTCTTACCTTGTTAGTTCAGCCTCTGAAAATGCATTTCCTCCGGAAATTAATGAGAGGCTCAGACCATTCCCAGGACCACCCAATTCTGATACGTCCCTATATCATTTATCATCTTCGCAATCAAGTCTGAAAAATTTGACCTTGACTATTTGTCGAAAACGAAAAAATTATAGTTTTCGAAAGTCATTCTTCATTAATTTTATCCGATTGTATCATAACTATCCCCACTTATGAAAACTAAAGTAGCGGTGAAAGGCAAACGCAAGAAGGTCGTCAAGGATCTTGTAAAAGGAGTTAAGAAAAAACTTAAGAAGAACGGACAATCTAATGGTCACAGCAAACCCAACGGCCACGGCAATGGAGATTCCAATGGCTTCAGGCACGGGAGTTCGCAGTCATTGTCCCTTGACGTAGCCGGCTCAAAAGATCTGCTGCATGTTCTCACGGAGGTTAAGAACGGAAACTTCAGTGTAAGGATGCCAATTGATGAGGTTGGTCTGAACGGAAAGATCTGCGATACGCTCAACGAGATCATTTCTCTTAACGAACGTATGATGCTCGAGTTTACACGAGCAGGCAATACCATTGGTAAACAGGGAAAGCTCACGCAACGTATTGAAATTCCCAGTACGAAAGGTGCGTGGAGTCACAGGGGTAAATTCATTCAATGTACTTGATCTCCGACCTTGTTCACCCTACAATTGAAATCGCGCACGTTATCAGTTCTGTGGCGAAAGGAAATTTGTCGCAGGAAATGCCAGAAGAAATATCGGCGATCACAAACTGGAAGGAGAATTTTTGCGGATCGCCAAAGAAGTGAACTACATGGTGAAGCAGCTCAATCTTTTCTCCATGGAAGTGACGCGCGTTGCGCGTGAGGTGGGATCGGAAGGAAAACTGGGGGGACAGGCCAAAGTAAAAGGTGTTGGTGGTGTGTGGAAAGATCTTACGGATTCAGTAAACCATATGGCTGGTAACCTTACCAATCAGGTGCGTAACATCGCGGAAGTGACAACCGCCATTGCGCGGGGTAATCTGTCCAAGAAAATTACGGTGGACGTAAAAGGTGAAATGCTGGAATTGAAAAATACCATCAATACAATGGTTGATCAGCTGAATTCCTTTGGTTCTGAAGTAACCCGTGTGGCGCTTGGAAGTAGGTACAGAAGGAAGACTGGGTGGTCAGGCCACTGTAAAAGGTGTTGGCGGTGTTTGGAAAAATCTTACCGATTCCGTAAACCAAATGGCGGGCAACCTTAACAGCGCAGGTGCGGAATATCGCGGGTGTTACAACCGCCGTTGCCAAAGGTGATTTGTCGAAGAAAATTACTGTTGATGCAAAAGGCGAATTGCTGGAATTGAAGAATACCATCAACACGATGGTGGATCAGCTTAACTCATTCTCGTCCGAAGTAACACGCGTAGCCCGGGAGGTAGGTTCTGAAGGCCAGCTTGGCGGCCAGGCAGATGTGCCAGGTGTAGGTGGAACATGGAAAGATCTTAACAGATTCTGTAAATCAAATGGCGGGAAACCTGACAAATCAGGTCCGGAATATAGCGGGTGTAACTACAGCGGTAGCAAACGGTGACTTGTCAAAAAAGATCACCGTCGATGTGCGCGGAGAAATGCTGGAGTTGAAAAATACCATCAACACCATGGTGGATCAGCTTAATTCGTTTGGCTCTGAAGTGACGCGCGTTGCCCTGGAAGTTGGAACGGAAGGAAAACTTGGTGGACAGGCAACGGTGAAAGGTGTTGGCGGTATCTGGAAAGATCTTACAGATTCTGTAAATCAAATGGCTTCAAACCTGACAGGGCAGGTCCGGAACATAGCTGGCGTAACAACCGCTGTGGCGAATGGAGACTTTTCCAAAAAAATAACAGTTGACGTACGCGGTGAAATGCTTGAGTTGAAGAATACTATCAATACGATGGTGGATCAGCTTAACTCATTTGGTTCCGAAGTAACACGCGTTGCCCTGGAGGTTGGAACAGAAGGAAAACTTGGAGGACAGGCAACTGTAAAAGATGTCGGTGGTGTGTGGAAAAATCTTACAGATTCCGTAAACCAAATGGCAGGAAACCTCACAACACAGGTACGAAATATCGCCGGTGTAACAACCGCCATGGCGAAAGGAGATCTTGTCCAAAAAAATTACTGTGGATGCCAAAGGGGAATTGCTTGAACTAAAGAATACCATCAATACGACGGTTGATCAGCTCAATTCATTCTCATCGGAAGTAACTCGCGTGGCGCGTGAAGTTGGATCAGAAGGCCAACTCGGTGGACAGGCCAACGTACCGGGTGTAGGCGGAACATGGAAAGATCTTACAGATTCCGTGAATCAGATGGCATCCAACCTTACCAATCAGGTGCGAAACATTGCCGATGTGACAACCGCGGTTGCTAAAGGAGACTTTCCAAGAAGATCGCAGTGGATGTCCGGGGCGAAATGCTTGAGCTGAAGAATACGATCAATACCATGGTGGATCAGCTTAACTCGTTTGGATCCGAAGTAACGCGGGTAGCCCGGGAAGTGGGATCAGAAGGTCAGTTGGGAGGACAAGCCGATGTTCCCGGAGTTGGGGGAACGTGGAAAGATTTAACAGACTCAGTAAATAAAATGGCCGATAACCTGACCAACCAGGTGCGGAATATTGCAGAGGTAACAACAGCAGTTGCAAAAGGTGATTTGTCGAAGAAGATCACAGTGGATGTGAAAGGTGAAATGTTGGAACTTAAAGATACCATCAACACCATGGTGGATCAGCTGAACTCATTCGCCTCTGAAGTAACCCGTGTTGCCAGCGAAGTAGGATCAGAGGGTAAACTCGGTGGCCAAGCAACTGTGAAAGGTGTTGGCGGTGTGTGGAAAGGACTGACGGATTCCGTAAACCAGATGGCTGGAAATCTTACAGCACAGATCAGAAACATTGCAGACGTGGCAATTGCCGTTGCGAACGGTGATTTGTCGAAAAAAATCACGGTTGATGTCCGAGGGGAAATACTCCAGTTAAAGGATACGCTTAATACTATGGTGGATCAGCTCAGAGGTTTTGCTTCGGAAGTAACACGCGTAGCCCGTGAGGTGGGTACAGAAGGAAAACTTGGTGGACAGGCATTTGTACCAGGTGTAGCAGGAACATGGAAAGATTTAACGGATTCCGTGAATCAGATGGCTGGAAACCTGACCGACCAGGTGCGTAACATTGCCGGTGTAACAACAGCCGTTGCGAATGGTGACTTGTCCAAGAAAATAACGGTTGACGTGCGTGGCGAAATGCTTGAGTTGAAAAACACCATCAATACCATGGTGGAGCAGCTTAACTCCTTTGCATTTGAAGTAACGCGCGTTGCACGTGAAGTGGGTACTGAAGGAAAACTTGGTGGACAGGCCGAAGTACGTGGTGTAGCCGGTACATGGAAAGATTTGACCGATTCGGTAAATCAGATGGCGTCAAACCTTACAGGTCAGGTGCGCGGTATCGCAAAAGTGGTGACATCGGTTGCAAAAGGAAATCTGAAGCAAAAACTTATCCATCAATGCGTTGGGTGAACTTGCGCAGTTAACAGATACGATCAATGAAATGATTGATACCCTTGCGGTATTTGCTGAACAAGTAACTACCGTTGCACGCGAAGTTGGTGTTGAAGGACGATTAGGTGGTCAGGCCAGCGTTCCCGGCGCTTCCGGAACGTGGAAAGATCTTACGGAAAATGTCAACCAGCTTGCAGCGAATTAACAACTCAGGTACGATCTATTTCTGAAGTTGCTTCTGCGGTAACAAAAGGTGATTTAACCCGAACCATCCGCGTGGATGCAAAAGGTGAGCTTGAAGCGTTGAAAGATACGATCAATCAGATGATCACAAACCTGCGTGAAACAACGTTAAGGAACCAGGATCAGGACTGGCTGAAATCAAATCTTGCCAAGTTTACACAAATGCTGCAAGGTCAAAAAGACTTGAAGACAGTTACCAAAGCGTATTCTGTCGGAGCTGGCACAGGTTGTTACCGCACACTATGGAGCATTCTATATTTTCAAGCAAGAGGAAGAAACGCAAATATGTAAAGTTAAAACTGTTTGCTGCCTATGCTTACAGGGAGGAAAAGAACATTCCGACAAGAATTTGAAATCGGTGAAGGCCTGGTGGGACAATGCGCGTTTGAAAAAGAAAGAATTTTACTGACCAACGTTCCGCAAGGATTATGTGAAAATCAACTCAGGGTTGGGAAAGGCAAAACCCGCCAATCTGATCATCCTTCCGTATTGTATTTGAAAATAATGTGAAGGCTGTGATCGAGCTTGCATCTCTTGATACATTCAGCGAAACACACCTTGACTTCCTAAGTCAGTTAACTGAAAGTATCGGTATCGTATTGAACACTATCGAAACCAATACACGAACGGAAGAATTACTCGCACAGTCCCAATCGCTCGCAGGAGAACTCAAAACACAACAGGAAGAATTGCGCAGAACAAACGACGAGCTTCAGGATAAGGCGCTTTTGCTGGTGAAGCAGAAAGATGAAGTGGAGGCTAAGAATAAAGAAGTTGAGGAGGCGCAGAAAGTCCCTGGAAGAAAAAGCAGAGCAGCTTACACTGACCTCAAAATACAAGTCGGAATTCCTGGCAAACATGTCACATGAGCTGCGAACGCCGCTTGAACAGCTTGCTGATCCTGGCGCAGCAACTTTATGAAAATGCTGAAGGGAATCTGAATGACAAACAAATCCGCTACGCAAAGACCATTCACTCATGTGGTGATGACTTGATTCAGCTGATCAATGACATTCTAGATCTTTCAAAAATCGAATCCGGATTTATCTCCGCGAATATTTCAACGGTGCGCATTACCGAAATTGCCTCGTTTGTTGAAACGACATTCAAGCCGATATCGGAAGCACGCAACTTGACGTTCAGGATCGAAACCGATTATACGTTGCCGGCTTCGATGGAAACGGACATACAGCGTCTGAATCAGATCCTCAAGAACTTGTTGTCGAATGCCTTTAAGTTTACTGAAAAAGGAGAAGTTCATCTGAGAATTTCCGAAGCGCAAGATAACCTGGAAGCCGGGTAACGTCAAACGCTTGACAACGCTAGAAAGGTGATTGCCTTCTCCATCACCGATACAGGTATTGGAATTCCACAGGAAAAACAATCCATCATCTTTGAAGCATTCCAGCAGGCCGAAGGATCAACCAGCCGGAAATATGGCGGAACAGGACTCGGACTTTCCATCAGCCGCGGACTGGCCGAACTATTAGGTGGTACAATTGAAGTTGGAAAGCCAGGCGGGACATGGAAGTACATTTACCTTATACCTGCCGTTAGACAGCATGTCCCGATATTGATCCAAAGAATGTTCCTCAAAGCATCCAGGTCATTCAGCAGCAATTGCAGATGGATGCTGAGTGGCGAAATCAAATAGCCTGTTAGGAACCTGCGAATCACCAACGAAGGTATTGAAGACCAGAACCTGGACATCGTCAAGTGAAATGATCAATGAAACCGGCGATGACCGAAGCCAATATTCTAGCCGTGATGACAAAGTTGTGCTGGTCGTTGAGGATGATCTTCGTTTTGGAAAGATTGTCGATCGAAAAAGCGCACGAAAAGGGAATGAAGGCTGATTGTTGCGACCAACTATCTTGAAGTATTTGATTTTATCAATCGGTTCTCCCCGATAGCGATAACGCTCGATGTCAAATTACCAGAAACCAGCGGCTGGAAGGTTATTGATCTGTTGCGAAATGATCTGACGTATCGCCATATTCCAATCCATGTTATTTCAGGTGAGGAAAACAGGATGCTGGCCTTAAAACGCGGAGCCCGAAGCTTCCTGCTCAAGCCACTGGACAATGATTTACTTAATGAGCTCTTTCGATGATATCTTACTTACAATAATAAAAGGAAACAAGAGTATTTTGGTCGTAGAGGATAATGAACTTGATTCTTCACAAATTGCGAAGATGCATCAGGAAGATTCGCTGCAATGTGACTATTGCCAATACCGGCAAGGAGGCACTGGATCTGGTCAAGATGGAGGAATTTGATTGCATTATTCTGGATTATACGCTTCCCGATATCTCGGGACCGGAACTGCATCCATGAGGTTGAGCAAGGCGAAAAAGAACTTACCCCGGTGATCGTTTATTCTGCCAAGGATTTTAGCAAGATCGAGTTCAAGTAACGTGAATCTAAATTCAAGCTCCCACATTGTGAAAGGTGTTAATTCTATAGAACATCTGTTGGAGGAAACTGTTTCACACCTGCATATCAATCACAAAAATCTTGCACCTGAAAAACGACGTATAATTGAAAACATCCGGAATAAAGAGGATATACTGACCGGTAAAAATATTCTGATAGTCGACGATGACGTACGGAATCTATTCGCATTACAACGGTGTTTGAACGGTTTAATATTAATGTGGTCACTGCGGAAAGCGGCAAGAGGCTATCAAGATACTAACAGAAAATCCCAAAATTGAAATGGTGTTGATGGATATCATGATGCCGGAAATGGATGGCTATGAAACAACCCAAAAGATCAGGCGGGAACACAAAAATAGTACGTTGCCAATTATCGCTGTTACAGCAAAAGCGATGAAAGGAGACAGGCAAAAATGTATTGAAGCTGGAGCTTCTGATTATATTACCAAACCAGTAAAAATTGATCAACTGCTGTCGCTTGATGCGTTTGTGGTTCTGTAAATAAGTGGTAAGAGTACATGCAGCCAAAAATATTGTTAGTGGATGATCGCGAGGACAATCTTCTTTCGATCGAGACGATCCTTTCGCCTGGTGGATATCAGTTTGTCAAAGCCAATTCGGCACGGCAAGCGTTAAAGATGTTGCTGAATGAATTCGATTTTGCCATGATACTCATGGACGTCAAAATGCCAAATCTGAATGGGTTCGAGACGGCCGCGCTTATTTATGAACGCGAGAAACTCAAGCACATCCCGATCATATTCATTACCGCCAATAATTATGGTGATGAAAATATGTTCAAAGGATACCAGTCCGGGGCAGTAGACTTATATCTTCAAACCAATCAATCCGGATGTGCTTAGGGCAAAAGTTGGCGTGCTAATAGATATTTATCGTAAGAACAGGTTGCTATTCGAACAGGAACAAAAACTAATATGCAATTAATAGGAATCTGGAACGGGAGATCACCGAAAGAAAGATATCAGAGGAAAAGGTGAGGCAGCTTAATCGACAACTGCTGGAAAATATCGCGAACCTGGAGTCCGCAAACAAGGATCTTGAGCGGTTTGCGTTCATGGCTTCTCATGACCTTCAGGAACCTTTGAGAAAGATCAGGATGTTCAGCGATAGATTGTTCACAAAATATCGCGATGTCTTCCATGAGGACATCAAAATGGTAACTCGTATTCAGCAGTCAGCCGAACGAATGCAGGCATTGATCATCGATATCCTGGCGTTCTCTAAAATATCCAATGATAAATCGGCTTTTGTTTCAACTGACCTGAATGTGATCATGAGGGAACTGCTGACGGAAATGGAAGAAGAGACCAGGGAAGCTAACGCAACCGTCTCTATTGATCGGCTACCAACGTTGTCAGTTGGACCGAGTCTTATCCGTCCCCTGTTCCAAAATCTGATCAGCAATGCTCTGAAATACAGAAAAAAGGATATTCCGGCGACGATCAGCATCAGATCTGAGATCAGCACAGGGATCAATGAACGCGGTAAGAATCTTGTAAATAAGTATTGCAGGATATTTGTGGAAGACAACGGAATCGGGTTCGACCAGAAATATGCGGAAGAGATCTTTGGTATGTTCAGAAGGTTACACCACAACGGTGAGTATGCGGGAACAGGGGTTGGCTTGGCGCTTTGCAAAAAGATCGCAGAGCTCCACAACGGATTTATTTCAGCAAGAGGTAGACTGAATGAGGGATCTACCTTTATCGTTTCTCTGCCGATACAACAATCAGAAAAGATCAAGACTTTACCAGCGCGTTGAAAGTATTTGCTGAAGCGAAGAGCAAAGATCGTTGAACTTTGTGGCCTTTACCATATAGTGAACGGCTCCAAGCGATGTGATCTCATCGATATCGTTGGGTCCAAAAAATGTTGAGTACATGATCACCGGTATATCAACAAGATTCCCCGAATTTTTCAATTCCTGCAGAACCTGTTTCCCATTAAGCTTAGGCATATTCATGTCGATGAACATGAGATCAGGCTTTACAATAGCATCTCCTCCAAGCAATGTCATCGCTTCTTCTCCATCGTTGGCGAAAGAGCATTGGATCAATGGATCTATTTCTTTCAGGGCATCAAGAAATATCTCTTGATCTTCCTCGTCATCGTCAACAAGAAGAATCGTTCTATAATGCATCATTGTATTTGCGAACTACTCTAAAATTAAGCAATTTGACGTTACTGGTGTCTCAGGCACCAAATAAATGTTGTGAACCCAAATGTCGTTTTATTTTTGGGCAGGAAGTCCGCAGAGATGGATGAATATTTTAGCAACAGCAGGGGCGGTACCGCCGATGGCGTTAATGTTTAAGGATGCTATCGGATCTCTTCGATGACTCTTTTGTGTTGTCAATAGAGGCGTTCGGCATATCAATGACGAATGTGGTCCCTTTTCTCAGCTGAGATTTTATTTCTACTGTACCCTTTAATTTCTCAACCGCCTCTTGCACGATGTACAGTCCAAGTCCTGCGCCTTCATTGTTTTGGGTTGCCCGGAAGAACATGTCAAATACTTTGTTCAAATATTCGGGGTCAATGCCAATTCCATTGTCCTCGAATTCCATATGAACGTTGTCTTTTTCAATGTCAACTGAGATCCTCAGGAAGGGCTCTGGTTTGTGCTCATCATAGTACTTGATGGCATTAGAGATAATGTTATTAAAAATGACAGATAAACGATATCTGTCAGAGTATAGCGGAAAATTCTCATTCACCCGAATATCTTTTACGATAAGGGAGGCGCCTGGCATGTATTGCATTCTTTCCAGGTTGTCCGTAAGCAGTTTTTGTATGTCTATTCTTTCGATCGTTAGGTCCTGCCGCGCGTTTCGTGAATAGTCAAGAATTTCTTTTAGTGTATCATCAAGCTTATGAATGCTTTGCTCCATCATTCCGAAATAATCATTGAATGAGTTGCCTTTTTTTCATCCTCCATTCTTGCCAGGTTAATCAGTCCAAGAACGGAGCGAAGAGGAGCGCGAAGATTGTGTGAAACGCTGTATACGAAACTGTCGAGCTCCTTGTTGATCTTCATAAGCTCGTCATATTGCTTTCGCATCGCATCATTTGCCAGCACTTTAGCCACTTCGGCTTCCCTTTGCTTTACAGCGTTTACGATTGCTGAGGGCAGTCTGGTCAGGTTTGATTTTAAGACATAGTCGTCGGCGCCCTGTTTAAGCGAGTTCACAGCAAATTCTTCAGACACCGCGCCAGTTACGAGGATAAAAGGAATCTTCAATCCGGATTCACGATAGATCTCAAGAGCTTCCAGTGAATTGAATTGGGGTAATGAATGATCTGAAAGGATGACATCGATCTGCCCTTTTTTTAATGCCGAAACAAATTGTTCGCGATTGTCTACCCGTTTGGTTGTAAAATCAAGATGAGCATCAGTAAGTATGTATTCGATCAACTCAAGATCGTCCTCCATATCTTCCAGAACCAGGATCCTTAAATTCTTTTTCATGCACCAGTAGATTTACAAATTCATACGCGTGATCCCAAATACGCTTTTTCTTAAACATCATAACGCAGGAAACATCGGGTCTGATACCCCTGAAAATAGGGGTATCTGCTATTATGTTGTTTTATTAGGATGTAACTGCGCAAATATTGTTCCGTTGAACTGGCGCACCTGCATTTCTTGAAAATGTAGAATTTATTCCTCACTATGAGTAGCGAAGTTTTTCAAACGGCAGGATGATCATCGGGTGCGGTTACTGACACTGCCCGAGCGCAACCCATATAAGAATGAATACCAGAACTGTTCCCAGGCAGCCGCCACCAAGCTTCTTAGCGCCATACCCGGCAATAAGACCACGTAAAAGATTATTCATAGTTGAATTATAGTTGAAAATTATTTTTTATCCGTCTGACTAAATTGATACTTAATAGTTAAAAACCCGGCAATTAAATCTACCGCTAACGCAAAACCATTGGAGGCAACAATGATGATGTCCATTTTCAGGATGCCATAATATATCCATAGCCCATGACCCAAAAACAAAACCACGATCATCAGATTTGAAATGTTCTGAGGTTTCTTTTCCTTGATCAGCTTTACAAGCTGAGGTATCAACGAAGAGGCCGTGAGAATACTCGCACCAACTCCAATCATTGTGTTATAATCCATAGCTGCAAAGATCCAGTGTCATCATATATACATTATGCCACTAGGCGCCTAGCTTTTTCATGCATTTTACCAAATCGTTTTTTTCCTTTAATACAGGAGAAAATATATCTCCGATTTTACTGAGTCTTTTAGACATGGATAATATATTAAAATTCTGTGGTGTCAAACCTCGCTTAACTTCTTTCCATGCAAGCGGAGCAGAAACTGTAGCTCCTGGCACAGGCCTCAAGCTATAAACAGAGGAAAGCGTTTGACTCCTGCTGTTCTGAAGGTAATCGACATAGATCCTATCTTTTCGTTTGCTAAGAGATCGCTCTAATGTAGTAAGCTTGGGCAATTGCTCCACAGCAAGCGATGCGATTATTTCAGCAAACGGACGTGCCTGCTCATAAGTATACGCTGCATGCATCGGAATGTAGATATGCATACCCGTTGCCCCTGATGTCTTGCAATAGCATTTTGCGCCGGCGCGGTCAAGAATCTCTTTCAATACCAGGGCTACGTCGACAACATCATTGAATGTATTCTTCGGAGATGGATCGATGTCCATGATGAGATAATCAGGATGATCGGGCTTTTTAATACGCGAATTCCACGGATTTATTTCAATGCAGCCCAGGTTGTTCAAATAGAGCAACGTAGCTTTGTTATTACAGAGAATGTATTCAATATTCTTGCGGCTACTTTCAGCATAAACGGTGACGTGTTTGACCCAATCAGGTGCAGCATCGCCAGCATCTTTATGAAAGAAGCCTTTGTCCAGTATGCCATTTGGATTTCGTTTTAGAGATTGTGGCCTGTCCTTAAGGTGAGGAAGGATATAAGTTGAAACTTCATTATAATACTTAACGACATCCCCTTTGGTATAGCCTTCATCCGGCCAGTATATCTTGTGCTGATTGGTCAATTTTACCAGGTGGCCATTTGCTTTGATGGTATCTTCTTTTTTTTCTTTCTTCACGGAAGATTTCGGAACTGTTTTTTTTCTTGTTTTCATTTTACTATCGAGGTGGTCAACTTCCTTGGCTGATTTATCGATCCTTAGTCCCATGAACACCGGATGTCGCATGATCCCATCTTCGGTAAGCTCACTGAACTTCACATTGCATACCAGTTTTGGATCGACCCACGTTACAGGACTGTTTACCGGGACTGGAGTTTCATACGGTGAACTTTCACGTACCAGGGGCTGCATCGTTGTATAGAGTTCTTTAAGAAGTTTTTCCGTAAAGCCTGTACCGGTATGGCCAATGTATTTTAGTTTTCCTTTGTTAAACATTCCGAGAAGGAGTGCGCCGAAATATTTCCTGCTCGCGCGCGGCGCGGTGTATCCTGCAATGACTGCTTCTTCTGTGTTGTGATTTTTTATCTTGAGCCAGTTGGTGGTCCTTCGCCCCTTTTCATAGAGGCTGAGCGCCTGTTTGGCCAATATACCTTCCATGTTGAGCTTCACAGCTTCACGGAAGAAGGTCGTGCCGATGCCCTCTACATGTTCGGAATACTTAACGATACCGGTTTTGGGTATAATAGAATGCAGGATCTTTTTTCTTTCTATTAAGGGCAGATCGGTAGTGTCCTTCCCTTTAAAAGACAGACAATCAAATGCATAATAAACAATTGAAAGTGATCTGTTCCCCGCGTAATGCTGAAGTTTCTGAAAACTCGGCTTTCCGTTTTCATCGAGTACAACAATTTCGCCATCGATAATGGCATGCGCTTTCAACTTCAACAGCGCTTCGACCACTGTGGGATAAAGTTCAGCGAAGGATAGTCCATTTCTTGAGTAAAGCTTCAGCGACTTGCCATTGAGTTCTGCTATGGCCCGGTATCCGTCCCATTTCAATTCGAAGACCCAATTTGGATTGTCGAATGGTTTATCGGCTAACGTTGCCAGCATGGGGCTAAGAAAGTCTTTGTACTTGTTTTCGCGGGACCGTTTGGACCTGACAGAAAGTTTAGATGTTGCGTTCGTAGCGTCCATTGAAAGCTTGTTCATTGCTCAACGACACTCAGGAAGCTTTCTTAATACTTGACTTCAGCAAAGCCATTAGGTCATTGGTCTTTCTGTGGGTCACTTTCATTGGAGGAGACTTAACCTTGTGTCCTTTGGCCTTAGCTTTAATAACCTTCATAAGCTGCGCGGAATAAGTGTCTTTGAACTTGTCGATCTTGAATTCTGTGCTAAGCTGATCAATGAGGGCCATCGCCATCTTCATTTCCGATGCTGTTGTCTTTCCTTTTGAAGCACCTTTGAGCTCGGTGGTATCCCTGATCTCCTCCGCAAATCGGAGGCGATTGAGCACAAGGATCTTATTGTAAGCTTTAATGAGGCAGAGGTGTTCTTTACTCCTTAAAACGAACGTGCCAAGGCCCGCTTTCCCGCTTTTAGCAAGCGCATCGTGCAGCAGCTTATACGCCTTTTCGCCGGATTTGTCGGCTGCGAGATAGTAAGGAGTCTCGAAATATATGCTATCAACGTCCTTTTCATCCACGAAGGAGTCTATGTTGATGATCTTGCTCTTTTCAGGATTTGCCTGAGCGAAGTCTTTATCATCAAGTACCACATAGTCTCCGGAAACCTTGTATGCTTTTACAATGTCCTTCCACGCCACGACCTTTCCGCTGCTTTCATTGATGCGTTGAAATCTGATGCGTGAATGATCTTTTTTATCAAGCATGTCAAGATCCAAAGTGCTTTCCTGTGAAGCACTGAATAACTTTACCGGGATATTGACCAATCCGAATCCAATTGATCCTGTCCAAATAGCTTTCATATTGCAGATATTAAGTCGTTACTTTTTTTCCATTTGTTTTCTGGTCATGTTAGCCAGGGTTTCATTTGGCAGTATGTTGCTCAGAACAACCTGCGCTTTGGTTCCGGCGCTGGCTACTGCATGATGCTTTCCTTTCATCAGTCCTTCATAGCCTGCGCGTGCTACCTCCGCGGGACTGGCGAGTTTATTATAGGCAGCCTTTGTTGTTTCCGCATGCGCCTTGTTAAAGAAATCAGTATCAGTTGCCCCGGGAATGAGGGCTGTAACTGTTACACCTGTATCACGGAGCTCGTTGATTAGCGAATCTGTGAATGAAAGAACAAAAGCCTTTGTGGCGGCATAGACGGATAATAATGGAGTGGGCTGATAAGCTGACAGCGAGGCAAGCTGCAAGATATAACCTGACCTGCGGGCAAGCATATCGCGCAGATAAAGCTTTGTCAAATGCACAAGGGCAACAATATTGAGATGGATAATATGCAGATCCTTGTCAATTCCAACCTCCGCAAAGAATCCATGCTCACCTACGCCGGCATCATTAATGAGAACATCGATCTGGAGATTTTCCAGCTCTGTTTCTTCGAATATTTCCGCCGGTGCACTAGGTACTGATAGATCTTTAGGGATCACTTTCACGTATGGGGCACCTAAGGTCCTGAATCCCTCAGCGGCAATCTTCAGCATGGATTCATCGCGGGCGATGATCACCAAATTGTAACCATCTTTCGCAAAGAGCTTCGCCAGCTCGTATCCAATTCCACTGCTTGCGCCCGTGATCAATGCTGTTTTTCCTTTTATGTGAGGGTTTTCTTCAATATCTGGATTCATGGCTTGAGGGTTTGTAATTGTAGGATAATCCAGAAATATGCGATCATACTTCTGCTTTTACAGTTTCTTTCACTAATGACTTGGCCAGTTCCTTTTCGTCGGTAAGATCAAGTCTCAAGGGAGTCATCGATATATAGCCCTCATCAACCGCCCACCTGTCTGTCCCTGGTTCTGCGGCCTCCAGGGGAACTACTGTTATCCAGTAATGCTTTCGTCCCCGCGGATCTGTACCCGGCATGACCCTGCCATCGTATTGACGCACAGATTGTCTTGTCCACTTGATGCCTTTGGGATTTGGCGGAATATTGACGTTGATAAGATTGACTTCCTTATTCTCCAGAAGTATCTTAAGTGTAGACTCAACGGATTTCTCCAAGGCATTAAAATCCGGCTCAATATCTCCCGCTGGTGTACTCAGGGCGATTCCTTTTACGCCGAGAAGCACAGCCTGTTTAGCGCCAGCTAACGTTCCCGAGTGCCACATGGAATTTCCGAGATTCAAGCCCATATTAATTCCACTGAGAACAACATCGATCTTGGAAAGGTGTGTTCCCAAAGAAACACAGTCAGCAGGGGTACCGTTGACTTTGTAGGCTTTGATATTTCCAAAATTGATCGGCGCCCTTTTATAGAAAAGCGGACGGGATCCCGTAATAGCATGGCCCATTGAAGACTGTTCCACATCGGGGGCAACAATTCTGACGTTGCCGAAGCGCGTCGCAATATTGGCCAGCGACATTAGCCCAGGGCTATAGATACCATCGTCATTAGTAATCAGGATATTCATGGTATCGGAGTATAAAAAATCATTCCATTGATCTGTGGTATAATATTGTGTATATCATTACACACCCAACAAACGAACAAAATGACGTTTATCAAGGTTTTTCACAATCCTACGGCCGGAGATGCAGAACATTCAAAAGAGAAGCTTGTAAAAAAAATCAAATCTGCGGGATTCGAGTGTAGTTATTCTTCCACAAAAAAGCCAATCAATGAGAAAAGGATACCCGCTAAAACGGATTTTATCGTTGTGGCGGGAGGTGATGGAACGATTCGCAAGCTTGCGGAATATTATTGCAATGATACCCTTATCACTAAAAAGCATCCTATTGGTTTGCTTCCCTGGGGAACTGCCAATAACATTGCAACAAGTCTGGGGATCAATGGCAGTCCCGAGGAGATCATCGAAGGATGGAAGAAAGGGGAAGTGCAGCCTTTCGACATCGGTAAAGTAATTGGGCTGAAAAAGAATCACTTTTTCCTGGAGGCCCTGGGCTTCGGGGTCTTCCCCAAACTAATTAAGAAAATGCGGGATAGAACGTCCCAATCAGACCATCCAGAACAGGAACTTGATACGGCGTTGAAGATCCTTCTTGAGATCATCGAAGACTATAAGCCTAAAGAATGCTCAATGGTGATCGATGGAGTGGAGTATCAGGGCAAGTTCCTGATGGTTGAGATCATGAACATCAGATCCATTGGACCTAATCTCAACATATCTCCCATGGGCCACTATGGCGACGGTGTATTTGATGTCATACTTGTCTCAGAAGCGCAGCGGGACCAGCTTGCAGGGTATGTCCAGGAAAGATTAAAGCATGGCAAAGAAGTACCTTTCTTTTATACATCGTTGAAGGCAAAAAAAATAGCAGTCAATTGGGGAGGTAGACTGATGCACATTGATGACGAACTTGTTGAACAAGATAAGTATCAAGCGCTTGAAGTTGATCTGGTCAGAGAAGTATTGAGTTTCCTGGTTTGATGTCTTCGTTATTTATTAACAACTGTCTTGTTGTTTTCTGATGGAACATTCTGTGGGGCAGACTTGTCCTCCCGTATCTGAAAACTAATACCTTCTTTCTCGAAGGCTTCTATGATCCGGAGATTGATGCTTTGCTGATTGTCCATGTATCGCAGATAATCCGCCAGGGTCACGAAGTATACAACGGTAATGACGAGTCCATAGTCTGAGAATTTTGCAAAGTGCGCCCTGTCAAAACGTGTATCCGGAGTATCTTCAATGATGTGTTGGATTATTCCTGGGATCTTGCGCAACTTCTCTATTGGCGTTCTGTAAAGCACATTGATGGTGAATTCGACGCGACGGTTCTCCTGGCGCTTGAAGTTATGAACCCGCGATTTTGTGAGATCGCTGTTAGCAATGATGATCTGCTCACCTGAAATACTCCTAAGCCGTGTGGTTTTTACACCAATATATTCTATCGTCCCGTTCTTATCGTCTACGTTGATAGCATCACCGACTTCAAAAGGTTTATCAAAAAAGATAACAAAATAATTAAAGAGGTCTCCAATAATATTCTGCGCAGCCAGGGCTACTGCGATACCGCCTATGCCAACGCCGGTCAGCATGGTACTGACGTCGTATCCCAGGTTATCGAAGAGAAAGATCGTTCCCAGTATCCAGATAAGGATGTTGATGATGATCATCAGTCCTCCGATCTGCCTTACTTTCTCCTCTCCATTCTCCTGTCTTCTTACATACGACGAAAGAATGATCTTGATCGTGGAAGAGATCAGCCTGATAACAAAGAAGGCTATAATAACGCCAATAGCAACATCGAGTACACGTTCTGCTTTGGGTGTTAACGTCAGAGAATTCAAACTCCAATAGATGACAAGAAAACTGACTATCGGAAGGCCGTATTGTCGGATGTCCTCAACAATCAAATCGTCGAGGTTGCTTTCACTCCTGGCAACCCATTTGGAAATTCTGCTGAGAATCAGACGCTTGAATATTTTGATCAAAAGCAGTCCAAGCACCAGGATACCTGCTGTTATGAGATAATCCTGAACAGTGTTATTAAAGTACTTCTGCGCCAATATCTCTTCTATCGATTGCATTGCAATTTGAGATTGAATTCTGGTGCAATATAAAATTATTCAGTCACTAAGATTTAATAGCACTGATGAGTTCGAGATTGGTGTATTCGAGATCTTTATCAGCGGGACCATTCAGTACTTTGCCATCTACAGAGAATCTCGCGCCATGACATGGACAATCCCATGATTTTTCCGTGAGGTTCCACGAAACAGTACATTTCATGTGGGTGCATGTGGCATTAACTGTATGGATAGAACCTGTATCATCCTTGTAGACTCCTATGGACTGACCTTCAACCTTGAAGATCTTTCCTTCACCCGGAGCCACGTCCACAAACTCATGTGCCTCAGGGGCCATGAACAGCTTATGCATCAGCTGTTTGAAGACATCTAAATTTTCTACTGCGAAGTTTTTAAAGCTTGCCACTGGCTTGATTCGCTTAGGAGAAAGCGCGTCGATCAAAGGATGAGACTTTTCCAACACAATACTTTTGAGGATCTGAGAAGCTACCGTACCATAAGTTATGCCGTTACCTCCAAAGCCCGTAGCAACGAGAATGTTCTTCGAATGACCTGGAAATGGTCCAATGTAAGGAAGTCCATCGGCGGGTTCATAGTATTGAGAGGACCAACGATTTGTTACCTCATCAACATCGAAGTATGTTCTGATGTGGCTTTCCAATGAGAGAAATGGAGCTTCGGTATTTGGTGAGTGTCCCGTTTTATGATCATATCCTCCAACAATCAGGTAGTTATTGCCGTCGATCTCCTGCGTCCTGTAATAATGATAAGGATCATACATATCGTAGATAAGATCTTCAGGATATCGATTGTCTTTGAGGCGTACAGCCATTGCGTAGCTCCGGTAAGGCGCACAACGCAGATGCAAAATATTTATCGTAGGTGGTATATGAGTGGCATAAATAGCGTATGTGGCTTGAAAGTTTCCCTTCGGTGATTCGACTGTCACAAAATTATCGGATTCCGATCTCACATTTGTTACTTGGCAATTCTCGAGAATAACGCCTTCCAGATCTTCGAAGGCTTCTGCCAGTTTATGGACATATCTTACAGGATGGAACTTCGCCTGACCTGCGACCTTCATCACCTTTGTATGAGGTATAGCAATACCGGTCTTATCTGCCCACGTGCATGAGAGTCCAGCCTGTTTACTGGCGTCGGCTATGCTGTCAAGCTCTTCATCTTGTTTTGAGTCCTGCGCAAATAGATATGCGTTACATTCGCTAAAGCTGCAATCAATCGAAAGGTCCCGGACCCTGCTTTCGATGAGATCTATCGCGGACCTGGTTGCTTCTGCTATGTTAGATGCGGTTTCGAGGTCAAAATTCTTAATGATTGTTTTGTAGGGCACATCGAGTAATGTGTTGATATGCGCAGTTGTGCCCCCAGTTGTCCCATAGCACAGATGATTTGCCTCCAGCACAATACATTTCATGCCTGCCTGCTGCAGCGTCAATCCTGTAGAAATTCCTGTTATTCCTCCGCCAATGATAATGACATCATACTTGTTCTGGGATGTGGATTCGGACCTGGGAATGTATTCTTCAGAAGTTCCCTGCCAAAGGCTTGTACGTGCTCCGTCTCGTGAAGTCATAGGGTTTTATATTTCTTTTTTGAAATACAAAATCAAGCCAGATGATCGGTACTTCCTTGACGAAAAAGAAAATCGCGATAAATTTTTAGGAACCGGCCATGTCTTTGTTAGCGTATTAAAGTCCGGCGGACAATCAACCAAACGTCCGGTGAGGAATTGACGGATGCTGACGCTGATCGGAGCATTTAAAGGTCGATTCCCATGCAGGGAAGAACTTCCACAATTTTTTACATTTGTGGGGTCAGCCTGCTACGCTCTTTTTCTCAAACATTAGTCCCCAAGGTTAAGTATCATTTTCAGCCTTATCGCAAGCTATTTGTAGTAAAGGAAGCGTAGAACCACCATATGCGTAGTTGCAAATGAGCTAGTCCCATTAAATTCAGACAATTATGAACGCACAATCAGAAAGTAAAACGCCCTTCATTCTTTATTTCAACGTGCATCAGATGCGCCGTCTGAAAAGGTTCCAATACGCTGATATTGGTGCTGACAAGGAATATTTTGACAATGAATTGAATGAAACGGTCATCAGGCGTGTTGCCCACGATTGTTATGTTCCAGGGAATGAAATGTTGTTGAGGGTAATTCAGGACAATCCGGCTGTGAAGGTGTGTTTCTCGATTTCTGGAGAGACACTGGAGTTACTGGAAATGTACGCCCCTGATGCATTGCTGGGGTTCCAGGCGTTGGCCAAAACCGGCAACGTAGAGTTCTTTGGTCAGACAAAAAATTACTCCCTTGCATGCCTGATCTCCCCTCAGGAATTTCAAACTCAGGTAATCTCGCATTCTGAAATGATGATGAAGCATTTCAACATGAGGTCAACGACGTTTGTTAACAGTGAAATGATCTATAATGACGATGTCGCGAGGCTGGTCGGCAGCATGGGATTTAAGGGCATACTGGCTGAAGGAGCTTCAGCACCGACGGATAGTAAGGTTCATCATAATCCGGATGAATCCGTCAAGATACTTCAGCGCAATACTGCGTTAAGCGACACTATAACTTACCGGTTCGGTGCGGGTGAATCAAGATTATCAGTACAAAGTTTTTTGGATAAGACGGAGCTCTTAAGGGGAGGAAATAAATACCTTATGGTGGGGGTTAATTATGAGGTGTTGGGAGAATCGTTTCATAAGGACGCGGGCATCCTTGATTTCATACGCGAATTGATCCAGAAAGTGTCAACAGATGAGCATTGGACTATGGTTACCGCCGCTGAAGCCATTGACGCAATAGCATCCGAAGGAATTTTATCGATCAAGGATATGCGTTCATGGGCTCATGATCATAAGGATATTTCTGCATGGCTTGGAAACGACATGCAACATGAAGCTTTTGAGATCCTGAAAGCTCAGGAGGAAAAAATAAATCTTATTTCTGACGAATTGTTAATAGATGCATGGCGGAGCCTTCAGGCGACAGATCATTTTTACTATATGACTCCTTCAAAACTTGGCGATGGGGATTCGGTGGACGCCAATAGTCAATATCCTTCGCCTTACGAGGCGTTCATTAATTATACGCACGTATTAAATGATCTTGCGTCGCGCCTTAATTCTGCGCCACCCAAGGAAAGAGACGACGAACATCCAAAGGCTATCGAATTTGAGCGTCAGCACGCGACAGCTCCGTTATGGGCTATACGCAAAGAATCAGAATATAAATTAGCCACTGAGTCACGCGTATGAAACAACTGCCGGGGCACCCTTATCCGCTAGGCGCAACGTACGATAAGAAAGGTGTCAATTTCGCATTATTCGCTGAGAATGCGACAAAAGTTGAATTGTGCCTCTTTAAGACTAAGTATTCCAAAGCCGAGTATAAACGGATCTCCATGTGGGAGAGAACCCACCAGGTATGGCACGTTTACCTTCCTGGTATTAAGCCTGGCCAACTGTATGGCTACCGGGTACATGGGCCATATGAGCCAAGTGCAGGGCATCGCTACAATCCGAATAAGCTATTGATTGACCCGTATGCGAAAGCAATAGGCGGGACTATCAATTGGGACGATGCGCTTTTCGGATACCAGATCAATCACGAACTGAAGGATTTGAGCTATAGTGATTCAGACAGCGCGCCGTTTATACCGAAAAGTGTGGTCATCGACGGAAAATTCGATTGGGAGGATGTTAGCGCCCCCGGCATTCCATATGAGAACACGATCGTCTATGAATTGCACGTCAAAGGGTTTACGATGCTGAACAAGTTAATTCCCGAGAACATAAGAGGCACCTATGCAGGCCTGGGACATCCGGAAACAATTAAATATCTCAAAGAGCTTGGTATCACTTCCGTTGAACTGATGCCGGTGCATCATTTTGTGGCGGACAGGCATTTGAAGGAGCGAGGTCTGACGAACTTTTGGGGCTACAACACGATCGGTTTTTTTGCCCCTGATGCGCGTTACTCCAGCAGTGGTGTGTTGGGAGAACAAGTGATCGAGTTTAAAGAAATGGTCAAGTCACTACACAGCGCTGGTATAGAAGTGATCCTTGATGTTGTCTACAACCATACCGCGGAGGGAAATGAACTGGGACCAACACTATCATTTAAAGGGATCGACAATGCTGACTACTACCGGCTTGCAGAGGATAAGCGTTACTATAAAGACTATACAGGTACAGGAAATACCTTGAATGCAAATCTTCCCAGCGCGCTCCGGCTTATAATGGACAGCCTCAGGTACTGGATCGTGGACATGCATGTCGACGGACTACGATTTGATCTAGCATCTACGTTAGCAAGGGAGCTGCATGAGGTAGATCAGCTCAGCGCCTTTTTTGACATAATTCACCAGGATCCTGTTATTTCCCAGGTAAAGCTCATAGCAGAGCCATGGGATGTTGGCGAAGGAGGTTATCAGGTGGGAAACTTTCCTCCCGGATGGCTGGAGTGGAACGGAAAATACAGGGATTGCGTACGCGACTACTGGCGCGGCGCTGATAGTATGTTAGGGGAATTTGCATTACGATTTACCGGCAGTCCCGATCTGTATGAAGGCAGCAACAGAAAGCCAACCGCCAGTATTAATTTCGTTACAGCTCACGATGGTTTTACGCTCCACGACCTGGTTTCATATAACGAAAAACACAACGAAGCTAACGGTGAAGACAACAACGATGGCGAGAATCATAACAGATCCTGGAATTGTGGCGCAGAAGGCGAGACTGATGACAGGGCAATAATAAAACTGCGCGCGAAGCAGAAACGGAATTTCCTTACCACGTTATTCCTTTCCCAGGGAATTCCTATGCTCGTGGCGGGAGATGAACTAGGCCGCACACAAAATGGCAATAACAATGCTTACTGCCAGGACAACGAGACCTCATGGGTAGATTGGGAAAATACAGATCGCCATTTGCTTTCCTTCACCCAAAAGCTTATTGCATTCAGGAAGCAGCACCCGGTATTTTGCCGGCGAAAATGGTTTCAGGGCCGCGCCGTCAAAGGCCGTGGTCTGGAAGATATCAGCTGGTTCCTTCCCGAAGGATCAGAAATGACAGATAGTCATTGGCAACATGATTTCGCAAAATCATTGGGAGTATTCCTCAACGGAAAAAGAATTCACTCACGGGATTCAAAAGGCCGACAAGCCCTGGATGATTCTTTTTATATCATATTCAACGCACACCATGAACCATTGGAATTCAGATTACCACCTGTCGACTATGCAAAAAGCTGGTATGTGGTACTTGATACATCCGGAAGATCATTTGTGAAGTCAAACCCGGTGGGTCCCGAAGTACTGGTTAATGCAGGTGGTCGGTCTGTGCTGGTCTTCAGATCTCCCCAGGAGATATGAACACACTACGCGTTAACCGGAGATCCGTCGGGATCAATTTTTCATCCCGTGGCGAATCGGAAGTGATGGTGTGGGCTCCATTCGCTAAAGAGGTATCCCTCGTTATGACCAACACAAATGAACGCATCGCTCTGATCGGTCGCGAACGAGGCTATTTTAGTTGCATTACACCAAAGCTCAAGCCGGGCGATCGGTATATGTTTGAGATCGATCAGGACAAAAAGTACCCGGACCCTGCATCCTTATACCAACCTGAGGGCGTATCCGGACCTTCAGAGGTCGTCAATATCCACCATCATCATTGGAATGACGGATCGTGGAAGAATATTCCATTAAAGGATTACATATTCTACGAGCTGCACACAGGTACATTCTCCGCATCCGGAACATTTGAAGGTATAGAACAAAGGCTTGATCATCTTCGGGAGTTGGGAATTACAGCCATTGAGATCATGCCAGTCGCCGAATTCTCAGGCATACGCAATTGGGGATATGATGGTGTTCTTCCTTATGCAGTTCATCATGCCTATGGCGGTCCAGCCGGCCTTCAACGGCTGATTGACAAAAGTCATGAATATGGAATTGCTGTGGTCCTCGATGTGGTTTACAATCATATGGGCCCTGAAGGAAATATCCTCGGACAATTCGGTCCTTATTTCACCGATAAATATAAGACACCTTGGGGAAGTGCCGTGAATTTCGACGATGGCGGTAGCGATGAGGTGAGAAAGTTTTTTATTGAAAACGTTCTGATGTGGTTCCGCGATTTTCATATTGATGCACTGAGGGTTGACGCGGTACATGCGATCCGTGATTTCGGCGCCACTCATATCCTCCAAGATATTCGCGCGCATGTGGACGAATTGACAAAGGAAACAGGCCGGGTTCACTATCTCATTGCAGAATGTGACCTCAATGATCCCAAATACATACGGGGCCTTGACGAGACCGGATATGGCATGGATGCACAATGGATTGACGAATTTCACCATGCGTTGCGCGTCGCCTCAGGAAATGAGCGACGGGGATACTATGAAGACTTCAATGGTCTGTTCCATCTTGGTAAATCCTTTAAAGACGCCTTTGTTTATGACGGTAGCTACTCACACCACCGGCAGCGCACATTCGGCGCAAAGGCTAACGGAATCCCTGGTGAAAAATTTATTGTTTTCTCACAGAACCATGATCAGGTTGGAAACCGGATGCTCGGAGAACGCAGCAGTGCCCTGGTAGGTTTTGAGATGCAAAAGTTAATGGCAGCAACCGTGATGTTTAGTCCGTTTTTACCGATGCTGTTTATGGGGGAGGAGTATGGTGAAACAAATCCGTTCCTCTACTTTGTTGATCATTCAGATGAGGAGCTGATCGCAGCCGTAAGGAAGGGCAGAAAGGAAGAATTCAAGTCTTTTCACAACGGTGAAGATGTACCTGATCCTCAATCGAAAGAAACCTTTCACAAGTCGAAATTACAGTGGCACCTGCTTCAGGAATCTCATCATCAGACGATGCTTGGTTACTATCGCAACCTGATCACTGTTCGAAAGAAATTAAAGGTACTATTTCCGGGAATACGAGAAAACATCGAGGTGAAGGTCTTTGATGAGCAGCAATTGCTGGTTGTCCGTAAATGGGTAGGGGATGATGCCGCGCAGTGCATTCTCAATTTTTCAAAGGCAAAGCAACAAGTAACCGATTTTACCCCGGACAATGGATCAAAGCTGGTCCTGAATTCGGCCGCAACAATGTGGAACGGACCAGGGGGCGAAGGACTATCTATAAATCAAAACGGACCATTCGTAATTGGGCCCGAATCATTCATGCTTTTTACCAATATTCATGTATAATCCAGTTTCCACATATCGACTTCAGTTTAATAAGGAATTTACCTTGCATGATCTGGAGGGCCTTATCGGATACTTCAAGAACCTTGGAATCAAAACTATATATGCATCGCCCATCTTTAAAGCAGTACCTGGAAGCATGCACGGTTACGATGTGGTAAATCCTTATGAAGTAAATCCTGAGATCGGCGATATCGATCAGCTCCGTAAGGTGATCACGAAACTCAAAGCTGAAGGTATCGGTTGGATCCAGGATATTGTTCCCAATCATATGGCCTTCCATCACACTAATCCCTGGCTGCTTGATGTGCTTGAAAAAGGGAGCGTGTCAGTGTATGCGGATTTTTTCGATGTGACCTGGGCTAGCCAATTCTTTCACTCTCGTGTCATGGTGCCTTTTCTCGACGGTTCAATTGATGACGTCATACAAAAGAATGAACTGACGGTAGTTTATTGGCAAAACAGGTTATGCTTCAAGTATGGCGAACTCTACTTTCCCCTGAACTCACGCTCATACGCCGACATCCTGCAGCAAGTGGATCCGGCAGGAAATATCGGTCAGTTCCTGGATCAGGTTGATGGGATACACCATATCACTGATGGTGTGCAGTATGCGTTACGTTGGCATGAGCTCCTTCTGCAATTCGCGTCGTTCATGAATGATAGTGATACATCTCTTCACATTGTGAATGCGTTGGCAGGAATAAATAAAAATGCGGACCAGTTAAAAAAGATATCCGAAGCGCAATTCTACAGGCTATGTCACTGGAATGAGACGGACAAACAGATCAACTATAGAAGGTTTTTCCTTGTCAATGGATTGATTTGCCTCAATATGCAGTCTGAAAAAGTATTTGCACGGTATCATGAGGCTGTTTACGCGTTGGTTCAGGAAGGATTGTTCGAGGGACTTCGTGTGGATCATATTGATGGGTTGTTTGATCCGACAGAATACCTGCGTCGTTTACGGAACCTCTGCGGACCTGATTGTTATATTATTGTCGAGAAGATACTCGAGCCTGCGGAACGTCTTGAAAGCAAATGGCCCATTCAGGGAACGACAGGATATGAATTCCTCAGCACTGTCAACAACCTGCTGACCAGGAATAGCGCCGAGAATAAATTTTCTTCCATATACAGAACCATTACGGCTGACAACAAAAGTATTGGTGAAAGGATAAGGGAGAAAAAGACTCTTATTCTCGCCAGATACATGCAAGGTGAATTGAATAATCTTTGCCGCCTTTTTATCGAACAGTACACAGGTGATCATCCGATGCCGGAGTATGATCTATTAAAAGAATCTATCGCAGAATTTCTTATTCATGTCCCGGTCTATCGCTATTATGCGAATGAGTTTCCTTTGAAGGGTAACGAAAGACTTGAGGTGGAGCGGATAATAGCAAGGTGCATCGCTGAAAAGCCACATCTCAGAAGTGTATTTGATGCTACTGCGCAGGCCCTGATGGGTGACGCCTCATCTTCCCAGTTTTATATGAGGTCAATGCAGTTCACAGGTCCGCTGATGGCCAAAGGAGTGGAAGATACGTTGATGTATACGTTCAACCGTTTTGTGGGGCACAATGAGGTTGGCGATTCTCCGGAGTTCTTTGGGATATCTGTTGAGGAATTTCATCAATCAATGAAGGATCGTCAGCAATACTGGCCGCTTTCTCTCAATGCCACATCAACGCATGATACCAAGCGTGGTGAAGATGTTCGTACCCGGCTGAATGTATTGCCAGACATCGCCGGTGAGTGGATTGAAAATGTAAGGTCCTGGGTCGAGATCAACAAACCTTATAAATCCAATGGTGCGCCGGACCCTAACGACGAGTATTTCATTTATCAGAATCTTATTGGCGTATATCCATTCCGGTACGAAGAAAACCTGGAGGAGCGGCTCAAGGCATATTTGACAAAAGCCATGCGCGAGGCAAAGCGCTATTCCGACTGGACAAATCCAGACAATTCATATGAGACTGCGGTGATGAACTTTGTACATGCTATACTTACACCAGGTTCACCCTTTATAAATTCCTTCAAAGAATTTCAGCGAAAAGTCGCAGACTTCGGCGTTATCAATTCGATAACACAGTGTATCCTTAAGTTCACATGTCCCGGTGTGCCTGACACATATCAGGGTACAACTCACTGGGACCTTACCCTTGTGGATCCGGACAACAGAAGAAAAGTAGACTACACGCATGAAATTGATCAGCTGAACGAATTGGCGGATACTAATGAGGATGTATTACAGCAATGGTGGAGTTCCAGAGAGGATGGCAAAATAAAACTGTGGATCACAAGAAGGTTGCTTGAACTTAGAATTGAATTGAAAGACCTGTTTGCGGAAGGAGCATATATTCCCCTCGAAGTAGAAG
The DNA here is from genome assembly GCA_963845845.1 of uncultured Cytophagales bacterium. Lineage (GTDB taxonomy): Bacteria > Bacteroidota > Bacteroidia > Cytophagales > Cyclobacteriaceae > Chryseolinea. Next base: position 134,670 of record CAWJTP010000020.1, read on the forward strand.
GAAGGCGTGCAGATAATTGCATCGCCTTCGCCCGCAAAAAGGGGGATCAGTGGGTTGTCATTGCAGTTCCACTGAGCGTCGCGAGAATAGGAACTGTCAGCGATGATGCTGTCGAGATTGACTGGGAAAATACACGCATCATATTGCCGGCGCAGGCTCCAACGGAATGGAAGCATCAGCTATGGAAAACGGATGGCAAGCACCGGGGGGAGATTCTACTTTCAGATATCTTCACCGGATTTCCTGCGGCGGTGTTATTACTGACTGAAAAAAGAGGTGTTCGTGACGCAGGAATACTTTTGCCATTAAGTTCGTTGCCATCCGCATTTGGTGTAGGTGACATGGGCCCAGCCGCCAGAAGCTTTAGCGACTTCCTCAGTAACAGCCGGCAGAGAATCTGGCAACTATTGCCGCTCAATCCTATTGACATGGAATCTTCCTACTCGCCATACAGTTCGTACGCGGCAATGGCGGGCAATACACTATTCATAAGCCTGGAAGATCTGATTCAAATGGATCTGCTGCAGGAGGACGAGTTAGAAGCTTTCAAAGTAAAGAATAGGGGTGAGGCGGCCTATACAAAAGCATCGTTCATTAAGTTGAAGCTGCTCCGGAAAGCCTATGAAAGGTTCGAGGTTCAACAGTCGCAGACCCTTAAGAAGGAATTTGAAGCGTTCACTGAGAAAGAGTCTTACTGGCTGGACGATTTTGCGTTATTTCAAGTCATCAGAGAGGATCAATCCAATTTGCCGTGGTATTCATGGCCATTGCCGCTTAAGGATCGCCACGACGAAGCGCTGGGAAACATCGTCAGGAACAACGGAACGCGGTTACGCTTCATCAAGTGGATGCAATTCATTTTCCACTACCAATGGAAGCGCTTAAAGAAGTATTGTAACGACCGGGGCATCAGGATGTTTGGCGACCTCCCGTTCTACGTAAGTCACAACTCTGTTGACGTATGGTCACACCGTGACCTTTTTAAGGTTGATGGCGATGGGCGTATTCAGGGCATAGCAGGTGTGCCTCCCGATTACTTTGCAGCTACAGGACAACTCTGGGGAATGCCGGTGTTTCGGTGGGATGCGCTGAAGCAACAAAATTACAGTTGGTTTGTTGACCGTATTCTGAAAAATCTTGAGCTCTTCGATATACTAAGGCTGGACCACTTTCGCGCATTTACGAATTATTGGGAAGTACCGTCAGGAGAGACAACTGCAATCGGCGGTAAATGGATGGATGGACCCTCAACAGAGATCTTCAAAGTACTAAAAGAAAAAATTGGTCACCTGCCGTTCATTGCAGAAGACCTTGGCGACATCACACCTGCCGTTTATGCGCTTAGGGACGAACTAGGACTTGCAGGAATGAAAGTACTTCAATTTGCCTTCGGTGATAACATGGCAGAAACGCCATACATCCCACATCATCATAGTCAAAATTTTATAGTGTATACGGGTACGCATGACAATAACACGACGAGAGGATGGTACAGAAAAGATATTGCAAATGAGACGCGCAAACGCATCGATACGTATTGTAATAAGAGACTTTCTGCAGGAACCATTTCGAACGAATTTGTTCGGCTGGCGTACAGTTCCGTTGCAAACACAGCGATCATTCCCTTGCAGGATATTCTCAATCTCAATGAGCGTTATAGGTTGAACACGCCGTCAACAGCAGCAGAGAAAAACTGGAGGTGGCGCCTGACTGAAATACCGGATGAAGATATCGAGAACAGTCTTGTGGAACTCACCCGCATATACGACCGCTAGGAATGAATCACCGGCGTGACTCCCGATCCCTGAACACCCGTTTTGGCGTCTGCCCGAATAGAAGCACTTTTCATAATTGCTTTGATGCCGTTAAGGGGTATGATTACCCAGTCTGGCCTGTTGTTCAGTTCATAATTAAGTTCGTAAATCGCTTTCTCGAGTAAGAACGTCGTCATCAGTGTATCGAGATCTGAACGTGTGTGAGGAATGAAGGACGTATCCTTCACATCATGAAGGTATGCCTGCAAGAAAATATTGCTGACGTAACGATACCATTCTTCTACAACAGGCATAAGTTTTTTGTAGTCTTCCTTTCTGATCTGGTTATCAAGGAAGAGACTTGCGTACGCGGCATAATGGAAGGAACGGATCATCCCCGCCACATCACGCAACGGTGAACGCTTTAACCTTCTTTCAGAATATGAACGTGCTGGTTCCCCCTCAAAATCCGTGATGATGAAATCCTTGCCTGTGAACAATACCTGGCCAAGGTGAAAATCACCGTGTATCCTGATCTTGACAACGTCGATCTTGGTTTTATAAATATTCTTGAACACCTCCAGTATCTCCGGCTGCATTTTAATGATCGCTTCAGCCTCCTCCCTAACTTCAGGATCGAGTTTTTGAAGATTAAGACTTTGATTCTGGAATGTATTCCTGACGAGTGTCTTGAGTCCCGAGAATAGAGATCGCTGATAGTGTAGTGAGTATCTTTCAGGAGCAAACGCTTCTATTCCGCTACGTGATCCGAGGGCCAGGTGCATCTCCGCTGTGCGCGCGCCCAGCAATCTTATCTGCTCAGGGACAGGCCCCGCAAATAATTCCCTTAGTATGGGATTCGGTTCCTCTTCGTCTTGCTGATCTGGATTTTCGGCCAGCGTTTTTGACAGGGCGACGGCCTCAGGACTTGCCAGGATCTTTTCGTTGAGTTCGTCCAGCCTGTCAAGTATATAAGACCATCCATCGCCGCTATTTTCTACCAGCTTCGACATCATACCCAATACAAGCGTATCCTTATCGGCCTTCCATTCTACCGTCCCTGCGAAAGCCGGCATTTGAGAGAATGAGGTTTCCTCACTTAAGAACCTCGAGATCTCAACATCTGCGTTGACCACGTAGTCGAGTTTTCGATATAGTTTAAAGAAATAACTGGACCCATAAATGACTGACGTATTGCTTTGCTCCACGGGAAGTATTCTGGGTTTTAGCGAATCGTGTAGCGAGGAGGAATCCTTCATGAACTCTTTGCCAGTGAATATCAATATATCTTTATTCGGCTGCGGGATCATTCCGTTTGCCGCCATGTGATCGAGCAGCGCGTACTGAAAGGTCTGGCCATAGATCGCATCGTACATAACGCCCGATTTTCCACCTACCGTGATCTTCGCCAATAGCGCCTGTGGATATTCTTCAATTAAGGTTGTTGCGTCGCTATCTTCAAGAAATGCAAGAGGCAGTTGGTAAAACTCCGGAAGTCCTTCCAGATAACAAACTTCAAGGAAAAGTATAATAGCACTCTTATCGCTTAACGGTAGCGTTGCGTGACGCACGATCCGTATTCCTTCAAGTGTACGCCCTTTTCCACCGAACCAACGCCTTCCGAGCAGGTAACCAGGTAAAATAATATTCTCCAGTATTTCCTGGATGTCTCTTTTGTCGAGAGACCATTCATTCAAGGTAAGTTCCGTCAACTGAGTGCCGGTCTCCCGCGCATCAGTTTTCCGCTGCATCATGAACCATTGACAGTCATAGGAGCTTAAGGATAAAAAGTATGGCTGATCAGCTTTGATGACCGGAAATTTATTCTTGCTGAATATTTCCACTGGCGTATGGCCTGAGCATGCCTGAAGTTCCAGTATCGCCGGTTGTGCGTAACGTGACAGGTTTGCTACCACCAGCAATGTTTGATTTTCATAATTGCGCGTAAAGGCAAATATCTTGGAATTCTCGCACGCAATAAATTTTATATCACCCCAGCCGAATGCTTTATACTGTTTGCGTTTAGCAATGATACGTTTCATCCACCACAACAATGAAGATGGATTACGATTTTGGATCTCTACGTTCAAAGACTCATAGTGATAGTCGATGTCCTGTATCACCGGAAGATAAAGCCTGTGGGGATTCGCCTCCGAGAAGCCAGCGTTCCTGCCTGGCGTCCATTGCATGGGAGTTCGTACACCGTCACGATCGCCGAGATAAAAGTTATCACCCATTCCGATCTCGTCTCCATAATACAGAACCGGTGTTCCTGGCAAAGAGAAAAGCAGATAGTTAAGCAGCTCAATTTTCTTCCGGTTGTTGTTCATAAGTGGCGCGAGACGGTGACGGATCCCGAGATTGATCCGCGCCTTGGGATCTTTTACATAGACCCGGTACATATAGTCACGTTCTTCATCGGTGACCATTTCAAGCGTAAGCTCGTCGTGATTCCTGAGGAATATTGCCCACTGACAATTTGCTGGAATCTCGGGTGTCTGATCGAAAATATCGATAATAGGATACCGGTCTTCCATCTGCAATGACATGTAAATGCGAGGCATGAGTGGAAAATGGTAGTTCATGTGGCACTCATCGCCGTCGCCAAAATACGAGGCTGAATCTTCCGGCCACATGTTAGCCTCAGCCAGCAAAACTGTTCCCGGATAGAACGCATCCACGTGCCTTCTAACTTTCTTCAGAAAAGCGTGCGTTTCGGGAAGATTCTCTCCGTTGGTATTCTCACGTTCGAAAAGATAGGGGATAGCATCAAGCCTAAAGCCATCCACGCCCATAGCAAGCCAATAGTCGATGATCTTTAAGACCTCTTCCTGCACATTGGGATTGTCGTAATTCAGGTCAGGCTGATGTGAAAAGAAACGGTGCCAGAAGTATTGTTTTGCTTCGGGATCCCATGTCCAGTTGGAGGTTTCGAAATCCTGAAATATTATTCTTACATCGGAATATTTAGCCGGATCGTCCGACCATACATAATAGTTCCTGTAGTCTGAGCCTTCGGGGGAAAATCGCGCCCGTTGAAACCACGGATGCTTGTCGGACGTATGGTTCAAAACCAGCTCCGTGATCACTTTCAGTCCCCGGCTGTGAGCTTCCGTCAGCAACTCTTTGAGGTCGTCAATATTCCCATAGGATGGATTGATGGAGTAATAGTCCGCAATATCATATCCATCATCTTTCGAAGGCGACGGGTAGAACGGAAGTAGCCAGATAGTCGTAACGCCCAGCTCCTGTAAGTAATCCAATTTGCTCAATAAGCCCCTGAAGTCTCCAATACCATCCTGATTACTATCGGCGAAAGCTTTGATGTGCAGCTCATATATGATAGCGTCCTTATACCACTGTGGGTCTTTATCTCGTACTGAAGGCATATTTATCTTAAGTGATGTTCATTAACGGTGGATACAGAATTGTACCATATTGCAAAGGTGTTTTTGACAGTTCCAAGCCTTAACTCACGCCACTGCCTAGTTCCAAGTTCTAAAGAATTACCCACAGCCTGAGGGTTTTTTCCCCATTCAATTTATACTTCTGCCATACTTCATCGTTAGCTAAGTGGCAAATAATTTATAAAATATAGGGCATAATTTTGGCTTATTGGCTGGACATTACAGTAGCAGTTATGGATATCTCCAAAATACTCTCTTCAGAGCTTCATACTGTCTATCAAAGCCTTAATTCCGAAATCGATTCCACGTCAGCTGATCACAGCGTTTTTATGGACAATAATATCAATATTGCCTGCACCGTGACTGCCATGTCGGATCAAATGGCTTCAGGGATATTCAGGTTGGCCTCTCGAAGATTGTTACACGTAAAGGAATGGAGCAGCCTTGATGGCTCACTCCTTTCAACATGTCAGTTAATCGACGAGCGCGGCAAGCAGGTTGACCGTGAAGTCCATCAAAACGACTATCTCATGCTGGAGGACGACGCTGAGTCACCTAAGTGGATCCAGATTGAAAGCGTGGAAGAGAAGACAGGCGAAGGTACAGAGAGCACAATACTCAAAGCCAGAGCCACCAAAAGTCCCTGGAGCCTGGAAGAAGGCAATCCCACTATTTCAAGACAAATGAGGCCGGGAATCATTAGTGTTGTTAAAAGAGGTTTGAACATAACCGCCAGGGTATATGCAGACTCTCCCGCTAATAAATTTTTGAACGTCGGTGACCGAATGAAGTACATCTCAATGGCGGCATATTCGACATTGGGTGGATACCGTGTGCAGTGGAGAAGCCTGGTTAACGCCATACTGGGTGATCTTCAGGACGTTGAAAAGCTTTCTGTCTAATACAGCCGCTGACAGACGCTACAATAGAAAGTTCGCCGCCTGGTTTTGCCCAGGTATTCCTTTCTTAGATCATTGCCGTCACGGGGACACTTCTTTTTCGCGTAGGCTTTCCAATGTTTTTTCAGAGTAAATTCTCGTTTCCACGCCAGAAATTCCCTGCTATAGATAACCACTTCCCCGACGATCTCCCTTCTCTTTGCCAGGGGTATGTTCGCGACAATACTTGCCGGGTGGACTTTTGTACGGAATAGCACTTCGTTCTTGATAATGTTTCCAACACCGGAAAAGATCTGCTGATCGAGTAGAACGTCACAAATCATTTCATCAGGTTCCGCCTTTAGTTTTGACAAAGCCTTCTTTGGATCCCACCGTTTACTCAGTACATCAGATGACCAATCATACGCACGGCTTAAAGGACCTTCAATAGTGATGATCGCGCACGTGTAAAAATTAAGGAACGTTTTGCCTGCAAATTTCAGATGCAGTCTGGGAACTCTGCCATTCTTGCTTTCATTGATTGAATAGGAGCCAAACATCAGAAAATGTATCCGAAGGGTAAATCCTGAAAAGCAGATGAGCAGGTGTTTACCCCATGTTTTGAACGCCGTGATCTTGGTGCCGAGAAGCCTTCCAAAGTCAACTTGCTTCGAGGAGCCATTTGCTTCAATAATCTTTTTACCGACAAAGAATTGAATGGCTTCCTTAGCCAGGACAATGGAAGGTCCTTCCGGCATGTTATATATTTAACTTATGTGTTCGGTCGAAAAAAATGGGCATCGTGCTTTGTGAAAAATCAATACCGTTGGTGAAATACATTCGTACTCAAGAAAATCATCTTGATTGAAGCAATCAATTAAGCGTTTGTCTTTATATAACTGTGCCAATCTGTTAACCGGTTTGTTATATCTTCTTTATGACGCGGCCAATAGCTGACTGTCGTACTTTTGCTACAAGAATGTGGACGCCGGGCCTCATGACTAATTCCTATACGCACAAGTTTAGGCATAAATAATGGTCAATCGTCCGCATGCAGGCTAAGGAAACCTAGACATTAGCTCGTAAGACACCGCAGCGACGATGCCGAAAATAATATGAGCGATTACTAGTTGAAAATAAAAATCTTTAAGATGAATGCCAGGTGGATCCGGATGGATTTTTAAAGTTAGGTGCCATCCGATCACCCCAATGACGCCGCTTATGAAGCCGAGAACACTCCCGATAAACACGGTTGGACTCAACAGTGAAGTTCTCCACAGTAAATCATACCCGACTAAAAATATGATTCCCACTCCTAAATGGATCATCCATCCAAGGGGATGTCTTTTATAGCTCTTTTCCTTTATTATTCCTATTCGCCGCGCCAGGTCATTTAGAATTATCGGTTCCGTAAACTGTTTATTGGCCAAGCGCCCGGCGGCATAACTGAAGACAGTCATGATTATTGTTGCATTCAAGGCGGGGATCAGAACAATTGAAAGAAACCTCATAGCTTCAGATAAAGGGACGAGTGTGGTTGATTGGACATCTTATCGAACGATGTGCCATTTCAGAACAGATCTAATTGCTGATCCCTTGGAGGCCGAGCTTTTCCATGCACCGTGCGACCACCGTACTTGTATGAATCTTTTCTTTCCTGGTCAACGACCTTATCGAAGGACGCGGGCAATGGTTCAAACCCTCGCTCCAGTTGCTGTGTTATGAGCGTGAGATTCCTGATAGCCTGGTGTTTAGCCGTGTCGCCGATCTTTGCTTTCTCCACAGAGCCTTTCAAAACGTTAATTGTTTCATCGTAGATTTTAATTGGAACAGGAAACGGATGACCGTCCTTTCCCCCATGGGCGAAGGAGAATCTTGCCGGATCCGTAAACCTTGAAGGCGTACCGTGGATGACCTCACTGACGAGGGCCAGCGATTGTAATGCGCGGGGTCCAACACCTTCGAGTAGCAGGAGCGATTCAAAATCGCGCACTTCCTTTTCATGCGCAAGCGCCAATATGCTACCCAGACGCTTAATGTTTACGTCTTCGGACCTTACGTCATGATGGGACGGCATGATGATCTTCCTGATCTCGGGCAGCATGTAAGCAGGATTTTCCAGGGTTATTCCAACAATACTTTCTTTGGCCGATCTGGACTGTACGTCAGTGAGATTGAGTATCTCGCCCTGGTTCTGACCGTAAATGAATGTATGGGGAGCTTCGACAAATGAGGATACTTTCTTTGAATGCCAATGATAGCGTCTGGCCATACCGGTATGATCATTCATGCCTTGCTGTACGACAGACCACTCACCTTCGTTAGTGACAATGAAGGTGTGGAGGTATATCTGAAACCCATCCTGGATGGCGGTATTATCAACTTTTGCCGATAGCTTGCTTGTCCTGACCAGTTCATCTCCATTGAGGCCGGTTCGATCCGCCAGCGCAATGAGTTCGTTTGGTGTCTGACGGCTGTGCTTTCCTTTGCCTCCGCAGATATAAATTCCCAGTTCATTAAATCTCGGATTGATTGCGCGCTTTAACGCCCCCATAACCGATGTTGTAATGCCCGATGAGTGCCAGTCCATTCCCAGGACGCTTCCAAATGCCTGAAACCAGAATGGATCGCTCAGCCTGCTGAGCAGCGCTGATTTTCCATAGTCCAGCAGGATCGACTCGACCACAGCACCCCCCAATTCGCTCATGCGCTTGGCGAGCCATATGGGGACACGACCATAATGTAATGGCAGGTCGGCGTAGCGGTTCGAATTAAAATATAGTTTCGGCATTCCCTACAGAGCTATTCCATATAACTACAGAGTAATGTGGAAAATTCTTTAACGATGGCCAAAGTTTGTTGGCACTGTTTTTTGATGGTGCACATTGAAAACTACTATCATCTAACGTGACTATTATGAACAGTTTTGTAGTTAATAAACGCGTAACGATCAACGCTGGTCCGGAAGCGGTATGGGAAGCCCTTACTGATCCGGAACTGACCAAGAAATATTTTTTTCACTGCAAAGTGTTCTCAACATGGAAAGAAGGGGATCCAATTACTTTTAAGGGAAGGATATTTCTGATCAAGAAAATTGAGCTCAACGGAAAGATCCTTAAAGTCGAACCCGGAAGGCTGCTTAAATATACATTGGTGAACAGCGACAATCAGGACGAGCCGACTGTTTCCACCGTAACGGATGAGCTGAAATTTGAACGGGGAGAAACGACGTTGACAGTTACCGATGACGTTGGAAGCGGCCCTGGAGCAGAACGCCGGTTTGAAAGGTCACAAAAAGGCTGGGACAAAGTGCTCCGAGGCCTGAAAGATCTGGTTGAATCAAGAAAGGTCGCTTAGGAGGAGTGCCTCCACTTTCGATATTATGGTGCAAGTCCTTCGATGATTTTTTCCGCCCGCTCCAGAAAGGGAATTTGTGCTGTATTGATCATCACCTTCGCCTTTTCCAAGGTCATCCAATCGGCACGGTCTGCTTCTGGAATTGAAATGAATTTTTTTGAGCGCGGAGGAAATTCTATGTCTATATAGTTGGAAGTGATGCCATTGACGGAATCCCATTCCCCAGAAAAGGACCAGGCATAAAGGATCTTTCCACTTTTTGTCTTGACACTTCCGAGCGATTGAAAGGGGCCTTTTGGTACAATGCCGGTTTCTTCTGTGAATTCTCTTTTGGCGGTATCAAGCATGGATTCATTCCCTTCTATCAATCCCTTTGGAATGCTCCATGCACCGTCATTCTTATTTTTCCAATAAGGACCACCTGGATGGATGAGAAAGAATTCAATGTGCTCTGCGTTACGGTACATCAGAAGCCCTGCGGATTCAACAGGCATGGCAAAGCGAGTTATCCTGCATCATCTCCATTGTTGTTCTTGTCCTGCGCTTTCTGTCTTGCCAATTCACCTGAAGCTTCCCTTTCTTCACGCACGCGTTGTGGCGTGGAAGTCTCTTTTCTGGTTGTATCATATGACGTAAACTTTTTATCGTCTTTGCTTTTCCCTTTGGTTGAGGGCGTTATCATTCGATGGTCGTTCGGATTTTTTGGTTTCTTTTTCATGATCTTTTTGAATCATTCTATACATTTTGACGCCAAAATTTAGTCATTGAAACAAAATTTCGAGCAAAGTCATTTTAATTGGGTATCGAGGTCACAAATTGTTGATACTGTTACCCAACCGCGCTCCTGTGCCTCAACATACAGAGGTTATTCAATTAATTCCGGCTGGCATGATAATTCATTTTGCTCGGTAACTTCAATCGGCATCACATGGGAAAGAAAGAAAAAAAAGACAATGGTCCGGAGCATCAGGAGCACCCGGACAAAGTAAAAACACCACCACCTCCACAGATTATCGATCCATCGAAAAAACCCGGTGAGGGAAAAAACAAAGAGTATCAAAAAGAAGAAAAAAAAAGAGATAGGAACTGACCGCAGAGAACCTTAATGTCCGACCTGTAAAACTACTTGGCTTGCATCAGATCTCGATTGGAAACCTTTTTGGGGACTCTATGCAAGTCAAAATCATGGTAGTGCTTGTTTACCCTGAGATTCCTCACCCTCTCTCTGAACATCACTGCTTCACCATAGATCTCGCCAAGTACTTCTTCTACCTGGTCTTTTCCAAACGCATTGGCCATGTGAAGAAGACCCTCATACGAGGCAACCTCATAAAGATTGATCTGTTCGAAGCCGAGTAATATTGCTTCATCGCGAATGACAGGTAGCGCCGGACTTATGAAATCCATCATGTCCTCGGCGTCCCTGCAAAGGTTATCCATGACCTCAGACCTTTTGCCGGCAGCTCTTACATCCAGCAGTTCGAATATCTGCCAGAACTTCGATACGTTTTTATGAGTGATCTCTGTGTAGTCTCTCAGCGCACTTAGAAGTCCTTTTGACGTGCATGTATTTTGTAACTTCAGGAGTGTTTGGACCAGACGATGCTGGGCCCAGTGTATCTCGCGAAGTCCGCCGACAAAAATACGTTGGCGCAGTTCCGGTGAATGGTAACTGGCAAATGAGTTGCTGGACTTTATGGTCATCAATGTGGGTTGAATGGAAATCTACAGCGTTATAAATTCTGTGCCTGTCTTCTGTCCGTTGCAGGATCTTTTGTGCAAACGTTAATTATCTCAGAAAATCGCTGAATGGTTTTTTGTTGAGCGTGGCAAAATTTCCACAATATGTGGAGCAAAGGGGAATACCAGCTACTTAGCCATTTATGATTTCGCCACCGTTAGGATGAAGGAATTGACCTGTCATATATACTGAATCGTCACTTGCCAGGAACAGATAGCTTGGGGCCACTTCAGATGGCTGACCTGCCCGCTCCATGGGCACGTCACTTCCGAATTTCGCTATCTTTTTAGGTTTAAAAGATGATGCGATCAACGGTGTCCATATTGGTCCTGGCGCCACGCCGTTGACTCTTATACCCTTCTTTACAAGGTTTGAAGACAAACTTCTCGTGAAGGACACAATCGCACCCTTGGTCGACGCATAGTCTATCAGGCTATCGCTACCCCTATACGCTGTTACAGAAGAAGTGTTGATTATTGAACTCCCTTTCTTCATAAGAGGAACTGCGGCGCGGCTAACCCAAAAGTAGGGAAAGAAATTCGTGGAGAATGTCTTCATCAGCTGTGCCGACGTAATATCTTCGAGCTTCGTACTTTCGTAATGCAATGCTGCGTTATTCACCAATATATCGAGCTTTCCAAATTGGGCCATAACCTTCTTTACTACGCTCTTGCAATGAGATTCTTTGCTAAGGTCACCTGCAATAATAAGGCACTCGGTATGCTCATCCACGAGGCGCTTCGTCTCATTGGCATCTTCATGCTCGTTCAGGTAAGCGATGGCAACCATGGCGCCTTCACTCGCGAAAAGAACAGCAACAGCTCTTCCAATACCACTATCGCCACCAGTGATGAGGGCAACCTTCCCATTTAGCTTTCCTAATCTATGGTCCTTTGGAGTTGACTGAGGAACGGGCTTCATTTCGGCCTGACGTCCGGGTCTTGGCTGCGATTGAAACTTGCGAAGTTTTTTTGTCTTTCCCTGTTTCTGCATCGATAAATCTTTCAGCAAGGCACCTAAAATGTGTGCCACTGTTTTATGAATTAAAATTCAATCTTCCGGGACTATACTTTCACAACGAAATGCAGCAGGGTTCATACCCCAGAGATGATAACGGTCATGCACCTTTATACACAGAAGCGTGGAATAATTTCCCTTGCAGACAAACAAGCTACTTTGAGTCCGGAAAAGAACGCTAAAATCCCGCTGCAGAGATGTCCCTAAAACCAAGTGCTTTGGCACAGTTTTGCGCTTCTTTACAGAAAATTAACTGTCATGAGAACGATCATATCAATTATTATAGCCCTGCTTTTTCTGGTTGTAGTTGCCAACGCGCAGAGTGATACTGTCAAACTTCCTGTTGTTCAGGATGACCCTTCTGTAAAGCAATCCACAAAGGAGATCCAAAGGAATATGCTTGAGGATATGGTAAAGATCACTTCCGCTCAAGTACCTGAGGGCGTAAAACGCGCTGTCGCGGGAAATGATTTTAAAGGAGCGAAGACCTTTTATAAACACAAAAAAGAAAGACGAATACGCCGTCGAAATACGTGACGGTCAGGTCTCAAGTTTTCACTTCTTTGATAAGGACGGAAAATCTTTCAACAAGCAGGATTAGATATCTGCGAGATAATAGTTGGATATCCCACGAGATTTACCTATTGGGTTATTCTGATCTGAGACTGGACACTGGATTGCTTCTGGCCGTTTTGATTGTCTGAAAAGAAAGTGTGAGCATAGCGACGACCACAAGAAATAATCCGCTCAATACAAAGATCCACCAACTAATGGAGGTCTTATAAGCATATCCCTCCAGCCACTTATCAACAGCGAACCAGGCAACGGGGGCTGCCAATACAAATGCAACAATAACCAGTTGAATAAACTCCAAAGAAAGGATTGATACAATCGTTCTGACAGATGCTCCTAATATCTTTCTGATGCCAATCTCTTTCCTGCGCGTTTCAGAAGTATATATTACAAGCCCCACCAGGCCCAGACAACTAATGAGCAAGGAAAGACCCATTGCCCATTTCAAAAGTTTTGAAGTGCTTTGCTCCCGCAAATAGAATCTGGCAATCGTATCGTCAAAGAACCTAATCTCTAATTCCTGCTCGGGATAGATCTCGCGGAAGGCTAATGTAATTTCATGAATGACTTCCTGCCATTCGCTGTTATCAGGAGATAACGCAACATGGAAAAAATTACCAGTCGAGCTGGCCTTAAATGCGAGCGGCCCAATGGGCATGCGGAGAGAACCTTCATGGAAGTCCTGCATAATTCCTACAACAGATATCCTGCTGTCGCTTGTGTTAAGCTCTTTACCGATCGCCTCCACAGGGTCCTGGAAACCAAGTGCCTTTGCATAAGATTCATTGACGAGGATCTCCTGAATGTTTTCTCCCTCACGAATATTTCTTCCAGCCAGGATACTGATATTATAAAGCCTTAAGTAGTTAGGGTCGCCCCACCTGATCTGAACAGGGACTTTGATTTCTTCCTTACCATTGTTGTATGACATATTACTGTAAGCTCCACCTTCCATAGCGGGCGGAAGAAAGCCTGTGCTCACAAGCTGAACTCCTGATAATTGCGATATGCTGTTCAGCAGATGCTGACGATGGTCCGCAACGGTATCACGTGGTATCTCGAAATTGAGAATAGCCTCCTTTCGATAGCCGAGATCTTTATTCAAGGAATAATGAATTTGCTTGCTGACCATGAACCCCGCAATGATGAAGAATTGAGCGATCATGAATTGTGACACCGTTAATACTTTCCTCAAACTGCTGCTGCGCGTTGATCCCGTGACTAGGATATTCTTTAACGTCATCACTGGTTTTAATCCTGATAACACAAGCGCAGGGTAGAATCCGGAAAATAGCGAAACAATAACTGTGAGCACAGTCAGAAACAACCAAACGGAAGGGTCCTGGACGAGATCAAATGACAGGCCTGCGGGAATGAAATCGGCAAAAACCTGCAGCAGAAAAGGTGTCATGCTTACCGATACAACGGTTGCCATGGTGGTAATGCAGGAAGTCTCAAGCAAAAACTGAACGATCAGTTGTTTTTTCAAGCTGCCGATCGTCTTTCGGATCCCGATCTCTTTTGCGCGTATTGTCGCCTGAGCAGTACTGAGATTAATAAAATTAATACAACCTAAAACCAATAAGAATGTAGCAATAGCCACCAAACCGTACAATGTTGACTTATTTGCAGTCCGCTGGCCGAAGCCTGAATAATTAAAATTGAAATGTATATCCTTCAATGGCTGAAGTGCAAAGGCCTTTGCGTTCTTCGGATCATGACTGGCATCCTTGCTATATTTTTTTAAAAGATCATTCAATTGTCTCTCCACACCAGGCTTGTCATTCGATTCGTTCAGCTTAACGTATGTTTTTGAATAAGCCATCCAGTCATTCCAGATATTCATCATAAAATTATCCTGGAGGCCCGTCTTTGCTATCGTTGCATAGGAGATAAATTCCCGCGAAGTAAGATCTGAAATTTCATTGAGGTCCTTGACGACCCCTGTGACCAACACACGAAGGTCTTTGTTATAGACAATTTCCTTTCCTGTAATATCGCTTAGTTGAATGCCCGGAAAATATGTCCTTGCGCGACTTTCCGTAAGCACGACAGCGAACGGGAGATTGAGCGCTTCAGTCTTTGATCCGACAATCCATTCGAAAGGCAATAACTCAAAATACTCCGAATTGGTGAACACTACCTCCGATTGCTTTTTGAAAACTACAGGTTTGGTATTGTTGGCGGGTAGCACACTAACATCTACAAGGGCGTCACCTTGAAACTGCATGACAGGTACAGTTGCCGCCACACCACTTACTTCCTCCTTGATCGCGGAGGCTAACGGCGCCGGTACTGCGGCACTGTGTCCACCAACTCCGTTAAAGCTCATGTCCATAACGACGCGATAGATCCTGTCACCATCGGGTTGAAACTTATCGAAGCTTAATTCGTATTTGACGATGAGAAATATGACCAGTGAGGCGCTTATCCCGACAGATAGTCCTGTGATGTGGATAATCGAAAATATCTTATGCCGCCAAAAATTTCTTAGCGCAACAATGAAGTAGTTTTTTAGCATGGTAGTCTCTCGTAAGCAGAAGGACCTGCTAAGGCAATGCCAGGTACATTTGACTAACTATCAGCTAATTACATAAACAGAACAGGTGACAGCCGTCCGATTTTGATACAATTTTGTTCACCTGTCAACGGTGCTTCATGTATTTCATTTTGATGGTGATATCCGTATCCTGAGACGCGGACACGTTGATCCGTGCTTTCTTAAAGGATGGCGGACCGACCATACCCATGGCATTGTTTGAAAAACCAAAACCTTCCTTGGGAATGCCGAGTCTTCCCTGATCGAGATCTTTGTTTTGATTTTCATCGTGAAGTACACTAACAGCGTAATTGCCAGGTTTTAAATGCTCGAAGATGACCTTCATTTCATTCTCTGTGACCTTGACAACCTTTCCATCCATTACATGGCGCGGAAAGTTTGCAGCTTTATCGTATAGTCCCACCAGAATATCACCATTGTTGTTCTTGATATTCTGAACAGTTACCGTTAGATTAACCTGAGACCATGTATTAGTTATGGTCATTAACACTATAGCCACCGTCAGCAGATATCCTGTATTTTTCATGTTTGACGTGGTTTCATAGGCGCGCTACTTCTTGAAGATAGAGGCACCAAAGACAAGTACAATAACGAGCCCTGCAAGGAAAATGAAGAATAATACCTTGGCGATGCCTGCGGCACCTTCAGCAATTCCTCCGAAGCCAAAAATACCCGCGATAATTGCGATGACAAGAAATATAGCAGCCCAGCGTAACATAGTTTTGATGGTTTAGTTATGAACAAACTGATTGAAATTCATACCAAGAAAAAAACAAGGTCAGTTAGCCATGCATATCGGTCAGGCTACAGCGGATTATGATAAAATGTGGCGGGTGATTGATGGATGCTTGTTGTATGTGTGGAAGATTCACAACAAATATTGAGTATATTTTACACTTGTTCAGCAGTCTTGCCCTACGTTAACAGGTCAGCCTTCCTCGGGACTCTCTTTGAACAATTTGGATTGACCCATTAAGACCGTAGCGATCAGCGAAAGAAGCCCTCCCAGGGCTGATTCAATAAATCGCATTAGTGCATTGAGCCAGATTTGGGAGAATGGCGCTCCATGAGTTGAAATACTTACGATCAAGACAGTCGTGCACGCAATCTTCAGCGCGCCGTCAAGCTTCAACAGGTTTATGAACAGTGAGACCAATATCAGTGATATGCACATGGATATGATGGCATCTTTAATGAGGTATATCCACAACACGCACAACACCGATCCTATCAACGTTCCAAGGAGCCGGTTCTTAAGCAACAGCTTTACATTTTCGCGTAGATCGTCGAAGACCACGATGGCCGAAACAGCACACCACATACCACTGATGTAGTGGTCAGAAAGATTCAGCTTCAAACTCAGCCCCAGCCCCGTAAAATAACTGACCATGATCAGCAGGGTAAGGACAACTGATTTGATGACTATCCTGATCGAAGGCAGATAGGTCATAGGATTTTATTTCAATCGCGGTTAAGATACGCAATGGTTTGCATTGTATGTCTTCAAAAAGTTTCTTCGTTGTCAATCTAAGGATGAATATATTACAGCCTTATCCGATCCATGAAGGAGCAATCGAATCAAACCAATAAACTTTTCCTTCTCGGCATGATCCTTAGCATGACGTGCTGGGGCTTCAGCTGGGTCTCTGGAAAAGTACTCGCATCCTATGGAACGCCGATGACGATCTCGTTTCTTAGATTCTTCTTTACATTTCTGTCTCTAGTCGCGATACTGCCTGTTCTTCGTTCTAAACTAACGATCGATAAAAGCGGGATCTTTGATCTGATCATGGCCTCTATTATGATATCTGCATATACCTTTCTGTTCTTCAGAGGACTTGTTACGGGAAAGGCAGGAGCGGGAGGGGTTCTTGTCACCGTGCTCAATCCGATCATATCGTATGCCATCATGCTGATAATGTCCAGAAGAAAGCCGACCAGGAATGAAGCAATAGGTTTGCTTCTTGGATTGACTGCCGGCGTAATCTTGCTGAGGGTCTTAACATCACCTGCAGATATTCTCAACGCCGGAAATATTTACTTCTTATTTGCAAGCTTCAGCTGGGCGATACTGAGTGTTTTTACTTCACGGTCGACTCGATATGGCGAACCATTGACTTTTAGCTTTTACATGTACGCAATAAGTTCCGCGATCATGTTTGTTGCAGCTGGGGTTCATGATGTTTGGGGCACCGTGCTGAAAGGAGACACGACTTTCTGGCTCAATATGTTTTTCAGCGCTACGATAGTCACTGCGCTGGCGACCACATTCTACTTTTTTGCCACTGCGAGGATCGGAGCAGGAAGAGCCAGCAGCTTTATATTTCTGGTGCCCTTTTCAGCGGCTTTAGGCTCCTGGTTATTTCTTGGAGAGGCCCCGCAGCTCGATACTATTTTTGGAGGCTTGTTGGGAATCGCAGCGGTTTATATTTTGAACAAGAAGAGCTCTAGTCCTTAGTCCTTAGTCTTTAGTACTTCCTGCTCAAGTTCAGACAAAAACCAATTTACTTTAGTTGACAGTAACTCAGGACTAAGGACTCAGGACTTACGACTAACTACCAGCGCTTTAGAGAATTTTATAATGATAGTCTGCTGATCCACAACACTGCGGTCCGCGTTGGGAAACGCGGTATTGATCCTCGGATTATAAACGATGAATAAATCTGTGCCTTCTTTTGGATTGAAACGTATCCTGAAGTTACTTCCAAAGGTCCTGGAGATGTTATCGTATTGCAGTAACGCTTTCGCGGAAAAATATATGGACTGCGTGAAGGCCAGACCCGCTGCAATCAGGCTGGAGTTATAAGTAGGATCCTCCGAAGGTGAGAAGTTGCGGGGAAACTGAAATGAGTTGAATTCGTACTTATACGTTACCCTAAAGTTCCTGTTAAGTGCATAATATCCATTCAGCACGAAGTTCCAGCGCGTCCCCCGATAAAAGCCACTGACCTCTCCCGTCATGTAGTAATTCAACTGTTTTGTCTGCTTGCTGTCATGACGCACTTTGATGCCTGTATAGTTAAAGTATCCGGATGGAATAGTGATATCATTGCTGAAATTCCAATCATACGGTAAATATTCCCTTCCTGTCAAGGGCGTGAGGATAATAGTCGAGCCATTGGTGAAAGAATTTCCAATCTCCAGGTCCGCGTACATCGACTCATGCGTACGATTGATGGTCCTGTATTTGTAAAATATGTTTTGCGTGAGCCAGTATTGGTTCCTGTTTTGCGAATTCTTCCATTTCCAGATCCAGCCATTGCTTGTGTTGAACATGACATAGGCAGAGTCAGCCGCAAATCCGCTCAGAGGCTTAAAGTTTTTACCTGTGTATTCGACGGATGTATTTTGGTTGTATCCGAGCGCAGATACACGCGAAAGGACGAGATTGATCATCGCGCTTTCCTTGGAATACCCGTGCACGCTTTTATCATTTGTTACGCCCATGTTTACCCCGGTTACCCATCTGTTGTCCTTGAACCGCTTGAACAAGTCCAGACCGAAAGTCTGATTGTTGAACCTACTGCCGCGGGTAGACACTCTGTTGGTAATTATGCCCCCTACATAGCTGCCATTACCCCATATATCCTTTCTGAACCTCAGAACGCTGAAATGCTGCGGATCGATTTGAAGTTCGTCGACGCTACTTGTTTGCAGATCAAGGAGGCCAATCTGGAGACCATTTCCCTTACCCGTTAGGCGCAGTCCGCCGATGATGGGAACAATGTTTCCTTTTTCTATCCCGATCGTCCTGGAATTAAATAATAGCATCCCTGAACCTGTAGTGAAACCGAGATAATCCTTCGATTCGAGAAAGAAATTTCGCTTTTCAGGGAAGTTAATGGCGAAACGCGTGAAGTTGAGGATACGGTTATCTGTTTCAGCCTGTGCAAAATCAGTGTTGACCGTTGCATCGAGTGTGAAATTTTTACTAAGCCCGTACTTGACATCAAACCCTATATTGCTGAGGACTTTATCAAGACCGGATCGTGTGCTGAAATTATTCCTGTGCATAAATTCTCTTTTGGTTGCCATCTGAGACGTACCGTGGTTCCAGCTTTTGACTTCCTGATATGTTGCCTTCGCATAGGGTATCAGGTAAAATGGTTTTTTTGCTCTGAGGTCAGAGAAAATTGTTTCCTGACAGTTATTTATCCTCCAGACAGCATTGGCAACCATAACATCCGAGGCTGGGAAAATGTCGTATTCATTTCTGTGCTTGATGTATCTTACGATCTTAATTCCCATCACTACCTCGGGTGCGGGCTGAAATCTTAAAGAAGAAAAGGGTATCTGAAATTCGACAGTGTAGCCAAATTCATTTCTTGTGACACGAACGTCCCAAAACGTATTGTAAGCGGAATTGAAGCTATTCCCATTGTCAAAGATCTCTTCGTCAAAGCGGGCGCTCAGTGCATTCGTTGCTAGCAAAATCCCCTGACGCTTGTCGTTGTAGGTATCGAGCGTAACACAAACATGATCATCGCTGCTGTAGTAAACGTCACGCTCAAGTCCTGTAGCAATGATTTTTGACGCTGATGAGTCGTGAGCGATAATACCGATGTAGAGGAAGTCGTCATTGTATAATACGCGCATCTCCGTGCTTTCCGACGGTTTGCTCCCTATCTGCGGAAAACCTTGTATGAAATCGGTCAGTGTTTGAGCCTCATCCCACGCCGCCTCATCGAGATAACCATCCACATCGATCCGTTCCTCGGTTCTTGACGGACGAAACGGGTTCGGTGATTGAGCTGATGCATAATCGATGACCAGAAAAATAGCCAGTGCAAAGTTTAATTTTACCATCTAAATCAAATTAGATAGTAATATCATATTTTACCTTTAAAAATGAAATAGATGGTAAAGTATTTTTTACTATCGATATTGATGACGCGGTATAAATGTTTACATTTGGAAGTGACGGTGAGGAATCCAACGATCGATCAAATGCGCCTGGATGGAGGCGTACTGTGCTTCGATTTTCTCAATACTGTACCTGACAGGTTGAAAGAAGATGGCCGGGATAATCTCCGTGATTTCAAGGATCTCATCTACTGGGCCAGGAAAGCCAGGATCATTGACACAGCGGAACTTTCAACATTGGACAAGGCAGGGGAATCCAATGAGAAAAAGGCAAAGGAATTCTTTTCTGAGGCGTTAAATATCCGTTCAACTCTCTATTCGGTGTTCAGGCCACTTAGTCAGCAGCAGAAAGTAAAACAGGTCACCCTTGAGGCATTCAACAAACTGGCGTCACGCTACCTTTCGTTTCTTGAATTATCAATTCAAAAAGATCGTTTTGTTGAACGGTGGACCTTTGATTCCAATAACCTGTATTGTGTTACTGCTCCTATCATTAAGTCCGCCTACGACCTGCTTCTTTCCGATAAGCTGACCAGGATAAAGGAGTGTCCGAATTGTGGCTGGATCTTTCTCGACACCACGAAGAACGGAAAGCGCCGCTGGTGCAGTATGGCCGATTGCGGAAGCAACGTAAAATCCCTCGAATACTATTACCGCAAGAAGAAAGCACAAAAGTGACCAGCCCTGGTTGTGATGTAACAGTTTAAGTTCTATACCGAATGATAGACCGGGAAAAGGTGCGTCTGGTCTTTAAACTCAACGGTATTTTTCTCACCGAAACTCAGCGCATTCCTCTGAGAAGCTCTGTGAAATTGGATTTAAAGAAAATGAGAATTGCAGATAAGTCACAGAGGTTGTTCCTAGGACAGCCACTAATTGATTGTTGACAAAAAATTCAAAGGCATCTAATGGCCACTTTGAATTTAGTACGATTCGTACTAAATTGGACTATGGCCTTAAATTCAACAATAACACATATTGACTATGCAATCCTCGGACTCATCAAGGGTTCACCGTTAACCGGGTACAGGATCAGATTGGTATTCGAGAGAACCGCGCTTGGTAGCTTCAGCAGCAGTCCGGGCACAATTTATCCCGCGCTCAAAAGGCTTCTCAGACTTCAATTGGTAAAACGAAAGAAGGTCACAGGTAAATCACAGGAAGCTTTTGAGATCACCGGCAAGGGTACCATGGCTCTCACAGATTGGATACTCCAGCCCGTCACGAAAGACGACGTTGCAAAGCATATTCACATCATCGTGTTGCGTTGTGCATTCATGGATGGTTTGGGAACCACGGCAAGACAGCTACAATTCCTGGATTCCCTGAAGATTACGACGAAAGCCTATCTGAACGAACTGGAGGAATTCTATCAGAATGAATCCATCAACATGCCCACGGGTGGAAGACTCGCCTTCGAGCATGGCATATCATCGTATACAAACACGCTCAAATGGGTACAAAAAGTTATCAGGACATATCGTTCAAAAAAGAAATAAGACCATGACACGCAGGCACATTATCATCCTGATCATCACTTCAGTGATCGTCACGCTCGCCGAAACTACCTGGAATGCAGTATTCTCGGGTACCAGCCTCGCAGGATATGGCTGGATATTATTATCCAACCTTCTCCTGACAGGGGCACTCATGCTTTATGTATCCCGGTCAGCTTTGTCGGGTGCCAGGCTTGCCCTATCAACGTTTGTCATAGCGTTTGGGATCGGTAGTTTCAACATCATGATAGAAGCTATCATTTTCAACGTAACGGATGTCCCTGAAACTATTGGTGGTTTGTTACACGGATTTTTCAAGTTCTCCGTGCTTTGTGGGTGTCTGCTGTTTTTTTATCATGTACCCCATCGTAATAAGCAACATGCATATGTGTCGCGCAGTATTGGCACCTGGACCGGGAGAATCCTGTTATGCGTATTGTTGTACATTGTTGTATACGTAGCGGCGGGAATAATACTTCAGCAAACCCTTCCCGAGTTGATGGAATTTTATGCGGGTAAGATCCCACCCTTTGGGCTCATCATTCTGGTACAGGTAATACGAGGTTTTATTTTTTCTGCGGTTGCAATACTTTTCCTTCGAACGCACTCGTCGACGCACATCGTGAAAGCGGCAATTCTTGGTATTCTCTTCTCCATCCTCGGTGGAATAGCACCGCTGATTCCCGTTAATGAATATATGCCCTTAGTCATTAGGATCGGACATGGGTTTGAAGTGGGGATCTCAAACTTTGCCTATGGTTTTCTTGTGGGACTTATTTTGAATCAACGCCCTCTTTCCAAAGTCGTTTCGGGGAAAAGTAATGAGGAAATTGATCGGGTATCAAGTTCATCGGCAATTTTTTAAATAGTCATCAACGATTCTTCCTAAGAACACCTGAGCGTTAATTGTCCAGTCCCAAGATCATGTCCACCACCAATTTTCAAATGGCATAAATCGCATAGTTATTGTCCGAAATGCCAACTGCGCCGTGCAATACTTCATGGTAGGTTTGTCCATGCTAAAACACACAAGGAAATGAAAAACAATCTTCTCACAGCAATGACTATTGTAATAAGTCTCCATGGTGGTTTAGCAAAATGTCAAACCCTTAATTTTAAAAAAATGAAAAACACAGAAAAAGCAGCGGCTATTAACAAGGCGGTTCAAGCCACGGATTTCGACACTATTGAAAAACTTGTGAGAGAAGACTACATCCAGCATACGCCGGGTATTCCCGATGGAAGAGCGGGACTTCTCGGTTTACTTTCTAAAATCAAAGCCGGAGAGATCCCCGCACCCGTAATTAAGAATGTAAGGTGTTTTGAGGATGGTGAATTCGTCGTACTCCATCATGATGTAAGATGGCCCAACCGTAAGGCTATGTTCGAGATCTTCAGGTTTGAGGATGGACTTGCCGCAGAGCATTGGAGCGGGATTATGGACCATCCGGATAAAACAGTTAACGGACATACACTTGTTGATGGCGCCTATGACGTTAAGGACAGGTCAAAAACGACTGAAAACAAAATACTGGTAAAATCATTCGTTGAAACGGTGCTTGTTAAAGGCGAGTTTGATAAAATATTGGAGTACTATCATCCGGATATCATTCAACACAATCCGCTCATCGATAACTCGGTTGAGGGCTTAGTGAAAGGTATAACGGAGTTGCAAAAAAATGGTGTCACCCTCCAGATCGAGAAGATCCACAACGTACTTGGTGAAGGCAATTTTGTTTTGGTTCTTTCTGAAGGTAAGCTGGCTGGGAAACCGACTGCATTCTTTGATCTATTTCGTGTAGATTCAGGTAAGGTTGTTGAGCACTGGGATGTCTTGCAGGAGATACCTGCGAAACAGGCTCACAGCAACGGTATGTTTTAAAGAGCTTACTGCCTGAACTTCAATCGAACAGTAAAAAAATTATGAAACTGGGAATCATAGCTTATGAAAACTGTACCGCCTCCATGATCGTCGGGCTAATCGACATCCTGGAACTGGCGAACATACGGATCCACAGCAAGAAAAAGTTATTTGAGATTACGATACTCACGGAAAGTGGCAAGGCAGTAAACAGTTTTACAAACTATCCTATGATCCCATCCTCATCAATCCGGCTGACATCGAAGTTCGATATGATCTACGTTCCAGGATTTCTTGCCGAACCTCTGGAGACCATCAGCCACGGAAAGAAAATCATAACGTGGTTGAGTGCGCAGCATAAAAGGAGAACCACACTGGCAGCTGCCTGCAATGGTAATTTATTTCTGGCTGAGGCTGGTGTTTTTAAAGGCAAAAGTGCAACAACCCATTGGAGCCTGAAGGAATTCTTCCGGGCACGTTATCCGGATATTCGCCTGGAGCCTGAGAAAATTATCATCGATGGCGGCGATATACTTTCGGCGGCGGGTGTTACTGCGTATGCAAACCTGGCCTTATACATAGTCGCAAAGTATGGGTCTCTGGAAGTGGCAACATACTGCTCCAAGATCTTCCTTATCGATTCGGGAAGAAGAATTCAGACACCTTATTTGATCTTCAGTACACCCAGGGCTCATGGCGACAAGGAGATCGTCAAGGTCCAGGAATGGATTGAAGCTCATTTTGCCTCGCCGCTAACTGTGGATGTCTTAATGGATCAGTCTGCGTTAAGCCGCCGTACCCTGGTACGAAGATTCAAGCATGCCACAGGAGACTCACCGCTGGAATATCTTCAGCGTGTGCGTATCGAAAATGCCAAACGTTTCCTTGAAACTACCAACAAAACGTTTTCAGAGATAACCTGGAACGTAGGGTATAATGATATCAGCTCTTTTCAGCGCCTGTTCAAACTCCATACCCGACTGACGCCGCGCGAATACAGGAATAAGTTTACGATGGTGGTGCAGAATTGATCCGGAGGGAGCAGAAATGGACTGAAAATTGCAACTAGAGCGCGGACGGGATGAATTCTTTGATTTTTTCCGCGCTTGATAAAAAACAGAATGTCACCAGAATCTCCTCGTTTATTTGAAATAAAAGACCAAAACGCGGCTGAAGCCAATAGAAAGACCATCTCCAACCTGCCTATATAACAACAACACGCGTGCGCACGATTATTTTACTGACATTCATCCAGTTAACCATCCTTGGCAACACCGCCCGTTGCCAGGATGTTACCCCTGGCCTTCCCGGAATGGCGCCAATGAAATGGATCACCATTAAGACAACGCATGCTCCCGGGAGGATTTATCAATTCGCTAACTCAGATGCAAGGACCTACACGCAGCAAGACATGTATTTCAAGGCATGGATCCCTGTGGTCATGCGGTCGAGATTTGCGCTGGCGTTGGCACCACATTATCGCACAGAGCAACTCGAGCTAAGGGGACCATCTGATGATGGAATGAATCAATTGTCAAACTGGAGGCTAAGATCCGTAGGACTCGACCTGAAGTCGTGTATCAAACTGGACAGCACTTCATGGCTGATCAATACCGCGAGCGTAAGTCGCAGTGGAAATGTAAATGCCGGTCCAAATGCCAGGATCCCGTTCACCTATACGTTTTCGACGGTATATCTTAAGAAGAAATCAATGAACAAAGAGATTGGTTTTGGTCTCATGGTGAATAAAAGCAATTCGCTTCTGGTGCTTCCCGTGTTCGTTTACAACTATGATTTTTCATCCAAATGGGGCATTGAGATGAGTCTGCCGCACAAAATTGCCTGGAGGCATAATCTTACGTCTTCCGACATTTTGTATTTAAAGACTGAAGCGGTCACCAGGACGTATTTCATTAATGGTCCGAATGGTAACAGCCCTGAGGCTTTCCGGCGGATCGACGTCGATATGGGTGTTGCCTATAATAAACAGATCACTCGTTTTATGGGAGCAGAGATCTTTGCAGGCTACAGGCAAAACCTTAGCACCAGGCTTCCTGAAGGGCTCACAGCGGTTAACGGTTCAGGGTTTGCGGCTACTTTTGAGATATATATCAGACCTCCTCAGGGCTTGAATCTGAAAAGAAGGTAATAAGGTCAAGTGGTAGAGATCTTGCGTTTTTACCCCTAAAACAGCCTTTTTTGT
This sequence comes from uncultured Cytophagales bacterium, assembly GCA_963845845.1. Classification (GTDB taxonomy): domain Bacteria; phylum Bacteroidota; class Bacteroidia; order Cytophagales; family Cyclobacteriaceae; genus Chryseolinea. Next base: position 160,380 of record CAWJTP010000020.1, read on the forward strand.
GCTCAATATTAAGTTTCTGTTAAGTCGAATAACATTCGAATAACATTCGAATAACATCCCTACCTTGGCGTTTCCCTCTAATATGATAACTATGAAAAAAACCGTAAAAGAAGAGATCAAATCCACTGTAGACAAAGTATTAACAGCAGTAGTTCAGGATCTGAAAATCACTAAGCCTTCGCGCAAAACCAGAAAGGCAATTTCCAGGGCTGCCAAGGCATTGCGCACTGACTTAAAAGCTGAGATGAAAAGACAGATCAGAAAAGCTACATCACCATCCAAGTCTCGCAAATCGAAAGACAATGTTATGTCGGCGGAATAATATCTATGGTCGATAGATCATTAACCTAAACATCGAAGAGCCACGCGAAACGCGTGGCTCTTTTTTATTTTGTATGGTGTTACAACTAGATCTTCTCAAAAACGATACGGTAATGATTCATCAAGTCACGCTCGAAGCAGCGCATTATCGGGCTGATCTGGAAGACATTGAGCAGGTGCCGGAAATCTTTGCTTACTATCAATTTTCCTATAAAATTAAGGTACAAACCGTATTTTCTCAAGTTGAAGGTTCTTAACCGTTTTCTCCATTGTTTGATGGTCTCAACATAATCTTCCCTTCCGCTGCTTACGCTGACAACCTTAAAAAATGGCGCGGCATTCCTCACAATCATATCATAACCGTAGGGGAGCCATGAACCTGGGTGGTGCTGTGCTACCAAAGCGAGAAGGTAGCTGTCAGAATTCTTATCGGCGTCGATGTTAAGTCCAGATGACTGAGCCATCTTTTCTGTAAAAGTCATTGTTTGCAGAAAAAATCTTCCCTTCTCCTGCAATACATCCGCCACAGTTTTGAAGAAATTGGAGTAGACTTCATCTTGCTTTCCCTTTTTGTAATCTTCCAAAGAACAAAAATGCTCGAAGGCTCCAATAGACACGACGGCTTCGAATTCTCCAAAGTCATTAATATTAATTTGGCGGCAATCTTTTATGTATACTTCAAAGCCGTGTTTGACACACGAATTGTATTGACCGTCAGAAAGCGTTAGGCCTATTACTTTAGCGTGTTTTTCCTCGGTAGCAAATTTTAAGAACGGTCCCCAACCGGAACCCATCTCCAGCACACGACTTCCTTTTTTGATATTCAGTTGTTCTGCAACAAACTTATGTTTGGCGTGTTGGGCTTCTTCAAGCGTCAATGTAAAATCGCCATTGTACATCGCGCCGCTGTAATCAGCATTCTCCCCTATGGCCAACCGGAATATTTTGTCGAGGGTAGTATAAATAAAATCAATATCTTTTTTGTCGGCCATGGCTCAACGGACCTTAAGGTCCATGTGGTGCAAGGCTAAGGTAAATCATGGAGCCTATTTATTCACACAAAAACAATGAACAATCTTAAACATTTCTCAGATTGACTGCTTAGAACGTAAATTTTACATATGGCACGGGAAAGAATGACTGCTGATATTGCGTCACAATAGCGTTTGTTCTCGGATTATAGCTTTGAGAAAACACATTCTGCTGATTGGTGAGGTTCTGAAAATCAATCGACACTTCCAGGGAGCTTTTCACATATTCCTTGCGATAGGATACACGCAGATCTGATCTCAGGTAAGCACTTTGCCGCTCGCTGAACGCCTCACTCTCTTTGTACACCGTTCGTCCACGTGCCTGGGACTCTTCGAAGTCGATCGGTGTAAGGTAAGGACCACCAATCGTGGTAAGCTTCAGATTCAGAGAGAAAAAGCGGTTCTTACGCAAGGTCCATTCCTTTCCAGCGAGCACATTCAGTACGTAGTTTGTGTTGTACGCGGTGTTTCGCTCGACGCCGTCGCTTCCTTCATAGCGCGAGTTAAAAATCGAGGTCGTGATCAGGGAGTAAAATCCGTGACTAAAAAACCTCTCAAGTGTTAGTTCAAGTCCATAGTTATTTCCTCTTCCCTTGTTTACGAGACTATCCCGACTAGACGGGACAAACGATATACCTGTGTTCAAGGCTGAGAATGAAGAGGCACGTTGCTCTACGGGAATATTGCTGAGCGATTGGTAATACGTCTCTGCCTTTAGCCGAAGATTTTCAGTGATGCTCCAGTCATACGTAAGCACAAAATGATTGCTGCTGGTGAAATCAAGTTCTTTGTTTGTTAACAAGGTTTGGTCGCCAAACCGGCTCTGCATAAAAGATGTAGTAATGTTCTGAACCTGGTTATGCGTGCCGTAACCCAGGCTGATAACCTGTCTGCCATCACCTGGAACAAACTGCAAACCGATACGTGGCTCAACCGCCCACTGTTCATTCAGATCATAGTATTGTGCATGCATACCCGTCTGAAAAGACCAATGTTCATTGAACCGATGTTTCCACGTTGAATAGAGTTGATAGATTGCCGTTTGGTCAGCAATATCAAGGCGCACGGTATCACGACCCACATTGGCAAAAAGATCACGTTGGTACAAGTCGAAATCAGTGAAGTCAATACTAAATCCCGATGTAATGCTGTTTTTGCTATTGAACTTTGTACGGGTCAGAAAATTGACAGCATACTTTGTTGTCCCATATTCCGCTTCGCGCCACAAATGTTTCGCGATCACGTCCTGTTGCTCGTTCCGCACGAGCGAGTCACTGGTAAAGGATTCATTGGTGTGGCTGATTCCGGCTACCATCCTGATGAATGTCCGATCAGATACCGTTCGTTCATAAGACATGCCTGCGATGCCAGTGCGATATCGCGGATAGCCGTCGGAGTTTTCACTCCCATAGAGTGAGTTGTCGTTATCCAGATCGGCTTCGCTGCCGAGCAAGTCTATTTCACTGATTCCGCCAAGCCCAAACACAGAGAATTTTCCGTTGCCTTTAGTGGGCCATGATAATTTAAAATTCAGGTCTTGATATAACGGTGTGTTGCTTCCTGTACCGAACTCAATGCCCAGAGCTTTAAAAACTCCTAGCGTCGAATACCGGTAGCTCACGAGATAGGATGCTTCCGATTTTTTAGTGACAGGGCCTTCTGCGCCCGCCTCAAAACCATTGAATCCGATCTGTGTTAAAAACTCCGTCTTTTCATTATTTCCGTCCCGAAGTCTAAGATCAAATACTCCGGCCGTTGCATTTCCATATTGTGCAGTAAACGCACTGGTCATGAAGTCCGATTTATCGAGATTGTTATTGTTTAACATGCTCACGGGTCCACCGGTGCTCACCAGCGCACCGAAGTGATTCGGATTAGGGATATTAAGTCCTTCAAGCTGCCACAGCATACCCATCGGTGAATTGCCGCGAACGACGATATCATTTCGAGAATCATTACCTCCCACGACGCCGGCGAAATTAGCTGCCATGCGCGAGGGATCTCCCAAGGCGCCTGCGTAACGTTTAGTGTCGTCGGTATTAAAAGACCGCGCACTAACCATCGCGAGGTCATTGTTCGTCGCTGTTTTGTCGCTATGCGCATCAGCAGTGATGGTGATCTCTAAAAGTTGGCTTACGCTTTCCTGGAGTCCGATGTTCAGGACTACTTCTTTACCTGCCGTGACAACGATATTTGGGATGGTACGTGTTTCATATCCGATATAGGAGACAACAAGGGTTTGCCTTCCCACGGGGACTTGAACGATACGGTAATCGCCGTTTTCATCGGTGGTGCTTCCCAGCGAGTTGACCTCGCTTCCTTCGAGTCTGACAGACACGCCAACAAGGGGCGATTGTGTTACTTCATCGGTAATGCGGCCACGGATGGTTTGCGATGTCTTTTGCGCGTAGGCTACGGGATGGAAGGCGAGAGTTGTTAAAGCAAGCAGTAGCAAAAAGGAGAATTTAATCCTGTGGGTATTTTTCGGGTAAAAGGTCATATAGGTTATTTTTCCCGAGGAACGTATAACGGGCTACTTTAGCCTGGTAAAAATCACGGATGGGTAAATTGGCTGCGAATTTGTCGTGGAATGCGAGCTTCTGAAGAGAACGGAGTTGTTTCCGGGGTGAACGACTAACGAATTTCCGCAAGATTTCTGATCTGGCGGATCTTATCAATGACCACTTTGCCCTTGCTGCGTGACACGGGTACGGTAATCTCTGTGTCACGAATGCTAAGTTTGTAACCGTTGGTATTCCCGCCCACATGCGTAATGGAATTGATATTAACGATAAAGGAGCGATGGCACCTGACGATAAAACCGTTGTCAAGTTGGGCCTCAACATTTTTGAGGTTCACCCGCAGCATTTTTTTCTCTATTCCATGACCATTCATCCAGTGGACCGTGGAGTAATTGTCATCCGACTCTATATATAGCAGATCGGGCAGATGTATATCCAACGTTTCACTGGTATCCGAATGAATGGTGATACTGGCTGACGCTGCTGGAAAGACTTCCTGATCTTTTATTTGACGGATTTTCTCAAGCTCAACATTCGCCTGGATGGCATTGCGTAAGCTTGCTCTAAGCATAACGTTGCGGATGACAAATGTTACTAATGTAATTGAAACGCTTCCATACATAAGCATACTTATCTGAAAGTTCATAGCTATTTGCCAGAGCGTCATCTCTGGATCGGGCGCAAGACCCAGGTAATAAATAGCGATCGGAGCGATTAATCCGATAATGAAGCATTGCAACAAGGTGAACAGAATATACTTGCCGATCGTCCAGCTCAAGGTATCAATGAAGTCGGGTAATACTTTGGGCAGCCAGATTATCGTTGTATAAAGCACAATAAAAATTACGCCACCGATCACCATGATCTTTTTGAAATGCTCAAGGTGAGTTGGATGAAATATGAACAGAAATAAAATGACGAAAACACTATGGCCAACGATCAGCAGGGTATTTTTCCGGTCGTTGTTGAGGTAGTAAGGGAAAGATTCATGAAACAGCTTCATCATACTGGGATTATTCTTGAGGCTATGGATAGTAAGTTCGCCGAATTTCTCAAAAAATAAAGTTAACAATTCCCAAGGCGATTTTCGATTGCACTTAAGTTAATACTCCGCCAACGATTTAGCGCCTCCTGATTTGCAGCTTCTGTCGGAAGAGGAAGTTTATACAGATCTGCTATTGCCATAAGCCGCCTGTGGCAGCGATAATTAATAAAGTAAAATATTCATTGTGATCTCAAAGCTTTAACGGAGTTCATAAGCGCAACCTTTACAGCGTGGACACCTACCGTAAGCGATCTGATGATCAATGCGCCGCAGCAAGTACCCACCAAGCAGTCAAAATTTATTATGCCGGACTGGTAATCTCTTTCCCAATTTGAAACTAATCTGCCTGTGATCCAGCCCACTAGGGCTTCAGTTGATTGGTTAGAAGCGCCTTCTGACCCTCATTATTCGGATAATCCGGGGCCTTGATCAAGGTAATCTCGCTATGGCAAGGAGGGCACTGTATTTGACCTTCTGCTCTGTAACGGCACGTGGTTCAAGCATCGATTGATGTTACCCCACATTCTAAGGGACGAAAAATTGGAAATCCTGTAACCAATCAACTGTGATGGAAGTCCATACGCGTTCAAAAAGTATGCTGAGAGATTTGTAGTGATTTGAAATAAACCCCATGAAGAAATTCGCATTGATTGCTATCCTGTCCGGTATATTCCTGGCGATAGTAGGTATTTTCTGGTATCAGGAGATGCAGTATTTGATGCCCACCCCCGTGCCCGTAGGTTACAAGGTGGTGCGGCCGGAAGAACTTATTCAATACGATACAGTTCTTCTTCCTCAACAACATAAAAAACCGAAGCTGCTTCATTTCTTTAATCCCGATTGTCCTTGCTCCAGGTTCAACCTCAAGCATTTTCGTGCCCTCAATAAAGACTATAGCGACAAGATCGATTTCTACGTGGTTGTCGACAGTGAAGAAAAGATTGAACCTGCGAAGGGATTGATTAATAGCGACGTGACTATCGTTGTTGATAGCGGCAAGAAACTGGCCAAGGCATGTGGTGTCTATTCGACCCCCCAAGCGGCAATTATCCAGGCTTCCAATGGATTGTACTTTCGAGGGAATTACAACCGATCCAGGTACTGCACCAATAAGGAGAGCAACTTTGTGCAAATGGCACTCGACTCATTGGTTGCGAAAAGAGAACCGCCAATATTCAATGAACTGGCTACGAATTCATATGGCTGTAGTCTCCCAATAGCTGAAACCTCATCAAAGCAATGAACACATCAGAACTCCACGCCGGCCACATATTGAGTGATGACAAGCTCAGTGAAAGCGAGTTGAAGAATCTCATGAAGGGGATCTTTTCGCTCGCAAACAAAGTGAATGAAGGGCTACTGCTGGCCATGTTTTTATTCGGAATATTCATTGCCCTTTTTTACGACACGTGGCTAGTGGCTTTCGCAGTTGGTGGTTTATGCCTGGTAGCATACTACACCACAAAGAAGATGCTGCCCGATTCAAACCTCTATCAGTATGTATTAAGTGGGATCTCTGCAATTTTTGCAGCACAGTTTATATACCAGATGCATGGGATGGCAGAAATGCACTTCTGGGTGTTCATCAGTTCTACCATCATGATCATCTATCAAAACTGGAGACTTCAGATTCCCTTGATTGTGATCGTGGTCATTCACCACGCTTCATTTGCATATCTTCAATTCGCAGGGTATAAAGAAATTTATTTTACCCAACTGGATTATATGGATTTAACAACATTCATTTTCCATGGTGTCTTGGCGGCCTGCGTTTGTCTCGTGTCAGCATATTGGAGCTACACGATCTATAAACGTACCATCCAGGATGCAGTGAATCTTAAAACACAGTTGATATTAAAAGAAGAGCTGCAGGAAAAAAATGAAGAGCTTACGACTTCACAGGAAGAATTGCGTGCTTCACAAGAGGAACTCCTGGCTTCGCAGGAAGAACTGACCCAAATCAACGAGAACCTCAATAACCTCGTAAATGAAAGGACCCTGACAATTGTAGATCAGAATAAAAAGTTTGTTCAGCACGCTTTCATCAATGCCCATAAAGTAAGAAGTCCATTGGCTCGTATTCAGGGGCTGGTAAATCTGCTGAGCTACGAAGGCCCTCGCCTAACAGAGAATGGCCAGGAGATCCAACGCTTGTTAAAAATTTCTTCGGGGGAACTGGATGATATCCTCCGTGAAGTCAAAGCCAATCTCGATGGGGCGGAATACAAAGGGTTACCTGAAAATTTTGATGCTGGATATCTGGCAAAAAACTGAATCATGCTACGTTCCCTTTGCCAACTACTTCTTTAAAAATTTCGTCAAACGCTCTTCCCTTGTGCTTTTGCCATAAAGCCGAAAACTTTATTTCCACATTTTTCAATAGTTGAATGCAAAGCTGTTTATCGTCATCTGTCAGATCCTTCATCAACATGCTAGCATTCATTAAAACTCTATCCTTGCAAGCGTTCACTGTTTTTTCTCCTTTCGCGGTAAGTTCAAGTCTTTTTGAACGCTTATCTTCCGTGTCATCATATTCTTTGATTAGCCCTCTTTTTTTCATTCGGGTCAGCATATCTGTTCCGCTTGAAAGCTCAAACAAGTTTGCGTAGATCACTTCAGTCTTCTTCGGATTTTTTTCCTGTTTTATCTTGACCAATATTCCAAACTCCTCAATTTGATTCAGACCAGTTCCCTTAAGAGCCAGGTTGGCGTAATTCATATTCAGTCTGCCGATTCTGCCGATTATTTTTACCAGGAGACCGTCAGCAACAGCCGGGACGACGCCGCCGACTAAAATGCCTTTTGTTTCCTTTTGATGCCTGCGAGCTAGATAGTGCCTGCAAAAATCTTCAATATTTCCTTCAGGATGCCCTCGCGCAAATTCACCCCAGCGATTAACCAATTCAATGGTTTTTTCCATTTTATTTCGTTTACGTATCAAATGTAAAATAATTGCTTCGTAATTATTATGTATTGATACGTAAACGGTTTATATTTGGCATAAGTACTTCGTAAACGATGTAAATACAACCTCAAAAACATGCAGACGCTTTATCAAATTGCTTTGACAACCCACATTATCGGCCTTTCCACCATGGCCGGTACAACCTTAGCCTCTTATTTCCTGACCAGACAATTCTGGAACAAGTATGCCATCGACAAGTCGAAAGCAACGGCCATTCATGAAGCCGGGTCGAAATTTTCCATGCTCTTTGGTATCGGAATAATTCTATTGATTCTTTCGGGAGTAGCCATGATGGCAATTACAAGGGGTGCGTTTGGCGAACAACTTTGGTTTCAGATAAAATTTGGTTTGATCATCGGTGTTATTATCAATGGTCTTGCTGTTGGAAGAAGGCAGGTCTCTAGATTGACAAAGATTTTGTCCGCAGAAGGGCCAGAGACAAATAACACAGGTAAGCTCTTAAGAATTAAAAGCAATATCAAATGGTTTCACATTTCTCAAATGGTGTTCTTCTTTATCATTTTCACATTAAGCGTATTCAAATTTAATTAGAACCGGCCACCTCAGGCAGCATTCGCGCCCTACGGCGATTTCCGGAAGCTGAAATCGCGTTTCGAAGTCTATCTGATTTTAAGCACGATTGAATGTCTGCCCTCTGCACCCGATGTTGAAGTATAGCTTGCAGTTAAAACATAAACTCCGTTGCGATCAATTTCGGGTTTATCAATAATGCGAAAGGCACCTTCAAGTCCCGGATAGACCCAACGATACGGATGATCGCGGATTTCTAAAACATATTTCGCGATCTGATTGCACTGTTCTTCTGTCAAATCGGGATGGGCTGGCATTTGCTGATCTCCCCAAACACCTATCGACCCACTCAGAATGTGATTGGCGAGATTCTTAATTGTACCGTTATTTAGTTCATATCTCGCCGATATTTCCTGCAGGGAAGGGCCCGTCAGTCGGGTCTTGTACGCATGACATCCAAAACAGGTTGACTTCTTCATTATTGAAAGCCCCTTGTCCTCCTTCTTCTCAATTATTTTTTTTATGTCTTCCTCTTTATTAACCGGCAGATATTCTAATGTCAACAAACATTCTTGCGCGGATATTTCTCCGTATTTCGATTCTCCATCTTTTGGATCGGATACACTGATAGAATACCTCACTTGTTCTGCCCAGGTGTAATTTCTTTTTTCGTCAGGCGATAAAATTTTTACCTGTGGCACCGTCGTCTGAAATTTGTCGGTTTGTGAATGAGAGTTCTCCGGTAACGAAAATAATAAGGAGAGAATAGTTGAATAAATGCCTTTCATAGCGTCATGGCAAAGTTACAGTTACCTTTCCTCAATTTCAAGGGCTACACGATTGGCAGAATTCGTCGCTGCCTCCATACCCCAGCTTCTGTTATCCGTGTGACCGCCTGCAAAATGAATTCGACCATGCGGAGTCATCACGTGAGGCCAATATTGTGACAGTGCTCCTAATTCTGAAAAACCAAATCTCTCGCAGCCGGAAGCATAAGGCCCTTTAGACCAATCCATCACCAGGTTTTGTTCTATCGTGATGTTCGATTTTTTTCCGGGATAGAACTCTTTAAATGCTTCTAATGTGCGAAGCGGATTTGTCCCGGCAGGCGCTTTCGCCATGAGACAAACCCTGTGCGTATCTATTTCTTCAGCAACCTGCCATATCGTTGTCAAGGCCGGATGATTATAAGTCAGATTGATGTTGGGTAAGTTGTCGTCGAGCCAGAAAGCTGACTTTGCCTGGAAGACTATTCGTGTTGATTTTACAAAGGCTACATTGTCAAAGACAAAGCGTTTTTCTGGCGGTAATTCCGGCGCAAAAGCAATGTTTTTTAGCGCAGTGGTCCGAAGGCAACTTGCGAAAAAATCTGCGGAAAGGGTTTTCTGTTCACCCGATTCGGTATAGTTTACCGTAACTCCGCCACTGGAATGTTTAACTTCTGAAATTTGACAATCTAACTTGATACGTGGTCCTAGCCGGCGAGCAAATTCGTTGGTCATTACCTGGTTTCCACCCTTCAATCTAAAGAGTTCGTATCCTTTGTCATACCCACGCTTATGCATGATATAGGCTTGCCAGATGGCATATAAGGCAGAAGATTTATCTCCAGTCAGTTCGTTGAGAGCAGCAGCAGACGCACCTGCTTTTTTATAAATTTCTTCAATGGCAACTTTTTCCAAATGATCATATCCAATCCCAAATGGTTGGTATTCGTTCGTGAATTTTTCAAAATAACGACTTAAATAAAAGTATTGTAAGTTCGCCAGAAGGATTTTCGGAGAGGAATTTAGATTCCAGTTTATTAAAACCCCCAAGTTCCTTTGCCCGTTGCGCACGCTTTTCCTGCTGCATTTCAATCGTGGTCCACTTTCCGTCAGTCCACGTTAACCTGTTTTCGCGATGACGATACGCGAGTACCGGTAGCTTAAATTCGTCAATGTACTTCCAGTAATTCCCGTATCCTGGGCCGAGTGAAATTTTCCGCGCCAAAATCTGCGTATAGCCCATCAGCGAGCCCATCGTGAACAGTTAGAACAGTACCTCCATACCGGCCTGATGCTTCCAGCACAACTACCTCATGTCCTTTTTTCATTAACTCATACGCACAGCAAAGCCCGCTAATACCCCCTCCTCCAACAATGACCTTTTTTGTCGCGCCAATTTTTTTTCCTGCCCGATCATTTTCCTGAGGCTGCGATCCATCATGCTCATTGTTTGCTGTTGCATCCGTCAGTAGCATTGTTCCGATGCTTCCGAAAATAGTCTTTTTTATAAAATCCCTTCTTTCAAGATTTGCCATCGCCGGTGCTTTACATTTTAAAAGGGGTTACGTTAGTGCAAATGATCATTCCTTAGATTTTTTTATTTTGCGTTTTAACCTTCATTTAACGCCGCCACTTCATTACCAACCTTATTCATATATTTCTGCGAATGACCAGTGCCCCATCATTTTCAGTTTTTTGATGACATGCCCATTTCACTTTATAACGTCGATATTTTACTTCGATCTCGGCGTACAGCTTAACGCCTTCCAATGATCGTTCCTTTTGGGAAGGAGAAACATGGCCTGGCGTACTTTTCCAGGACGTGGATAGCCCGGGATCTAAACTTCCTTCGCCGATTTTTTGACCATTGTTATTTACAATCAGAAATACGAAGGGCCCCAGGTACTCCAGCCACACCGTCATTGACAAGTCCAAGCACTAGTCCCGGATGTCCATCTTTTTCAAATGACCATATCCATGATGGCCGTATTTGATATCCAATGGTAAGCGCGCGAGATCGTCGATGGCATCGGGATATTGTTCGTAGTAGCTAAGCAGTCGCTCGGCTTGTATCCGGTGCCAATTCCACAATGAAAAATAATTCGGCCCCACGTCCTTGGCATGCGCAATGATATTATCGGAACGCGTTATGCCCTCTGAAATTTTTAAGCTGTCCGCAGTTCCATCGGAAATTCCATTCTCAACAAATACTCCGATCCAATCCGGGTCGGTTGCTTAGACTTTCAATCTGCATATTTTCTATAAAGATCGTATCCGTACGAAGCCAGTTGTGAGTCCTTACTGTTCTGTCAACAATTTCGGAGTTTCCTACATAACTGTAATCAGGTTGCGTGTTTGTAAGCAATGGCGTGTTTTTCCAATTGGCACATTGCATGTCGAATATGTCAATAAAAGTTTTTTCAGCCGTGGGGTAGTCAGGGAAAGGGATTTTTGTCCGGGAATGGCCAGGTGTGACCTTCGCCCCAAAACCCATACATGTAGGTATCAATAAATTCAACTTGAGGATGTCCGTTGTATAGATCGGCGAGCAGTCCATCCATTTCTTTCAGGGCACTCATGAAAGCTGGATGATTGTATTGCGGAGCGTACTGAACTTTGCCCGGAATTCCGATTTCCGTCGTTGTGCCGAATTTGTACAGAGGTACCTTGTCCAATAGAAAATCCGGCATAGACTCTTGCTGAATGTCCGGGCTCATAAGTTGAATGCGAAATCCGATGCGTTTATTGTATTGTCTCGCCAGATCGAATGCAATCTTCCAATGGTTGCAGAAATCGAGTTTGCCTGGTTTGCTTTGAATGTCTCTCCAATCGACACGCATATAAAGAACATCGCCAAGGGATAGAGAGACGAGTTTCTCCAGTGATTTCTCTAAAGGCTCGTTTCCGTTTTTAGCTGGGCCGGCTTCATCACACAGGTAGGTTGTCATACCCATCCCGAAATTTGAGACGTGTTTTTTCGATGGTGTTGTTGCCATGATAACGTCTGCGCCAGGCACAACTTCCTCGGGCTTGTATGACGGAAACGGTCCTTGGTTTAACCGGTCAGTGATTTGAGGTCCTTTTCCGAAATCGTATCTATCCCAATTATGGGCAGGGACAAATGCGTTGGATTCGCCTGAGAAGGTGTGCGAGGCTGCCACTGAAGCAAGCACACTCTTCTGGAAAAAATCTCTGCGTTTCATTTTCAACGTTATTTTATCATTCCATTACAAATTAGTCCGACAACAGATAGATCGCCACACCCGCCATCACCACACCTGAGGCAACGCTGCCGGATGGTACGACGCCATAGAGAATCAAGGATATTACAACGGTGATGATAGGGGAGAGCCCTGTCATTGGAACTACAACTATTGCTTTCCCATACCGAAGGGCGTACACTAGTGTGAGTGCACCGATTGAGTTAAGAATGTGGATAATGAAGGCGAGATAGGGGCCTTTAAACCCTGTTTCGATTGGGTGTGAAAAGTCAGTCATCATAATGGCGACAGGTGACAACAACAAGCTGGTTGCCGTCATATAGAAAAATATACTTTCTGCTTTCATGGTATCGTTCGAAAACTTCATGACAAAAGCTTGTACGCCCCACATTAAAAACACGAGCACCGAATAGATAATCCAAGACCCTCCCTGCGAATCATTTGCTGAGTGGCTGGGCTGGTAAGAAAGAAAGAAGATCGCGATCAGTGCCAGACCAATTCCCCACCACTGTCTCGGCTTTGCCTGTTCACGAAGAAATACATACGCAAGGAGGACGGTGCACACCGGAAAAAGGGAAATGAACGGAAAAACGATGTATGCCGGGCCTTCCCGCAAGGCTTGAAAAAGTAGCAGTTGCCCGGCCGCGCCTGTTAGACCAACAGTTGTTCCGAGGAATATTGACCGGAAGCCGGTATCAAGTGACCAGTTTACTGCCTTAAGGGCGAAAATGGCGCAGGGTATCATCGATAAGCTCCAAATGACATAGCCGAGCGTCGCCGGGAAGCCGCTTTTTTCAGGGATTTCAATTAAGGCACCCCAAACGCCCCAGAAGATCGTCGTAATGAGCGCGTAAATAAGCCATGGGTTCTTCAGCGTCATTTGAAAGTTTAGTTTATAAAATGACGAATATCGTAATTATACGTAAGTATAAATATTTTCTTTAACTTATTATTTGGAGTGATTTGAACTGAAAAGGCAGATGGACCACTGACAATTGATTAAAGGCTTGACACATCAGAATACGACCGGAAAGCACAAACTTATCCTCGTGTCACATCTATCTAAGAGCAGACTAAGCCCGGTGTTTTGGGTCTAAGGTGAAGAGTCTATGCGATGATGAGCTCTATATCTGAATCAAGAAGTCTTTTTTTATCGTCGGGTTTTATACCATTGTCGGTGACTACTTTATCGATGTCTTTTAAAGAACAGATAAACGCAAAACTTCTTTTGCTGAATTTACTGGAATCCGCGAGGAGTATTACCTCTTTGGATATCTCGATCATGATTTCATTTAATCGCGCTTCTTCGACATTGGGTGTATAAATCCCGTTCTTAGTATCAAACCCATCTACGCCCAGAAAAGCTTTGTCAACATTGAAATTTCGCAAGCTTTTTTCGGCTTGGGGACCCACCAGTGACAATGAATTTTTTCGGAGGTATCCTCCAGGGATGATTACATTAATATGAGGACGGTTTACCAGTTGATTGGCGATGTTCATCGCATTTGTAATTATCGTAAGATCCTGAAATTCAGGTAGGTTTCTTACCATCTCTGCTGTTGTGGATCCTGAATCAATAATAACAGTGTCATATTCCGCTACCATTTCAGCGGCCTTTTTGCCGATCCTTGATTTTTCCTGAAAATTGATTTTGTTCTTGTCGGCCAGGCGTTGATCGATCGCAACGCCGGTCTCGAGTTTTATCGCCCCACCTCGAGCTCGTAACAGCATGCTTTTTTGTTCGAGTTGATCCAGGTCGTTCCGAATGGTAACTTCGCTTACGCCAAACTTCTCGCTTAACACTTCGACAAACACTTCCCCTTTCTCAGAGAGCATTTGGAGGATTTCTTTTCTTCTGGATACTGTAGAGTCTTGATTGCGTGACATGTGGGGTGTCCTATCGATAAGGATAAATAAGGCTCAAATAGGATATAAATATATATAGAGGGCATTTAAATGGCATAAAATCTTTTTAGTTATCGAAAAGAAAGATTAATTTGTGAAAAAAGTAATGAAACGAAAGTATTAAATTTGTTTATGATATTTTTGTCGTGCTTTTAGACCCCATTCTATGACCCATTTCGGATACACAAGTGCTGAATTAATTCAAAAAGGTGGTCTTCATACTGCCAGGGAAATCTCGCAGCAGCCTGCGTTATGGAAAAAGATATATCGACAGATAGAAAACCAAAAAAAGGACATCCTTGCTTTTCTTGGTACAGCGAAGTCTGCAAAGCGAATAATTCTTACCGGTGCAGGTACGAGCGCTTTCATAGGAATATCGTTGAAGGGTTGCTTTCTTAGAACTTGGGGAATCGTTGCAGAAGCCATTTCCTCTACAGATATCGTATCGCACCCAAAAGATTATTTTCATCCCGATATCCCAACGTTACTCGTCTCTTTTGCGCGCTCGGGCAACAGTCCCGAAAGTTCGGCAGCAGTATCCTTTGCCGATGAAATCTGTAAAACATGCTTTCATCTAATCGTCACATGTAACGCAGAAGGTTCACTGGCCCGTCACCAGTCAAAAAATGAAAAATACGTCATTCACCTTCCCGAGGAAGCCAATGACCAAAGTCTTGCTATGACAAGCAGCTATACTGGGATGCTTTTGGTTGGAAAACTATTATCGGATATCGATCAGCTTACCCGAGCCGCAGAAAGCATCAACATAATATCAGGCTATGCCGAGAATACGATTAACCACTTTGCGTTGGAATTCAAACGTCTCGCAGATCTTGATTTCAAACGTGCAGTCTTTTTGGGAGCCGGACCTTTTTTTGGTACGGCTATGGAATCTCATCTTAAGCTGCAAGAGCTTACCGATGGGCGTGTAGTTTGCAAAAATGACTCATATCTCGGACTTCGCCATGGGCCAAAGGCAGTTATTGACAACACCACACTTGTCGCCTATATTTTTTCCAATGATCCCTATGCTTTACAATATGAGAAGGATTTGGTTGGAGCTATGAAAAAAGGCAGGAAGCCTTTTTTTGAACTGGGTATTTCTGAGACACCGATCGATGATGTAAGTCTGGATTTTAGTTTCACCTTTTCGGAGAATGGTACTAAAGTAGACGAAGATTACTTAGCCATCGCGAGTGTGGTACCCTCTCAAATATTGTCTTTTTATAAGTCTCTCCAGCTTGGATTGAAACCAGACACGCCATCAACGACCGGAGCCATAACACGTGTAGTAGAAGGCGTTCATATTTATTCCATCGTCTAAATTTAAATCTGGTGGAATTAAGTCAGATCATTGTCGAAGAAGAAATGAGTGTAGTGTGACCCGACAAATCCCAATGCGAACTATGGAAAAACCGTTTGACGTTCTTGTGATCGGCGAGCTCAATGTAGATTTGATCCTGGATCAGATTAATAAATTTCCAGAAATAGGAAAGGAGATTATTGCCGAACGCATGACCGTGACGTTAGGAAGCAGTTCGGCGATCTTCGCCTCTAATCTAAGCACACTTGGTGCGAAGGTCAGATTTGTTGGACAAGTGGGACAAGACAGCTTCGGCGATCAAGTTATTGCCAGCTTACAATCGCGTGGCGTCAACACGGATTACATTTTGCGTTCTTCGAAAGATGCTACCGGAGCGACGGTCGTTTTGAACTATGGTGAGGACAGGGCAATGGTAACCTACCCTGGGGCGATGAAAGGGTTAACCATTCAGGATATACCGGAGGTTGTATTCACAACGTGTCGGCATCTCCATCTTAGCTCGATTTTTCTTCAACCGGGTATAGCCTCGGATCTGACGACACTGTTCAAAAATGCAAAATCATTCGGCCTTACAACATCGATTGATCCTCAATGGGATCCGTGGGAACGATGGGACATAGCGCTGCACGAACTACTGCCTTACGTCGATGTGTTTATGCCTAATATCCAGGAACTCTACGCATTGACGAGGACGGATAATTTTCAGAACGCACTAAATGCGCTAAAGTCCTATGGCAATGTGATTGTTGTCAAGAATGGCAGCGAGGGAGCATTCCTGTGGGATGGATATTCGATCATTCATCAGAGGCCTTTTTTAAATAAAGAAGTAGCCGACAGCATCGGCGCTGGCGATAGTTTTAATTCTGGGTTCCTCCATAAATACTTGCAAGGCGAACCTCTACCAGTGTGTCTGGAGTTTGGCGCACTAACGGGAGCCATTAATACAACGCGTTCCGGCGGAACCGGCTGCCTTTGAAAATCTCGATCTCGTAAAGGCAATAGCCCAGTCCGCATTTAACTATACACTCACATGAAACTCCAGGAAAAGCTCGCGATGTATGGAAGTCAGGGAAGGGCTTTGCTGGCGGCAAACTTCTACAATTTTGAAACGTTGTCTGGAATTTTACAGGCGGCGAAGGCAAATGACAAACCTGTTATTTTACAACTCTCTGAAAGCTCAATTCACTACCTGGGACTTGAAGTAGCCTTTGCAATGGCAAAAGCTGCTTTGAAAAATCATGGCGTTGAAGGTTGGGTGCATCTTGATCACGGAGGGTCTGTTGAAATGGCAATGAAGTGTCTCGATGCGGGATTTGATTCAGTAATGATCGACGCCAGTGAAAAATCATTTGACGAAAATATCAGGATTACATCGTCCGTTGTAAAATACGCTGAAGGATATCAAGCAAATGTGGAAGCTGAGCTTGGTTACGTAGCTAAACTGGGCCAGGCGCAGCAAACATATCAATTTACGCAGCCCGCGGAAGCAAAACGTTTTGTTGATGCTACGGGCGTGAGTTCTTTAGCCATTGCAATCGGATCAGCGCACGGATTTTATAAGGAAACCCCGAAACTTCAATTGGATCTCCTCTCTGATATACATCGGACGACAAACGCAAACCTGGTGTTACACGGGGGATCCGGTATCCCGGATGATCAGATGCAGCAGGCGATTGCAAGGGGTATTTCGAAAGTCAATGTAGCGACCGAGACAAAAAATATTTTTATGAAGACACTTCAGAAAACGCTGGCAGATAATGAGGAAATCGATCTCCGGAAAGTTTTCCCGCTAGCAACTTCATCTGTCACAAACCTTATTGCAGAAAAACTTCGTATCATAACACCCTAACTATCCATGAAGACCAATCACTTACTACTAACACTACTTTGCTTATCTATATCGTTGGATGTCTGTACGGCGCAATCAAACCCCGACGAGTTGCTACTCAAGAATTATCGTCCGCAATCAATTTATAAAGTTCCGGTAACCAAAAACAGGAAAGTAACAACACCGGTTATCGATATGCATTCTCATGCATATCCAGAGACAGCAAAGGAATTGGAAGCATGGGCTGCCACGCTTCGAGAATTAAAGGTCGAGAAGACTATTATTCTCTCAAAATCAACAGGCGCTAAGTTTGATTCGATCTATCAGGTCTATTCGAAGTACGGAAGTCTCTTTGATGTCTGGTGTGGTTTCGACTATACAGGTTACGGAACATCAGCCTGGCCGCAAGCAGGACTAAAGGAATTAGAACGTTGTTACAAAATAGGTGCAAAAGGAATAGGAGAGTTGGGTGACAAGGGATATGGTGAAATGTATTCTCTTCCAACAAAGATTCGTGGTATCCACATCGACGATCCGAAATTGAAACCACTGCTTAAAAAATGCGGGGAACTCAAAATGCCGATCAGTATTCATGTATCAGAGCCGGAATGGATGTATCATAAAATGGATTCTACTAATGATGGATTGATGAATGCATTTAAGTGGAGGATTGATAGCTCGGCAAGCGGCTTTAAGGGTCACAATGCCCTGGTGAAAACACTTGAGAATGCCGTTCGCGACAACCCAGGAACAACTTTTATTGCCTGCCACTTTGCTAATTGTGAAACCGATCTGTCGATGATCGGAAGACTGCTAAAGAAATATCCTAATCTCTATGCCGACATCTCAGCCAGGTTTGGTGAAACCACTCCTATACCTCGATACATGAAGAAATTTTATCAGGAGCATGCAAATAAACTTGTGTATGGAACAGACATGGGTACGGAGGCGGCCATGTATAAAGCTACATTCCGTATTCTTGAATCCAGCCGACGAACATTTTTACGAAGAGATCTATTTAGTTATCACTGGGCATGCCATGGGTTTGACCTGGATGAGAAAACACTTAATCAGCGTATACTACCAAAATGCATTACAAATACTCAAACGGTAATATTACATGCGAATTAATTAGTCTGTTGCTTATCGCTGTTTTTTTTCTGGTGTCCTGCGGCAAGAAGAATACCGTGCTGCAGCATGGAAACTTGGTATTGAATTTTGACAATCAGATGCATAGTCTGGTAGCAACAGCTGAACGACGGAGCAGCCTCTGGCGACTACTTCACACCTTCCGAATATCTCATGTGTGACGAGTTTGCCGCACAGGACTTTGAATTGAAGGAAGTTAATTCCAATGCTCATCAAGATGCATGGGCAGCGGAAAAAAATGGAAGATCAGCGGGCTTTTCAGGAATGCTCGATTCCATTGACAAAATCATCGAGATAAAATTTTATGACCAATTTCCTGATCAGGCATTTTATAAAGTTTTTTACATCAATAAATCTGACGCGAGATCTAAATATAGCGAGTTGGGTAAATCATCATTATAAAATTCAGCCTCAAGGTGATACGATACCATTTTGGTCTTTCCAGGGTGAATCCACTGGAGAACGCAGCGATTGGATACTTCCCATTCGCGGCGGATTTTTTCAACGTAATTTTATGGGAATGAATGATAGTGACTACGGTGGAGGGATTCCTATGACGGATATTTGGCGCCCAGACTACGGTATTGCTATTGGCCATGCTGAAATTGTTCCAAAATTGGTTTCGCTTCCCGTAAAGGTCGATTCCTATAACCACACCGCCGACATAAGCATTCGGTGGGACTATGACTCACCTTATGTTTTAAAGAGGGCGACACGTTGGCGACCTTAGAAACGTTTGTTACAGTACACAAAGGTGACTGCTTCGTACCGTTAAGACAATTTGGCGAAGTACTTCGCGCCAAAGGATTAAAATTTGCTGAGCCTGAGGAAGGAGCGTTTGAGTCATCATGGTGTGCGTGGGGATATATGCGTAATTTCACCATTGATGAAATACGAGGTACGCTTCCGAAAGTAAAAGAGCTTGGAATAAAGTGGGTTACTATTGATGATGGATATCAACAAGCGGAGGGAGATTGGCAGGTGAACAATAAAACATTTCCAAAGGGCGACGCCCAGATGCGAGCACTCGTTGATGAAATTCATGCTCAGGGTTTCAAAGTAATGATATGGTGGGCTCCATTGCAGCAGATCCCGGAAGTAAAAGCTAATCGGCAATCCAGATTTAAAATTAGTGACTGATGAAGGAGCACCTCAATATATAACATGGTGGGATGCTTATTACATGTCGCCTGCATATGCGAAAACGCTGGCCATACGAAAGAAGTATTGTCGCTATTTTTTAAAACATATAATGTCGATGGAATAAAGATGGACGGCCAGCATCTGAATGCCGTTGCGCCTGATTATAACGACCGCCACAACCTTACTCGTCCTGAGGAATCAGTTGAGGCCTTACCGGAATTCTTTAAGATGATATATGAGGAATCAAATCGACTTAAGCCTCATGCAGTAATTCAAAATTGCCCATGCGGTACCTGCATGTCTGTATACAATATGCCATATATGAATCAGGCTGTGGCTTCCGATCCGTTAGATAGCTGGCAAATCAGATTAAAGGGAAAAACTTACAAGGCGATTTTTAACAAGGGTGCATATTTTGGAGATCATGTTGAGTTGAGTGATGAACGCGATGATTTTGCAACGTCGTTCGGAATTGGAGCAGTGTTGGGAACTAAATTTACATGGCCGAAGGACAACCCAACAGTTAGGGAGAAAAACTTATTGACGGCGGAACGAGAGAAGCGTTTGGAAAAAATGGTTTACACTATATGACCAAAAGATGCTTTCAAAGGAACAATACCTTGGAGATCTCTATGATATCGGCTATGATATTCCTGAAACTCACGTGGTTCAAAAAGGCGATACTCTACACTATGCCTTCTATAATAAATCGTGGAATGGCAAGATCGAACTCCGGGGATCTGACGGCAGATAAGTACAAAGTCCGTGACTACGTCAATGGTGTGGATTTAGGCGAAGTCACGAAAGGAGATCCTCAGCTAATCACTAAATTTGAAAATAGTCTGTTGATAGAGGCATATCCGGTAAAGTAACGACCACGCTCTGTGAACAAAATTATTTTTGCGCGAGGTTTGCTTTTGCTGTGGATGATCTGGGATGGAATCAGGAAATAATCTTTTAGAAGTTGGGCTGAGACAAATTTGATAGCATCCTTGATTTAATATCGGTAGTTTGTTTTGATTAACGGTAACTTTATTAGGGAGCAGGATTGATGCTGACTTGCCGCGCACTGCCGTTGACGTCAAAAATCTTGACCAAAACAGCATCGTGTGGGAATGGGCAATTGCCTGGAGGATTGCGAGAGATAGGTTGATCCGTAGTAAAATTCTTGCTTGTAAATCGTTCCGTTTTTTCTCTTGATCAAAGCGGAGACATCGTCTTTTTGAACAGCGATAATTTTCTGAGTTCGTGTAATGGAATAGGCTTCCATCTCATGAGAATTATTTCCAATAAGTACCAGGTTGGATCCATTTTTACCTGTCAGCAGAGCCATTCCTTTCGCGTCGTAGTCGGCGTAAAAACCGCTGGCTTCGGGTGTAACCGGTTTGAAGTTTCCCTGTCCATCTCCTTGTAGATATAGTCCTACGGAGGCGTCACAATACCCATTGGCGATTTCAGTTGAATACGAATTTCCTACGGCTAATACATCCAGAAATCCATCCTGATTAAAGTCACATGATACCATTCCGTACACGGGCGCAAATTGTATCTCTACAGGCAACGCTCTTTATGTTAAAATTTCCATTTCCAATATTCTCCAGGTAACTCGTCTCAAAACGTTCGCTACAAGT
The DNA here is from genome assembly GCA_963845845.1 of uncultured Cytophagales bacterium. GTDB lineage: Bacteria > Bacteroidota > Bacteroidia > Cytophagales > Cyclobacteriaceae > Chryseolinea. The sequence goes on from CAWJTP010000020.1 coordinate 181,763, forward strand.
GACGTAAGCTCCCTCCAACTCCGATGGCAAAAATGATTCTTCAAATGTGACGCTTGCGTAATCTTGATACTTCTTAAAACGTTGCCGCATGACACTGATCTGGCTGATCAATTCATCACGCGCATGAACTAAATATTTGTTGCCCTGCAAATAATATGTCATGAGTGGATCGAGTGACCCGTTCTTGTCATAGTCCTTTGCATAAATGCAAAGGGGCTCATTCGTTGTTCCTTTATACCGGGTATTCAACCCAAGATTGCCCGCGATGTAGTCCATATCGCCATCCTGGTCATAGTCCCCGGCAGTTAAACTATTCCACCATCCGTTAGTGTGAGAAAGCGAGGTATTTTCGATTTTTTCAAAGTTCTTCCCACCATTGTTTTTAAAGAAAGTGATTGGCATGAATTCGCCAACGATTAAAAGATCGGTCCAGTTATCGTCCATCAACGTCAGTCCATAGTGCAGATGTCACCAATCCAAGTTTTGTCAGGCCCGGTGATAGTTGACTTGTAACATCGGTAAAACGACAGGTCTTTTCGTCTGAGTCATTTCGAAAAATATAACTGTCTGCTGGAAGGGGATAAGTCCCGGGAACAATTCTACCCCCAATAAAAAGGTCAAGGTCACCATCCCTATCATAATCGGAAGCTATTACGCAGGAACCACTTTGCCGAATGTCAGGGATGGCGTCTGGTGAGCTCGTAAATTTTCCGTTTCCCTCATTGATGTAGAAGTGATCGACGTAGGCTGCCGACTTATCTTTTTCTTCTGTTCCACCGCTGACAACATACAGATCATCATCACCGTCGTTGTCGGCATCAAAAAACAGAACACCCATATCATCAGCATGGCTATCCCCTTCATTGAACTGACTTCTTGTAAATTTTCCATCTCGCTGCTGAATAAATAAAGCCCCCGGCTGGCTGTGCAGCGTTACCGATATAATAATCTTCGAGTCCATCGCTATTTACATCGCTCACGGCGATGCCGGGACCATTCCGGGAATGCATCTGCGGAAGTAATGTTTGCACTTTGAAATCGACAAACGTATTTTCGACATGCGTAAAATCAATGTTGGTTTTTTCGTTTGCGTAAGCAAACAATATTTTGTTTTCTTTTTCTCTTCGCGAATGTTGTGTTGCGTTTTTATAATCTAAATTCAGGAGTTGGTTGCTTTTTATATTTTTCAGTTGTTGACATTTGCCATCTGGCCAAATCACTTCAAGCGAATCGATCGCACGAATGGAATCTATCCCGATGTGGAGTATTCCATCTACGGTTGACTCAAATCCACGGCTAAGAAAATGTTCAAAGAATTGCTTTTGCGAATTATGATATATTGTTACACGTCGCCCCGATACCGTCGCGATTCATTTGACTCCCGATAAATTTTATTCGCAGATAGTTTCGTGAATGTATTTTATCACTATTGTTTTTGATACACGTACGCTTCAGCATTCATGTTATTTACCACAAGATCAAGGTCGCCGTCATTGTCGAGATCGGCATATGCTGCACCATGTGAAAAACCTATTTCATTTAATCCCCAGTTTTTCGACCGATCAGCAAATGAAAGCTTGCCATCGTTTTCAAAAACATAATTGCGAAGCGCTGCGCCTTCCAGGGCCTTGATAGCCGATAATTTTTTATCCGATTTTGATTGAACTGTTCCTAAAGGTGTGTTGTAAATATTTTGGTAGGTGATGTAATCCATGTTTCCGAGATCGCGAAGAAAACCATTTGTTACAAATAGATCTTTGTCGCCATCGTTATCAAAATCTGCCAGCAGGGAACTCCAACTCCAGTCAGTGCTGCTAACACCCGCCAGAAACGAAATCTCACTAAAGTGATTGTTCCCTCGATTTAGCTGAAGCGTGTTGCGGCTAAACTGTGGTTCATATCCCATGCGTAGCGACAATTGAAATTTGTCGTATCCAGTAGGAGGGATGATAAGCTTCTGCCGCATGTTGTCTTCGGGTCGCATATCCAACTCCACCACATCAACGAGTCCATCGTTATTGATATCCGCGATTTCATTTCCCATACCAGCGAAACTGGTATGCTTGAAGTATGTGCCCGCCTTGTTGGTAAACGTTCCATCCTTGTTATTGATGTAAAGAATATCATTACCGACAAAGTCATTGGAAATGTAAATGTCTGGCCATTGATCTTGATTGATATCGGTGATAGCTAATCCGAGACTATAACCTTCCACCAGTATTCCGGCTGCATTAGATACGTCGGTAAATGTGTTGTCACCGTTATTTCGGTAAAGAATATCCGTACTTTCACTTTCGCCTTTCAGTTTTCTCGGCTGGATATGATTTACTTTATTCTCATGGGAGGCCGGGTTCGTAATAATGAAAAGGTCGAGATCATCATCGCGGTCATAGTCGAAAAAAGAGGCATGTATACACAATCTTTTCTCTGCAATACCAAATGTTTCGGCGGACTCAGTAAATGTGTTATCGTGATTATTAATGAATAACAGATTCTTTTTATTTGGTGAACTTCCCGAAACACAAACATAAATATCGAGCCAGCCGTCTTGGTTCACGTCAGCCATCACTACACCCGTCGCCCAACTATCGTTGTATTAATCCTGCGGACTTTGTGATGTCCTCGAATTTAAAGTCCCCTTTGTTTACATACAGTTTGCTTTCTACGTCGTTGCCACTAAAAAACAAATCAACCAGACCATCGTTGTTGATGTCTCCTGCTGCCACACCGGCACCTGTATAAATATTCATATAGGTATTGACATTCATTTCTTCCGTCTCATCGATGAAATTATTGAAATGAATATTAGAATGATTGGAGGGTACGAGAGAAAATAAGTGTTCGTCACTTTGTTTGCAGGAAACCAGTACAAGGAACGCAAAGACAATAGGTGCAAATGCAAAGTACTGTTTCAGCATATTTATTTCGTACAAGCCATTAAATGCATGGTAGCATTCCTGAAGATAATTCCTAATCAGGGCATATTTTTTTTCTAAAACAAACAGCGAAGGATTAACCCTTCGCTGCATGTGGTAACTCCCTTATTGAATGGCAAATGTTAATACCCGGTGTTTTGCTTGATTTCACCAGGAGTTCCTTTCGTTCTATCAATTTCACTTTGTGGTATAGGGTACACAGCAAATTTGTCATCCCAATTGCCGCCAAATATTGTAGCACCCAGATCCCAACGACGGATGTCAAACCATCGGTGGCTCTTCGAAGCAAAGTTCGACGCGCTTTTCTTTCTGAAGGTCTGCCATGGTTGCGATCCCTGCAAGATCGGAAGTCCTGCGCGATCGCGTATATCATTGATTTGAGTGGTAGCCTCCGCCGCTCTTCCTTTTGCAAGGAGGGCCTCAGCATATAATAGTTTCAATTCAGCAAACCTGAACATGCGTTCGTTGTTAAAATTACCCTGATTATTTCCCGAGAAGTCACCTGCTGCTACATTCCGCTTGCCGCCATATTTTTTAACAACGTAACCCGTAGACGACCAACCTGGATCAAATTCTTTCTCCACCACGCCGCTATTCCACACATAATATGTATCTCCCGCCTGATAGATAAATGATGACAGCCGAGCGTCACCAGGTTCAAAGGTACTCACCAGGTCCTCAGTGGGTGTCCACCAGCCGTTTTTTCCGCCATCACCTTCTGTGGTTGTAAATCCGCCAGCGTCCCAATACATGGAGCGGCCTGTACCTTGGGATGCTTTAAAACTTTCCGAATGGGTGTCGTCAAATACCCAAACGTTATCGTCCGAATGGGGGCCTCCGAACTGGATCTCAAAGATTGATTCCTTATTATTTTCGTTATCAAAAGCAAAAACATCCTCCAGGTCCTGAGCTGGGATTATCCGTGTCTATCAGACCATATTGGCCTGAAGCGCCTACCCCATTTGCAATAACATCTTCAAATGCTGTGATCGCGGCATCCATATCATTTTTCCAAATATTGACTTTACCTGTAAATGCTTTCGCTGCCCACTTGGTGGCGCGGCCTGTATTGGCATCATCCCACGCGTCTGGTAGATTATTAAACGCAACATCAAAGTCGTCAAGGATCTGAGTAAACAAGGCATCCTTTGTTGCATTCGGAACAGAAAGATTGTGAGGGTTTTAAAAGTCTGCTAGTACCAAGGGCGGTGTACCCCACAATTTCAATGCTTCAAAGTGAAACCACGCGCGAAGGAACTTGGCTTCGCCCTCGTACAATTTTTTCTCCTCACCTGTAAGGTCGTTCTCCATTCCAAGATGCTCGAGCACCAAATTACAGCGGAATATTCCTTCGTAAATTTGCGTATAGACTGCGGCATAAGGGATATCGCTGGCGCGAATGTTAAGATTGTTGGCATCCCTCGAAATATTGTCGGATGATGGCTCAGCATTTACGTCATCTGTTACAACCTCGGTAATCTTCCAGTACTCCGCCGCCTCACCCAAGGTTTCGGTACTGGTTCCCCAAAAGTCCTGGATCGAAGAATACGCGGCGAACATTCCGCCATCAAATTCCGCCGCTGTTTTGTAGTATTGATCAGCTGTCAATTTATCAAGTGGCACCAGATCCAGATCGTTACATGAGTTGAACATCAGAAAGCCAACCACCATGCATATTATTTTTTTCATAGTTTATCTTTTAAATAGCCGACGATTAAAATGTTACTTGCCATCCGAATTGTATAATTCGCGGTTGTGGAGAGCTACCGCCGTCCTGTCCATTCGACAAAGGCGTTTCGCCTTTTTGGAAGCTTTGACCCCGTGTAACTTCCGGATCGAAACCTTTATAGTCGGTAAAGGTATAGAGGTTTTGCGCGGCGACATAAATACGGAACTTGCTTATCAGTCCTTTTGTCCAATCAGTCAAGCGGCCCGCAGGAATGGAGTATCCGATCTGTAGATTTCGAATACGCATGAAACCGGCATTTTCAATCCAACGGTCTGAATACCGGTTATTTTGATTGTCGTCATCTGGTGTCAGTCGCGGCATGGTGTTGCTTGTGCCATCGCCGGTCCAGTGGCTAAGTGTAGAGGTAAGAAAGTTTTGTGCTCCTCGAAGATCTTCCAGCGAAGAACGACTTTCGTTATATACTTTTTGACCACTCACGCCTTGCAGCAAGAAAGAAAAGTCGAAATTCATCCACGAAGCGCCTCCGTCGATTCCGTAATAGAATTTCGGAATCGGGCTTCCAAGATCCGTTCTGTCCTCTGCATCTACCCTACCGTCTCTATTCACATCGACGAACCTAATATCTCCGGGAACACGTTCACCGGAGATATTGTCAGGTACGGCAGCATCGATTTCGGCCTGATTTTGAAAAATACCATCGGTCTTATAGCCGTAAAAACTTCCGATTGGTTCACCGACTACGGTTCTGATGTGATTGGGCTCCGTTAATGCCTGAGATAATTTGAGGGATGTTACCTAAGTCAAGAACCTCATTGTGAACGGTAGTGATATTTCCGCCTACGTTGTACCTAAGCTTTCCAAGTGTATTGTTATAGCTGATTGCGAGCTCAATTCCCCTATTCACCATTTTTCCAATGTTTGCATCGGTCGGAAGGAAGAACCCGGAAGTATAGGGCAAGGGTTGACCCAGGAGAATATCATGTGTTATTTTCTTATAATAGTCAAAAGTAAGATTGATTTTGCCTGAGAAAAAGCTGACATCAGCCCCAATGTCGATCTGGGTTGCGGTTTCCCATTTTACGTTCGGGTTTGCAAAATTTATTGGGGCAGGTCCGCGCACTACAGTTTGTGGGCCTGTGCCGACCACATAAAAAATAGAGGGTTGCAGGGTGGTCAGATATGCGAAATTTGTTCCTGTGAATTGATTGCCGGATTGTCCCCAGCTTGCTCTGATTTTGAAATCGTCCAGAAAATTGTTTTCGGGAAAAAATGATTCTTGACTTATTCTCCAACCTGCTGAAAATGAAGGGAAGGCTTGTGACCGATTTTCTTTCGAAAATCTTGACGAATAATCCTGACGAACGTTAAAAGTAAAGAGATACTTGTCATCAAAGCCATAATTTATTCTACCCAAATAACCCCGTAAGGCCCAATGGTCTGCTTCATTGGCTCCCCCAACCTGAACGCCTGTTGAAGCAAACTTAATCGCAGGATTAAAGAGGTCATTTCCTTGCAATCTTACCTTATCGTATCTGAAATTCGTTTCTTCATGTCCTGCCAATATTGTTAAGTTATGCTTGCCAAAGGTTTTAATATACGTTAAGCGTTTGATTAAAATTCGTTGTCAATTCTATTGGCCTCTCCTGTACAAGAAGCGAAGTTGTTGGTGAACCATTAAGACCCATTGGACCTGTGTAGTATGATCCGTCACCAACGTTATAATCTATACCCTTCTGAAATTCTGTATTTAAGACCTTTTACAATATCAAGTTCGCCATAGATATTGGCCAGGAGTTTTCTGCTCAAAACTTTGTGTCCGTAAAATCAGGATCTGTGCGCATTACGTAGTTTTGGCTGCCTCCTTGTTCGCCGCGCGTTTCAGCGTTTTCAGGATTATACCCATTAGGACCTTGGGATTATAGACTTGAAAAAAAGGTTGATTCGCTGCGGCGTTGGCCGCTCCAAATATGGCTTCTTCCGACTGAATATTTCTATGCGTAGAACTGATTAACATTGACTCGCCAATCTTAATACGTTCCCCAATTTTAATATCCGAGTTTGCCTTTAACGAGTAACGTTCAAATCCCTGACCTAATTCAAGTCCTTCCTGATCCATATACCCTACACCAACAAAATAATTCGCGACGGCATTTCCACCAGTTATCCCGAGATTGTGGCTGTGAACTTTAGAGGTCCGAAATACCTGATCTTGCCAATCGACTGTGGGTAAAGAAGCAAATTGACTGAAATCCCTGCCGAGTTGATTTTGAATGTCGATATACTGTGCTGTGTTTAATACATCCAATTTTTTCCAGGGTGTTCCGAAGCCAAGGTAACCGTCATAGGTCAGTTGCGCTTTGCCATCCTTTCCCCTTTTGGTTGTTACTATAATTACACCGTTAGCGGCACGTGCTCCATAGATAGCGGCTGCAGATGCGTCCTTTAAAACATCAATGGATTCAATATCTGTTGGATTTATTCCGGCCAAGGGATTGGACTCGGTTGTAGAAGAGGTGTTGACCGTAATGTTGGTTGTCTGCACGATGGGAACTCCGTCGATTACCCACAACGGAGAGTTTACACCTGCGGTACCGACACCCGCGTATACGAACATCAATGGGCGCTCCAGGATCGCCGCTTCGATTTGTAATTTGGACACCTGCCATGCGTCCCGCAAGCAACTGATCGGCACTTGTAATTGCCTTCGATCCGATGTCAATATCAGAAGCGCGTATTGAACCAACCGCACCAGTCAGATCAACTTTACGCTGTGTTCCGTATCCAACAACAACAACTTCTTCCAACGAAGTAATGTCACCTGCCAGACTAACATTCAAGGTAGTCTGGTCAGTGACCTGTATTTCCTGTGTTTTATAGCCAATAAAACTGAACAGTAAGAATAACGGTTCATTACTTTGAGCGATGGAAAGCTTGTACTCACCATTGCCGTCGGAAGAAGTGCCTTGAGTTTTTCCTTTTACAAGAATAGAAACCCCCGGTAAAGCATCGCCGGTTTCTGCGTCAGTTACTTTTCCATTGATCGTTTTTTCCTGACCAAGTGAAACCAGTGAAATCAATAGGAGCGGTATACAAAATTTCAATTTTAGGGTAGAATTTATCATAGTGGTATTTCGTTTTGCCCAACCAAATATAAAAGATAAAACAACAAAACGAAATCAAAACAATAAGAATAAATAGTATTCGTAATCACTTATACTTTCGGTTAATTTTAAACACTTGGACCTCCGAAAATAGATAACTCAAAAAGAGACTTTGCTTGACTGGAGCCCGTTTCTAGGGTGTTTTCGAAGCCGGCATAGATCTGTGCTCGAAGAATGTAACGAAAAGCAAGCCTGAAACCTTGTCGGTCTTTCAATGTGGCGTATAAAGCAAGTGAAAAGGCGATGGAAGGCTTTTTCGTTGATGGCGAATAGGATTGTCCTTATTCCCACAAGTCGTGATTCTCACGCCTTGATTTACCATTTTGATTTGTCTTAGAATCTCTCTCTCCGTTCTCTTAAACCTCGTGACAGAGCCACACGAAGTTAATGCAAGGAGTTGCATGGAGCGCGTTACTGAATCATCGGACTTTGTATCCAAATCAAGGATGTCAAAAATTTGGTGACATTAAGATTAATACTTAAGCAATTTTATTGAGATCCGGTCAAAGGCCTGCCATCGCAGGTACGATTAAAGAATTCTTCAGTCAGCCGAAAAAAATTTTCTATTCTTTTCTTATTTCATAGCATAGTTCCACCATTCCGTTTTTGTAGGCTGTCACGTCTTTTAGGTGCAATGCCTGTTCTTGTCCTATATGGTCAAAAAACAATGTTCCGTCGCCCAAAATAATCGGCAAAACTGATACCCTTATTTCGTCCGCCAATTTTAAACGAATGAAATCTTTGGCAAGCATAGCACCGCCTACAAGCCAAACATTTTTGTAGTTTGGTTTTAGTCGTTCATTCACAAGTTTGTTCAGGTCACCCGAATAAAATTCAATGTTCTGTCTTTCAATTGGCAGGTTTCTGTGAGTTACTACAATTGTCGGCGTGTCTCCATATGCCCATCCATAAGATTTTGAAAGTTCCAGGGCGTGTTCGTATGTCCGCGAACCCATTACATAGCAGTCTATTGTTTTAAGAAATTCTTCCGGGTCTTGTCCAGAGACACCTTTCTCGTAGTTGTCTGATGTCTCAAACCACGAAACGCTATTGTCTTTTTTGGCAATAATACCATCAAGACTTGAAACCATATGTATCGTTAGTTTAAATGTGTCTGTTGTCATTTTCCGCATCTCTCTTTAAAAATTGTACCCAACGTTGGGCTATAAGGCATTTGCCTTACCATAATTCAAAAATAAACAATAAAGGCAAATGACTTATATGCATTGTTAGCGCGTCTTTACAGTCCAAACAGTTGGCGCAAGATTGGGATAATGACTGCTATCAAATCGGACTAGCCGGAAATCCCCGACAATAAAGCTATTCGTGTTTCAGCGCCGTCACGGGGTTAGCCAGCGAAGCTTTAAGCGATTCGTATCCCACAGTAACCATAGTGATTATAGCAATCAAACCTATTGCTCCGGCAAAAACCACAAACGATAAACTGGTTTGATACACAAAACTTTCCAACCACCTGCTGGATAAGTAATAGGCGATAGGAACGCCAATGATACAGGCCACCGCCAGGAGCTTTGCAAAGACGCTTGTCAGAATAAAAAGTATTTGAATGTTACTGGCTCCGAAAGTTTTGCGAATTCCTATTTCCTTTGTTCGTTGTTCCGACAGGAAAGCAGCCAGACCATAAATGCCAACACAAGCAATGAGGATAGCCAGGGCCGAAAACTTTTCCGTGAGCTGTGCCACTTGTGTTTCATTTTCATACATCCTGCCGAATTCTTCATCCACAAACCAGTAATCAAACCCGAAGTCCGGAAACATCTGCTTCCAGGCGCGTTCAAGTGATGCAATTTTTTCGCCCATACTTCCAGCCGGTAGCCGCACATAAATGATCCGGTCATCCGAATGTGGCTTGGGCGATATTGCCAGTGGATCAATCTTCTTATGCACCGACTGGTACGGAAAATCTTCCACCACTCCCACTACCAATCCAGTCACTGGCGGCTGCGTAGTGTCGCGAGCCGGACCAAGGTATCATATAGTCAGGGCGAATAACGGTTTTGCCAATCATTTCGTTCAGGCGTCAGTTTCAGGGCTTTTACTGCCGATTCATTTAACAGAATAGCTGATGAATCGGCAATGTTCTGCGGATCGAAATTACGCCCTGCGATAATCTTCATCTTAAATGTTTCTGGAAAATCAAAGTCTCCGTTCAACTGGAACCACTCATGTTGTTCCTCACTGATTTCAGGAAACTGCATCTGCATGTTGACAGCGCCAAAGAAATCGAGCCGCGGCAAATGGTTTGCCAGTGTTACCGATTCGATCTCCGGATCTTGTAAGATCAGATTTTTGAAAGTGATGTATTTACTGTCTGTGGTGGCGCCGTAAATCCGCCATACCGGATGGACACGATTTGCCTGCCTGCCTCATTCAGTTTTGAATTGCGCATCAGGTCCATCTGGCGCACAACAATTACTGTTCCGGTCAGCAAAATAACGGCAACAATGAATTGCAGCGTGGTGAGAAATTGACGAAATGTATTCGACCCTTTGCGAAAAGCGAATTTTCCCTTCAGCACGGTTGCTGAGCAATACATC
>CAWJTP010000021.1:0-289017 GCA_963845845.1 uncultured Cytophagales bacterium
AGCTGAGGGATAAAAGAACGCCCAGAATCTGGCGACAGGTTCCTGTAAAGATGATGGGAATAGCGCGGGAATAAATCCGAACAGCTGCTGAAAGAAGATTATTATCAAACCTATAATCGCAATTGTTGTAGGTTTTAGCCGTACAAATGCGGCCAGCAGGATCATGCACCAGCCGAGCATCCAGATGACACCAGTGATAGTAAAGTTTGCATACTGAAAGTTAAAGGCCCAAAAAAATCTGACAAGTGTAAGCTCGAACACCACGAGCAGAAGTCCTCTGGTAAAAAGGAACCGGGCAAGGTCACTTTTATTACCGGTTTTGTACAAGTATAAAAATGCACTCGTTCCGGCAAAGAAAGCAAAGGAGGGCGCGCAGTAGTGTGTAATCCAGCGGGTGAAGAATATCCCAGCCGTTGGACCGCCAGCAGGTTCTCCGGAATATACCCTCACATGGTCTATGGCCATGATGATCATGACGAGACCTCTAAGTATGTCGACAGCCTGAACACGAATGCCTGATTGAGATGGTTGCATTGCGCCCCGATAAGTATCGGGGTCGACCGTCGCGGAAGCAGGGTAGGAGGAGCTTAAATTGTTCACTGGTAAGATGTTTGTTTTTTTCTCGATGATGTCAGTTCTGGACTCCCGATCATATCACCTGGCGTTGCGGAAATGCCCCGGCCGTGCCCGCATTTGAGTCAAAGTCGCCGCAAATGCTATGGTCATGCAGTATCAGGTCCGCGCCGCAGGCTCACGCCCGCTGGTCCAATTTTTTCATAATTGAAGGGATTTTGTTTACTCTTCAAAGTTGAAACCAAAATAAGTTTTCAGGTATCGGGCATTCTGGCTGTTCGAATTTGGACCGCAGGCGCGAACTATTATCGCGTAACCCACTGACCCCGACACTTATCGGGGGCAAAGGTCCTGTCTTTATGGATTCAGGACGTTCGAGAATTCTTCTGCATAATAGAAATTGATCCCCAATGTGGCCAGCGTTTCCTTTGTGTCCTTGATCACCACTTCTTCGTTCCGCAGGTTACTGACCTTCCTGATAAAAATATCGCTAACCATGCCAGTATATTTTTTAGCCGTGGAAAGATATATTGATAGATCATACTGCGTATTGTCGCCTACCAGTATAAATTTTTTATTTGGGAACATTGGAATAACAATGTCGAGCATAGCCAATTTATGGGCCTCTGGCGTAGGCAGCTTTCTGTAACGAATGACATGCTTCATTCTACGCATTTGTTTGAGAAAGATCGGGCCGGGTGGGAAATCATTGAGCGTGAGAAATCTGTAAATAAGCGGATATAAATTCTGCTCGCTGTTGGAAAGATAAAGTGCTGTGGCACCATTGCTGACCAACGATCCGATGACTACTTTCATTGGCTTAACCGCCTTCCGCTTCTCGACAGGCGTGAACATGAGGGTTCTGAATTTGAGGATCTTTCTCGAAATATATGAGTGCAATAAGGTGTCGTCTATATCGGAAATGACTAAGGCTGGCGTATCGACATGGTGAATGGCTAATGAATAAAGACCATCCAATAGCTTTATTGCGACACCTGAAGATAGCGTGACTTTTCGGAGAATAATTTTTGCCTGGCCCACAGTTGCTTTGGCCAGAAAAAAGCCGGTCACATCTGTTTTCGCATCGACACTTAAAGAATCAAAATGAATTGTAATGATCTCATCTCTGACCGCTCTTGTGCGATATAGCGAAAGTAAGGTACGGAATGTCCGCCGCCTGTTGTAGTCCGTAAAGGTCAGGTCCGCCGCGTGCATGCTGGTAACCTGACCAAATATAATGGCCTCCACACCATTTGAAAGCGCATAATAGCTTAACAATATGGGAACTCTTGCGGGCATTCAGGGAATCAGTAGTAAGACAGACGATGCGAGTATCCTGACCGTTAGATGATCAATCATTCCTATATATTCTCCATCGATCTGAAAATGCGTTTTTTCACTGATCCTTACTTCCGCGCTTGTGGAGGATATTACATCTGAAAACATATTCTTGTCAACGAATACGTTGAGAGCAGTTAGGCCGGCCTTTATGGCATCTTCCATCGCGATCCTGGGCACGTTGCATATTTCGAATTTGCCGTCGGAGACTGATCCATCTGAAATGTGTATGCCAGTTCCGTATTTGTTCGCATTGGCAAAAGCCAGCATGTATCCCTCTTTTTCATAAGTCCCTTCACCTGTTTTAATGGTGTAGTGGAGCAATGGACTTTCCTTCATTGAATTGACAAGATGACGCGCATAAGCAAACATTCCTCTTCGTGCCGATTCAGAGTATTCCTTCACCATTAATGCATTGATCCCTATGTCTCCAAGATGAATGCAGATTCGTTCATCGTTGAACTTCAGCAGATCCAGCGGACGTGTCTTTGTGCTATTGATCATTACGTCGATCGCATCAAGCGGATCCTTTGGAAGTCCAATAGCCGTCGCAAAGCCATTTGCCGATCCGAGCGGCAACACGCCAAAAGGTATTTTTTTATTCATGATCGTACGGGCAACCAGCTGCAATGTCCCATCTCCTCCGCCCACGATGATACGATCAGGATGGTAACTGGAGATCTGTTCCACAATGGCCACCTCGTCATCTTTACCCGTAGTGTGGTAAAACTTGAAGTCAAAACCCAGCGCTATGGCTCTCTCGTGAATTTTGAGGACTGCGGCATCATTGCTTTTAGCGCCGGAAACAGGGTTGAATACGAACAATATCTTCATCTCGGTAATCGTGTTTAAAAAGTGTGCCAAAAAACTATTGTTTGCCTGATATTCTCCCCTAATAACATTCGTATCTGACTGTGCTATGAAAGGCATAACTCATGAGTTTTGAACGTCATGAGTTTTTTAGATGAAGACTCGAATCCAAACGTGTAAAAAAAGCAGTCTTTGAAAAAGACCAGGTGACCGGGTAACACATGGTGCATCGTCTTGCCAGAGACCCATGCATGCCAGTACGCCAATATCCGAATATTTTATTAAGTTAAGGCGTACTTAATTTAACCAACCTATGAGAAGTCGGATATGCCTCGGTCAAATTTCTGCGCTGCTTCTACTTAGTGTACTCGCACTATTCTCTTGTGAGGAGCAGCCTAGGGACGATAGCAAAACGACTGGCGAATACTTCCGGCAAAACATCCGTCCCACTGATCCCCGTACGGCGGAGGAAGAACGCAAGGGATTTATACTTCCGCCGGGTTTTGAAATTCAGCTTTTTGCGTCTGAACCTGACATTGAAAAACCTATCAACCTGACTTTTGATGCAAAGGGTAGAATGTGGGTCACGACTTCTTTTGAGTATCCCTTTCCAGTTATTGGTAAAACCGGAACCGATAAGCTCATCATTCTTGAAGATACTGATGCCGACGGGAAAGCAGATAAGTTTACAAAAGTGAGCGATACATTGAATATTCCGATTGGTATACTCCCTTTGAACGATGGTGCACTTTCGTTCAGTGTGCCTAACCTATATCGATACACTGATTCAAATAGTGATGACAAGATGGAGAGTAGCAGGTTCGTGCTCGGACCATTTGGCTATCAGGATACGCATGGTATGGTCAGCAATTTTATTCGTGGATATGATGGATGGGTACACGCCTGTCATGGCTTTACCAACCGCTCGAAATTTGCCGGATCAGATGGTGACAGCATTACCCTTGTATCAGGCAACACTTTTCGCTTTCAAATGGATGGCAGCCATGTAGAGCAACTGACCTTCGGTCAGGTAAATCCGTTTGGACTTGTGTTCGATATTTATGGATATGTGTATTCAACGGACAGCCACAGCTCTCCATTATATCAGCTTATCAGAACGGGTGATTATCCTCATTTTGGCAAGACCTCTAACATGGGGTTCGGGCCGGACATGAAGTCGCTCGAGGAAGAAGCGACGGCGCTGTGCGGAATCACGCAGTATGCAGACACAAAATTCCCGGAAGAATTTCGGAATAACTTTTTCATAGGCGATGTTGTCAACTCCAGGGTACACAGATATTCTTTTACATGGAAGGGATCTTCACCGATTGGAAAATCTGAAGTTGATCTCATCAAGAGCGAAGATCCCTGGTTCCGTCCTGTGAATGTGAAACTTGGACCTGATGGAGCAATATATGTCGCTGATTTCTATAACGCGATCATAGGCCACTATGAAGTGCCGCTGAATCACCCCAAGCGCGACAAGCAACGGGGAAGAATATGGCGGATAACGTACAAGGGCACTGGCAACGATCGTATGGATCTAAGCAAAACGACGCTTGACAAACTTATTGAGGCCCTGGATGCCGAAAATCTGCCGGTGCGTATGGCCGCGATGGATCAGATCACCGATCGCATCGGTGATGCTGCCGAAACGTCTCTTTTGACTGCTGTGAATGATCCGGGCACAACCAGCCGTAAATACGTTCACAGTCTCTGGTCATTGCACAGGCTTGATAAGTTGTCGGACGATGTCTTGAAAAAGGCTTTGGTCGATGACGATTCACTTGTAAGGCTTCATGCTATGCGTGTGTTGCTGGAACGCAAGCCCGATGAAGGATTTTATGAGCAGATCTCCAGAGGACTGTCCGACAAAAGCGCGCATGTTCAACGGGCAGCCGTGGAGGCCATTGCAAAGTATCCAGGCCTGAAGTCGATCGAAGCCGTACTGGGTCTATTAAAGAATACTTCCCCGGATTTTGATACACACCTGTATTATACGGCGCGTGTAAACCTGAGAAACATGTTGCGCAATGAATCAACATTAAATGAAGCTGTTGCCAGGACGTGGGACGCTCAGGATGCCTCACTGATCGCTGGTGTAATGGTAGACGTACCGTTGCCGGCATCTTCCTCATTTCTTGCCGCGTACATGAGCAGCGGCAAACTGCCTCCCGACCGAATACCACCCGCCTATGCACAGATCGCGAGATTCATTCCTGTTGACAAGCTGGGCCCGGTGGTGAACACGGCATTGACGGATAACAAAGAAGATATTGACCTGCAGGCGCTAGTTTACAAAGGCCTGTTGGAGGGACTAAAGCAACGGGGTGGCAATGTCAACATGAAGATCTTTGAAGACTATGCGCCGCCTATCGCCGAAGCATTATTGAAAAAATATCCACCTACAGACACCTCAGACGTAGAGAAAAAATACCTGCATCAGGCAACTGCTGTAGACATTGCCGGGGATTTCAAAGTTCGGGCACTTGAGCCCGTACTCAGAAGTTTTCTCGAGCAAGGTCACAAGGTTGGCTGGACAATCAGAACGTCCGCGCTCCGATCCCTGATGAAGATCAACCCCGATAATGCAATTCTGGGAGCGGCTATCATAGAGAAGGATTCCATCCGCGAATTTCAAAGACGCATTACAACTGTTCTTGGTGAATTCCCGGGGGCAGCCGTTAACAAAGCCCTGAATGGTTTGAGATCCATTCCAGTGGAAGTTCAGGAATCCGTTGTTTCTGCTTTGGCTGGATCATCGGAAGGGAAGGACATCGTGCTCAAGAAAGTTAGCCAGGGGCAGATCAATGCGCGGACATTGATTGCTTCGCGTACCGAAGAATTGATGCTGAACAAAGCAACATCAAAACAAAAAGCACAACTCACCGCGCTCACCGCCGACCTTGCTCCAATCAGTGAAGAAAAACAAAAACTGATTGATTCGAGATTGACAAGTTTTGACGGACTGGATAAAAAGCAATTGAGTCTTGATTCCGGTAAGATCGTATTTGAACAAAATTGTGGCGCGTGCCATAAGCTGGGTGGTCAGCTCGGCGTAGGTCCTCAGCTTGATGGCATCGGTTCCACCGGGTCAAGGGGATTGACGGAAAAGATCCTCGATCCCAACAGAAATATTTCGCAGGCATTCAGAAACTACTCGATCACTTTGAAAAATGGAACGCTCAAAACCGGATTGTTCAGACGTGAGGAGGGGAAAGTACGCGTATTTGCAGACGTAACAGGCAAGGAGTTCACTGTTTCTGTTAGCGACATCGCTGAGCAAAAACTATCAAAATATACGTTGATGCCCGATACTTTTGGAAGCACGATCAAAGAGCGGGACTTTTATCAACTTGTAAACTATCTCCTGAGTCTTTAGATAAAAACAATTCTTATGAAACGAAGAAGTATCCTGATACCGGGTTCGATCCATTTACTCTTGTCCGTGGCATGGACTTTTACGTCGGCTCAGACTTCAGGACAGGAGTTGACCTTCAGGAAATTTCATTTGTGGGACGCATTCTATACCGAAGCATCGACAATTGGTGATGTTAACAAAGACGGTAAGCCAGATATCATTGCCGGCGCGCGCTGGTTCGAGGCCCCCGACTGGAAGGTTCATGATATCTGGCAGCACAAGAAATTCGATTATACAAAAGGATACAGCGATTCATTCCTGAATTTCATGATGGATGTCAATGAAGATGGCTGGCTGGATCTCATCAACTTCGACTTCCCTGGTAAGGAAGTGTATTGGCTGGAGAATCCGGCAGGGGCCAACGTATTGTGGAAACGATACCTGATCGACTCAGTTGCTTCGAACGAATCGCCAATGATGGTCGATATTGATGGCAACGGAAAAAATGACCTGGTCTTTGGAAATGAAAAGACAGGTCAGATGAATTGGTGGAGTTCCACGGTTAAAGCAAAGAAAGTAAGTTGGAAAGCTAACGCCATCAGTGAACCGAAGGCAAATGGCGTAGGGATGTTCGCGCATGGGTTGGGCTGGGGTGACATTAACAACGATGGCATCAAAGACGTCATCATTATTGGTGGATGGTGGGAGGCCCCTAAAGATATGAAACGTACACCTTGGAAATTCCATGAGATAAGCCTGGGATTCCCGTGCTCACAAATGTTGCCATACGACTTCGATAGCGACGGTGATACCGACGTGATCTCAGGATCCGCTCACAACTTTGGCCTTTGGTGGCACGAACAGGTTAAGGACAAAGATCAAAACATTTCATTCGTAAGGCATCTGATTGACACCACATATTCAGAATTGCACAGTATGGTGCTGAAGGATGTTAACAAGGACGGGCTTCCAGACCTGATCACGGGAAAGCGTTTCTTTTCTCATCAGGGTCATGGTCCTGGTGGTATGGATCCGGCTGTTGTCTACTGGTATGAGCTGCTAAAAGATGGAAAGCAAAAACCTGTCTGGGTGCGTCACCTGATAGACAATAATTCGGGCGTCGGTATCCAATTCGAGGCCGAAGATATTAATGGGGATGGGTTGCTGGATTTTGCGATAGGGAATAAGAACGGCGTTTTCTACTTTGAGCAGTCACCGGAAAAATGAAATTGGAAAGTGGAAATTTGAAACCCGACAACTCACCTACTAATTTCAAGTTTCTAATTTCTAATGTCAAACGTCAGGAAATTTCCAAGGCGCACGATATACCGGCTTGATCAGTCCGTTCGCTTTATCATTCGAAACGAACTCCTTTTTGTCCTTATTCCAATAAAGCTTATCACCCGTCCGGTATGCGATGTTACCCATATGCGCGAGCACTGCGGCATCTCTTCCAATCTCCACATCGCAAATGGTTCTTTTACGGGTCTTGACGCCTTCAATAAAATTGGCAACGTGCTTTTGGTGATCGGTATGGTCGGCTGGTTGAAGAGATAGACCTTCGATCTTTGGTTTCCCGTCGATCTCTTCAGCAATGACCTCCCAACCTTCACGGTTGATGATCAGTGTGCCATCATTTCCAATAAAAGCGACGCCATAACCGCGGCCATACAAACCCTTACTCAAGCCGCCAACGTGTTCCCATTCAATGAGCAGGTCTTTATACTCGTACAGTACGGTCTGGGTATCCGCCGTTTCTATTGCGTTGCCGGGATAGGAGTAGATGCCGCCTACCGATTGGATGGAGACAGGCATTTCTCCATTCACTGCCCATAAGGCAATGTCCAGCAGGTGAACACCCCAGTCTGTCAGTAATCCTCCGCCATAAGGCCAGCTGAATCTCCAGTTTCCGTGGAATCTTCCTGTGTTGAAACTCCGTAACGGCGCAGGTCCAAGCCACATATCAAAATCCACTCCTGCGGGAACTGGCGAGTCGGGTACCTTCGGTGATGTTCGTCCATATTCAAAGAATCCCCACGCCTTGATCTTACGAATTTTTCCGAGCTTGCCCGACTTTACCATTTCCAGGGCATCATGCCAATGTTGGCCACTTCGTTGTTGCTGACCGACCTGAACAATACGATTGTATCTGCGCGCGGCTTTCACCATTACCTCACACTCGGCAATGGAGTTGGCCAAAGGCTTCTCTACGTATACATCTTTTCCTGCCTCACAAGCGTGTACTGTTGGTAAACAATGCCAATGATCGGGCGTTCCGACAATGATAACGTCCACCGATTTGTCGTCAAGTAGCCTGCGATAGTCTTTAACCAGTTTCGGAGCTTTGGAAACCTGTTTACCGAGCTCAGCAGCCCTTTTATTCAGTACATTCTCATCAACATCGCAAAGCGCAACGCATTCTACACCTGGAATTTTGATGTGGTCCTGTAAATTGTAAAATCCCATACCATTGCAACCCATTAGCGCAACTCTGATAACATCGCTGGGAGCAACTCTGATAGAATCGCTGGGAGCAACTTTATTGCGACACGAAGTTAGAGCAGGGGTCACGGCCGCGGCTGTGATCAGCGACGCCGATCTTTTCAGGAAGTCTCTTCTTGAAGAATTCATAAAACGCAAAGGGTTGTTGAATAAAGTTAGCAAGAAAAGGAGAATTAGCTCTGCTAATGCCGCATCCGTTGTTCTTAAAGAGAATGTATCTTCTGACCATTGTTCAAAGAAAATTGATTTCGTACAAGAAAAAGGAGTATATTTATAGTGAGCCCATCCGATAACGAGTAGCCTATCTACTCCATTTTTTATGACCCGTTGATCAAAAAAAGCAAGTCGAGGCTTGCTGGTTGTCCCAACGGAATTGAGACAAAACGACATAGTGTAAAAGACTTTGGTCAGTCCTATTACTTCATGGTGAGCTTTAAACTCAAAATATTAATTGGCTTCGTACTAACGCTCATCACATTTTCAACTCTCAGCGTTTACACGTATCTAAACAATACGGCACAGCTGGAAACTACCAATATGGTAACTCATACCATTGAGGTGCTTTATGCGGCACAAACTCTGAGCAATGATCTTCTCGATGCTGAAACCAATCACCGGGGCTACCTCATTAGCGGTGAGGGTAATTATCTTGCTGCATATAGAAAGTCTGTCAAAGCTATCGATGAAGACGTCAATCACCTTGAACAGCTTACGTCCGACAACGTTAAGCAGCAAAGCAATATTAAAACCAGACTGGTACCGCTCATCACCAGTAGAATAGAAATATTCGGGAAGGTAGTTGAAGCCAGGCAGCGGGGATTCGACAACTCAAGAAGTGCTTTCGTATCAGAAGGGGGACTTAAGGTCATGAATGATATACGTGCCGTAATCCTCGACATACAAGGCCAGGAGGAAAGTCTCCTGAAAGACAGGAGGGAGCTTCAGCAAGAGAAGGCTGCTTTATTTAGTGTAACCTATATCAGCTTCGGTACAGGGATCGTCTTTGTACTTTTACTAATGTTCTATATGATCTATCGCTATCAGCAAATTCGTGAAAAGATTGAGCGTGATCTGCAAAAGGCTTCCCACGACCTTCGCGACCTTTATGATAACGCACCTTGTGGCTATTTCTCCATCAATGACCATCTTTGTTTGGCAAGCGTAAACCAAACGCTCCTTAACTGGCTTGGATATACGCCCGAGGAAGTTGTAGATAAGATGTCTTACAAGGACCTGCTTTCGCTAAAGAGCGGTGAGGCCTTCAAAGTTTCTTTCACTGATGACTTTGAGCATCTTAAGACACAGGGCTATGTTGCCGATCGGGAGATCGAATTTGCCCGTAAAGACGGTAGTATACTGCCGGTGATCGTCAATTCTTCTGCCGCTTACGATGATTCCGGAAAATTTGTGAGAAGCAGGTCAAGCGTATTCGACAATACTGCGAAAAAGAAAGCGGAAAAGGAGCGTGATGATTTCTTCAACAATTCACTTGATCTGCTGGTCATACTTTCACTCGAAGGGGAATTCTTAAATTGGAACGCTATGTGGGCAACCACATTGGGATATGATGATGCTGAATTGCAACGCAAGTCAATCGATGAATTCATTCACGCCGAAGATGTATCGACAACGTCAGTGTTCCTTAAGGAAAAATTAACTACGGGCCAAAAGGTTATCAGCTTTGAAAACAGGTTTAAGGCAAAGGATGGAAGCTATCACTGGCTGCAATGGAGTGCTGTGCCGTTGGTGGATAAAGGAATAGTTTATGGGTTCGCCCGTGATATCACACAACAAAAAATATCCAATGAACGGATAATACAGCTGAATCGTGAACTTGAAGCTTTTACATATTCAGTTTCACACGATCTGAGAGCTCCCCTTAGATCGATTACTGGCTTTGCGCAGATATTGAAAGAAGACTACGGCGCCAAGCTTGATGATGAAGGAGTCAGGATCACAGAAGTTATCATGAAGAGCGCCAGGCAAATGGGACAACTCATAGATGACCTGTTGGATTTTTCGAGAATTGGAAGAAAGGACCTTTCCAAGTCCATGCTGAATATGCGGCAAATGGTCGAGGATATCATTAGGGAACAGTCTCAGGAGAATAAAAAACCATCTAACATAAAGGTGCATCCGCTAAAAACATCCATAGGTGATGTGAACATGCTGAGAGTGGTTTGGACAAATCTGATATCAAATGCCCTGAAGTATTCCCGGAAGAAGGATGTTATTGAAGTTGAGATAGGCTCCTACGACGAGAATGGCGTAGTTTGCTACTACATATTTGACAAAGGAGCGGGATTCGATATGCGATTCGTTGACAAACTGTTCGATGTTTTTCAAAGGCTTCATAAATCAAATGAGTTTGAAGGAACCGGGATTGGACTCGCGTTGGTGAAACGCATTATCCATCGCCATGGCGGAAAGGTATGGGCAGAAGGTAAGGTGAATGATGGAGCCAAATTCTATTTTACCCTTCCGAATTGAAATTGACATGTTGTTTAGATAATCATAATATTGCGTTATGCCAAAGGAATTAAGGATCTTGATGCTGGAGGATATAGAAGAAGATTCTTGGCTGATAGACCGTGCACTAAAAAAAGATAAGATGGTGTTTACCCGCCTTCGTGTGGATACCCGCGACGAGTTTACCAAAGCGTTGGACAATTTTGTACCTGATGTGATTTTGTCGGATCACGCCTTGCCCCAGTTCAATTCTATCGAGGCGCTCGAGATATGTCACGATAAAGGCGTAAAGATTCCGTTCCTCCTTGTTACCGGAGCAGTATCAGAAGAGTTTGCAGTATCCTGTTTGAAGAAAGGCGCCGACGACTACGTGCTGAAATCAAACCTGACAAGATTGCCCCTGGCAATCAAACACGCCATCCGGCAACGCAAGCATGAGAACTCAAGGATCAAACAGGAAGTAACGCTCAGAACTCAGAACGAAGAGCTTAAGAAACTCAACAGGGAGCTGGATCTCTTCGTCTACAGCACGTCTCATAATCTCAGGGCGCCGCTGCGTTCTGTGCTTGGCCTGATAAATCTTTCGAGGCATGAACTCATAGATAATAATAAAGATGCCTTGCTTCATAACTTCGGGTTGATGGAATCAAGCATCGGGCAACTTGACAATACATTAAAGCTGATACTCGAATATTCCAGAAGCTCAAGGCTTGAGGAGGAGATCGAAGAGATCGATTTCAACGACGTGTTTCAAGACATCTTTTCGGGACTTAAATATGTCAATGGTCCCGAAAGCATTCTGAAGATTACGACTGTTCACCCGGGCAAACCATACTATTGCAATAAGATGCGGTTAAACCTTGTGTTGCTGAATCTTATTTCGAACGCCATAAAATATTATGATCCAACAAAAGAGCAGTCTTTTATTAAGATGGAGGTTATTGCCAATGAGAATCATGTCACTATCGTTATTGAGGACAATGGCATCGGCATTTCACATGAACTTCAATACAGAGTATTCGAGATGTTCTATCGTGCAACCGAAAAATCGGATGGCTCCGGGCTTGGACTATATATAGTCAAAGAGACCCTTGATCGGCTCGGAGGTTCAATCACACTCCTGTCAACACAAGACGCTGGAACTACATTCACGGTAACGATCCCGAATTTTAGAATCGCAAAGAAATTTAATAGTTAAATCTACAAACGTTATGACAACAGCCGTTGAGATCCTACTCGTCGAAGACAATCCTCAAGATGCAGAGCTGGCGATCCGTGCGCTGCGTAAGAATAATCTTGCAAATCATTTACTTCACCTTGAAGATGGTCAGGAGGCGCTTGATTTCTTATTCAATAACGACAACGAGATGCCCAGACTGATCCTTTTGGATCTCAAGATGCCACGGGTTGACGGCCTTGAAGTATTACGCGAATTAAAACGGGACGAGAAACGACGCCTTATTCCAATTGTCGTGCTCACCTCGTCTAAAGAGGAGAGCGACATTGTCGAGAGCTACAAACTCGGCGTTAACGCGTATATAGTAAAGCCAGTTGACTTCGATCAGTTTGTGAAAGCTGTGACACAAGTAGGCTTGTTCTGGCTTGTGTTGAATCAAGCTCCAAGTCTAACATAATTGGCCAGATATGGAGAACAGGTTGAAAATTCTGATGTTGGAGGATCTTGAGGAGGATGCAATATTGATTGATAGAACGTTGAAGCGAGACAAAATGGAGTTTGTCAGCTTAAGGGTGGATAATCGGGAAGAGTTCTCCAAGGCATTACAGGAGTTCAATCCTGATATAATTCTGTCGGATCATTCGCTGCCCCAATTCAATTCCATTGAAGCGCTTGAGCTGTGCCGCAGCAGAAGGCTGCACGTCCCCTTTATACTTGTGACTGGCGCGGTTTCGGAGGAATTTGCTGTCTCTTGTCTGAAAAAAGGCGCCGATGATTATATCCTTAAATCGAATCTTTCCAGGCTTCCGATGGCAATCAACTATGCCCTTCGTCAGCATGAACATGAAAGCAATCGCGCGAGGCAGGAAGAATTGCTGCTTCATAAGAATCAGGAGCTTGTCAAGATCAACAAGGAACTGGACTCTTTCGTATATAGTATTTCACACAATCTCAGGTCGCCCCTTAGCTCTGTCCTGGGACTCGTAAATATCGCGAAGCTGGATCATGGTAAAAGCATGCAGACGGTTGATCAATACTTTGAGATGATTGAAGAAAGTGTTGTCAAGCTGGACAAGACACTACAGGAGATACTTGACTATTCGTTGAACATCAGAACCGAGCTTGACGTTCAGGAAATCGATCTCACTACGCTGGTCAACGCTTCTTTCAACAAAATGAATTATATCAAAGGATCAGGTGACATTAGAAAATCTGTGGAGATACAACAGAGTAATCCGTTTTATTCAGATTTCCACCGGCTATCTATAATTTTTGATAACCTTATTTCAAATTCCCTGCGTTATAGTGACCAGTCAAAGACAAAACAAAGCGTGAGTGTTAAGGCAGCAATAAATCCAGCCTTTGCTAATATTATCATCACCGACAATGGCATAGGTATACCGGAGCAGCATTTATCAAAGGTGTTCAACATGTTTTTTAAGGCAACGGATCGTAGCGAGGGTGCGGGCCTCGGACTATACATTGTAAAGGAAATGGTTGATAAGTTGAAAGCCACGATCAATATTGAGTCTGTTCGCTACGAGTATACCACAGTTTCGCTCACCATACCCAATAAACTCCTGACTGCTTGAGAATCCATGAACTTCCTTGATTCATTGTTGAATAACATAGATGAAGCAGTGATCATCACTGATGCAACGGGAAAGATCCTTTTCTTCAACGAGCCAGCGCTCATTCAAAGTCATTCGGCGGAAATATCAGGTCCTTTGCGGGAGGGAGAATACCTGACCAATATTGCCGGACCGCGTCGAAGTAAGATTGTTCAAGGTATCATTAATGAACTGAATCTTAGAAAAAGGACTGAGCGTTCGTTCACAGAATACACAGACAAGGAAGGCAACACAGTCTACATCGATCTGAACTACATACCCATCCTCAATGACACGAAGGAACTGACCCATATTTATATATTCGGAAGAGATATAACGGCTCAAAAGGTCTTCGAGAAAAAGCTCAAAACGCAAACTGCCAACATCCACAATCTTATCGAGACAGCGAATGCTGTTATTATTGGCGTGGATATGCTGGGATATATTACTGATTGGAATGAGCATTGCGCAGTGATCACAGGATACACCAAACAGGAAGCTTACACCAGCAAACTCAACGAATTACTTCAGATTCAAGTCGCGTTGAACAACAATGCAATTACCTCGGAAGTCATTGTAACTGCAAAGTCAGGAAAGAAGATCGTGCTGCTATTGAGTACTGTACCAAGAGTTACCGGAACCAATGAGATAATAGGTTTTATATTAGTGGGGCAAGACATTACTGAATTGACAGGCTACCGCAAAGATCTTGAAATGAAGGTAGAAGAGCGCAAACTACAAGTTCAGGAAGCGCTGAAGAAAGAAAGTGAAGCGATTTCATTGAAGCGTCGGTTTGTATCTATCGCGTCTCATGAACTGCGTACACCTTTGTCAACCATACAGATAACATCCAATTTCATTAAGTTGCAAAAAAACAAGATCGATCCGACTGAGCTCACTCAAAGACTTGAAACAATTGACAGGCAGATTCTGCATATGACAGGTTTGCTTGACGACCTGTTACTTTTCAGCACAACGGAAGCGGGCCAGTCGGTGTTGTCATCAACCCCAGTTAATGTACTAAGTCTATTTACGCAGGTTGTTGAAGAAGTCAGTCATAAAACAAGGCATTCCCATCGGGTGATCACCGACTTTTTTACCCTTCCGGAAATCTTTAATACAGACGACAGACTTCTGCGCAGCATTACGATCAACTTGCTAACGAATGCAATTAAGTATTCACCGGGACAACCGTCGGTCGAACTCATTGTAAGGATACTTTCAGGTAACCTGATCATAACGGTGCGTGATCTGGGGATCGGTATTCACGAAAGTGAGATAGATAAAATTTTCGAACCGTTCGTAAGGGGAGGTGCCGTTGGAAGTATTCCTGGAATGGGGCTCGGCCTTTCGATTGTCAGGAACTCAGTTGAGCTTTTAAAGGGCACGATAAGAGTCACGAGCCGGCCAGGAAAGGAAACAAGCGTAATTGTAACCATACCTGAATTAATAAACACAGCATAAGAGAGGGTTTTGCTGATTTTTCCGAATCAGGGTTTCACTGATCTTTTCATGGTTAAACATCTTGAACTTTGCCTCATTGGTTCAAGAGCCCACGTTTAATTATTTACCGAAATGAATACGATCTTCCTCATCGCTATAATGATAGCGATATTTGATGCCATTCGGCCCGATCACTATAAGGAGTTGATCCTCGCGCCGCTGTTTCTCAGGCGTTTTTGAATTCCGAACATCCCACAAGATATATATGACATCGAAAGAACTTGCCAATCTGGTGGAGTCTTCGTCAGAAGAGATGCTAAGCATTCTTACCTCTATGAAAGGTCTGCTTATCTTGTCAGAGCATTACGCAAATCCACCTGAGACCAACAGTTACCTGACAATGCTTTCGACCTGTATCAATAAGCTCGAGAGTTCCATTCAGGATACGCGTCAGCGGGTAAAACAGGGTGACAGATAACTGGATGGCGTTGATCAAAGATCTTCGTGAATTCTCCGGAAATAGCATCTATTGTCTAAATTTGCGGCCTCAAAGTCAATCATGCGAAAAAGACTGAAAAAATCATTGCGTTACGCGAAGATCGTCGTGTATAGGGAAACCCTGATCGATTTTAAGGAACACCTATGGACTTTTGTAGGCTCATTCACTGGGATTGGCCTCATCGGGATCATCCAAAGCCAATACCTGTCTGCTTCTGACAACCTTTTTCTTGTTGGATCATTTGGTGCTACTTCCGTGCTGATATACGGCGTGATCAACAGTCCGCTGGCACAACCCCGTAATGTCATCGGCGGACATTTAGTTTGTGCTATCATTGGTGTTACGTCAAATTGGTTGATACCTATACCATGGCTTGCCGCAGCTGTGGCAGTTTCGTCATCAATCGTATTAATGCAAGTAACGAAGACGCTGCATCCGCCAGGAGGAGCAACAGCACTGATCGCGATCATAGGATCGGAAAAGATCAAAAGCCTTGGATTTCTCTATGCATTAACTCCCATACTCAGCGGCATTTTTATTTTGCTAGCTGTCGCACTTGTATTTAACAATATTACGGCCAACCGAAAATATCCAAATAACAAATACTGGTATAAAGTATGGAAGAGGAAGTATGGTCATTGAATGAACACTATGCTATCAGATTCGAGTTTTCTTAGCCCACGCGGTCAAACAAACCGGGATATGAAACTACAAATCCATTGTCATCAAAGATAATATCAGCTTCAAAGTCATTTGGTACAGTCTCAAATTTGTAGACATTTTGCCTCAGCTTCGTATATCGCTGATAAACCGAAGTAATAGTTCCCTCCAACACATCGACATAAAGTACCTGAATTTGCCTTTGCTCATTTGGATCTAGTTTTAGACGCCGCACTGGCAATGTATTCGTCAATGGGGTAAGCACTATGTCAATATCGATACAGCCGGTCAGGGCATGAGCCGGCTTACCATCTTTGAACCAATGACCTTTGCCATCAGCTGTATAATGGTGCCTGGCCTGAATATCGCCCGATGGCCATCGGGGTTCCTGATGCATCTCAAAAAAGATTGTCTCCCATTGTGGATTGCAGTGAATGGAATAGGTCAGAGAAAATAAGCGGTTTTCAAATTCCGCTTTGATCTCAGAAGACACTATTATGCCACTTTCGGTGATCTCGATGCTGCAATGTTCTTCTGAATTGTACTCTTTACTTTTCCAATGGATATCGATTGGCATTACCTCTCAGCGATTTTTATTTTTTAAGCTTACTTCGCAGCCGTTCGGTCAAAGCCTTCCCAAGCTCTGGGCGACCATCGAATACAGCCGGTGTATTGTGAAACAATGCAATTTGAATCCTGTCGTTTTTTCGGATCGCCACAAGCGATTGAATTGCATTGCGTTCTTCCTTCAGATCAGAACTTCCTGGAGGAACCATTCCCACAGCGGCTCGCAAAAGGAAACAATTATTTTCCAATTGCCTGACCTCTTCAACAATTGTGACATAAGAAGCAACCCTGTGGTCAGCGAAGATGGACGAGATCTCCTTTAATATCTGTTTTCGTCCATTCATCTGACTTCCGTCGAAGCCTATCACACTTGCATCTTCTGTGAATCCTTCAGCGAAGGACGTTGCATCGGCCTGATTCCACGACGCAATCAATTGTTGATAGAGCTCCCTTACTGCTACGTTATCATTTTCACCCATACATGTCAATTTGATACAACAATTAGGTATAAAAGAGTTGAAAGTCATTCGGAATTTCTCCGATCGAAGACTTTCAACAAGAGTGGTTACTACAACTTTAATGCCTGAAAGCTTACAGAGCGTACTAGGCAAAATGACGTACGTATTGGGGAAAATGATTTGGCGAGGGTGATCTCATCCTGTCGTTTTTACATTAAGGGCAACTTTAGGAATGGATCTCCAAAGTTCATCACGGGTAGCTTTGCTGTACTCCATAGCCTTTTTGCCCAGTGCTGTAATGTGAAAGTATCTTCTCGGACGGCCTGCACGTTCTTCGGTGGATTCTCCATCATACGATCTCAGATAACCTTTGTCTTCCATTCGTGTTAGTGCAGTATGCAGTGCACCCATGCTTACTTTGCGTGACAAACGTGACTCAATTTCCTTTTTAATAGAGACACCATAGGCTTCATCATAAAGCACTGCCACGGTCAGGATGACGATCTCTTCGAATTCTCCAAGCTGATATTTCCTCATGGACCACGGGCAATTATAAATTATTGAATCCAGCAACCTCCTTGACATTATAAATCCACGAATTACGGCCGTTCGCCACGAATGAGCGCCACCACCAACTCATATTTATAATTCATAATTGCATAGAACTTATTTCAGTAATCGATTGAAATTGAAGGCAATTTACGCTAAAATTGACTTGATACTCTAAAAAAGGTGGAACGTCCCATCGAAATTCATACCGATAGCGAACTTCTTGAAGGATTATATAAAAGCAGAAAAGATGCTTTTCGGGAGATCTATGTCCGATACTGGAAAGAGATCTTCTTAGTGGCGTACAGAAAGGTTCGTCAAAAAGGACTGGCCGAAGAACTCGCTCAGAACCTGTTTATCAGTCTTTGGGAGAGACGGTCGGAAAGTCGATATAAAGAATTTGCGGTCCTATTTATTTTCCTCCTTAAAGTATAGCATTATAAATCATTATAAATCTCAGATCGTTCATGAAAAATACATGAGCTATCTGCAGGAAAGCAGGGATGAAGGAGTCTGCTCGACCGAGCAATCCCTAATGCTGCGTGACTTATCAGAAGCTATTGAAAACGGTGTTTCACTTCTTCCAAGCAAAACTCAGCAAGTTTTTTGCTAAGCAGGGTGGAGAATCGTTCGATTAAAGATATCGCAAGGGTACTGAACATATCTGAAAAGGCTGTTGAATACCACGTTACTCAGTCATTAAAGGCTATGCGTATTCATCTGAAGGATTACCTGTTGTTCATTTTGTTCCTGATAACCCTGTAAGAGACTAACCCCGATCTATATTATTCAGTTAAAACTGCTCCTGTTACATGTTTTACCGAAGGAATCCGGCATTTAAAATCATTTCAAAAAATTCTGGTTTCTTTTTTAGGGTAAGCGCTTAGCTTCTTGACGTATCATATATGGGGCAAAATTAATCACTGTTAACATGGGCAGGGAAGCTTTCAATGATTTGTTAAAACGATACCTCGAGGGAAAATGTACGGAGGAGGAGAAGAAGGTAGTGGAACAATGGTACAGTATGTTAGACGATAACGATTTGCCGGATATTCACAATGCGGAATTGTCAGCACTTGCGAAAAGACCTGGAATATTGTCAATTCAAAAACGATGATACCGGAGCATATTCCCCGTCTGAACCTTTGAGCGTTATGCGCTATGGCTGGTTTAGACTGGGTGTTGCCGCTTCATTGTTGGGCTTTTGCTGTTAGCTGCTTATTTCATACCCCTGCAAAAAAGACAGTCCGATTTTTCGGGAGGCTGGGCGGAAACGAACCAGATCCAAAAAGTTAATAGATACAACTCAGCCTATGGAGGTCTTACTGGAGGATGGAAGCAAGGTAGTATTGCAACCTCGGTCAGAATTGAGTTATCCCAGACAGTTTACCCAAATAACATCGCGAGGTTTTTGTTAGGGGTGAGGCGTTGTTTCAGGTTCAAAAGGATATGAGCATCCTTTTTATGTATACAGCAATGATCTGATAACCCAGGTTGTAGGAACTAGTTTTATTGTAAAAGCAAATGAAAAATCAGACCAAAGTGAAGTTGTCGTTCTCACTGGAAAAGTGATCGTAACAAAAAGTGAAAGCCATAAGAATTTTTATCGGAAAATACTTCCCGGGAAACCCGCAGCAGTCATACTGACTGCCGAATCAAAGAGTCATATACCAGAAGGAAGAAGAACTTACCGTAACCCTGGTACAAGATCCGGTTCCTGTCACTTCGGAGGATCAGAATAAAATAAATTTCTTATTTAATGAAGCACCTTTATCTGTTGTGATCGCCGGAATTGAGGAAACCTATGGGATAGAAATCGTGACACGTGAATAGTAAAATATTAATCAGTGCACGTTTACAGGAGATCTCACAGACCAGGACCTGTATGACAAACTTGAATTTATCTGGCCAGTCGGTGGGAGCAACACATAAAATTGAAGGAACTAAAATTCTGATAGAGGGTGGAAACTGTGATTAATCAAGGAACATCATAAATCAATATTTATATGAAGGAAGATATTTACAAAGATACCTGAATAATAAGAAAGCTGACAATGTGGGGCATTGCCAGCTTTCAACTGCCTGTTTCCAGACAGTGTTTTGTTTGAAAAATCATTCATGGAACAAAACTTTTGAAGTTATGAAAAAGAAAGGAATTGTTGATTTTTTAAAAGCAACAATGAGAATCACTATTTCCCAAATTATTCTTGCCGCTGTGTTGACCTGTGCCACCTTAGCGGCTCATGTTGAAGCGCAGATTTTGGATCAGCGGGTTTCTTTATCGGTTGATGATGGGGAGATCAGGCATATTCTCCGGCTGATACAAAAACAAATACCGGTGAAGTTTGTGTACAGCCCTGCTGCTATTCAGGCAAAACGTAAAGCAACGGTTCATGTGAGCGATAAAAAATTCGGGCGAAATTTTAAACGAAATTTTAACACCACTTCAGATCAATTTCGAGGTAAAGAACAATCGAATTTTGCTGTACAAGGCAAAGCAATTCATACCTTAAACGAGCAGGAGAAGCAGGTGCAAACTTCTTTCGGATCCTGGAAGATGTACAGGCAGCAGAATATTAGGGGAAACGTTACCGATGAATCAGGAAAGGAATGCCGGGAGTGAACGTAGTCGTGAAAGGAACGAACTCAATGGAACAACAACCGATGCCGATGGTAATCTATACAATTTCAGTGGGAGAAGGGATCGCAGACGCTGGTGTTTTCCTTCATAGGATATGCCAGGCAGGAAGATTCCCATTGATAATCGATCCGTGGTCGATGTTTCATTGGTTCCGGAAGCTAGGACCTTGGAGGAAGTTGTCGTGATAGGGTACGGTCAAGCAAGAACGGAAAGATGTGACGGGTGCGATCGGTACGGTTAAATCCGAGGATTTGAACGCAGTACCTTCGGCAACAGTCGAAAATCAATTGCAAGGAAGGATAGCAGGGGTAACCGTGACTACCAACGGCCAGCCAGGTTCAGGGGCAAGCATCCGCATCCGGGGTCTTTCAACTTTTACCGGTAATAACAGTCCGTTGTACATTGTTGACGGTGTTCAAACCTTCGACATTTCTACACTTAATCCCAACGACATCGACCAAATTTCTGTGCTGAAGGATGCAGGAGCTGCTTCGATTTACGGATCACGCGCTTCGAATGGCGTGGTATTGATTACGACAAAAAAAGGCAAAGTCAGGAGAAGTGCAGGTTACCTATAATGGTTACTACGGCACACAAAGTCCCGGAAAGGGTTATACCCATTTGCTCAATCCTCAAGGAAATGGCAAGCCTAACCTGGCTTGCGCAACAGAACGGAGGCAAAGTACCTGCTAGCGCCCAGTATGGTAATGGAGCCGACGCCCGTTTTACCAGATTATATAATTCCTGCACGGCGACTATTGAAGGGGACCCATCTGTCAATCCCGATCTTTATAATATTGATTTCCTGAAGGGCCCAATTTACCAAATAGTAAAGGCCAATAAGAAAGGCACAGATTGGTTCGATGAACTTACCGATGCAGCTCCGATGCAAAGCCATGACCTGACAGTTTCAGGTGGAAACGCACATAGCAATTTTCTGCTTGGCTTCAATTATTTCAATCAACAGGGTATCGTGCTGAATACTTTTTCGAAAAGATATTCTATCCGGGCCAACAGTGAATTCAAAATTAAAAACAAGGTGCGTATCGGTGAGAATATTCAGGTTTCCTTTAGGAGAAATTCTGGCGTGAACAATCTGAACGCTTCAAATCCGATTGCCCAGACTTTTCAAACACATCCCATTATTCCGGTGACCGACATCTTTGGCAACTGGGCAGGTTCTGCAGCCACAGAATTTGGTGCAGGCGGTAATCCCGTGGCGGATCAATCGCGAGGCAAAGACAACAAGGCGTTTTGATGTACGTTTATTGGGAAATATTTATGCCGAAGCTGATATACTGAAGGACTTAACCGTGCGCAGCAGCTTTGGAGGATCTTTTCAGTTTAATTATTATAAAACTTTCTATCCTAAATCATGGGAGGGCAGCTTTAAGAATTCCATCAATCAGCTTTACGAAGGAAGCGGCTATTATGGCGGCTGGACATGGACCAATACCGCTAACTATAAAAAATCATTCGGCTTCCATTCGATTAATGCATTGCTGGGAACGGAAGCTGTGGCAGATAATATTGGTGGCAACCTGGACGCTAGCCGCCAGAATTTTGTTTCGGAGGATCCTGACTTTTGGGTACTCACCAACGGCTCGGCTACATCAGCTACGAATTCCAGTTCCAGTTACACACCGCGGACTACACTTTCTTTTTTTGCAAGGGTAGATTATAGTTTTAAAGACAAGTATCTGCTAAGCGCTACGATCAGGCGCGATGGGTCGTCGGTATTTGCTCTCGGGAAATAAATATGGGAACTTCCCTGCCGTTACAGGTGCATGGCGTATTTCCGAAGAGTCTTTTATGAAGACTCAGAATTTTATAAACGATCTGAAACTTCGAGTCGGGTATGGCATCATGGGAAGTCAGTTTGCTGCCGGCACGACCGATCAGTATGATGTTTATGATTCTTATGCGGGTTCAACCGATTATGATTTAACGGGAAGCGGTAATTCAACTGTTTCCAGGTTACAAACGATCCGTTATTCCCAATGCGAATGTTCAATGGGAAGAAAATAAAACCACAAACATTGGATTGGACTTTACTTTATTTAATAATTCCCTGGATGTTGATGGTGGATCTTTATGAGAAACGTACGGAGAAGCTGTTGTACTCTGTGGAAAGCCCAGGCGTTGTAGGTGTATTTGCGGCCAATGCTGCATTCAATGTAGGGTCGATGAAAAATAAAGGTATCGATCTTCAAATCACGAAACGAGGAAAGTTTGGAGAGCATGGCGTTATGAAGCGGGGCTGATCTACACCACTTACCGAAACGAGATCACTCAAATTGACAACCGTACAGGTACCACTTATTTTGATGCCGGCAATTTTGTTCGCAATGAAGAAGGATTTCCCTTCTTTTCTTTCTACGGATACCAGATCGAAGGACTATGGCAGTCGCAGGATGAAATTGATGCTGCCGACAATTTCGATGGAGATGCAGGAACAGATTTTCAATCCGGCGCCGCCATTGGTCGTTTTCGTTACCAGGATACCAATAATGACGGGACTATCACGGATGATGACAGGGTGCACTTTGGAGATCCAAATCCGAAATTTACTGCAGGACTTAATCTAACGGTCGGCTACAGGAATTTTGATTTGACGGTATTTCTATATGGAGTAGCGGGACGGGATATTATAAATTACACTAAATTTTATACTGACTTTTATTCTTCTGCGCAGGGTGTAAAAAGTGATGACCTGTTGTATAATTCCTGGACGCCGGAAAATACGTGTGCTAAAACGCCGATAGTGGAAGAAGCGGCAAGTTTCAGCACGCAATCAGGCGGCTAACTCATATTATCTTGAAGACGGATCGTACCTCCGCGCAAAAAATATCCAGTTGAGTTATTCTCTTCCGGATACCTGGTTAAATAGCCATGGCTATCGGCAAAGCCAGGATATACTTGCAAGCCACCAATCTGTTTACACTGACGAAATACAGCGGACTTGATCCTGAGTTGGGCGAATCTTCCGTTCCCGGAAATAAAACGGCAAATGGAGTTGACGTAGGTAACTATCCTACGGTGCGTCAATTTTTAGTTGGTGTTAATCTCTCATTTTAACATGACAATCAATGTTTATGAAAACGAAACTAATAATCTTATTGGTATCAATAAACCTTGGTGATGAGTGGTTGCCAGGATTTTCTGGAGCAGAAACCACAAGGTGTACTGGGCACTAATGCCCTGGCTACACGCCAGGGTGTTGAAGGACTGCTGACAGGCGCCTATGCTTTGCTTGATGGTAAAGATTCTTATTTCAGTTATCAATGGGAAGGTTCGAACACCAATTGGGTTTTTGGTAGCATGGCGGGTGGCGATGCTCATAAAGGACTTCAGCCCGCCACCTTTATTGAAATTGATCAGATCGTTGGCTATGAAGCGTTACCAACCAACTATTACTTTAATGCCAAATGGCAACTTTTGTATGAAGGCTATTGCCCGTTGCAACTCAACGCTTAAGGCTTTAAAAATAACTTCCGATTTAACGGAAAGTGAAACAGTAAGCTACGAGGCACAGGCAAAAGCATTGCGCGGATTTTTTCATTTCGAAGCGAAACGTATGTGGAATATGGTTCCGTTCATCGATGAAAATGAAAATCCTTATGAAGCGGATAACAATTCGGATATATGGCCCGAAATTGAAAGTGATCTGCGATTTGCCTTTGACAACTTAGCCAGGCTACAGGTATGGAAATCGGACGAATCAATAAATGGGCGGCTGGAGCATTTCTGGCGAAAGTATATTTATATCAGAAAAAATTTACGGAAGCAAAACCATTGTTAGAAGACATATACAACAATGGCACACAGCCCACGGGTACAAAATATAAACTCAACGATAAATTTCAAGACAATTTTTCGCTCGCTGCCAGAAATAGTCCGGAATCTGTTTTTGCAGTGCAAAGCTCCGCCAACGATGGCGTCTGGTGGATCTGAATGGGAACTCTGATTTCACGTTAAATTATCCAAATCAAAGCAATGAATTTCCGTATTTCGGTTTCTCAGCTTTTCAACCCTCGCAAGAATTAGTAAACTCCTATCGAACGGATGAAAATGGACTTCCATACCTTGATGGTTCCTACAATGATCCTGACAAAGCGGTAAAAAGTGACGATGGAATTGAGTCATGGGATTATTTCGAACCCGATGCCGGAAATCTTGATCCTCGTCTGGACTTGACCGTGGGAAGAAGAGGTATACCTTTTCTTGACTGGAATTTTGGAGCTGCGCATCCCGGGAAAAGATTGGATTGCCGATCAGGCCTATGGCGGACCTTATTCACCTAAAAAGATGATATTTCAGCAAAGTGAAATATACGATGGCCTTGTAGACTACGCCAGTTATCCTACCAGCTCGGCGATCAATTATCCGCCTGATCCGTTTTGCCGATGTCATTCTCTGGCTTGCCGAATGCGAAGCAGAAGTTGGGTCATTGGAAAAGGCACGTACCTATGTAAATGAAATACGTGCCCGGGCAGCTAATCCCGAGAGCTGGGTACTAGGAGAATACTCCACTGAACCGGCTGCCCTATACGTCATTTCGGAATATCCGGCAGGGTAGCTCCTTTTGACACCAAAGAAAATGCCTTAAGGGCAATCCACTTTGAACGAAAACTGGAATTGGCATTGGAAGGGCATCGTTTTTTTGACCTGGTGCGATGGGGAGAAGCTGAACAGGAATTGAATAATTACTTAACCTATGAGCAAACGCTCCGGAGTTTTTATGCGGGCAAAACATTTCAGCCTAACTGATATTTATTTTCCAATCCCACAAAAGCAGATTGATTTAATGGGGACAGATAAGCTAAATCAGAACGATCGGGTATTGATTGCGTTTCGCCTTAGCTTAGGTGAGTGGGTTTTACATTTTGTATCTTTCGGCATGAAATGGAACTCCTCGTTATATGATAGCGCACATGATTTTGTCTCCCGGTACGGAGAAGGGCTGTTGCCCTATCTGAGTCCGCAGCCCGGTGAGATGATATTGGATCTTGGATGCGGGACGGCAGATCTGACCAAACAAATATCGGATGCAGGGGCTACCGTAATCGGAGTCGATAACGCTCCTGAGATGATCGAGCGTGCAAAAAGCAAGTACCCTGAGCTCGACTTAAGGGTAAGAGACGGACGTGATCTCAACTTGAATATTCAGTTTGATGCCATCTTCTCCAATGCGGTCCTGCACTGGATACCAGAGAAGGAAGTAGTGATACAGCAAATGTATTCTCATTTGAAGCAAGGCGGTCGCATTGCAGTTGAATTTGGTGGTAAAGGCAATAACAAGGCAATGCTTGCAATGCTACGCACAGTATTGGACGAGCGAGAATATCCAGAGAATGCGGCAATTAATTTTTGGTACTATCCCTCCATTGCAGAATATGCAGGTGAACTTGAAAGTGCCGGGTTTCGCGTAGTGCTGGCGGAGCATTTCGACCGCCTTACCCCGCTAAAAGGTGTAAACGGTATCAAGGAGTGGTTTTACATGTTTGGCGAATCGTTCTTTGAAGGAGTACCTGAGCCTGTCAAAGAGGATATTCTCAATGAAGTGCAGGAAAGACTGGCACCTACTAATCTTGTCGAAGGTGTTTGGAGCGCTGACTACAAGCGAATTAGAATTGTAGCGGTAAAGGAGTGAGGATCCCTTCTATCAGGTTGCCTATCAGGCACCTGAAGATGAACAAGTGCTGTCGATGTCTGTCCTGTGTCATTCACAAAGGACTCAACAATCCAGTTAACAAACGTTTACGGAAGCGGGAGAGGTCTCTCTTGATCACTTCTACTTGCTGCCTGTAATCATTACATGTGTTAATTCAATATATTATTAATGATTAGTACTAACTTTATTGTCTGGTTGAAGGAGCCATAATGCATCGTGAAGAGATCTTCGGGATGCATTTTTCAAATTAATGACTTCGGAACAGAAGTAAAACATCGGCGGGCTTTGATGAAGATCTTTAAACAATTCAGCCTCGGTTAATGGACTCCGGGCAACATCAAAAAGTTTCCTGGGGAGGCATACTGGTAGGCCTTGGTATCATATACGGAGATATTGGTACGTCTCCCCTGTATACACTGAAATTCATCGTAGGAAGCAGGCCAATCACTGACACATTAGTTTTTGGAGGCGTATCATGCATCTTCTGGACGTTGACCCTCATAACCTCAATTAAATACATCTATCTCGCGCTAAATGCTGACAATAAAGGTGAGGGTGGGATCTTTGCACTCTACGCGCTTGTCAGGCGCTTCAAAGCCGGATGGCTTATCTATCCTGCCATAATCGGATGCTGCACGCTTATTGCCGATGGATTCATTACACCTGCTATCAGCGTATCATCTGCCATTGAAGGTCTGAGGTTGATCTATCCAGACATACCTACAACGATGATTGTTATTGCTATTCTGTTTTGCATTTTTATTTTTCAGCAATTCGGAACAGCTATCGTCAGGAGAGCATTCGGACCGATCATGCTGGTGTGGTTCTTCATGCTGGCTGTGTTAGGCATAAATCAACTGATACTAAATCCCTCCATACTGAAAGCATTGAATCCCATTTATGCGTACAACCTGATCGTTAACTACCCTCACGGATTTGTGTTGCTTAGTGCAGTCTTCTTGTGCACAACCGGAGCCGAAGCCCTTTATTCGGATCTCGGACAATGCGGGAAAGAGAATATCAGGATTAGCTGGGCGTTCGTAAAATTGTGTCTGTTGCTCAACTACTTCGGCCAGGGTGCGTGGCTTTTGACTGAACGCGGAAATTTCCTTGAAGATCAGATCCCATTTTATGCCATCATTCCAGACTCCCTACTATTTATAGGTATCATTATCGCGACACTGGCTACTATTATTGCGAGCCAGGCATTGATCTCTGGCACATATTCATTGATCAACGAAGCTATGAAGCTGAGATTGTGGCCGGCATCACGCGTCAGATATCCAACAGACAAGATGGGGCAAATGTATATCCCATCCATGAACTGGATGCTTATGATCGGTAGCATTGTTGTCGTTATTTTATTTGGAGAGTCACCGGCAATGGAGGGTGCGTACGGTCTTGCCATTACCGTCAATATGCTGATGACAACTTCTTTGCTTGTGTTTTATTTCGCCACCGTGAAGAAGTCAACTTTCCGTTCGGCACTGCTTGCTGCCGCTTTCTTTACATTGGAAGGGATGTTCCTCGCTTCGAACCTGCACAAGTTTGAACATGGAGGATGGTTCACATTCCTTATGGCATCCCTGATCTTTATTCTGATGTTCATATTGTTGAAGGCCCGCATTCTCCGGCAGCGTCATACTGAATTCGTCGACTTGCGCCACTACGAGGCAATGCTTAAAGATCTGCAGGAAGACCAGACCGTGCCGAAGGAAGCGACGAATCTTGTATTTCTTGCAGTCGCTGATAGTCAGAAGTATATAGATTCCAATATTATTTATTCAATATTCCGGAAGCGGCCCAAACGTGCTGATGTTTATTGGTTCGTGCATGTAGAGACAGTTGATAGTCCCTTCACGAGCAAATACAAAGTAGACACGATAATTCCCAGGAAGGCTTTCTTTATCAGTATTAAATTAGGATTCAAAACGCCGCATCGGGTCAATACGCTTTTCAATAAGATCATTCACGAAATGGCTGATAGTGGTGAAATCGATCTCACGAGTCCTTATCCGGCACTGCACAAATACAGCATGATGGGCGACTTCAAGTTTATTTCATTGCATTCTTGGGCGTCTGCCGACAGCGTTATCTCCACTTTTGAAAGATTTATCATTATGGGATACAGAATGATCAAATCATTTAGCCTTTCAACAGAAGAAATGTACGGTCTTGAAGCCGCCAACATCGAGATCGAGAAGGTCCCCATTCAGGTCGGGCCGATGGCGAAGGTGCGTATCAAGAGGGAACAGCAATGAATATCTGTAGACTGAATTTTACCTGAAACAAAAAAAGGTTGTTCGAGGGATGATCCTCAAACAACCTTTTCAACCAGTTAGTGAGACGGAACTGGTTTATTCCAGAATAGGTTTACCATCGGCACCAAATCGGAGTGTTTTAGTTTCTGTACCACTCTTCATTTCGACGACATACATGTCATTGTTTTTACTACGATATATAGGAGCAGATTCCCAGCCTTGATATTGAGGAGCGGAAAGCGTTTGCTTAACAGCCTCCGGAACGTCTGTAGCCTGGATCTTGATCATATCCTTTGTGTAGTTTTGCTCCTGAGTTTGCTCAGGACTTTTCTGAACGTCCGTTGAATCTTGCGCGAATGTAACTGTTGCCATGAACAGCATGCCCGCTACGATAAACATTAACTTTTTCATATTGTTGGTTTTTTTAGTTAAACAATTCTGATATCGTTAAGCGAAATACTATGCCAGGCGATGATTGTGGCAAAAAATGCATTACTTCAGCTTTTTCTGTAAGAGGGAAGTACCCATTATGATGTGCATGAAGATTAATTTCTACAAATTTCCACAGCAATAAATGTGTTTGATGTTGTCAGATAGGTATTCACGATCAGATGGACCTCGCCCGCACGATACGCTGGCGCATTCGTAAGAACGGAGTAGGAGTTGTCTAACTGTCAAGACAAGAGCGCCGCACGGCTAAACGTATTGCGGTCTTTGCCTTGCCCCGCCGAAGCTCCGAAGTGTCGGGGACGTCGTCCAATAAAAGTGCATACCCGCCTTTATTCCTCGTTTCAGGCCGTTCTTCCATGACCAACTGAGTTCATGAAAATTACTATCAACTTGAATATCATTCTAATGTACTTGCGCATCTCACAAATCAAGACTATGAAAAAAGCACTCGGCGGCATTCCTATTTTGATGGTAATGACCATTCTTTTTCTTTCAGCCTGCAGAACAGAAAAACCGGCCCCCGGGGTTTCAGCAGACAGCCTGGACGTTAACAGGGACTGGAAGCTTGGAGTGGCCTTTTGGACTTTCCACACATTCACGCTGCCAGATGCTTTGGCTAAAATTGATAGCGCTGGCGTTGACTACATCGAAGCAGTGACCTTTTTTCGTTCGGGCGCTGAATTAAAAGATTCGCTTATAGGACAGCTTTCCCCCTCAGGCATTGATAAAGTGAAACGCATGATCGCGGACCATAACCTTACCGTAGGTTCAATGTATATAGGAGGAGACCAAACTATCGCTTCCTGGAAAAAGGAATTTGAAATAGCAAAGACCTTAGGGGCTAAGTTTGTCACTACTGAGCCGCCGCTGAACATGCTGGATGAAATAGACAGCCTGGCCGGAGCATACGGCATGAAGGTCGCGATCCATGAACATTGGAAAGGTGTGAGTAAATACTGGTCACCCGATTCTGTGCTCGCTGCAATACAAGGCCATCCCAATTTTGGCGCCTGTGCAGATCTTGGTCACTGGCCAAAGAGTGGCGTCAATCCTGTTGATGCGGTCAAGAAACTCGATGGGCATATTATCGCCCTTCACCTAAAAGACATTGCAGAATTCAACAATACAAAGATCGTAGATGTACCTGTTGGAACAGGTGTTGTGGATTTTCCCGCTGTCTTTGCCGAATTGAAACGTCAGAATTTCAAAGGGCCGATCTATATCGAACGCGACGCGGAAGAAAAACCAAGCAACCTTCCCTCCGTGCTGAAAACAGTTGAATATTATAACAGCGAGATCGCTAAACTCAAATAGACGTTTTAGCGGAGGCAAAACGTCCCTGTGGCACAGTCATTTTTATCTGTTTTACAGTGTTATCAGGCCTTTTTTATACGTTTTACAGCAATTGTGTCGATTTTACTGCTCTTTTAGCAAGTAGCTAAATACATGTTTTACTCAATATTTGGGTTTAATTATTCATTTTACAGTAATAATGCGTATTTTTATACGTTTTACAGTACTCATTAAACATATTACTGTAAGTCTCTCGTATGACGCCGATAGGAAGTCAATGGCTTAAAAAGCACTTTGATTTGTCTCACTTTGTACTGACCCATTCTTCTTATATAGGAAGTAATGACTCAATTGCATTGACCTCGAAAGGTAATGTGGAGCAAGTATATGGTCCTAAATATCAGGTAGCCGAAAATAATCCGCTGGAACATCTTGAATTCAGTTTGAAGTACGATGATTTTAACCTGGACTTTTTAAAAGCCGTCTTTGAAAAAATTCCCACAGATCATATTGAATCGTTTGTCGCTTCTGCTCCTTCAAGTAAGTACGCGCGCAAAATCGGCTTCTTATTTGAGCTCATTACTGCAAAGCAAATCGCACTGGTTAAGCCCGTTTCAGGAAATTATACCGACCTGCTAGATACCAACAAATACATCACTGGCAATGTTGTAAAAAATACACGTTGGCGTATCAACGACAATCTTTTGGGAACCACAGATTACTGCCCAGTCGTTCGGAAGACAAAAGAATTAAATGACTTGTTATCGCTGAACATTCCGGATAAGATACTTGAATTGAAAAAAAGCTATTCGCCGGAGATATTTAAAAGAGCAATTAATTATTTATATAATAAAGAGACTAAGTCCTCTTATGAAATTGAAAAAGAACAACCGACACCTGACCGGATGGAAAAGTTCGTAGCCTTGCTTGCAAAAGCAGGATATGAAGAGACTGCCGAAACGTTGTCAGAAAAGCAACTTACACAATTACAGAACGCCATAGTCGATCCCAGGTTTTCGGCTACAGGCTTCAGAGACTTTCAAAACTATGTAGGTGAATCATTACCGAATTTCCAGGAACATATTCATTATATATGTCCACCGCCTTTCATGCTCTCTTCTTTAATGCACGGCCTGCAAGAGACAGCGAAAAAAACGCTCGGCATATTTCCTGAAATCCGGGCAGGCTTAATTCCGTTTGGATTTATTTTTATCCACCCGTTTGAAGATGGCAACGGTAGATTACACCGCTTTCTAATCCACGATATATTGGTACATGATAAGGCAGTACCTCAGGGATTGATCATTCCAGTCTCCGCGCATATGCTTACCAACATAAGGGAGTACGATGCTGTGCTTGAAAAGTATTCTAAACCCTTAATGCAAAGGATCACTTATGACCGATTGGAAGAAGGGGAAATAACCATTACGAACGTTAAGCAGATAGAAGGTTATTTTAAATATCCCGATCTAACCGATCACTGCACCTATCTTATTCAAACCATCTATGCAACGATCGCTGAAGATATGCCTGAAGAATTGCTTTTTATCCAGCGATACGATGAAGCTAAGAAAGAATTGCAACGTATCGTTGATATGCCTGATAAACTAATCAACATGATGCTTACCTTTTTGCATCAGAACAAGGGCACTTTCCCCAAGCGAAGACGCGAATATTTTTCTAAATTGACTGACCAGGAAATTGAGAGAATGCAGACAGCGTATAGAAAGGTGTTTGAACTATAAACCAAGCTGCCCACACGACACCGGCCACGAGGGCAGCTTGGCACATTTTCTATATGTTATAGCTCTGAATTATTTCCCGATTATCAGGATCATCCTTGGAGATCCATCGGCGTCATAACGATCCAATTCATAGTTCCCATAAACCTCTTTTACTGAAAGCTTATTTTTAAAGACCATATGTTCAAAATCTTTGAGCCTTAGCTTTGCCACCTTTTCAATGTACTCCATGGGCACAACGCCTTCACCTTTAACAATGGTGATCTTCTTGAAAAAATGATCGTCATCCATCCACCTGGAGATCTGGTACTCGATGCCATCAAGCATTTTTGTCTCTTCACGAACAAGCCGTTGTTCCGCATAAGCTACGTTGAGATAATCGATCATCGCGATACCGCCCGGTTTAAGACTGTTTGCAATGTTTCGTATGACAACTTCATTTTCAGCATCGGTTTCAAAGTAGCCAAAGCTTGTGAAGAAGTTGAACACGTAATCGAAATACCGATTGCCAAAGGCGACGCGCATGTCATGCTGATAAAATTGGAGCGATTCAGTTTCAAATCGCTGTGCTTCTAAAATGCTTGATGCCGCGAGATCAATTCCAGTCACTCTAAAGCCCTTGAATGCAAGATATTTTGAATGGCGGCCCGCTCCACATCCAAGGTCGAGTATCCGCGCGTTGGGCTGTGGTTTGAGTTTTTCAACCAGTCCATCTACAAAAAGCGCCGCCTCCTGCTCGTTTCTGTTTCCGTAAAGATGATGGTAAAAGCTGGAGTCGAACCATATCTTAAACCAGCCTGTCTTCGTGGCCGACGCAAGGGCCGCCAGATTTTTCATGTAACCGACGTTCAAGTTCATATTGAGGCAGTGGTTACAATTTCAGATACTTGTTTTTTGGAGCTTACGAATATTGTTTTGTCGCGGAGGTAAGCTGTGATCCAGACGAGCGTCAGGATAAGTCCGGGAGCGATGAAAATTGTTCCATGAGAAAGTTCAACGGCCATCGCGCCACCTAAATAACTGGTGAGCAGGAGGAAGCCGACTTTCATTGTGCGGGATGAGAGAAATAGGCCGGCTAAGGCAATTTCTGCCAATCCGAGCAATTTAAGATATGGCAATAGCCCAATGCGGGTGTATAGTTCCACCAGCTGAGATATGCCGACGAGTTTGGCCGCACCGCCGGCGGCCATGATCAGAACGACGAAGACAGTAAGAATACGGGAGAGGGGCATTTTTGTTTTGCTTTTCATTTTGTTTGTTTTTTTTAAGCAAAACTACCGGGAGCCCCATGCGCCGGCATTGATCTGGATCAAGAACGAATTCAGGACTGCAGGCTAGAGTGTCATCATTAAAAAGTCAAAGCAGTGGTCTGTTATGGTATTTTTCTCTGCGATTTCTCGGTGTTTATGGATTTAAAAAACAATCGGCTATTGCTGATGAGCTGTTCTATAGGACGGTTTGCCTGGCTTCACATTTTCTTTAAATCCAATTTCACAGAGATTCGCACAGGAATTCGAAGAGCTCCACAGAGGTTCTTCGTAGACAACAACTCATTGACTATCGATTGCGCTATCAACCTTAGATCACCTCCGCCTTGATTGATTTTTTCGGATGCGGCTAACAGTTTCCGGAGTAATTCCGAGGTATGAGGCAAGCATATGCTGGGGAACGCGTGCTGCAATAGTAGGGTAGGACTCCAGGAAATCATTGTAGCGTTCTTCTGCCGTGGCAGTCAATGAATTTTCAATACGGGTATCTTTTGCGTAAGCTCGTTTTTGCATACCCGCCTGAAATGATGCAGCGTAGCCCGGAACGGTCTGCATCAAAGAAAGATGACCTTGCAGATCGACCAGCAAGAGCCCGGAGTCTTCGATCGCATCAATAAAGAAAGTTGCTTTGCCATCGGTCGACATACCAGCCTTATCGCTGATCCACCAATTTTCGGGGGCAAATTGTATGATATGCTCCT
The DNA here is from genome assembly GCA_963845845.1 of uncultured Cytophagales bacterium. Taxonomy (GTDB): domain Bacteria; phylum Bacteroidota; class Bacteroidia; order Cytophagales; family Cyclobacteriaceae; genus Chryseolinea. The sequence continues at coordinate 34,047 of CAWJTP010000021.1, forward strand.
TGCCTTTGGGATCTACCACATAACTTCTCAAAAAGCCTTCAGCAACGAACGCACCATATTTCAGTGTATCACCCGGCTGTTGCAGGAATTCCCCTTTCTTCAAACTCTTTTCATGGAAGGCGCGCTTGATCGTCATTTCCTCTTGCTCAGTCAGCGGAAATTTTCTGCGGAAGTAATCAAATAGCGTCTCGAACATGTGGCGGTTACTTCATTTCCAATAAAATCTCCAGCTGCTACGAAATTCTCTGGTTACTGGCTGCTCGGTCAAAATAGCGCGTACCATTTCAACAGGCATAGCGTTTTCGCGCATCACGGCATCGTGATATTGTTTGTACGTCATCTTACCTGAATCAACAAGCTCTTTCTTCAACGCATAAAATTGAAGCGCCCCGGTCATATATGCCAGTTGATACAACGGACCGTAGTCAGCTGTAAAGGATCTCCTTACTTCACCCTCTGCATTGGCGCGTTCGTGACCCACACGGTCCACCAGAAAATCTATGCATTGCTGTGGTGTCCATTTTCCCAGGTGATAGTTAAGAGAGAAAATGATCCGTGCACATCTATGCATTCTCCAGAATAGCATTCCAATTTTGTCTTCAGGCGAGCGCGGGAAATTCATGTCCCACAAGATCATTTCCCAGTAGAGTGCCCAGCCTTCTATCCAGAACGGCGTATAGTAATGCCGGTATGTCTTATAGCGATCGGTCATGAATCCCTGAAGGTGATGGCCTGCTATCAATTCGTGGTGAACGGTTGCCCTGGAAAAATGAGGATTGTTTCCCCGCATACTCATCAGTTTATCACCATGTGCCATCTCATCTGTCGGGTAGGAGATCTGAAGCACTTCGCCTCCTAAGAAAAACGGACTGATCAGCTGCCTTTTTGGAGGGATCATCTCCATTCGCCATGACTCTTCGGCAATAGGTGGAATTGAAATGAGATCATGTTTTTTAAGGAAGGCTACAGATTCATCGTAGAGCTTTAGCATCGCTTCGGGTTGAAAGCCTGCTGGCACGTAAGATTGTTTGACCTTCTCCTGTGCTTTTTTCCAATCTGTTCCGAATCCCATTTCCTTTGTAGCCTTTAGCAATTCAGCATCACACCAGGCAAATTCTTTGTTGGCAATCTGAACGAGTTCTTCAGCAGAATACGGTATCATTTCAAGATTAAGCAGCCTGCTGAGTTCCGGCGCTCCTATCGGGTTACCGATTATGCCGCTTCCATCATCCTTTGGCAAAGTAGTTTTATTGACCTTGTTCTTCAGTGCGGATATGTAATCAAAAAGTGCCGTATCAAGCTGATGATATGGTTTGGTGATCCACCAGGAGAACTCGGGATCATAACCATTGTAGAATTCATAAATGCTTTTGAGTGCTGCCTGATGTCCTGCAATAATATCTGTAACACGACGCACCTGGACCCGTGTCAGGTCAGGCGCCGTCTGAAGGTTCTTTGTTCTCGACCTGATTGATACCAGTATTTCGTTCAAGGTGCTGGCCACTGAGGGACTTTCCAGATGAGTTCCTCTTCTTCGCTGCTTCTCCAGCGCATAGATCGGATCTGCGTAGTCCACAAGCTTGCTTACTGACGCGTATTCCTGTTCCTCGGCTTTGAGAAGAAACAATTCATCTTCAAGTTTCCGCAGAAAGAGAACGTAATCAACTTTCCCACCAACCGACATGGGCTCGAAAGAAAGCTGTTTTAGCTGATCGATATAGTTGTTGTAAAACTCCTGCAGCCGTGTGCGGCGCTCGGGTGAATTCCGGATCGTATAATATCGCAGGAGGTTGCCTTCATCGGCATTGAATGCAATGACAAGAGGGGCCACTTCCGTGACCTGCGAAGACACGGAGGCAGGAATACCCTGCCCGGCAACTCTTGTAAAAAGTATCAGTAAACAACTGGCAATGATGTAAATTCGAATCATAGGTCACGATATGAAGTGTCCTAAAATAGGAGAAGTACAACCTAAAAACTAATTCTCAGTGATCAGCCTGGTTGCAGACTATTTTTTATAAACCTCATGATTCTCATTTCCTCCTGACATCAGATAGGCTAACAGATCCTTTAATTCTTCCTCATTTAAACGATTGATGGTTCCCGGAGGCATCGGCGACACATCTGACGCGCGTACACGTAGAACGTCACCGCGAGGAACTTCTTTAATGACTTGTGGAGCAAAAGGATTTTGTGCCACGGAGTACTTTGTATCGTCTTCGTTGACCAGCCTTCCTACTACCGTGCCTCCGGCTTTCAGGTACAATACAGTTGCGCCGTATTGATCAGATATTGTCTTGCTTGGTTCAATGATAGCTTCTAACATATCCTGTGTTGAGAACCGGGTACCGAGCTGCGTAAGGTTCGGTCCAGCGGCACCTCCTTCACTACCCATCGTATGGCAGGAACTGCACAAGGATGCTCCAAACATCGCTTTGCCATTTTCAAAGTCACGGTTCTTAATGCCATCCTGTGACATTGAAAGCGCTTCCTTCAACTGCCAGTTTCTTCCCGGGCCTTTAGGCTGATGCGCTTTGTCAATCGGTGCTCCCGCGACAAGATTTGCAAGCGAGTCTCCTGAAATGTCATTGTAGTATTCGAATTTATCTTTGGGTACATGCTGTAATGCGCTCTTGCGGATCTTGTCAATGTATCCTCTGAAACTGTGGCCTCCGCTGTAGCTGAATGCCTTATAGAACCAGCTGAAATACTGCTGTTGAAGTTCCGGCGTCCAGCCCTCCGTTACATTGCTCAAGGCTGTAGCATAAAATGTTTGTTGGGCAGGAGGGACGTTCGACAACGTGCCGGCTATATCCATTCCATATTGCGGATTGCGCAAGATGAGGTCAGCTGATGAGGTAAGGGCTTTTTCACTGGGATCATCTTTAGCCGATTCGAGCATGGCCATTGTTTTTTTGACTGCCTCGGGGTCATTAAGGGCAAGGAGTACTTTGCTCAGGGCGCGATTCATGGTGTTACTGTTGGCGGGGAAGACCTTTTCAAGGTAGGTAACCACTGATTTTTTAACCTGTCCTTCAGGTATCCCCATACGGAGCAGGGTTAACTCGAATGCGCGGACAAGATCGATCTGTTGTGATTCTTTCAATGTTGCAAAGTCTATTTTCATCAGACTTGCGAGCAGGTCATTCCTTAAACGTGGGTTTCCCTGTCTGGCTAGCGCTATGATCGCATGAATCGATTTTAAAGGGTCGCTCTCTTTCAGGGCTTTATTTTGCCATGATGCCACAGGCTGATGTTCTATGGCAACGCGTGCCGCGTATCTCACAAATCTGTCTTCATGGTCAAGATTTGGCCAGGCTTTATCCAGTGCCCCCGGCTGAGGATCGCCATGGAATTGCTCGAGCTCGCGACGCAATTGCTGCAAAGCGGTTAGCGATACCGTTGGTGCATCGATTGTGGCGCTGTCACCGGCATAGTATACGCGATACAGATCGGACTCCAGTCTTCTTCCTCCGGTAAGGAAGTACAGTGCGCCATCAGGACCAACAGTACCATCCGTAAGAGGCAACGGTGAGCCTGATAGGAATTCTTCACCGGTAGCAGTATATGACGCGCCCTCAGGCTCAAGATGAATTGCGTAAATGATCCCAAAGCTCCAGTCAAATGCGAACAGTGAATGTTTGTATTTCTCAGGGAATTTGGCATTGCCGCCAAAGAGGAGATTGGTTGGCGAGCCCTGGCCGACGTTGATCACGGGAGGTAAGTTATCTGGATTGGTGGGGGACCATGGTGTGGATCCGGTACGCCATCCAAATTCCGCTCCACTGGTAACATGGCAGATGCGCGTGGGGCGATACCATGGCAGACCAAAATCCCACTCCATATCTGAATCAAAAGTGAATAGATCGCCAGCTTCGTTGTACGCCATGTCATAAGCATTCCGGAAGCCCGCGCCCACCAATTCCAGCCTGCTGCCAACGGAATCAATATTGGCAATCCACCCTCCGGGAGCCCGTAGCTCTGCGGCATGCCCAAAAGGGTCGGTGAACAATGGCAGGATATTGTCCTCGGCGAAATTGGAAGGTAGCCTGTACGCATTCATGGGTGGAGCTTTGGTATAGTTGCCAGCAATGATCATCAACGACTTCTTATCAGGAGTCAATACGATGCTGTGTGGACCATGCTCTCCGGACGCGTCAAATTCCTTGAGCAATGTCATTGTCTCGAACTGGTCGTCATTATCTTTATCCTGTAGCCGGTACAATCCGCTGCCCTTTTGAAACTCATCATCCTTCTCGTGATTGATCATAACGTATAGGCTATTGAAAGCCCATAACAGTCCCTGCGCATACCCTATATCGATCGTACTATCATTTGCCGAACTGCCAGGCGCTGAAATTTTAATTCGTTCTATCTGAACGGAATCCTTCGTCCCGATAGCAGGAATTGTTAACCTGTAAAGTGCTCCGTATTGATCTGAAGCGAGAAGCCGCCCTTTGGGATCAAATGCCATTGATACCCATGAGCCTTCACCATTCTCCGAAGGGCCATAGAGACGTTCGGCCTTAAAGCCAGGCTGCAATTTCAGTCTCTCGATCTTGTCACCTGAGGTGTCTTTAACTTCCTGCTTGCAGGATATGAACATTGAAAAGATGAGCGAAACGAGTATGAGTACTGAACGCTGAGTAGTAGATAAAAAAGACTGTCTGAACATAGAACTTGAGAGTAAGGAATTCAAAATATGACCCCGGCAACCGTCGGGGTTGGAAAGATAACCGTAAATTTTCTACAAACTTTAATAGGACGGGGACCCCGGCTGGAAAGATACCGTCTGCATCAAAGCAATCAGAACCTAATCAATTGTCTGTCCTGTACCTCAGGGATGGTCTAAGGATTGCCCCCCGCAGCCCACAGTATGACGTTCTGGAAGAGCGTTTTGTATACTTCGTTCTTGAACAGGTCTGGGGAATGCCCCATGAAAATATAGATATTCCGCGTCTTCATTTTCTCGTTCGTCCAGATCACCGGGTGATCGCCCATTTTGATATCGGAATCGGGTGAATAAGTAGTCTCATCAACGGATGCGATAACATGAACCCCCGCCCGCGGGCTTTGATCATATGTATACCATTCCTCGTTTTCAATGACGAACGTCGGAGGAATGCTTTTCATGCTGGGATGGGAACTATCCTCGACTTTTACGCTGGCGGTTGAAAACGTACCGATATAGTTCTTCCACCTGATACCCCCCATAAAGTCAGAGAACCATTTCCACATCGGATATCCATCGAACTCCCCCAGCAACGTTGCGTGATGAAAACCAATCCATCCTCCCCGTCCCTTTTGCATGAAATCCTGAAATGCTTTCATGGATTTTTCACTCCACGTGTAAGGCGGAAAATCCAGTTGCAGGAAGACGTCATACTTGCTAAGAAACGCTTCATCTATAGGCTGTGAACTTTGAATATAATCAACGGAAAAGTTGTGATCTTTTGCAAGCTTGGCAAGAAACACCTTGGCAGCTTCGGTGTATTTGATATGATGCCCTCCGTTCTCGGCAAGGGCAAGGACCTTGAAAGGCGTCTTAACGGGAGCATTCCGCGGCCGGGTTTCAGTATTGAATGAAAGGATGACGAGAAAGAATAGTATGACGACAACACCCTTTTGAATATGACGGCTCATGAGAATTCTGTATTTGAGATCATTTGTGAAAACGACTGTGGATTATCGGGAAGCGTAATAAAAAAAGTCGTTCCTATTCCCTGAATACTTTTAGCGGCAATCATACCATTGTGATTCTCCACGATCTTCTTGCAAAGTGCCAGTCCGATCCCAGTACCCGCATATTGTTCCTTGCGATGAAGTCTCTGGAACATGGTGAATATCTTTTTTTCATACTGCTGATCGAAGCCAATGCCATTGTCGGCAATAGAGATCTCCACGTATGTTAACGACGGAAGGAGCGTTGGCTCATTTGCAACTTCTTCAATACTTAAGATCCTGCTGGTGACCCTGATGACAGGAGATACCCTTGTAAACTTCAGTGCATTGCTGATCAGGTTACTGAAAAGCTGATTAAGTTGCCCCGATACCCCATGAATGCTGGGAAGAATCTCGCGGATGATCGTCGCTTTCTTTTCTTCGATAAGCAGTTCGAAATCCGTCATTACACTGGTCAGCACGACATTCAGATCGACGGGTTCCCACAGATCACCCTCTTTTGAGATCTTGCTATAGGCCAGAACGGATTTGATCAGATCGCTCATTCTGTGGGCTGAGGCGTTGATCTTGTCGAAATATCTTTTTGTGGTCAGCTCATCGTGAAGATTGTGTTGAAGCAACTCGGTAAAGGTCCTGATCTTTCTTAGTGGTTCCTGAAGGTCATGGGAGGCAATGTATGCAAACTGCTCCAGCTCTTTATTCTGGGCTTCAAGCTCCAGTGTGTAAGCGAGCATCTTTTCTTCGGCAATTTTCCGCTCTGTGAGATCGCGGGTTACTTTTGTAAACCCGATGATATTATTCTGGTCATCGTGAAGGGCGGTCATAACGACGCTTCCCCAGAAACGGCTTCCGTCCTTACGCAGTCTCAACCCTTCATGCATGGCACGGCCATTGGAGAACGCCTCGTGGAGAAGCTTTTCAGGAAGGTTATTTTCTTTGTCTTCGTCCAGGTAAAAAATGCTAAAATGTTTGCCAACGACCTCCTGCTCCTTGAACCCTTTGATATGTTCTGCGCCTTTATTCCAGTTTTGAATAATACCATTTTTGTCCAGTAGTATGATAGCATAATCCTGAACCTCTTCGATCATCTTATGGTATCGCTCTTCACTGCTTTTCAATTGCGCGGTGCGCTGGTTAAGGCTTTTGGAGCGTTGCTTGACCAGGTCTTCGAGTCGTTCAGTTACTACCCGTTGATCTGTGATGTCGAGCGCGGTGCCGTACATGCGATAGGGAGTACCGTGATCATCGTAAACAACTTTTCCATTTATCCGGACCCAATGTGTTGAATTGTCTGGCCACGTTATACGCGCTTCATAAGAAAGCGAACCTGTAGACGCGGCATCCTGATGCGCCTTTTCGCGCACGGCCCTGTCCTGCGGATGAACTCTTTCAATAAGGCTTTGATGGGTCACTTCACTGGCATCAGAGAACCCAAAGATATTTGCAAGCCGGTCTGACATTAAGAATATGGAGTTTATCATATCCCAGTCGAAAGTGCCAATAGAAGCAGCTTCAATTGCCAGCTTGTGCCTGATCTCGCTCTCCTCGGTCTTTTTTCGGGATGTCACCTCTTCGGTTATCTCTTCAGCCAGCACCATGATACCGGAAATAGTGTTGTCAATTTCACGCACCGGCTCATATACCATTTTGATGAATAACTCTTCAGGCTCACCCCAACGGTTGATAGTAACACTCACTTCAGGGATCACTTCCTTCTCACCTGAAACATATACTTTTCTTATCAAGGATTCGAATCCCATATTGGCTACTTCAGGTATAGCCTCGAAGGCGGGTTTATTAATTATCTGGTCAGCGGTACGTCCCACAAGCCTGAGCATTTCTTCATTAGCGATCTCGATGATCATATCGGGTCCTTGCAGCATACAAAGTGCAAGAGGCGCTTGCATAAATAAATTACTGACCAGCTGATTTCTGAGATACTTCAGATGCTGATCCTTGCGTATGAGTTGTGTTGTTTCCGTTATCGTTACAAGAATACCCTGAATGCCCGAAGTGTCAATCACGGGGGTGTAGGATGTTGTGAAGAACATTTCCTCCGGGTAACCTTTGCGGGTCAGGACAAACCGGTGATTCTCAATAAGTATAGACTCGCCCTCATCCCATACTTTTCTCACAATTGGACCGATCTCAGACCATTGATCTGCCCAAAATTCTTTGGCTCTGGCACCAAGGGCAGCAGGGTGCCTTGAACCTATGATAGCCGAAAACGACGTATTGTATATCTGAATCAGCTCCTTACCGCCCACGAGAAGCATTGGCGATTTTGAGCGAAGACAGAGATCCACAACTGCCTGGAATGATTTGTTCCAGGATGAGGGAGCTCCAAGGGGTGTCGAATGCCAGTCGAATTGACGAACCAGCTGTGACATCTCATCCTGGACCGGCATTTCGCTGACTGAAATATTTCTAGAGGCTGCTTTCAAAACAAAAAGACTGCTGTTCACATCAATTTATCCCGCCTGAGGGGAAATAACGACGTGAAAAAGGCAAAGTTACAAATTTCCCGGCAGGCAAGTTCGCATTGCATATGGATGCCGGTCCTGGTCTGAGCCTGGTGCCTGAAATGAATTAAATTATGACGCCTATGTATTTTTTTCGAGGGCCTTCCGGCAGTACTCCACGCACTTTGCCGCCTCTTTTACTGCGTCAGAGCCGTCCGGTATATTGTACTCAAGTTCAACAGTAGCTGGGAACTTATACTTATTCTTTTTCATAAGCTGCAGCACCTCGACAATGGGAGTGTTGCCCTGGCCCCATGGCATGTTATCACCACCGTTATCTTTTGATTTCCGGTCTTTCACATGCATGCTGTAAATCCGGTCATGTTTACTTTCCAGCAAAGGAATTGGATCAAAGCCAGCAGCTACATAGTGGCCAATATCACAATTGAGTCCGTTGTATTTGGCTTGTGAAAGGGCCTCATCCCAAGCCGTTATCGTTTGTTGCAAATGTCCGTGATACCCAATACCTACCTTATGTTTATCTGCAAATTCACCTAGCCGCTTGCTTTGCGCCGCCTGTGCTGGGATCTCAACGGTTACGTGGCTTGCTCCAAGCTCTTTTGCTACTCTCAAAGCGTATTCTATTTCCGCGTCCGTATTTTTTTCGCCGAGCGCACTTGGCTTCCATGCATAGATGGAAACGCCGGCATCATTGTACATCTTTCTGAGTTGCACGAATTTGTCCATTGATGCAGTTGACCTCCATTTGGCCAACTCCTCCGACTTCTTGGTTTGTTCAGCTTCCTCTTCCGGAGTTCGTTTCGCTCTTGGCCCGGGTTTCATTGGCTCTGTTGAACTATGGGGAGCGCCGGCAAAAGCTTCAGCCGTATTCCCCATCAACTCAATTGCACTGATATTACTATCAAGGCAATATTTAAGGAGCTGCTCGGCACTGCATGGAAGGCTTCTGAATGAATATGAAATTGCTCCTATCTGAATACCGGCGAACTTTGAATTGGGTTTACCAAGATTCCTGATATAGGCAGGAGCTCCCATAACGCTGTTTGATGCTGCAATCACACCCGTAAGTGTTACGGCTCCGCTATACAAGAATTTTCGTCGTGATAAGGTACTAGAAGATTTTATCATAGATTTTTGATTAGGATATACAAGTCACGCAAGGTTGTTCAATCCAACCAATATAATCAAACATACGTTTGTGTTTCGAATTTTTACGCCGGCGGTATCATGTTTTATTAAAGGACTTGCGCCGCAAAAATAGGCTAATAAGGTTGGGCAGTGATCGTTCAACACTAAACCAATTGGCCTGACAAGGGAAGTTAATATTTTCCCAAACACCGACAATATTGTTATTGCTGTTGGTATTTTTGATTTGCCAGGTTCACTGGCAATCGCAGTTTCTACGGATCACATGACGAGTTTTATTATCATCCTTGCATTCATTGTCGCTTTCGCGATTTTTTATTCCCGGCAGAAACGTAAAAGGACAGTTGACCTCGAATTTCCGGACGCTTGGAGAAAGATCCTTGTCTCAAAGGTGGCCTTCTATTACAATCTTAACGATGATGGCAAAGCCCGTTTTGAGAAGGACATTATCAGGTTCATTGCCAACGTCAGGATCACAGGTATTCAGACCGAGGTAGATATCACGGACAAACTACTTGTAGCCAGCAGTGCTGCCATTCCTGTTTTCGGGTTTCCGGAATGGGATTATACTTTCCTGGATGAGGTGCTGTTGTATCCCGGATCATTCGATAGTCAATATACAATTAATAGCACCGAGGAGACCATTACCGGAATGGTTGGCAGCGGCACAATGGAAGGCAAAATGATCCTCTCTAAACCCTCGCTCCACCGTGGATTCGACAACGCCAGTGACAAGCAAAATGTAGGAATTCATGAGTTCATACATTTGCTCGATAAGGAAGATGGCCATGTGGATGGGATTCCTGCAACATTACGCGACAAAACGTATGCGCTGCCATGGCTTGAGCTTATACGCGCCAAAACTCGGGAGATAACGAAAGGTGGCAGCGATATCAATGAATATGGGGCAACCCATGAACGCGAATTCCTGGCCGTGGCGGGAGAATATTTTTTTGAACGCCCTGAGCTATTGCAAAAGAATCACCCTGAATTGTATCAGCTGCTGGCCCGGGCATTTCAACAGGATACAGCATCGACACTTAAACACCCAACCCCTAAACGCGCTGAGCTTGAGCGCAATGATACTTGCCCCTGCGGAAGCGGGAAAAAATTCAAGAAGTGTTGCATGAACAAAGTTTTATAAATTGTTAATCATGGATACCAGGAGTTAAGAAAACTTTCAATACATTTGTGTCATGATGATTTCGCAATTCCATATCAATTCTAAAGAACTAAACATGGCGTTCAAGCGCTATAGTTTACCGGGATTGTATTCTTGAATAGATTCATTGTTAAATGATGAAATAAAGAAAGTCCCGATGAACAATCGGGACTTTCTTGCTTTAAGACACTGACGACAATGGAGAATGTTATAATAAAGATTAGGAATGAATTGATCAGAGCGATCTCAGGAATAGATGCGTGGTTCGATAAAGAAGACGCATTGCTTGAACATAAACCTAATATCGGGAGCAAAACAGTACGCGAAGTATTGCAAGACGTTATGTTAGCCAACCGATATCTATTGAGTATAATTGATAACGGCCGGACTAATGCATCAATACAGGTGGTAGATATCCCTATGGATAAATACAGCCTTAAGAGTAAACTACTGGAAGACGCAGTGATCAACAGCTGTCTTGACCTCGATAAAAATGCAATATCCAATGAAGCTTCAAGCCTTCCTGAAGTCAGACATGAGATCCGCGAACAGCTCGACCGTTGCCTTATCCATCTCGAACTTCTGATGGAAGGAAGAGGAGTATTGTTTAAAACCAACCTTGCTGTCGGTGAGCTTGGGAACCTGGATATATATCAAAGTATTTACTTCCTGGCGATACATGTAAGGCGCTATCTGGGAGAACTCGACAACATACTTAAGGACTACAATCAGGAGATGGAGAAGGCCTGATCGCGTACGAATGTCGAATGTAGAACGTTAAATTTTGAGAGGAATGTCGAATGTCGAATGTCGCCTGTCGAATTTCGACGGACCTTCAAACAAGCTTAGACACCTCGTGCTGACTGGCCTTCAACTCGCGCCAGTCAGCACGAGGTATCACAGTTTTCGCAGCTGTAATTTGCGTCCTACGAATTCATGTAATGCGGCGGGCCCGATTATTTTGATCTCATCCAGCAACCCGAGTACGAAGCGCGACACGCCTTCAAAATTGGAAACAGGCCCGTGGAAATGATAACCGTCCTCCTCCTTACTGATATACGGTATCGAGAGCGGATACTCTTCACGCAACAAGAGATAGGCTCTCATACTCAGTATGAGCGTGATCAATGTACCCGAGTCTCCACTCATTCCGAAAATGTCCGTTTGATTTTTCTGGTGTAAGGATTCGAATTCGAATGCGTGGTCAAGCAGGATGATCTCCCCGATCCTGTCAAGCTTGAATTGCTTGCAAACCTTATCCTGCGTGTCAAGCGCTATGATCGATTGATAGTTATCCCCAAAATGTATGGGTTCTACTAACCTGTCGCGTACTTCATTGCTGTTGGCGGAGTGATAGCTTTTCAGTACCACCTGGTTTTTTATTTTGATCGACTCGGCAAGGTCTTCAACAAACTTTCCCAGCCGGGCTTTCAGAAATAATCTCGGCATGCTATCGATCTCCGAATTCAATGAGAGTTTTTTAAGAAGCAGATTTTTCAAAGGATTATCCGTGGCGCCAGCAAGTATGAGCTTCTTGATAAGCCTGGTCTCCTCAACTGAAAACTGCGACTGCGAGGGATCGTCTTCCGATGTAATAATGAAGTACCTGTTGTCAAAATCCTTTTCGAGGAGGAAATCAACAGCTTCAAGCAGATTCAAATAACGGTAAATAGTCCGCTCGCTCGTATCGAATCGCTCTGCTAATTGATGAATCGTCCAATGCCCGGATTTCAGCACGGCTATGATCTGAAATAACCGAAGCAATTTCGCCTGGGGAATAATGGATTCTGTCTTTTTCTTATCTGTTGCCTTCTTCATAACTAATTAAAACACAGTTACTATAGTGAGGTCACCGCTTCTTTGACACAAGCTGTCACTCATGCAATATAGTTTCGATTCAAATATCAACGCCTATGGAAACCATGATGTCAGCAGCTGTACTGGTTAAATGTCCGCATTGCGGAAATAAATTCTCTCCGGAAGAATCCCTGGAGCATGATCTCAGAGCACAGTTCGAAAGGGAATTTGAACAAAAGCTTAAGGAAAGCACAAAGGTGGTCGCAGAGCGGATCAGAGGGCAGGAGAATGAAAAATTTCAACTTCAAGTCAGAAAACTGGAGGAAGACCGCAGATCAAAAACACTTCGGCTTAAGCAGCTTGAAGAGAATGCCCTGTCGGTTGAAGAACGCGAACGCCAGATACGCGACCGTGAAGAACGAATGGACCTTGACATGAAAAAGAAACTGCTTGATCGCGAAAAGATCATTAGAGAACAAGCAGATAAATCCGCTCGTGAAAAAGCATTGCTGGACGTCCGTGAACGCGAGCAAAAACTCGTACGTGAACGTGAGGCAATCGATCTGATGATCAAGAAAAGAATACTGGAGGAAACGGAAAAGACACGCGATGAGGAACGCATGAAGAGTGCTGAATTGCAGAAGAAGCTCGACGATCAGTCGCGTCTTATCAACGAGATGAAGCGGCGTACTGAGCAAGGCAGTATGCAAACCCAGGGCGAGGTCCAGGAACTCGCTATCGAAGAGTATCTCGAACAAACATTTCCCCGGGATGCCATCAACGAGATTTCCAAAGGGAAACGTGGGGGCGATTGCCTTCACATCGTAAAAGACCACTATGGCAATGAATGCGGCCGGATACTCTATGAGAGCAAACGAACCAAACATTTCAGCCACGAGTGGATTACCAAGATCAAAGATGACATGAGACTTCAGCAGGCAAGCCTGGGTGTTATTGTTACGGAGGCAATGCCGGAAGGTATGATCAGATTCGCCGAGCTCGAAAGTATCTGGATATGCTCATTTGCGGAATTCAAGGCCCTGGCCTTGCTCTTCCGAAGCAACCTTTCAAGGATAGGGGAGGTGCTGGCGGCACAGGAGAATAAAGGAGAGAAGATGGCACTGATCTATAGCTATGTCACAAGCATTGAGTTTAAGCAGAAGCTGGAAGCAGCGTTTGAATCTTATCATGATATGCAAGAAGACCTTTTGAAAGAAAAGATGCTCTTTACAACGCAGTGGGCTAAACGCGAAAAGAAATTAATGAAAGCTATGGAAAACCTTGCTTCATTGTACGGAGATGTAAAGGGAATTGCAGGAGGCGCCGTTCAGGAGATCAGGGGATTGGAGTTGACTGAAGTTCATATGCTGGAAGACTAACAGGCTGACCGAGAACTTATTTAGTCTGGCATCCGATGAGGACTGCTCACTACGCCCTTGTTGTGTGTTTTTCACCAACAAGCGCACGCACGTGGAGTACGGTCCTACACCATCATAGTAGTGCGAAAATTTTAATGCGATTGGGATAGTCGTTTGAAAAAGATAAGATGTTAATCCTAATGATTTGTCCCAGGTCTGCTATCCAATTGCGCAGGTTTGTCCCGCCAGGGCGGGACAAAGGCGACGCTTGTAGTGCTCATGGGGAATGCAGTGACTGTAAATCCCGTGAATCAACATTGTAGTATTCTCGGTCAGCCTCGAACACCAACAAGGGTGGGTAAGCGTACAATTGCTTATGAAGTGCTGTGAGCCATACAGCACTTCCCTCATTCTTTATCATAAGAGTACCGTTCATCAACGTAAACGACACCTGTCATTAAAAAAGAAATATCTTTATTGAACAATCAGCGTTACCAATATGACTAATCGAAGATCCTTTATCAAGCAGTCTGTAATAGCCGGCACCGGACTCTTTGTCGCGCACGATGTCTTCAGCTTCCAGGGTTCACCGAATGAAAAGGTTATTATGGGCGTGATGGGTACAAATAGTCGGGGCCTGTTTCTCGCCAGGATGTTGGCTAAGCTTCCAAACGTAGAAGTTGCCTATATCTGTGACGTCGACGAAACCGTGTTGGCAAAAACAATCTCTGAGATAGAAAAACTAACCGGTAAAAAACCACAGGGGGTAAAGGATATTCGTGCGCTGCTTGACAAAAAAGATGTCGATGGAATTGCTATTGCCGCTCCGGATCACTGGCATGCGCCGGCTGCCCTGCTGGCAGTCAAAGCCGGAAAAAATGTCTACGTCGAGAAACCCTGCTCACACAATCCGGCAGAAGGAGAGATGCTTGTTGCTGCCGCGACGAAATACAACAAGCTCATTCAGATGGGAAGCCAACGACGTACATTCCCCAAAGTGATCGAAGCAATGCAATCTCTAAAGGAAGGCGCGATCGGCAGAGTATATTTTGCGAAAGGTTGGTACGCTAACGGAAGAAAACCAATTGGTAAAGGAAAGACAGTCCCTCCTCCAGCCAACCTTGACTTCGAGCTATGGCAAGGTCCGGCTCCGCGAAAGCCGTTTAAGGATAACCTTATCCACTATAACTGGCATTGGTTCTGGAACTGGGGAACAGGCGAGGCGCTTAACAATGGTACTCATGAAATAGATGTGATGCGATGGGGGCTGGGCGTCGACTATCCCACAAAAGTTGTATCGGCTGGTGGTCGCTTTGCATATCAGGATGACTGGGAAACACCAGACACGCAGACAATCACGATCGAATTTCCTAACAATACCGCTATGACATGGGAAGGCAGAAGCTGCAATGACTTTCCTGTTGAAGGAACCGGCCGTGGTGTCATATTCTACGGAGACAAAGGCACCATGGTGATCCCAGGCGGCGATGATTACAAGATCTTTGATCCAGGAAATAAGCTGATCAAAGAAGTAAAGACCGATATTCAACAGGCGGACGCTACTAACACCATGGGAATGGGAGACCTTCTCGATAGCCTTCATCTCGCAAATTTTGTGGAGTCGGTAAGAGGCAAAGCGAAACTGACAGCGCCGATCTCTGAAGGTCACAAATCAACATTGCTTCCACAGCTTGGCAATATTGCATACAGGACCGGCAGGACATTGTATTGTGATCCTTCCAATGGTCATATTAAAAATGATAAAGAAGCCTCAGCACTATGGAGCCGTTCCTACGAAAAGGGATGGGAAATGAAATTGTAAACTCATGGATGCTTTGTTTGCCCCTCCTCGCCATTGAGTCTTCGAATGGAGTTGATCAATGACCTGTATTGGTGATACGTTGCCTTCCAGATATGGCCTTTCAATCCGGTCTTCTTTTCAGGTTGCTTATCCAGACCTCCCTCATACCAGTCTCCGTATTCATGATCAATAAGATAAGTATCGCAATAGGTCCATAGCTTCTTGAACTTCTCATAATAATGGTGATCGTCGTTGGGAAAATGGTCTGACATCAACAGGAGGGTATTTAAGCCTTCCGCCTGCGCCCACCAGTTCTTTGTATCATGAGTTATCGTGATCCCTGGCTTGTCCTTGAAATAATAACCTTCATCATAGAATCCACCGACACTGTCATCCCACCCATTTTCCAGGGCGTGATCCACCATTCTTTTTGCGACAGTCATGGTTGCCGTATCATTTTCAAGCCCGAGGATATGGGAAGACTCCAGCATGAGGTAGGCTGTTTCTACATCATGTCCGAACGAAACATGATCCAGGCCGTGATGCTTTAGGGCGACTGAGTCGGCTGAATCCCGAAATGAAATGGGTTTCCATTCCGGGGTAAGAAAGAGGGTGAGATAACCTTTCGGAGTGGTAATCGTGTCTCTGATCAGGTAGAGCATTTCCTGAAGACGTTCGCGAACAAGTTTGTCTGGCCACACGCTATATAATTCCGTGAATGCTTCCAGCAGATGGATCGAACTATTCTGATCTTTATATCCTGTCTCCGCAGTAGATGGAACACTGTTGTCCCTGATAACAGGAGTACCATCACGTTTCAGATGCTGAAAATATCCTTTAAAGACGCTGTCGTGACTGTGCGTTTCGAGCCACATAAATGCCTCCTTTGCCAGTGAAAGTGCGGCAGTGTCGCCGGAAGCTTTGAAATATGCTGAAAGACCGTAGATCCCAAAGGCATTGCCGTACGCGGTTTTTTCCCCCTGGCCGCTAGGCTTTGGGTTGCCCTTCTTGTCAACAAGTGTGTGAAACCCGCCTGGTTCCTTGTCCCACATCTTATCTCTAAGGAACTCGAATCCATGCCTGGCACTGGTCAAATAATGGGCAACATCGGGATATATCTCGTGGGCTTTAGAATTCGTCCAGATGTGACGTGCCTGGGTGACGATCATCTTATCCTGATCACCCGTCGCTTTAAAATCGAATGTGAACGTGCTCAGAAAGCCACCATCCTGTTGATCCACGGCCTGCGGATACCATTTCTCGAGTATTTCTGTACGGGCATGTTTCTCCATCGCCGTTGCCAGCTTTCCTTTTTCTGAAGGGTCGGTACTTTTTCCGCAGGAAAGCACACAACAAGCGACGAGAATTAGGCAGTATCGGTTAGGTCTGATCATAGATCTGAGGCTGATTTCGCTGACTATACTAAAGTAGCGTCCAGGGTTATCGTTGTATTAAGCAGTTTTGATATCGGGCAGT
Organism: uncultured Cytophagales bacterium; assembly: GCA_963845845.1. Lineage (GTDB taxonomy): Bacteria > Bacteroidota > Bacteroidia > Cytophagales > Cyclobacteriaceae > Chryseolinea. Next base: position 50,952 of record CAWJTP010000021.1, read on the forward strand.
TGGCTTTCGCGTCATCGGTGCAGGCTTTGAATTTATCCTGGCTGATGCCTGGAATTTTTGCTTTTAGCACTAGTTGAGAGAGTGTAACGGCTCCGTTTTCAATGGTGATCGAACAGTCCGTGGTTAGCTCTTCAGGTGGAAATCCTGCTTCTCCAAGGACAATGCTTAGTTTCATGGTGAAGCATCCTGCATGTGCTGCTGCGACAAGTTCTTCAGGGTTTGTGCCAACGCCTTCGGCGAATCGCGAGTTGAATGAATATTGTGTTTTATTTAATACGGTACTCTGTGTTGTGAGGTGACCTTTGCCATCCTTGGCACCGGCCCATACAGCTGTTGCTTTTCTTTTCATAGTAAAAATCTGTTATGGTTCGTTAAATTGTTCAACAGGTTGAAATATAGTAAAATATGGTGATGGAGATGATCCAGTTCCATGAATGGGAGGCCCAGAAATCATTCGGTGTATTATCTGCTCCCTCCATTTTTTATATGTTTCGTAGATGTCTGTGAAAGACATCATTAATGGATTGAAGTGAATTGTAAGAATCTCTTAATTTTCAATTGCTTGGGAAGCAAGATATTGGAAATGGGGGTAGTAGTTAAAAGGAAAAATGATGTTGCAATCGTTTTCCTCATGGATTTTTTCTAATATAGTTGTAAACTTCAGTTTAAAGAGGAAGGGTAAAAGACTTGCGTAATTGCTTCGGAGAGGTGTTGTCCAATTTGAACAACCAGAAAGGCTGCTAGACCTTATGATAGAAAAGGAAAAATCATATTCGGATGAAACCCTGGTCGGGCGTTTGAAGGGTGAGGATATATCCGCGTTCGAAGAAATATACAGGAGATACTGGAAGCTAATGTATTCAGCCAGCTTTAGGAGGGTTCAATCCCGGGAGATCTCGGAAGAGTTTGTACAGGATATCTTCACCTCCCTATGGCTGCATCGCAAGCACGCGAAAATTGCTAACCTCCGCGCATATTTGTTCACAGCTGTAAAGTATAAGGTTATAAATCACATGGCGCGTGAGACAACGCGTAACATTTTCACAAAGGAACAGGGTGAAATTGCCATGTTGCGTCATGACAATTCAACGGAGGAGGCCGTTTTGCTGGACGACCTCAACAATGCCCTGGAACGTGAAATAGAAAAGCTTCCTGCCCAGCGGCAGCTTATTTTTCGCCTGCACAAAAAGGAGAACCTGACCATGAAACAGGTAGCCTCACACATGGGAATTTCCGAGAAAACGGCCGAGAATCAATATGGGAAGGCGCTAAAAGTGCTTAAGGTGAATCTCAAGCATTTCACTTTCTCCCTTGGCTATACAATCCTTCTGAGTGAGGTGAATGCCATTCTCTGATTTTGCCTTCTGACCCATCTTACAAGTTTTTTTTTATGCCCAGTGGGGGTAAAGTCCCGCTCACCTGACTTCTATTATAACACCACCTAAATCGATTGAGGGCTCGTTGTAGCTGGTGCTACTATTCCATGGAAAAAAACGAAGTGAAGAAACTACTCACCAAATACCTGCGTGGTGAATGCAACGCGAGTGAGCAGGTGATAGTGGACACATGGTTCAATCAACTTAAGGAAAATCCGGAAGATACCCGGTTGCTGAACGAAGTTCAGGAACAACTGCTGGGAGAAAAGATGCTCCGGAATATCAAAAACCGCTTATCACTCAATAACGAGAACTCCTCGCCCCATCGATTCGGTAGTTTTTTCAGAATTGCTGCTACAATTTTATTGTTAGCGACCATCGGAGTCGCTGCTGTCATTATCGGCCGTGATGAAACGAATTCTGTTCGCATGGCCTTCACCCCTGAGGACAACGGACTCATCTCCGTTACAAATTCTTCTCTTGTACCTCAAAAACACGTGCTGTCTGACGGTTCTATTATCAACCTTCAGCCTAACGGCACTTTGACATTCCCTGAAAAATTTAATAAGTCTATACGCGAAGTTGCCTTAACCGGTGAGGCATTCTTTGATGTGTCCAAGGATAAGTCACGTCCTTTCATCATTTCGGCAAATGATGTGACCGTAAAGGTGCTGGGAACAAGTTTCAATGTGAAAGCCTATGAAGGAGCTGAGGAGGTTACCGTAGCGGTAATAACTGGTAAGGTTTCCGTTTCACGGCCACAGCATCCTGATGAGGATAAGAGGGGCGAAGTGATCCTGACGCCTAACCAGGAGGTAGTATACAATACAATAAATGAAAACTTCTCGAAGAAGATCGTTGCATCTCCGCTGATCGTGTTGGCCAAGCCAACATTATTTGAAATGAAATATGACGGGACCACAGTTGATAAAATATTTGAAGTAATGGAAGAAAATTATGGGATCGACATTGTGTATGATCCCAAGGTGCTTTCAAGTTGCAGTTTGACAACGTCAATGGCTGAAGAGGGCTTTCACGAACGTATCGAGATCATTTGCCAGGCCATAGGAGCGCAGTACGAGGTTCAGGATGCTACCATCGTGATCAAGAGCAATGGATGTCAGTAGAAAATTTCAAATTTAATTAATCAGCCTATGCAATAGACACATACAAGCCTACCAAAAGAAATGGGCCAATGATGCTGGAACCATCATCAGCCCGTCATGCCTGCACAATAATGCATTGTGCGGCACCAAGTTTTTGCCCTAAAAACAAACAAAAACATTCTAAATTATGAAGAATAAACCTAAACCTATTCGTAATGCATTGCTATTCTTTATGAAAATCACCCTGATTCATATGTTGATGACCAGTGTATCCGTCATGATGGTATATGCCGTTGACACGAGTGGGCAGGATCTGCTAGACAAAAAGCTGACCCTGTACACCGAAAACGCAGATATCAAGAGCATTCTGGGAGAAATAGAGAAAAAGATAGATGTAAAATTTACCTACCGCCCCAGGATCATAAAAGACCATCAGAAAGTGTCACTGGACGTGAGAGAGGAGAGCCTTTTAAGTGTCCTGAATGCCATTTTGGGAACTAAGGTCAAGTATGAAGTGATCGGAAAACAAATTGTCCTTAAATCAATTCCGGTAGAAGCCCCCGACGACACCCCCGAAGTTAAAGCTTATAGGGCCGTCATTACCGTAACAGGACGGATCCTTGACGAAACAGATCAACCCATCCCCGGCGTAAACGTCCTTGTTAAAGGTACCACCAATGGAACAACCTCCGATACGGACGGCCGTTTCACGCTGGACGTAGAAAATGAAAGCAGCGTTCTGGTGTTCAGCTTTATTGGTTACGCCTCACAGGAAATAACAGTGGGTACCCAAACCAATATTTCCGTTAAAATGGCGCAGGATGTTCAGTCCCTGCAAGAAGTCGTTGTCGTTGGATATGGTGAGCAAAAGAAAACAACTATTACAGGTGCTGTTACATCTGTAAAGAGTGATGTCATCAATCAGGCTCCGGTAACTAACCTCTCCAATGCACTTGTTGGACGCCTTCCTGGTACCATATTTATAAACAGATCTGGCGAACCCGGAGCAGATGGTTCGCAGATCAGGGTCCGTGGTACCAATACATCAGGAAACCCAAATGCCCTGATCGTTATTGATGGTATTGCCAACAGAAGCGGCGGACTTGAACGCCTTAATCCTGCCGACATCGAAAGCATTACCATTCTGAAAGATGGTTCGGCGGCGATCTACGGAGCGCAAGCCGCCAATGGCGTTATACTTGTTACAACGAAACGCGGTAAAGTAGGTAAGCCCGAAGTAAGCTTCAATTATAATATCGGTTTCAACAAACCAACACGTTTGCCAGAAGTAACGGATGCAGCAACTTATGCAGTAATGCTAAATGAGATCGATGAGTACAGGGGTAATGCCCCTCGCTATTCCGCTGCTGACATTGAAAAATATCGCAGTGGCAGCGATCCATGGACACATCCGGATACAGACTGGTACGGTGCAGTTATCAAGAACGCAGCCAAGCAGGACATGGGTACGCTTTCTGTTTCCGGTGGAACCGCTGACGGTGTAAAGTACTTCGTTTCAATGGGAACCCTATCAGAAGACGGTGTTTACAAGAACAGCGGTACGAAATACAGACAATACAACTTCAGGTCTAACCTCGATGCAAAGATCACGGACTGGCTTTCTTTATCAGTTGATCTTTCAGGACGCCAGGAGAACAGAAAGTATCCTACACGTTCAGCTGGGACTATCTTTCGAATGCTGATCAGGGGCAAACCAAACCTTCCAGCATATTGGCCCAACGGCGTGCCTGGACCCGACATTGAGAATGGCGACAACCCGGTTGTTATCAGCACACCAGCTACAGGCTACGTTGACGATGTGAATAACGTCTTTCAAAGTAATGTGCGCGCTAAGATCGATGTGCCCTGGGTAAAGGGACTTAACGTCATTTTTAATGCAGCCTTCGATGAGTCTTACAGACCTATCAAACGTTTCAGGACACCCTGGTATTTATACACATGGGATTACACAACATTTGGTCCCGATGGTGAACCGTTGCTGCTTCGTTCGCAACGTGGGCTAAACACTCCGGAATTGCAACAGGAACTCGAACGCACTTCCGGTCGTACAACGAACGCATACATTAATTATGCGAAGGATTTTGGCAATCATGCATTTAGCATCATGGTGGGAACAGAGAAGCAGATATTGAAAGGAAACCAATTCCAGGGTTTCAGGAATGGTTATATATCCACTGCCGTTGATGAGCTGTTTGCAGGTACTCAAAACGCCAGCACCAATGCATCGAACGGAACACTGACCGATGGAAAGCTCTACAACCGCACCCGTCTCAACTACTTTGGACGGATCAACTACGGATTCCAGGAGAAGTATCTATTGGAAATGGTGTGGCGTTACGATGCCTCTTACATTTTTCCCGAGGGTAAAAGATGGGGATTCTTTCCAGGTGTGTCCGCAGGCTGGGTAATATCTGAAGAGAGCTTCATGCAAGCGGCACCATTTGTCGATCGTCTGAAGATAAGAGGATCATGGGGTCAGTTGGGTAACGACAGAATGGATGATCGCAATGCATGGTGGGATGAATTCCAATTCAGCAATAACTTCGGATTTGGGGGGAACTACGTGTTTGACTACACAACGCTGACAACAAGCATTACTCCAAGTGCATTCCCCGTCGCCAATCCTAACATCACCTGGGAAGTTGCCAATAACAGCAACATTGGTTTGGAAGGAACATTGTTTGAAGGGAAAATCGGCTTCGAGATTGATTATTTCCATAACATCAGATCCCAAATGCTGATCGGGCGCAATGTGTCCATTCCAAGGACAGCCGGATTTTTGCCGCCTGATGAAAATATTGGCAAGCTGAAGAATCGTGGAATTGATTTTATGGTAAACTACAATTCGCAAATTGGCGATGTTGCGTTTACCATTGGTGTTAACGGAGGCTACTCTAAGAACGAAATGGTCTTTTATGATGAGCCGGCATCAATCCCTTCATGGCAGTCAGTTACTGGCCGCCCCTATAACACCCGACTCAACTACAACGCAATCGGTGTATTCAAGGATCAGGCTGCTGTTGATGCATATCCACACTGGTCAGGCGCACGCCCTGGCGATATCATCTTCGAAGATGTTGATAAGAATGGCGTGATCGATGCCAATGACAGGATCAGGCTGGAAAATAACACCATTCCAACTTTTCAAGGTGGACTTACCCTTCAGGTGCTGTATAAAAGCTTCGACTTGAATGTATTGTTTCAGAGCGCGGCCGGAGCCAGATCTTATATCAGAACTCAATCCGGGGACTTTGGCAATTACCTTCAGGAATTTGCCGACGGCAGGTGGACAACAGAGAATCCGAGCTCCGAAAATCCTAGAACTTTCAACAGGGAGGATGAATACTGGGTCTCCCAGGAAAATACGTTCTGGTTCAGAAACACCAACTATGTGCGTCTGAAGAACATTCAGCTTGGTTATACTTTGCCAACGACACTAGTGAGTAAGGTTGGCTTGAAGAACGCAAAAGTGTACATCAATGCGATCAACCTGATCACGTGGGACAGCTTCAAGGTCTTTGATCCTGAAACCGATAACCAGGATGGCACAGTGTATCCTCAAAAGCAGACGTTCAATGCCGGTGTCAGTTTAGGATTCTAACCGATCATTCTTATGAAAAAAACTTTGAAATATATATTGGGCCTTACAATGGTGTTGTATTCAACGTCATGTAGTACCGATTTTCTGAATGTTAATCCCGAGGATCGCTTTTCGGAGGATGTCGTATGGCAGGATCCTGCACTTGTGGAATCCTTCGTAAATGAAATGTATCGTGGTCTCAACCACGGTATCAGGGAGCTAATGTTGGGATCGCTGGCGGACGAATCACAGTTCATCCACAATTATAGCTCTGCGCAGGTTGTTCAAGCAAATCTTACACCAGCAGATGTGGGTTCCTTTGGCCGCGACGATTTTGCTGAATTCAACTGGATCCAGCTTTATGGCCGCATCAGACAGATCAATCTCTTTCTGGAAAGAATTGATGAAGTCCCGTTCCAAACGGCTGATGAACCGTGGCGCGAGAGGCTAAAGGGTGAGGTACACTTTCTCAATGCCTATTACTACCACAACCTTGTCAGACTGTACGGAGGGGTTCCGATTGTAAAAGAAGCGTATGACTTAACAAGTGACTTTACCATCACGAGAAGCACCCTGGATGAAAGCATTCAGTACGTCGTTAGTGAATGCGACCTGGCTGCATCTTTGCTTCCTGAAACATATGCGGCTGGCGGCGGTGACATCGGTAGGGCTACACGTGGAGGAGCGCTTGCACTGAAATCAAGGATGTTACTCTATGCGGCAAGTGATCTTTACAACGATCCCAGCTGGGCTGGTGGATTCGCTAACCCCGCCCTCATCTCAACCGGCGGCGATAGAATGGCGAAATGGACCGCTGCCAAGAATGCAGCCTTAGCAGTAATTGATCTGGGCCTGTATTCTCTTCAGAACACCGGTAATCCCGTAAAAGATTATACTGATCTATTCCTCCTCAAAGACAGTAAGGAAGGTATATTCAGCCGCTATTTTATCAAAAGCCGCGGATGGGAAGATGGTGCGCTGCCTGGGCTAGCAAATGGTCCCAATGGTTATCACAACTGGGGCGGAAATACACCTATACAGGAGTTGGTAGACGACTATGAAATGACCGATGGAAGCAAATTCAGCTGGTCGAACCCCGCACACGCTGCTGCTCCTTACGAAAACAGGGACCCTCGCTTCCAGGCGAGCATCTTGTATGACCAGGCGATGTGGCGGCCTCGTCCAAGCGACGTCAAGGATATTGATCCAGTTGGCAAAGTGATCATCAGGTCTGTTGAGACAGGTCCTGGTGTCATTCAACCAGGTCTCGATACCAGAGATGGTCCAGTAGAAGATTGGAATGGCGGTTACTCCGGATATTACCTGAGAAAATTCGTCGATCCAGCTGTCGTGCATGAGTATGCTGCGGCCGGAGGTAACCAGGAAGCTCCCTGGCACTTCTTCAGATACGGTGAGATCCTTCTCAATGCCGCTGAAGCCTGTATTGAGCTGGGACAAGATGCAGAAGCAAGAACCTATCTCAACATGCTCCGTGAACGTGCAGGCATGCCTGACTTCACCGAGAGCGGCGCGGCACTGATGGAGAAACTGCAGAACGAACGCAGGATCGAACTTGTCTTTGAACAACACCGTTATTTTGATATCCGCCGTTGGATGATAGCGCCTCAGGCCATGGGAAGAAATGCCAATGGTATTGTCATCCATCAACCGCTTGCGGGCCCCGTTGTCTACACACGGAATAAGGTTCAAGACCGTGCCTGGAGTGACAAAATGTATTTTCTGCCGATAGACCAGGCGGAAATTAACAGAAACACGCAATTGATTCAAAACCCATTGTACTAACAGCTTTGATTTAAAAAAAGCCGTCCGCCTAGCCGGATGGCTTTTTTTTTGTTATCTAACGATTATGATCGTGAGAGTATTTGCCATCCTGTGTGTCACGATAACCCTCATGACCTGTTCAAAGGAAAAGAATACCATGTTCAGGCTGGTGGACCCCGAAGTTTCGGGACTTGACTTCAACAACATAGTAGAAGAGAAGGACTCAATCAATATACTGACCGTCCAGTACATGTATCACGGAGGGGCTGTTGCTATCGGTGATTTTAACAACGATAGCCTCATGGATGTTTTCTTTAGCGGAAACATGGTGCCCAATAAACTCTACCTTAACAAAGGTAATCTCACATTTGAAGATGTAAGTGCGAAAGCAGGGATCGGTGCTGCAGACAAATGGAATTCAGGTGTAGCCCTGGCTGACGTCAATGCAGATGGATGGCTCGATATCTACGTATGCGCCACCATAAAAGAAGATTCACTACTGAGAGCAAACACGTTATTCATAAATAAAGGCATAGATCAAAATGGAACCCCTGTGTTTGAGGACCAGGCCAAAACCTTTGGCGTAGCCGATACAGGCTACAGCCAGAATGCCGCCTTCCTTGACTACGATAAAGATGGTGATCTCGATCTGTATGTATTGACAAATCTTGAAAGTGACAAGATACCAAGCAACTACAGACCACGCATTCTCGATGGTACGGCGTTAAACAATGATCGGCTTTACCGGAACAACGGCAACAATACCTTTACCGACGTAACGTTGGCTGCCAGAATACTCATCGAAGGATACGGACTGGGTATAGGTATCGCCGACATCAACGAAGATAGCTGGCCCGACATTTATATAGGCAATGACTATGTATCGAATGATATTTTGTACATCAATAATCGCGATGGAACTTTCACCAATGAGATCAGCAAACGCCTGAAACATCAATCCCTGTTTTCGATGGGCATCGATATTTCTGATGTTAACAACGACAACCATCCCGACATTGTAACACTGGATATGCTTCCCGAAAACAACCTCAGGCGAAAAACTGTTTCCGGAGCGGGCGCGACGTATTACAACTATATCAATAATTTAGAATATGGATACGAATTCCAGTACATGCGAAACATGCTGCATGCAAACAATGGTGATGGAACGTTTCAAGAGATCGGACAGATGGCGGGAATTCATCAGACGGAATGGAGCTGGTCATCGCTTTTTATGGATGTTGACAACGACGGGAATAGGGATCTGATGATAACAAACGGATTTCCAAAAGATGTTACCGACAAGGATTATGTGATGTTCAAACGTGAAGTCGGCGCCTTTAACAATCACCGGTCATTGATCGATTCCATACCTGTGCTGAAGGTTCCCAACTATGCTTTTAAGAATACAGGTGATTTTTCGTTCACCGATGTAACAGAGCAATGGGGATTAAAGATACCGTCATTTTCTAACGGAGCGGCATTCTCCGATCTTGATAATGATGGAGACCTCGATTATGTTGTCAATAATATCAATGATGCAGCATTCCTTTACGAAAATACCTTGTATAGTAAAGCCCAGCGTTCACCGAATAATTTCCTGCGTGTAAGACTCGTGGGAGATAAACAAAACAATTCGGGACTGGGTGCTAAGGTGACGGTGCACTATGATGGCATGCTCCAATACGAAGACTTTTCAATATACCGTGGTTATTTGTCCACCGTGGAGGACATCGTGCATTTCGGGATTGGTCCCGCTTCAGCCGTGGATACGCTGACAATTCTGTGGCCAGACGGACGTTCACAGAAACTATACAACGTTGCAGCAAACCAGGTCGTTGACGTGGATAATCATGCAGCTATCCAATCCATAAAAGCGGATAGGCCGGTAACCGAGACAAAGCAATATTTGAAAGAGATATCTGCTTCACTTGGGGTTCGTTTTAAACACAAGGAATGGGATAAGATAGATTTTTACAGGCAGCGGACTTTGCCTCACAAGTTTTCACAGGCGGGACCCGGCCTGGCAATAGGCGACTTGAATAGTGATGGACTTGAAGACTTTATTACCGGCGGGTCATCACTTTATAACGCGTCAATATTCCTACAGGCAAAAGATGGCTCCTTCAAGTCCCATGAATTGACAAAGACAGACGAGCAAAAAGCTGAAGATGAGGGCTTGCTGCTCTTTGACGCTGATAATGATCATGATCTTGACCTTTACGTGGTCAGCGGAAGTTATGAAGGGGAAGCAGGTGAATCGCGCTACCAGGACAGACTCTACATCAATAATGGGAATGGTAATTTCAGTCGCAACGATACGGCCTTGCCCGAAACGATTTCCAGCGGTTCATGCGTCAGGGCCTGTGACATCGACGGCGACGGTGACCTCGATCTTTTCGTTGGAGGCAGGGTAGTGGCAGGCGCTTACCCGCTCGCACCCGATAGCTACCTGCTGAGAAATGATCACGGCAAATTCAATGATGTGACAAAAGAAATTTCTCCGGCGCTTAGAAACGTTGGAATGGTCACCGATGCATTGTGGACCGATTTCGATAACAATGGAACCACAGATCTTATTGTTGTGGGAGAATTTATGTCCATTAAATTCTATAAGAACGACGGTGGTAGATTGTCACCGGTGGAAACGTCCGGCCTGGATAATTTTAAAGGCTGGTGGAATAGTATTGCAGCTGCTGATTTCGACATGGATGGTGACACTGATTATGTATTTGGCAATCTTGGAATGAACAACTACTACAACATTACCGATGCAACACCCCTGCGCGTATATGCAAAGGATTTCGATGCCAATGGAAGCGTTGATGCTATTATGAGCTGCTACTTCAAATCGGAGGATGGCATTAAGCGTGAGTATCCTGCCCATTTCTGGGACGAGCTAAATGGTCAAAGTCCAAAGTTCAGGAACCAATTCAGCAGCTACAAACAATACGGAGCGACATCGATGGACAACCTCTTAAAACCGTATGACACCACAGGCATGCGTACCCTGACAGCGAACTACTCACGGACAGCCTATGCGGAAAATAAAGGTAACGGCAAATTTGAGCTGAAACAATTGCCGGCACAGGCACAAGTTTCGCCTGTGAATGGCTCAATTGTATATGACGTCAATGCAGACTCTAATCCTGACCTCGTTCTGCAGGGCAATGACTATGGGAACGAAGTTTTCTCAGGACGCTACGACGCCGGAACAGGAGTTGTCCTGTTGGGCGATGGTCACGGAAACTTTAATGCCGTCCCTTCATTGAAAAGCGGCTTCAAGGTTGACGGCGATGCGAAGTCACTTGGAATGCTGACAAGCGCGAAGGGTTACACACTCCTCATAGCCACTCAGAATCTTGATAGTATCCGCATATTCAAAGCTGACCATCCTGCAGTCAATGAAAAGATATTCACGCCATCCGTAACCGACGCGTGGGCGCTCATTGAGCATCTGGATGGCAGAAAACAAAAAGTTGAATTTTACTTTGGTTCGGGATACCTCACACAATCATCAAGATCGGTGACCATTTCAAAAGCAATAAAGAAAATGATTGTCTACGACAAGGATGGAAATGAGAGGTCAATCGCGTATGACCAATTGGCAGCAACAAAACATCCCTAGGTCACTTGAGTTTCTTAAATTGTAATTGTTTTGAGGCGCTTTAAAATTCCCTGCTCACTATTGATCTGTTCGGCTTTTGCAATGTTCAGTTGCAGACAGCCCTCACAACAATTCACAGAGATATCTGCGACGGAGGCTGGAATAACTTTCCGAAATGATATCATTGAGACTCAGCAAACCAATATCATGACCTATGAGTACACCTACAATGGCGCTGGCGTTGCTGCGGGTGACGTCAACAACGATGGGCTCGCGGATCTCTACTTCTCAGGAAACTCTGCCCCCAATAAACTGTTCTTAAATAAAGGTGAATGGAAATTTGAGGATGTTACAGACGTCTCAGCAACAGTGGGAAGAAAGGATTGGAAGACGGGCGTAACAATGGCAGATGTGAATGGTGATGGCTGGCTGGATATCTATGTCTGTTACTCTGGCAATGCGCCAGGGGAAGGATACAATCTTCCCGTTGTAAAAGAATATCCCAACAGAGCCAATCAATTGTTCATTAACAAAGGGTGCGCTCCTGGTGGTGTTCCCGAATTCGTAGAGAGTGCCAAAGCGTGTGGTCTTGATGCTGTAGGAACGTTCTCTACACAATCATATTTTTTTGACTATGACCTCGATGGAGATCTTGATATGTTACTTGTCAATCATGCTAACATGTTCTACGCTGCCTTCTTTAACACCCGAAAGCTGAGAAACCTGCGCCATCCATACTTCGGTAATAAGCTTTACCGTAATGATACGCCTGCGGACAGTCTGAGTAATTCTAAGAAGACGCCGACCTTCACAGATGTCAGCAATACTTCCGGGTTGCATGGAAGCGGCCTCAACTTTGGACTAAGCGCTTCGATCAGTGACATCAATCTGGATGGATGGCCGGATATATATGTAACCAACGACTATGAAGAACAGGACTTTTGCTATATCAATAATAAGGATGGCACTTTCGTTGAAGTCTCTCATAAAATATTTGCTCATCTCTCCAAGTTTGGAATGGGTTCGGATATCGCCGACATTAACAATGACGGCTTACAGGACGTGCTGGTGCTCGATATGCTTCCGGAAGACAACAAAAGACAGAAACTCCTGAAGGGACCTGATGAGTATGATCGTTACACGATCGCCGTTGACAGTGGATATCATCATCAGTACATGCGCAATACGTTGCAGCTAAACCGCGGATTTGGATCCGATAGCCTGCCAGCATTCAGCGAAATTGGACAGCTTGCAGGTATCTCAAATACAGACTGGAGCTGGTCTCCGTTTCTTGTGGACCTGGATAACGATGGTTTGAAAGACGTCTTCATTACCAACGGTTACCTGCGGGATTTTACCAACATGGATTTCATGAAATACACCAGCACATTGTACCAGAATGCAAAGGTCGCCAATAAGCAGGTCGACTACCTCAACCTGATCCAGACGCTTCCCCAAACCCGTTTGGCCAACTACGCATTCCGCAATAAAGATGGTATACAGTTCGAGAATGTATCTCAGGCATGGGGATTGACACGAAAATCTGTTTCCAATGGCGCGGCATACGCTGATTTTGACAACGATGGCGACTACGACATTGTCACAAATAACCTCAATGATACTCCCACCTTGCTGAGAAATGAAGCGGATAATATTCAGCGAAACAGCTTTATCAAGATCAGGCTGAAGGGGATCGCACCCAATAGCCATGGCATCGGCTCCAGGGTGATCATCCGGACAGATTCAGCGGAGGTTCTGCATGAGGCGTTCTATACCAGGGGATATGCGTCCAGTGTGGAACCGGTTCTTACGGTTGGGCTAGGCAAAGTATCTCAGGTAAGGAACATCATAGTTTACTGGCCGGAGGGGTCAGTATCGGAAAGAAAGGACGTCACGCCCAATCAACTGATAACAATTGAGCAAGAACCTCATGCTAGCCGTTCCGAAACACGATCGAGAAAGAACGAAACGGTACTAAAAAATATTTCAGCAGCATCCGGAATTGATTTCAAGCATTCTGAAAACAATTTTATTGACTTTAAAACTCACAGGCTTTTGTACTATCAGCTTTCCAGGACAGGAGGAAAACTCGCTGCCGGCGACGCCGATCAGGACGGTAACGATGATGTGTTCTTTGGAGGAGCAGCAGGTCAGGCCGGTGCGTTATATATGGGTAACGTTGATGGCACCTTCACGAAAGCAAAAACGCAGCCGTGGCAGGATCACGCCGCATCGGAAGATATATCTGCGCTATTCTTTGATGCCGACGGCGATAAGGACCCAGACCTTTATGTTGTCAGCGGGGGAAGCGAGTTTGTGGCTAGTGCACCGCTTTACCAGGATAGACTTTACATCAATGATGGACATGGTGTATTCTCAACAGCCGTTAATGCAATTCCAGCCGAAACAAGCAGCGGCAGCTGTGTGGCATCAGCCGACTATGACCATGACGACGACCTTGACCTGTTCGTTGGAAGCAGGCAGATCCCCGAGTCCTATGGCCTTATCCCCCGCAGCCATGTTTTTCGAAACGACTCGAAAGGTGGCATCGTGAAATTCACGGATGTCACTGACAAAGTAAGTTCTTCGCTAGCGTCGGCTGGAATGGTCACATGCGCAGTTTGGACCGACTTCAATAAGGACTCCTGGCCAGACCTTATTGTAGCAGGAGAATGGATGCCGATCCGGGTTTTTGAAAATGTTAAAGGTACGCTGACCGAACGGGAGGATCTCACGTCACTTAATAAAACGAATGGTTGGTGGTCGTGCATATATGCGGCCGATATCGACAATGATGGGGATACTGATTATTTTCTGGGCAATGCGGGAGGAAACTTACAGTTTAAGGCGACGGAAAAAGAACCTATACAGCTTTATGCTGGCGATTTCAATCAGGATGGGGCCATTGATCCGATACTCTGTTACTACATTGGAGGTACGAGCCATCCGCTGGCAAGTCGTGATGAACTACTGGATCAGATTGCGCCGCTGCGAAAGAAATTCATCAAGTATGAAGATTATGCCAATGCGACAATTGAGGATATTCTGACGCCGGAACAGCTGGAGAAGGCGTACAAATTCAACGCATATACTCTATCCTCCGCGTGGATGGAAAATCTGGATGGTAAGGAATTCAAAATGCGCCCTTTACCGCCATTGGCGCAGATATCATGCATCAACAGCTTCTTGTTTGATGACTTTGCAGATGATGTCTCAAATGAATTGTTGCTGGGGGGGAATTTCTATCCCTATAAACCGCAACTCGGACGAAGCGATGCATCAATGGGCTTGCTGCTGAATTACAGCAAAGGTTATTTGAAAGTAAATAACGAAGCGCTTTCTAATCTATGGTTAACCGGCGATATTCGTGACATGGCAATCCTTCGCGGCAAGGACGGAAAAAGAAGGTTGGTTGTGTCGCGCAACGACGACCATCCTTCAATATTCGAGATCGTTTCCAAACATTGAAAGACCTCATGTTACGTTGAATGGAATACAGAAATTGAAGTAGATATCTTATAATACAATTATGAAAAATATCAATGAAAACTCATCCAGAAGGAGCGCACTCAAAAAAATTGCGGGGACAACGGCCATGGCAGTAGTAGGCAGTTCTTTGGCGCATCGCGTTTCCGCCACAGAAGCTTCCCTGCAGCCGGAGCTTAAGGGAAAGATCAATCATTCCGTTTGTCGCTGGTGCTACAACAGTATACCTTTTGAAGATCTTTGCAAGGCGGCGAAAGACATCGGCCTCGCATCCATTGAGCTTACTGGTCCTGATGAATGGCCGATACTTCAAAAATATGGATTGACCTCGGCGCTCCCATGGGGTGCGGGTAAGGGCATCGTTGACGGTTTCAATGACTTGAAATTACACGACGAATTAGTGAAGAGTTATTCAGAGGTTATTCCGAAGGCTGCCGCCGCCGGGTTAAACCAGATCATATGTTTTTCAGGTAATCGCAAGGGTCTTGATGATGAAAAGGGAATCGAGAATTGCGCCATTGGCCTGAAGCGTTTAATGCCAATCGCTGAAAAGCACAAAGTGACCGTGGTTATGGAACTCCTTAACAGCAAAGTAGATCACAAAGACTATCAGTGTGATCACACACCCTGGGGTGTAGCGCTTTGTGATAAAGTAGGTTCAGAAAGATTCAAACTCCTTTACGACATTTACCATATGCAGATCATGGAAGGCGACGTAATTGCCACGATCAAGAAGTATCAGAAGTACATCGCCCACTATCATACAGGAGGTGTTCCAGGACGCAATGAGATCGATGAGACACAGGAACTTCATTATCCGGCAATAATGAAGGCTATCGTTGAGACTGGCTTTAAAGGGTTTGTTGCTCAGGAATTCATTCCTAAGCGGGAGGACAAAATAGCATCCCTCAGGCAGGGCGTTAACATCTGTGATGTAGCGTAAAATTAGTACTTAGTCGTTAGTCCAGTCCTGAGTCCTGAGCGGTTAACTACTAAGACTAAGGACTCAGGACTAATTTTACGCCTAATCCGAAAAAGTAGCCTATAATCTTTGCTACTTTGAAAAAAGAAGGTCATTTTTAGCTTGTTAAAACGTATGCATCGCCGAAAAGAGATTTTGTGTCTGGCTTCGGAAGGTGCTGCGGCCAAACCCTCCATCACAAGCCTATTCCTATAATTAATGCAACAACAGTTACGACTAACAGACTACATCGTCTTCTTCATTTACTTTTTTGTTGTAGCCTTTTATGGCTATTGGATCTATAACAGAAAGAAGAAAGCCACTACTGATTCAAAAGATTTCTTTCTCGCCGAGGGCTCTCTGACCTGGTGGGCTATTGGGGCATCACTCATCGCCTCGAATATTTCGGCAGAGCAATTTATTGGAATGTCCGGCTCCGGATTCAAAATGGGCCTGGCTATAGCAACTTATGAATGGATGGCAGCGGCCACGCTCATTATTGTTGCCGTATTTTTTATTCCGGTTTATCTGAAGAACAAGATATACACCATGCCGCAGTTTCTTAACGAGCGGTACAATGGCACAGTCGCCATGATCATGGCGATCTTCTGGTTACTGTTATACATTGTTGTGAACCTCATGTCCATCCTTTACCTCGGTGCGCTTGCCATCAGCGGCATATCGGGATTGAATATTTACCTTTGCATATTCCTTCTGGCAATCTTTGCTATAGGCATCACGTTAGGAGGAATGAAAGTAATCGGTTATACCGATGTTATCCAGGTCTTTTTTCTGGTCTTGGGTGGTTTGGTTGCAACATATATTGCGTTGCATCTCGTCGCTGAGAAATCAGGACAAGAGGGTTTGCTCAACGGCTTCACGTTGCTGACCAATCAGGCGGATGATCATTTTCACATGATATTTAAAAAGGACAATGATAATTACATGGACCTTCCGGGACTTACCGTGCTGATTGGCGGCATGTGGATCACGAACCTGAACTACTGGGGATGCAATCAATACATTACACAGCGTGCGCTTGGCGCTGATCTACCTACGGCGAGGAACGGAATATTGTTCGCTGCTTTCCTCAAATTACTCATGCCAGTGATTGTTGTTATTCCTGGTATCGCTGCGTTTGTGCTTCACAGACAGGGAATGTTTCAAGCTGAAATGCTTGACTCCCACGGGTTCATCGATGTCAACAAAGCATATCCTTCGCTTCTCAACCTGTTGCCAGTTGGCTTAAAGGGCCTCTCGTTCGCGGCACTGACAGCGGCTATCGTAGCTTCATTGGCCGGCAAAGCAAACAGTATCGGAACAATATTCACGCTCGATATTTACAGGAAAGCATTCAATACGGAAGCCTCAGAGACGAGACTGGTTGGTGTAGGAAAAATTGCAGTTATCGTCTCTATGTTTTTGGCTGTCATCTTATCATTGCTGGTAGGAGAGAAGCTGATGGGAGAAGGTAAGCAGGGCTTCCAATACATTCAGGAGTATACAGGTTTCGTTTCGCCGGGTATATTCGCAATGTTCATTCTTGGGTTCTTTTGGAAAAGGACAACATCCAATGCTGCACTGTTTGCAACAATAGGTGGATTCGTCTTTTCGTTGATATTAAAAGTGCTTCCACAATTTGCTGACCTATCGTTCCTTTCCGGTGCTGGATTTTCAAAAGCAAATGCCGAGGGTATCTATGAAATTCCATTCCTCGACAGAATGGGATTTGTGTTTATCTTCTGTGTGATCGGGATGTCGATCATTACAAATATTGAAAACAGACGAGGTGTAGTCCCCAAAGGACTTGAAGTCGATAGCTCAATGTTCAAGCCTCATTCATCGTTCACGGCCGGGGCTCTAATAGTGATCGGAATAATTGCAGCACTTTACACGATCTTCTGGTAGGTCATTATGATCTTATTTGGTATGTCTCTCGGCTGATCGCAGTTACAGGACATCTCATATTATCAGGTTTTTGCGGCCATCAATCGGAGTGGACCATCTACGGTACATTGTAGCCGTAAAAGCAAAATCTCGAATAACGTTTGCCGACCCTGCAAAACATCATTTTAGGGCAATCTTTCCGTAACCACTACTCCCAGATGTGGTATTTGTTCTATTGAATACTTCCCCTCTATTCAGTGATTCATTTCCCCAAGGTTTTGTCAAAATTTGATAAGTCTAGTTCACCTAACAAAACCTAACCTATGAGAAAAATTTTACTGCTTGCAGTGATGATGGGCGCAGCATGGCTAGCTGCCGCTCAGGAAAGGGTGGTAACCGGTAAGGTTACCGCCGCAGAAGACGCTACCGCGCTGCCCGGCGTGAACGTCGTGCTGAAAGGTACAACCTACGGTACCGTAACAGGTGCAGATGGAATGTACAGGCTTAGTCTACCCGACTCTCCTTCCGGTACGCTTGTCTATTCTTTTATCGGATTACAAACTCAGGAGATTCCCTACAACGGTCAGACTAACATTGACGTTAAACTTACACTCGATGTTAAACAGCTGTCTGAAGTAGTAGTAACAGGTGTCGGCGTTGCCACTGATAAACGCAAACTTGCAATATCCGTTGAGTCAGTTTCAGGTGACAAGCTTCCACCCATTCCGGCAGCGTCGATTGATCAGGCACTGGTAGGGAAAATCGCGGGCGCACAGATCATGTCCGCCTCCGGCAATCCTGGCGCGCCAGTCAGTATCCAGCTGAGAGGTATTAACACACTTTCAGGAGGAACTCAACCCTTGATCATGGTCGATGGCGTTGAAATGCGGTCTACGTCGCTCAATTCACTCGATCTCAATAACGTCGAACGCGTAGAAGTTGTCCAGGGCGCATCAGCGGCAACGATATATGGTGCGCAAGGTGCAAATGGCGTCATTCAGATCTTCACAAAGAAAGGTAAGCAAGGACCGATGCGCATCGACGCATCCGCCCGTACGAGCGTCGACCAGGTCTTGAATATCGGCGACCTCCATCAACCCTATAACCATTCCTTTACAACCGATGCCAACGGAAACATCCTTGACAACAATGGCGGACTGTTGGAACAAGACGAACTCGGATTGTGGGGGCAGATCAACTGGGAGAATACAGGAAGTGCACTCAACAACAAACCATATGTCGGTAATGTGAAGTACCATGATCACATCGATCAAACATTCAAAAGTGTGCGCACCTCTAATTACAGTCTCTCATTATCCGGAGGTAAGGAAACATCGGATTATGCATTCACATTTTCAAAACTTGTTCAGGAATCAGTAGTGCAGGGCGAATTGGACAGGAACAACTTCACAACGAATATCGGAGTAAACCTGCTGAAGAACCTGACATTCCGGTCCATTACCCAACTTGTCTATACAGACAATACCGTCAATCCGTATTATGTGAATAGCGCTCCCATTTCATCAGCAATGTATACATATCCGTTCGCCGACCTTGAGTTCAGGGATGCGGATGGAAATTACACCTATCAGTTCGGCGGCGCGGGGGCAAACAACAACAACCCACTCTATTTCTTTCAGTATCAGAATTTCGATAACAAAGTTGTTGATATCATGCCAAGCATAAACCTGCACTATTCGCCAAGCAGATTCTTCGAGCTGGATTATAAGATCGGATTGAACTACTCCGTAAATAATTTCGCCCGCAATACAAAGAATCAGGAAGGAAATGCTTCGTCAGTAGCTAACAACAACTTCATTGGTGAATCGTTGGCAGGTGGATTTTCGAAATCCATCACAAACAATTTCAACCTCAATTCACTTATTACCGGAATTGCAAAAGTTGACCTGGATAAGGATCTCGGATGGAATATTCCGATCCTATCCACGACCCAGGTTGCATTCGACTGGAGAAAGAGCAGTTTCCATCGTTCTTATTCAACTTTTACAGGACTGCCGTCTTATTCTGATGTCGATGATATCAACGGCGCGCAGTCGTCCTCCAACAGCACAAGCGAATACGAAGACCTCTTTATAACTTTTGGCTATGTGGTCAACCAGCGCTTCGAATACAAAGACCTGGCAGGAATTTCCGGAGGTTTCCGGTCTGACTATAGCTCGACATACGGAGATGCCAAGTCACCTTTCACTTTTCCCCGTGGAGATGCGTTCCTCCGCCTGTCACAACTTGATTTCTGGAGTTCCGTTTCTTCTTTCCTTCCCGAGTTCAAGATCAGGGCTGCGTATGGCGAAGCTGGCATTCAGCCTGTAGGATATACGTTGGATGCATCACGAGATTTTGCCGGCCCCGTCCCAAATCACTATCTGAGAACGACAACTTTCAAAAGCGGAAGTGTCGACAATGGCGCTGTGATCTACACAAACTCTACCGTAGCAAATTCGGGTCTGAATGTTGAAAGGACAAGTGAATTCGAATATGGCTTCGACATTGGCGTGGCACCTATACGAAATGGCTCGTGGTTCAATTACTTATCAGGAAGCGTTTCGATCTGGAGCAGAAAAAGTGAAGGCGTAGTATGGCAGCGTACACAACCTGTCTCCAATGGCTCGGAAACGATCTGGGACAACTACATCGACCTGGAATCGGAGGGTGTCCAGTTCAGTATCGAAACCGATGTCTACACCGGAAGCGATTTTAGGTGGGATTTTACGACCAACTTTGGCAAGCAAAAATCAATACTAACAAGCACAACTGATGGCAGGGATATCCCGTTGGTGTGGGCTAATGCTGCGACCTACACCCTTCGACCAGGGGAACAGATCGGTACGATCTACGGCTACAAAGCTTTGACAAGCATCGATCAGAAAAGTCCTGCAGGATTTCCGTATATCGATCCGTCCACCGCCGCTAACTATGAGATCGTGGATGGAAGAGTAGTGGATAAGGCCGGCAAACGCGTTCAGTTCACACCGGATAAGTATTACCTGGGCAACACCACACCGAAGTTCAACATGGCTTTCATCAACAATTTCAGCTACAAGAGCTTCCTGAGTTTCTCGTTCCAGATCGACTGGATCGCGGGCGCAAAAATGTACAATCAAACAAAAGAATGGATGTACTCTGAAGGGTTGCACGGTGATTTCGACAAATCACTTACTATCAACGGTGAGACCGGAGCATGGACAGCATACTATAAGAGTTTCTATGATGCCTCCGAAGCCAATGGTACGAAGGACTACTTTCTTGAAAATGGATCTTTTGCCAGACTTAGAAATGTCTCCATAGCCTTTGACTTTGCGCAATATTTCAAAATGAAGGGTTTTAGCCGACTGCAGCTCGTCGTTACAGGCAGGAACCTGTACACGATAACAGATTACAGCGGAATGGACCCTGAATCAAGTCAGAATACTTCTGGTGGAGGAACGACTTCCGCAGCACCACAAGTAGCTACGCAACGCGGATTGGATTTTTGGTCCTATCCTAACTTCAAATCGTTCCAGGTCGGACTGAATGTTTCGTTCAATTAATCAAGACATCATGAAAAACAAACTATATCTTTTAATAGCATGCTTCGCATTGTTGACCGCTCAGTCTTGCAAGGACGAATTGAATGAAGTTGTCAACAAAAACGAGCCCAACGAGGCCGCGTTGGGTACTGAAGCTGGGCTTATCGCATTTGGCAAAGGCAGCGTCTACATTGGTGGCATTGGCACTTATTACGCGTCGGTCGACGATCAGCTAGGTCCGCGCGCGGGAAAAAACCTGGGCTATCTAACCACACAGATATTCGGACTACATGAATCAATGGGCGACGTCATCTACGTTCCATGGGGTAATCAGAGTTTTCGGTATGCAGATAATCCCACGGACTTCACCCTGGATGATGGACGATTTGAAGTTAATCCTATTGGGATCTCACAACCGCATGAATTAAGGCTACGCAACGAGCGGGCTTATGGCGCGGCCAATACTTTTCTCATGGAGTGGACTCAGGTATATTTTCTCAATAACTCCATGAACATTTTGCTTTCAAAGGTCGACGAAGCAACTTTTGGATCTGACGCCGACACCAAGCGAAAGACCTTGCGGGCTTGGGCATATTGGTGGAAAGGCTATGCTTATTCGCGGATCGGATCCATGTATATCGCCGGTGTCATAACGGATGAGCCTAACAAGACCAACAACAACTACGTAAGCAATTCGGCAATACTTGCCGAAGCTGCCGAGAATCTTGATAAAGCGATCGCAGAACTCAACACCATTACAGAGACCGGGCCTTATTCAGACCTGTTAGGAGTGATCATCCCAGGGTATTGCCAGCAAGGCAAGGGCGGTATTCCCACCCCTGATGCGTGGATCAGAAACATCAACACACTCAAGGCAAGAAATCTTTTGGTTAACAAGCGTGTAGCGGAAATGACTTCCGCCGACTGGACGACACTCGCTGAGCTTACAGACAACGGAATTCAAGCTAATGATCCGGTATTCGTGGTTAAAACGACTGAGGACTTTAATCGTTCTGTGATCGATCCCAATTTCGGATCTGCAGCGGCATATAGTGCCACTGAAGAAGGCCAAACTTTTTATATCAGCGAACGCCTCATGCAGGATTTTCGGCCCGGCGATCAACGGATGGAAAATAATTTCGCCATGATGACATCTCCATTGGTGAATATGCGTGGTAGAGGCCTGGGTTTTGGAACCCGCTGGTATCTGGTTGATGGAGGAAACGGTATGGCTGATGTATTTACCTACGTCCACACCGGTGAATATGGCATTGACGATACTTACCTTGCCGGTTCTTTTGAAGAGAACGAATTGATGAAAGCTGAGATCATGATTCAATCGGGTAACGTGGCTGGCGGGACAGCGATCATCGACGGCGTTCGCGCGGTGCAGGGAGCGGGACTTTCCCCGATAGGTGCCGTTTCAAAAGCAAATGCCCTTGAAGAATTGCGCACTGAAAGACGCATATCCCTACTTTTCAGAGGCCTGGCATTCTATGACGCGCGAAGGCTTGGCATACTTGATGACAAAAGCAAAGGTGGTGGAAGAGCAAACAGTGTTGTATTGTCCAACTTCTCCGGAACAACGACGATAAATACCAAAGCATTCATTAACTATAATTACCTGAGTTATTTTGACGTTCCCAGGAACGAACTTGAGTTTAATGAACCTGCAGAAGGAAGTTCGCCGGTGGTCGGTCCGCAGTGATCATCAGAAGAAATAAGAAAAAGCGCCCGTCTGATGGTGGGCGCTTTTTTCATTTTAACTATTCCGGTTGAAGGCTTAACTTGCCTGTATGAACCGAATAGACAGGCTTACAGCTATCCTTATTCACCTGCAGACAAAACGGGTTGTTAAGGCTGAAGAGATCGCCGACCGTTTCGAAATGAGCTTACGCACGGTGTACCGGGATGTCAAGGCGCTGATGGAAGCCGGTGTTCCCATTGGATCGGAAGCAGGAAAAGGTTATTTCATCGTAGATGGATACCATTTGCCACCTGTAATGTTTACTCAGGACGAAGCAAATTCGATGCTGCTGGCAGGAAAGCTCGTGGAGAAAATGACCGACAAGTCTATTCAGGATACTTTCGAGTCCGCTCTCATCAAGATCAAAGCTGTATTGAGTGAAACAGGAAAAGACAACCTGGAGGATCTGTATTCTCACATTGAGGTACGCCGGTTCCCTCAGGAATCTCAGAACCATTCTAATAACTTTTTGACAGACATTCAGCGCGCTGTCGTAAACAAGGAAGTGGTCAAGCTCGACTACTTCAGCAATAACGATGAACTTACTCAGCGCAACGTAGAGCCTATTGGACTTTTTTATTATGGAAGCTCCTGGCACCTGATCGCCTGGTGCCGGTTACGCAATGGTTATCGTGATTTTCGTACGGATCGCATCCGATCGTTGTCACCGACTGGCGATAAATTTGATTCCCGTAATTTGCTAAGCCTCCAGGAATATCTCGCTACGGTTTTGCAAGGCAACAGGGAGGTTCAGAAAGTATCGGTACTATTCGATGCCTCTATCGCTCGTTACACCAAGCAATCCAGATATTTCTATGGTTTCGTTTCTGAAGAGGCTGAGGGATCAAAAATAAGAATGCATTTTCTATCATCATGCCTTCATTCTCTCAGCCGTTGGCTCCTGACTTATGGAAATATGGTAGAAGTCGAATCGCCTGAGAAGGCAAAAGAGGTGATCGCCGAATTGATCGAAGAACTTAGCATGCATCACTTACGCCAACCAGTGTAACTTGCAACCGAAAGCATTGCGTTTAACACTGACTAACCCCTAAAGCTGTGGATCTGAATAAATTTCAGCAACTGTCCAAAGGAAAGGCTGAGGAAAACAAGCGGTTACTGAAACGGCTTAAGGATAAAGATCCCAGAAAAGTCGATGATGCTTTCCATGAAGCTCATGAACATGCATTTCGTGAAATCAATTGTCTTAGTTGTGCCAACTGCTGCAAAACGACAAGCCCGATCTTTTACCAATCGGATATTGAAAGAGCAGCCCGGGCAGTGCGAATGAAACCCGGAGCATTCATTGAAAAATATCTTCGTGTTGACGAAGATAACGACTATGTTCTGAAAGCATCGCCATGTGCTTTCCTGGATAATGAAAATTATTGTTCAATCTATGACGACCGCCCGAGGGCTTGTCGTGAATACCCTCATACTGATCGAAAGAAAATGGTTCAGATCACAGATCTTACATACAAGAATAGTCTTGTATGTCCTGCGGTCTTCGATATGCTCGAACAACTGCGGAGGGTGGCATTGTAGAGGGCAAAAAAAATGTGTGAACTCATCAAGTCACACATTCAAAGTCTTGCCGCTGAAACTGATCAGGCAACCTGTGCCTGAAGTTTCTGTGAGAGCACAGATTTAGGAACTGCGCCGACTTGTTTGTCAACGATCTGACCGCCTTTGAAAACAAGGAGTGTAGGGATGCTTCTTACGCCGAATCTGGCAGTTACTGCCGGATTTTCATCAACGTTCAGCTTTCCTATAACTGCCTTACCTTCATAGTCGCCCGCTAATTCTTCAACAACAGGCCCGATCATCTTACATGGACCACACCATTCGGCCCAAAAGTCTACTAGTACGGGCTTGTCAGAATTAATGATCTGATCGAAGTTGGCGTCGTTGAGTTCAATTGTTTTTCCCATTTATCTTATATTTAGAATACGTCGTTTTTGTGTTCAATGATCCAACGCAAAGGTATATGTTTTAGTTCACAATTGTCGGCATGTTCGGGGGGTTCAATTAAAAGACGACAGAAACATCGATTTCACCGGCCTTCTTCATTTGCTTGACCATATCATTAATCGGACTTATCCGGAACTTTCTCGATAAAAGTTCCAAATTGATGTTTTCACCTGCATCCTGGATCTTGAAATACAGGGGGGTATTCCCGGTGTAAGTCGCGCAGACGTCTTCAATTAGACCAAGCATTTCGAGTGTCAGGTCATTGGCCTTTATCTGAACCTGAACCCCCTTGCTGCGTTTGACGCCGAGCTCATGAAGTAAGTCCATGTTTCTTACTTTGAACTCCAGGTTTTGTTGTCCCCATGTGTTGCGAACAACTGCGCCTTCCACGAACACAAACCATCCTATATTCATGAAGTTCTTGAATTTAAGGTAATCTTCTCCAAAGAGCGTAAACGTGTAGTTTCCTGTGTAATCCTCCAGCGTAAACTTCCCAAAAGGCTTACCATTTTTTGTTGTCCTATGCTCCACACCGGAAACGATACCTCCCAGCTTTGCTTCCCGACCCACCATTCCTTCAAGTTCGTTCAATTCGTTGCATGCAGTCTTGCAAAATGCATCCATTTCAAATCTGAAGTTATCCAACGGGTGGCCTGATATATAGATGCCAACGACTTCCTTCTCAAGGTTGAGCTTCTCGATCTCTGTAAAGGCTTCCACATAATCGACCTTGGGTTTGGGCATTTCAAGTCCGCTGCTTCCACCAAAAAGACTGGCCTGTGCGCTTTGTTCTTCCTGCTGGGTTTTAGCGGCATACTTTATTGCTTTCTCAAGTAAACTGACCTCACCGTCCTTGGCGAACACATACTGGCGCCGGTGTATGCCAGGGAAGCAGTCGAAAGCGCCCGAGAGCGCCAGGCACTCATACGTCTTCTTGTTAACTGCGCGGTTGCTAAGCCTTTTTGCAAACTCAAATATATCCTGAAAAGGTCCATGGGCATCCCTTTCTTGTATGATAGCTTCGACCGCAGCATCTCCTGCACCTTTAATGGCACCGAGCCCGAATCTTATCTCGCCATCTTTGTTCACAGCGAAATAAACACCGGACTCATTGACATGAGGCCCCAACACTTTAATGCCAAGACTCCGGCATTCCTCAATAAAGAACGTCACGCTGTCGAGATTGCTTTGAGAGTGAGTCAACACAGCGGCCATGTACTCCGCAGGATAGTTGGCCTTCAGGTATGCGGTATGATAAGCGATGAGCGAATAACAGGTAGAATGCGACTTATTGAACGCATACTGTGCGAACGCTTCCCAGTCTGTCCATATCTTCTCGCAGACGTCCGGAGGATGGTTGTTACTCTTGCAGCCTGCAATGAACTTATCCTTCATTTTATCGAGTACTGCTTTTTGCTTCTTACCCATAGCCTTCCGCAGAACATCGGCGTCACCTTTGCTAAACCCTGCCAGCTTTTGAGATAAGAGCATAACCTGCTCCTGGTAAACGGTGATGCCATACGTTTCCGCCAGGAACCCTTCCATGGCTGGCAGGTCATACTTGATTGGTTCGCGTCCGTGCTTGCGGTTGATAAACGTTGGAATATATTCCATAGGTCCCGGACGATACAATGCATTCATCGCGATAAGGTCTTCGAACTTATCCGGCTTCAGTTGCCGCAAATATTTTTGCATTCCCAAACTTTCAAATTGAAAGGTCCCGGTTGTTTCACCCCGCTGAAAGAGTTGATACGTCTTTACATCGTCCAAAGGAATGGAGTCGACATCTATGAATACACCCTTTCCTTTCCGAATATTCTTGATAGCTGTATTGATCACAGAAAGGGTGGTTAACCCAAGAAAATCCATCTTGAGCATCCCCGCACTTTCTACAACACTGTTGTCGAATTGCGTGACCAGCATATCGGAATCGCGCGCAGTGGCGACAGGAACGAATTTGGTAAGATCGTCTGGCGTAATGATCACGCCGCAGGCATGGGTACCGGTGTTCCTGACCGATCCTTCGAGGATAACAGCCTGTTGAAGGACTTGAGCCTTAAGGTCGGTGCCATTCCTGATCAAGGCTAATTCTTTGACTTCGTCGAATGCAGCATCCAGTGATGTACCTGGACGCTCCGGGACCATCTTGGCGAGGATGTTAGCATCATTTAAAGGCAGCTCCATAACCCGTGCACAGTCGCGTATCGACGACTTCGCGGCCATAGTGCCGTATGTAATGATCTGCGCCACCTGATTCTTGCCATACTTGTCGATAACATAACGAAGCACCTTTTCACGGCCCTCATCATCGAAGTCAATATCTATATCGGGTAGCGATACGCGGTCAGGATTCAGGAATCGTTCAAAAAGCAAGTCATATTTGATAGGATCCACATTCGTAATTCCGATGCTGTAGGCAACGGCCGAGCCAGCCGCCGATCCGCGACCTGGGCCAACGGATACACCCATTTCCCGGGCGCGGGATGTGAAATCCTGGACGATCAGGAAGTATCCTGGGTATCCGGTCTTCTTTATCGTTTCAAGTTCGAAATCGATCCTTTCTATCAACGACGTTGAAAGCTCACCATATTTCTTTTGTGCTCCTTCGTAGGCGAGATGCCGGAGGTAATCATCTTCCGTAGAAAACTCCTTCGGGATATCAAATTTTGGCAAGAGCACGGCACGCTCGAGGGTGTATGCTTCCACCTTGTCTAAGATTTCACTGATGTTTTCAATAGCTGCAGGCAGATCTTTGAAGATGGATTTCATCTCGTCCTGTGTCTTGAAATAATACTCCGTATTGGCTAAGCCATAGCGGTGCCCACGCCCATAGCCTATGGGTGTGGACTTGAACTCACCTTCCTTAATACAAAGCAAGACATCATGAGCGTTGGCTTCCTCTTTACCCAGATAAAATGTTTCGTTGGCTGCAATATATTTTACACCATATTTCTCTGCGAAGCGAAGCAGGGTATCGTTGACACGATCCTCTTCCGCAAGTCCGTGCCTGTTCAACTCAATGTAGAAGTCATCCTTGAACACATCATGCCACCATCTGAAAGCTTCTTCGGCCTGCTTCTCGCCAACGTGGAGTATCAAATAAGGTATTTCGCTGGAAAGAGATCCTGTCAAGGCAATAAGGTCCTGACTATAGGTTTTGACCAATGCCTTGTCGACTCTTGGATGAATGCCGTATAGCCCTTCCGTGAAACCGTAAGAACTCAGCCTCGAAAGATTCTGATAGCCATTCTTGTTCTTTGCCAGCAGCAGCTGGTTGAATCGTTTGTCTGGATTATCCTTGGTGAATTTCAATTTGAGACGCTCTTCGGCAACAAACAATTCACAGCCGACTATCGGTTTTATCTCATGATTATATGCCTCCCGTACAAATTTGAAGGCACCATACATATTGCCAATATCGGTGATTGCAAGGGCCGGCATCCCCAGGGCTTTCGCTTTGGCCACGATGGACTTGATATCTGATGTAGCCTGTAATACCGAGAATTGAGAATGGACGTGAAGATTGACGAAGGGCTTGTCCGTTAGCGCGGACTCCGATCCGGTCAACGAATACCCAGCCTCTTTTCTCTTTTCCCTTTTTGCTGAGTTGCCTGCCTCCAGATTTGGTTCCTGATAGATGATATCCTCCGGCCGTGTTGTGTCTATGGGCTTCACCACTTTCTGGTGAATGAGACCAAAGAAGCACTTCGCGGTTGCGGCCACGTCGTAAGAAGCGTCGTGCGCGTCCCCGAACTTCTTATTGAAAAGCTTCTGGTACAGCTCGAGGAGCGTTGGCATTTTGAGCTTACCGCCCAGGCCTCCCTGAAGCTGACAGTACTCGGTTGACACAAGACCGGTATCCAGCTTGGCGAGCATCAGGAAGCTTTCCGTGCTGAGCTGCTGGCGTATAAATTCAGCGCCTATAATATTGATATCGAACTCAATATTATGACCAACCAGCAACAGGGTGTGTGAAAGGTCTTCCCTAAAGACTGTGAGGACATCGACGAGGGGCAGGCCTTCTTCAAGCGCCCGCTTTGTGGATATGCCATGGACTTGCTCAGCTTTGAACGGTATGTCAAAGCCATCGGGTTTTATAAGGTAGCTCTTTTGAGAAAGGAGCTTTCCCGTGGTATCGTGAAGTTGCCAGGCTAACTGAACCAACCGGGGCCAGTTATCCAGGTCGCTGATGGGTGCGGTCTTGTTATGCGGAAGGCCAGTGGTCTCCGTATCAAAAATCAAATACATCTAAAAAAAGTGGTTGTGCTGCAAATGTAAGTCTTGAATATGATTTGGAGAGACATTTGAAATTTGACATTGATCAATTTTCCTAATCCAGGAATGGGACATCAGTTCAATTTTGGATCAAAATAAGAATCACCCGAATGGACTTTTTTGCTGTAAGTGTATGTAATACAGCGCATTATGCAATGGGCGTGATTGTTGGATAATATAGGAAAAAGGAATTCTAAAAGAAAAATGAAACGCTTAATCAAACTTGTGCTGGACTTCTTCAAGAGAGAATGGTTTTTATTTGTAGCAATGGCTACAATTGCCCTGATCATTGTCCTGCTTGAAGTTCTGTAAAACCAGGTATTTATAAGCTATTTATAATTCGTATAAAAGAAATCTTCGTCTTGGTGGTATAGGGTTTGGGAAGTAATTTTGGCCGCATTCAAAATTCGCGACTAAGTTATAACCTATGAATTGGTTTACAAGGCTCCTGTCGAGCACCCTGGGCAGGAAATTAATGATGGCATTCACCGGCCTTTTTCTTATCCTCTTTTTAATTATTCACCTGATCGGCAATCTTCAGCTCCTCAAGAACGATGGGGGTGAAGCGTTTAACATTTACGCCCAGTTCATGACCAGCAACCCACTGATCGTGATAATATCCTATGTGAATTATACCGCCATTGTTGTACACGTGGTGTGGGCGCTGTTGCTAACGCGACTGAATAGCAAAGCCAGGGGTGGTCAGGGTTACGCTGTGAACAAAAATTCTTCAGCATGGACTTCCCGAAATATGGGAATTCTGGGAACACTGATCCTGATATTTCTGGTCATACATCTTAAAGGGTTCTGGTATGAAATGCATTGGGGTGGTATCCCCAAAGCCACCTATGACGGAGAGCAGTACAAAGATCTTTACACCGTTGTTAGTGATGCATACTCAATACCACCATATGTAGCGCTTTATGTTATCAGCATGCTTATTCTTGCCTTTCACTTGTGGCACGGATTTGCCAGCGCATTTCAAACACTGGGTATAAATCATCTCAAATACAATCCAGCTATCAAGTTCGTCGGAAGAGCTTTCGCGATCATCGTGCCCGGATTGTTTGCATTGATCCCTATTTGGATGTTCTTACATTAATTTATCAGTACTGAATAGATATGAATTTAGATTCTAAAATCCCGGAGGGCCCACTGGCGGAAAAGTGGACCAAGCACAAGTTCAACCTGAAGCTTGTGAATCCGGCGAACAAGAGAAAGTATGATGTCATCGTAGTCGGTACAGGTCTGGCAGGCGCTTCCGCTGCCGCTTCACTCGGTGAATTGGGATATAACGTGAAGGCATTTTGCTTTCAGGATAGTCCGCGTCGCGCCCATAGCATTGCAGCGCAAGGGGGTATCAATGCGGCCAAGAACTATCAGAATGACGGCGACAGCATTCAAAGACTTTTTTACGATACAATTAAAGGAGGAGATTACCGTGCCCGTGAAGGCAATGTGTATCGCCTTGCTGAGGTAAGCGTGTCTATCATCGACCAGTGCGTGGCGCAAGGGGTTCCCTTTGCAAGGGAGTATGGAGGCCTATTGGCTAACCGTTCTTTTGGTGGCGCACAAGTCTCCAGAACATTTTACGCCCGGGGCCAGACAGGGCAACAGTTGCTTTTGGGCGCTTATTCTGCGCTTAATAGACAGATCGCGAACGGCAAGGTTAAAATGTACAACCGGACAGAAATGCTGGACCTGGTTGTTGTTGATGGTAAGGCCCGTGGCATCGTCACACGTGATCTTATAACCGGAAAAATAGAAGCGCATAGCGCACATGCCGTACTCTTGTGCACAGGCGGATATGGGAATGTGTTTTACCTCTCAACA
The DNA here is from genome assembly GCA_963845845.1 of uncultured Cytophagales bacterium. GTDB lineage: Bacteria > Bacteroidota > Bacteroidia > Cytophagales > Cyclobacteriaceae > Chryseolinea. Next base: position 82,108 of record CAWJTP010000021.1, read on the forward strand.
AACGCCAAAGGCTCTAACGTTACGGCTGCCTGGCGTGCACACAAGAAAGGTGCATTATTTGGAAATCCATGCTACACGCAAATCCATCCAACATGCATACCCGTGTCGGGTGATCATCAATCAAAACTTACATTGATGTCGGAGTCTCTTCGCAACGATGGGCGTGTATGGGTACCTAAGGCAGCAAAACCGGGGTTGAAAGCTAAAGATGCATCGTCGATACCCGAGTCTGAACGCGATTACTTTCTCGAAAGAAAATATCCCTCCTTCGGTAACCTTGTCCCGCGCGATGTCGCGTCCCGGAATGCCAAGAACATGTGCGACGAAGGAAGAGGCGTAGGCTCAGGGTTAGCAGTATTCCTGGATTTCTCAGACGCTATAAAGCGCGACGGCCGCCCTGTTATTCAGGCCAAGTATGGTAACCTGTTCGATATGTACCAGCAGATCACCGGTGACAATCCATACGAAATGCCTATGATGATATACCCCGCCGTTCATTATACCATGGGTGGACTATGGGTTGACTATAACCTCATGACTACTGTTCCCGGACTTTATGCGTTAGGGGAAGCCAATTTTTCAGACCACGGCGCAAATCGGCTAGGTGCCAGCGCCCTGATGCAAGGCCTTGCCGATGGATACTTTGTTATCCCCTATACAATTGGTGACTACCTGGCTGGCCTTTCCTCTGAAAAAGTTAACATTGACAGACCAGAATTCAAGGAGGCAGTCGATAAAGCTAATGCTACTGTAAATAAATTCCTTTCTATTAAAGGAAAGAGAACAGTAGATGAATTCCATCGTGAGCTCGGCCTCATCATGTGGAACTACTGCGGAATGTCGCGCACTGCGGATGGACTTGGTCAGGCTAAAGCAAAGATAAGATCGCTCCGCGCTGACTTTTGGAATAACGTCACCGTGCTTGGCGGGTCCAATGAGCTTAACCAGGAACTGGAGAAGGCTATGAGGGTTGCAGATTTTATGGAACTGGGAGAATTGATGGTTGACGACGCATTGAATCGCTCCGAGTCATGTGGTGGTCACTTCAGGGAAGAATCTCAAACGCCTGATGGCGAAGCTTTGCGGAAGGACGACTTGTTCACCTATGTTGCTGCCTGGCAATTCTCAGGCGAGAACCAACCTGAGGTATTGCATAAAGAACCCCTCGTGTTTGAAAATGTTAAGTTGACCCAACGTAGCTATAAGTAAAAGATGAAGATCACACTAAAAATCTGGCGCCAGAAAAATAAAGCGACAAAAGGGTCCTTCAAGACCTATTCATTGAATAATGTTTCTCCCGACATGTCATTTCTGGAGATGCTTGATGTGCTTAATCACGAATTGATCCATAAAGGTGAAGAGGCGGTAGCATTCGATCACGACTGCCGCGAAGGTATTTGCGGGATGTGCAGCCTGTACATCAACGGCCGTCCGCATGGGCCTCAGCAAACCACGACATGCCAATTGCACATGAGATCATTTTCCGACGGCGAGACAATCACCATTGAGCCCTGGCGTGCGAAAGCCTTCCCGATCATTAAGGATCTGGTTGTTGACCGTAGTTCGTTTGATCGCATTCAGCAGGCAGGCGGATTTATTTCCGTTAACACGGGAGGTATACCTGATGCCAACGAAATACCGATCCCTAAAAAGATAGCCGATGAAGCATTTGACTCTGCTGCATGCATCGGCTGCGGCGCCTGCGTGGCCGCTTGCAAGAACGCTTCTGCAATGTTGTTTGTCAGCGCGAAAATATCTCAGCTGGTTTTGCTTCCACAAGGACTGCCTGAGCGCAAAGAACGCGTCGAGCGAATGGTATCACAAATGGATGCGGAGGGGTTTGGCGCATGTACTGTAACAGGAGCGTGCGAAGCGGAATGTCCAAAAGCTATAAGTCTTACAAACATTGCACGCCTGAACCGTGAATACTTCTCGGCTTCATTAAGTTCTTATGAGGTGCAGTCGAAAGGCGGAGACTAGCTATGCAATTATGAATTATGAGATATGAAATGTCCGCGATTTAGGAGTGCTCAGGAATGAACGTAACGGGATTTCAATTAAGAAACCATTCATAATTCATACCTCGTAATACAAATAACAGCCGGAAGAGGAGGAGTAAGGGGTTTAAAGGCGTAAGACGACGGATTTAAGGGAAAGAGAAATTGGAAACTGGAAATTAGAAACTCGAAATTATGAATTGGCACTCTTAACGTAGCAGGGCAATGCTAATCGGGTTTCACATAGACCAATTCATAATTCATAATCCATCATTTATAATTGCTTAGGCTAGTTGCTTTTGCAAACACCAATTCCTGATCTCCCCGAAGGATCAGCTTTTGAAGAGAGTCCAATGTTCCCTCCCGCGAGAATTATATCGCGATCAGGGCCGGAGGCTCCAAGATGTACTTTGATGCAGGCGTTCAGGTCAAGCAATTGCGTATATGTAATGGCTGATTCATCCGCCAATCTTACCAAAGACGTTTCACTATTTCCGGTAGAGCCTATTACAGGATTAAGCAGGGCAGCGACATCTGCTGCGGGCTCAGCGATGTTTCCGAGATGTAAATGAACCGGATGTTCTGCGTTACCTTCCGTACCGTTGAGAACAACCAAAACATCTGCTGTACCATCTCGCTTCTCTTTGAAGGTTACCGTTCCGCTAACATCAAGATCGGAAGCCTGTTGCAAAGCATACACTGCTTCATTTCCCGTAAAGTCGCTGGTTACGCTCTCACTTTCCTGGCAGGCCATCAGCGCTGCAGTCATCACAAAAGCCCCTGTCAATCTTTTCATATTCCTCGCAATTCAAATAAAATTAAAAAAAAATGGCCGGATATCAATAACAAAGATCAGGTTCGCCCGTAGATTTGACTGTTAAAATTGGCACAGATCTAGTGATAGCTAAACGTAATCCGGTAAACGGATATTTTGTGAGAATACCCCTTTTGATCCTAATTCTGCTATCGGGTTGCAGCCCAAAAGTTCAGCCCCCCGATCCAGAATCCCTGAAGCCATCATGGTTAAAGACCACCCCCTATCAGGACGGTTACTATACAGGCATTGGTCACAGCGTAAAAGATGGGACCAATAATTATATACAGAGTGCCAAAAAGAGTGCGCTGGATGACCTGGTTTCCGAGATCAAGGTCAACGTTTCAAGCACGTCGGTCCTAAGCCAGCTGGAAACTAATATGAAGCTGACGGAACAATACCAGCAGATCATACAGACCACTGCCGCCGATGAAATAGAAGAATTTGAATTGGTTGACGCCTGGGAAGATGCGTCCAACTATTGGGTTTACTACCGACTTTCCATTGCGAGATACCGACAGATCAAAGAGGAGCAGAAGCATAACGCTACGATCCTGGCCATGGACTATTTTGAAAAGGCGAGGAACGCAGAGAAAAATAACGACAGAATACTGGCCGTTACATTTTATTTCCAGGCGTTACGGTCAATCGAGAAATACCTGGGAGAAGCGATACCTGTTACGGTGGACAACAAAGAAATTCTGTTGGTCAACGAGATCTATGCCGCTATACAAAATATTCTTGATAAGATCTCGCTGAAAGTTGAACCGTCAGAGATAACGCTCAACAGGCGGGTAAATCTTAGCACACAAGCTGTGACCGTCCGCGCTTTTTATAAAGAACAGAATAAGCCAGCGATTAACGTGCCCCTACACGCAGCATTCGAAAAAGGTCAGGGAAATGTATTTCCAAACTATAAAACCGATGACTCCGGAAAGGCAAAGGTGATGATGACGAAGATCAGTTCAAGAGAGCTGGAGCAGACGGTCGCTGTTAAAGTGGACATCAGCGCCCTGAGCGGATCCGGATTGTCTCCGATATATACATTGCTAGCCAGCACATTTCAGGTACCCAGAGGACACGTCGTGCTGAAAGTACAACGACCCATAGTATTCTTAACCTCGGTTGAAAAAAGCCTGGGAGAAAATAAGGCCAACAATCAGATCAGTAATAAGCTGAAGAATCTGCTGGCCAATAACGGCTTTGAATTTACCGAGGACAGGAGCAAGGCTGACCTTTGGTTCGACGTCAAGGCTGATTCCGAAAAAGGCTCTGTATCCGGAAGCATTTACATCACTTTTCTGACAAGTGTCATCAAAGTAGCGGCGCTCAAAGAAGGTAAGGAGATCTATGCAACTACTTTGGACCGTGTGAAGGGTTACGGACTTGATTACGACAGATCAAGCATCGACGCCTATAACAAAGCCATAGAAACATTGGAAAAGGAACGGATGACGGAGTTATTGGATACAGTGCTGCAGTAACGCCATTGCAGGCGTTCTATCGAGCGAAAGTTTGGTATTTAAATTGTAAAGTATACCTTGACTAAATTTTTACCCCATATGAAACGAATGACGTATTCTACCTTTGTAGTTATCCTTGTCGGCGGCGTCTTTATGATAGCCTGTAAAGGCAAGGAGAAAGCTCCGAAAGGTGAGACCGAAGTATCAGTTCCGTGTTCAGGATCTGACTTCTTCACAACCCAAAAATTCTTCCGCGCCAATTCCATTGGTGAAAGTCAGGATCAGGTGACTTCCAAAAAGAAAGCATTGGCGAACGCCCGCGCAGAGCTTGCCGCAAGCATTCAGACTACCGTGAAAGCTGTAACCGACAACTACACGAATTCACGTGAGATGAACAACAAGGAACAGGTAGAAGAAAGATTCGAGCAATTAAACCGTGAGATCGTTGACCAGCAACTAACTGGTATCAAGACCATCTGCGAAAAGCTCATGAAAACAAATCAGGCGACCTACAAAACATACGTCGCGATTGAACTTTCGGCCGAAGACCTTGTAGCGAAGTACAATGAACGTCTTTCAAAGGACGACCGCCTGAAGATCGACTACGATTATGAGAAATTTAAAGAGACGTTCGACAAGGAAATGGAAAAGCTAGGAAGCGACAATTGACCCGCCGTTAATACTTGAAATATAAGGACCCACCAGGGTCCTTTTTTTTGAAGATCTCACCGATACGTTTGGGATCTGTTCTTTATCGTAATAGAGAATAGGAAAATACACATTAGGTAAATACACAACAATCATCCGAAATTCTTCAATTGACAACGTCATGGAACTTTGGGTATTTATCAATCACTCCCCAATAGAATCACGAAGCAACGACTTGTATTGATTATTGTGTAGTGTATATTCCCCTATTCTCTATCATGTTAAAGAACAGATCCAAACGCTCGGCGACATCAATGACATAGCAGCTTAGCCAGTAAACTGCCGCGACCGTTAAGAGATATGGCTTCACTTATTCAGAAACCCGATCTCCACCATTTGAACAATGATCTGACCGGCTTTTGCATCTTCATTTCTAAAAACAAAGTACACATCATGAATACCCTGCTGACTCTCGATCGGTGCCGTTGCTTTTATTGCCATTTTTTTTCGCAGGGCATTAAAGTCAGTTGGCGGTGCCTGCTTTGATTGATCAGCCGCTCCCTTTGCCTTCTTGTCCTTTTCACTTTGCGCATTCATCTTTGCCAAAGCAGCACGGAAGTCGATATGTTTAGGAATGATCTTTTCAGTTTTTCCCAGCAGCTTTCCATCAGGACTATCAAGGTGAACTTCAATAACTCCGCCAGCTGCGCCGATGCGGGGTTGCGCCTGAGCGATAAACTCTATCTGACGGATTCCAGTAAGATCGATGTTCCTGAAACCTAAGTGCGCACCATCACCTACAATGTTGAAAGATCTGCTAGGCGTTGTCATCAGTTGTGTGCCTTTGGTAACGTCAGCCTTTTCCGGATCAACAGCAGCACTGCGAAGCGCAATGATCTTTTCAGAGGTCAATGCACCTACAACGGCACTGCCTTTATCTTTGTAGGAGACGCGCAACAGATAACTGCCCAGGCCATTGTCACCACCTGGAACGCGTTCTATAAAAGATCCCGTTGCGGGAATCGATCTTGCTGCACGCTGTTCGTTACCAACACTGACAATGTACTTCACCATCAACGCGGCATCGCCTTCAGAGATCTGTGGATGTGCGCTCATTGCATGATCGCCCCATACACCACTTCCTCCTGTAATGATCTTTTTTGCGATACGCCCTTGCTCCAGAGCATTGGTCTTGTATCTGACTGCGATATCCTGATAGCTTGGGCCAACAGATTTTTTATCAATCATGTGGCATGATTTGCAATCGCTCTTGCTGATGAGATTGCCACCCTTCGAGAATGATGTCCATTGATCACTGCTTCGGTGGTTTTGCGCGATCTCTATCGGGTCAAAGCCTTCAGGCGCATAATCAAAGTTTATGGCCACTTCGTTGGGACTGATCGTGCCTCCCTGAAGACTACCGTCTTCCTTATCAACGACATCGATCGAGTAGGAGATCTGGCTGTTGGGAAAGAAGAACGTCTTATTTCCTTTTTGAATTTCAATGCTTATCTGCGGTGGTTCATTACCTGCCTTGATCTCGAAAGACTGAGTATTCTTCTCCTTGTGCATATCTGTCACAGTGAGGCTAGCGGTATAGGTACCTTCCTTTTCCAGCATAACTTGTGGATTTGGATCAGTAAAAGTCTTCTTAAATCCATCATTAGATGAGACCACCCATTCGTACGTCAGCGAATCATTATCATAGTCCGTTGTTCCCTCTGAAGAGAGCTTTGCAGTCAGTGGCAATGCACCAGCTATTTTATCGGATGATGCTTTTACTATCGGCTTTCTGTTTCCTCCATTGAATTCTATTCGCTTGATCTGCGCATTTTCATTTCCTCTGAACCAAGCTGACCCGTATTCAAGTACGTAGAGATCGCCATCGGGGCTGAACTTCATATCGATAGCGCTGCTGAAATTTTCCTTCGGAAGGAATTGCTCCATAGATGTGTAATTTCCATTGTCGTCCATGGTAACAGCCATGATCCATCCGCGCATGAACTCAACGATGAGCCACTTACCTTCGTAGTATGGCGGAAATTTTTTCGTTCCGTCAAAATCAGCTTCTCTGAAGACCGGACCACCGGTCGCGCTTCGGCCCGAACTCCCGACGAGGGGAAACTCATCAGAATTAGCATAAGGATACCAGATGAAGGCTTTCTCAGGGTGAGGTAATTTTTTTAGCCCTGTGTTATTAGGTGAATTGTTCACCACGTTAGATGAATCGAATTTGGCGCCTATGGCATTCGTTGCATAGTCATAGTCAGGATAAGCCTTGCTATCAGCAATGAAGTACGGCCATCCGAAGAACCCTGCCTTGCGGGCCTGATTGAATTCGTCATAGCCGCGCGGGCCTATCGTTGAATCCTTAGAGGCGTCGGGGCCTACTTCTCCCCAGTAAATGAACTTGGTTTTACTATCCACTGAAACGCGCCACGGATTTCGGTGCCCCATGGTGTAAATTTCCGGACGCGTGTGCTCCAATCCTTTCGGGAACAGGTTTCCTTCCGGTATCGTGTAGGTGCCATCATCTTCAGGATGGATGCGCAGGATCTTACCCCGCAAATCATCAGTGCTGCCTGCGGTGCGTTGATCATCCCAGCTTGACCTCCCTGGTCTTTCATCAAGCCCGGAGGTTCCTTGTGTTGGATTACCCGTATTGTTTCCAGTAGTTAAATAAAGATTCCCGTTCTTGTCGAACACCATTCCACCGCCCGTGTGACAACAGACTTCGCGTTGTGTTGGCACTTCAAGTACGATCTTCTTTGTACTTGAATACAGTGAATCTCCGTGGAGTTCCCAACGTGCCAGAACATGCTTCTTCTCTTCCGGATCCGCATAGTACATATAGATCCAGTGATTCTTATCAAAATCGGGATGAGCAATAATACCCATCAATCCTTCCTCGGCCTCCCTGACTTCGCCGTCTTTACTGGTATACTTTGTATTTACTGGAATAGTAGCAATAGTCTTCAATTCGTTTGTGGCCAGGTTGAGTGATTTCACTCCTCCTTTTCGTTCAACAAATAATAGCCTGGTCTTATCGGGAAAAGTAAAGACCATCGGTTCATCAAGCTGACCGGGCTGCGTAATAATGGTTGTGGTAAATCTGTTCTCTTCAGGTTTCGAAGCGTTAACCTCTTTCGCTGATGGCTTGCAGGAGAGTACCATGAACAATAGAGCTATGGCGTGAACGGAAGGATTGATCAAAAAGAGGCGTATGCGTTGGATTGTTGTCATTTGATGGTCGATCTTAAAAATATTATATGCTTTGTGTATATCGTACACAATTTAGGTAAAACAGTGAGTCAGGAAACTTTTATTCGATGCACCATCAGAATAGTTAGACGTTCACCCCGAACCATTCAGCCAACTGGCAAAACCCGATTAAATCATTCACAGGGTTTGGGCTATTCATTATGCTTTTTTAAATTTAATTAGGTTGATGGGGTCCGTTAATTTATGGGCCCACTACAATATGGCACAAGCAGGATATTCAGGTACGCCGTTGGTAAAAAAGCTGGGTATCAAGCCCGGCGCAATCGCATATGTCCGCGGTGTTCCCGAACACTATTTCGATTCTATTTTCCCCCTGCCTGAGGGCGTGGTGTTCAAGTCGACCCCAACGGGTGACCTGGACTTTGTTCATCTCTTTGTTTACAAACAGGCCGAGTTCAAAAAGCAATTTGTGAGTGCTATGAAGCACATGAGGGCGGATGCTATGCTCTGGATATCATGGCCAAAAAAATCTTCCAAAGTTCCGTCTGACCTGGATGAAAATATAATCAGGGATTTCGGCTTAGCGTCTGGCCTTGTTGACGTGAAAGTATGCGCAATTGATGAGATCTGGTCCGGTTTGAAGTTCGTTATCCGGACAAAAGACAGGACTTGAGCTAGTCCTTAGTCCTAAGTCCTTAGTAATGAACACTTAAGGGTACAAACTATCTCCTAAGTCCTGATAATCAGGGCTTAAGACTCAAGACTCAGGACTAAATACTGTTTTTTGAGGGTTACTTCACCCTTGATCCCTCCATTAACAACCGTTTGCGCAGGAAATCAAGTCATTTGCTCAGAATTTTTATTTCGAATGATTTGATTTTTGTATCTGAACGTCTACCTTTAATGCCTATTCATCTAGTAGACTAATGCATTACCGCCGTCAGAAACCCTGTGAGAAAACTGAATGCTGCTGTCGCGCTTTTTTTGCGACTCGGGAATTTTCAGGCGCGTAAAAAAATCTGTAATCAATTGTTGATGAAGAATATACGAGCCTTTTCTGATCCCAGGAAAGGCTTGTTTGTATCAAAGGGAGAGAAAAAATGAACCACCAAAGTAGAATATATGGAAAGCTTTCGCTCTGAATTGGAAGACTTAAATAACCCTGTTGTCGCCAGAGATATATTGGACCTGGAAAAGAAGATCAGGTTATTCCGTGATGGAAAGATTGATAGTGAGAAGTTCCGCAGTCTTCGTCTGGTCAGAGGGATCTACGGCCAGCGGCAGGAGGGAGTCCAAATGATCCGGATCAAGCTTCCTTTCGGCCGTGTCTCCACAAAACAGCTTCGCAGGATCGCTGACATCTCCGATGAGTATGCAAGCAGCACGCTTCATGCAACGACGCGTCAGGACATACAAATTCATTATGTAAGCCTCGACCGAACCCCAGAGCTCTGGACAAAACTTGAGAAGGATGAGATTACTACACGCGAAGCTTGCGGAAATACAGTACGCAACGTAACAGCCTCCGCCACTGCGGGTGTAGATCCAAATGAGCCTTTTGATGTTTCACCTTATGCCCATGAAACGTTCCGATACTTTCTGCGCAATCCTATTTGCCAGGAAATGGGACGTAAGTTCAAGATAGCCTTTTCTTCAAGTGAAGAAGATACAGCCTTCGCATTCATCCACGATGTAGGTTTTATACCTCGGATCGCGTTTGGAAAGCGCGGCTTTAGAGTCGTTATCGGCGGCGGGTTAGGAGCCAATCCCTATCTCGCGCAACTCGCTTACGAATTTCTGGAAGAAGATCAGATCATTCCTTTTACAGAAGCTTTGCTGCGGGTGTTCGACAGGTATGGTGAACGCAATCGCCGGATGAAAGCGAGATTTAAATTTTTGCTTGACGACCTTGGGTTTGAAAAACTGATGGCCCTTGTGGAAGAAGAGAAGAAGGCATTAAAGAGCAAGACCTACCACATCGATACTGATATACTTCCTCAGCCTGTGTTAGCCAGCGTTGAGGATCACAGCGATGTTACAGTTGATGAAAAAAGATATGACCTCTGGTTCAAGACAAATGTCTTTGCACAGAAGCAGGAAGGATTTTTTGGCGTCTATGTAAAGCTTCCGCTGGGCAATCTTTCTTCCGACAATGCTAGAAAATTCGCCGATGTTGTAGATCGCTTTGCCGCTGATGAACTTCGTGTCACTCTTAATCAAGGATACTTAATCCGTTTTGTACGACCTGAAGCACTCAAGCCACTGTATGCTGCTTTAGATGCGCTCGCGCTTGCAGAACCCGGCTTCGACAGTGTGGCGGATATTACTGCATGCCCAGGGACAGACACTTGTAATCTGGGTATCAGTGACAGTACAGCCATTTCGCTGCAATTGGAAAGGGTGATTCGAGAAGAATTTCCGGACTTCATTAATAATCAGGACATCAAGATCAAAATAAGCGGATGCCCTAACTCCTGCGGTCAGCACGGATTGGCCAGCATAGGACTGCACGGAAGCACCATCAAGGATAAGCAAGGAAAAGTGTTGCCGGCATTAGTTGTTCTTCTGGGCGGTGGAAAGCTCAAGAACGGTGATGGTATTATTTCAGATAAGATCATTAAGCTTCCAAGCAAACGCGGCCCTCAGGCACTCCGTTACCTGCTGAGTGACTATGAGACTAACGCTACGGAAGGCGAATACTATCATGACTATTTTAAAAGAGTCGGTCGAAATCACTTTTACCAGCTACTTAAGCCCCTTGGCGATATTACCGCGACCAATCCGGATGAGTACATCGACTGGGGACAGGAGAATAATTTCATCCTCCATACTGCTGTGGGTGAGTGTGCCGGTGTAATGATAGATCTTGTCTCCACATTGTTTTACGACTCTGAGGACAAGCTTACATGGTCAAGGGAGACATTAGCTAACAGGCAATTTGCGGATTCGATCTATCAGAGCTATAGCGCATTTATTAATACGGCGAAGGCATTACTGCTTTCACGTGATGTAAGGCCGAGCTCCCAATATCAAACTATCAATGATTTCCAGCGCGAGTTCGTGGATAGCAAACTCTTCGAATTCCAGGGTAGCTTTAAAGATCATGTGCTCAGGATCAACAAGCATGAACCTTCTGAAGAATTTGCCAAGGTCTTTCTGAATGATTCAGTAGCGTTCCTTGAAGCTGTCTCCGCGTTTCGCGCAGGCGAAACGCCGGCAGTTGAAAAAGTAGCTTAGCATGATACCAGCTTTCTACACATCGCATCCTTCCCCACGTGTAACGTTGGTTGGCGCAGGGCCCGGTGATCCCGAGCTTATTACCGTGAAAGGTATAAATGCGATCAAGGCAGCAGATATTGTGTTATATGATGCGCTTGTTTCTCCGGAGATCCTTAAACTCATTCCAAGGAATATCCCTTCTTTGTGTGTGGGCAAGCGGGCAGGAGCCCATTCCTACAAGCAGGAAGATATCAATGAGCTTATCGTTGAATTTGCCTATCTATATGGGCATGTAGTGAGACTCAAGGGTGGAGACCCGTTCGTGTTTGGCAGAGGATCGGAAGAATTAGCATACGCAGCCGCCCAGAACGTCAAGACTGCCGTAGTGCCCGGAATAAGCAGCGCTTTGGCGGTACCGGCAAGTGTGAACATTCCCGTGACCGCCCGCGGTATCAGCGAGAGCTTCTGGGTAGTAACAGGTACAACAAAGTCCGGCGAAACTTCAAGCGATATTGCGCTGGCTGCCCAGTCAACGGCTACCATCGTCATTCTTATGGGACTGAACAAAGTCCGTGAGATCATGGAGCAATTTGAAGTTCACGGTAAGGCCAATACGCCGGTGGCGATCATTCAGAATGGTACACTTCCAACGCAGCGTATTATTACCGGTAAGGTATCGAACATTGTTGCGCTTGCAGCCGTTGCCGATATGGCTTCTCCATCTATTATTGTGGTCGGTGAGGTCGTGAACTATGCGCATTCATTGAATGCTATCACTAACGACGTGGTTATTCACTATCAGTAGCCATGGAACGCAATAACCTTTTTCCTGTCTTTCTGAAATTAGAATCTCTCGATACATTGATTGTTGGAGGAGGCCACGTTGGACTTGAAAAACTTTCTGCGATCCTGAAAAATAGTCCTGGCGCAAGGGTCACCCTCGTTGCCCGGCACATCCAGGAACCGATCAGAGTGCTGGCAGCAAACCATACACATGTAAAACTCGAAGAACGCAATTTCAAATTGTGGGATCTTTGGGATAAAGATCTCGTGTTGCTGGCGACAGACAGCAGAAGTCTGCATGAATCCATTAAAAAATTCGCGCGCACGAAAAGATTGCTTGTTAACGTTGCCGATACGCCGGAGCTGTGTGATTTTTATCTTGGATCGGTTGTGACACGGGGGAACCTCAAGATCGGTGTCTCCACGAATGGAAAATCGCCCACTATTTCCAAGCGCATAAGGGAATACCTCGAGGAAGCCATTCCAGAGGATACGAATCAATTGCTCGATAACATGCAAAAGATCCGCGATAAGATCAAGGGAGACTTTAATCACAAAGTGAAAGTCCTCAATGAGATCACCGCGTCGTGGCTCGAGCGTCCCTCTTCTGAATAGGCCTGGCCCATACTTTTAGCCCTTTTTGTTTACTCTTGATTTCGTTCTGCTTACTTTTAGAATTCTAACCCCTTAGGATCATGAATTCACGCAGAAAATTTATCCGCAATTCCTCCCTCGCGCTCGCAGGAGCAGGATTTTTCAATTCACTATCCTGGGATACAATAGCAAAAGCTAAATTGGGCGTAGCACAAAATGACCGGGTCAATGTCGGCTTGATAGGAACAAAAGGCATGGGATGGTCTGATCTTCAGTCCTTCATGAAGATACCAGAGATCAATGTTGTAGCGCTTTGTGATGTGGATGAGAATGTGTTGAAGGGACGCGTAGAGGAACTTGCCAAGGCAAATATCAAAGTTAAGACATACGGTGACTACCGGAAGCTGCTTGAAAACAAGGATGTTCAGGTCGTGATCATCGGAACTCCGGATCACTGGCATTGTCTGCAAATGGTTGAGGCATGTGCTGCCGGTAAGGATGTCTACGTTGAGAAGCCAATCGGAAATTCCATTGCCGAATGCAACGCTATGGTTGCTGCGCAAAAGCGTTACAACAAGGCTGTGCAGGTGGGACAGTGGCAGCGCAGCATGCCACACTTCGTTGACGCGCTCGCGTATTTGCGGACAGGCAAGATCGGTCAGATAAGAACCGTTAAAGCTTGGGCATATCAGGGATGGATGAAGAACATCGTCGTTAAGCCTGATACCCCGGTTCCTCCTGGTGTTAACTATGACATGTGGCTCGGTCCCGCTACTAAGAGACCTTTCAATGAGAACCGTTTTCACTTCAATTTCCGGTGGTACTGGGATTATGCCGGTGGTCTCATGACAGACTGGGGCGTTCACCTGATAGACTATGCATTGCTCGGAATGAACAATCCAATACCAAAATCGATCTATGCTTCCGGAGGCAAGTATGCTTATCCCGATGGAGCACACGAAACACCTGATACGTTAGCAACAACATATGAATTTGAAAACTTTACAATGCTTTGGGAACAGGCTCAGGGCATCAGCAACGGTAACTATGGACGTGATCATGGTATTTCATATATCGGAAACAACGGTACACTGGTACTCAATCGGGGAGGCTGGGAAGTGATCGGTGACGAGAAGCGCATGGAATCTTTACCACTTCAGCCAAACAAAGGATCTGGTCTTGATGCGCACACAAGTAATTTTGTGGCAGCGGTAAAGACAAGAAAGTTTGACGATCTCACGTGTCCCATACACGCAGGCGCACATGTGGCTACAGTGTGCCAGATGGGAAATATTTCCTACCGCACGGGGTCACCCGTTCATTGGGACGAATCGAAGGGCAAATTCAAGGAGGAAGAAGCAAACAAGTATCTTACTGCAAAATATCACAACGGTTATACGCTGCCTGCTATAAGCTGATCGATCATAAGAAAATCAGGGCCTTCCGGAACGATTGGGGTAGGCACAAGTGTGTTAAAGATTTGCTCCATGTCTATTTTTTCCAGTTTGAGGGGTCAACGCGCCAGGCTTTAAGTGATGTCACCTGGTCTTCTGTGATGTATTTTTCCAGCAAGGCGTACCTCAGCAGGCTATTGTAGTCGCTGAGACTTATGAGGGAAACATTCGCTTCGTAAAAGTTACGGGTGGCAATGTCAAAACCATAATTGAAGATTGAGACCATTCCGATAACCTCCATTCCTGCATCACGCAGGGCCTGGGCGGCCTTCAGCGAACTGCCACCTGTGGAGACAAGATCTTCGACCAAAACGACCTTCTGATTTTTGACAACCTTGCCTTCGATCAGATTTTCCATTCCATGATCTTTCGGCTTAGGTCTCACATAGAGAAAGGGGAGGCCCAAAGCCTCCGCGACAAGGACACCCTGCGGAACACCAGCAGTGGCTACACCTGCTATCGATTCCACCGTAAAGAAGTTTTCCTTGATGGCCTGAACAAGTCCGTCCCGAATCGCAGTTCTGATATCGGGATATGAGAGAGAAAGCCTGTTATCACAGTATATTGGGGATTTCCATCCGGAGCTCCACATGAAAGGCTTTTCCGTATTCAGTTTGATTGCTTGTATCCTGAGCAGCATAGCGGCAACATCTGCGGCCGTTTCTTCCTGTATCTTGATAATTGGCATAGTTTCGAAAGGTATAATTAAAATCTATTCATGAAAATGGAGCATTGTCCACATTTTCTTGAATAGCACATACGATTATTTGAAAGTAAATATTTCCAAATCTACTTGACTGCTTGATAATTATTTACTCTTTTGCGAGTAATGGCGCCTGGCTAACCTATTCAACATGATCATTTTTATCAACGACATCCCCGTTCAGATACTGGACGCCGGCGATCATCCTGATCAGGGAAGTATAAATAACATCATTGACGCTGCCGAAGGGCCAGTCACGCAGGCGAAGCTTATCAATCATATCTGGGTCAGGAATGTCGGAGAAGGGGATTTAGACCTCATTCTTGCATTTCTTGATTCAAAAGTTCCTACAAGTCTTCGATCTTTGTATATATCGGCAAGGAACTATGATGGCATAAAAGACTACCTCCGAAAGAAATTCAAGGTAGTAAAAGCAGCAGGAGGTCTCGTCCGGAAGAAAGATAAGTTCCTCATGATCTATCGCATGAAGAAGTGGGACCTTCCCAAAGGAAAAAGGGAACGGGGAGAGAAGAATAAGCAGACCGCTTTGCGCGAGGTTGAGGAAGAATGCAATGTTAGCGTCAGGATAGGAAAAAAAATATGCACCACCTGGCATACTTATACGATGAATAGTCGTCCCATTATCAAAAAAACCAGATGGTATGTGATGGATATCGTTGACGACACCCGCATGCGGCCCGCGTTCTCAGAAGATATCGAGGAAACCCGCTGGATGAATCGCAAAGAAGTATACCACGCCCTCGAGCATTCGTACAAGTCGATCAGCTACGTCTTTGAACAATACTACGCGCTGTCAGAAATAGGATCGGCAAAATAAGTTACGGATTCAGCTTGTACGGAAGGAATTCAGACACATCACCACCATATCGGTGAACCTCTCTGATAATTGAAGAACTGATCCAGGCCAGCTGCGGCGAAGTGATAAGGAACACCGATTCAAGATCGCTGTAAAGCTTACGATTGATCTGTGATATGCTGTTCTCATATTCAAAGTCTGTCGTGTTACGGAGCCCACGCAGTAAAAACTTAGCACCATTGCGCCGCGCAAATTCTGCGGTTAGCTCGGAAAATTTAACGACTGTGATATTCGAATACGACGTGAACGTGCTTTCGATGCATCCAAGCATATGATCAACCTCAAAATATCGCGTACTCTTCTGACTATTGTATCCAATGGCGATGATGATCTCATCGAAGAGCTGCAGACCGCGCAGTACGATATCTTCATGGCCTCTTGTAAATGGATCAAATGATCCGGGAAAGAGGGCAATACGTTTTGACATAAAATATTAGTATTGGATAAGGATTGCTATGAAGCGGGTATTGACGCTTGAGTGTCAATTGATCAGACTGATACTGTAAAGATCAAAATAATGATGTTCCGGGACCTCATCAAAAACATACCCGAAATTAAGACCTTGAGGTTCTTCACCAAAAGCAACATTGTTGATGTACTTATAGAATTCGTGGTAATGCGGAGAGTTCTTGCCGATATATCCCCACAAGACTACCTGACTTGACTCCTGGTCCATAGAAAGGGAATTCATGACAAGCATGATATACTTAACATATTCAGAAAATTGCTTAATGGCGAATTGATTGTAGTAAAGCAGCTTTCCATCATTACATGCCATAATGTGAAGCTTAAAACGATCGACGTAAATATAAAGTGGCTGATCGTTTCTCGATTCTGCAAATTGTAAGGTCCCCTCAATGAGGGAGGCTGACTGATGCGTGAAGATTGGGACGCTATTGGGATATAAACCGGTAAGCCATGCCTTCAAAGCGCTGTTAATTGCGAACACTGTGGTGGCTTTAGCCTTCTCGTTAAGCGATGCGAGGCATTCTTCCCTGGAGAGATCAACGGCAGCATTGAACTTCAGGTATTCGCCCGCAGCCTCTGGTGAAAACAACGACTCAGGAACCTGAACGAATTTCTGGTTCTTGATTGAGACCTTGATCTTCTTCCAGAAGCCAGCTTTAAGAAACGGATGGGAATCAAATAGCTGATCAAGGATGTGAAGGAGTTCATCTGTGGAGGTAAGCCCCGGCAAAACGAAATCTTCGAGTAGCAGGACCTTATT
The DNA here is from genome assembly GCA_963845845.1 of uncultured Cytophagales bacterium. Taxonomy (GTDB): domain Bacteria; phylum Bacteroidota; class Bacteroidia; order Cytophagales; family Cyclobacteriaceae; genus Chryseolinea. Next base: position 99,110 of record CAWJTP010000021.1, read on the forward strand.
TTCACGGGGCTCAAGGATAAGGAGTTGAAAATCCCGTGTTCCAATGTTCATCAAGAGATGATATCTGTCGATGAGGTCTTCGTCAAACTGATTGTCCTTGACTTTCCTGATCAGTTTATATGTCAATGCGGTTGTCTGCAAACTTTTTCCTTTTTAAGAGGTTCTCAAATTCGATTGAAGGTCAGCCGGTTGTACAATAATACTTATTTTAGGCTTTAAATCACAAGCAGCTGCCGGGAATGACTGTTCAGATGCGGTAGAAACCTGTTAACTGTTGAAATTCCGCTCTGGTCCGGGCTAATCTGAATATTCCGTGAAGCTCGTCCGCTGGTAGGGCTCTTAATGCATCAACGCTCATAAATCTCGTTTCTTTAATGATCTGAACCTCGGGATCAAAACCAGTCTGCAACCTACCCCCAACGGGTTGTGTCCAGAAGAATAGTTCAATCGCGTGTAGCGGCGCATGAATAAACTCACATCCAAACGCGAAATGATCAACTCTGATATCAAGTCCCGTCTCTTCCAGGAACTCCCGCTTTAATGAATCCTCATGAGATTCGTTGTACTCAATGCCGCCACCGGGCGGCGACCAGAAATTGCCATCGGACAGCAGGCGATGGTTGACCATTAGCAGGTCATCGCCCTGATAAAGCAATCCACACACCCTGACCCGTAACCGTTGGCCGTATATTTCTGCAATTTCAGGACTGGTTAGGTTACCTGGCATGGGTAAAGGAGATCGATATCTGATCAATTCTTGTCAGAATTTTTTGATAATGTGGCAGAATTGTTGAGTTAAACAGCTTAAATTTGACAAAAAAACAAGGTATGAAGAAGTATTTTTTCCTGTTCGTTGTGTTGGGGCTTGCTGCACAAGGTTTTGCGCAGGCGACCACTGCAAAAGCCAAGGGCCCGGTGATCACTTTCGACAAAAAGACCCACGATTTTGGGGATATCTATCAAGGTGATAAAGTTGAAGAAACTTTCACGTTCACAAACACCGGCAATGAGCCGCTGATCATTACAAACGTTCAGGTGACGTGTGGATGCACGACTCCCAAAGGATGGCCGCGCGATCCTATAGCTGCTGGAGGCAAAGGAGAGATCACTATAGCCTTTAACAGCGCAGGCAAGATGAATAAACAGAATAAAGTGGTGACTATCGTCTCAAACGCAACTAATGCGGATGGCGCTCAGATATCATTCACGGCCAACGTTCTGGAAAAGAAAGTCCAGCCACAATAGCGCTAAACGTCTTTGAATATCAAAAGGCCCTTTTTAGGGCCTTATTTTTTTAATGACCCCTGCGAACAGCATTAACCAGCCTGTTATGAATAGCAGTCCGCCTATTGGGGTAATTGCGCCCAGCAGCCGCTCTCCGGTAAATGACAGGATATAAAGGCTGCCACTAAAGAAAAAAATACCCGTAAGAAAAAGCAGCGCCGCATACTGTAGTTTCTTCGACGGAAATTGATTCATCAACGATGCTGTGAGGAGCATGGCCAACGTATGGTAGAAATGATACTTGACGGCAACCTCATAATTTTCCAGCCGCCCGTTGGCCGTAAGAATAGGTTTGAGCAAATGTGCGCCGAAAGCGCCGATTAGAACCGCGAGACATCCCATCGCAGCGGCCCATAAGATCGCCGTTCTTTGGTTCATGCTGAATAGTTTCTTTCCCCAAAGATAGCAGAGCCAACCCGTATCATCGTGCTGCCAGCCGCAACGGCAAGGCTGTAGTCGTTACTCATGCCGATCGACAGTTCCCGCATCGCTGCATTGGAAGGCAACGGCGAGGCCTTCAACCTGTCGAACAACGCTCTCAACACGGAAAACTCCCGCTCGATCACTGTTTTATCCTCTGTAAGCGTCGCCATTCCCATCAGTCCAACGATACGGACATGCGTAAATCGATCCATCTTTGTATCCTTAAAAACCGCCAGCACTTCATCCTGAGAGAACCCAAACTTTGTTTCCTCTTCTGCGATATGCACCTGTAACAGGCACGGAAGTGCCCTATTCACTTTCTGTGCTTGTTTATTGATCTCCTCCAGCAGCTTTACACTATCTACTGCGTGAATAAGGCTGACGAAGCCGGCTATGAATTTTACTTTGTTGGATTGAAGATGGCCGATCATATGCCATTCAATGTCTTTTGGTAGCGATTCGTACTTTGCGACCAGTTCCTGCACTTTGTTTTCCCCAAATCTTCTCTGCCCTGCGTTGTAAGCTTCCAGAATTTTTTCGGGGGGATGAGTCTTGCTGACGGCGATGAGTTTGCAGTCCGACGGCAAGTTTTGCGTGATTTTGTCTATTTTATTCTTAATATTCATGCCTATTTTTAGTCCTTCAAATCATCAAAGCTAAAGCAAATATGGCGATCCTTGGAACATTGCTGAAAAAAGGGATCAGGCTCCGTGAGATGCTTGAGCAGGATTATACATCGCCTTTTGATCTTCAAAAAAAGGAGTTGAAAGAATTACTGATCACGGCAAGCCAGACCGAATTTGGCAAGTTTCACAACTTCGCTGATATCCTTAATGGCTTCAGAAGGAGTGATAAGGAGTTTTACAAGCGCTTCAAAAGAGAGGTACCGATCTTTACCTATAATAAGATATACTCGGAGTGGTGGAAACTTGCTTTGCAGGGTGCCCGTAACATCTGCTGGCCTGGCAGGATCAAGTATTTTGCACTCAGTTCAGGAACATCCGAAGCCTCATCAAAATATATTCCGGTCACCAAGGACATGACGAAGGCGATTCAGAAGACCAGCATTCGCCAGATCCTCACGCTTTCAAAGTATGATCTCGAACCCGAAATATTTGAATCGGGGATCCTGATGCTCGGCGGAAGCACTCACCTCAATAAGAGAGGAAGCTACTTTGAAGGAGACCTCAGCGGGATTCAGGCCGCCCGCCTTCCATTTTGGTTCCAGCATTTTTACAAACCAGGAAAGAAAATAGCCAAGAACAGGAATTGGGATGTCAAGCTCGATGAGATCGCTGAAAGAGCCGATGAATGGGACATCGGTATCATAGTGGGTGTGCCGGCATGGATTCAGATCCTGATGGAAAAAGTGATCAAACATCATCGGCTCAAGAACATTCACCAGATGTGGCCTAACCTGGAGGTATATGTTCACGGTGGCGTTTCATTCGACCCATACCGCAAGGGTTTCGAAAAGCTGCTGGGCAGGCCGATACAGTATATTGAAACATACCTGGCTTCTGAAGGATTTATCGCTTTTCAGGCATATCCTAACCGCCGGTCTATGCGTTTGGTCCTCAACAATGGTATTTTCTATGAATTCGTACCTTTTGAAGAAAAGAATTTCGACGCGCAAGGCGAGATCCATCCTGATGCCGAGTCCTTTCTGATCGATGAGGTTGAAGAAGGGAAGGAGTACGCCATTCTTCTTTCCTCTTGCGCGGGCGCCTGGCGGTACATTATTGGTGATGTGATCAAATTCACCTCGCTTGAAGAAGCGGAAATCGTTATTACCGGAAGGACCAAGCATTTTCTCAGCTTATGCGGCGAGCATTTATCAGTCGATAATATGAATAAAGCTATTGAGCTTGTTTCGAATGATTTCAATATTACTATTCCGGAGTTCGCGGTAGCGGGAATACCTCATCAATCATTGTTTGCCCATCACTGGTTTGTAGGCACAGACGATAAAGTAGATAAGAAACAACTCAAAGATAAAATAGATGAACACCTCAAGGCACTCAATGACGACTACGCAGTAGAACGAAGCGCTGCGCTCAAAGAGGTATTTGTGGATGTAATTCCGGTGAAAACATTCTACGACTGGATGGAATCAAAGGGGAAGGTAGGCGGCCAGAATAAATTTCCAAGGGTCATGAAGAACGCACAGCTTGACGATTGGAAAAACTTCCTTCAACATCACGTCAATGGAAATCATACTTAATGGCATCATCTCAGGCATTGTTCTGACTTTCCTTATCGGGCCTGTATTTTTTACCATTATTCAAACCAGCATTGAACGCGGATTTTGGAGCGGGGTCTTTGTTGCAATTGGAGTTTCCTTTAGTGATGCCATGTACATCCTGGTGTCTTATTTCGGATTGATCCAATTCATGGAAGCCGAGAATTTCCGGCATTACATGGCTTATGGGGGCGGGATTATACTGCTGTTATTCGGATTGTACTACCTGCTTGTGAAAAGCAGAAAGCTCATGCATTTCAACCATGAAAACACGCACACCGGCAACTGGCTGAAGCTCGCAGGCAAAGGATTTCTCATTAATGCGCTAAGCCCCATGGTTTTGTTTTTCTGGATTGCTACAGTTGGTGTAGCAACGTCTCAGCTAGGCTACACCTCCCACACCAAAGCGCCTCTTTTTTTTGCATCCATCGTGGGCACAGTTTTCACTACTGATATTATCAAGGCGAAACTGGCGGACAAGTTACGGACACTGATCACGCCACGGTTTATCCGGATTATGAATATTATACTCGGCATCGTCCTGGTGCTATTTGCAAGCCGGTTGATCTTTTTCCCAGACGACATACCACATACGTAATTATAAATTATGAGGTATGAATTATGAATGGTTTCAATTAGGATTCCGTTACATTTCATTGTTGCGAAATCCTAAATCATTGTCATTCATAATTTATAATTTATAATTCATAATTGCTTAGGTTAGTCTTGTAGCACGTTACTGATAAACGTTGACTTCAATCCAAGCCAAAGGAGAAAGAACAAAATACTCCACTGGAGATAAATAAAATAATAGTCTGAAGTATCCTTAAAACGGGTTTCTTTGATCTCAGCTTTTTCAAATTGATCGATCCGCGTGAATACCTGGCTTAATGCTTGATTGTCCGTTGCCCTGAAGAATTCGCCCGACCCGATCTCGGCGATCCTTCTCATCGTTGTTTCATCGATTGTATTTTCAATCATGTTAGGACGTCCAAAGAAATCCTTACCATAAGGAACAAGACCTTCCTTTCCCACCACGATCGTATAGATCTTAATGCCGTACACCGACGCAAGCTTTGCAGCTGTGATGGGATCGATATTCCCTGCGGTATTGTCGCCGTCACTCAAAAGAATACAAACTTTCGATTTGGATTCTGATTCGCCCATACGATTGGTCACAACAGCAAGGGCGCTTCCGATCGCCGTTCCGCGGTTTTCAATCATATCGAAGTTTATTTCATCGAGATATGTTTTCAACAGATCATAATCTGTTGTCAGGGGAGCCAGGGAAAACGCGTCTCCCGAGAACACCACAATTCCTATTCGATCCTGCACGCGGCCCGCGATAAAGTCACGGGCTACTTCTTTCGCGGCTTCAAGCCTGTTAGGGCTGAAATCCTCAATCTGCATAGACTGAGAGATGTCGAGGGCGATCATAATGTCTATCCCTTCTGTCCACTGCTCCACCTTTTCATTGGTTTTCTGAGGTCTGGCCAGAGCCAGGAGGATGAGAGACATAGCGCCCATCAAAAGGATGTCGGGAAGAAGTCTGATCAGCGTAAGCGGAGAGACGTGAAGATCTTTTTGCGTTACCGCTACAGGTAACTTTTGATTGAACCTGAATCGCGTCAGCCAGCGGAAGATGAAAAGCAACGGTACCCCTATTATTAAATATACGAAAACAGGATTTTCCCATGTAAAACTTTGAAGAGTAGAAATGCTGAACCAGTCGGGTGAAAGCCACATTGCAGTATTATCCATGGCGCACCTCCTCAAGTCTTTTTGAAAACCGTTGCTGGGCGAAGGCCTTCAGTTGCTCCAGCGATTCTATTACACTCTTGTTGTGACCGTATATCGCCCCGTCAACAGCCGACAGATACTTCCCTAATGTTTCATCTTTTTCCAGCCTTGTAGTTTCACGGGACGTGAGTTTTGTATATGGTCTCGACTCGAGGTGTTCCATGTATCGCTTCCACTCCACGAGCGCGTTTTCCGTTCGAGCAGTCGAGAATGCCTTCTTGATCGTTTCCACCTCACCGGTATACGTTTCTAAGAATTTTTGATGGATTTTCTGCATCCGTTTCAACCTATAATGTTTTCTTATCCGCTGTCCAAAGATGAGCCATCCGGCAACCGCGACAACCAAAAGGACCCCCACGATAATGAACAGTATGGGATAGTTGAAGAGAAATGAAACGTTCTGATACGCGGTGTTAACCTTCAGTGGCAGATTCTGCGCGGATAATGTATCAGGAAGATTTTTCACATACTCACTAAGCATGATCGTATCACGAGGTGAATTATATATCGTGGTATCCATCTCATTCAGCTGGAACACTGGAAGACTTAACGACTGCAGCTTCTCTACCTCGAAGGTTGACAGGTAGTAGATTGCACTGTCATAACTTTTTCCTGAATGAGTTTCCGTCGTGAAATACACTTTCCTGTAAAACTCGAATGGTGAGAACTGGTAAGTGGAGTCGGGAAATAGAATATTGAGGTCGCTGGGATACGTTGCTGTGAGGTAATAGCCTGTTTCGTCGCCAATCGAAAGGCTATCGCGAAGAAACCCGCTATGAACGAGAACATCCTGTGCGTTGACGATAGTAGTAGAGACGCAAAACAATAGCAGGAAGCAAAAACTTTTGAAGGACCGCACAACCATCGCCTCAGTTCTTTAATGATTTATTCCTCACCTTGAATAGCCTCAGCAGTTTCGGTACATAATCTTCCTCTGTATCAAGCGATATGAAGTTAATCTGATGTTTGCGACTGAATTTTTCCAGCTCCGTTTTTCTGGTCTCATGACGTGCGCTGATCTTCTCTCTGAAGTCACCAAAGGACGTATTGATCCAGAGTGTTCTTTGTGTTTCTTTATCGATCACAGGAATGATCCCAAGTTTGGGCAATCTTGTTTCACGTTTATCACTGATTTGGATCACCACCAGATCATGCCGGCGGGCTAATGCTTTCAGATTGTCGCTGTATCCGTCGTCAATGAAGTCGGAGATGAGGATTACCACACTTCTTCGCTTGATGGCGTTGAGAGCCAAAAGCCATGGCTTTAGCAAGATTTGTTTTTAGAGATTGGGGTTTGAGTCTGGCAAGCGTGCTAATGATCTCATACGCCTGCGAATGCCCTTTACTGGGCTTCATATACGTTTCCTTTTGATCGGAAAAACAGATCAGACCGACGTGTCCGGATTCCCTGGAGGCCGATAAAGCCAGCACACCACATATCTCTTTGCCGATATCCATTTTTGTACTCCCGACGCTGCCGATGTCCTCGGAGGCGGAGACGTCAAGAATGAAGAAGACCGTCTGTTCCTTTTCTTCGCGGAATGTCTTCACAAACGTGCCATGCCCTTTGGCAGAAACATTCCAGTCAATGGTCCTGATATCGTCGCCATACTGATAAGGACGGACATCGTCAAACTCGAGGCCCGAACCCTTGAAGACGGAATGGAAATCCCCCTGCATCTGGCTGTTGATAGCCTTGCGTATCTGGATCTCGTATCTGCGCAATTTCTTCAGAAGGTCCCGCACGTCCTTATTGTTGGAATAATGTTTGTTTAATCAGCACTTTTACGATGTGCCCGTAACACGGCAACATAGCCGGTTTCGCCAAAAGTAGAACAATTATGAGTATTTTTCCCCACCCAAAATTAAGTATAGGTTGACAAAATCCGTAAAACGCTTATTGACCGCGCCTGGTATTCCAGTCGTCATTTTCATCCTGGCAATGATCGTCGGAGCTTGCGGTGCAAGGAACAAAAAACCAGATGATCTTCTCACCAAGGACGAGATGGTGCGCGCGATGTCCGACCTCTATCTGACGGAACAAAAGATCAGCACGCTGGGGATAAAGCGTGATTCCTTAAAACAGGTCTTCGGAATTTTGAAAGAGAGGATCTTTGCCAAAAGCGGCACTACCGATTCAGTTTTCAAACGTTCGTTGAACTATTATATGGAGAATCCGGTCGCTATGGAAGCGATCTACACCGCGCTCATTGATTCATTAAACCTTCATGAGCAGCGCATGATCTCGAATGAGTTGAAGAAATGATCTATCCAGAGACATTTGAGCAGAAGTTAGGCTTTGACCAGATCAGGCATAAGCTGAAAGGTTACTGTCTCAGTGCTCCGGGTGAAGCCTGGGTTGATGGCATGAATTTCAGCACGGATCATGAATTCATCAAAACGCTGCTAAAGCAAAATCTGGAGTTTCGTCAGATCCTTGAAAAAGGCGATGCGTTTCCATCGCGTTATTTTTTTGATCCCACCGAATGGATAAGAAAGATCAGCATTGAAGGCAACTGGCTTGAAGCAGAGGAATTTCTGCAGATGGCCTACTCGTTGGAAACGATTCTCGCCTGCAAGCTATTCTTGAAAAAATCCGGGGAAGAGTATCCCGAATTGAACAGACTTGTTGAGCCTGTAGACCTTACAGACAGCCTGGCCAAAAAGATATTTGCAACAATAGACGATAAAGGCAACGTGCGCGACAGTGCAAGCCCGGAACTGGGAAGGATCAGAAAAAAGTTACGCGATGAACAAGGACGATTGAGAAAACTGGCGGACCAGATATATAGAAGCGCCGTCGCAGAAGATTGGGTACCGGAAGGAGCTTTGCCAACGATACGGGATGGAAGAGTTGTCATTCCAATTCTTGCCGAACACAAGCGAAGAATGAAGGGTTTCATTATGGATGAGTCTGCAACAGGCCAAACTGTCTTTCTCGAGCCTGCAGAAATGCTTGATGCAAACAATGAGATACGTGAGTTGGAGTATGCCGAGAAACGTGAGATAGTTCGAATTCTGCGGGATATGACTGATACTTTCCGTGGATCATTACCACAGCTTAAGCTCGCGTATCAGGTGTTGAGCGAACTCGATTTTATCCGGGCAAAAGCAAAATTCTCTCTGGAGATCAATGCTGACCTGCCCATTCTGGAAACGAAAAGTGAATTGACGTGGTACCGCGCAAGACATCCCCTTCTTCACCTGAGCTTCAAAGGTAAACGTGAAGTAGTGCCTCTTGATATCGAACTCAATCAACAGGAACGTATGTTGCTCGTATCAGGCCCTAACGCCGGCGGAAAATCGGTCACATTGAAGACCGTCGGATTGTTGCAATATATGGTGCAATGTGGAATGCTCATACCGTTATCGGATAGGTCACGCGTTGGTATCTTCAAGGATATCATGCTCGACATTGGAGATCAGCAGTCCATTGAGAATGATCTGAGCACATATAGCAGCCACCTGCGGAATATGAATGTATTTATTCAGTCAGCGGGTGATCGATCGCTTGTTTTGCTGGATGAGTTGGGTTCAGGCACCGATCCAAACTTTGGTGGCGCTATTGCCCAATCAATCCTCGATTCACTGCTCCAGAAGAGAGTATGGGGATTGGCAACAACACACTACTATAATCTCAAATTATTTGCCGGACAGCACCAGGGAATACGCAATGCTGCGATGCGTTTCGACGACAAGAACCTTATGCCTTTATTCGTTCTGGATATTGGCAAGCCGGGCAGCTCCTTTGCGTTAGAGATAGCAAAGAAGATTGGACTACCGGACAGCACGCTCCTGGAAGCCGAGAAGCTTGTTGGTAAAGACCTGGCCGGCTTCGAAACCCTCGTACGCTCGATGGAGAAAGAACGTCAGGAGATGACAGAAAAAGCAAATAGACTGGACCGTCAGGAATCCGAGCTAAAGCAATCGCTATCAAAATATCAAAGTCTATATTCAGAGCTTGAATCACGGAAGAAGGAGATCATCACTAAGGCAAAGGAAGATGCATCGAACTTGCTAAAGCATACCAACCGTGAGATCGAAAAAACCATACGTCACATCAAGGAAAACAATGCTGAGAAGAAGGAAACGACTAAGGTTCGTAAAAACCTGCAGTCACTAACGGAGAGGGTAAGCGAAGCCGACGACAAAACCGAAAAGGTTGCGGTACAATCACTGAAGGAGGGCGACAGGGTGAGGATCATTGGGCAAGATGGAAGCGGTACGATATTATCTATCAGTGGAAAAAATGCTACCGTTCAATTCGGCCTGTTGAAGTCGGTGACCAAATTGGAGAAGCTGGAAAAAACTACCGCTGCTGTTGAAAAGGATATTGTAACCAGACTACGTTCGGCAGGCATTAACGTCCACGAAAAGCGGGCTAACTTCAACTCAACTCTGGATATACGCGGAAAGCGCGTGGATGAAGTGATTGGTATCCTTGATCAGTTCATGGACACCGCTATCCTGTTAGGCCAGGGTGAACTAAAAATATTGCACGGCAAGGGAGAAGGAGTTCTTCGGAAGGTTGTACGTGAGCACCTGAAGCGTTACAGGGAAGTTGAAAGCGTGAGAGACGAGCATGTCGAACACGGCGGAGATGGAATAACTATTGTGGTGTTGAAATGAAAAAATGGAAAATGGAAAATGGAAATTTGAAACTAGAAATCAGAAATCAAGGCTGTCTAATTTCTAATTTCAATTTTCTAATTAGCAGCGCTACTTCGTAAAGACAAACACCCAGTCTCCTGTAACAGAGGCAGTCCTGGCATTGTTGAAACCTACGCCGGTGTAATTAAATTCTATTGTCAGCTTGGTGTCTGATTCACTCAACTCGTAAGACATATCCTTGAGGTCGATTTGACGCGTAATAGTATTGCCAACGCTTCCTGCTTTGAACTTCCAGGTGTCGATGGCTTTCCATGGACTTACGCTCGGCCAGGTGTCGGCATCACTGGTATAATTATAAGTTCCTCCCTCGGTATAAGTTCCGGAAATTGCAAGCGTCATATTCGGATATTCGTCAAGGCGGTCTTGCCCGTCGTTGTCAACACTTTGAATATTCCACGTACCCCTCAACTTTTCGAGCTGGGACTCTTCCTCTGATTTTGAGCCACTTTCGTCGTCACAGCTAACACTCAAAAAAACGATGGTAACGAGGATAAAAAGAGACAACAATCTTGATAAGTAGTTCATGCTTGCACAATTAATTAATTACGAATATCACTGTAAAAAATAATAAAATCAAACTATTCTGCATTTGGCCGCGCGCCTTGGCGGATTAATTACCCCGAGACTCGACATGTAACCTTTACTTGTAGCGCATTATATCTATTTTTTGAGCATTGGTCGGATATTCCGACGTCTGGTTGCTGGCAATAAAAACCAGGCATTGCGGCGGCAGTTCGGCCAATTGCCGTAGGTACCATTCGAAAGCCTGCGTATCGAGATTTGTACCGGGTTCGTCCAAAAATAAGATATCAGCCTGCGTAAAAAAAGCCAACGCGAGCTTTACCCTTTGCTTCATTCCTGAGGAGAAATTCGAAATATATTTCCCTCTTGCATGGGTGAGGTACATTTTTTCCAGCATCGTTTCTGCATCAAGTCCTGGCCGCGCGTATTTCAGTTTGAAGTGAAATTTCAACTGTTCCTCTAATGTAAATTCCTCAATGAGGTCCATATATGGTGTCGCGATAGAAATATTCCTAAAGATGTCGTCAGCGTTGATGGTTTTGGTTTGACTTTGATATACTACTGTGCCAATGCTCGGTGGCATTTGCCCCCAGAGTACCTGCAAAAGTGTTGATTTGCCCGCGCCATTAGGTCCTGTAATAGCGTAGATCTGACCGGGCTCGAACGTATAGGTAAGCCTTCGGAATATCCATTCTGTATTGAATTTCTTTCCGAGGTCACTGACCGATATGCGAATCGGTACTGCGCGCTTTGTATGATGACGTGTTCTGATCGTGGGACTTTAAATTACGCGTCTGAATGAATCAATCATTACCTCCATAGCCTTTCATGATCCCACGTTCCGAAGTGCGGATAAAGTCAACGATATAATCCCTTTCTGTGCTTGAGGGGATTTCCTTTTCCACAATGTCAAGTGCTTTGGAATTGTTGAGACCTTTGAGAAAAATGTACCTATAGATCTCCTGTATTTCGCTGATCTTTTCAGAAGAGAATCCGCGTCTTCGAAGGCCAACGGTATTTATTCCTGCATAGGTCAACGGTTCCCTTGCTGCTTTTGTAAACGGCGGAACATCTTTTCTGACCAACGATCCGCCGGAGAGCATTACATGTGCGCCGACTTTGACAAACTGGTGAAGTGCGCTTGCACCTGCAATGATAGCCCAGTCGTCGATCGTAACATGTCCTGCTACCTGAACGGCATTGGCGAGTATGCAATTGTTACCCACTACGCAGTCATGGGCGACATGCACATATGCCATTAACAGGCAATTGTTTCCAATAACAGTTTTGAATTTATCGGCTGTGCCGCGGCTGATGGTGACGGATTCTCTGATAACCGTATTGTCACCGATGTGTGTCTCGGTTTTTTCGCCCGCGAATTTCAGATCCTGAGGAGGTGATGATACCGACGCAGCGGGAAATACTTTGACATTTTTTCCGAGTCTTGCGCCGTCCCAAATAATTGCGCCTGGGCCGATCCACGTATTGTCATCGATCACGACATCCTGATGAACGGTGGCAAAAGGTTCGATAATAACATTGTTACCGATTTTTGCATCAGCATGGACATTCGCTTGAGGAAATCTGCTCATGAATCTTTTCGAACAATACTGGCTGTCATAGTACCTTCACAGACGAGCGTATTGCCAACATAAGCTCTCCCTGTCATTTTTGCAATCCCACGTTTTATTGGAGCAAGCAGGTCGCATTGTATTACCAATGTGTCGCCGGGTAATACCATTTTTCTGAACCTGAAATTTTCAATACCTAGAAAATATGTCCAATAATTTTCAGGATCAGGCACAGTATTCAGAACAAGAATACCACCGATCTGGGCCATAGCTTCTATCTGCAGCACGCCCGGCATAACCGGATTACCCGGAAAATGTCCTTGAAAGAAATATTCGTTCGCCGTTACGTTCTTGACACCGGCAACACTTTCATTATCAAGGTAGATGATCTTATCGATCAGGAGGAATGGATACCGATGTGGCAACGTAGCGGCAACCTTGTTGATATCCATTACAGGAGGAAGTGACGGATTGTATTTTGGTCTGCCTTTTTTATCCGACTCCTGCATTGCCTTTTTCAGTTTCTTGGCAAAAGCAACGTTGGCAGCGTGGCCTGGGCGGGCAGCGAGCACCTGTGCTTTAAGAGGTCTGCCTGCCAGCGAGAGATCGCCGACAATGTCCAGCAGCTTATGACGGGCAGGTTCATTCTTATACCGAAGTTCAATATTATTCAGAATACCTTCCTGCTTAACAGCAACTTTTGGTTTGCCTAGCATTTTTGCGATGTTATCAAGTTCGTTTTCCTGTACTACACGGTCGACGATAACGATAGCATTGTTCAGGTCACCACCGCGTATCAGATTATTCTTATAAAGCATTTCCAGCTCATGCAGGAAACAAAACGTTCTGCATGAAGCGATCTCCTTCTCAAATTGCCGGATATCCGTGATAGATGCATGTTGGCTGCCCAGAACTGGAGAGTTGTAATCTATCATAACCGTTACACGGTAGTCATCCAAGGGGAGGGCAGCGATCTCCACATTGCGGGCGGCTTCGCGGTAAAATAGGGGTTCCTGGACCTCAAAGAAGTCGCGCAGGGCATTTTGTTCTTCCGAACCGGCTGCTTTCAGGACATCAACAAACTCAATGGAACTGCCATCCATGATAGGGCATTCGGGACCATCGAGCTGGATGATCACATTATCGATTTCCAGTCCTGTAAGTGCAGCAAGGGTATGCTCTATGGTACTTACGCGCGCGCCACTTTGTTCGATCGTGGTTCCCCTGGAAACATCAACTACATTATCACAATCAGCATCGATTATGGGTGATCCAGGGAGGTCAATCCGCTGAAATTTGATCCCGTGGTTGGGTTTCGCCGGTACAAAGGTCATGTTTGTCTGAACCCCTGTGTGAAGTCCTACGCCGGAAAGGGAGACTGATTTCTGAATTGTTTGCTGTTTAATATTAAGCATGGATTAGCAAAGTGGGCAAATTTAACCTCAAATCCTCAGATTATCCAATTTTGAAAGTTTGTTGGATAATGAGCAGGAAGATTTAGTCTACTGGAAGAGGATTGCTCTGAGCATTTTGCAGTTTGATCTCCAATTCGCGTAAGCCGGATGATTGATATCCGGAAGCTTTTTAAAAACCGCATAAGACTTAAAATAAGCTCCTAGAAGTCAAAAGCGGGTGAGCCCATCAGCCTCTGGCCTTGCTTCTTTGATAGATTTGGAGATGCCTGACTTGGGCGCCAATACTGCGTATTATTGGCAATGATAATATGACCTGCGATACCCACTTGTCCTGCGAACATGCAGTTTTCGCCGATCTTGGTTGAGCCGGAAATACCTGATTGCGCTGCGATCACTGTATTCTTGTCCTATTTCAACATTATGGGCGATCTGAATGAGATTATCGAGCTTAACCCCTTGTCGGATCACAGTGGCGTCGCCAAACAGCGTCGCACAGTCAATGACTGTATTTGCTCCGATGGCAACATTATCTTCAATGATAACATTGCCCAGTTGAGGAATGGTTTTGTAAGATCCGTCTTCCTGTGGGCGCAAATCCAAATCCATCACTTCCGATGACGGTTCCGGAATGGATCACACAATTGTTCCCAATTTTGGTGTCTGCATAAATTTTCACACCGGGATGGATGATCGTATTGTTACCGATCACAACATTATCGCCAATGTAAGCATGGGGATAAATTTTTACATTGTCTCCTAATCTCGCGTTGCTGCCAATATAAGAGAATGCACCTCTGTAAATATTCTGTTCCGATCGTGGCAGTTTCTCCATAATAACTGGGTTGCTCAATACCTGATTTTTGAAAGCTGATAAGCTTATGATATTCTTCCAGCAGCCTGCGTGAAGCTGATGTAGGGATCATCGACAACGATTAGCGTGGCGGTTATTTCTTTTCGGGCAACAAAATCTTTTTTGACAATGACGGCAGAGGCCTGGGTTGTATAAATGTATTGTTCGTATTTTGGATTGGAGAGAAATGCGATCTGACCTTTTTTTGCATCCTGAATTTTGGCCAAGCATTTTTATTTTTTCGTTGCCGTCTCCCTTTACTTCTCCCGCCCAACATCACGGCTATTTGATTGATGCTAAATTCCATGTCAGTGAGTCGTTAATGATTAATTTCGTTATCCAGGTTGTTAGCCAGTCGATATAAAAGACTTCGATCAATGATATCGAATAACGTGATTACGAATTCAACAAAGATACATTTTTAGGCCAGCAGAGATAGTTTTTTTTACGATTTTGCTGATTGCCTTTAATGTTAGGAAGGTCCGAGGCCTGGGCGATGTCCAACAATTCTCCGCTTCGCATCAGAATGTTGATCTGATGCCCTTCCGCATAAGCTTCGTTGGAAACAGTGCCATGAGAAAAAAGATAAGAGGCCTCAGACCGCAAAGTGCCATACTTCTTCATGACTGCCTCCCTGATATTTTCGATCTCGTTTTTCTTGATCGGTTCAGTGCTAAGTTTCACCTTGAACAGTCTGCGTTCAAGCAACATGCGAGGCCAGAAGTGAAAGTATCTTATCACTGATGATTTTGCCAGAATTTAGCCCCCCAAATATCATTATCGTCCAGGTGACCGAAGGATTCAAAATCTTCATTTTCTTTAAAGTCATGAAGTGTGAACTGTTTTTTAAGAAAGGTCGTAGGGCATCGCTTGCGGTAACGCTTCGTCTGCACGCACAAACGCTTGTGCCCTGCCGAATAATATTCACCAGCATGCGCTCGGCACTGACGGATGTTTTATGCAGGTACACTTGCCAGTACATAAGCCGCCGTGCATTCAAAAAATTTTCAATGCTGTAAATTCCTTTTTCTTCTACGACGAGCTGTCCCGATGCACATTTAGCATGGCGATGA
This sequence comes from uncultured Cytophagales bacterium, assembly GCA_963845845.1. GTDB lineage: Bacteria > Bacteroidota > Bacteroidia > Cytophagales > Cyclobacteriaceae > Chryseolinea. Next base: position 114,961 of record CAWJTP010000021.1, read on the forward strand.
TACGGTCGACGCCAATCGTACCTTCCTGAACGCCGGTAAAAAAACAATCGCGTTTCAGATAGTCAAGCCGGTCGATATCGAGCTGACTGGAGATTAATTGATGAAAGAATTTACGTTTGTAGCTGTTACGAAAAATTTTCAAGGTAAGATCGAGCGCTCCATCGAATTCTTCATTTAGTCTTATCCATAAACAGGTAGGACAGGCTTTCATGTTTGATGCCTGACAGAAGAGAATCTTCAAGCGCATGTGAAAAAGGTCCATGGCCAATATCATGAAGCAAAATGGCAATTTGTGAAGCCTCATATTCTTCCGTCGAAATTTCAATGCCTTTGAGACGAAGATTATCGAACACTTTGCCCATCAGATGCATGGCGCCCAGAGCATGCTGAAAGCGTGTATGCAGCGCACCTGGATAAACATAATCGGTAAGTCCCAGTTGTTTGATGTGACGAAGCCGCTGAAAATAGGGGTGGGAGATAATATCGGAGATAAGTTCACTGGGGATGGTAATAAACCCATAGACAGGATCATTAATGATCTTTTTTTTAATCATCCGTAGGTCAAGTTCCTCATTCGTTTATCCGATTGCAACAATGGATAACGATTAATGGTTAAATTCGTAAAAATTTCAACTATGCAAAGATATAGCATTTTGTGGGCCGACGATGAGATTGATTTATTGAAGCCTCATATTATTTTCCTGGAGCAGCGGGGTTATGATATTACCCCGGTAAATAATGGTTCAGAAGCTGTTGAGAAGAGCGATGAGAAGCATTTTGATGTGGTATTCCTAGATGAGAATATGCCGGGGATGTCAGGGCTGGAGGCGTTAACTCAAATCAAGAATAATAAGCCGAATCTTCCCGTAGTAATGATTACTAAAAATGAAGAAGAGCATATTATGGAAGAAGCGATCGGCTCAAAGATCGCCGATTACCTTATCAAGCCGCTTAATCCAAGTCAGATTTTACTTTCGGTAAAAAAGATCCTCGATAACAAGACGACTTGGTCATTGAAAAAACTAACCTGAACTATCAGCAGGAATTCCGAAAGATCAGCATGGCGTTTCAGGACAATATGAACCATGAGCAATGGGCGGACATTTATAAAAAACTTGTGTTCTGGGAACTTGCAAATGGATCCAGGCTGACAACAGGAAATGTCCGATGTCTTAGATATGCAAAAGACAGAAGCCAATGCCAATTTCGCCAGGTTCATCATTCGTAATTATGATTCGTGGTTGAACGATCCCAAAGTCCGATAAGCCATTGCTGTCACATCAGTTAATGAAGCGAAAAGTTTTTCCGGAGCTCGGTAAGAAGCCGGTGTTTGTCATTCTGATTGATAATCTTCGTTTTGATCAATGGAAGGTGATTGAGCCCGTGCTTACCGATTATTTTAATGTAGAAAAGGAAGAGACTTATTATTCCATTCTGCCGACAACGACTGCATATGCCCGAAATGCTATTTTCTCAGGTCAGCTCCCGTCGGAAATGGCAAAAACAAATCCGGACCTTTGGGTTGGAGAGGATGAAGATGAAGGCAAAAATAATTTTGAAGATGAATTTCTGAGCGAAACAACTGCGCAGGAATAATTTGAATGTAAAGATGTCGTATCACAAAATTAAAAATCTGGAAGAGGGAAGAAATCTTGTGGACACCGTGAATAATCTTTTTCAAAATGATTTGAATGTTATCGTTTACAATTTTGTGGATATGCTTTCACATGCCCGTACCGATATGGCCATGGTACGAGAATTGGCTCCCGATGAATCGGCGTATCGTTCGATCACAAAATCGTGGTTTATGCATTCTCCGCTTATTGATATTCTGAGAAAGATCGCTGAAAAGGATGTAAAGGTCATGATCACAACAGACCACGGTACCATCCGCGTTAAACGTCCTTTTAAGATCATCGGTGACAGGAACGTCAATCAGAATCTCCGATACAAGCAAGGTAAGAATCTAGGATATGAGGGAGATAAAGTCATGAAGGTACAGAAACCTGAGCGACTCTTTCTTCCCAAACTCAATGTGTCTTCGTCATATGTTTTTGCGATCGAAGACCAGTTTTTCGCCTATCCCAACAACTATAACTATTACGTAAATTTCTATAAAGATACATTTCAGCACGGTGGAGTGAGCATGGAGGAGATCATCATTCCTATTATTTTCTTAACTTCGAAAAATGCGTCATGACGGAAGAGAGATAGGTGTTTCGCGCTGTGGGACTGAAGGAGTTAAAGGATGTAGCGCTTGAGATCGTCAAATCGGATTAAGGATTTTCGCATCTGGCTTTTTTATGGTCGAGATGGGTGCTGGAAAAACTACCTTGATCAAAGAGGTTGGAAGTTTGTTTAGGCGTCCGGGATGCAATGAGCAGTCCTACATTTCTCGATCATCAATGAGTATGAAACGAAAGATCACACCAGATTTATCATTTCGATTTTTACAGGATCAACAATGAACGGGAAGCGTATGATATCGGCACTGAAGAGTACTTCGAATCCGGATACCCATGTTTTATCGAATGGCCAGACAAGATTCCTTCACTCATTCCACGGTCACATGGAACGGTAACGATCCAGACTGAAAATATTACACATACGAACCATAGTTATAGCAGTACATGACGGAAAAGAAGAAAACAGGATTTGAGGCGCTGGCAAAAGCCAGCATGATTCCACAGGAGCAATTGCTGGAAGTAAAGAAAAGAAGACATGCCTTTTTTATTGGGTTGCCACGGGAAATTTCTCTCCAGGAAAACAGGATAAGCCTTACTCCCGATGCGGTGGCTATTCTGGTGAATAACGGTCACGATGTTTGGGTCGAGACAAAGGCGGGTATCGGATCAAAGTTTACCGACAAGCAATATCAGCGATGCGGGAGCCAAGATCGTGTATTCGCCGCAGGAGGTTTATCAGGCTGATGTTATTCTGAAGATCGAACCACCGACGATGGAGGAGATCGAACTGATGCATCGGGGGTCAGACACTGATATCCGCGTTGCAGATAGGTCATTTGAAAGTGGAAAGCGCTGCAGGCAATGTTGAAGAAGAAGATCACTGCACTGGCATACGAATTTATTGAGGACAAGGTAGGTGGTATGCCCATCATCCGCGCGATGAGTGAGATCGCAGGGAGCACTGTAATGGTGCATCGCCTCAGAATATCTAAGCACGGCAAACAACGGAAAGGGTGTGATACTTGGTGGTATCACCGGAGTTCCTCCTACAAAGGTTGTAATTATCGGCGCTGGCACAGTGGCTGAATATGCTGTGCGCGCTGCGCTGGGACTTGGCGCCGATGTGCAGGTTTTTGACAATCACCTCTACAAACTTCGCCGCATCAAACATCTTGCTCAGTCAGCAGATCTATACATCTACGATCGATACCATTACGCTTAGCGAGACACTTAAATCAGCGGATGTTGTTATCGGAGCACTTCGCGCGGAAAAGGGAAGAGCCCGTCATGTCATTACGGAAGAAATGGTAAGTCAGATGAAAGCCGATTCACTTATCATTGATCTTAGTATTGACCAGGGTGGATGCATAGAAACATCGGAGATCACGACCTTGAGCAAACCTGTATTCAGAAAGCACGGTGTAATCCACTATTGCGTACCCAATGTTGCCTCACGCGTTGCGCATACCGCTGCAAATGCGTTAAGCAATATTTTTACACCTACTATTCTCAGGGCTGCGGAAGAGGGCGGCGTTGAGGCTATGATCTTCTCTCACAAATGGTTCATGAAAGGTGTCTATACCTATAAAGGTGGCCTTACCAACGAGCATGTGGCCCGGAAGTTCGGGCTTAAGCATAAGAACATCGAGCTGTTGATGGCGGCAAGATTCTAAAGGTGTATTCTTGCCGCGACTCCGCTGGATAGCTTCCAGATAGCTCTTGCATAGCTTCCAGATAGCTCTTGCATAGCTCCCGAACGGCTCTACATTGGCTCTACATTGGCTCTTGGATAGTATCTTGATAGTTCGTCTATGGTTTCAGCATAGGAGCACAACGAAGCTACTCAAGAGGATAATATATTAAGGATTGCTCTGTGCAACTCCCGCATTTGCTCTGGGAGCCACGCAGAGAAATGCCGGAGCCACACAGAGCAAACTTCGGATGAAATTAGCTTCGAAAAAAGATACACCGTAAAAGAAAGTGGAAAAAGTTATTTCAAACTGGTAACAGCTGGAAAAAATTCTTTCAGCGCCTTCTTGACCCGTGATATGTTTGTCTCAAGCAAAGCACATGCTATGATAATCCGGATTTCTGACATGGCGACTTCGCGAAACTTTAAACATTATTTTTTATGACAAACTCAAACAATATCCAGTCATTGAAAACTGTCAGCGGGAATCCCCGCAACCAACTCCTAACTGTATTAAAGATTCACTGTTTTATTTATAAATCGCGCAGTACTTTCCGCTTATCTCGTTTAGAATAAGGTAATAAGGTTTGGTGATTTATTATTATCGTTTGTTACTAAGGTATTATGTTTGGATCTCAGTACATTCGGTTCTTGTGCAGCGATAAATATTTTTTGCAACGTTAGGCGCAGCCCCCTAACCTTATTCCGACTTTGTAGGGACTGGCATAAAGTTAGAGATTTGCTATTGCCGCTTATCCCGACTTAGTTGGGAAAAGATAATAAGGTTAAGGAAGACTGCATGACAAGATCGTTACCCAACCTTATTACTTTAGTAACATCGGTGCAAACTCGGCACCTAACCTTATTACCTTATTTTTGCAGCACTGGCTGTCTGCAAAGAACAACAATGCCACATAGATAGATTAACGTAAACCAGATTGTTCCAAAGCCTGAATGCACCAGGGCTTTTGTCATGCCCTGAAGATCTTGATTAAGATTAAAGCCGCGATAGACTTGCCTCCAATGCTTTGATCTTGGTTTCAGCGTCTTGCTTCTTCTTCCTCTCCAGTTCGATAACTTTCGATGGCGCGCTCGCTACAAACTTTTCATTGGACAACTTCTTGTCAACGGCGATCATAAATCCTCGTTGGTATTCGAGATCTTTGAGAATTGCTTCACGCTCTTTTGCCGTATCGACTTTTCCAGTAAGGGGAATTGTAAATTCCAGAGAACCTGCAAGCAAGGTCGACCCCTCCGGCTTAGAATCAGAAACGACTAACTCATTTATGTTCCCAAGCTTCAGAATAATTCCCTTAAAAAAGGGAAAAGGATTACTAGCACAATGAAGGGTTAAAGGATCTTTGGGCGAGATGCTTTTGATATTTCTGAAATTTCGGATTTCACTTATAAGATTGAGTGCACGATCACCTTCCTCAATAAATTGAGGCAGAGGCGATACGGTAGGAGAAGGCCATGGAGCTACAATGATGCATTCAGAATCGTTTTTATCCTTTAAATGACTCCACAATTCCTCCGTAACAAATGGCATGAACGGATGTAATGCCTTTAGTAGTGTTTTAAAGAATGCAATGGTCTGATGATAGGTGATCTTATCAATTGGTCTCCCAAATTCCGGCTTAATCATCTCCAGATACCATGAGCAGAAGTCGGTCCAAATTAGTTTGTAAAGTGCATGTAGTGCATCTGAGATCCGGAATTTGTCGAAGAGATCGTCTAACTCTTTCAGGGCGAGACTTAGTTTTTCCTCAAACCATTCAGTTGACGTGATATTATCTTCACTTTGATCCAGCGACGCATCCACAGTCCATCCATTCACGAGCCTGAACGCATTCCAGATCTTATTGGCGAAATTCCTTCCCTGCTCGATAAGTTTTTCTTCATAGGGCAGGTCGTTGCCGGCTGGAGAGCTGAACAGCATTCCCGTACGAACTGCATCCGCGCCGAAAGTTGAAATCAAGTCAAGCGGATCGGGTGAGTTCCCCAAACTCTTGGACATCTTTCTTCCAAGTTTATCACGCACTATACCTGTGAGATACACGTTCCTAAAGGGCATTTCACCACGGTATTCATACCCGGCGACTATCATCCTTGCAACCCAGAAGAATAGTATCTCTGGCGCTGTAACGAGGTCGTTGGTGGGGTAATAATAATTGAGATCAGCATTGCCTTTGTTGCCGTCCTTGAAAATAGAGGTATCAAATACTGCCATCGGCCATAGCCAACTGGAGAACCACGTGTCCATCACATCACTGTCCTGCGTCAATGTCCTGGTCGTTGAGCCAGGATGCTGGTCTTTATAAAGTTTGAGCGCCTCTTCTTCCGTTCTGGCGACAACAAATGAACCTTGATCATCATACCATGCGGGGATACGATGTCCCCACCAAAGCTGACGGGATATGCACCAGTCACGCACATTCGACATCCAGTGATTGTATGTATTCTTGAACTTAGGAGGGATGAGTTGGATATCGTCATTCATCACATGACTGTGCGCCGGCCTGGTGATCTCTTTCATTTTGAGGAACCATTGAAGCGAGAGCCGTGGTTCGATCACGGCATCAGTCCTTTCAGAAAACCCTACGCTGCTTTTGTAATCTTCTGCCTTTTGCAAGTAGCCTTTCTCTTCAAGTGCTTTTGCTATTTTCTTCCGGGCAACAAAGCGATCCTCACCGACAAATATTATTGCCTTTTCATTGAGCGTTGCGTCTTCATTCAGAATGTCAATGACTTCCAGGTTATGCTTCCTGCCCAGTTCATTGTCATTCATATCATGCGCTGGCGTGACCTTGAGGCATCCGGTTCCGAAATCCATTGCTACGTAATCATCCTCAATGATCGGGATAGCCCGGTTGATCAGGGGGATCAACGCTTTCTTTCCTTTCAGATGTGTGTAGCGCGGGTCGTTCGGATTAACGCATATCGCTGTATCAGCCATAATGGTTTCCGGACGTACTGTTGCAATGGTCACAAATGTATCATTGCTTCCCTCTATGGGATAATTGATGTAGTAAAGCTTTGACTGGACGTCTCTGTGGATCACTTCATCATCCGACAATGCGGTCTTGCCTAAGGGATCCCAGTTCACCATGCGCAGTCCTCTGTAGATATTTCCTTTAGCATAGAGATCGACGAATACATCAATGACCGCATCGTAGTAGTCCGGATCCATCGTGAATTTCGTGCGTTCCCAATCGCAGGAGGCACCAAGTTTCTTCAGCTGTTCCAGGATGATACCGCCAAATTTTGCCCGCCACTCCCAGGCATATTTCAAGAACTCTTCCCTTGTGAGATCGGACTTCTTAATGCCCCGGTCCCGAAGCATAGCGACCACCTTAGCTTCTGTTGCTATCGAGGCATGATCTGTCCCTGGCACCCAGCAGGCTTCCTTACCCTGCATACGGGCCCGGCGTATAAGAATATCCTGTATGGTGTTGTTTAACATGTGGCCCATGTGAAGGACACCTGTAACATTAGGAGGCGGAATTACAATGCAGTATGGTTCCTTTTGCGGATTCGGCTCGGAATGGAAAAATCCAGCCTTCATCCAGTGGTCATACCACTTATTTTCTACTTCGGACGGGTCATATTTTGTGGATAATGCCATGCGCAAACGGGCTAAAGAGGGGGCAAAAATAAGCAAAATGGCCTGAAAATCGAATTTCTCTTTGGGAAGCCAACCACCTTTTGGGCCCGGATAGTATGTATAGCCGTCTATTTAACCCGTATGGAAGCAATATCAATTTCTCAGGAAAGGAACGCGCGGCCGGCAGGTGAAGAAAGTATCCAATGGAAACAACTCTGGAGCCTTGCGGCTCTTTATGGGTCGGTGGTCATCGGCTGGATAGCCTATCAGAACTATCAGCCGAAACTGCTTGAGAAGTTTCATTTTACCGACTTCTCGTTTTTGTTAATGGTTAGCCAGGGAATTATTCTCGTGGTTACTCCGCCGATTGCCGGTAAACTGGGGGACCGGTACAGATTCAAAAAAGGACACCGTATTCCAATCATTACGACAGGTATAAGCTTTGCGGCCATGGTTTTTATGGCAGTAGCCTTTACGTTACTAGGAAATCCCGGTGAGATATTCAAGTGGATACTTCCCTTGCTCATTGTGTTTTGGTTGATCGCCATGAGCATTTTTACCAGCCCTGCGTTGTCAACACTCGAACTGTTTACCCCCGTGGATAAGTTACCGCGGGCGATGGCCGTACTGACGATCGTAGCAAACCTGATCTATGCGATCGAACCCGTTATTGTCGATATCATTGACTTCGTCGGCGCCCCTCTAACCTTTATGGCTGGCGGCGTGGTCGTATTCATTTCAGGATACGCGTTACAGAAAAATTCCTTGTCACTCTTCAAGCTGAGCGATAACAAGGAAGGCAGGCCGTTGGCTGCAATCACACTGGATACACAAAAGTCAAAGTTCGGATACATCTTCTTTCTTGGACTTGCCCTGGGGGTACCTACGGCAGTTATGTTCAATGTATTTCCTGAAGTGCTGGGTGCAAAAATAAGCATGATGCTTAATGGACTCAGTGGAAAAATGATCGTTGTATACATCCTCGTAATATCAGCGGTGCTTTCTCTTCCTGCCAGTTACGTAGTGAATAGGATGGGCTCGGTGAAATCATTTTGGATGAGCTTTATCACTATCATGATCACCATCGCGTCAATCTTTGTTTTTCCAGCTGGAAACGTGGTGGTAGGGATGACAGCGGTGTTCTCGATCATGTTCACTTTACTTTCCGTGAGCTCGTTACCGCTCGCGATGAGTCGTTCAAATTATTATGAGAAAGTCTTTTGCGTAGGGATCTTCTTCAGCGGAGTAGCGCTTCCTGACGGAATATTGGACTTGGTCCTTAGTCCTTAGTACTTAGTCCTTAGTACTAACTACCTCGTCCGCCAGTTCGCGCAAGGGCGCATGCTTTGGCAAGGTTAGCCATCCATAAGTAAAGATCCCGATCAGCATTGTGGGCAGCAGAAATGCACCGAGTCTGAAACGGAGACCTGTATGGCTATATGACCAGCTGCTGAAGTCTATCCCGGTCTTGACAAGTTGGGCAAATGCAAGGCCTGTGAACAACATGCATATCACCATGCCGACGATACGAGTCACGAGACCTTTTCTAACGATCAAAGAAATCAGCTCCGTGAAAATGATGGCAGCTGCGCAAATGACGCTAACTGTGAGGAGCGTTCTGGGGAAGGTCCTGAGATAATAATATTTATATAGGATCAACCCGATCTTGCCCAGAAGATTTGGCTTCGACAACAAGTAGCCGTTGAGTACAGTCAAGGCCGCTACCAGATAGTAAAACACCGGTCTGCTCATAGTATGAAATATGGGTTATCTTCATTGAAGATAATGAATCCTGCGGGCGTGAGATAAGGAAACGCTTTGAACCGCCAATACGAACGATTTTCAGTCCGCGTTGATTACTATTTCATATTTTTGGGCCATGTCAATGAACGATACGGAATGAGCTTTCCTGAAGACTTCAGGACGCGAATGGCGCAGCAATTGGGCCCGCAATGGGCGAGTTTTGAAGATGCTCATCAACACCCACCACCAGTAAGCATTCGTATCAATCCGAACAAAAGGAAAGAGCCTGGAGACATTCCTGTACCATGGGCTAAAGATGGCTTCTACCTGCGGGAACGTCCGTCATTTACGCTTGATCCTTCATTTCACGGCGGTTCGTACTATGTCCAGGAAGCCAGTTCAATGTTCCTCGAGCAGGCATTTCGGCATGTAACTGATTCCGCCCATTCCATCAATGTTCTAGACCTCTGCGCCGCGCCTGGAGGAAAGTCAACGCATCTGCTAAGCCTGCTGAATAATAAAAGTCTTTTGGTTTCAAACGAGGTGATCCGTTCTCGCGCGTCGATTCTTGCGGAGAATATACAGAAGTGGGGAAGTGATAATGTGATTGTTACAAACAGCGATCCGCAAAAGTTTAAAAGTATCACCGGCTTCTTTGACGTGATCCTGATCGATGCACCATGCTCGGGTGAAGGGATGTTCAGAAAAGATCCTGAATCAATCAACGCATGGTCTGCTGAAAACGTGAGGCACTGCGAAAAGCGACAACAACGAATCTTAATGGACCTGTGGCCAGCATTGAAGGAAGGCGGATATCTCATATACGCGACGTGCACCTACAATACGCTTGAAAATGAGGAAAATCTCAATTGGCTCAGTGACAACAATGACGTGGAGTTCGTGAAACTGCAACTTCAGCCATCCTGGAACATTGAAGAGGTTTTCGATAGAGATGTGATCGGTTACAGGTTTTATCCGCACCGCGTGAACGGCGAAGGATTGTTCATGGCTGTTGTCCGAAAAAAAAGCGGCGAACGTGAGATGCGTGTAAAGCAACGTGAGTCCCTTACTACACCTTCAAAAAAAATTATCAGTCAATGTAATTCGTGGATCGATGGCGCTAGCGAGAAAGCATTCTTCCAACACCATGATCAGATACGGTTTTTCCCGGGCGCTAAGATGCCGGAATTGGCTATGCTTTCAAAATCGCTATACATTGTTAACGCCGGGACATTATTGGCGACCACCAAGCACGATAAACTGGTACCGGAGCATGCAGCTTCTCTTTCCCAATCCATCAACAAACAACATTTCGAAACAATCAACGTGACACAAAGTGAGGCCCTGCAGTATCTAAGAAAAGAACCTTTGTCATTTGCTGGAATTGCAAAAGGATTTGCCCTTATTCAATACAATGGACTTCCATTGGGGTGGGTGAATGTGCTTGATAACCGGATCAACAATCTATATCCGCCAGGATGGCGAATAAGAGCAGCCGGGAGTACTCAGGACTTAGGACTCAGGACTAATTCCGATACATCACGGCCTTCACAGCTTGAATCGTTTTTGTAACGTTCGGAAGTATCGCTTCAATCAAGTGTAGGAGCATAAGGCAAGCGGAACATCAAAACTATTTACGCGGTGGACAGGTGCATCGAGGTAATCGAATGCATGGCTTTGAACATGGTAGGTAATTTCGGTGGCAATGGAAGATAAAGGCCATGCTTCTTCAACAATGACCAGCCGGTTTGTTTTCTTCACAGACTCAACAACGGCTGCATAATCGATCGGCCGTGACGGTAGCGAAGGTCGATCACTTCCGCGGAGATATTTTCTTTTTCCAGTTCTGCTGCGGCAGCCAAGAGCCACTTTCATGATCTTACCAAAGGAAACAATGGTGACGTCGTTCCTGCTTTTTTGATGTCGGCAAGTCCAATCGGAATGAGATATTCTTCTTCAGGGACTTCCATCTTGTCGCCATACATTACTTCAGATTCCATGAAAATAACCGGATCATTGTCCCGTATGCTGGACTTCAGCAATCCTTTTGCATCGTATGGGTTGGAAGGGACAACGACCTTTAAACCGGGAGTAGTTGGCAAACCAGTTTTCAAAGTTTTGAGAGTGCTGTGCGCCGAGCTGCCCTGCATTCCCTGTGGGACCACGGAACACGATAGGTGCGCTGTATTGACCGCCGGACATGGAGTTGATCTTGGCAGCGCCGTTGATGATCTGATCGATGGCGACCAGGGAAAAATTGAATGTCATGAATTCAATGATGGGTCGGAGACCGTTCATGGCGGCACCTACGCCGATCCCGGCAAAACCAAGCTCCGAGATGGGAGTATCCACTACCCGTTCAGGCCCGAACTCGTCCAGCATCCCCTGGCTTACTTTGTAAGCGCCATTGTATTCAGCGACTTCTTCACCCATAAGGAATACACTGGGATCCCTTCGCATTTCTTCATTCAAGGCCTCGCGAAGGGCTTCTCTAAATTGGATTTCTCTCATAACAATCTTTCAGAAAGGCGTAAAAATAGGGTCAGTGCTGAACAGAATAAAAGAATTAGAGAACTTTTGTTGATAGGCGCAAATAAAAAAGTCCTCCCGACATTGCCGGGAGGGCTTCTTTTAACTAGTAGGTCGGTCAGTTTATTTCAATGCGTTTCTGAAAGTTTCAGTGGCTGCTGAACTTTGCGAATTCAAGATCGTCAAAGCAGCTTCTTTCAAAGAAGGATCGCTCTTAACAGCGTTTGAGAGGTTACTTACAACGTCATCAGCATTTCCCAGACGGGCTGAAGCACGGCGGCACCATAATAAGCAACAGCCAGGTTGCTGTTCTTTGCAGTAGCTTCGTTGAACGAAGTAAGGCATTTTGATAATCTTTGTTCAGTACTTGAGCAAGTCCTTTGTTGAAAAGGTTATCGGCATTGTCGGTTGCAGCAGATTCAGAAGAAACAGCTGCAGCATATTGAGCTTTTACGATTTCAGCAGCACCTTTCACACCATTTACGCCGGCAGCGTTGTCACCTTGAAGACCTGCGCTAAGTGCCTTGGCTTGCATGGTTGTAAGCAGCATAAGCATTTCCTTTAATCATATGAACAGAAGCGAGGTTAGCATGAACTTCAGGAGCTTCGTTAAGCTTGGCAGCAATCTCAAGTTGAGCAGAGCTTTGTCAGCCAGAGCAGCTGCATTGCTAGGATTTTCAATAGCCTGAGCGATGTAAGCCGCACCTAAGTTATTGTGAGCATTCCAGTTTGAACCTTTTTTAGTAGCCGCTTCATAGATAGCAGCTTTTTCTTCCAGTGAAGGAGTAAGTGTTGCAGCATACATCATTTCTTCGAATGAAAGTGTATCGGCTGACAGTGTACCTTGTGTTACTTGTTTTGACAAGACAGACATTTCAGCATCTGTCTTTTTATCTTTTACAACAAGGATTTCAGTCTTTGCAGTTCTCAATTTAGGATAAACATCTTTGAAAACTTTTCTGTAAGTCTTCAATCTTTTCATTTGTTTTTCTTGTGCTTCGAAAGATCCGCCAGCGTTGATGATATTCAGATATTCAGCTTTTTCTTCAGAAGAAATTCCTTCATAAGAAGAAAGTGCATTTTTGAATTCAGTTCCAATCCTGGATAACAGGTTTCAGGATGAAGTTGATAGAATCAGCTTTTCCTTTGTAATCATACTTCTTCATTTGCTGCGCGATAGAATTTTTCAATCGCAGCAGCACGATCAGGAGAAAGTTTAGCGTTGATACGCTCAGCACCTTCAGGAGAGTGAGTACCAGTGATGGTTACTGTGCGTGTTGCATTCTTTGAAGCGATAAATGCATCGAGTTGCTTTTCCTTTAGCGCTCTTGATTTCGGTTGTTCTCAGTACAGATCTTCCTTGTTCGAAAATGAAATCAGGGATGATAACAGGCACAAGTTCTTCCTGATTGTTGTATCCATGATCTGCGAACGCCGCAAAATATACAGGCTTAACAAGTTTAGAAGTTGTGATCATGCCGGTAGCAACAGGCATCCGTGGAGATGCTTTTGATTTTTCACCTTTAGAAGCAACACCTTCTACTTCAAGTGTGCCAGTCTTTATGGCAGGCTGATAAGGGAAGAAGAAGCTTTTTGTTACTTTAGGTTGTTCAGTCTTTGCATTTGGATAATCTTCAGCCTTGAAAGCGGATCGGTTCCAAGCGCAACTTCACTTGTGCCATATTTATAGAAAGTGTTGACTGTATAGACAGTACCTTTCTTTAGCATCTTAACAGGAAGATTTGCTGCCATATCGAAGGCGACAGTATCCTTGTGAACTTCCAGCGGGTTAGGTGTGACCGTCAGCTGTTGTTCTTTAGACATTTTCACCATCTTGGGCAGTGTACAGCCCGCAAGGCTCAATGCGCCGAAGATCAGAAATGAGTAAACTACTTTTCTCATTGGATTTTTAGATTTATGGTTGATTTTAAACAGGTTGCAAAAGTATACTTACGTGTATTTTTTTGCAATAATAGTCAAAAAAATATGAAGATTCCGTCATTTTAAAAGGGCCGGCGACGTTATATTTGTAGGCACTGATTTTTGGTCGATAAATTAACCTTTTAGGAGAGTCGAAAGTTTAGAAAAGCCTGGTAGTATGGAGCGAGTAACGGATAAAATCCAGCATTTTTTTGAAACTTATGCCTTTGGTGTTTGTACCAATCTCGGAGAAAAATTGGGTGTTGCAACATCAAGCATCCGATTATTCTTCATTTATGCATCGTTCATAACATTCGGATCACCGGTAATAATTTATCTTTCTTTGGCATTTATCATGAATATGCGGAAGCACCTCCGCAGACGCACGCCAATTTGGGATTATTAAGAAAAGCGCTTCTTTCCCTGCACGTAAAAGTCAAAAACGATCGAACCCCGCTTGATCCCCGCCCGTGAGTAGCGCGGATACGCCCTGTGCAACAGTCTTCTCTTCTTTATTTCCCGACCCAGATTTCCGACGAATAGCAGGTGAGCCTGTAGAATCGATGCGCCATTTCTCCACTTCCCCTGTAGTATAAACATCACACAGGCGACCCAGTCCAGGAACAATCTCAGTGGAAATTTGTATAGCAACTCAGTTATAGCGAAGTGTTTGAAGATCATGAACAGCCCGTTTCGGAAGTTCAGCATTATCTTGCGTGGATGGCCGTAGGTAAGCGTCCCGGCACCTATGTGAAAGACCGTGCTCTCTCCACAATAGTATACTTTTTGTTCGTCGCGATGGAGTTTCCAGCAGAGATCGATCTCCTCCATATGCGCGAAATAATCTTTATCGAAGCCTCCGAATTGGTGGAACGATGCCGATCGGATAACCATGCATGCACCGGATGCCCAAAACGTCTCGCGCGTGTCGTTGTATTGGCCATTGTCCTCCTCAACATGATCGAACATGCGACCACGGCAAAATGGATAGCCTAGCGAATCAATGAATCCACCCGCCGCACCAGCGTGTTCAAACTTCGTCCGCTGCTTGTACGAACGGATCTTGGGTTGTATCGCTGAAATTGCTTCATGTTGATCGAGCAAAGCGGTCATCGGAGTCAGCCATCCGGCGGTTACTTCAACGTCAGAATTCAAGAGTACATAGTAGTCAGCAACCACCTTCCCAAGAGCCCGGTTGTATCCTTCACTATAACCATAATTTGCATCAAGCTCAATAATTTCAACGGATGGAAAGTTCTGTCTGACCATGGCGACAGATCGATCAGTAGAGGCATTGTCTGCGACTATGATCCTTGCTTGTTCCGAGTGTTGAACAACGATCGGAAGGAACTGCTGGAGCAACTGCTCACCGTTGTAGTTGAGGATGACAATAGCCGTCTGGCTCATCCCATAAAGCCGCTAAGATCCAGTCCTGGGATATTGGGTAGAAGTCCATCTGTACTCTTGCGCATCTCCTCCTTGGCAGCAGCTTCAGCCTCCTCATTAGCCTTGTTCACGGCTGCAACGATCAGGTCTTGCAAGATGATTTTGTCGTCACCTTTCAACAGTGCCTGATCAACATCGAGCGCTAACAACTGTTTTTTGCCATTAACTGTTGCCTTCACCATGCCGGCTCCTGATTCACCGTGAGCCCGGATATTATCCAGGTTATCCTGTGCTTCTTTCATGCGGGCCTGAACCTCTTTCATCTTGCCCATCATTTTCATCATATCAAACATATGCAGCCTAATTTTTAAGAATGAATTGCTCAAAGATAGAGAATATGCGAAATAGTTATTCGCGCTTGCGCAAGAGGAGAACATTACCTGACCTTTCAAAAGTTCTTCCGGTAAAATCCGTGAGGAAAGCGCGAAACACATATGTACCCTCAGGCATGGCATTGCCCTTGTAGGTACCATCCCATCCAAGACTGAGATCGGTTGTTATGAAGAGCAGCTCACCCCACCTGTTGAACACTTTGAACTCCACCCTGGCTGTGTACTGTCCAAACACTTTAAAGGTATCATTCAATCCATCGTTGTTAGGTGTAAATGTATTGGGGTGAAAGAGATTCGGCTCCTTGATGATTGTGATAGAGTTTGATATAGATTCGACAACGCCAGCCTGGATCGCATAAGCCGTTATGCGATAGACATAGATCTGATTTTCCAGGTCTTCATCATCATCGAGAAGCGATATTGCGGAGCCAGTGTTGTAGGTTTGGAGTAAGACCCCCTGAGCATCAAATTTTTCAACTTCATAGTGATCTACTCCATTGATCCAACCGTTGTAACCCGTCCAGTTTAGACTGATTGTATTGTCCTGCTGTAAATTCCCTGTAAGAAGTATTGGACATGCTGGTAAACTTGTTAGACTCTTATTGCCACACGCGTCGGTGTATGATATTGTATAACACAGCGGCGGATCAGGGGTGTAGTTGCTATCCGTGAACGATGGAACAGTAGAAGTTCCAGCAACAACTGCATCCTTCAGGATATCATAAGATGTCACACTGAACAGCGGATCCTGTATCCAAACGAGATCGAGGCTGTTGTTGGCTCCTGCAACACGGGTGGAAATGTTTTGAATGGTCGAAGGTATTTGCGTGGAGAAAGCGGTCGCGCACCTTTCGAGTGAAATGCTTTGACTTCCGTTTGTATAAAGTGTTGTAAGCTGATAACAATAATCAGTGCCGCAGACAACATCGGGGTCATCCAGGGTAGTTTGTCCTGGTGAGGCCACCAGTGGGGTGCCATTGGTCTTTGAGATGGCATATGAGCTTACGCCTATCGCGTTCGTTGCCCATGTAAGCCTGTTAAGTCCATTGAGGGCCGTTGCATCAAGATCTGCGCTGCAAATTATATTGGATGGAATTTCCGCCATGATACAGGGATTGTAGACTCTGACCACGAAGCAATAATAGTTGTTGTCAGTCCTCAGATTTTCGACGGTGAGAGTATTAAGTCCATACACGGATTGTAAGAATTGAAAGGTTGTGGAGTTCGTGGCGATGTATACGTTATAAAGAATGTTCGCTTCTCCGTTCCAGTCCAGCTTAATGCTGGCATTGTCCAGTATTTCAAGTTGAGATATGATTGGTATGGGTAAGGTGGGAGTGATGTTTACTGATTGGATTGCCGGACTGCAGTTATTAGCTGTTCCCAGGCGTCTGCCCCTTACAGTAACCAGCTTGGTTCCGATTGAGCCATAGATATGATTAACAGTGCCGCCAGGCGGGGCGATCGCGACAGGCGAAGCATCGTTGTAGTCGACGACATAATCGTCATAGTTGGTGTCCGTAATTTTGACCTGTATAGTATTGGATTCGCATCGGTAGATCTCAAATGCAGGTGGGGTATCAGGATCGACCCGGATGGTGATCTGATCGAAACCTGATGCCTGAAACAATATTCTCAGCGTATATGTGCCAGGTTGCGCATAGGTGTGAGAGAATGTCAGTGCCTGAAACTGGTTGTTGCTTTCAAAATCCATGTCGCACGGATTGGCGCCGTTGCAAACAAAAGGAGCACGGATAGTTACATTGACGGTCAGCGGAACGCAGCCCCTGTTAAAATCAACTTCAAATCTTCCGAGATCGCTGACAAAAGGCTGGGCAAAAGCCGGGATACAGCCAATAACAAACGCCAGGAAAATTATAATACACTTAAAATTCATGAAGACGAGTCCCAGCTTTTCAAAAATTCCTCAGCTTTTTTGATATCCAGGTGTAGTACACGGTCATCTTCTATAAACGGTACATGTTGCCTGAAATTATCCACAAATCTCTCCAGGAACGCCGAAGTCTTTAGAGGTCTTCTGAAAACAAGCGCCTGAGAGGCCGTCATCAACTCAATGGCCAGTATTGTATATAAATTGTTTACTACCCTGTATCCCTTGGTCGCAGCGTTTGCGCCCATGCTGACATGATCTTCCTGTCCGTTTGACGTAACAATCGAATCTACGGAGGCGGGCGTGCAGAGCTGCTTATTCTGACTTACAAGGGATGCGGCTGTATACTGAGGAATCATAAGACCCGAATTAATACCGGGATTTGCAACAAGGTAATTCGGGAGGTCCCTGGCGCCTGAAATCAGCTGGTAAGTTCTCCTTTCTGAAATACTGCCGAGTTCTGAAAGGGCAATGGCCATGAAATCAAGGGCAATGGCGAGCGGCTGACCGTGAAAGTTTCCGGCTGAAATAATTGTATCTGTTTCAGGGAAAACATTCGGATTGTCGGTAACACTATTGATTTCTACGAGGAAAACATTTGTAACATAATCGACAGCATCGGCGCTTGCGCCGTGTACTTGTGGCATGCAACGGAAGGAGTAGGGGTCCTGAACATGTTTTTTCGGTTGCTTTATCAATTCGCTGCCTTCCAGCAAAGTTTTGATCCGAGCCGCAATCTTGAGTTGACCTGCATGCGGTCGGATCCTGTGAACGGCTGGCGCGAATGGCTCCGCGCGACCATCAAATGTATCGAGCGATAATGCACCAATGATAGACGATAGTTCGAGGAGCCGGTGGGCATGATAAACGATCCATGATCCATAGGCACTCATGAACTGCGTGCCATTCAAAAGGGCTAGTCCTTCTTTGGCCCCAAGGTGAAGGGATTGCCAAGCAAATTTTTTTTCAATTTTCTCTACAGGCTGAAGGGAGCCGTTATGCCACACATCACCTATTCCCAATAGCGGTAACGTTAGATGTGCAAGTGGCGCGAGATCCCCGGACGCGCCGAGTGAGCCCATTTCGAAAACCTGTGGCAACACATCTTCATTGAACATGTCAACGAGACGTTCAACGGTGGAAAGTTGCACGCCAGAGTACCCATATGACAGAGACTGCACTTTCAAAAAAAGCATCAGCCTCACGATATCACTGGGTATTTCCGGGCCCGCACCACAAGCGTGTGATTTAACAAGATTTTCCTGGAGCTTCTCCAGTTGGTCATGGGAAATGTGACGGTTGTATAGCGAACCGAACCCCGTGTTGATGCCATAGATCGGCTGCGTAGACTTCTTTAATTTGTTATCAAGATAGTCGCGGCATTGTATGATCTTATGTTTGGCATCTTCTGAAAGCGCGATCCCGACATCACCGGACAAAACAGACGACAATACATCGAGCGTCAGTTGTTTGTCGGAGATGAAATGTATGTGCATGGAGGCTCAAAGTTAAGAGAATTCTATGAAGTGGAAGCTTCACCGCTAAGACGCGAAGCACGCCAAGTACCGCGAAGTTCTTAGCGGTACTTAGACTCATAGCGTCTTGGAGGTGAAGGACAATCACATATGGCAAGGCAACCAGTTTTGCAATGATGTCCTCCAACGTCATTTTCTCCTGCACACCGCTCTGCAGGTCCTTGATCGCAAGCAAGCCGCTTTGCATTTCTTCGGATCCGATGACGATCGTATAAGGGATCGCTTTCTTGTTTGCATAGTCAAGCTGCTTCTTGATCTTAACGTGGTCGGGATAGATCTCGCAGGGAATCGATGCGGCGCGGAGGTGCGCAAACTACGTGCATACCATATATCTGACTTTCTTCGTCGAAATGACATACAAGGACTTTTGAAGAAGACATCTGCGAGTCTTTCGGAAACAGGTTGAGTATCTCAAGTGAATCATAAAGCCTGTCGACGCCGAATGAAAATCCCACTCCCGACAGGTTGTCTTTATCGCCGAAAGATGAGGTAAGCTTGTCATACCTGCCGCCGCCACTGACGCTTCCCAGTCCGGTGTTATTGATCTTTACTTCGAAAATGCAACCCGTATAATAACTCAGTCCACGGGCGAGTGATACATCGAATTCCACGTGGTCATCCTTTTGTTCGAAATGAGTTAGCATATTGAGCACTTCCTGGAGATCGCGCAAACCGTTCTTTCCATTTACCGCGCTGTCAAAACGGGAGGTGAGGAATGCCAGTTTGTTGATCGTTGATCCTTTCACGTCCAGCATTTCAAAAAGAGAGATGATATTCTTTTCATTGATGCCTGCTGACAAAAGTTCTTCTTTGACTTTTACCGGTCCAACCTTATCGAGTTTGTCAATCGCGACAAAGAGCGCGCTCTCTTTATCACTCGCGCCGATCACTTCGGCGACTCCTGAAAGAACACTTCTGTGATTGATCTTGATAACATAATCTTTCACACCTAATCGATCAAATATTTCGCGGATCATGAGAATGATCTCGACTTCACAGATCAGGGAAGTTGTGCCCACTACATCAGCATCGCATTGATAGAATTCGCGATATCTTCCTTTTTGCGGGCGATCGGCTCTCCAGACGGGCTGTATCTGGTAGCGTTTAAAGGGGAATATAATTTCAGACCTGTTCATGACGACGTACCTGGCGAAAGGCACGGTAAGGTCGTAGCGGAGTCCTTTTTCGGATATGTCTCCCGTTAGTTTTTTAGAGTCACGCGCGTTTAATTTTCCGGCGTCTGCATCTTTGAGGAAATCACCGGAGTTAAGGATCTTGAACAGCAGCTGGTCTCCTTCTTCGCCGTATTTTCCCGTGAGGGTGGAGAGGTTTTCCATGGCTGGAGTTTCAAGTGGTTGAAATCCAAAATTTTGAAAGACTTTCCGGATGTTGTCCAATATAAATTGTCTCTTAGCCATGATAGCCGGGCCGAAATCGCGTGTTCCCTTTGGCAGTGTTGGTTTTTCCATATCAGGGCGCAAGGTAATAATGTCCAGGGTCAATAGTGGATAGTTCCTGGCCAATTTGGGGAACGTGCTATTCCGCTGGGGTGATCGGTAAAACCTTATTTTGGGCACTTCAGCTTGAGTTTTTTTCTGAAATACCTTTTGGAAAGCCGGGAAATCAACCTATTTTTGCGCTCCTTTAAAGAATCGAAAGTATGCCAGTTACGAGACTCAAGAGAAAAGGCCGCAAAGACAAAGCAAAATCAGCTGTAAGACGTCAGTCGCTTAAGATCCAGAATTTTCAGCCTGTGATCAAAAACGTGGATATTGAAAAAATCAAGGAAGAATTCAAGGCGAAGAAGAAGGCCTGAATCCTGATGAGGATATTTCTAAGTCCTGCCCTGAAAGGTGCAGGACTTTTTGTTTCTGTTCTTCCGGAAAGTTTAGATTGCCAGAGTCTGAACTTTGGGCTAAACTCGAAGCTTTAAACAAAATCATCTATATGTCGCTTCACCTGGTCAACTGGAATGTGAATGGTATCCGGTCCATTATCAAAAAAGATTTTCTCCAGGATGTGAAGACGATGGACCCTGATATTTTTTGCTTGCAGGAGACAAAGGGTGGCTAGAAGAGGTGATGTCACGCTTGAGCAATTTACGGGTTATCACACATTTGTTAATTCTTCAAAAGCACGGAAAGGTTATTCGGGAACGGCCATCCTTAGCAAGGAGGAGCCGCTTTCAGTGTACTTATGACATGGGAATCGAGGAGCATGATCAGGAGGGAAGGGTTATCACGGCGGAATACCTCACATATTTTTTGACGACGGTCTATACGCCCAATGCCGGAGAAGGATTACATCGTCTTGATTATCGCGCCCGTTGGGACAAGGAATTCATGGACTATATTAATTGGCTGGCACGCAGAAAACCTGTGATCGTCTGTGGTGATCTTAATGTTGCACATCAACCTATTGACATCGCCACGCTAAAGCAAACTATAACAAATCCGCAGGCTATACGCAGGTAGAGATCGACGGGTTTACCAGATTGCTTGAGAGCGGATGGGTTGATACCTTCCGGCGTTTTTATCCGGAGGAGGTGAAGTATACTTATTGGAACTATGTTACCAATGCCCGCGCGAAAAACACGGGATGGAGGATCGATTATTTTTTAGTTACAGAAAACCTGATCAATAAGGTAAAAGATGCGATGATCTATAATCAGTATCTGGGATCGGATCATTGTCCGGTGGGGATGGAGATAGACGTTGTGAGAGAATAACCGAGCAGGATGTCTTTCTATGAGCGTCGGGAGTTTATTTATGCACGAACATTGCTCACTGCCGCCGTTGTTGGTGATTCTTTGAGGCTTGACCGAGAACTTATTAGTTTGGCATTTCCGATGGTGTCGTGAGCAGGTCTGACAGGCAGGCACTCCAACAAGGGCGTGGTCAGCATGCTCATCAGAATTTAACCAACCCGCTCGAATATCCGCCCCCAATTCTCTTAAGCGTGCCGTCAATATTCTGATAGCCGCGGTCGATCTGGTCGATGTTTGAAATTTCGCTGGTTCCATTGGCGGAAAGGCTGCAATCAACAACGCTACCCCTGCACGAATGTCGGGAGAAGACATTTTAATACCTTTCAATTGTTGTTTTCTGTCCAGTCCGATAACGGTAGCGCGATGAGGATCGCAAAGAATGATCTGAGCACCCATATCAATAAGCTTATCGACAAAGAACAAACGGCTTTCAAACATTTTCTGATGGATCAGCACTGTTCCTTTTGCCTGCGTTGCGATAACAAGTACAATACTGATCAGATCGGGCGTAAAGCCGGGCCATGGTGCATCAGAGACGGTAAGGATAGAACCATCGATGAACGTTTCAATTTCATATCGCTCCTGCGATGGAATATAAATATCATCTCCCCTGAATTCGATCTTAATGCCGAGTCTCTTGAAGATATCAGGAATGATCCCAAGCATATCGATCCTGCAATTCTTGATGGTAATTTCAGATTGCGTCATGGCAGCTAAGCCTATGAAACTGCCGATCTCGATCATATCCGGAAGAAGCGTATGTTCCGTACCACCAAGTTTTTACACCTTCAATGGTAACAGGTTGGAGCCGATGCCAGCTGATCTTTGCACCCATGCGATTCAGCATCAGGCAAAGTTGCTGAAGGTATGGCTCACATGCGGCATAGTAAATGGTCGTCGTTCCTTTAGCCAGTACCGCTGCCATCACAATATTAGCTGTGCCGGTAACGGATGCTTCATCAAGCAGCATATAACAGCCTTTTAGTTCGGATGCATCGATGTGTGAAAAGATGCTCTTCGGCATCAAAGTTGAATTTGGCGCCTAAGTTTCTGAAATCCCAGAAAGTGTGTATCAAGCCTGCGTCTTCCGATTTTGTCACCGCCGGGCTTTGGCATCGTGGCTTTTCCAAAGCGCGCCAGTATTGGGCCCAACAACATAACGGATCCCCTGAGGGCTGCAGCCTTTTTTCGGTATTCTTCCGTTTCTAAAAATTTTGATATTGATCGTTGAGCCGTGAACCGGTATGACTCCGGTCCAAGTTTTTCAACTTTGACCCATAGATCACCAATAAGTTCGATGAGCTTATTGACATCAACAATATTAGGAACATTGTGGATGGTAATGGGTTCGGCTGACAAAACCGTGGCGCTGAGAATTTGTAATGCTTCATTTTTTGCGCCTTGCGGGATGATCTCGCCTTTCAATTTTTTTCCTCCCTTGATTTTGAAAACACTCATTGATACTTGATCAATAAGGAAAAAATGGCCTTAAATCCTGATAACCAGACGTGTATGTTACTCTATTGATCTCTTCTTCTGCGGAAGTTATTGTTCTTGTTCTTATTGAATGGACGATGACCGCCACCCTGATTGTTATCGAAGGCTGATGATTTCCGTCTACCCTGTCCCTGACCACCAGGCTGACCATCCCTGAGGTCTTACTTTTTTACGTTCCTTATAGAGCTTCTCAAACAGGTTATCTTCGCTTACTTTTTCAATGGTCATATTCAGCGCTCCGCCGGACATAGCCTGAATATCGCTAAGGATAACAGAATCATCCAAGTGTTTCTTTATTCCAGTTGCCATAGAATGTCTTCATCAACTTGCCGAGGTAAATGATCGATTCTTCACGTTCCTGAGGATCGTCTTTCTTCAAAGCTTCCTTAACAAGCTTTTCGATATTCTTTCCATAATGTCTGAAGCGCACATCATTTTTCGGATACATCATCTTCATCGGCTTCTTGAAAAGAATCTCACGTTCAGGACTGGGATAAGGACTGTTCACATCCAAGACAAAATCGGCGATGATGTACAGATCGTCCCACAGACGTTGAGGGTTATCCGGTTGTTCTTTGATGCTTGGTGTAAGTTGTTTGATCAGTTCGATAAGCGTGTACGCCAATTCTGTCCTTTTTTCAATGTCAGGTAATACTTCGAAGGTATTCAACTAGCTTTTGAACATTGCGTCCGTATTCTTTTAGAATAATATGTGGACGCTGAAGAGTTGTATTCTCCTATTTGCATGCGACTTGTTTGTAGTATTGATTTTGTAATGTAAAGGTGGTCATTAAAATCCTGCCACCACGGTTTGACAGCTAAACGCTATAGCTATACATGGATTTTGAGTTTAGCAAAGTTAAGCAATAAGGTTTTCTCCCCAAAATCGTCAAAATTAATCTTTGCTTTCCGGTCAGCGCCACTGAAATCCATGTGCGTAACCATTCCGAACCCAAATTTAGGGTGTTCAACCTTCATGCCTTCTTTTAAGGCTGAGGTATCGCTGGGCGAAAAATCCGTCGAAGCCTTGTAACCGGAGGCCTTTACCACCGGGGCAGAGGAAATGGTCTTTTTGATGCCATTGACCAGTGTCTTGGCATATTGCTGATTAGGAGGCGGCGTTGATTCAAGCCCTGCAAACTTGGTGCTCACCTTTATAAAAGACTGGTCAACGTCATCCAGAAAGCGGCTTGGTTCGCAGTTCTTCAAGCCTGCCAAAACGATAGCGGGTCAACGCATAGGACAAAAACAGGCTTTTTTGTGCCCGGGTTATGGCCACGTAAAAAAGTCTTCGTTCTTCCTCCAGCTCAGCCCTGCTGCTCAGCATCATCTGTGAAGGGAAGAGATCTTCCTCCAGTCCAACAATATATACGTTTCTGAACTCCAGTCCTTTTGCCATGTGGATGGTCATCAGCGTAACTTTTTCAGGATCTTTATCCTTGTCTTCATCCTGGCCGGTGATCAATGAGACCTCTTGCAGGAATGATCCAAGGCCTTTTTCCTGTCGTTCCGGATCATCCACAAATTCTTTGATAGCATTGAGCAATTCCTGAACGTTCTCATAACGGCTTAAGCCCTTCGACTGTTTTATCTTCATAGAGTTCGCGAAGCAGGCCCGACCCTTTGGCGATTTCAAAAGCAGCATCATATGCGTCTTTTCGTTCCACTTCGATACCAAAACGCTTGATCATGGCCACAAAATCTTCTAACGGAGTGGCGGCGCGTCCGCCAATAAAGGACTGGGCATGCTGCAAAACTTCCCATATCGAGATCGCGTGATCGTTGGCAGCTACAATGATCTTATCGACCGTTGAATCACCGATGCCACGCTTTGGCAGGTTGATGATCCTCCGGAAAGAAGCCTCATCCTGCTGATTGATTGTAAATCGCATGTATGCCAGCAGGTCCTTGATCTCTTTGCGTTGATAGAAAGACAATCCACCCACAACTTTGTACTTAATGTTCATCCGGCGCAAGGCTTCTTCAATTGCCCGGGACTGGCTGTTGGTGCGATACAATATGGCGAAGTCGCTGAACGTTAGCTGGTGCTGCATCTTCTCCTGGAAGATGGAAGAGGCTACTAAGTCGTCCTTCCTCATTGTCAGATACCGCTTTGATGAGTTCGATCAGCCCACCTTCTTCATTTGCTGTCCAGACATTTTTAGGGAGCTGTGCGCGATTCTTTTTGATAACGGAGTTTGCGGCGTTTACAATGTTTTGGTAGATCGGTAATTCTGTTCGAGCTTGATGATCTTCAGATCAGGATAGTCGCGCTCAAAATTTAAAATGTTTGTGATGTCTGCTCCCCGAAATGCATAAATGCTCTGAGCATCGTCGCCCACTACACAAATATTTTGCCGGACGGCGGCGAGCTTTCTGATAATGAAATACTGGCACAGGTTGGTATCCTGGAACTCATCAACCAGCACATAATGGATCCGGTGCTGATATTTGTTCAGCACATCCAGATGTTCCTTGAATAAGTTTATCGGTATTAAAGAGAAGATCATCAAAATCCATTGCGCCGGCTTTGAAGCAACGCATAGCATAAGCTCTGTAGATCTTTCCGATTTCAGGGCGAAGGTTGGCAGCATCATCGCCCATTAGCTCAGGATTATTGAGATAATCCTGCCAGCTGATCAGGCTGTTTTTTGCTGCAGAGATACGATTGAAAACAGTGCTGGCTTTGTAGGCGCTGTCATCAAGGCCCATTTCCTTCACGATGTGTCTGACCAGTGTCTTGGAGTCATCCGTATCGTAGATCGTAAAGTTATTTGGATATCCGAGGTGATGCGCTTCTGCCCGAAGTATACGGGCAAAAACAGAGTGAAAGGTTCCCATCCAAAGATTGCGGGCATCACTGCCGACTACTTTTTCAATACGATCACGCATCTCATTCGCTGCTTTATTGGTGAAAGTGAGCGCCATGATGTTAAAGGCATCGACACCGTTGCTGGATGAGGTGGGCAATGCTGTAAGTCAGAACTCTTGTCTTGCCGGATCCCGCGCCCGCGATAAGCATACATGGCCCTTCAGTATTCACAACACCCTCATACTGGGGCTCATTCAAACTCTCTAAATAATTCCGTCATAATTGGGCGCAAGTTAAGAACCGCATTTTCTTCAATCCCCTGATGAACTAAAATTTTTTAATTTCTTGATCTGGAGTATTGGCCTTTCAACTACATTGAACACAACCTAATTTTGGGGACTCGTAAAATGCTAAACATATAACTTTTTGAACTTAAAATCGCGCGCTTCAGTTCCAAATTTTCAAGCTGATGGACTAAGCATAACAGCCGCGGAGCCTTGGTTTAAAGTAAAGGTTCAGGTGATACAGAGTTACTTACAGGCCTTCATCATGAACGCCTCATCAAAGGCTGATGAAATTATTTTCGTCGACCTCTACCCGGGAAGCGGACTTTTTTCCGTTGGACATGAAAAACTGGTATTTCCAGGCGTGTGCCTGGAGTCGATGTCTTCATCTCTCCCTTTTACTAAATGGATTTTATGTGAAAAAGATTCAGAGCAGGCCTCGGTCCTGGAAAATCGTATCAAGCGTTTTTTTCCTACCAGAAATGTCATAGTCCTCCATACTCCGGATGGTATATCCATGGATGAACTGAATTCGCACACTGCTGTCAGGGCTGGAAACAATGTTGCTGTAGTCTGTCTTATCGATCCTTTTTCCATGAACATCTCACTGCAAGTGATCAATAAACTGGCAGCGATGGGCTTTAGCTTGCTGATACCCTTCACATTCGTACTGAATAAGCGCATGAATTGCACCTATTACGTGCAAGAGCAAGCTGATATCCTGAAGAGATTCATTGGAGAGACACATTTTACTCAACTAACACGATTGGAGAGCAATCTTCATTTCTACAGGAAGCTTGTGAGGCTTTACCAAAATAATATGCTTGTAATGGGGCTGAACGCCGCCATTTCAATTCATAAGCTTCAGTCAAAAATGATGGAGCTACCCGCATATTATGTTGGCTTTTTTTCCCGTCAGTTTTCTACGCAGGCTATCCAAAAGGAAGTTAATGCCAGCGAGCACTTTCAATACGAGTTGTTTTGAACGGTCGCACCACAACCTAAATCTCGCCCAAGATCATGTTTCTAAGGCTCCCTTCTCCTTAAGCTATTCTGTGTACACAAGTTCCTTGCTGTGACCAATCTTTGAGGGTAACATTCTTTCAGATGAGGACTGCGATGAGCCTACAAGCGTCGCCTTTGTTGTGTGTTTTTCAGGCTGACCGAGAACTATTAATTTGGTGTCCAATGAGAACTACTTTATTCACCGCAGAGTCTCCCGTCTCGGGGACTCTGACGGTACGAAGACAGTGACATCAAAACGCAGAGTCCCCGAAACGGGAGACTCTGCGACGACGTGAAATGGGTTGCGTGAGTAGTACTCCACGTGCGTGCGCTTGTTGCTGAAAAAACACACAACAAGGGCTAAATGAGTACTACTCATGGCACAACATCTGGATTTATTGTAAGGTGTTACGCCCTCATATCAAGATGTCGAACACCGAAGATTGGTACAATACCTAGCGACTTGTGTGCATAGACCAGCTTGAGGCGGGCACAGCGGAGATGAGGTGATCTTCCCCGATTCACCCAGGCTTGGGACCATAGACTTTTTGCTAACTTTACAGAATGATAAAAGTTGGGGAAGTACTTGTCTCAGACGATATAAAAGAAAAGGAATTTGTCTGCAACCTGGATAAGTGCAAAGGAGCTTGCTGTGTGGAGGGCGACTTTGGCGCGCCGTTGCTCGAAGAAGAGCTCGCGATCCTGGAAGAAATATATCCCCAGGTAAAGAAATATCTCAGCCCCGAAGGCATCGCAGAGATCGAGCGGCAGGGAACGCACACTGTTGATGACGAGGGGGAGTTATGTACGCCCGTAATAGGAGGCCGGGAGTGTGTATACGCGATATATGATAAGAAAGGCATACTGAAATGCGGTATTGAACAGGCTTACAATGACGGGGAGATCAGCTGGAAGAAACCCATTTCATGTCACCTCTATCCGATAAGAGTGACCCAAAAGAAGAGTTTCGAGGCGCTCAACTACCATAAATGGCACATCTGCTCACCAGCTTGTGCGTTAGGCCATGAATTGAAAGTGCCTGTTTATAAGTTCCTCAAGGATCCACTTATCCGCAAGTATGGGAAAGACTGGTACGATGAGCTTGTCCGTGTCATTGAGGCGCCGGTTTCTAGATCTTAGGCGCTAGCCAGAGAAACCCAGCGGATATCACAAATAAGATGTAAAAAAACACCGGGGGATATTTTTTTTGCTGAATGAAAGATTGCGCATGTTGAGGTAAGGCTCCGTGGCTTTTAATCCTGTTGGCTTTGATCTGCACTGCTGTCCTCAACGCATTCCATGCGCCGCTTTCAAAGACATAATAATTTATCGAGTCCCCGTCGCTTGTATGAAGTAAATGCCAGCCTTCTTTGCCTGCCCATACCGTTGTGTGCCACAGTCCATCGATGAATTCATCTTCCTGAAGAGGAACCTGTACGCTATCGGAAAGCAGTGTTGGTGCTGAAGCTGACGAGGTCACGTCTACCCCGAAGGGCTCATCTGCGTACAGCCGGTTTGTTCTGTCCATTTGGATAGTGGATGGCTTGCGAACACGCCTTGACACGCGATCAATAAGGGGCGACCAAAGCATTCCGTATCGAAGTGAGTCACCCCTTAAAAATAATCTATATGTTTCCTGAAGTAATTGAAATCCCACTTTGCCCCTGTTACTTGGCGCGTAGCCGGCAACTACCCCACTCTTATTCGCGATAACAGATTGTAGGTTTTCATTGTTAATGGGTCTGAGTGCCGTTGCCGGAAGGTTAAAAGCAGTCGCTCCAATGGAAACGTTCGTTGTATCATGATTGACTTTCCTAAGTTCAAACGGGAGTAAATCAGCCGGTATCCGCCCCGGTGGCTGCGTGTTCACCATTAACAATAGTCCGAGACCATCTTTAACCGATTGATTCAGGATGGACGTCTCTCCTGAAGATAGTTTTGCGATCGATGCTACGTCCGCGATCAGGATGTCATATTCCTGAAGTCCTGTTTTTGTCAGTCTATTTATCTGGATCGGTCCTCTGTTCGCGTACTCATATCGGAATATGTCTTTCGACAATTGAAACCGCACCGAAAGCTTATGGTGCTGATGTGCCAGAAAGTTTTTCAGGTATTGTATTTCAAAGGTCGGATAGCCCAGAAGTATAAGGATTTTCAGTGGCGAAGGTTCTTCAATGTAGAGCGGCAGTTTTTCAGTGAGCAATCGGCCGGCGCTGTCCCGGGCTGATACGTTATATAAAACTTTACCTGAAGCGCGCGGTGTAAATGAAAAATGAAATGGCTTGGATCCCTTGCCAAGGGAAACAGAGTCCAGTTTGCCGGCAGGACTTTCAAGGTAAAGCGTGGTTGTTTTCTTTGGATCATGATAGACGCCATAAACCGAATGATTGTAACTCTTGCGGATCTCGTCAGGCAGGTAGATAGATGTGATCCCTTCAATATGATCAGCAGGATAATAGGCAAAGTGATCTTTCAGGTTATCGAGCGCATAGCGTGGTACACCGATTCCGGCAACAGCGTCGATGTCGCCGCCTCTGTCCAATTCACGGAAAGAGTTTATTTCAGCTGATCCCTCATAAGGTATTGCATCAGAGGCGTGCTTGATTGTCAAGGATGGGTCAATCTTCAAAAGACTGTCAACAGTTGCTTTGCGATAACCGGAGGTAAGTAGCAAAACGTTATCGGACCCAAGCGTTGAATGGGAGGGACGTAAACATATTGCAGCCAGTGAACAGACCATAATGAGCGCGGACATGATCCTGGCGAATCTGAATCTTGCTGCTCTTCGCCACTCGAGGAAGATGAAGAGTAGTGCCAGTGGTACGAGAGCGAACAGTATCAGCCAGGCTGGTAGAATGGGATCAATCGTCATCTCTTGACCTGTTTTGATAATTCGTTGAGTTTCCTCAAGAATTCATCATCCATTGGATGCGACGAATTCGATCCGGCTTTGGCTTTATATGGTTCAACGGGAAGGATACTGTAAAAAGCAGCCCTGATCCTGGTAATTCCCACTACTCTGTTGTCGCCCTTAAGTTCATCTTCCGATAAAGCTTTGAGCATTGACAAACTTTTCAGATAGCGTGCGGGTTGCTGAAGGGCTACGGCTGACATTTCATTCCCCGCTTTCATAAGCAATGATTTGACTTGTGGCGTTACCTTAAAATCATCAGGAGCTTGAGCTTCCATTGCGGCAAGCGCCTGCCGGATGGCCGGAAAAGTTTGAGCCGCTCCATGCGATCTGTTTGCCGTAGAATTGCCGGCCTCCGATAATTCCCCGGTCAACCGTTTTTCTTCTTTCAATGGGGGAGGATCAAAGCCCGTCCTGTGCACATAGATCCTCGAATCCTGACTTATTTCCTTCAGCAGTTTCAACGCCTTGTATTGAAATGGCAACGACTTTTCGGGTTCAAACAGGCGCAGGTGAAGCTCCGCATCCCACATAACAGAAACAGCAGCTTTCAGTTTTGAACGGATCGACTGATTAAAAAAGGTGGCCTCCTCCTCGCTATCATGCGCGTGCATATAAGCTTTGGCCGGATCATCTTCATCTTTTTTATCGTCTTCATTATGCGCATGGGGCTTGTCTTCAACCGCCGACGCATGTTCTTTTTCGGTATCGTGCTGATGTCCGTATTGCTTCATGACGTCCTCTTCACCTTCTTCTGGATGACCATGATCAGAAGGCCCGATCGACGTCTCAAATTCTTCCCCTAAAAATTCACCATAGCGAAGCCTTAGTACTTTCTCATCATAGCCCAGCTCATTGCTTTTAGAATTGAATTCCTGTTTTGCAATACTTTTCTTCTGTTTCAAGAGTTTTTCGGTATCGATAATTATCTGGCGCTGACTCCTGAAATATTCTGGCATCAGGTCAACTCCGAGTCCCGGGTCTACTGACGTTGTCATCTGTGCTGTATCCTGCAGTGAAATAAAATACGTTTCAGTCCGGCTTTTGTTAAACTGCGGTGTCTTATTATCATGAGCTTCAACATAAAAATAGAGCTCGTCTCCCGGATCAAGTCCAAGCTTAGGTATATCGATACGCAACGATGCGGCTACTGATTTTCCAGTGATACGTGCTGGTTTTTCAAATCGCAGTTTCTCTTCTCTGAATTTTACCGCTTCACCAGAGCCCTTGCTCACGGTTGCAATGATAAAAGCGTCATCAAGTCCATAGTCGTCGGTCAGCGACGATCTCAGATCGATCCGGAGATCATCCTCCATTGATAATTCAATGAACTGGTCGAGGTTATCAATTTTGACCACTGGTGGCAGGTCACGGTTGACCTCGATCTGGAAATAGTCCGAATACTTGTTCGAACCATCGGTATTGCGCCAGGCAAGTTGATAGAATCCGGTTGCCGTTAATGACCTTTTGGCCGTGAATAGATGCCGATCAAGTTGGGTCATCGACAACGTGTCTTTACCATAGTAGATGATCCGAGGTTTAGCATTGGGTTGGCTGAACCGAACGCTCCAGGTTACGGTACTTCCTTCGGGAACCGTCAGATTGAATGCACGTTGCTCTTTTTTTGGAATTCGCGTGTATCCGGGAGCGTAGATACTAACAGACACGCTTTCAATACCCGCTGGCAGAACGACCTTGGCATCGGGTGTTGTAGAAGCACTTCCGGAACCTACAGTTGTGACGTTACCTGGCCGTGTATTGAAGAAGTACAATAGCGTTACCGTTATGACAGCACTGATCACCAGCAGAACGATGGCCCTCGAAATTTTCACGGGCAGTCTGACTTCAGAATACAGTCCTTCAAATACCTGGATGGTCTTGATCTGCTGCAGACGCTGCAGGGCAGATAAGTCGTTGGCGTCGCGCGCCAGCAGATCACCGCTCTCCTCCAGCTGTGGATACTCCCGGTTGATATATTGTATCAGGTCGTCCGTCGTGACGTAAAGAATTTCCTTGCGGATAGCAACAGCAATAAAACAGATTGCACCTGCAATCACAGCAGTAATAACGGAGACTGTTAGCGACAATGTGAATGATCTGCAAACCGCAAAGACAACCAATCCAAGGGCTAGTGCGCCGATAAATATTTCGGCAACACGGATAAAGAGATATTTCCGTGTAGTTCGTTGAAGCTGATATCGTACCTCTTCTATTTTCATTGATTCCTCTGGAATGCAAGAATTCGTTCGATCAGCAATAACAAAATCAGAATACCGGCAATGACACTGCTGGCCTCAGATGTCGTTTCAGAGACGGATTGATGTTTTGGTGCTTGTTCCGAGTGTGACCAATTCACTTCTTCCGATTGGATTCGCCGATCGTTGATGGATAGTGTACTATCAAGCGGCGTCTTTATGTCGCTGCTGATGGTGGCTGCTAACGCCAACGGAAGCTGATACTTTAAGGCATTTTCTTCGTTCAATGTTTTTGTGAAAGACCAGCAGTTCTGGCAATCCTCGCGCTGGACGATTAGCGGGGCATTGTCCATATGAATCCCTTCAATGGTTTTGATGATATTCTTCGAAAGCGTTTTGGGAATGGCCTTAGCGGATAGCCATATTGTCCAGTCAGCATTTCCGTTGTTTTCTTCAGAAGTTTTGATATCGAAATTGAAGAATTGATTGGATCCAAGAGCCTGAAGCGCAGCAAGAACGATCTGTTTCTCATATGCATGCTGTTCATCAGATATAAGATCGACGGAAATGGTCTTCACACTATCAACACGATACAACTTCTCATCCTGGCTGTTCATGATGACGTTATTTTCGAACGCTGTTCTGAGGCTATTCGACCTGCCTGTTCGCAGCAGAACCGAGTCTGGTGTCAGTGTTATAGCCTGAAGCGGAAATCGCACGGAGTCAGTTTCTTTTGATATCCAGATGATATTAGCGGGTTTAGGGATCCTTTTCCCATGAAAGCCGCGGACCTTGTTCCATGATAAAACCACTACTTTCTCCAGATCCTTATCATTCAGATCCTCCAGCAGGTTCCAGTAGTCAACTTCACGGCCATCCGCGTTCCCGGCTATTGCCGGAAAGTTGTTGCTCAGCTCCCTCACTTCGTATCCCTGCTCCGCGAGACTGTCACGAAGCGCGCTGAATTGTTGATCGTTTTCAAGACCAGCCTCTATCACAAGCCATTTTTCTTTATTCGGTTGAAAGCTGCCGGCATGAAAACCGCTTAACAGCAGTACCAATAAAGTGATCAACGCGCACCTTATCAAAAGCAGGATAAACTCGTTCAACCGGAAGCTTACAGATTGCTTCGTGGTGGTATTCTGAATATGGCGAACGCTACCGAGCTTGATCACCTTGCTTTCCTTGCGGCTCAGCAGGTGGATCGCGACCGGAATGATCAATCCGGTCAATCCCCACAGCCATATCGGATTAGTGAACATCATCAGCGCATTAGTGTTTTACGAACTTTCAAAAAGTCGCGAAGAACTTTTTCAAAACGTTCATTCATAAGCACCAGCTGGTAACTGATCTGTTTCTCCAGCATCCACCGCCTTGAATGACGTATCCATTCCTGAATGCGATCAACGTACTGCTTCTGCTGCAGGGCAGTGTCTGCCTTGATATGCTCCCGTGACTCCAGGTCCTCAAAGGTGTAAGAGCCATTGTAGTTAAGATTCATTTCATCCTCTCCCATGATCTGAAAGACGATCACTTCGTTCCTGGCCGTCTTCAGACTTGAAATAAAACGAAGAAGATCGCTGTCGTTGTCATAAAGGTCGGAGAAGAAGATGAGCATTTCCTTTCCGTGGCGATCGAAAATACTTTCAATGCCGGTAGCGTTGTTCCATTTGCCTTCGCTCTTCAGTTCAACGAGCGCATGAAGGAAACGCATGAATTGCTGTTGCTCAAATCTAGGTTGTACCGCATGGATATTCTTATCGTTAACGGCAAATAATCCGAAAGTATCACTTTGTTTTCGTGCGAGATAGGCAAGTGCGGCAGTCAGCACTTTGGCATATTGAAGCTTGCTTATTCCTTTTTCACTATAAGCCATGGAATGACTGGCATCGAGGATGAATTTTACAGTGATGTTAGTTTCGATCTCTGCCTGCTTGATATAATAAGCGTTCTGACCTTGCATACATTTTCCAGTCAAGCTGACGAAGGTCGTCACCAGGTTCATAGCTTCTATACTGACTGAACTCCTGTCCGGACCCGATGGTCTGGCTCTTGTTACTTCCACTCATAAATCCCTCGACGACGATCCGTGCGATCAGCTCAAGCCCATTGACTGTGTTCAATAGTTCGGGTTTGAGTAGTTCTTTAACGTCGGTGTTCACTTGATGTGATTATTTTTAACGGGACGGTTATCCTTTCTAACAGTTTGGCGGTGATCTGGTCTGGTGTTACGCCTTCTGCTTCGGCTTTAAAGTTCATCAGAATGCGATGGCGAAGACCGGAAAGGCAACCTTATGAATATCCTCCGGGTAAACAGCAAAATTTCCACGAAGCAGCGCCCGCGCTTTAGCGGTAAGGATCATCGCTTGACCTGCCCTTGGTCCGGCGCCCCAGCGAACCCATTCATTTACATAGTTAATTTCGCTTTCACCAGGACGTGTAGCCCGAACGATTCGGTTTACCATATCAATTAGATCACTGTTAATATGAACTTCCCTGACGAATCGTTGTGCTTCAAGAATATTTTTTCCCTCAATAACTTTATTGATTGAGTCTCTTCTTTCCCGTAGTACTTGCAAGGATCGATCGTTCTTCTTCGGCTGAAGGATAATCGATATTGATATAAAGTAAAAAGCGATCGAGTTGTGCTTCAGGTAAGGGAAATGTTCCGGCCTGTTCAATGGGATTTTGTGTTGCCAGAATAAAAAAAGGTCGTTCCAGCGGATAGGTTGTGCCTGCATAAGTCACTTCAAATTCCTGCATGGCTTCCAGCAATGCGGACTGCGTTTTTGGTGAAGTACGGTTGATCTCATCGGCCAGAATGATATTTGCGAACACAGGGCCTTTATTAAACTTGAAAAATCGTTTCCCGGTGGTATGATCTTCTTCCAAAATTTCGGTTCCAATGATATCCGAAGGCATCAGATCAGGTGTAAATTGGATTCTTCGGAAGCGCAGATCAATGGCATCGGCAGAGCGTACGGATCATCAGCGTTTTTGCAAGCCCGGGAACACCTTCCAACAACGCATGACCACCGGCAAGAAAAGTGATCAATAGTTGATCAATCGTTTCTTCCTGCCCAACGATCACTTTTTTTATTTCTTGCTTCAGCGCCCCAAGCTGTCCGATAATTCCTTGTCTGTCTGTGCTGTTTTTCCAGTTCCGGTTCATTTTGCATTTATGATTCTGTTGATTTAGCGATTACATTTAGTGATTGTCGATCTTGTTGATTTTCGAAGGTCAATCATCAAATCAGACATCACCAAATCATTAACTGTTTCTTACCTCATCAAAGCATACATACAATATTCACACTAAATCTTGTATTGTCAATTTTATAAAATCTTTTATTTCTGAAATCATAATCCCATTCGCAGCCATAGTCTTTATTGCTGTATAACACGCCGATCTTTCCATTGATTTCAATGGCTTTAAGATAATCGTGAACAATATCATCACCCCATCCATTGAGTTCCTGCGATGTGGTAGGAGGTCCGTCAAACTTGAAAAAACATGGAGTAGAGCGGATGGTTGTTCGGAATTTTTTTCAATGCACTTGCTCCAAAAATCTTTTCCATTTGCGCCTCGAATGATTTGGAGAAAAGTCCATCGATATCATGATTGCAATCATCAACAAATACAAAGCCACCATTGCGTACATACTTTTCAAAATTTTCATGTTCCTGTTGCTGTGAACTCTACAAGCTTATGACCACTGAGATAACAAAACGGACAACGAAAAATTTCCGAACTGTTCAGCGGTACAATATTTTCCTGTGTGTCTACAGGTATCGTGGTATATTCAATCAGTGAGTTAAGAAGATTTGCTGGCATGCGCTGATCGACATCCCAATCTCCGGATTCATATTGAAGACGAGTAAAGAAAAAATTTTTGGTCGCGCATACCGTAAGATGCAATTTCAATTTTTTAAGGCTATTAACAAGACTTAAATTATACAAACGGAACGAATTTCTAGTCCGTGAGAAATCTGCATGGTATCCTGAACCATTTCGGTCATGAATACGGAAAAAATATCCCTGACCTACTGAGCCAGGGACATCATTTCTCTGTAATCTCATCCATCATTATCCTCGACTTGATCAATTCATCATTCATCAAAGATATTCCCTAAACCGCATCAGATAAACTTGAAAACGTAAAGTCACGGATCTTCATCGGTGGGATCAGGTAATTTACATTTG
The DNA here is from genome assembly GCA_963845845.1 of uncultured Cytophagales bacterium. GTDB lineage: Bacteria > Bacteroidota > Bacteroidia > Cytophagales > Cyclobacteriaceae > Chryseolinea. Next base: position 151,512 of record CAWJTP010000021.1, read on the forward strand.
ATTCTACACTTACCGTACGTTCCACTTTACCTAACTCTTCCAGGTTGTTCAGCATGATAACCGGGCTTTCATTAAAGCGGAAATTTTTTATCGGAAATTTGATCTCGCCATTTTCAATATAAAAAGTTCCATCGCGTGTTAGGCCGGTGAGCAATAAAGTTTGAGGATCAACAGGTGCGGATATACCAAAGCGCGTAACCAGAATTCCTTTTTTAGTTCCTTTGATCAGTTCTTCAAGGGATTTGGTGCCGCCTTCCATGATAACACCATCCGGGCCAGGTACTGCCTTTACACCTTTTTTTTCCGCCCAATATCGGGAATAGGTAAGATTCTTAACAACACCTTTTTCAATCCAGGTCATTTTTTCCTGAGGTCTTCCGTCACCAGTCCATGGGCTGGTAGGCAGATCAGGATGTCATGGATCGGAATAAATGTTTACCCGTTCGTCAACCAATTTTTCACCCAGCTGGTTTTGCCTCCTGGTTGACTTAAAAAGCTTCTGCCTTCATCGGCCTGGCGTGCATCCAGGCCGAAGAAAATATTTTCAAGCAATACGGCTGCTGCGGTAGGCTCCAGGATACGGTATATTTACCGGGTTCAATTGCTTTGGCGGTGGCTGATTTTAGTCCTTTGTCGGCGGCGATCTTTTGTGGCTGCTTTTAGTGTCCAGCTTTCGAATATCGTTGTAACCTCGTGTAGCATACCCGGAACCTTTGCTATCTTCCGTACGCATCGTCACGGAGAAATTAACATTCGTGATGTATTGTAGGCAAACAATCCTTTCGAATTCATCATGGCAGCAAAACCGTTGTTATCCTCCAGGAAAGCCGGCTGCACAAGTTTGTTGTCTTTAGCAACCTGCAAACTTTGCGCAACGCATCTGCGCGTAGCTCGGCGTGATTGCGGCAGTTGCCGGAACAAAAGTTATAGAGTCAGCATAGGTTTGCGGACCAAGAAATGAAACGAATTCCGGATTTTCCGGTGCCAGTTGCGCAAGCTCTTCGGCTCTTCTAACGACTTTCTCCAGCGATGCATCATCAAATTCATTGATCGTGGCGACGCCGAGTTTTTTACCAAAGGCCGAAGATACAACCAGACTGTCTGGCTTATACCGCCGCTGGTTGAAACAGCATTACGCGCATACCGGATATTGCCACTGTTCCGTTCCATTAAGGTTTACTTCGCATTCATCGGCTTTTGAATAGCTCAGTACTTTTTTCAGTAATGCCTGGCTTCATCTTTTGTTAATATAGCCATATATTATCCATTTTTCTTGCTGTGTTGATCACATTAACTCCGTTAAATCGTGCTGGTAGACGAACCGTGAGAAACAGAACTGGTTTGCATCGGCTGGCCTTTTCCATCAAAGAATGATCCACCCAAACGGTAATCACTTTCATCGCAATCTCCAGCACAGGAGTTCCAGAATTCCTGTGTGTTGGATTGGTAGGCACATCTTTCAGCATGCCTGCAATTTTGCCATTCTTGATCTCGTAATACAGTTGCCCGCCAAACTGGAAATTGTAACGTTGCTGATCAATGGAGAATGATCCATCGCCAATAATGTAAATTCCTTTTTCAACACCTTTTATCATATCATCAAGCTCTTCTTTTCCTTGCCCGGCTGCAGCGAAATATTTGGCATGCGTTGAAATTGAACACTGCTCCAGTTGTCAGCATAACAGCAACCCTGTGATTCGTTAAGTCCAAGAATATGCGCCTGATCGCGTATGGCCTGGTAGTTAACCAATATACCATCTTTAATAACATCCCATGTCCGCATTTCACGCCTTCATCATCATAGCCAACAGCTCCTAGGAACCGCCTGTGTTTTATCGGCAACAATATTCACAAGCTTACTGCCAAAGTTGAATTTTTTCGATTCCCATTTATCCAGCGTAAGAAAACTGGTTCCGGCAAAGTTGGCTTCATAACCCAGCACACGGTCAAGTTCGGTAGGGTGTCCGGCAGATTCATGAATGGTCAGCCACAGATGCGAAGGATCAAGAACAAGATCGTATTTGCCCGGTTCAACGGATTTGCTTTCATTTTTTCTCCTGCTTGTGTAGCACCAGACTTTGGCATCTTCCAGCATATCGTACCGTCCTTTATAAAGTGTTGTCACACCCTTGATTTTATCCTGAGGTCGGGCATATAGATATTCATAGCCCATACCCATAGGAGCACTGAGCGCATTGCGTGGTTTCAAATTTTCCGGTGGTGGCATCAATCTTCGTGATAAAGAACGTCGGCCAGATGCGGTGAATATCCTGGTCAATATACGAACCATCAGAAGAAGCAAAATATTTTTGCTCATTCACCATAAAAAGAAATGAGTTAATGTAAGTTGGCGCCGCCTTTCATGGCGGCATCGTTCACACTAAGCAACAGATCTACTTTTTCTTTTATAGGAACCTCAAAGGCATTTTTTTCTATCGGTGCTTTCCAGCTTACTTCGCCATAGCCTTTCTGCGGCGCAAGCTGTACCGGTTCCGTTAGTAGCTTGGAATTTTCTTTAGCAATCGCAACGGCGAGCTCTGCGGCTTTTGCAATGCTGTCTTTGTCCAGTTTGTCGGTGGCAGCAAATCCCCAGCCGCCATTGGCAATAACACGAATACCCATGCCATATGATTCGGTATTGACGATGTTCTGAACTTTGTCTTCGCGGGTAATCACAAACTGATTCAGGTATCTGCCGATGCGCACATCGGTATAGGTGGCTCCTTTGGCGCGGGCTGCGTTCAGGGCAACATCTGCCAGTTGCTTCTTTACAGCGACATCGACCGTCTCCAATGCTTTTTCCGGAGGGATTGCATGCCCCATACCGGTTAATCCCGGGAGCATGGCCGCCGTGGTGCCCATGCCAGTCAGGTAAATAAAATCTCGTCTTTTCAAGATGTTTTTTGGTTAATGAGTTTCGAATAGAATTGAGGTTAGGGTAGCAATATCTTAAAGTTTTGGAAAAATGGAAATCCCCCGACTCTCGGTTATGCCAATATCGTTGCCGTTTTCACGTAAGATGTTAGGATAAAAAAAAGTCCCCCGTATTTAGCGGGGGATAGTTGATACATTTAAACTGCATCAGATAGACTGGTGAACGTAAAGTCCCGTATCTTCATGAAGGGAAGAAAAAACTTGCGCCACCGCCTCCGCCACCTCCGCCTGATATATCGACGCGGGTTTGCTTTCCGAAAGTTTCGAGGTTATTCAGCATGATCACAGGACTTTCGTTGAACCGGAAATTCTTAATAGGATGCTTTATCTTTCCATTTTCTATGAAAAAAGTACCATCCCGTGTAAGTCCTGTGTATAGTAGCGTTTGCGGATCCACCGCCCGGATATACCAGAATCGTGTTACAAGAATGCCCTTTTGGTATCTTTAATAATATCTTCGATGCGATAGCGTCTCCGCCATCCATAATAGCGTTACCTGGAAAAGGGACGGATGCCACATTTTTTTGTGAGGCCCAATATCGATCGTAAAAAAGATTGGCAACTACGCCGTTCCTGATGATGTCCATTTTTTTTCTGGCTTGCCCATCGCGCTGTCCAGGGAGCCGCAGGAACTTCAGTCTGGAATGGGTCGGTGTAGAATGTTATACGTTCGTCCATGATTTTTTCGCCAAGTTTAGTGCCTCCACCTTTTTTGGACATAAAGCTTCGGCCTTCGTCCGCCGGTCGCGCATTCATGGCAAATGATCATATTTCGGATAAGTTCCGCGGATGCAGCGGGTTCGAGAATAACGGTATATTTTCCGGGCTCAATGGCTTTGGCATTCGTGACTGAAGCGCCTTATCGATGGCAACTTCTGAAGCCTCGGCGGTATTGAGCTTACTGACATCATTGAAATCACGGGTGACCCATCCTGAGCCGGTACCATCGTTGGATCGCATCGTGACGGTGAAGTCAACACTCGTTGATTGATTATATGCAAACAGGCCTTTGCTATTCATCATGGAAGCGAAGCTGTTGCAATCCTCTAGATAGCCAGCCGCCGTAACTCCTTTTGCAACGGCGGGATTAATACTGTCTGCCGCTGCCTGTGCCCTGTAGTCAGGGGTGATCTTGGCCGTGGCTTCAGCATACGTTTTGGATTCCGCCATAGGTTTGTTGTGGAAGAGGCTCCATAAATTCCGGATTTTCAGGTGCAAGCTTGGCTAATTCTTCCGCACGGCGAACCACTTTTTCCAGTGAAGCATCATCAAATTCATTGATCGTAGCAGCGCCTGATTTTTTTCCAAAATATGGATTGAACGACCAGCTGACATCACTGTTTTCACCTGCCGTTGAAACACTGTTTCGCGCATAGCGAATATTGCCACCGTTCGGTTCCATTAAGGTTTACTTCGCAGCCGTCTGCTTTGGAGTACCCAACAACTTTCTCCAGTATTTTTTTTGCTTCTTCTTTTGAAAATATAGCCATGTTCAGATGATTTAAAGTTTTTCAGATTTAATGTATTCTGCTTGATGAATTGTATTATAATGGTTCTTCCGGTATTGATAACATTGACTCCATTAAAGCGGGATGTTGCCGATCCATGTGAAACTGCGTTTGACTGAGATGGTTGTCCTTTGCCATCATTGAAGGCGCCATTCAAGCGATAATCACTTTCATCGCAGATTGCAGCGCATGAGTTCCAGAATTCCTGTGTGTTAGACTGATAGGCAACATCTTTAAGCATGCCTGCAATCTTGTCCATTCTTTATTTCGAAGAACAGCACGCCTCCGAACTGGAAGTTATAACGTTGCTGATCGATTGAGAATGAACCGTCCTTCACAATGTAAATACCTTTTTCAACACCTTTGATCATTTGATCGGGGGTCAACGCTTTCTTTACCCGGCTGACAGCGATACATTTGGCATTCGTTGAAACTGAACATCTGCTCCAGCTTTGTGAGTAACAGCATCCGTGAGATTCATTTTGTCCAAGAATATGTACCTGATCCCGGATCGCCTGATAGTTTACCAGGATGCCATCTTTAATAAGATCCCACTGTTTGCACTTGACACCTTCATCATCATACCCGACAGCTCCAAGGGAGCCGGGTTGAGTTTTATCGGCCACGAAGTTTACGATCTTGCTGCCGAAATTGAAATGTTTTTGATTGCCATTTGTCCAGTGTTAGCAAAGCTGGTGCCTGCATAGTTGGCTTCATAGCCCAGCACGCGGTCCAGTTCCGTCGGATGTCCGACGGATTCATGTATTGTAAGCCAGAAATGAGAGGGCTCCAGTACCAGATCATATTTCCCGGGCTCTACTGATTTCGCTGCGATCATTTGCCTTTGCTTGCTCCGCGGCCATTATGGCATCTTCAAGGATGTCGTATGAATTATTATAAAGGATTGATGCCGCCCGGACCCTTGATCTTATCTTCCGGTTTGGCATCGAGATATTCATAGCCCATCCCAACTGGTGCGCTGAACGCATTGCGATTCTTAAATGAACCTGCCTGCTTGTCGATCATGGTCACGGCGAAGTTAGGCCATGTCCTGTGAACGTCCTGATCAATATAGGATCCTTCCGTTGATGCAAAATACTTTTGCTCGTTGACAAGGAAAATGATGCTGTTAACAAAGCTGGCTCCTTTTTCCATGGCCTTGGCGTTGGCATTGAGCAGCAGATCCACTTTTTCTTTGATCGGAACTTCAAAGCCATTTTTTTTGATGGGAGTTTTCCAGCACACGTCGCCATAAGACTGCAGCCGGTGCAAGCTTTACGGGTTCTTTTTGAAATTTTGAATTCGCTTTTGCTATCACGACCGCACGTTCTGCTGCTTTTTTAATTCCTTCGGCGATCACATCATTCGTGGAGGCAAATCCCCAGGTGCCATTCGCAATCACACGAATACCAACACCGTATGATTCTGTGTTAGCTGACATTCTGCACTTTATTTTCCCGGGTAGTAACGAACTGATTCAGATATCTTCCGATCCGCACATCGGTATAAGTTGCCGTGCCGGATTTGGCTGTATTCAATGCAACGTCTGCAAGCTGTTTCTTGTCTGCTACATCGAGCCAACGGTTCGAGCAAGGCTTCCGGCGACACTGATGTTGGCCAAACGAAGGCATGGTCAGCATCATGGCGCCGGCTCCCATTCCTGCAACGTTGATAAAGTCTCTTCGTTTTCATAGTTAGGATCCGTTAGATTGTTCTGCCAGTATTAATTACATTGACCCCATTGAACCGCGTCGTGGAACTACCGTGTGATACTGCGCTAACCTGCGATGGCTGGCCTTTGCCATCAAAGAAGGATCCGAACAACCGGTAATCACTTTCATCACAGATCTTCACACAACTGTTCCAGAACTCCTGTGTGTTCGACTGGTAAGCAACATCATTCAGCATGCCTGCGATCTGCCATTCTTTATTTCATAAAAGACTGTTCCGCCAAACTGGAAATTATAACGTTGCTGATCGATCGAATAGGATCCACGGCCGGCAATATAAATGCCTTTTTCAACATCCTTGATCATTTGATCCACAGTGTATGCTTCTTTGCCCGGCGCAAGTGAAACATTCGGCATCCGCTGGAACTGTACATCACTCCAGCTTTGTGCATAACAGCAGCCATGTGAATCATTCTGACCGATGATATGCACCTGGTCGCGTATAGCCTGGAACATTAACAAGACACTCCTTCTTTAATGAGATCCCATCGTTTGCACTTCACACCTTCATCATCATAACCAACTGCACCGAGTGAGCCGGGTTGTGTTTTATCAGCGACAATATTGACCAGCTTGCTTCCATAGTTGAATTTTCCTGATCTTCCATTTATCGAGCGTAGCGAAGCTCGTGCCTGCATAATTGGCTTCATAACCCAGAACGCGATCGAGTTCTAGTGGGTGACCAACTGATTCGTGAATGGTGAGCCCGAGGTGATTCGGTTCAAGCACAAGATCATATTTACCAGGTTCGACGGATTTCGCGGTGAGCATTTCCTTTGACTTGCTTTGCAGCGAGCGTTGCATCTTCGACGATATCGTAGCTGTTTCTGTAAAACATAATATCCCGCCGGGCCCTGAAGCTTGTCTTCATTTTTCGGGATCATGTATTCATAGCCCATGCCCATGGGTGCACTCAGTGCCTGACGCGTTTTGAATGATCCCGCCGCCTGATCGATAGTTGATACAGTGAAGGTGGGCCAGATGCGATGAATATCCTGATCGATATATGATCCTTCAGTGGAAGCAAAATACTTTTGCTCATTGACCTGGAAAAGATTTGAGGCGGCAAAGCTTGCGCCATTTTCCATGCGCTGCAGCATTGGCCCGCAAAAGCAGATCGGTCTTTTCTCCAACGCTAACCTCAAATGCGTTTTTTTGTATCGGTGTTTTCCAGGATACTTCTCCATGATCCTTTCGCAGGAGCCAGCTGACGGGTTCCTTCTGAAATTTTGAGTTGGCTTTTGCAATCGCAACGGCTTGCTCAGTAGCTTTTTTGATGCCATCCTTCGTTACGTTATTCGTCGACGCAAATCCCCAGGTCCCGTTTACAATGACACGGATACCAACGCCGAAAGATTCTGAACTGACGATGTTCTGGACTTTATTTTCCCGCGTGGTGATGAATTGGTTCAGATAACGGCCGATCCTGATATCAGCGTAGCTGGCTCCAGCACCGCGGGCACCGTATAATGCAACAGCGGCCAGCTGCTTTTTGGCAGCCACATCCATCGGTGACTCCAATAATGCTTCGGCAGGAATGATGCGAGCGTTCACCGACAATGGCAATAGCATTGAACCTGCCCCAAGCCCCGCCAGTTGGACAAATTCTCTTCTTTTCAATGTCTTAAAGTTTAGCCTAATGAGTTAATGTTTGAAAGTAGCTAAAGAAATAAAAAAGGATGCCTAAAATGGTATCCTTCTGCTATTAGTTTATATGAATGGTTAGCTCTACTTTGATTGACTACTTGGACAATGCACTGAAATCAAATGAAGTCTCCAGGAATTTGGTAGTGAATTTTCCGGAACGGAAAATTGCATTGTCCATCAGACTGAGATGGAATGGAATCGTTGTCTTAACTCCTTCGATGACAAATTCATGCAGTGCACGTTTCATACGCGTGATCACTTCTTCGCGTGACTGACCTGTGGTGATAAGCTTCGCGATCATGGAGTCATAGTTCGGAGGAATCGTATATCCAGCATAGACATGGCTATCAATGCGTACGCCGTGTCCACCGGGCATATGCATGTTGGTGATCTTTCCCGGAGATGGACGGAACCCATTAGCAGGATCTTCAGCATTGATCCGGCATTCCATCGCGAACATTTTTGGAAAATAGTTTGTACCGGAGATCGGAACTCCCGCTGCTACCTTGATCTGCTCTTTTATCAGATCGTAATCTGTAACTTCTTCTGTGATGGGATGCTCTACCTGAATACGCGTATTCATCTCCATGAAATAGAATTTGCCATGCTTATCAACAAGGAATTCGATAGTGCCAGCGCCTTCATAGTTGATTGCCTTCGCACCTTTCATGGCAGCTTCACCCATTCGTTCCCTGAGGTCCTGGTTGACGATAGGAGAAGGGGTTTCTTCCACAAGTTTTTGGTGGCGTCGTTGAATTGAGCAGTCTCTTTCTGAAAGATGACATACTTTTCCGTACTGATCACCGACGATCTGGATTTCAATATGACGTGGTTCTTCAATAAATTTTTCCAGATATAGTCCATCATTGCCAAAGGATGCTGCTGCTTCGCGCTTGGCGTCATCCCATGCTTTCTTGAATTCTGACTCCTGATTGATGATGCGCATCCCCTTTCCCCCGCCACCAGCTGTGGCTTTCACGATGACAGGATAGCCGATCTCCTTCGCCAGGGTAATGCCTTGTTCGATAGAATCAAGCAATCCATCAGATCCCGGGATCGTTGGAACACCAGCCTTCTTCATTGTATCTTTGGCGGTTGCCTTATCACCCATTGCATCGATCATAGCAGGTGTTGGGCCAATGAATTTGATGCCATACTCGTGACATATCGCCGAGAATTCAGCACCGTTCTGAAAGAAACCCATAGCCTGGATGGATCGCATCGGCATTGGTGATCTCGGCTGCAGAAATGATGCGTGGTATATTCAGATATGAATCTTTGCTCGGTGCATCACCGATACAAACTGCTTCATCGGCAAAATGTAACATGAAGACTTTCGCGATCAGCAGTAGAATAAACAGCCACGGTTTTGATACCCATCTCCGGCAGGTACGGATCACCCGCAAAGCTATTTCGCCACGATTGGCAATTAATATTTTTTTAAACACTGATTTCGTTTTAGATGGAACGGTATTGCTAAAGATCAATCCGGATCAAGCACCCGGTATAAATTAATCTGGCTCTACAACAAACAGTACCTGATCGTATTCTACAGGTGAAGCATTTTCAACCATTACTTTAACAATTGTCCCGGAAACTTCTGACTCGATCTCATTGAATAACTTCATGGCTTCAATAATGCACACTGGTTGTCCTTTTGAAATCTTATCACCGACAGAAACGAATGCCGGTGTATCCGGATTGCCAGACCGATAAAATGTTCCGATCATCGGTGATTTTATTTCAACAGTTTTCTTTGCTGACGCTACAGCAGGCGCGTCATTTCTTCCTGACGCCATGGGTGCTATTGGCGTTGAAAGTGGCTGATTGACTATTGGTAGCGCAGCCTGCGTAACGATAGGGCTTGACTTGAATACTTTTTGATCGGGGTCACGCTTGATGCTGAGCTTTAGCTCCTTGGTTTCGATATTCACCTCATTCAAGCCGGACTTGGAGATGAAATCGATGAGGTCTCGTATTTCTGATGTTTTCATTTCAGGTTGATTAGTGGCTTCTGTATCGAGGATAGCACGGGATGTATTTTCCTTTTTTGCAGATGCTTTGGTCTTGCTCATAGAATTCGTTTATTCTTTAACGCGTTCAACATAGTCGCCTGTAGCATGTATGGATCTTGATCTTGTCGCCGGTATTAACAAACAGCGGTACACGGATTTCCGCACCATTTTCCAGTTTGGCTGCCTTCAATGTGCGAGTTGCAGTATCTCCAGACAAACCGGGTTCAGTATACTCCACTTCCATAACAACATGGGTAGGCGGTTCAGCGGTTATGGCACTTGCGCCGTCTTCGAAAGCGATCAGGAGCGTCACACCTTCCTTGATATAGTTAACAGAGTCTCCGAGCAAACTTTGTCAATGTAGACCTGATCGAAGGTAACATTATCCATACAGACAAGACTATCGCCATCTGCATAGAGATATTGATATTCCTTTGTTTCAACTCTCAGGATCTGTACTTCATCGCCGGGACGAAAACGGTTTTCAGCAATTTTTCCATTGCGCACGTTGCGCATTTTGATTTGGTAGAAAGCACGCAGGTTCCCGGGTGTACGATGCTGCAGTTCTTCAATCTGCATCACTTCACCATTATATCGTATGAAGTTTCCTTTGCTCAAATCCGAAACGGTCGCCATAAAAAATTAAGACTTTAAGTTACAAATGAATTAATTAATTGCAAGAATAGGATTTATGACCAGTAGTTCAGAAAGCGAACGCGCTTAGCTATTGTAAGCCCATTTGACATACACTGCGCCCCAGGTAAAGCCTCCGCCAAACGCAGCCATCAGCAAATTGTCGCCTTTTTTCAGTTTCTTCTCATAATCCCATAGCAAAAGCGGGATAGTACCAGCTGTAGTGTTGCCGTAGCGTTCGATATTCATCATCACTTTGTCTTCAGTGATGCCTACGCGGCTTGCCGTAGCATCGATGATCCTTTTGTTTGCCTGGTGCGGAACAAGCCATGCAATATCATTTGCAGTCAGCTTATTACGTTCTGCAAGCTGACGCTGATACTTCTGCCATATTGGTCACAGCGAATTTGAAAACCGCCGAGCCTTCCTGATAAACAAAATGCTGCCGGGCCTGTCAAAGTTTCAATGTGACGCAGGGATTCGGCTGCCGCCAGCTTTCATATGAAGGTAGCTCTCTCCGGCGCCATCACTTTTCAAAATAGCATCTATAACGCCTACCTCTTCAGTTGTGGGTTCAAGCAAAACACACCCAGCGCCGTCACCAAAAATGATGCACGTTGTTCGGTCTGTATAGTCCATGATTGCCGACATCTTGTCGCCACCGACTCACAATTACTTTTTTGTACATGCCCGATTGGATATAACTGCTGCCCCGTAGTAAAGGGCAAAGAGAAATCCCGAGCAAGCCGCACTGATATCAAAACTGAATGCATTCACGGCTCCAACTGCGTGGCTACAATGTTCGCTGTCGCGGGAAAGTCATGTCAGCCGTGACAGTAGCAAAAATTACCAGATCGATTTCTTTCGGATCGGTTTTTGTTTTAGCCAGCATGTTCTTAACGGCTTCGATGCCCATCACCGATACACCTTTGTTCTCACCTTTCAGGATTCTTCGTTCTTTGATCCCGGTCCGGGTGGTGATCCATTCATCGGTGGTCTCTACCATGGTTTCAAGTTCCTTGTTGGTAAGAATATAGTCAGGAACATATCCTCCAACTCCGGTAATGGCAGCTCTGATTTTAGTCATAGTGATCTTAATTTTATTTCGTGACTTTGGCGTCGACGGTTAAGCCTATAAAGAGCAAAATGCCCGGTGAAACCACCGAGCACAATGACATAATATTTTCGCAGCAGAGAGATACAGAGTGCAAGTCCTATTTTTACCCCGGTCACTATTTTGTATGGCTGAGTCTATCAGTGAGCCTGAACATTCGAAGAGGAGAGCAACTGATTCATGATGTTATCAGGCCAGTACTTCTTTTTCCATCACAACCTTACCATTATAGTAAAGTTTACCTTCATGCCAGAAGGCACGGTGAGGGAGGTGATGTTCGCCGGTTGTAGGGCAAAGTGCAATTGTTTTGCAGTAGCCTTGTAGTGTGTTCTTCTTTTATCTCTACGGGTTTTCGAGGTTTTTCGTTTCGGATTTGGCATAGTCTAAAACAGTTTATTTTAACTTCTTCAAAATATTCCACCTTGGATCGATATCATCATTGTCGTTATCGTCATTATCATCTCCAGGTTCTTCGGAAGAATATACGATCTTCCTTCGGGACTTCCATCATCTTCCTCAGTCTTCCTGAAACTTTGGATGAATTTTTTCAGCGGTATCGCCAGCACAATGAACTCGTAAATATATTGACCAAGTTCAAGTGTAGGCGGTATCGCGATTGATGATAATGATCTCATCGGTAATCTCTTCATCCTGGTCTCCATATTTGAAAACGATCTTATTGTGCATGTCTTCAACCGGAAAATCAAAGGGCTCAAGGCTTCGGTCACAAATCAACTTCGCGATCCCTTTAATTTTGAAATTCGGCTTCCAGGAACGTTTCATGCTTGTCCAGCTCGACATTCACCTGGAAAGTTCCCTGCGGAAACGAGATCCTGAACCAAATTCCCGAAAAACTCGTCACCAAATTCATAGTGAAAATGGTGAACCTTATTGCTCAGGCCAACAATATTGATACGAAAGCTCCCAACCTCAAACCCTATCGGGTGTTAAAAATTAGTCGGCAAATTTAGAAGAATTAATCAGAAAGTAAACAAAAGGGAGTGAAAAAGGTAGTTCAGCGTTTTTTGCTTAACAGTTAAATAAATTCCGTAGCGCGGCTTCTTTGAATTCGCTGCGCTGTTTTATTACCATAATGCTCGATAAAATAGTCGATTATGCCCTTTTTGAAGCCCAGTTTGATGGCGATATTCTTGCAAAAGATCACTTCGCTTTCAAAAACATTCTGGTCGACAAAGACCAGTTCAATGCTTGACCACAGATAGTCGAACTTTTGATCCAGCGAAAGTGCCCCCAGATGAATCAATGGGCTGCGGATTTCGAATCAGCTCATTAACCTCTTCTTCCGGGAATTTGCGCTCACTGGCGATCTTAAAGATCATTTCGCGTTCAATCTTGGCAAAATGCTTATCCGCCTCCGCAAGTTGAATTAGAATATTAAGTTGTTTTTTTGTAACTATATCCATCTAAACTAACGCTTGAACCTCAAATATAGTAAATATAAACACTTAAGGGTTCAATCACCGTGAATCCCTCTACAAGGCCATCCATAATAACTATTTTTCTATGGAAGGTTCGTTTCGGCTCTTGAAAATGTCTGCAGCCCGGTAGATCGCTACCCGCATGGAGCTTTCGCTGGCCTGATTTTCCCCGCCAGCCCGTATGCTGTGCCATGATCAGGTGAGGTTCGCACAACGGGAAGTCCAGCCGTAAAATTGATGCCACTCTTCGAAAGCGATTGTTTTGAAGGGAACCAGGCCCTGATCATGGTACATCGCCAGGACCGCATCATATTTGATGTGCGCTCCCGAAGCAAAAAAGCCGTCGGCAGGAAAAGGCCCATACACCAGCTTTCCTTTGTTACGCTGATCAGCGATGACAGGTTTGATCACCTGTTCATCTTCCTGACCGATCAGACCATTGTCGCCAGCGTGGGGGTTAAGCCCCAGAACCGCTATCCGTGGTTTCCCAATATTGAAGTCTTTCTTTAGCGACTGTTCCATCAGCCGGAGTTTGGATTCGATCTTTTCTTTCGTCACACCAGCAGCGACGTCCTTGATGGCTATGTGTTCGGTGACCAATCCGACTTAAGATTGTCGCTCACCATGAACATCAGACTGTCCGTTGCCCCAAAGAATTTCGTCAGAAATTCTGTATGCCCTGTAAAAGGGAATTCATCACTGTGAATCGAATGCTTATCTATTGGCCCGGTAACCAAGGCGTCGATCAGACCTTCCTTCAATTCATCACATGCTTGCTTCAATGCAGTCAATGCTGCTTTGCCTGCGTCGGTTGGATGCTTTCCCCGGTGATGATCTCAAGGGATTCTTCCCAGCAGTTGATCACATTGATACTTTTCATGGCAAACTGTCCTTTATTACGTACTTGTGTATAGTTCAGCTCTTCAATGTTGAGTTGCTTTTTATAAAACGAAATAACCTTGTGCTGAGCCATAAACAACTGGAGTAATGATATTGTGAAGCGATTGTCGGACAATGCTTTTAATACAACTTCGGGGCCGATGCCATTCAAGTCTCCTAGTGTTATACCGATGCGAGGTTTGTTGTTTGCGGTCATGTATTTCAAATCAATTCTAAGCGATTTAGTAAAAATATCTATTTGTTCCTTGTAGATTGTGCCGGATGTATCAGATAGGCGATTGGGTAAGGTAAGACCAAAGAAGTCTTTAGGGCAACATTTCCTGCACGATCAAAATATTGCTCAGACGAATTGTTGCATCCCTGAAGTTGAAAAGGAACAAAATGCTGTACTGGAGATCGGTCCCGGAATGGGTATGCTTACAAAGTTTTTGATCGAATCAACCTGGGCTTGACTTGAAGGTGATAGAAATCGACCGTGATTCGGTTGCATATCTTAAAAAACATTATACCATGCCTTACACGATAAAATTATCGAAGGCGATTTTCTGGAAGGTCGATATAGAAGCGATTTTTCCCGGCACGTTCTCAATCATCGGAAATTTTCCCTACAACATTTCCTCTCAGATTTTTTTTAAGGCATTAAAATAATCGGGATAAGGTTCATCAGTTGGTGTGCATGTTGCAGAAAGAAGTAGCGGAACGTATTGCCGCCACCACTGGAGCAAAACATATGGGATACTCAGCGTTTTATTACAGGCATATTATGACATTGAATATTTATTTCAAGGTTCCTCCCGGTGTTTTTACGCCGCCGCCAAAAGTAATGTCAGCAGTGATCCGGTTTGAGAGGAATAACACAGTGAACTTGGCATGTGATGAAACGCTTTTTGTTCAAGTGGTGAAGCAAGGTTTCAATACGCGGCGAAAGACCTTGCGCAACGCTTTAAAAAATCTAAATTTGCCAGCCGAAATTTCTGCACTTGAGATAATGGATAAACGGGCAGAGCAATTGTCGGTAGAAGCATTTGTTAATCTCACGCAACTAATCGAACAAAGTCGTGGAGCAGCCACTGGTTGAATTTGAATTGACTAAAGAATTCCGAGATCGTTTTCAGCAGGCGCTTGGACGAACGCGATGATGAATTTATCCGAAAGACTCTTAAGGATGTGAAGCCGCCGATATCACGCGCGTTGTTATACGAATTCAACTCAGAAGAATCCAAATATGTGATGGATCTTCTGCCGTTGAAATGCAGTCCGAGATCATCAGCGACCTTGATCCGGAGACACGAAAGAAATTCCTGAAAGTTTATACGCCGATCGAGATCATCAATCTTTCTCAATCAGCTTGCATCAGATGATACGGCGGATATACTGAATGAGCTTCCCATAAAAGAGAGAGAACAGGTACTTTCCGGCTTGGAACCTGAGCTTAGGACCAGGTAACAGAACTACTGCGTTATGAAGAGAATGTTGCCGGGTGGCTTGATGGCCAAGGAATTTATCAAAGCCCGGTACTATTGGACAGTTGTTGAATGTGTGGAAGAGATCCGAAAGCAGGCCGAGAAATGTGAAAATTTTATGCGGTTTACGTCGTTGATGAGCATGATAAGTTGCTGGGACGGGTAGCCCTTCAGGATCTGATCGTTTCAGATGCGAAGACGATCGTCGCAGAATATATGAAAAAGGATGTTGTTTCAGTGGAGACATATCTGGTGGATCAGCGAAGTGGCAGAGATGATGCAAGAAGTATGATCTCGAATCGGTTCCCGTTGTCAACGTACAGGGTCAGCTGGTTGGCCGCATCACTATCGATGATATCGTGGATGTGATCACCGAACAAGCGGAAGAGGAACGTCAGATCATGGCCGGTATCAGCGAAGATGTTGAAGAAGATGACAGCATCTGGCGAAATACCCGTGCCCGTCTTCCCTGGCTACTGATCGGCATCGCTGGAGGACTGATGAATGCGAAATTCATGGGATTGTTTGAAGCGGAACTGGCCCGCGTAACAGCGATCGCATTTTTCACGCCACTGATTCAGGCAACGGGAGGTAATGTTGGCATACAGTCATCATCGCTTATCGTGCAAAGTCTTGCCAACCCCGATTTTGTGGACGAAGGTCTGTGGAAGCGATTGATCAAAGTATTCTTTGTAGCGCTTCTAAACGGGCTATTTCTTTCGGTGCTTGTATTCGGTGCCAACGTACTTCTTGTTTGGGGAATATGAGTTGTCGACTGGTTGTATCATTGGCATTGTTCAGTGTCATCGTATTTGCATCATTTATTGGAACAATTACACCTTTGATCCTGAACAGTTTGGATTTAATCCTGCGCTTGCGGCGGGTCCATTCATAACAACAACCAATGATCTGCTCGGACTTACAGTCTATTTCTTAACAGTTCACCTGATGCTTTGATGGATACTCTAAAATGTCTGATCATAGATCCGATGCATGAAAGTTTATTCAAAATGCTATCCGGGATCGGCTGGGAATCCGATTACCGACCTAATATTTTACGGGATGAGATCAGGTCGATTCTTCCAGGTTATCAGGGTCTGATCGTAAGAGGCAAGACGTTTATTGACAAGGATTTACTGGGAGATGCACCGACGCTGAGATTCATTGGGCGGGCCGGCGCCGGATTGGACATACTTGACCTGCAATATCTTTCTTCCAGAGGTATCCATGTTCTCCATGCTTCCGAAGGCAATAGGGACGCTGTAGGCGAGTACGCGATCGGCGCCTTGTTATCCCTGATGCGAAACATACCAAAGGCCGACCGTCAGGTTAAAGAGCTTATTTGGGATCGTGAAGGAAATAGGGGTGAGGAGGTCATGGGCAAGACAGTGGCTATCATTGGTTATGGAAATATGGGTCAGGCGTTTGCCAAAAGGTTATCAGGTTTTGGATGTAATGTTTTGGCTTACGATAAATATAAAACAGGGTTCGGCAGCGAATCCTGCCGGGAAGAGACCATGGACGCATCTATGAGGAGGCGGATATTTTGAGTCTTCACATCCCACTCACGGTCGAAACCAGGGGTATGTTAATGCCGATTATTGCAGAAATTCCAAGAAGTCTATAATCCTGATTAATACGGCCCGAGGCGAGATTGTGCCGCTCAAAGACCTTGCTGAGGCCATGGAAAGCGGAAGGGTACGCGGAGCAGTGCTCGATGTGCTGGAAAATGAAAAACTTCAAAATCTGACTGCCGCGCAACAGCAAGCTTTCAATAATCTTCGCAAAAGGTTCGATGTAATATTTACCCCCCATATTGCTGGCTGGACGTTTGAATCGCACGTAAAAATTAATGTAGCTTTGGTACAATAAAATCAAGGCGCTCTCAGTTGGCGTAAAATTTCAATCTCAAATCCTGGACCAGGCCCTTATGAGTTATTTACAAAAGCGGATAAAAAAGCTGAAGTGAATTTTTCAATTCTATAATTGAGAAGCCGTTGCTAACTTCCTCACTATCGTACTGGTCCTGGTGTCAATTCTTGTTATCGGGCTCAGTTTGCCATATTACCTTCACGATTTTGATTCCTTTATACCGCAGATTCTTGCTGAAGCTCATGGAATGATCTTCGATATCGCCGTGATCGGTATCCTTATTGTTTTGGCTGAATCAAAACGGCGAAATACGCCACCGGATCAGCACCTATAAAGATGAAATCGATGACTTCCGGTTGTGGGAATCTGAAGAAGCTGCCTTCCGAACAGTGGGAAATATTAAGCGACTCAACCGTCATAAAATTCATGAAATCAATCTGGTGAATTGTTATCTTCCGCGAACAAATCTGAACTATGCAAACCTCGCAGGTTCGAATGTGAATTCCGCCAACATCTCGCAGTCTTCTTTCATCGAGGCGAATCTGGAGAATGCCCGGTTCAATCAAACCAATTTTGAAAACTCCAACCTTAACCAGGCTAATCTAAAGGGCGCTTATGCCAGTGGCGCAAATTTCAAGGATGCATTTCTCATCAAGGCTAATTTTGAAAACGCTTTCCTGATCAAAGCCAATTTCAACAATGCCTTTTTGATGGAGGCGAACCTTCAAAACTGTTACCTGATGGGCGCTGATTTTGAGAATGCCAGTTTATATAAAGCCGATCTCCGGGGCGCAAAAGGGCTAACCGTAGAGCAGTTTCAAAAGTAAAAACTCTGTACCTGGCCAAGTTTGACGAAGAGATCCTGGAGCAGATCAAAACCAACCTGCCCGAGTTGGTAGGGACTTGATTTTTGCATTAAATAATAAGTATTAACTTTGCATCTAGCAACGGTCTCAGCCAGAGGCCGTTGTTTCTTTTTTGCCCACGGTGAACGAAAGTCTTGCTCAAAGCAACAAATCAAGAAGGAAAATTTATTGTAAGAAGTATGAGTAAAGATTTCATACTACACAAAGGAGGGATTGGAGAAATTGAAGACTGAACTTAAGCCATCTTAAGTCAAAGGCGTGCTGATATTGCCCGCCAGATAGCGGAAGCTCGTGATAAAGGAGATCTCAGCGAGAATGCCGAATATGATGCGGCGAAAGATGCACAGGGACATCTTGAAGCAAAGATCGCTCAGCTTGAAGATCTTGTTTCAAGTGCCCGTTTCTGGATGAAAATAATATCGATACTTCGAAAGTTTCAATTCTTTCAAAAGTTACGATCAAGAATAAAAAAACGGCGCCTCCGTGACATATACACTTGTTTCAGAAGAGGAAGCGGATCTCAAGGCTGGTAAGATATCCACGATGTCACCTATTGGAAGAGGTTTACTTGGTAAAAAGAAGGGTGAAGTTGCAAGGATAACTACGCCAGCAGGGGAGATGGAGTTTGAGGTCGTTGAGATCTCGAGTTAACACGCAGTTTCACAAGCGTAATTTGCCACATGCCAACGATCTTCACGAGAATAATCAGACGCGAGATCCCCGCTCACATTGTCGGTGAGGACGAAAGATGCATTGCTTTTCTTGATATCAACCCGTTGGTACTAGGGCATACGTTGGTGGTTCCTAAGCAGGAGACTGACTATATCTTTGATCTTGATGATGAATCTCTTGCCGCTTTGCACACCTTTTCAAAGAAGATAGCCAAGGCTATCGATAAAGTTGTTGACTGTAAACGTATAGGCATCTCAGTTGTAGGACTCGAGGTTCCGCATGCGCATATTCACCTGATACCGATGAATACGGCAGACGATTTGAATTTCACACGACGAAAGCTTTCCCCATCGCAGGCTGAGCTCGCAGCCATCGCTGATAAGATCAGGAAGGCAATGTCGGGGTGAGGTGGTCATACTAACCCAGCCCTGCAGCCCTTTGGGCTTAAGCCTGGGCTCAGATGTTTGGGCCCGTCGGGCCGGAATGCCAATGTAAAAGAGGCTGCGTGACATTTAAGACTCATATGCCGAAATCAAAATAATTCCCTTAGATGTGTACATAGACTAGCTCCTGAGCAGAAAGGTCGGGGATGAGGTGAACTAGAGATGCATATTAAACAATAGAATTATCTTTGCTCACCAAAGCAAGACATGCCGACCAATCTCCAACCCAACAATCCCCTCCATGGAAAAACTTTACAGGCAATCCTCGAAGAATTGCTTGAACATTACGGGTGGGAGGAACTCGGTCGCCGTATTGACATTCGTTGCTTCAATGAAAATCCCAGTGTCAAATCCAGTCTTACATTTCTAAGAAAGACACAATGGGCGAGGGATAAAGTGGAGGCGTTGTATCTGGAGACGTTCAGTTAATTGCTGGAGCGCATTAAGGGATGCGATCAGGCGGCCCTATCAAATTTCCTGGAGGAAGCTTAACAAGTTTGACGGGGACCTTACGGGCAAGCCGCACACGCAGTAAACTCATAGCCACTATCTTGGCGGAACCCGACTGATGGATATCTCGCTAATTTGATTACATTAGATACTCCTCTAATAATATCCTCTCAACAAACTTAAACCCTCCTATTATGAAAAGACTCCTCATGGCGTTGTTCTGTGCGTCCGCGCTTATTGCGTGCAACAAACCAGCAGAAAAACCGGAAGAACCTGTTGCTGAACCTAAACCTACACCGGATACCGA
Source organism: uncultured Cytophagales bacterium (assembly GCA_963845845.1). GTDB lineage: Bacteria > Bacteroidota > Bacteroidia > Cytophagales > Cyclobacteriaceae > Chryseolinea. Next base: position 171,505 of record CAWJTP010000021.1, read on the forward strand.
ATTCGCTGATCCTAAATACACCGAGATCGGTAAGCGTTCAATCGCCGCGCTTAGTGCAGGTGACGTTGATACATGGATGGCAGCTTACGCCGACAATGCACGTTATTACTGGTCTTCCGGCGACAGCCTTGTTGGCAAGGAAGCGATTACTAAATATTGGAAGGACCGCCGCAGCAACGTGATCGACTCCCTGACGTTTATAAATGATATTTGGCTACCGGTTAAAATCAACAAGTCTCAACGCGGCCCAGACACCCCAGGGGTGTGGTTATTCAGCTGGTATGTTATCGACACCAAATACAAGAACAATCAGCGGATAAAGATGTGGGTTCACACTGACATGCATTTCGACGCCTCCGACAAAATTGATATGGTAGTGCAGTATATTGATCGGGCGCCGATCAACGCAGCATTGGCGAAGAAGAAAAAATAAAGTGAAGTTTATCGAGAGCCAACTGTTGGCAAGTCAAAAAAAGTGATGACACTTTGTTGATTGTTGTTTGATGACAGACGTGACAACACACATTTCATCGCTAAAGTCAACAATAACTATCGCGACCACTTAAGATCCCTGAAGGCCTTGAATCTGAAAAGATTTGAGGCTTTTTTTATTGAGAGTCATGTCGTCTGGTTCACTCGATTTCGCGTTGCATTTCAATCGGTTGAGGCTAGGCATACTTCAGAATTTTATTCTGTAAATAGTAAAACAACTTCAATAAAATATTATCATTTCTTTTAATTCGATATTTTATTTTATAGTTTCGGATAAAGCAATTCGCTGACCTAAACCTAAACGCATGAATCTGAGTGTGGTATTCTCCGTCATGTTCAAATGGATCTGTCAAGTCATCAGTGTCTTCGTAATTCTTTTTTACATGACCACACAGCGTCGTATTATCCTTTCAACTCCGAACCAAACGCCTAACTCTTAACCTAAATCCACCCACTATGAAAAGTATTCTTTACAGCTCTTCATGAACAACTCTTAACCGGTCAACGCCTCAGACGGTATTGACCTAACCAGACAAAACGTTTCCGGCACCGGTTTCATCCGGTAATCAGGATTTGAGGTACTCATCGTGAGCACCTCCAGACCTCTATTGTCTTTATGCTACCTCTAATCGCAATGCTTAATAGGCAATGCCGGGAGTGTAGTGCCTTTACCAAAACCCTAACTAATGATCATGAAAAAGAAAAGATCTTTATTGCGTTATGTGCTTGTTCTGACTTTAAGTGCCGTGATGGCGGTTCCGGCTTTTGCACAGCTAAAAACTGTTACAGGTAAGGTGACCTCCAGTTCTGATGGTCAGCCGCTGGCAGGTCTCAACGTTTATATTAAGGGCAATACAGCCAAAGGTACTGTTACAGATGCTCAAGGCGCTTTCTCTATGGAGGCTTCACAGCAGGACGTGCTGGTATTCAGTTTTATTGGACTTAAGTCGCAGGAAATAAAGGTAGGGGAGTCCACTGTTATCAATATCAAGATGGAAGAAGCCTACAATGAGCTTGGTGAACTTGTTGTTACAGGAACGCGCAATGTGGGCCGCACTATACTTGAATCAACGGTACCGGTAGACGTTATCTCGATTGCAGATGTCATGGGCGAACTTCCCCAGATGGACCTTGCGCAGATGCTGACAGTGCTGGCACCAAGTTTCAACGCGGTACGGTCACAGGGCGGCGACCTTGACTCGCATGTGGATCCGGTTCAGCTGAGAAACATGGCACCCAACCAGATCCTGGTGCTCATCAACGGAAAGCGTCGACATACTTCAGCGCTCCTTATTACAGGTACGGCCGTTGGAAGTCCCTCTACCTCCGTCGATCTGATGACGATCCCTGCTTCTGCCATTGAAAAAGTGGAGATCCTCCGCGATGGAGCTGCGGCACAATATGGTTCTGACGCCGTGGCGGGTGTCGTGAACATCATCCTGAAAAAAGGGACCGGCAAATTGACGGGTAGCCTAACCGGTGGCGGATATCTCAATTCAGGTAACGGGATCGATAACGGGGGAACTACGCTAAATGGTCAGTCCGTACCGCTCACTGAAGGCGGTGACCCCGATGGTTTCAACTACCAGTTCGACGCAAATTATGGTTTCTCCATTGGCAGCAAAGGTTACTTCAACGTTTCAGGACAAGTAACACAGAAGCGAAATACGTTGCGTCCTTTTATCAACGATTGGGGATTTTATGACGACACATATCTGCAAAACCTCCGCACAGATAAGAGTGGTAATCCAGTGATCACGAACCCCGAACTCATTTCAGCCCAGGCAGCCGGTGATGATGCACTAGCCACATCGTTAACAACAATGGACGGACTGATGAATGCCCGTGGGTTGAAACGTGAAGACTTCGCCGTTTATGCCGGATTACCTGCTATCACTCTGGGAAGTACTTTTTATAACGCCGGATATGACCTGAATGAAAACACAACACTATACAGCTTCGGAGGCGCATCTTACAAATTCCTGGAAGGCTTTTCCTGTTATTTCAGAAGGCCATCCCAGACAGACAGATTCAATTACCTGTTGTATCCGAATGGATTCAGGCCCCAGATGACTTCCAATACATCAGACATCTCCAATACGATCGGTGTACGGAGCAAGATCGGCGACTTCAACATAGACTTCAGCAACACATTTGGAAGAAACAGGATGCGCCTCGGTATGGTGAATACATTTAACGCATCCATGGGCTCGAATTCTCCCGTAAACATGTATCTGGGCACTCACCAATTCACCCAGAACAGCACCAACCTCGATTTTTCAAGATCTTTTCCAGGTATAATGCATGGGCTGAATCTGGCTTTCGGCGCCGAAATGCGGATCGAAAATTATAAGATCATGAAAGGCCAGGAAGAAGCATATACTTACGGAGATGCAGGTGTCCTTACCGTTTTGCAGGACGGTTTGTTAGTTGGCCCCGACGGCAAGGCGTTACAGGATGCCAGCAGCGCGCCGATCGTGGATGAGAATGGCGATCCCATCAACGTATTTTCAGGACAAGAGGTCACCGTGAAATCACTCTCAGCAAATTGCCAATGCTTTGCAGGCTTTGGCCCTAAGAATGAACGCGATGAATACCGTACCACTATGGCGGCATATGTGGACGCAGAGCTCGATCTGACGAAGGACCTTTTGGTGACTGGTGCCGTCCGGTTTGAAAATTACTCCGACTTCGGAAGCGTGTCCATTGGAAAAGTCTCCCTCCGCTATTCCCTCACTGACAAACTTTCAATACGAGGATCAGCCGCTACAGGATTCCGCGCACCATCACTTCAGGAGTTGAACTACACACACACCGCTACCGCTTTTGTTCCTGATGTCAATGGAATTCCACAACCATTGGATGTCACCACGTATCCGACCAACAGTACTGCAGCACGGGTACTGGGAATAAAGGGTCTGAAGCAGGAACAATCGCAGACTTACGCAGTAGGACTAACCTATCAACCTATGCCGGGATTTGAGGTTACAGTTGATGGCTACCAGATCAACGTTGACGACCGGATCTTCAGAACCGGATACTTCAATGCCGGTGAGGTAGGTAACAATTATGACGAGGTTATTGGCGGCGGAGAGGCCCAGTTCTTTGTCAACGGTGCCGATGTACGTTCACGAGGTATCGAGATCGTGGGCAGCTACTCATTAAGTCTGAACGCCACTTCCGGATTGAATTTCAGCCTTGCCGGGATCTTTGCAAAAAATGAAGTTGTCGCACGCAATGTTCTCGACCTGAACGTTGAAAACCTGGATGAAGAAGGGCTCGTCGGCAAATACCTGAGCCGTGATGTTCTTGGTCAATTTGAGACAGGCACACCACGTCAGAAATTCATAGGCTCTGTTACATATCGCAAAAATAAATTCTCTGCTATGATACGTGGCTCTTACTTTGGAGAAGTGACAGAACGATCTGTCTCGACAGATGCAGATGGCAACTTCTACGACCAGGCTTTTAGTTCCCAAATGATATTTGACATGAGCCTTAATTACGATCTGACAGATAACCTGAAATTGTCGATGGGAGGCAGCAACATTTTCGATAAGTATCCCGATATCCTTCGTGCGGAGAATCAGGGATTTTACCTGTACTCAAACAATCAACAGGGATCCAATGGAGCTTATTACTACGGTCGAATCATGTTCAACTTTTAATTATTTCTTCTATGAGATCACATCATTCCATAAAAGCTTTTATGCTGCTGACAGGTATTGTATTGACAAGTCTGCTTAGCTCCTGTGAACAAGAGTATTTTGAGCCCAATACAACCGCGCTTCCTGGCGGAGGAACAGTGTCAACGTACAAGGCATATACGATTTCTTCCTTTAACCCGGATGGTGACAACGTATATGGCAGAGTTGTTTTCTATAGGTATAGCGCAACTGTGACCCTGGTTCAAATGGGCCTTTACAATACCGACCCTTCTGAAACATACAGCGCCGAGATCTATTCGGGACCTATCAGTGCAGGATCAACTACAGTTGTGAAAGGTCTGGATGGCATTGACGGGGAATCAGGTGCATTCGTCAGTTCGAAGTATGTCGTCATTAAGGATGCGACGTTCTTTGACAATCTCGATGCCTTTGATGCCAGCGTCAAAGTGTTGCTCGGCACCTCAGCGGTAGCGGGGGGCGATATCGGAGCAAACGAGGATCCTGTCGCGGAACAGGACTAGTATTCGTCAAATAAAACTCGTAGAATGAAGGATGAGCCAAGAGCTTTAAACAACTGAAAGCAACAACTTCTTGACGAACGCTATTTGCCGGATTGATGACGATGCAATATCGTTCCGGGTGGGTGGCACTTACAGCGCACCGGTATAATTGGTGCGCATTTCCCCAAGGTCTGCCGCGATTGCGGCAGACCTTGGGCTAACCACTCACGTCCCTTCAGGACGTAGAATGAAGAAAGAGCTAAGAATTTTATTAACTGAACAATCTTCTTTACGAAGGCAATTTTGCCGGATTGATATAATGTAAACTATTAATGTGGTCTACGATGAGAACTACTCACTACGCCCTTGTTGTGTGTTTTTTCACCAACAAGCGCACGCACGTGGAGCCCTGCGCACCTGACCTTCATGATGATTCGGAAAATCCAACGCTTATAGAACGTACGCCCCAATCGGTTATCCAATCTCGTAGGTTTGTTGGTGAAAAACACACAACAAAGGCGACACTTGTAGTGCTCCTGGGGAATACAGTGACACTAAATCCAGTGAATCAACATTGTTGGTATTCTCGGTCAGCCTGTCTTTTCACCAACATGCGCACGCACGTGGAGTACTGTCCTACAACATCATCGTAGGCGGAAAACTTTAATGCGATTGGGATAGTCGTTTGAAGAAGATAAGATATTAATCCTAATGATTTGTCCCTTGTCTGCTATCCAATTGCGCAGGTTTGTTGGTGAAAAAACACACAACAAAGGCGACGCTTGTAGTGCTAATTGGGAATACAGTGACCTTTATTTCTGAAGCACCATCACACCGTTCATGATTACAGGGCTATCGTTACTTCCAATGATGTTATAGATCTTCTGTTTACCCTGAACAACTTCGGCTTTATCGAATACTGCATAGTATTCGTACTTGCCCGAACGCTCGTTGTAGCAAAGTATCTCGTCGCCGTATTCAACTTCACCAATTGCCTTTTCTCCTGAAACCGTTTTCATAGGATGATTCGGAGTAGCTTTAAGGACTTTAGCCGACAATTGGATGTCGTTGCCCTGAGCCGTAAGTGTTTGTTGCGCATGAAAAAGCGTAAGCTTGGTGAGGGCATAATTTTTGGCTTCATGTTCTACGAGCGCTTCCACCGTAATGATAGTGCGTTTGTTGGTTTTGGGATCCAGCGTTACGATCATGTCACCGCGTTGAATTCCTGCCAATGGCTTTTTAACTCCATTGCTGAGAAGTATCTCCTGATCTCCGGGAAAGCAAATATCATTGCCATAGGTTGCTGATTCTTTTGCAAGGTCTTTGCCTTCGTTCAGACTTTTATAGATCTGGTAGCCCAATTCCTTGGAGGTGATATAAGAAAGCTTCAGTACAAAATTTTTCTCGATCTTGTCTATTGCATGGATGTCTTCAAAATACTTCTCCCATACTTTGGCATCGGCAGTGAAGTTTGGTAGAAGCGCCTTGTAGACAACGTTCTTTTCATTCGTATAGAAAATGAGTACGCCCAGTTGTTGCATGCCATCCTTTGCGATGAAACTATAAAGATCGATCCGCTTTTTCAGTCCATCGTCACCTTTTACGAAGTAAGGTTTACGCATCTCGTAACGGTCAAGGATATACGCATTGTCAAATTTAGCATAGGTTTCCTCGTCCATGTTCTTAATGGCTAAGGATTTGCCCTTTTCATACTCCGCCATTGTCAGTGGCCGCGGGTTTGGTACATCCTGTGCGGAGACGGCAAGGGTGGTTAAAAACAAGAATAGTAGTATAGTTAATCGCATAGCATTGTGGGTAGCAATTCTAATAATTGTTAAGTTGATTTTTGTTGAGGTCTGAATGGTCCTGTTTTCAGGAGATCTGCCTGAAGGCCTCGGCGAATATCTCCATCTCTTCCATTTTGCCAATACTTACCCGGCACCAGTCCTTGCCCGCAAACTTCCATGGTCTTACACCGACGCCGCGCTTCATCATTTCCTCCACGAATCGTTCCGCATCCATGTTGACCGGGAACATTACAAAATTTGTATAGGAAGGAATGTACTCGTATCCCTCTTTTTTCAATACACTGTACAGGTACTCTTTGGATGCCAAAGTCTTTTGAAGAGCATCTTTGAGATAGTCTGTCTCCTGGTAGGCGGCAAAGGCTGCGGCGCCAGACGTAGCGGAGATACAATAGAAACCGGCAGTGTGTGGCTCAATTTCTTTTATTAATTCTGGTTGTCCGACAATGTAGCCAACGCGCAATCCGGCGAATCCATAGAGCTTTGAGAACGTGCGTGCTACCAGAATATTCTGACCCTTCTTCACGCAGTCCAATAAGGTGGAGCCTTTCGGATCTTCCAGGTAGTCGATATATGCCTCATCAATGAACAACGGCACACGCTTGGACACGCGTTCGCAGAAAGCTTTCAGTTTGGCCGCATCGACAATTGTACCTGTGGGGTTGTTGGGATTACAAATGTACATCATGACAGTCTTGTCATTTATACGCTTCTCCATTTCATCCAGGTCAAGTTTATGTTCGGTCGTCAATGGCACTTTTACCCAGTCAATGGATTTAAAGACAGTAGCTCTTTCCAGCAAGTCTTCGTAGGTAGGATCTCCCGAAATGATATTACCTCCTTTTCTGGCGAAGTAAAGGGCGGAACCGTGCAGGAGTGGAGATGAGCCAGCGCCGAGCATGATCTGTTCGGGTTTTACTCCTTCCGTGTCGGCAATTTTCTTTTGCAGCGCCTCCAGCGCGATGAATGGATATTGATAACTTTTCGTCATAGCATCCTGAATAGCTTTTTTAGCTTTTTCGGAGGGACCAAACGGGTTCTCATTGGCAAACAATCGCGCTTTGAGATTCGGGTATTCTTTAATGAGTACTTCTTCTTTTACAGTCGAAGAGAAACCATAGGTTGGTACCGGTGCCGCGGTGGCGAAGGTTTCGTTGAGCAGCGTTACGCCTCCGGTTAGGAGAGCACTTGTTTTCAGCCAATGGCGTCTGTTCATGCGATGGTGGTTCATAAAGTTTAGGTTGGGTTTATTTTTTTTGAGCAGGATATTCCAATTGTGTTTCAGTGACCCGTGCGTGAATGCCGGTGACAGCTTTGCGTGCGGACTCAAATGCTCCGGCCATCCAGGCATTCAGGTATGTTGTGTGCTCACCAGCGAAGTAGACAAATTGATCAGGCTTATTGAAAGCTTTGTAGAGTGTACTTCTCGTATCGGACGTATACAACGCCCAGCCACCCATGCTGTAAGGGGTTAGGTGCCAGCTTACGGAAAAGGAGTTCTCAAACTCTTTCGGATACTGAGTATGGATCATGCTACCTTTCTCTAGTGCCAGTTTTTCGCGGTCCTCAATACTTAAGGCGCCAGTCCTGTTTGCCTTATCATTGAAGTTATAGTATCCGATAAGAATACCTTTTTTCGAGAGGTAATCATTCGAAGGATAAAATATCTGGGTGATCTCGTTATTCGTATGTGTGATCCCGCCAAAGATGTTCTCATCCTCTTCCCAAAATCGTCGCTTGAACTGCATGCCGATCTTTCCTGTGGCGATATAAGGTGTGAAGTCTATTGCCCGGCTGATATCTGACGAAAAATTGTGGTTCACGTTACTAAGAACCGGAAGCGGTAAAGTGCAGATGCAGAAGTCTCCTGTGACTGTCTTGCTTATTCCATTGATCTTATAAAGGACTTCGACGCCGCTATCTGTATTTTTGATGTCGCTCACCTCTGCTCCAAATGTTGCTTTAGTAACGAGTTTAGCCTCTAATGTGCGCGCAATATTTTCCATGCCACCCTTAGCCTGAAGCATGGTCATTTGCAATTCATAAGTATATTCGGGCACATGATAGAAATCAGGATCTAGCAACGATGAATGAATAATATCCAGGAGGCTGTAGGGATCGGCAATTTTTCCTGGTTTGTCACCTGCTCCGGGCCCATCGGTATATCCTCTTCGCGCTGAAGCTTTATAGAGTCTTTCCATGTCAAGTCCCCCTTCAGCTCTGAGGTACTCTATCACCTTTTCAGTATCCTCTTTGCTCATAGCAAGATCGAGCTTATTTTGATCAACGGCCTTAGCCAGCAGCTCGCTTGTGTATCCCCTTACATCGTTGTGTATTTCACGCGCCCTGATCTTCTTGTTTGATAGGGGACCTTTTCCCTCGGCGAAGAAGTAAGTACTTTCATTGATATTGTTATAGACTTCCAATGGCACACCCAACTCTCTGCAATAGTGTAAGGTCAGATTGTGATGGTGCGGAATTCTCGAGGGGCCTGCATTGAAGTAAAGTCCTTCATCGAAATTAGCCTTTTGCATTGGGTGATTCAACTCCGTATTGGTCGAACCCTTACGCACACTCCAGCAACGACCGCCTGATCGCCCCCGCGCTTCCAGCAAAGTGTAAGTATATCCGAGTTTAGTGAGTTCGTAGGCTGCGGTCAATCCCGACAAACCGGCACCAAGAATAATGACGTGTTTTTTCTTGTCTGTGGAATCGAAATTGAAAGCGTGCGCGGGTGCTTCTGGTATCAAACCAAGGGATAGCATGGTGGGATATGCAAGCCCACTCTTAGCCAAAAACCCTCTTCGCGTTAGCTTGTTCAAGGATGTAGACTTTAGTTTAGGAAAGTAACTTTAATATAGTGTTTTGGATAAGTATTGTAAATTAAAATAGACTTAGCCTTGAAGTAAATTTACTTCAACGATTGTGGAATGGTATGAACTGAAACAATACCGGAAGTGGTGAAAAAGAAATTGCCTCAGTGACAGAGGCAATTGTTCAAACACTAAATAATCAGGCGGGTCAACATTAGCTCAGGGCTTTCACGCCAGGAAGCTCCTTACCTTCGAAGTATTCCAATAAAGCGCCGCCCCCGGTTGATACATAGCTTACCTTATCACTAAAGCCAAGTTGAGCAACCGCTGCCGCGGAATCACCGCCACCGATTAACGAAAAGCCTCCCTTTTGCGTTGCCTTTACAACGGCCTGGGCAATGGCTTTGGTTCCGCCGGCAAATTTTTCCATTTCAAAAACTCCCATGGGGCCATTCCATAATATGGTTTTGGAATCTTCCACAGTTTTGCTAAAAACGGCGATGGCTTGAGGACCAATATCGAGTCCCATCCAGCCATCTTTTATGGAGTGGTTATCGGCTATGTCCGTGTTGGCATCTGCTGCGAACTTGTCTGCGATCACCGAATCCATCGGCAACAGAAATTCGACTCCTTTAGCTTTAGCCTTTTGTATAAGTTCTTTTGCAAGCTCAAGCTTGTCTTCTTCCACCAGGGATTTTCCAACACTTCCGCCAAGTGCCTTGAAGAACGTGTATGCCATGCCGCCACCGATGATCAGATTGTCGACCTTATCCAACAAGTTTTCAATGATCAGTATCTTGTCACTGATCTTGGCGCCACCCATGATTGCAGTGAAGGGTTTTGCGGCCTTCTTAATTACCTTATCGGCATTCTCAAGTTCTGCAGCCATGACATAACCCGCACATTTCTCCTTGAAAAACTGGGCTACAATGGTTGTGGATGCGTGAGCACGATGCGCTGTCCCAAAAGCATCATTTACATAAAGGTCTCCGTGCTTTGATAATTTTTCAGCGAAACCAACATCGCCTTTTTCTTCCTGCTTGTAGAACCGGAGGTTCTCCAACAATAGTACTTCACCTGGTTTAAGGGCAGCGGAAAGTTTATAGCCTTCCTCTCCGATACAGTCTGGCGCAAACTTTACAGGCTTGCCGAGCAGCTCTTCAGTTTTTGCTATTGTATGTTTTAGTGAATATTTGTCTTCAGGACCTTCTTTTGGCCTTCCAAGATGCGACATCAAAATGCAACTACCACCATCCGATAATATCTTCCTGATAGTGGGTATGGTCGCGCGAATACGATTGTCATCCGTTACTTTATTGCTCTTATCGAGCGGCACGTTGAAATCAACGCGGATGAGTGCACGTTTCCCTTTGAAGTTGATGTCATCAATTGTTTTCATAAAAATACTGTTCAGTTTGGGAGCAAGTTATAAAACAAGTGACCGAAAGGCCTAATATAGAACATGAATTTTTCTCCTTTATGATTGTCGCTTCCATTGGTATTCCGGGACGGAACAACAGCAGATGTCATACATCAGTCTCCGAAACTGATGTTAAGTCCTTTGGAGGCCTGAATGAGGTAGGAGTCTTTGCTTATTAAATTATAATCTTTTGTCGCCTCATCAAGTGTTACGGAAGAGATCGTATTATTCCGGAATGCGACCATGCGTCCAAAATTATTTTCAAGTACCAGTTCAAAGGCCTTTACGCCGAATAGTGTTGCAAGTACGCGATCGTATGCGACAGGACTGCCACCCCGTTGTACGTGTCCCAGAACCGTCTCGCGAATATCCGCAGTACATCCGGCGTCTTTCAGCTGCTTTGAAAGCTGATATGCCACACCTCCAAGCCGGACGTGCTCTGAGCCTTTTTCCCCTGTGGTAGAGGTGATTGTTCCTTCTTTTGCCCTGGCACCTTCCGCAATAACAATATTGGCGAAGCCCTTTCCTTTCTTATATCGTTCGGATATGCGTTTCAATACTTTATTCACATCGTATGGTATCTCCGGTATGAGGCAGATCTCGGCACCTCCGGCAATGGCAGTGTGCAATGCTATCCATCCTGCGTCCCTGCCCATCACCTCCATGATCATAACCCGGTGATGGCTTTCTGCTGTTGTTACCAGCTTATCGAAGCTATCGGTTGCGATCTGTACAGCTGTTTGAAAACCAAACGTCATATCGGTTGCGCAGAGGTCGTTGTCGATCGTTTTGGGAACGCCGATAATGTTTACACCCTTTCCATGCAAAATCTTGGATATTTTTTGAGAACCGTCACCACCAATATTGATCACGGCATCAAACCCCAGCTGTTTAAGTTTCATCACCAGCTCGTCCGAACGGTCCTCGAACTTGATCGTCCCGTCCGGTTGCTGAACAGGAAATTTTATGGGATTGTCTTTGTTGGTAGTCTTCAGTATCGTTCCACCTTTGACGTGAATACCTGCTGAATGCTTCCCTGAAATCCTTATTATTTGCTGAGGCGATTTCAATACGCCATTAAATGCTTCTATGCTTCCGTATACTTCCCAATCATCTTCTCTCCGGGCGCGTTTGGCAATTCCGCGGATCACAGCATTCAATCCAGGGCAGTCGCCTCCACCGGTAAGTATCAGTACTTTCTTTGGCATCTTTTGGCAGGTTGAGTTATGTCAATATCATAAAAATAAGCACATACTTAACAATCGCGAAATCTTTTATTCAATTGACCAACTCAAGATCGGTGCTATAACTTTGCCGACCGCGTATATCGTCACACACCAAGACCGAACATTTTTGCGGATAGTCTTCAAACTTTTGTCCGTTACCATGCATCTTTATGCGATATGTTCATCCTGTAATTGATCTTATACGCCTTTGCATGCTATATCTCAGATTACTCTTCAAAAACCCCACGCTTTCGCTGATCAATCTCAGCGGGCTAGCACTGGGCATTTCAAGTTGCATTTTCATCAGCCTTTTCGTTTCCGACGAGCTTAGTTATGACTCGAGTCATCAAAATCTTGATCGCATCTACCGGGTGACGACTAAAATAGTCTCTGAAGCGTCGGTCGATCACGTAAATATTTCGTCGGCACCTTTCGTTCTTGATTTGAAACAGAACTTCCCGGGTGTCGATCAGGCTGTTCGATTTATGAGCATGACTAAGGAGTCAACGGTAAAGCAAGGTGATCTTCTCGTTCGGGAGAAAAATGTCTTTGGAGCAGATCCTACTGTATTCGAGGTGTTCACTTATCCTATGCTTAAAGGAAATCCGAAGCTAGCGCTTGCAGGACCTAATCGCGTCGTTCTTACACAGTCAATGGCGACGAAGTATTTTGGGGTTGAAGATCCGATGGGAAAGGTCTTAGCAATAGGACAAAAAGATCACGTTGTAACCGGTGTAATAGCAGACGTCCCGTTGAACTCTGATTTGATCTTTTCGATGCTGACCTCACTTGATACCACGGGTATCAATGACGATTGGTTTGATTTCGGCCATTTATCATACGTATTGATCAATAAAGAAAGCCTTGCCGACAAAGACTATGTCAAAAATCTGGAGTCGAAATTCAATAAGGTTGTCGATGACAAGATCAACCGGCCGTTGCGCGATAATAAACAAAATACAGTGGTTACGGTTCATTTTCAGCCACTCAAAGGAATGCACTTTGATCCACCGCTGTTGTACGATACACCAAAGGGAAACATTCAATACACATATATATTTTCATGCGTTGCTGCTCTGATCCTGTTGATTGGATGCCTTAATTACATAAACTTTTCTATCATTCAATCCATCGAACGCAGCAAGGAAGTTGGTATCAGGAAAGTGGTTGGGGCGGCCTGGCATCAGCTCGTTGTGAGATACATAGGTGAATCATTTTTTTTTACGCTGATGTCGCTGCTTGTGGGCTTAGGCATAGTGTTGGTGCTGATGCCTCTGTTTAACAGTGTCACAGGCAGATCTTTTGGGATTTCGCATCTTTTCAGCAATGATGTTGTGATCGCCATTGTTGCCATCCTACTGGTGGTTGGTATACTGGCCGGCAGCTATCCCGCTTTTTATACATCCTCTATTAAACCCGTGGAAGCTTTAAAAGGCAAGGTGAGCACCCCAAAAGGACAGATCGTGCGAAAATTTTCTATCGCCGCTCAATTTTTTATTTCTATTGGTCTGATCATTTGTACTGTCATAGTGTACATACAAATGAACTTTATCAGAAAATATGATCTCGGCTTTGATAAAGACCATACGATCAGCATTCCCGTGCCGGGTGATACTACGCTAAACCACAAGGTTTCAAGCCTTAAGAGCAGTTTACTGCAGAATTCGAAGGTTAAAATCGTTTCGATCTGCGGACTTGGTGCAGTGCCGGGCGATCCTCCTGAAAGAGGTACCGTTACCCTTAAAACCGATGGTAAAGAGGGAGTGAGAATGGTTAACTATGTCCTGGCAGATGAAGCATATATCCCAGCTTTGGGGATACAGATGCTTCAGGGTAGAAATTTCGATGGCCTTAACGATCTTAATAATTATATCATAGTCAACGAATCGGTTGTTCGGCTGATGGGCTGGAAAAATCCGCTTGAACAGGAAATACACTGGAATGGTGAATACAGGAAAGTGATTGGAGTAATTCGCAACTTTCATTACGCGTCACTTTACAATCAGGTCGATCCGCAATTGATCGTGTACCACCATAAAAGGATCAACAATCTTATTGTTTCAATCAATGGAAACCCTACGGCCGAAACTATGAAGGAGCTACAACGATCATGGGAGGCTGTATTTCCCGATGAACCATTCGAATATAAATTCTTGGATGAGACGGTCCAGCTTCAATATGAAAGAGAGCAGAAAGCCATGACAGTCTTTACTTACTTCAGCGCGCTGACGATCATGATTTCTTCGCTTGGTTTATTTGGATTGTCGTCTCTGACCGTGTACCAGCGTAAGCGTGAAATCGGAATTCGCAGGATCGTAGGGGCAGACGTGACCTCGATCGTATCGCTTTTTTCGCGGGAATACATCATTCTGATAAGTTGTGCGCTGGTAGCGGTATCGCCTTTGACATGGATGCTAATGGACAAATGGCTCCAGACCTTCCCATTTCGCCAACCTATCACCATAAGTATCTTTTTGATCACAGGTGTTGTAGTGATCTCAATCAGCGTGATCACGATCATGTTAAGTATTATTAAGATCGCGGCCGCAAAAGCAGTCACATTGATCAGAGAATCTTAGGCTGGTCAGCTCGAAGAGGCCCTGCGGAGGCGGTCATTGATGGCTCGTCCAATACCTGTATCCGGAACAAGCTCGGTAAGAATGATGTCGACAGGCATCTTGTCGATCGCTCTCAGTGCGGCGAATAGGTTTTTAGCGGCTTCATGCAATGATTCATCCGGCGAAAGCCTGATCTGATATTGTGTCTTGTAATTTTTGCTAAAACTTAGAACGCCAACCGAATTTGAGGGATACGATCCAAGCATACTTTCAATGTTGCCAAGCAATACTTTCTTGTTAGGAGAGTAGTGACTCTTGAGTTGACCGGGCGACCGAGGATTGGAGCTGGCGTTCGGTTTAAGCAAAACTTTGCCTGCAATACGCGTAATTTCCTCAAGCGGTATGCCACCCATTCGATAAACAACGGTAGTGCCCTCCTCGAAACCGATAATGGTAGATTCGATACCAATCTTACAGATCCCGCCATCCAGGATATATTGAATGCGATCTCCGAGTTGTTCATTGACGTGTGCCGCCCGCGTTGGACTTACATAGCCGAATGGATTCGCACTGGGTGCGGCAAGCGGAAATGACAACGACCTCAATAGATTTTGTGTAAGAGGGTGGTCAGGGGAACGTATTCCTACGGTGTCCAGTCCCGCGCTTACAAGATCGGGAATGTTTGACTTTTTCTTCAATATCATCGTCAGCGGCCCCGGCCAAAATTCCTTCGCCATTTGCTCAGCGATCTCAGGGATATCGGTGGCGTATTGATGAACGGATTGCCATTCGGGAACATGAATGATCAAGGGGTCGAAATGCGGACGTTTCTTTGCTTCGAAGATCTTTGTAACTGCCGATTCCTGAAGTGCGTTACCCGCCAGGCCGTATACGGTCTCTGTCGGTATGGATACGAGCTCGCCTGCCTCGAGCACTTCCTTAGCTTTTTGAATATCCGTTCCGATCTCAGCCATGAGGTGCAAAAGTAGAATATATTTGGATGCCAATACCCGGCCGCAGCAACATTCAAAGGATGAATCGGCAGGGCATGAACCTGAATTATGAAATACAACTTACTTACCAGCATCTTGCTGATCACATTATCGGCGTTTGCTCAAAAAACAGATCGTGAATTGACCTCAAAGCTCGAGGAGCTGGCGCGCTCATTTCAAGGTGACCTTGGCATTTATGTCAGACACCTTCCTTCCGGCAGAACGGCAACTGTTAATGCCGATACACTTTTTCCCACAGCAAGCATGATCAAGATCCCTATTACCATTGGTATTTTTAACCGGATCGAAAAGGGCGAATTGGACTATCACAGCGTACTGACGTATAAGGATTCACTTCTTTATGAAGGCGAAGACATTCTTGGCTCGTTCAAGGATGGTGAAGAGATAGCACTCGCCAAAGTCCTGATGCTGATGGTCACAACCAGCGACAACACTGCAAGCCTTTGGTGTCAGTCACTTGCCGGTACAGGCGCTGCAATAAATGACTGGCTCGCACAAAATAAGTTCACCCATACTAGAGTAAACTCAAGAACTCCTGGCAGGGAAGCAAACAGAACCAAATATGGATGGGGACAGACGACACCTCGTGAAATGGCTGAGCTACTGATCATGATCAGACAGGGCCACGTCATCAGTCAGCGTGCCAGCGAACGAATCTATAGAAATCTGACGCGAATTTACTGGGACTCTGAAGCCCTGTCACAGATACCTCCACATATTCAGGTTGCTTCAAAGCAGGGCATGGTCAACCAATCAAGGTCTGAAGTAGTGCTTGTCAATGCTCCTCATGGGGATTATGTGTTCTGTATCATTACAAAAGGTCAGAAAGATGAAAGCTGGACGAAAGAGAACGAAGGTTATGTATTGATCCGCAAAGTGTCCAGACTCCTATGGAACTATTTTGAACCTCATTCAAAATGGAAACCAGCCGATAAGATTGACGATTGGTACTGACGAACGATTCAATTATAATAATTAGATTGGTAGCCTGTTTCTATCCCAACCAATATGAGCAACAAAACCCGCTCGATAATTAAAGCAGTCGCTGTAATCCTTGTACTACTTTGCGTGATCATGCAATTCCGATGGGTGATCATTCCAGCATTGGATCCTTATAAGTTCTGGATTGTTGTCATCGCATTCGGAACGTTGCTGATAACATCAAAATAACCGCTGAACCTTTTTGATCATTCGCATCATGGAATCATTCTCCTGGGTAACTGCCAGCAATTTTGCCAGTGGCATCCATGCCAGTTGATGGGATTCTTCGGTGATCGTCAGCTGATCCGACTCATCGCCCGTCATCAGGAATCTGATGTCATAGTGAAGATGCTCCGGAAATTCTCGACGGCCTGGGATAGTGTGAATATCAATGTCAAAGATGCCCGACTGACGCAGGACAAGATTACTAAGCCCGGTTTCTTCTTTGGCTTCACGCATTGCAACGCGCAAAACATTTTCGTCCCCATCGGCGTGACCGCCTGGCTGAAGCCACCGGTCCAATTTCGCATGATGGGTTAATAAAGTAAGATCGCCCGACCTGTTAATGATCCATGCAGAGCCGGTTATGTGTCCCGGCAGGTGATCCCGGTTGAATGCATTTGGATGTTCGAGCAATTGAAGAAATTGCCATATATAAGAGCGTTCCGATATTTCGTCGGTCCTGTACTGTTCGAGCGCCTTGATCAAAAGATTACGGTCCACCGTTCAAACAATTTTAGCGAAGTTAAATGCAACATTGTAATAATCCCGATTAACTTTATCGGTCGGGATGTATAAATAATGGAGACAACCGCAATATGCTGAAACATAGTATACTGATCCTCATAGCAATCGCTCTCTGCTTTCCTGAAGGCCACGCACAAGGAAAGTGGGTAAAACTTTTCAACGGCAAGGACCTTGCCGGCTGGAAGCAACTGAATGGCAAGGCGACATACAAGGTCTCGAACGGAGAGATCATAGGCACCACGGTATTTAAGGAACCAAATTCTTTTCTAGTTACCGACACTGACTATGGAGATTTTATCCTGGAGCTGGAATTCAAACTGGATGCGGCTATGAATTCGGGGATACAATTCCGAAGCGAAAGCACCCAATCATACCGCGATGGTCGTGTCCATGGATATCAAATGGAAATCGATCCAAGTGAAAGGGCATGGACCGGCGGGATCTACGACGAAGCACGAAGGGACTGGCTTTATCCGTTAGAATATAACACCGGCGCAAAAAAAGCATACAAGGCTAATGACTGGAACACATGTCGCATTGAATGTATTGGGCCAGTTATGCGGGTTTGGATCAATGGTGTACCCACATCAAATCTGGTGGACGCAATGACGCCCAAAGGTTTCATTGCGTTGCAGGTACATGCGATAGACAAAGCAGAAGAGGCAGGCCAGACCATAAGATGGAGAAACATCCGCATACAAACAGAAGGCCTGAAACCCGCACCTCCTGATAATATTTTTGTTGTTAATATGATGCCCAATGTGCTATCAGAACAAGAAAGAAAAAATGGTCTGATACTTTTGTGGGATGGCAAGACCACGCAAGGCTGGCGTGGCGCGTATAAAGATAAGTTTCCTGAAAAAGGATGGGAATTAAAAGATGGTACGCTGAGTGTAATTGCATCGAATGGAGCAGAGTCTCAAAACGGCGGCGACATTGTTACAGAAAAAGAATTTGGCGCTTTCGATCTTCAGTTCGAATTTAAATTGAGTGAAGGAGCTAACAGCGGCGTCAAATATTTCGTAACGGAGAAAGAGGAAAATAAGGGTTCAGCCATAGGACTGGAGTATCAGGTGCTGGATGATGAAAAACATCCCGATGCAAAACAAGGGGCAGCCGGAAACAGAACCTTGGGATCATTGTATGACCTGATACCTTCCTTGAAAATTAAACGAGGGCTGCACGCAATTGGTGAATGGAATTCGGGTAGGATCATTGTCTTTCCTGATAATAGGATCGAGCATTGGCTCAATGGTTATAAGATCGTGGAGTATCAACGTGGCACGCCTGTTTACAACGCATTGGTTGCACGCAGCAAATACGCAAATTGGGAAAATTTTGGAATGTCGGCTGAAGGCCACATACTGCTGCAGGATCATGGCGACAAAGTTTTTTTCAGAAGCATTAAGATAAAGAACCTGAAATAGATCTCTTGTTTGTCCTATTCACTGTTGGAACCGACTTTAACTATGCGCTTGAATAATCTCTTTGATCTGAATAACAAAACTGCGGTAATAACCGGAGGGACTGGCGTTTTGGGTAGCGCAATGGCCAAAGGATTGGCCCTCGCGGGAGCGAAGGTAGTTGTAATTGGCCGTAGGAAGGACGCCGGCGACAAGGTAGTCAGCGACATTCAATCTGCGGGTGGAGTGGCATCGTTCCAGGCAGCTGATGTTCTTGATGAAGGTCAATTGCGTAAGGCCAAACAAAGTATTTTATCGGCTTACGGTACGATCGATATCCTGATCAATGCCGCAGGTGGCAATCTTCCCGGCGCCATCATTACGCCCGATCAAAAATTCTTTGACCTCAACATCGAAGAGTTCCAGAAAGTTGTTGATCTCAACCTTAAAGGAACGGTGCTTCCCGTAAAGGTACTTTGTGATGTGATGGCTACGCAGAAAAAAGGTGTTATCATTAATATAGCATCGATGGCATCTTTCCGGCCGATCACGCGGGTCGTGGGTTATTCCGCCGCGAAAGCGGCAGTGGATAACTTCACCCAATGGCTGGCAGTGGAAATGGCTAAGAAATTCGGTGAGGGGATCCGCGTCAACGCGATAGCTCCGGGATTTTTCATTACAGAACAAAACAGAGCCTTGCTCACGAACACAGATGGAACATTTACAGCGCGTGGTGAAGCAGCCATCCGTCAGACCCCGTTTGCCAGATTTGGTGTTCCCGAAGAATTGATCGGTACGCTGATCTGGCTTTGTTCCGATGCTTCGGCATTCGTTACAGGTGTCACCATTCCGGTAGATGGAGGTTTCAATATTTTTTCTGGCGTATAGTGTAGCCTGCATGATCATCACTGAAAAAAAATCACTGTCGAAGCTTGAACAAACCTGGAGATGGTTTGGCCCTAATGATCCTGTCTCATTAAGCGACGTCAGACAGGCAGGTGCGACTGGAATTGTTAGCTCGCTCCATCATGTCCCTAACGGAGAGGTCTGGACGATCGGCGAGATCCTTGCCAGGAAATCCGTGATCGAATATGCGGGCTTAGCGTGGTCAGTAGTGGAGAGCATCCCTGTACATCACGCAATAAAACGACAGGCGCCAGGATACAAACAATATATCGAGAATTATAAGCAAAGTATCCGCAATCTCGCAAAATGCAACGTCCGGACTATCTGCTATAACTTCATGCCAGTTGTCGACTGGACACGTACTGATCTCGGATACGTTGTTGAAGACGGTTCTTTCGCTTTGCGTTTCGACGCTATCGCATTTGCCGCATTCGATGTATTTGCGCTTCAACGGTCAGGTGCGAGAAATGACTATTCTCAATCGATAATCGATCGCGCTTCTGACTATTATGCATCGTTATCAAATGCCGATAAAGATAAACTTCAGAAGAATATCCTTGCTGGACTACCCGGTTCAGAAGAAGGATATACGCTTGCCGAATTTCAAAAAGCTCTCGACTCCTACAAGAATATTGATGATGCAGCCTTAAGGCGGCATCTGTACGAGTTTCAGAACGAGATTGCACCGGTAGCTGAAGAAGTGGGTGCGGTGTTAGCTATCCATCCCGATGACCCGCCTTTTCCGTTGTTAGGACTGCCTAGGGTTGTCAGCACGGAGGCGGATGCACAAAAGATGATGAGTGCTTGCGATATACCCGCTAATGGGTTTTGTTTCTGCACCGGATCTTATGGCGTACGAGAGGACAATGACCTTGCCGGCATGATCGAAAGACTTGGTGACAGGATAAATTTTGTTCACCTGCGCAACACCACCCGAGATTCCGACGGCAGCTTCTTTGAAGCCAACCATCTGGAGGGCGATACGGATATGTTTGCCGTCATGAAAAAACTGATACTGGAACAGCAGAAACGTGGTAAGCCAATACCGTTTAGACCCGATCACGGTCATCTGATGCTGGATGACCTGAACAAAAGAACCAATCCCGGTTATTCAGCTATAGGCAGGCTTCGAGGATTAGCAGAGCTTCGGGGACTCGAATCCGGGATCATTCACATGATGGAGAAAAATGATCATTGACTTATAGACTTCTGATCAGTTAGTAATCGGGTCTTTATCGAATCATAAAACGAAATCGAGAATGAAAAAAGCAAAGACTTTTCTGGGAGATGACTTCCTGTTGCAGACTGATGAGGCGGTTAACTTGTACAACAAGTATGCCTCACAAATGCCCATAATAGACTATCACAATCACCTCTCACCAAGAGACATTGCAGAGAATAGAAAATTCAATAATCTGACGGAAGCATGGCTGGAGGGCGACCACTATAAATGGCGCGCCATGCGGTCTAACGGGGTGCCTGAGCGTTTTTGCACCGGCGATGCTCAGCCGTTGGACAAGTTCGTCAAATGGGCCGAAACTGTTCCCTATACGATGCGCAACCCACTGTATCACTGGACACACCTTGAATTGAAGAACTACTTTGGGATCGACACTTTACTCAATGGCGCTACAGCGCACGAGGTGTATGAGAACTGCTCTGCTATGCTTCGGCAGGATGATTTCTCTGTGCAGTCCATGCTGAAGAAGTTTAAAGTGGAAGTAGTTTGTACGACCGATGACCCTATAGACTCATTAGCCCATCACGAGCAATTTGCCCGTCAGTCCGCATCATTTAAAATGTATCCCACTTTCAGACCCGATAAATCATTTGCTGTTCATGATACGGCTCAGTACCTCGGCTATCTTTCCAGGCTTTCGGAAGTTTCGGGTGTAAGCATCGGAAAATTCGACGACCTGCTGGATGCTTTGCAAAAGCGAATGAACTATTTCGAGCTACTGGGCTGTCGTGCTTCAGACCATGGTCTGGAGTCTCTTTTCTTTCATCCTGAAGCTGAACAGCATGCTCCTGCCTTGTTCAGTAAACTTTTGTCTGGTGCAAGTCTGGATGCTATTGAAACTATTAAGTTCAAGAGTGCAGTGTTGATCAATCTTTGCAGAATGTACCATCGCAGGGGATGGGCGCAGCAATTTCATTTGGGTGCCCAACGCAATAACAGCACAAGAATGATGCGCGAGCTGGGACCTGACACCGGCTTTGATTCAATTGGAGAGTACCCACAAGGCTTGTTCATGTCACATTTTTTCGACTACCTAGATAATTCAAATCAACTGGCCAAAACTATCTTATATAATCTTAATCCTGCGGACAACGAGCTATTTGCGACGACCATCGGAAATTTCAACGATGGCTCGATTCCAGGCAAGATGCAATATGGATCGGGATGGTGGTTTCTCGATCAAAAGGATGGAATGGAGAAACAGATCAATGCGCTCTCCAATATGGGATTGCTCTCAAGATTTGTAGGCATGGTCACTGACTCAAGAAGCTTCCTTTCATTTCCCCGGCACGAATATTTTCGAAGAGTCCTGTGTAATCTGATCGGTGGCGATATCGTAAAAGGGGAGTTACCCCAGATCGACGAGGTTGGTACCATGATCGAATCGATCTGCTATGCAAATGCCAAACGCTACTTTGGATTCTGAGGTTTTCACCGCAAAGACCCCGACAATAGTCGGGCAAAGTAAACGCAAGGAAAGGCTTTTAAAACCCCTTGGAGTCTGATGCGTGTAATTTCCAGTCTTTGGGTTAGCGACCTAATTTTATTGTAGATGTCGATGAAATCCATAGGGCCTAATTTTGTCGTGAATGAGCAGAAAAAATTTGAACCTACGCCCAGGTAAAATTCAGTCGCGGTCCCAAAGACGCGGCTCTACGGACGAGGAGTCAAGTACCCCGGATAAGTGCTGAATCCTCCTATAAGCTTACCATTGACCTTGTAAGCGCTTTTTCGGCAATTTCCCTGAGTTTCCCGATGTCAATGATCGGAACATTTGTTTCCTTGGCAAGCTCATCCCACTTGCGCATAAGAATACTGGATTCAAAGATGTCTGAAGCTTCGAATTGTTCTGCCTCGGATTTACTCATTACACCTCCCTGATATTCCAGCGTTTTCTTGCTTGCTTCACTTAATGCCTGATAATAACCTGGATACTTATAAGTTAAATAGCGCTTGGCTTGTACATGACTTTCAATGAGTCTGGCCACTCTTTCGGGAAATCCCTTTTTCCGGATATAATCTGCCCCGATCTTCTCATGGCTCTTGACACCATACCCGCCCATGCTGTTAGAAGAATTTTGCATGACACAGATATGGCCTATGTCGTGGAAAAATGCAGCCAGGATCACCTCATCATCACAGCCCTCGGCTATCGCAAGCTGTGCTGATTGTGACATATGCTCCAATTGCGACACAGGCTCGCCAATGTAGTCAGCGCTTCCGTGTTTTTCATATAAACCAAAGACCTCATCAATGACCTCGCCGATGTTTTTCATAGGGAACGTTATAAGGTAAAAAATGCATTACTAATGTAATAAGGATCCGGTTACGTTGGGATTAAGTTTCAAATAGAATCATAAAGTAACCTTTACACGAGCGTTTCTGATGGCAAGGAATTAGTCAGTACTTTGCCTGGAAAGCGGTGCATATGCCCATTGAATTGATCGTATTTGACCTTGCAGGGACAACAGTAAAAGATAACAACGATGTTCATCATGTACTGCAGCGTGCTCTTGCCGCACATGGCGTGGAAATATCGATAGAAGATGCCAACGAAGTAATGGGAATTCCCAAACCGGAGGCAATCAGGCGCCTCCTGAAAAAATGTTATACCGGATCGCGCGCTATCACAGCTGACTGGATCGCGGAGATCCATAACGCTTTTGTTGTAAAAATGATCCATTTCTATAAAACGGATCCAGGTGTCGGAGAGAAAGAGGGTGTTGAAGATACGTTCCGCTGGCTGAAAGCACACCATCTTAAAGTTTTTGTAGACACGGGCTTTGACCGACAGATCGCAGATCCATTGCTCGAACGGTTAGGATGGAATAAACTATCACTGATCGATGGGAGCGTAACCAGTGATGAGGTTGTTCGCGGAAGGCCATATCCGGATCTGATCTTTAAGGCGATGGAACTCACCCACACCACGGATGTCAGAAATGTTGCCAAAGTTGGTGATACAATTTCCGATGTTGAAGAAGGTAAAGCGGCAGGCTGCGGATGGGTTGTGGGTATAACAAGTGGCGCCTTCTCTAAAGAAGCGTTAGCTGGCGCCAATCCGACGCACCTCATCGAAAATGTAAGCGAGCTGAGGGATATTCTTAAGATTTAACTTGCTGCAGGGTTAAGCAAATGTTAAATTCATGTTACGTAGACGTAACATGAGGTGAGAAGACTTTTATTTTTTCTGCTGGTAATATCCCTTCAAGCAAGGTCCCAGTCCCCGGAATGGCATGAAGGGTCGGTTGTTTTGACGTCAAATGAAGTATTAACAGGCACGATGTCTGTAGCACCTTATCACGACCTGATCTTATTCCGTGCTGACAACGTGAACTCGGTTTTTCCCGCGCATAAATTACGATCGCTTTACTTTTACGATAAAAAAGCCAACATCAATCGTCGCTATATATCAATCGAGGTTCGGGAGGCATTCGGTTCAGCGAACGAGCTTTTTGAAGTTGTCTTACAAGGTGAGGTGGCTGTGCTGAGGAAACAGCGGTCTAACGTCCGTTATCCTTCGGACGCTAATGATTTTACTTATTATTGCTGGTACAACAATCAATTGACAACGCTCGGCAAGTTTGCAAGAAGGATCTATCCGGAGTTGTTGTCTACGCATAAGCAGACGCTTATGGATTTTGTCAAGGCCAACCGGCTTGATATACGCACGGCTGCCAATGTCATACGCATCGTAGAATATTATAATCAGTTACTGGCCATCGAGGGCACCTTAGCCAAACACTGATCAGCGTTGCAGCTGCCGGTGCTTGAAATGGAAGTAAGCCATTGAAGCGCCGATCAGGACCGTGCCGGCAATTGACAACGTATAGCCTGCTGAAATAAAGAAATCCAGCCAGCTTAACTGGGCATATCCGAATTCCTTAAAGAACAATACGCCTACGCTCCCCAGGTAACCGAAGGAATCGGCCACATATATAAGAAACCCAACTGTTCCTGCATATTTAAACGCAGCCAGCATCCGGTCGAAAAAAATACTGTTGAATGGAATATACCCAAGATACAACCCCAGGCCTATTGTAATCATCCATGCCATCGGACTGATAAGCTGCTGCTCAAACAGAAAAGTGCTTACACCGGTCATTATCATTCCTGTCATGATTATAATGTGATTTACCATCAGCGCAAGCTTGTTGTTTTTTATTATCATCAGGCTACCCATTACAATGAGCACGGTAATTGAGATTGGAATTTCCGTGGCGGTGAATATCGCTGGCGAATTCCCATAGCCGAGTGTTTTCCATACGTCAGCTGAGAAATTATCGCGGAAATCACGGAAAATAGTAAGCAGCATATAGGAGATGGTAAACATGATGATACCGGGCCAAAAAGTCTTAACAAATTTTTTTCGTTCGTCTCCATTCATTGGCTGCCGCCTGGTCCGAAGCGCCTCGTCCAGTGGCGAAGGAGGTGGGAGTTTGTCGAGAAGGTAAAGAAAAACCAAAAGCGGGATCATGAAGATGCAGCAAGTGACAAATGGCATCCATATTTCGGATACGCCGAAATCACGCATGATAAACCCTCCGACTGTTTTTGCAAAACCCGCAGAAAAAATGAAGCTTATTGATAATCCGGCGCCCAGCACCTCCGTGAACCGACGGCCTTCGAGATATCCGAACACCATTCCCCATACAAGTCCAAGCGGAAATCCATTCGTAAACAGGAAGATAATGTTATACGGAGGGGGAACTAATCCGAAGAACAACCACGAAACACCAGCTATTGATACCATGATCAGAATACCCATGGCCCGTGAGGCGGCTTTCAATTCTGAAATGATCTTTATCCCTACGAATTTAGATGCTGCGTAACCCACAACCTGAAAAGTGACCAGCCAGACCTTATAACTGATACCCAGGTAGACAATGCCCTCAAATGTGGCAACGGAAAAAGTCTTACGTAATGCATATACACAGGTATAGAGCGAAAACGCCATTATTGTGGCGTAAAGCGCGAACCAGAAAGCATTGGTTCGCTTCAGCCACTGTGTGATTGAAGACTCAGCGGATGATACCATGCGTATTGAATGGGAGCTCCTGCCAGGAGCCAAGATGCAAGACGGAAATTTGCTCGAAACCGATCGTGAGCAGCATTTGCGCGATCTCGGGAAAACGGTTGATTATATCTGAAGGGTGATGCGTATCTGAACTTATAGTCACTGGTATATTTCGTTCATACAACATCTTCAGGATCCATGGGCTCGGATAGGGTGTGCTGGATCTTCCCTGATACAGCCCTCTGGTATTCACCTCCACAATTGCCCCACTTGAAGAAAGGGTGTCGATCGTTTTGACGACCTCGTCTTTATACCAGAGCTCTTCTTCCTTGAAGAATTTATTTTCGATATTCTGGACCTTGATCTTGTCAAGATGACCGACAATCGTTGGACACGACGTAAGGATCATTTGTCGCGTCAACTCATAATATCTTTGTATTACCGCTTTTATGTTTCCATCGAAGATCTTGTCCAATCCTTCCAGAAAGGTTGTATGCATGCCGTCGATTTCCCAGGGACGGCCGTCAGGGAAAGCATCTACAAAATGAACAGATCCTATCGTGTAGTCCAGGCTGCTTTCGAAATCTTTCGGACCGATCATTCCGGGAATAAAATCAACCTCGAGCCCCTTGTAGATCTCAATGCCCTCCACAGATGTTATTATCGAATCTATCTCCTGGATATAGTCATCAAACTTTTCGGCCTTCATGCACCAGGCACTTGGGAAACTTACCGGGGCATGAGAAGAAAAACCAATACTAATCATATGGTGGTACAAGGCGCTTTGAACGTATTCCATAATGCGTCCCTTTCCGTCACAATAATTACTATGCATATGAAAGTTGGACCACATTGGCGGTTGGATTCAAAGTTGAAAAGTTAAAGTTGCAAGAAAAAGATTAAAACGCAACCTTAACAATATCATAAAGGGAGAGCAGATAAATGTTGAGATCAATGACATAAACTTGCCGGTAACGATGTGCTGCGCACTTGATTTGATCTATATATATAGAATATCAATCAAATAATGCTTAATGGATCGTTCAGCTGACATTCCGGAGAATTCCATTGTGGCTGCAAGAGAAATATGGCCTGATGCTGAAGTTTGGGAATGTTGTCACGGAGATCTCCCTTCCAACAATAAAGACTGCGCGTGAATCCTGGAGTGTCGGCCAGGTATTTGTCTGTAGTGGCGCCGACTTTGAAAGCCTGTATCCTGAGGTGTTTGATCAGCACCACGTTACTAAATGCAAGCTTCAGATGCTTAAGGCCGTAGCCGGAAAGCAAATTACTTTAGGACCTACGCTGTGTGCTGGTCTCACACTCCGGCACTATACAGCTTTTGCAGCATGTAAATCGTTGTCACTATCTGGGTGGTCCGGGCATGACGATGAGCTTCGGATTAGCCGAAGAGCTCATTGGTAAATTATAGTCATAAAACATTCGGCGAACTGAACTTCACAGTTGATGCAAGATACAGGTGGTGACGAAGATTATGCGTTGTAACAGATTATGTGAAAATTATCTGATGACTGATTCTAGTGGCGAATCCTCGTCGTTTCATCTGATAGCGCTAAAAACTGTTAACGTCACTTTCATTTCTCGTCTGATATTTTAACGCAGAGGTAATTTATCTCTAAATAAAACGTCAAGGCAATTCTTAACCTTTGACGCAATCAATCTGAACACCATCATCATTGACGGCAGTGACGTGACATCCGGCCGCTATACAATGATGATGTTGTTCAGTCCTAAAACAACCCAAAACCAAAAACTATGAACAAGACTCTACTAAAGAATTACCATTCTTTAGCACTCCAGTCCATACGGAAGTTATTGTCCGTATGTATTTGTCTCTCGTTTGCTGCCTTCACCTATGCGCAAACGAATGTGTCAGGCCAGGTAAAATCCAGCGAAGATGCCACGGCGCTTCCCGGGGTGAACATCATTGTCAAAGGCACAGCAAACGGTACGATCACAGATGCCGATGGACGTTATTCAATCAATGTGCCTTCCACCGATGCTACTCTTGTATTCTCTTTTGTGGGCTATCTCGCCCAGGAGGCAGCGTTAGCGGGTCGCACAACTGTAGATATTACGCTTGAAACCGACGCAACACAATTATCGGAAGTTGTTGTAACTGCGTTGGGTATTGAAAAAGATAAATCTAAACTCGGATATGCAGTTCAGGATGTGAAAGGTTCTGACCTCATTAAGGCACGTGACCCCAACCCGATCAATAATCTGGCGGGTAAGATTGCCGGTTTGACCGTGGCAGGAACGCCTGAGCTTTTGGGAAAGCCAACGCTTTTTCTTCGTGGCAAGGATCCTTTGTTTGTTGTCGATGGAGTTCCCATACAATCGGATACCTGGAATATCAGCCCGGATGATGTTGAATCCATTACAGTACTAAAAGGTCCAACAGCCTCTGCGCTATATGGTTCAAGGGGCCAATACGGTGCAATCCAGATCACCACGAAACGTGGTACCAAAGATCCCAGCGGGCTTTCGTTCGATTTTAATTCATCAACAATGATAGAGAACGGATTCCTTGCAATTCCCAAGGTTCAGAACGAATACGGACCTGGCGACCATGGACGTTATGCTTTCGCAGATGGTAAAGGTGGTGGACTGTACGACTCTGACTATGATGTCTGGGGACCTAAGTTCGAAGGACAACTCATTCCGCAATACGATGGCGAGGTGACACCTGGTACAGAGTATACAACGACCTTTCCAGGAGGAGCAACTTTTACCGGCAACGTAAAGCCAACCCCCTGGACAGCGCGCGGTACAGACAATCTCGAACGGTTTCTCAGGGCAGGCGTAACGACCACGAACAGCATTGCAGTTGCTGCGTCAGGTGAAAAGTATGATCTCCGCTTTTCGACTACGTACTCCTATCAGCAAGGCATTGTTCCAAACACGCAGCTGAACTCCAATAACTTCAATATTTCGGCAGGTGTCGACCTTTCCAAAAAGATCAGGTTCGAATCCAATATTAACTACAATTATCAGTATACGGACAACATACCAGATGTTTCATATGGTCCTAACAGCCTTATCTACAACATGACAATATGGGGAGGTGCCGACTGGGATGTTGATGATATGAGAAATTACTGGCAAAAAGGTAAAGAAGGACTGCAGCAAATATATGCCGACTATACACGATATAACAATCCATGGTTTACAGCGGAGGAATGGCTGAGGGGTCACTATAAAACCGATATCTATGGCTATATGAAGTTGAAGTATCAGATAACGCCAGATCTTGAACTCGTTGGCAGAACACAGATCAATTCCTACGACATATATCGCAACGAAAAGTTTCCATACTCTGCAACGACATATGGTCGTGAACAGGCTAAGGGAGACTATCGTGAAGATAAGCGTACCCTCATGGAGAACAATACAGACTTCATGCTTACGTATAGTAAGAATGTATCACCCGCATTTCACTTGAGTGCATCCGTCGGAGGAAACCTCCGCACATTCAGCTACAAGTCCAGCTACACAATGACAGATTATTTGAACGTCCCGGGATGGTATAATATGGCCAACTCTCTCAATCCCGTGAAATCCTTTAACTTTTATGCTCCCATGCAGGTGCTGAGCGGTTATGGATACGTTGATCTTTCCTATCGTGATTTTATTAACATGTCTTTGACAGGCAGGGTGGACAAGCACTCGGCACTGCCTCAAAAGAAGAACTCTTACTTCTATCCATCTGCTTCCATGAGTGTTGTGCTCACCGAAGCTTTTACATTGCCAGCCGTGTTCTCCTACCTGACCGTCCGGGGCTCATGGGCGAAAGTCGGAAGTGCAGAGCCATTAACGCAAAAAACGATAGGTCCTATCCCATCTATTAATGTATTTGGCAATCCACTTGGTTATGGATCGACATACACTTCTCCATACGACGGTCCCAACTTCCTGAACTCACCGGTATACAACACTGCTTTGGTATATAACTTTACACCTGCAGCTGCATACACCAATACGATCACGAACGATAACCTGGAGCCAAGCTTTAGTTCAGCCTGGGAAGCTGGGGTTGATTTGAAAGTATTGAATAACCGCGTTGGAGTGGATGTGACTTATTTCGAGAGCCTCGATGGCCCGGGAATTTATAATCTGCCGATCTCTGAGGCAGCCGGATATACCAGTGCATTGGTCAATGGTATCAAAACCAAACGCAAAGGCTGGGAGGTTGTGTTGAAAGGCACTCCTTTGGCGAATCCTCAAGGATTTAACTGGGATATCATGGTTAACTGGTCGACGTATCGCGAGTACATTGATGAGATCTATCCGCAGGGTAATATCGAAAATCTCGACAACTTCCGTCAGGTGGGCGAACGGATCGATCAGTTCTGGGGCTCAGCCCTCTTAAAGACTCCAGACGGTGAGATCGTGAATACCGATGACGGCCGTCCGATTCCATTAACGTCTATCAATGGAAATTCAAGGAGGCTCCTTGGCTATGCAAATCCTGATTGGGTTTGGGGTATCAACAATAAAGTCTCTTACAAGAATTGGAGTCTTAGCTTCCTCTTCGATGGAAGAGTTGGCGGCGTCATTGCGAATTACATTCAGCAGCAAACTTTCCGCGGAGGTAGGCATATTGAAACCGTTGAAGGTGCCATGGGTGACGCCCGTTATCAGGATTACCTCGGTGTTAAATCATGGGTTGGCCCCGGCGTAGTGCTCACGAGCGGAACACCGGTTGTTGATAAGGAAGGAACGATCACCAATATGGGAGAGTTGTCCTTCGCGCCGAACACAAATGCGACTTACTTACAGGACTGGATCAGCCGATACTATAACACGAACGAAGGGAACATCATGAGTCGCACTTTTGCAAAGCTTCGTGAAGTCTCTCTCACTTATAACTTGCCCTCAAAGGTATTAGCATCCACTTTTATGAAAAGAGCAAGTGTTTCGCTGATCGGTCGTAACCTCTTATACTTTGCACATAAGAAAGATGTGGACATTGAACAGTACGGAGATTATAATACCCCGGGTTCAGGGCTTCAGACGCCTTCCCTGCGTCGTTATGGTGTAAACATCAATTTCACATTCTGAGAAACTTGTTCAAAACACAACACAATCATTAAAATGAAATCAACAAAAACAATATTATGTATAGTTCTTCTCACAGTCCTTGCATTTGCCTGCAAGGACTTTGAAGAACTGGAAAGAAATCAGAACAGACCAACTACTGTGCCCGCGTCCCTACTGCTCAACGGAGTTTTGAATGAACTGGACGAAGCGCCATGGTCACTCGAGCACCGGCAGAATCAATTCTGGTGCTGCAATTATAACTACTATGGCACCAATGAATACTGGTCCTCAGCTACACTCAGTTTCATGACACTGAAGAACATTGTTAAGATGGAAGAAGAAGCTCTAAAAACAGGTGCTGCCGAATTAAATCCATATTCTGCCATCGGGAAATTCCTCCGGGCTTTGTTCTATGTGAGAATGACTCAACGAGTTGGAGACCTCCCGCTTTCTGAAGCATTATTGGGATTGGAAAATCCGGCTCCCGTGTATGACACACAAAAGGATATTTATATCCAGGTGCTGAACTGGCTCGAGCAGTCCAATACAGAGCTGGCAACGCTGATTGACGCCAGTGATAACAGTCTGGGCGGAGATTTTTACTTCGACAATGATCTGGAAAAATGGCAAAAGGTGGTAAATACATTCAAGCTTCGTGTATTGATCAGCCTGAGCAAAAAGGAGGCAGACGCGGACCTGAACATAAAGGCAAAGTTCAAGGCTATTATGGACGATCCTGCTAAATACCCTGTTATGATAAGTCTTGATGATAATATGGAATACCGTTTCAATGGTACGTCCAATCTTTACACGACCAATCCTGGTAGTCGCGGCTTTGACAAAGGAAGATACAACATGGCCGCAACCCTCCTTGGCACGATGTCTCAGTTGAAAGATCCTAGGACCTATGTTGTAGCCAACCCTTCAGAAAAGAAGATCAGCAGTGGTCTTGCACCCACGGATTTTGCAGCATATGTCGGCGCTCCTTCAGGAGAAAGTCTTGATAACATGACCTTCAAGGCAGGTAACGGTGAGTATTCGTTTGCCAACCAGAAAAGATATTATACGACATTCACTGGCCCTGAAGCAACAATTCAAATTGGATATCCCGAACTTTGCTTCAATATCGCGGAGGCGATCAATAGAGGTTGGGTTACCGGAGATGCTGCCGTATATTATAAGAATGGTATTACCGCCTCCATGACGGCCTTCGGCATTGAGGATGGCACAATCCTGGAGATCACCGAACCTGACGCCGATGAGACGATAGCAACGGCAGAGGTATCTGTGACCGACTATCTTAATCAGGCGGTCATCGTCTATGCTGGTAACAATGCTAATGGTCTGAAGCAGATCATCACACAAAAGTATCTCGCATTCTTCCAGAATTCGGGACAGGAGGCCTACTTCAACTATCGCCGTACTGGCATACCAGCCTTCGACATTGGACCGGGAACCGGCAACAATCAGCAAATTCCCAAGCGGTGGTTATATCCTGTTTCAGAAGCAACAAATAACTCGGCGAACTATAACAGCGCATTACAACGGCAGTTTGGAAGCGTAACAGATGATTTGAACCGTGATCTATGGAGTGAAGCAAATTGAGGGGACTTAGAGGAATTGTATTTTTCAAATTTTTGAATAGTTATGGGGGAGGCTCATCTAACAAGCTTATCCCCATAACTCGTTACCGATGACCCTTGCAACTTTTAAGTAAAAATCATTTCTCAAATTGACAACTGATCATTAAAAATTCACTATGATACAACGGCGGGATTTCTTAAAAAAAGCAACCATAGCCGGTATGCTGACGGGCATTGCGCCAACATGGCTGAATGCCAAACAAGCTGATCAGCCATTCAACCAGAATAAAAAACGTTCACTTCGTGTCGCGCACATCACTGATGTACACATGCTTGATCGCGCGAACGCTGAATTATGTTTCACCAGAGTATTGCAGGAGATCAACAGTCTTCGGGATAAGCCTGATCTCATCATTAACACCGGCGACACTGTTATGGATGAGAATAAGCAATTGCTGGAAACCGTGGAAAAGCGATGGCATGTTTGGAATACGATCGTAAAGAAAGGCAATTCCATACCAATGAGGAGCGCTTTGGGGAACCATGATGTGTGGTATGGCCCTGACGATGCGCTCGATGCCCAATATAAAAAGGACAAGCGCTATGGTAAGCAATGGGCAATCGATATGCTGGGGCTGCCCTCAAGATATTATTCCTTTGAGTCGAAAGGCTGGAAGTTTATCGCGCTGGACAGCATCAATGGCGATAAGGGATATCAATTGGATGATGAACAATTCAAATGGCTCGAGGCGGAGTTGAAGAATAATCCGGCAAAGCTGCCTGTCTGTATTTTCAATCATGTACCAATACTATCAATGGGCGCGTTGCTGTATTTGACAAAACGTAAGCCCGTTTCCGAGGTAATGTTCCCATCCGGAGATATGCACAACGATCATCAGCGTATCAAGGATCTTTTTTATCAGGCGGGAAATGTCAGGGTTTGTTTAAGCGGTCATGTTCACTATGTTGATGGCGTTGAATACCTTGGTGTAAAATATCTCTGCAACGGAGCAGTATCCGGGAACTGGTGGGGCGAACCATTGGCATTGGAAGAATTTCCTCCGGTATATTCATTGCTGGATCTATATGATGATGGAACGTTCGATCATCGTTTGGTCTACTATAACACGAAGGCGTGATTGCAAAAACTTGAACAAATACTTTGAGATGAGATTCAGCGTAATTTTATTGCCCTTAGCTTTATTGGCGTGCCTCACATCGTATTCTCAGACACAGAAAACTGAGAACGTTGTGCTTATTACCCTTGATGGAATGCGATGGCAGGAGATCTTCAATGGCGCCGACTCTTCATTCATGAAGCAGCAACAATTCCTGAAAGATGGCAGGTTAAAGGAGAAGTATTGGTTCAATGATCTGGATGAAAGGAGGAAAGCACTATTTCCATTTTTGTGGAACACGGTTGCTACCAAAGGTCAACTCTATGGTAATAGGATGAAAGGGAGCAATATGAATGTAACCAACGATCAGTGGTTCTCCTATCCGGGATACAATGAGATCCTGACGGGAGCAGCTGATAATGATCGCATTCACAGCAACGACAAGTTTTACAATCCAAATACCAATGTGCTGGAGTTCATCGAGAAGCAAAAGGGATTTTCCAGGAAGGTGTCAGCATTTACTTCCTGGGATGTATTTCCTTACATCATCAACGATAAACGAAATGGGATCTTTGTGAGTGGAGGAATGGTTCAGGCGCAGGGAACCCAAACCACGGAGCAAGAGCGGACGCTGAATAAAATAATGACAAGCATTCCCAATCCCCTTGGGGATGTGAGGCTGGATGCCTTTACGTTCTACTATGGATTGGAGTATATGAAAAAGAATAAGCCGCGGGTCATGTATTTTGCCTTTGATGAGACTGATGACTTCGCGCATGCCGGAGAGTATGGAGCTTATCTTAACTCAGCGCATACTACGGACGGCTTCGTGAATGAACTGTGGAATTACCTTCAGTCAGAACCAGCCTATAAAGGGAAGACAACGATGATCCTCACGTCCGATCATGGGAGAGGGCCAGGTCCGGAAGACTGGAAGCATCATGGTGCAAAGATAGCAGGGGCGGATCAGGTGTGGATGGCCGTAATCGGTCCGGATACCGCAGCAAAAGGTGACGATACAAAGGGACAGTACTATCAGAATCAAATTGCTAAGACCATTGCAGCACTATTAGGGTTCGAATATAAGAATGAGAAGATGGTAGGCGAGGTCGTTCGGAATATAGTAGGGAAGTGACCTAACTTCCGAATTGCCGCAAGTGGTGATCAGTATGGGCCGTGGAGGGTGCTTATGGATTTAAAAACAATTGGCAATTGCTGATGAGCTGTTCTATAGACGGTTTACCTACAACTTAACGTTTCTTTAAATCCAATTTCACAGAGTTTTCGCAGAGGAATTCACAGAGTTACCTAGAAAAATCTCATTGCGTTTAAGCTTAATTGCAGATAGTTTTGTTTGCACAACCTTGATCACGGAATAGGGTATAGCCCCTTTTATTTATGTGGTTATTTAATAACCACAGATTTATTTTAAGTTGTGTGGAATATTCAATTCATGGTCATGAAAAAGTCAACAAAGGTTATTGCCACAGTAAGCGGACTGATACTTTTCGTATTGACTACGTTTACAACAGGCGCACAGACCACCAATGCAGGAGGGCCAGAATCTTCCGCCACGCAGTTTGTCCTGTTTGACGTTCAGTTTACGTATACTAAAGCGGACGCGGACAACTCTTCACCCAGCAAGTCGCACTACTATGTCACCGGTAGCAGGTTGAACCCAAAACGCCCGCAGGACTGGACTTCACCGGTTGACTTTCGAAATGGAACTGTACATATAAGGCTGGAAGTATTGGAAAAACCCACGGGTCAGGCACCCACAACGTGGACCCTGTGCTACATCCCTAATAAAGGTCAGGGCAATGGCTATGGTTGTACGACCACTGGCATATACGTTGATAAAGGCATATATGAGAGCGACATACCCATGACCTCATTTTGGGAGAATGAATCCATCCTGTGGTCCGAAGGGATCAAGCAAATGGATCTTGTGATCAAAGACGACAGTGGGGGACAAGGTCATGCGCATAAACGCGCCGACCAGGAGAAGTTTTTTCCTACTAAGGTCCGCATCACGATGGTCCAGGTGGCTGCTGATGCCAAATATGATCCCAGTCTTATTCCCAAGGTTCCGGCGCTTGAAAGTAACAGGTAAGATGTTCAAACAGGGGAATATCGATTATCGTTAGTCGGCGTGCTCATCATTTGCGACAGTTCAATCGACTTAATTTTCCCGGCTGACTGCGCCAATAGAATGTCTTTCTTGCTACATTGAGAGTTCTAAATCTATCATTTAGCAATGAAATCAATACTGTGTCTTCTGATCTTGATTTTACCATTTCACATGGCTATCGCCCAAACAATCATCAAACTTTACCCTGATAAAATACCCAATTCTATTCCTTCTCCCGATTTTGAAAGAATAGACGATGATGGGATTATCCGGATCAGTAAGATCTCGCGACCCACCTTAACCATTTATCTGCCCATTGAAAATGCGACAGGGACAGCCGTTGTGGTGGTACCCGGCGGGGGATATGAAGTCAACGCGTTCAAGCACGAGGGCACAGACATGGCGATGGAACTTAACAGGCGGGGGATAGCCGCATTTGTTCTTAAGTACCGGCTTCCAAGTGACCAGACAATGACCGATAAGAGTATCGGCCCGCTACAGGATGCCCAACAAGCCATCAGGATAGTCAGACAGCGAGCTAAAGAATGGAATATCGACCCCAACAAGATTGGGATTGCAGGATTCTCTGCCGGTGGACATCTCGCTTCAACGGCAGGCACGCACTTTCAGAAGGCGCTCATAGATAATCCGGATAACATAAGTCTTCGGCCTGACTTCATGATCCTGCTTTATCCTGTGATCAGCTTTACTGACAGTATTGCACATATAGGCTCGCGGAACAATCTGATCGGGGAGTCACCCAAGGAGGACATAAAGACGTTGTACTCCAATGAACTTCAGATCACGCCACAAACGCCACCGACATTTCTCATGCACGCGACTGATGATGATGTAGTCAAAATAGCGAACAGCATTCAATTTCAAAAAGCACTACAAACGAATAAGGTACCGGCTGAACTTTTCATCTATCCGAAAGGCGGACACGGCTTCGGCTTGAACAATCCTACCTCTTCTGAAAAATGGTTGGATAAGTGCGTGGCGTGGATGAAGAAAAATAAGTTAACCAAATAGCTAAAAACTTCACCGCTAAGACGCTATGATCGCAAAGGACCGCTATGATCTTCGCGGTCCCTTGCGTCCTCTGCGCCTTAGCGGTGAAATCTTAATCTTTCTATATTGCTAAATCCAACAGATTAAACTCTATATCCATGTTTAAGAATTTATTGATCCTGATCCTCGTAACAATTTCCGCAAGCCTGTCTGCCCAGACAGATTGGAAGATGGTGCAGGGAAAAATAACTACACCCTGGGCCGAAAAAGTAGACCCAGCCAGTCCGTTACCGGATTACCCGCGGCCTCAATTGGTAAGGGAAACGTGGCTGAACATCAACGGCCTGTGGGATTACTCTATACGATCAAGATCCGACAGCACACCAACAACATACGACGGTAAAATACTTGTCCCATTTGCCGTTGAAGCGGCATTGTCAGGCGTAGGCAAGCAGGTTGGGAAAGAGAATCAGCTTTGGTATAGGCGTAACGTTACATTACCGCCGGCGTTCAAAAAGAAAACCACCTTACTGCATTTCGGAGCGGTGGATTGGGAATGTAGTGTGTATATCAATGGCAAGAAGGCGGGATCCCATAAAGGTGGATATGATCCTTTTTCATTTGATATCACGCCTTTTTTAAAATCAGGGCAATTAGAGATAGTTGTCAGCGTTTGGGATCCTTCCGACGAGGGACCACAGCCCCGTGGAAAGCAGGTCAACAAACCTCGTAGCATCTGGTATACACCGGTTACTGGAATCTGGCAAACAGTATGGCTGGAAGCTGTGCCCAAAACCTATATATTATCGACTAAACACGTACCGGACATTGATCAGAAAACTGTACAGGTTCAGGCACTGGTCAATAATATTCAGGCAGGGGACATGCTTAAGGTCTCTGCACTAAAAGACGGCAAAGTGATAGCTGAAGATACCTGGGGAGGAATGAATGGAACCCTGACGATCAATGATCCTGTATTGTGGACACCATCAAATCCCGCGCTCTACGATCTTAATATCGCCGTTGTACGTAAAGGCAAAGTGGTAGATAATGTAAAAAGTTATTTCGCGATGCGTAAGATATCTTCAGGCGCCGATCAAAATGGTATCCAGCGTATGTTGCTCAATAATGAATTCCTATTCCAGTTTGGACCTCTTGATCAGGGATGGTGGCCTGATGGTTTGTATACGGCGCCTACGGATGAAGCACTAAAGTTCGACATTGAAAAGACCAGGGCGATGGGCTTCAACATGATCCGTAAGCATGTGAAAGTCGAGCCTGCCCGGTGGTATTACTATTGTGACAAGCTGGGCATGATGGTATGGCAGGATATGCCAAGTGGAGATATGGGGAACAATTGGGACTCTCGTCCAGGCATAATCGGAAAAGCAACATCCAAAGACCGTACTGCTGAATCGGAAAATATCTACAAGACAGAGTGGAAAGCCATTATCGACGCGACGATAAACTTTCCTTCCATTGTGGTTTGGGTTCCATTCAATGAAGCATGGGGTCAATTCAAAACTGAAGAGATCGTGAACTGGACAATGAAATACGATCCTTCCAGGCTTGTTAATACAGCCAGTGGAGGAAATTTCGTACCGGTTGGTCACATCCTTGACATGCATAACTATCCGGAGCCGGTAATGCCTGATCCAGGTATTTACGGTAAGGACCGTATTGTGGTACTGGGGGAATATGGAGGCTTAGGGCTACCGTTAGAAGGTCATACTTGGCAAGGAAAGGACAATTGGGGATACCAGAGTTTTACCAGCAAGGAGGAATTGTTGTCGAAATATATTTCATTCATTGACAGGTTTGAGCCTTTGATATCGCAAGGCTTAAGCGCTGCGGTTTATACGCAAACAACGGATGTGGAGATCGAGACCAATGGATTAATGACCTATGACAGGAAGGTTATCAAGATGCCTGAAGACAAGCTGAAGGCGGCACATGAAAAACTTTATAACCCTTCTCTGGTGAAATTGAGTAATTGAACTATTCTATGAACGTTTATATGCCAGCTCTCTTTAAATCCAGGTTGCACAGAGGTCCGCAGGGGAATGCAAAAGAGGTTCACCGAGAAAATACCATTACTATGCGCTGTCCTGCGAGGCTACTTCACCGAGAACTTGTAGATCGTCTGGGTTTTGTATTGCTCTCCAGGATTGAGGACTACAGTAGGAAATTTCGGTCTGTTCGGTGAGTCAGGGAAATGTTGAGTCTCCAGGCACAAGGCGTACCGTTGCTTATACACTGTGCCGAACTTGCCGGTTACACTTCCATCGAGGAAATTACCTGTATAGAGCTGGGTTCCGGGCTCAGTAGTCAAGAGTTCCATGTACCTGCCGCTGATTGAATCATAGACTGCTCCCACCATGCCAAGTGTCCCTGGCGTCTTATCGAAAACAAAGCAATGATCGTAGCCTCTTCCTCTTACGATCTGCTGGTCTTTATCATTGATCCTTGAACCGACAACTGTCGGGGTAGTGAAATCAAAAGGTGTTCCTTTTACGGGCTTGAGCTCTCCTGTTGGTATGAGTGTTTCATCAACGGGAAGAAAGTGTGAGGCTGCAAGTGAAACCTGATGTCCCAGAATATCTGTTTTTGTATTTCCCGAAAGATTAAAATAGCTGTGGTTCGTGAGATTGATAACCGTCTTTTTATCGGTGGTGGCCCGGTAATCGATCTTCAGTTCATTGTCATTGGTGAGTGTATAAGTCACAGTCACCTGTAAATTTCCAGGATAACCTTCTTCCATGTCCTTGCTCAGATAAGTGAGCTTTAGTGTTGCCGAATCGGGAGTGGAAGACGGCGTCGGATCCCATACCACCTTATCGAAACCTTTGAGCCCTCCGTGCAGGTGATTCTTGCCGTTGTTGGCGGCAAGCTGATACGTCTTACCATCGAGTTTGAACTTAGCGTTGGCAATACGGTTGCCATATCTTCCCACCAATGCTCCGAAGAATGACGGGGCCTTGATATATCCTGCTAAAGAATCGTAGCCCAATACGACGTCCTCGAAGTTACCCGATCTGTCTGGCGTCCTGATGGCTGTGATAATACCGCCATAGTTGGTGATCAGGACCTCTAAGCCATTGGCATTCTTTAAATGATATAATGATACCGTTGTGCCGCCTGGCAAACTGCCGAAGGTAGACTCTGTAATGGATGCAACATTGGCAACGGTATCTGTTGCAGGTTCAGTCTGTTGATCTTTTTTTGGGCTGCCGCAGGATGCCATCATCATAATGGATATTAATACTGAAGTAATGCTGAGATCGTGTTTTTTCATACCTCTAAAATTGGACCACTTAATTTATTATTCATTTTGGCAAACGGCAATCGCGATGTGCTAAAGTATAATATTCTGGCAATATATTGATGTCTAAAGTTCACGTTTGGTCGTATACCTTGATCGCAACCTCATCAAGAAGGCTGGTACCTTCGGCCAGCGATACGATATAATGATCCATGTCGCGGCCAAATCTATTCTGATACGCCTCGCGAAGGGTTGAAACGAATCCGGTAACGGTCAACTTGTTGACGAGATTGATTGTGCAACCTCCGAATCCACCGCCCATCATCCGGGATCCAAGGACACCCTCGTGGTTTCTTGCCGCGTCGACAAGGTAGTCCAGCTCTTCACAGCTTACTTCATAACGAAGCGAAAGGCCTTCATGGCTTTCGAACATTTTCCGCCCGAACGCGGGAAGATCACGTTGCGCAAGATGGGCCGATGCTGAAATGACCCGTGCATTTTCCTCCACAACGAAAACACACCTGTCAAATACCTTCGACCCGAATTCGGTCTTGTGTTTGTCGAGCATTTCCGATGTCACGTCTCTTAGACTGTGAACGGCGGGATAATGTTGTTTAAGTATTTCAACGCCCGCTTCACATTCTTCTCTTCTGGTGTTGTAAGCTGAATCGGCCAATGAATGTTTGACCAAAGTATCACAAAGAACGATGGTGTATTCCTGGAGATCAAGGGTGAAGTATTCGTAGGAAAGGGAACGGCAATCCAGTACCACCGCCTGGCCGGCATGGCTCATCATACTTGCGAACTGATCCATGATTCCACATTTAACGCCTGCGTAATGATGCTCGGCCCATAGTGCCATATGGACCATTTCAATTCTTGGAATATCAAGATCGTGGAGCACATT
Source organism: uncultured Cytophagales bacterium (assembly GCA_963845845.1). GTDB lineage: Bacteria > Bacteroidota > Bacteroidia > Cytophagales > Cyclobacteriaceae > Chryseolinea. The sequence continues at coordinate 212,370 of CAWJTP010000021.1, forward strand.
CAGGGCAAATGCAAATCCGCATTCCAGTGCTGCTGACGAGGAAAGTCCGGCGCCTGTGGGCACGTCTCCGTCCACAACGCATTGGATAGGGCGCAACACGTAACCTCTGTTGACAAAGCTCCTGACGACACCGAGGAGATAATTGGCCCATAGGGGTGAGGCTACTCTTACCGGATCGGCGGGGTCAAATCTGATCGTCTCATTATGCCGTAGTGAGTGAAGGAACGCCTCGCTGCTATCATTTACGCCGACGGCATACACAATTCCCCGGTTTATGGCAGCCGGCATGACAAAACCATCGTTGTAATCGGTATGCTCGCCAATAAGATTTATCCGGCCCGGAGACCTGATCATTAAAGGCTCGTAACCATATAATGCGACAAATTTTTTCCGGATATTATCGGGATGAAACATCGGTGGAGAAATATTCGCTAGCTCTTTATGACTCATTAGTGAACAACTGAAAGGTTAAATAGGCGCCCCGGGATTTAAAAATATTTTATGATGCAATTCATAGCGCAGCGATTTAAGATGGAGATCTCAATCTTCGCTAAAATCGCATATAAAAAGCAAGCTGCAAATTATCCGGCAATTATCTTTGGCAGGCCGAGCCTGGATGGCCGAACTTATCGCGCACACAAAATTGTTTTCACTATATGAAATGGACAGACGTTTTGAGTTTTGCAAAAAAAGGAAGCCCTGCACCTGACAGAAGGCTTGAAAGGACGGACAGCGAATGGCAAAAGATCCTCACACCCGATGAGTACAGGATCACACGAAAAAAGGGCACTGAGCGCGCTTTCACTGGAGAATATTGTGAGGCACATGAGCCTGGCCTTTATTCATGCCGTTGCTGCGATACGCCATTGTTCGATTCAACCCAAAAATTTGAGTCCGGCACGGGCTGGCCAAGCTTTACCGAGCCTGTCAAAGACAATGCTATTAAGTATGAGGCTGACCACAGCTATGGAATGACACGGGTTGAAGTGATGTGTAACGTTTGCGATTGCCACCTTGGGCATGTCTTTCCTGATGGACCAGCACCGAGTGGCCTGCGGTTTTGTATCAACTCTGCATCCATCCGGCTGCTGGAAGCAAAAGTTTAAAGGGACGAATTGATAGAAGATCCAGGCTACATGCCAATATAGTTGAATGGCGTGATGGACTTCAGCTGAGTTTTTATTTCATCCTTAATTGAAAGGGTATCAATAAAGGCAGCCAGACTGTCCCTGGTGACCTTTTCATTTTTTCTCGTAAGGTCCTTTAACGCCTCATAGGGATTAGGATAACCCTCTTTTCGCAGAATTGTTTGAATAGCTTCCGCGACAACTGCCCAATTGTTATCCAGGTCCCGATGCAGGGCTTGCTGATTAAGTTCCAGCTTTCCTAAGCCTTTTAACAGCGACTGCAGCGCAACATGCGTATGAGCCAGCGGAACACCGATGTTGCGCAATACAGTTGAATCAGTAAGGTCACGTTGAAGCCTTGAGATCGGAAGCTTTGCTGAAAGGTACTCGAATATGGAGTTTGCAAAACCGAGATTACCCTCCGCGTTTTCAAAATCAATAGGGTTGACCTTGTGCGGCATTGCAGAAGAACCTACCTCTCCCTCCTTTATCTTCTGCTTGAAGTATTCCATTGAAATGTATTGCCACATATCCCTGCTGAAGTCGATGAGGATGGTATTGATCCGCTTCAGGTTATCAAACAGCGAGGCCATGTAATCGTAGTGTTCTATCTGCGTGGTCGGATAGCTTCTGACAAGGCCAAGGTACTTGCAGAATTCGTCTGCGAAACGGTTCCAGTCAATGTTGGGGTAAGCAACATAATGTGCGTTTAGGTTTCCCGTTGCGCCACCGAACTTAGCGGCATGTGGAACAGTCTTCAATTGAGTAAGTTGCCTGTCAAGGCGCGATGCGAACACCATGATCTCCTTTCCAAGTCTGGTTGGGGTTGCAGGCTGACCATGGGTATGAGCAAGCATTGGGATATCCTTCCAATCCTTGGCAAGTCCATTCAAACGACTCAGTAAAAGATTGACGACGCTCAGGTATTCGTGCTCAATGAACTCTTTCAGCAAAAGGGGGATGGAGGTATTGTTAATATCCTGTGACGTCAGTCCAAAGTGTATGAATTCCTTGAACTCCTTCAGGTTCAGCTTTTCGAATTCTTTTTTGAGGTAATATTCAACCGCCTTAACGTCATGGTTAGTTGTCTTCTCGATCTCTTTGACTTCTCCTGCATGAAATTCAGTAAAATTCTTATAGATCTTTCGGAGGTGGTTCAGCTTATGCGCCGGGAAATCTTCCAGTTCCGGTAACGTTCCCGAAAGGGCAATAAGATATTCTATTTCGACCTGAACCCTGTAACGGATAAGGCCATACTCGGAAAAATATTGGGTAAGAGGCTTAACGAGCTCAAAGTATCTACCATCAACAGGAGATATGGCTGTTAGCGTATTTAGTTGCACGGTACTGCTTTGTTAAGCCTTAAAATTACACTTTTTAGAACAACCGTCACAGATACGTCGATTCCTTGCTACTTTTGGCATGAGGGAACAAAGACAAGTCGCATTGAGTTGTGGAGTGAAGTGATACAATGGTTTAATTGATCTTATGGCATTTAGCTTTTTCAAGAAATCCGATAAATCTGACAAAAAGGAAGAGGTACACAACGGACCTAAGTACTACGATCTTGTCGTTAAAGATATTATTACCGAAACGCGCGATGCGATCTCCATCGTGTTTGAACATCCAAAACAGGGTAAGGTCAATTATAAGTCAGGACAGTTCCTCACCCTTATAGTTCCTATTCAGGGAAAGGAGATCAGGCGTGCATATTCACTTTGCAGTTCGCCATTTATTGATACTGATCTGGCCGTTACCGTCAAGCGGGTCGATCAGGGGCTGATGTCCAACTGGCTTGCCGATAGTCTCAAAAAAGGATCGAGTATCAGGATCATGGAACCGATGGGGCAATTCACCACCGATTTCGATCCGGAAGGGAAACGTCACATCATCATGTTTGCAGGAGGTTCTGGTATTACGCCAATGATGTCGATACTCAAGAGCACGCTTTTGCAGGAGCCTAACAGCATTTGCTCGCTCATTTATTGCAACCGGGACGAAAACAGTATCATTTTCAAAAATGCGCTGGATTCAATGCAGACCAAGTATGAAGGCAGACTCCATGTTATTCATGTGCTGGATAATGCCCCTATGAACTGGCAGGGATACTCCGGCCTTCTCAATCACGACCTGCTCACGAGACTTTTCGAAAGGATACCGGACTGGGGAATAGAGAAAACCACCTACCTCATGTGCGGCCCGGAGGGAATGATGAAGAACGTCGAGTCTTTGTTGAAGGCTCGCAACATTCCTTCGGATAAAGTTTTCAAAGAAAGTTTTGTACAGGGAACAATTGATAAGGAACCAAAGGCAGCAGCGCCGGTGGCAGGCGTGGAGCTTAAAGCACGTGAGGTTACAATACGATATGAGGGTGAGGAATATAAGGTGATGGTGCCTGCTGACCGAGCGATCCTGGAGACTGCATTGGATCAGGGCATCGATCTTCCATACTCTTGTCAAAGTGGTTTGTGCACGGCCTGCAGGGGCAAATGCCTGTCAGGTCAGGTGAGGCTGGATGAAGAAGAAGGGCTATCTAAATCCGAACGCGAAGAGGGTTATGTGCTCACCTGCGTTGGCCATCCGATGACGGACGATGTTATCATCGAGATCGGCTAGCCGTTCGAAATTCGAAATTCAATTCGACATGCGACATTCGGCGTGCGACATTCGACATTCAATTCGACATTCAAGATTCAACATTCAACATTCTTCCCTATCCTTTGAGCTTAACCCTTACCACATACATATCCGCCGTGATGAACAGGCTCTTTCCATCTGCGGAAAAGGCGCAATTGGAGGTGGCCTCTGGGATCTTGATCTTGCCCAGCAGCTTTCCATCCTGGCTAAAGATCCAAACGCCACCCGGGCCAGTAGCGAATACGTTGCCCGATGCATCGACCTTTAAGCCGTCGGGTAAACCCTTCTCGGTGCCGGTCTTGGCGACATCTGTAGCATCATAAAAGATGTTAGTGCGTGTTACAGAATCTTTTTCCGAAAGATCAAATGTGTACCAGACTGCTTTGTCGGGATCGGAACTAGCCACGATGAGTCTTCTTTCACCAGGAAAGAAAGCAATGCCGTTAGGGCGGGTTACAGTATCCGAGATAAGGGTGACATTTCCATTGGAGCTCTTGAATACGCCCTGAAATGGGATCTCTTTGGTCGAATCGTCAGCCTCATTGGGTAATCCATAGGGAGGATCGGTAAAGAACAAATCGCCGTTTCCATTGTACACCGCATCGTTAGGACTATTCAGTTTCTTTCCTTCAAAGTTATCGGCCACCGGAGTAAAGTTCGCTGCAGGTGAGCCCAGCGGCGCATTCATGACGGCCACACGACGATCGCCATGCTGGCATAACACCAGTTTTCCATCATTTGTAAGCGTAAGTCCGTTAGATCCTTCTTCTTTAGAGTAAGGTGAAGAAGAACCTGTGTATCCGGATGGTGTAAGGTATAATTCCTTGCCCTTTGCTTCCGTCCATTTATATATCGTGTTTTTCGGAACGTCAGAAAAGATCAGCATCTTTTCTGATTCCAGCCAGAGCGGGCCTTCACTCCATTCGAAGCTATCAGCAATGATCTCGACCGTAGCGCCTAGATCAATAAGTGCATCAAGGGCGGGATCAATACGTTCGATAGAACCGATGGAACGGATTTCTTTCTTTTGTGTACATGACATTGCAAAAATTAGCAGGATCGAGAGAAGGGGATATTTCATCGTCGTGGGATTTTTTATCAAAATAAAAAAAAACTATAAGACCTGAAATGGGTCATAGTGGGCCCAGTTGCTTTGCCACAAAGGCGCTAAGGCACAAGAATACGCTAAGTACTTGGTGATAGCTTTGCGTCTTAGCGCCTTTGTGGCAAAAATAATGCGCCCTCAATTTCGACGGTTCACTGTATCGTTTTCAAGCGCCTTCGTATACAACCTTGATCGCGGCGTATGCCAAAGCTTCGTCTTCTTCTTCAGACAGTCCGCTTACCCCGATTCCGCCAATAACATTGTTCTCGTACCGGATGGTCACCCCGCCGCCGAATCCTGTAATACCAGGATCACCCCAATAAGCCGGAGGCCGTTGCTTGACTTGCATGAACTCTCCCATGAGTCGCGTATCTTTCCTGTCGATGGCAGCGGTGTAAGCCTTGTTTCGGGCAATACGGGAAGCCGCAGGGCTTGCACCATCCATTCGTAAAAAAGAAATGAGCTCGCCTTCCGGTCCACAAACTGCTACCGCAACATTCTTGTTTATTAGTTTCGCCTGACGGATCACATCATCGACGAGGGCGAGTGCCTCCACACTACTCACTTTCGTATAACCGTACATACGTTTTCGGATAAGTTTTTCCCAAGATACGTCGCCTGCCATCCCCAATAACTATCGGGAGCCGCCAATAATTTTCTCAAGTGCCGATTGCTATCGGCATGGTTAAAAGTCAAAGGCATGGTTAAAAGTCAAATAAGAACTCCGTGAAATATACACTCGCAAGCTTATATTACATTTTAAAATTCATAAACTGTAAGTGATCACGGTTTCCGGACTTTCATTCAATTATTCAAAGGGAACTTCGCTCGTGTTTCCAAACTTCGTTCTTAAACCGGGTGAACATGTCTTACTCTTCGGTGAATCAGGAAGCGGCAAGACAACCTTGCTTCATATTATCGGTGGATTGCTCAGGAACTACACCGGTTCCGTACAGATTGATCAAAAGGAATTGTCCGCTATGTCGGAGGCCGGGCTTGACAATTTCCGTGGTCAGAAAATGGGATTCATCTTTCAGCGAAATCACCTTATCAGTGCATTGACAGTAGAAAAGAATTTAATGATATCTCCATACTTAGCGGGGATGCCCATTGACAAGGGACGCATCAATGCGGTACTGACGATGCTGGATCTTTACGGCAGGAAAAACAGTAGTGTCACGACGCTAAGCCAGGGTCAGGCACAGCGTGTAGCAATAGCCCGGGCGATCCTGAATAAGCCGGCTATTCTCTTTGCGGATGAACCAACGTCTGCCCTGGATGACAAAAACTGCGCACGTGTCGTGCAACTGTTGTTTGAAGCGGCCGCCGAAAATAATTCAACACTGATCATCGCGACGCATGATCAGCGACTCAAGGATAAGATCAGCAAAAGCATAATACTGTCATGAACCTCTTTATACTGGTCTGGAGTTATTTAAAAGCCCGGCCTTTGAATACGGCCATCAACATCGCGCTGCTCTCATTGGGCATCGGCGTAATCACGGTCTTGCTATTGCTCAATACGCAACTTCAAAACAAGATAACTCAAAATTCACGCGGAATTGATCTGGTGATCGGTGCAAAGGGCAGCCCGCTTCAAATCATCCTGTGCAATATTTTTCACATAGACTTTCCCACAGGTAACATTAAGGTCTCAGAAGCCGAACGGATATGCAAAAGTCCATTGATCAAGCTGGCTATCCCAATGGCCCTGGGCGATAGCTACGGATCTTACCGGATCATCGGTACTAACCGGAAGTATGCCGAACTGTACAATGCAGAGATATCAGATGGAAAATGGTGGGACAAAGCTCTTGAAGTAACTATTGGCGCAAATGTACATACCCTGACAGGACTGCGTATTAACGATGAGTTTGTCAGCGCCCATGGGTTGTCCGAAGGAGGCCATGTACATAATGATCATAAATACGTTGTACGCGGAATAATGAAACCCACCAACAGTGTCATCGATAATGTCATACTCACAAATGTCGAAAGCATTTGGGAAATGCATGAGGAACAAAATAATAGTAATGCGGTAGCTGTGGTTGATCCAGACGCGTTACCCTTACGGTTGATCCCGTCTTTAACTGGCGCGGATTCCCTCAAAGAAATTACGTCAGTTCTTATTCAGTATCGCTCGGCTCTGGGTGCAATTCAACTTCCCAGGTTAGTGAATGCCCAAAGCAGCCTGCAAGCGGCTTCTCCTGCCTTTGAAAGCGCAAGGTTGTTCAGCATATTGGGTGTTGGTGCAGACATTCTCATGGCTTTTGCATATGTATTGATAGCTATTGCCGGATTGAGCATATTCATTGCGTTGTACAACGCGCTGAAAGAACGTCGCTACGATATGGCGATCATGCGTTCAATGGGCGCTGGAAGATCCAAACTATCTATTGCTGTATTGCTTGAAGGTGGAATACTTACTCTGCTGGGTAGTGTAATAGGCTTGCTGCTGGGCCATGGCGTGATGTTCGGACTTTCGTCACTGGTTGAAGAGTCACGTAAGGCCGGAATAACCGGATTTGTATTTTATACCCAGGAGTGGATACTTTTGACTGGAAGTTTGTTTCTTGGTTTGCTGTGTGCCCTGATACCGGCCCTGCAGGCATATAGAACGGATATTTCAAAAGTGCTGGCTGGAAATTGACAATAACTACGTCTATGAGATATTTGATCATCATCCTGGTATTGGGAATAACAGTTCGATCTGGCATGGCGCAGACAAGGCCTGACGCATGGGCCATGTTTGCCAAAACAAAGTTTGAACCCAAATACTACGAGAAGGCTGGACAATATCTGTTGTATCCTAATTTCAGTGCCGAACTCAAGGCGTTGGAGGGAAAAGAGATCGTGATGGAAGGTTATTATGTTCCTTTTGCACCGGAAGACGGCGAATACATCATTATCTCAAAGTTTCCCATGAGTCAATGCTTTTTTTGTGGTGGCGGTGGACCGGAATCAATCGCTGAAGTGAATTTCTCGAAACCTCAATCCAAGTTTCAGGTCGATGACCTCATTATGGTCAAAGGTCACCTCAAACTCAACGCTGATAACATGGATCACATCAATTTCATTGTTGATCAGGCCACACTTGTCAAACGGTGACTAATAATTTCCTATTCCAAAAATCCAGACCGCGCGGTGAGTCGCAAGCAGCTTATTTTATAAATCATGAGGTTGTCGATAAAGCGATAACAGCCAAATAAGAGTCAATAAGAGTTAATTCGTTCCATAGTTTATGTAGACCGAAAAGGCCCCCTCCCGGAGGCTTTTTTTTCTGTGATTATTAGTTTCCCTTTGCTATTTTGCGCCGTTTATTTCAATCCTAGAGCAACTCTTATGGTTAAAGTAGGACAGGGCAAACTGTCATTCCGCGATTTTGAAAAAATACTCTACCAGGGAGAGAAAGTTGAACTAGACCAGGATGCAGTCAAAAATGTGGAGAGGAATTTTGCTTTCCTCAGCACTTACGCAGAGAATAAGATCATTTACGGCATCAATACCGGCCTGGGCCCAATGGCCCAGTATAAAATAAGCGAGGAGGATCAACGCGAACTGCAATACAACCTGATCAGAAGTCACAGTGCCGGTGCAGGCAACCCCTTTGCAGAAGATCTGTCCCGGGCAACCATGCTTGCGAGGCTTAATAGTCTCATGCAAGGATTCTCCGGTATTCATCCTTCAGCGGTAAAGCTTTTGCACAACCTGTTGAATGAACGCATAACAGCCTGCATTTTTGAACGTGGCGGCGTTGGAGCAAGTGGTGATCTCGTGCAGCTCGCTCACCTTGCACTTAATCTCATCGGTGAAGGCGAAGTTTTTGAAAGTGGTGTACTGAAGCCAACCAGTGAAGTATTTTCTGCAAGAAACATCCCGCCCCTCGAGATCCACCTCCGTGAAGGGCTGGCGCTCATGAATGGAACTTCGGCTATGACTGGAGTTGGAATGGTCAATATTATCCACGCACATTCCCTCATGGGTTGTTCCGTAGTGCTGTCGGCAATCACGAATGAGTTGATGAAATCCTTTGATGATCATTTTTCATTTGAGCTTAATCACGTAAAGCATCATCCTGGTCAGTCAAAAGTTGCGGAATCAATGAGGCACATACTGGCCGATAGCAAACTGATCCGTAAACGGCCCGATCACCTTTATCATCGCAAGATCGAAGAAGCAGTATTCACAGATAAGGTCCAGGAATACTATTCACTCCGATGCGTTCCACAGATACTAGGTCCTGTTTACGACACGATCCTTGAAGTGCAGGGAGTTCTCGAAAATGAAGTGAACTCAGTCAATGATAATCCGATTATTGACCATGAACGCGAGAACGTCTACCATGGCGGAAATTTTCACGGAGATTATGTTGCCCTTGCCATGGATAAGCTAAAGATCGTGATCACCAAGCTGTCAATGCTCTCAGAACGACAGCTAAATTATCTCCTGAATGATAAGCTCAATCAGAGGTTACCTCCATTCATTAACCTTGGTAAACTCGGACTTAATTTTGGACTTCAGGGTATGCAATTCACTGCTACTTCCACAACGGCGGAGAATCAGACATTGTCGTTTCCCATGTATTTGCACAGCATATCCAATAATAATGATAACCAGGATATTGTGAGCATGGGTTGCAATGCAGCTATGCTAACACATAAAGTAATAGACAATGCCTTCGATGTTCTCACTATTCAGGCAATTGCAGTCGTTCAGGCTATCGATTTCCTCAAATGTCAACCTAGGCTGTCGTCATTCTCTCATTCATTTTATGAAAATGTAAGGAACGTTGTCGACGCGATCGTAGAAGACAGACCACGTTACGCGGATATGCGGGCAGTTCGTAAGTATCTTGTACAACTGGGATCAACCGTAAATCTGTGAAATGAAGTATGCATTGGTTACGGGAGGATCTCGCGGCATAGGAAGGGCAATCTGTCTGAAGCTTGCTGAGATGGGATACCATATTCTGATCAACTTCAAAAGCAACGAAGAGGAAGCAAAAAAAACGGCTGACGCTGGTGCAGGAGAAGAATGTTACGGCCGAATTGCTGAAGTTCGATGTTTCCAGCAAGATCGATGTTGACAATGTTTTAGGAGCATGGCTGGAACAAAATAAAGACAAAGTCGTTGAAGTACTGATCAATAATGCCGGAGTAAGGGAAGATGCGTTGATGATCTGGATGACGGATGAGCAATGGAAAAATGTGTTTGGGTCAAGTCTGAATGCGTTTTATTACGTGTCCCGGCACATCATCAACCGCAATGCTATTGAACAAATATGGACGGATCGTTAACTGTAGTGTCGCTGACCGGAATAAAAGGAATGCCCGGCCAAACCAACTACTCAGCCGCAAAAGCCGGTGTCATCGGCGCAACAAAAGCCCTGGCACAGGAAGTTGCCCGAAGGGGTGTCACAGTCAATGCCGTAGCTCCTGGTTTTATCCGAACAGACATGACACAGGATTTAAACGAGACGGAGCTGAAAGGCGTGATCCCCATGAAGCGTTTTGGAGAACCCGATGAAGTAGCCGATGCTGTCGTTTTCTTAGCTTCGGCAAAAGCTTCTTACATCACAGGCGCGGTGCTTTCGATCAATGGCGGATTGTATTCACGTAGCATTTTTGCGGCTAATCTTTAAAGTACAAGCCTTGAATTAGATTGCATGGAGTTTGAGCGCCGACGATAGTGATGATCACAATTTTAAATATATTTTTGCAGCTGTAAACTTCATCCAGCTAATGATTTAGTTAAATGAATAGAGTCGTAATTACAGGTATTGGAATATATTCCTGCATAGGCAAAAACCTGAATGATGTCAGGCAGTCCCTTTACGAGGGCAAATCGGGGATCATACTGGATCCTGCCCGCAAGGCAATGGGGTATCGTTCAGGCTTAACCGGCTATGTCGAACGTCCTGACCTTAAAGGGGTGCTTGACCGCCGTGCGCGGGTAATGCTTCCTGAACAGGGTGAATATGCATATATGGCTACTCAGGAGGCGTTGCAAAACGCCTGGCTCTGGATCAGGATTATCATCGACAAACACGAGTTGGGAATAATATATGGCAATGACAGTTCCGCTCAGCCGGTCATAGAAGCCATCGACATTATCCGGGAGAAAAAGGATACGATGATGGTTGGTTCCGGCAACGTCTTCCAGGTGCTGAACTCACTGTAAACATGAACCTGGCTACGATTTTCCGGCTTAAAGGGAATAAATTTTACAGTTAGTGCTGCCTGCGCAAGTGGATCCCATGCCATAGGACTGGCTTCGATGTTCATTCGGAATGGTATGCAGGACTGCATCATTTGTGGTGGCGCTCAGGAGACGAACATATTACGCGATGGGAAATTTTGATGCGTTGGGAGCATTTTCAATTCGTGAAAATGATCCAACAGGAGCGTCAAGACCATTCGACAAACACGGGATGGCCTGGTTCCCAGTGGAGGAGCGGCAACGGTAATTCTTGAAAGTCTCGAATCGCGCAAAACGGAGAGGCGCAAAAATCTTTGGGGAGTTGATAGGATATGGATTTTCCTCCAACGGAGAGCACATTTCAAATCCAAGTGTGCAGGGACCCGCAAGGTCGCTGCGAATGGCGATGAAGAATTCCGGCCTCAAGGCATCTGAGATAGACTTATGTCAATGCACATGCAACATCGACTCCGTGCAGGCGATGCCAGCGAAGCAAAAGCAATATTGGAAGTTTTTGGGGATGCCAATACACCGGTAAGTTCCACAAAGTCAATGACCGGTCACGAGTGCTGGATGGCAGGTGCCAGTGAAATCGTTTATTCTCTGCTGATGATGGAGCATTCTTTCATTGCTCCGAATATTAATTTTGAAACGCCTGACGAAGATTCTGCAAGACTGAACATCGTTACCAAAGACAATGAATAAAAATATTGATGTATTTTTGTCAAATTCTTTCGGATTCGGAGGAACAAATTCGACTTTGATCGTTAAAAAGTGGAAATTAGTGAATGGAAACAACAAATATCATAGAGAAAATCAATGGATTTTTGATTGAGGAATTTGAGGTAGATCCAGGCAAGATCACGTCTGAGCCAATCTGCGCGAAACACTTGAACTGGATAGTCTTGATTACATCGACCTGGTGGTAGTAATAGAAAGTAATTTTGGCTTCAAAGTCAAACCTGAAGATTTCATCCAGATTGATACCTTTCAAGACCTTCTACGACTATGTCATAAGCCGCGTAGGAGAGAAAGTTCCTCCTGATCATGCCAGAGTGGCAAGGAAAATCCAAAGGGGACAGCCCTCGGTTATCGGATCTTTGTTTTTTATATGTAAGACGTTCGGCGTTATTGCAGCCTATCTTATTCTGCGTTTTGTAGCATTCTATTATTTTTGTTTTCAGCCGGAAATCGACCCGACAATATTTACGAATACTTCCGGTTTCGCCATAGATACGGCGTGCTGAAGTCCGTTGTCAACGTTTATAAGAACTATTACGTATTTGCGCAGACCTTGCTTGATAAGGTTATGGTAATGGCAGGGATTGAAAATAAATTTACCTACGACTTTGATGGAGAGGATAATCTTCGCGACATCGTGAAAGGTGGAAAGGGAGGAATTTTGCTTAGCGCACACGTTGGTAACTGGGAGGCTGCGGGTCATTTGTTGCGAAGACTGGAAACACGCATCAATGTTGTAATGTTTGATGGAGAACATCAGGAGATCAAGGATTACCTTGAACGCGTAACAGGAGGCAGAAATCTAAGGGTAATTTTGATCAAACCCGACATGTCGCATGTTTATGCAATGGGCGAAGCGCTGCAGAAGAATGAATTGATATGCCTTCACGCGGACCGCTTCATTGAAGGCAATAAGACACGTTTCAAAAAACCTCTTGGGAGAAGATGCATTGTTCCCTGCCGGCCCGTTCTTGTTGTCAGCGAGCTTTAGAGTTCCCGTTTCCATTGTCTTTGCCTTTAAGGAATCGGCTCACCACTATCATTTCTTTGGAAGCCCTTTGATCCAACGCAATGAGGAGGAATCTAAAACAGATTATATGGACAGGCTTAATAACGCTTTTTGTGAAACAGCTGGAGCAAAAAGTCAGAATGTATCCTCAACAATGGTTTAATTATTTTAATTTTTGGGCAAAATGACGATTTTTACAGCCTCAGATGTTGGCTGACCGCGACGATATACTCAAATTCATACCTCAACGTCATCCCATTGTAATGGTTCATGGTCTGATCGAGGCCAGTGATGAGCATGCGGTTACAATTTTTAATATTGATCCCGATAATATTCTACTCGACAAAGGTTATTTTGCCGAGCCGGGTTTGATTGAGAATATAGCACAGAGCGCCGCAGTTCATATTGGCTATCAGTGCTCAAAGAAAAACATACCTATTCCGATCGGTTATATTGCGGCGATAAAGGATTTAAAGATAACGGACCTTCCGGAATCGAACTCAAGGATCACGACCACCGTTAAAATCGTCAACAAAGTGCTCGACATCACGGTGGTACAGGGTACCGTCGAGTTAAATGGACGATCGTTATGTACTTGTGAAATGAGGATCTTTGCTAAGTTGCAATCGTAAATTTGCCAATACTATGTCTATCTGCAGAGCCATTCTTGTTTTCGCAATATTTTCCGCCTTCGTGGGATCGGTATCCAACGCCCAGACCAAGAGCGAGGTGTTCATGAAAGAAGTTGGAGTCACATGGACCGGATTGGATTTTAGCAATGCCAAACTGATCGGAGACCGCGAACGTTTTGGCGGGGAATCTGATGTGCGCCACCTGATGGAGGCGTGGAATGCCCTAATACTTAAAGAATTCGATAAATTCGATATCGCCAAAGCTATTGGAAGGACCAAGGTGGAGAACGATGTTGAAATCACCAATGAACACAATGCAGAGGTTGACGTCATGGCGATGTTCTCCAACGATGAGAAGGACTACCTGCATATCAAGCCTTCCGACGTTGATCAGATTGTGGCCAACTATGATTTCAAAGGTAAGAGCGGTATGGGCCTGATGTTTATCGTTGAAAGTTTCAACAAAGTAAATGCCGAAGGTTCCATTTATGTAACATTCATTAACATGGGAACGAAGGAAGTCATTTTTACGGAACGGGTCGTCGCTGAGCCGAGTGGAGCGGGTATGCGCAACTATTGGGCTGGAGCTATTCATGGTGTTATCGTTAAAATGCAAAAGAAGGAATTTGAAATGTGGCGCAAAAAGTATTTTCGTCCATAGCCCGAGAAGGAGTACGCTAACAGTGTTAAGTCACCAGACAGAAGTTATAGTTAGATTCAATGAAGCCGACCCGCTCGGGATTGTCTGGCATGGCCATTATCTCCGTTACTTCGAGGATGGACGGGAGGCTTTCGGAAAAGTTCATGGAATATCATATCTGGATTGTTACAAACATGGCCTTGCTGTGCCTGTGGTTTCGGTTCATTGTGACTACAGCAAACCATTAAGGTACGGTGATACGGTCCTTGTACACACAACATATGTAAACTCGGCCGCAGCCAAATTGATCTTCGATTATAAAATACTGGAGGCCAAGTCAAAGACTGTAGTGGCAAAAGGCAATTCGGTACAGGTTTTTGTAGATGCTGTCACATTTGAACTTCAACTGACATTGCCATCCTTTCTCGAAGAATGGAAAAAGAAACACGACCTTTGACCCATGAAGAAAGTCTGGATCGCAGCCGACAGCATCACTTCCCCACTGGGTTCATCCACAGCAGAGAACTATCAGAATATCCGTTCAGGTATATCAGGAATAGCTAAGGTTGACGATAGCAGCCTAAGTCCATCTCCGTTCTCTGCCGCCCGGATCCCCGAACCACATTCGGTGGCGGAAATGACCAAGCTGGAATCGATTACCTATCAGGCGATATCGAATGCTATTTCTTCACTAGCCATACCGTTAGAAAGGACAGCGTTCATACTTTCTACAACAAAGGGTAACATTGGCTTCCTGGAACAAGGGCTACCTGATCATCCAAGAATACATCTCCATGCGCTGGCGAAGTACATCGCTGATAAATTCGGATTTCATAGACCTTTGGTAGTTTCTAACGCGTGTGTCTCCGGCGTTATGGCGCTTATAGCGGGCAAAAGAATGATAGAGACCGGTGAGGTCGATCATGTGGTTGTAGCGGCGGTTGACGTGCTGAGCCGGTTTATAGTCAGCGGGTTTCAAAGCCTCCAGGCTCTTAGCCCTGACCCTTGCCAACCCTTTGATGCAGCCAGAAAAGGAATCAACCTGGGAGAATGTGCGGCTGTCATGATCCTTACAGGTGAGCCTGAACATCTTGGGATAAAACCAACGGTACGCATATTGGGAGGAAGCATAACTAATGACGCCAACCATATTTCGGGCCCCTCGCGGACTGGAGAAGAGTTGGCCTTTGCCATTCAGCAAGCCGTGGATGCAGCTGGCATCACAACTCAGGAAATTGACTTCATATCTGCCCACGGAACGGCTACGCTCTATAATGACGAGATGGAAGCAAAGGCCTTTGGACTTCACCAGTTGGAGCTCGTGCCGGTTCACAGTCTTAAAGGATATTTTGGACATACCCTCGGCGCCGCAGGAGTACTTGAGGTTGCTATTAGCGCTGCAAGTCTCCAACACAACGAATTGATCCCATCAAAAGGATTCGAGGTACTTGGTGTCTCCAGGCCATTGTCGATAATCAAAGAAAGGGTTGACCGCGAGCTTATCACCTGCTTAAAAACAGCGTCAGGATTCGGAGGCTGCAATGCTGCCATTATCTTGCGAAAAGAAAACAAAAATTGACCAATGGATTTTTTCGAAAAAGAAAAACTGTCAGCAATCAAAGCTAAAGAGGAGGCACAATGGATAACATTTGCTCCATTTGTCTTTCAGGCGACCCGGGTGCTACGTGACAGCGGAATATTATCGACAGTTGAATCTCATCGTGAGGGCATTACACTCGAACAACTTACAGGAATAGTGAAGCTTCCTCCTTATGGCGTACGCGTCTTGGTCGAGGCTGCCCTTGGCATAGGCCTGCTGGTATGCGCGGAAGGCAAATATAAGATCACAAAAACCACCTATTTTATCCTCCACGATGAGTTGACCAAGGTAAATATGGATTTTACCCATGACGTGTGTTATCAGGGTATGTACTATCTCGAGGATAGCATCAAAAGTGGAAAGCCCGAAGGGCTAAAGGTCTTTGGCAACTGGGAGACGATTTATCAGGCGCTGTCGACAGACCTTCCGGAAAAAGCCAAGCAGAGCTGGTTCTCATTCGACCATTTTTACTCAGACTATGCGTTTCCCGAGGTTTTGCCACTCGTCTATCAGCACAAACCCGGCAAGTTGCTCGATATCGGAGGTAATACTGGTAAATGGTCCCTCAAGAGCTTTGCATATGACAAAGATGTCAACATCACAATCATGGATCTCCCTGGTTATGTTGATGCAGCAAAGGACAAGATACAACAGGAAGGCTTTGGCAACAGGATAACTTTTTTCCCCTGCAATTTGCTGGACGAATCTCAAAAATTTCCAATGGGATTTGATGCTATATGGATGAGCCAGTTCCTCGATTGCTTTTCAGAAGCAGAGGTTGTCTCCATACTCCGGCGCTGTAAAAATGCCTTAGCTCCAAATGGTAAGATATTTATATTGGAGACATTCTGGGACCGCCAGCGATTCGAGGTCTCAGCATTTTCATTACAGCAAACTTCACTTTATTTCACTGTTATGGCAAATGGCAACAGCCAGATGTATGACTCCCGGATTTTTGTTCGATGTATAGAACAGGCTGGTCTCGAAGTCGTTGAAGAGAAAGACTATGTTGGAGTAAGTCATACCCTGCTCACCTGTATGCCGGTCAAGGCATAAGATTGCTGACAGGATTTTTGAAAACATAAATTGACGATTGTAAGATGGAGAAAATAGATGTATTGGTTATTGGGGCAGGTCCTGCAGGATCAATTTCGGCAGCGGTGATCCATAAAAATGGATTTTCAGTGCGTGTAGTCGAGCGGGAAAAGTTTCCACGGTTTGTGATCGGCGAAAGTTTACTGCCGCGCTGCATGGAGGTTCTGGAAGACACATCATTGCTCGATGCAGTGAAAGCAAAGCACTTTCAGGAAAAATTTGGCGCTAAATTCATGAAGGAAGATAAGGTAGCTGACTTCAATTTTTCTGATCAGTACTCTAAAGGATGGACATGGACATGGCAGGTTCAACGCGCAGAGTTTGATTCAGCCCTGATCAATGAAGTTGAAAAAAGAGGAGTGAGGGTGGACTTTGAAACTACGGTGACGGCGATAGAGTTTCTGGATGACGAAAGCTCAATCACCACAGTTCAACGTAAGGATGGATCAGAACAAAAGATCGCGGCGAGATTTATTGTCGATGCCAGCGGCTACGGACGCGTGATACCAAGATTGTTCAAGCTCGACCAGCCTTCAAACCTTGACCCGCGGAAAGCAATCTTTGCTCACGTCAACGACATTCACAGGAATGAACACGACGAACCTAACCGCATCATTGCGGTAATGTACGCTCCAGGCGTATGGACATGGATCATTCCATTTTCAACAGGCGTAACTTCACTTGGATTTGTAGGCAATTTTGAATTCTTCGACGCAATTGAAGGGGATCTTTCACAGAAGTTCAAAGTCTGCATTGAAGGACACGAATATCTTAATAAACGGTTTGGAGATGTGTCCTGGGTGTTTGAACCACGCAAACTTGAATCATGGTCTGCAACAACAGATAAATTCTACGGAAAAGGATTTGTCCTTACCGGGAACGTAACGGAATTTCTGGATCCCATATTCTCATCAGGTGTGATGTTTGCCACAGTATCCAGTCACCTGGCCAGCAGCCTGGTCGTTAAAAAGCTAAAGAGCGAAAAGGTCGACTGGGACAAAGACTATACAAATTTCATTCGCCAGGGCGTGGATACTTTCAGGACGTTTGTGATGGCATGGTACGATGGAACGCTGGAGAAGATATTCTTCAGCAAGAATCCCGACCCTCTTATCAAACGGCAGATATGCTCCGTGCTGGCGGGCTATGTCTGGGATCAAACAAATCCCTTCGTACGCTCTCATGAAAAAGCATTGAAAGGATTGGCCAAAGTGATAGAGATACAGGAACAACCTTAGCCGCCTGGCGCATCATGATTTACATCACCAGACATTGCCGGATCGAGGATTACAAGCTGACCGATAACGGAACAATTCGATATGAGGCCAGGACCGGAGCTCTCGATTCATTTCTGGATGGCGCATGGAAAGCGCTGGGGGCTGCATATCCCAAATTTTATAAAATGGACCGTCTTTCAAAACTTGGCATCATTGCCGCGGAAATGTTGCTGAAAGATACGGAGGTTGTAAGAAGATCGCGCCCGGAACAAATTGCAATTGTGTTGTCAAACGCACACGCGAGTCTGGATACAGATAAACGCTATTTCGAATCAACACGAACAATTGCGAGCCCCGCATTGTTTGTTTATACACTGACTAATATTGCCATTGGCGAGATGTGTATAAGGCATGGCCTGAAGGGTGAGAACGCATTTTTTGTTTTGCCTGAATTTGATGCCGGAATAATAGCTGGTTATGTGAGCATAATAATGGCAAATGCGGGGATCACCGCTTGCATTGCGGGATGGCTTGATGTAATAGATGACCGCCATGATGTTTTCTTATATTTGGCAGAAAGAAGTACGGACACGCAAGTTGCTTTGGAGCATACACCGGAACAACTTCTAAAACTTTATCATTCGGAATATGGAACAGTTGATGGCAGATCTTAAGAACCAGATCATTGAGGCGTTGAACCTGAAGCACCTTAAGCCTGAAGATATCAAAGATGATCAGCCGCTTTTCGTGGAAGGACTAGGCCTTGACTCTATCGACGCGCTGGAGCTGATCGTTTTATTACAACAGCATTATAATATCAAGCTTGCCAATCCTCAGGAAGGTCCCCAGATCTTCAAATCAGTAAAATCCATTGCAGAATATATCCAAGCGCACCAAACTGTATAGGTTTTGAAAGGCCGCGTTCACGTCGCCGGATATGGATTAATATCCGCTATCGGTAACTCTGTAGCCGAGACGATGGCCTCCTTTAAAAGCGGCCGGTCAGGAATAGGTCCAATCTCAGTGTTTGACACTATTTACCGCGATGTCCTTCCCGTCGGCGAGGTTAAACTCAGCAATTCCGAACTCGCCAGCAGGATCTCTGCGAATTCAAGATTCACGCGCACAGCTTTACTGGGAATTCATGCTGCACGCGAGGCGGTTAGCATGGCGCAGGTTGATCTGTCGCAATGGCGGACTGGCCTTATTTCCGCTACGACGGTTGGAGGAATGGATAAAACTGAGAATTTTTTTGTCAGCTTCGTAAAAGATCATACTCAGGGTACCTTGAGGGATGTCCTTAACCACGAATGCGGCAGTACAACGGAACTGATTGCCGACGACCTGGGTGTAAGGAATTTTATATCTACCATCAATACAGCATGCTCCTCTTCCGTCAATGCAATAGCGCTTGGTGCGCGCCTTATTCAGCACCATAAGCTTGATGTGGTTATTGCGGGTGGGACGGATGCACTATCGAAATTTACACTCAATGGCTTTAACAGTCTGATGATCCTCGACAATAAACCGTGCAGACCGTTTGATGCCGGACGCAGCGGACTGAATTTGGGAGAAGGAGCGGGCTACGTCGTGCTTGTGTCAGATGAGGTTGTCAGATCTCATGGTCTTATGGCATCATGTTTTGTGAGCGGATTTGGAAATACGAATGATGCATACCATCAAACTGCGTCCTCCCCTGAAGGCAGAGGATCTTTCGCAGCCATGAAGGAAGCATTGGCTATGAGTGGATTGGAGGCGGGAGAGATCGACTACATTAACCTTCATGGCACCGGCACAGTGAACAACGATCTGTCGGAGGGAACGGCCGTACGCAGGATCTATGGTGATACACCACCACCGCTGAGTTCTACCAAAGCATTTACGGGTCACACGTTAGGTGCAAGCGGAGGCATCGAAGCGGTATTTGCCATTCTCTCAATCAGAGAACAATGTGTATTTCCAAACCTCAGGTTTGAAAATCCGATCCCCGAGGTAAACGTAATTCCCCAATTGACTTTTGAATCAGGACTCAACATCGATAATGTAATGAGCAACTCATTCGGTTTTGGTGGAAATTGTTCATCAATTGTATTCTCGAGGCAATGATCTCCAACGACTTAAAATAGATGAGCGTATACATCAATGGAATAGGGACGATTTCGGCGCAGGGTGAACTGAGCGCTCATGATCTTCTTTTGAATCCTGTGAGTTACCCGGGAGAGAAACTGACATGCGTGGAACCTGACTATAGCCAATACGTTGACATCAGGCAGCTTCGCAGAATGAGCAGGATCATTAAGATGGGAATGGCCTGCGGTTTGAGCGCCCTGCGTGAAGCGGATGTAAAAGTTCCTGACGCGATCATTACCGGCACCAGCTATGGATGCCTGGAGGACACCGGACTGTTCCTGACGAAAATGATCGATAACAAGGAAAGCGCGCTCAATCCGACACCGTTTATTCAATCCACGCATAATACCATTGGATCCCAGATCGCGTTGCTCCTTCAATGCCAGGGATACAATCAAACTTATACGCAGCGGGCGTTTTCTTTCGAGCATTCACTGCTGGATGCAATGATGTCGATCGGGGACAAACCGAATCAATCAATTTTGACGGGGGCGGCAGATGAGATCACGCAGAGCAGTCATGATATACTTAGGAGGTTTGGTATATTCAGACGCTCTTCTACCAATAATCTGAATTTGTTTAGAGACAAACAGGATGGAACGTTGAACGGAGAGGGGGCCTCATATTTTGTGCTGTCGGGACATAAAGGCAGGCATGCAGTTGAATTGAAAAGTGTTCAGTCATTATACAAACCGGGTCTCGAAAAAATAAAAGAACTGATCTGGCATGTTTTGTCAGCGGACAACCTGCGACCTGACGATATCGACGTTGTGGTGGTTGGAAAGTCCGGCGATGCACGATATGACCTTGATATTGATACGATCCTTACCGGCATTTTTACGCAAAGCACGATAACAGTTTTCAAACATCTTACCGGAGAATTCCCAACGGCTTCGGCGCTGGCCACTTCCATTTCATGCAGGATGATCCAGTCGCAAAATGTTCCGGAGGTGATCATTGAAAAGGATGCGCGACGGGTGCCTAACCGTATTCTGATTTATAATCCGTACTTTGGCACAAATCATTCATTGATTCTGCTTCATGCATGCTGAAGTTCAGACAAGTCAACATAGCGTTCCTGTTATTTTTGGTACCGATGCTCATCTCCGATCGATGGGTCAATGTTCCGGTTATCTGTTATGCGATAATTATTGGATTATACCTGGCCGTTCTGGCCTACGGCAGCACGGTACTTTCAGCTTCTTTTTTCGTTCCCGTAAACTGGAGAGGTGATCCGGCATCAAACACTGTTGCACTTACTTTTGACGACGGACCAATAAAGGGAAGAACAGATCTTATTCTGAATGTTCTTAAGAAGTATAATGTGCCTGCCGCGTTCTTCTGCATTGGAAAGCATATTGACGGCAACATTACGCTTGTTCAAACTATACACAAAGAAGGTCATCTTGTTTGTAATCACAGTTACTGGCATAGGTATACATTTGATCTTCAATCAGGGAATGCAATCGCGAAAGAACTTGAAGCAACAGATCAGTCGATCCAAAGGTCAATAGGCTACCGGCCGGCTTTCTTCAGGCCGCCTTACGGCGTTACGAATCCTATGGTGGCCCGGGCTATTAATAAAGGACAGTATAAAACTATTGGATGGACCGTGCGTTCTTTTGACACCTCGATCAAAGACGGGACCAGGCTGATGGAGCGCATCACGAGATCTCTCAAAGGTGGCGACATCATTCTACTCCACGACCATGGTGCTGCAACACTCCAAATACTTCCAGGTCTCATAGAGCATATAGGTACAGTTGGACTAAAAATTGTACGCGTTGATAAACTATTGAATGAGAGTCCCTATGTTTGACGTGTCCAATAAACAGTTATTGATCGGATATACCTCACTTATACTGGTGTGCGGTATGGTGGGTAGTGTCTTCGCCCAGCAAGCGGGTTATAGCCCCGTCAAAGACATTCCCGCCTTTAGAGCCAGGTTCAAACAGGAGTCTGTCAATGTACAATCCATTGAAAGTTCCTTCAAGCAGGAAAAGGTTCTAACTGCCTTAACGGAAAAGATCACCTCCACAGGAAAATTCTGGTTTAAACGAAGCAATCGTGTAAAGATTGAATACTTGAAACCTTTCTCATACGTGATGGTGCTTAACGGTGACAAAATGCTGATCCGCGATGGACAAAAGGAAAGTCAGGTTAATGTCAGGTCGAATAAACTATTTCAGCAGGTAAACAGGATCATGATCGATTGTGTGCAGGGTTCTATCCTGGATAGTAAGGATTTTACTTCCAAAGTTTTTGAAAACGATCAGACCTTTCGTATTGAGTTAACCCCTTCATCGAAGGGATTGCGCGAGTTCTTTCAAACCATCGTGTTAACGGTGGATAAGAACGATTATTCCGCCAGTGCGATCGAGATGAATGAGCCGTCTGGTGATAAGACAACCATTTCCTTTATTGACAAGAAATTAAACAATGCCATCAAGGATGCGGTCTTTGCACTTTAGCCTGCTCTGCCTGTTGTTAGCAGGTTGCGCGTCAGACTACCGTCACCTTAAGACTGCTGAACCTGACGACCCATGTGAATTACGTCTTATTCCTAACCTTACAAGCCCTTCCTGGTTTGACGCAAGCATCGATGTAGCCGGTCAGCATATTAGCGGATTGCTGCTGATCAAAACGATGGCCGATAGTTCCAGACGCGTGGTTTTTACGAATGAAGCGGGTATTACCTACCTGGACTTCGGATTTTTGCGAGATGGCACGTTTAAGGTCTTTAATGTAATACATCAATTGAACAGAAAGGCAGTAATAACAACCCTCCGGAAAGACTTTGAACTGATTATCGGCCTTCCTTTTCATAAGGGAAAATTTCTCCGCTTTGTTGCAGGTGAAGAAGTTTATTTCGGCGTAAAGCAAAAAAAAGAAACAGCCTATTTCATTACCAGCAAAGATTGTGCTTCTTTACAAAGGATGGAAAGAGGGTCAGCAAGAAAACGCGTTGTTTCCGTTAGCGTTCAGCCACCGGGCTATCCGACGCCGGAACGATTGGAGCTAACCCATCATACATTCAACATGCAGATTAAACTGACACGTATTCAAAAAGAATGATCTTACTGAATGATTTTTACACGATGTCTGACTATGAGCCTGCCCCAGGTTCAATCAAAGCGAAGATATCTATTAATAAAGATCATCGGCTACTGGAGGGGCATTTCCCAGGACTTCCTATTGTCCCTGGTGTATGCATGATGCAGATCATTCGGGAAATAATGGAAGTAACAGCAGGAAAGGATCTTAAACTGACAGGCGCCGACAGTATGAAGTTTCTGTCCGTTATCAATCCCAATCAAAACAGTGAAGTCGAGGTCGCCATTACTTATGCAGAGTTCTCTGATCATTATATTGTTAGCGCAACACTGTTTGCTGCCGCAATCACTTTTTTTAAATTGAAGGCCACGATGACAATCAGCTGATGGAACTTTCAGAAATCCGATCGTTATTCAAGCTGCGAAAAGATCTGCGTACTTATACCAACCTATAACAACGAGCAAACACTCGGGAAAGTGATCAGGGATGTACTGGTCTACACGGATCAGGTGATCGTTGTAAATGATGGTCAACCGATCGCACTCCGAAGATACTGGAGGAATTTCCATCCATTAAAAAAGTCTTTCTACCTATTAATCGCGGTAAGGGATTCGCCTTGCGCACAGGCTTCCGTGAGAGTGTTGCAGCGGGTTACGATTATGCTATTACCATTGACTCCGATGGCCAGCACTATGCCGACGACCTGCCGGCTTTTTTAAACAAGCTGGAATCAAATCCAGCCGCCATTATTATCGGCGCGCGCAATATGGGACAATCAACGGTGCCAGGTAAGAGCAGTTTCGGAAACAAATTTTCAAATTTTTGGTTCTGGGTCGAAACAGGATTGACAATGCAGGATACCCAGAGCGGATACAGACTCTATCCTGTGAGGCTGATGCAGAACATCAGATTCATTACCAGAAAATTTGAGTTCGAAATAGAGGTGCTTAGTCCGGTCATCGCTGGCGGGGTATTGGTATCATCCACGTTCCAGTCCGGGTATTTTATCCGGAGAAAGGAAAACGCATTTCTCATTTTCGGCCATTTAAAGATTTTACACGAATCAGCATCCTTGAATACTATCTTTGTGACTGATTGCGCTTTTTACATCAAGCCGCGGGATTTTATCAGGAGTCTTAAAAAAAAAACTTTGGGCAGTTCTCTTCGCGAGCAACTCTTCAATCCCTGCTGAATCCGATGCAGTAAAAGCGTTCTCTGTCGGCTTTGGGATCTTCATGGGCATTTTTCCATCTGGGGATTCCAACTTGCTATCGCTATCACATTCTCGTTCCTGTTAAGATTGAATAAAGCTGCTTGGTAATAATTGCTGCGAACATCAGTATTCCTCCAATGTTGCCGTTGATATTCTTTTTAAGCCATCTCACGGGAGTCAATTTGGATGGGTGAAGAGTGCACAGTATATTTCATTCAGCAAGGAGATCACGCTCGACATTGTTAAGAATAATCTTATACAATATGTTCTCGGAGCGGTGACACTGGCGATCGCCGCGGGAATTATTTTCGGAACGTGACATTATATTTGATTGAAATTGTTCAAGCGATCAAAACCCTGATGGCCTCAATCTTAATCCGTGCCCTTTATGATTTTTTCCGAGATAATCGAAGGTCACTTTTCTGGATCGTTTTTCTGTTTGTCATCGGCATTAACTTACCCTCGGCGCGTCACAAATAAACACTGGAAGAAGACATTACAAATTTTTTCCTGACGATGAACGAGTTGAAAAACTTAACTATCGTTTTTCAAAATTCAAAGTTTGTTGAAAGAATGGTCATCATGGTGTCAATCAGGACAGCACTTCAGACGCCAGCACCCGATAGTCTGGTCATCATGCGGAACATTAACTAGAGAGAATATAAAAAGAGATCTAAAACCTTATGTAAAGAGAGTCTCCGCACGTAGACCGATGAAAAGATACTGATGTATTTAAAACTGTTTATGAGCATCTTCCCATATTTCTGAATGACGAGGACTACCCACGATAGATTCTCTACACAACCGGATAGTTGTAACAGTCACGGTGTTCTGGAGGAAAATTACAGTCAGCTGATTTCACCTGCCGGCATTGCGTTGAAAAAGATCATTGTGCAGGACCCTCTCGGCATTTTCATTCCTCGCACTCCGGAAATGCAACTGCTGAGATACGATGAAAATTTCGAGCTATACGATAATTACATTGTTACAAAAGATCACCGGCACTTTTTATTTTTTATTAGCCAGCGTATCAGCCTTCGGAGACTGGAAAAAATTCGGCGCTCATCAAAGGATTAGATGCAATCATTCAGAATCTAAATGCAAACCATCCATCAGCGCGCATAAGCTATTTTGGTGCGACGTCGGTATCGGTTGGCAATGCGTTGCAATTGCGAAAGGACAGTATCCTTACCGTTAGCGTCATGATCGTGCTGCTTTGCCGGGCTGCTGATCGGATTTTTCCGGAAGAAACGCGCACCATTTCTCGTCCTCATCCCGGTGGCTTTTGGAGCGTTGTTTTCAATGTCCGGTATATACCTGATACAAGGGAGTGTTTCTGTTCTTGCGCTCGCTGCAGGTTCGATCATTCTCGGTATTGCGGTCAACTATGCCCTCCACTTCCTGGTGCACTTACAGTGACACAAACGATCTTAAAGAAGTGATCAGGGACCTTGCCGGACCGCTGACGTTGGGAAGTAGTACTACTGTGCTGGCATTCTTTTGTCTTCAGTTTGCCAATGCATCTGTGCTGCGAGACGTGGGACTATTTGCGGGTTTAAGCCTGATCGGTGCAGCCCTATGTTCATTGATATTTCTTCCTCAGCTGGTGCCGGAGCAACTTTTCATCCGATGGCGATCGGATTCAACACGTAAAACTCCGCGGCAACACGCGTATCAATCCATCATTTCCCCCCGGCTCGAACGTTGGATTGTGTTGGTCATATTTATCGTTACTCCATTATTTGCCTATTTCGCGGAAGACGTCAGGTTCAATACTGATATGAGCAGATTGAATTTTATGAATGAAGAAACAATAGCGGCGCAAAGGCAGCTTGAAGCAATAAATAAATCATCACTCGGGTCGTTGTACATATTGTCCAGAGGAAGAGATCTCGAAAACGCCCTTCGTAAAACAGAGCAGGTAATCCCCGTCTTAAACAGACTTAAGGATTCCGGCACGATCAACAAATTCATATCACCTGCATTGTTCCTCATCTCAGATTCGCTGCAACAGCTGAGAATTGAAAGATGGAACAGGTACTGGGAGAGTAAGCCGAGAACGGAAACAGTTGAGGCAGTGCGAACAGCGGGCCGAAAGCTCAAATTTTCAGAGCTGGTAATGAACAATTTTGAAACGCTCATCACCCGGCACTATACGCAGGGGGCCGCTGATCAATTGAAAGCTTTGCGTACGGCCTTCTTTGACGATTACATCATAGAGAAAAACAATGCGGCCGCGGTGATCTCGATGGTTAGCGTGAGGCCTGATAGAAAAGAGGCTGTTTACCGCGATATCGAAAATACATCATCCGACGCTGTTGATCGCCAGATGCTCACTAATCTCTTTGTCGAATACGTACATGCCGATTTTAATCTCATTGTCATGATCACAGCCATCCTCGTGTTCGTTGTCTTGTTCATCTCTTATGGCAGAATTGAGCTAACGGTCATCACATTCTTACCTATGTTCATTACATGGATATGGATACTGGGGATAATGGCCTTGCTCAAGATCGAGTTCAACATCGTCAACGTAATGGTATCGACGTTCATATTTGGTCTGGGGGACGATTATAGCATCTTCATCATGGATGGACTTCAGCAGGAATATCAATATGAAAAAAAGGCGATGCCCGCCATCCGGACGTCTATCTTTTTATCAGCCATCACAACGATAGCGGGACTTGGCGTATTAATATTTGCTAAACATCCGGCTTTGCGTTCCATCGCTGCGATCTCGATCATTGGGATCGTATGTGTGTTGATCATTTCACAAACAGTTGAGCCATTCCTGTTCAGGGCCCTGGTAACCAACAGGACCAGGAAAGGGCTTTCTCCCATGACGTGGGTCGGTATGTTTCGCACGCTGATCACCTATTCGTATTTTGTTGGAACAGCCTTGCTGATGACTGTTGTGGGTACGATCATACGGCTCATTCCGGGAAGGTCCAGTCGTTACGCGTTCCACGTCATGATCAGTGTAATAAACAGGTTATTGATCTTTATAGGATTCAACATCAGGCAAAAAATAGTTGGAAGGACTCCCTATACATTTAAAAGAGCTTCTGTGATCGTTGCCAACCATTCATCTTTCCTTGACATTCTGGTAACGACTATGCTTTATCCCAAACTGATATTGCTGACCAACAAATGGGTTTGGAACTCGCCCGTCATGGGAGGTGTAGTGCGTCTGGCTGAATATTATCCCGTCACTGAAGGCGCGGAGGAGAGTGTTGAAAAACTGAAATCACGGGTTAAGGAAGGCTACTCTGTCGTCGTGTTCCCCGAGGGCAAAAGATCCGAAGATGGTTCGATCAGGCGTTTTCACAAAGGAGCCTTCTATCTGGCTGAGGCGTTAAAGGTCCCCGTGGTACCTTTGCTCATTCATGGAGCAGCCGATTCTATTCCAAAGGGAAGTTTCTACCTGAGTGAGGGTCACCTCACACTTAAATTTCTTCCACCGATAGAATTGGGAGATACGCGGTATGGGAATACATATTCGGAGCGGACAAAATCGATCAGTCGCTATTTCAGGGAAGAATTTCGTCGGTTGTCACAAGTAGCGGAAACGCCGGCGTACTTCAGGAATAAGCTGATCACCAATTATCTTTATAAAGGTCCGGTGCTTGAATGGTATCTCCGCATAAAGATCAGGCTGGAGAAGGACTATGCGGCTTTTCACAACCTGTTGCCCATACGCGGAAACATCCTTGATCTCGGCTGCGGCTATGGCTTCCTCTGTCATATGCTTCAATTTCTGTCTAAAGAACGATTCATAACTGGAGTTGACTATGATGAGCAAAAGATAGCAACCGCTCAGGCGACCTACTCGCGTACAGAACGTGTTAGTTTCTATTGTGAGGACGTGACAAGGTTTCAGCTCGAAAAGTACGATGGGATCGTGATCAGCGATGTGTTGCACTACCTTACGCCTGACAGGCAGGACAGATTGATCAGACTGTGCATGAATGCGCTCTTGCCAGGTGGGATCCTGATAATCAGAGATGGAAATGCTGATCTGAAAGGCCGCCATAGGGGCACCCGCCTCACGGAATTTTTCTCCGTAAAGATCTTAAAGTTCAACAAGTCCCTAAATGAACTTTTTTTTGTTTCAGGAGAACGCATCAGGCAGGTGGCTGAAGCTTACGGTCTTCAGATGGAAGTATTTGATGATGCAAAGTTTACCTCGAATGTTATTTTTGCGATCCGGAAGAAAATATAGCTCCTGTTCTCGCCATATTTTGGGACAACAGATCGAAACTGAAACAAATGCAGCAACGCGAAGTCGTTATTATTGGCAGTGGTCTGGGTGGATTGGTCTGCGGCACAATTCTCGCAAAAGAAGGATTTAAGGTTACAGTCCTCGAAAAGAACCGGCAGATCGGGGGAATGCTCCAGATCTTTGTACGGGATAAAGTCATATTCGACACGGGCATACATTACGTTGGAGGGTTAAGTGCGGGACAAAATCTGAATTGTCTTTTTACTTACCTGGGGATCATGGATAAGATCGTAATCCGAAAAATGGATGAGGACTTTTTCGATGGGGTGATCCTCGGAGACGATGCGACTGTTTACAAATACGCCCAGGGTTATGACAACTTTATCAGTGTCATGACTGGCTATTTTCCGGAGGAAGAGGGTGTGATCCGTGCCTTTTGTGAAAAGATAAAAGCGATTTGCAGGGAATTCCCCCTCTACAGCATCAGTTCGGGAGTTTATCCTACAGACGGTGAAGGGAATCGTACGGATACAAAGGCATATCTGGAGTCGCTGACCACAAATCGAAAATTGATCAACGTATTGGCTGGAACAAATCTTCTTTATGCAGGGGAGCCATATAAAACGCCGCTATATGTACACGCGCTCATTCTGAATCACTACATAGAAAGTTCCTGGAAATTTGTGGATGGTGGAAGTCAGATTGCCCGCTACCTGGCACGGGAAATAACCGCCCGTGGTGGAAGGGTTGTAAAGCATGTAAACGTAGCGAAACTGCATGAAGAAAATGGAAGCATTGTGTACGCTGAAACTGTCGAAGGCAAAAAGTATTCCGGCAACCTGTTCATTTCTAATGTCCATCCGGCCAGGACTATTCAAATGACGGACAGCGCGCTGCTGCGTAATGCTTACCGTTCCAGGCTCAATAGTCTTGAAAATACCGTATCAGTCTTTTATGCCAGCGTGGTGTTGAAAAAGAAGACGTTAAAATATCTTAACAGCAATCTGTACGTGCTGGAGCAGGACGATGCATGGTGTGCTATGAATTATACGGCGGATAACTGGCCTCAGGGCTATGCCATCTATTTTATTGCGTCCTCTTCTGACGAGCGGTACGCTGAGGGACTGACGATCATGTCTTATATGCGCGTCGATGATGTCAGGGAGTGGTCACATACGTTTAATACGGTGGATTACGAATCCAGTCGCGGCGCATCCTACGAAACGTTTAAGGAGGAAAGAGCTCAAAGACTCTTCACCGCTGTTGAGCGAAGGCTGCCAGGGTTCAAAGCGTCTATTCAATCGTATTCTGTAGCGACACCCCTTACTGCCCGCGACTATATTGGTACCGAAGATGGCTCTCTTTACGGTTTTGCGAAGGATTACCGGGACCCTTTAAAAACCACGGTCTCGCCCCGCACCAAAATCAATAACCTGCTGTTAACGGGTCAAAACATAAACATGCACGGGGTTTTGGGTGTTACCTTAGGAGCGGTCGTGACTTGCAGTCAGATCCTGGGAATGGACTATCTCGTTGAAAAGATCAGAAATGCTCAAGCGAATCCTTAAAATATCAGGCTGGTTCATTGGAATTGTTGCCCTCTGCCTGATCATACTATTTGCCTATGTGCGCGTTGTGTCAAGGACAGATCCGCCAGCAAATATTCCATTGACGGATACCACAACAGTGGTTTCCGCGCCAGACGCTGGACTAAACACAATAGGTAAAAACTGGTTTCGCCACAGTGAAAGTGGACTTTACGAACTATACGTTGAAGGCGAACCTTTTGCCCGTGGCTATGCGAATGGCAAGCTTACAAAACAACTGGTCCACCATCAGGAGCAGGTCTTCACCGAGCAGATCAAACGGCTCGTGCCAAATGGCTTTTACCTCGGTATTATCAAGAACTTCGTTGGATGGTTTAACCGCGACCTTGCTGATCATGTTACCGATGAATACAAGCTTGAGATCTATGGCATTTCACAGTCCGCCTCCCATGAATTTGACGACATTGCCTCTCCTTATCAGCGCATATTGAACTACCATGCTGCGCATGACATCGGTCATGCGTTGCAAAACATGTCTTTGGTCGGTTGTACTTCTTTTGCTACCTGGGGAAGCCGGTCAGAAGACAGCACGCTTGTAATTGGAAGAAACTTCGATTTTTATGTCGGCGATGATTTTGCGCGTGATAAGATCATTGCCTTCTACAAGCCGTCTGCTGGATATGGCTTTATGATGGTTACATTTGGAGGTATGACCGGCGTCTTGTCTGGCATGAACGAACAAGGTCTAACTGTTACCATCAACGCCGCCAAGTCGGAAGTTCCTTCCGGAAGCGCGACACCTGTTTCATTGGTGGCCCGGGAGATCTTGCAATACGCGTCAACGATACGGGAGGCATACGACATCGCGCAGAAAAGGAAGATGTTCGTATCAGAATCCTTTCTTATCGGGTCGGCCAAAGAGCATAGGGCATCCGTCATAGAGAAGACCACAGACGGATTGGATCTCGTCGAGTCAGATAAAGACGAAATCATCTGTACTAATCATTTTCAGGGAAGTCCCCTCGAGGAAACGCAATTGAACCGTGACCACGTAAAAACAAGCGCCTCGCCGTACAGATATCAGCGTGTAGCCGAACTGTTAGCCAGCAGTGGAAAGAACTCTGTCGCGAAAACCGCATCAATACTGAGAAACAGGTACGGACTTAGTGACAAAGATATTGGAATGGGAAATGAAAAGGTCATTAATCAGCTCGTTGCACATCATGGAATTATCTTTCAACCCGAAAAGGGATTGGTATGGATATCGACGGCCCCATGGCAATTGGGAAAGTTCGTGTGTTACGACCTGCATAAGGTCCTTGCTTATCAGCCGGTACGAAATGTGGAGATATATGAGGCAGACAAGACCATCCCGGCCGACTCCTTTATAACGACACCGGCCTTTAATGATTATGTTAAGTTCAGCAAATACCGTTTTCCTTTTAATCCGCGGGAGGATATAAACCCCGATAGTATTGTCGCCTGGAATCCTGAATCATACCAGGCTTACATGCTGGCGGGAGATCATTACCGTGATAACAAGCAATGGAATAAAGCAGTGGAAGCTTACACAACAGGCGTGACAAAGGAAGTTGCAACTGTTCAGGAACGCGATCATATGCTAAAGAATCTGGAAGAATGTAAGAGAAAATTAAAATGATCGTAGGAATAGGCATCGATATGATCGAAGTTGAGAGGGTCCTTGACAAGATCAGCAAGGGAACTGCTTTCAAGGAGCGGATCTTTTCCATGAGGGAAATAGAATTCTGTGACACACACGCTAAGCATGCGGAAAATTATGCTGCACGGTTCGCAGCGAAAGAAGCATTCTTAAAAGCAACAGGGCGGGGACTGGCATTGGGGTTCAATCTTGCAGACATTGAGGTACTCAACGATAGCCTTGGTAAACCGTATATCGAGTTGAACAATAGTTTTAGGGATGAGGCTGTTAAAAATAATTGGAATAAAATACATTTGTCTGTTTCGCATCTGCAGACCATTGCGTGTGCGGTGGTTATCATAGAGCAATGAGAATTATACCCGACATTGAAGAAAGGCCCATCGATGAGATCAGACAATTTCAGGAGGCAAAGGTCAAAGCCCTGCTGCATCATATCTCACAACATTCACCATACTACAAAAGGATCTTTGCGACAGCGGGTATTGATGTAAACGCTATCAAAACACTTGAAGATTTTCAAAAGATCCCTACCACCACAAAGGATGACTTTCACCAGCACAACTGGGACTTTCTTTGTGTTCCACGCAACAAGATCGTCGAGTATACCAGCACCTCGGGCACTTTAGGTAATCCGGTAACCATAGCGTTAACCGAGAACGATCTGCAACGCCTTGCCTACAATGAATGTATTTCCTTCACTTGCGCCGATGGCACAACGGATGATCTATATCAGCTGATGCTGACCCTTGATCGCCAGTTCATGGCTGGAATGGCTTACTACGAAGGTATCCGCAAGCTGGGAGCGGGTCTCATACGCGTGGGTCCTGGACTCCCTGCCATGCAGTGGGAGATCATTGATCGCCTTAAACCGACAGCCCTGGTGGCCGTTCCATCCTTTCTTATTAAACTGATAGAGTATGCCCAGTTACAAGGCATTGACCTCAATAAAAGCACCGTCCGGAAAGCGATATGCATCGGCGAAAGTTTACGAACGGCTGACCTGGAGCTGAATACTTTAGGGAGAAGGATCTCGGCGGCATGGAATATTTCACTCTTTGGTACATATGCCTCAACGGAGATGCAGACGGCTTTTACGGAGTGCGCTGCAGGCAGGGGAGGACACCATCATCCGGAACTGATCTATGTTGAAATGCTTGATGAAAAAGACAAGCCGGTGGCGTTGGGACAACCCGGAGAGATAACTGTGACTACCCTTGGTGTCGAGGCGATGCCGCTTGTTCGTTACAAGACAGGTGATATGGCAATGGCGTACCAGGATGCGTGCCCTTGCGGACGAACTACGTTGCGACTAGGTCCCGTGCTGGGAAGAAAGCAGCAGATGATCAAGCTAAAAGGAACCACTATTTATCCACCTGGGGTATTCGATGTGCTGAATCAGATAAACGATATCATTGACTATGCGGTGGAGGCGCAGTCCGGTCCACTGGGTACGGACGAGCTCACGCTATATTTGTTGGTCAGAGAGGAGTTGCAGTTGAGTACTGGTGAGAAGCTACGTACTGCTTTCCAATCCAGACTGCGTGTTGTGCCTTCAATTGTTTTTATAGGACAGGCGGAGATGGAGAAGCTTCAATTGGTAGGGAAGAGCCGTAAGCCAAAAAAATTTATAGATAACAGGAATATCGAAACTCGATAGGACCTCATTATTGGAGCGTATAGCAAATAACAGGTCTTTGTTTTAAACGAGATAGAATAGGTGAACACGCAATAGGTAAATACACAGTACACAAGTTCAATGGAGTATCCTGGAAGTGCCGGTTATAGGACAGAGAGGCAAGAGTTTTTAGCGTTGCTGGACTACGCATCTTAAGAAATTCCTCACAAAAAAGCGACTCTAAAACCAGGTTTGATGTATCGTAAGATGCGGGTAGATTGTAGCCAGTAATTCTTTTGGTCCGACGATGGTGCGTAATGATAGAAAGTATGATCTCGAGGACAGACTTATAGATTTTTCGATAAGTCTGACGGACATAGCTGAGGCCTTGCCCAACACCAGGGCTGGCAACTACCTTGCTAGCCAGTTGACTCGTTGCGGGTTAGCGCCGTCCTTAATGTACGGGGAAGCCCAAAGCGCTGAGTCCAGAGAAGATTTTATTCATAAAATAAAGCTGAGCCTAAAAGAGTTAAAAGAAACGCGAGTTTGTTTAAAACTCATTGGTAAGAAAAAACTGCTAACCGATATACACCCAGTTTTACTGGAGAATGAGCAACTGATAGCAATACTTGGAAAAAGTATCGCAACGGCGAAACAGAATGTTAAGAACGAACAGCGTTAGATAGACCTGTGATTGGGTTCCGAAATTACGGTATTCTTCTTTTTGCGATAGAATAGGCGAATACACAATAGGCAAATCCGCCGCGGCGGACGCAAGTTCACTTGATGATTATGATCCTGAGGATGCTTACTGATACCTCTTTTTAACGTGCAAGAATAGGTGAATACACAATAGGTAAATATGCAAAACACAAGTTCAACGGAGTATATCTAAAAAGACGATTTATAGGACGAACAGTTATGTTTTTTAGCATCTGCTACGCATCGTGATTCAAAGAAGCTCACCCAGCTCATGTGACCCCTACATGATAGCCCTCCTGAAAATTTGTGTATTATCCATCCATCATCAACAGTGCGCGAATCAACATGTTCATTGATTGCTGTGTATTGTGTATTCTCCCATTCTAACGGTCCGGCACGCACACAACAATCAGTATTACGCCATGTATAGGCCCGGTCTGAGATCCTCCAAACAACAGGAGAATAGGCGAATACGCAATAGGTAAATATACAAAACGCAAGTTCAACGGAGTATATCTAAAAGGACCGTTTATAGAACGAACAGTTATGTTTTTTAGCATCTGCTACGCATCGCGATTCAAGAAGCTCACCCAGGTCATGTGACCCCTACATGATAGCCCTCCTGAAAATTTGTGTATTATCATCCATCATCAACAGCGCGCGAATCAACATGTTCATTGATTGCTGTGTATTGCGTATTCTCCCATTCTAACGGTCCGGCACGCACACAACAATCAGTATTACGCCATGTATAGGCCCGGTCTGAGATCCTCCAAACAACAGGAGAATAGGCGAATACGCAATAGGTAAATATACAAAACACAAGTTCAACGGAGTATATCTAAAAGGACCGTTTATAGAACGAACAGTTATGTTTTTTAGCATCTGCTACGCATCGTGATTCAAAGAAGCTCACCCAGCTCATGTGACCCCTACATGATAGCCCTCCTGAAAATTTGTGTATTATCCATCCATCGTTAACAGCGCACGAATCAACGTGTTCATTGATTGCTGTGTATTGTGTATTCTCCCATTCTAACGATCAGGTACGCACCCAATAGTCAAGATTGCGCCATAAATAAGACACCGCCGAGATCCTCCAAACAACCGGAGAATAGGCAAATACACAATAGGGAAATACACAAAACACATGTTCAACGGAGTATATCTAAAAGGACCGTTTATAGAACGAACAGTTATGTTTTTTAGCATCTGCTACGCATCGCGATTAAAAGAAGCTCACCCAGGTCATGTGACCCTACATGATAGCCCTCCTGAAAATTTGTGTATTATCCATCCCTCGTCAACAGCGCGCGAATCAACATGTTCATTGATTGCTGTGTATTGTGTATTCTCCCATTTTAACGATCAGGTACGCACCCAACAATCAGTATTGCGCCATAATAAGACACAGCCGAGATCCTCCAAATAACACGAGAATCCTCTTAAAAAGAAAAGGCCCCTCTTGTTAAGAGGGGCCTTTTCAGGTAGTTTACAGGAGACTAAATTCTAGCTTAACACTTTTGTCAATTCGTCAATTTTTGATTGAGCTTCAGCCTTTCCAAGGGAAAGAGAGAGTTTATAGAGTTCGAGCGCTTCGCGCTGAGTTTCTTTCTTCTTTCTTGGGGCAAACTTGGTGCGTTTTGCAGCAGTTTCCAAAGCCTGAGCTTGAGCGAAGTACAGGTCAGCCTGGCTAGCCTTTGAAGCAGCGTTCACTTCTTCAACTTTAGCTTCCAGCGTTGCGACATCCTGTTCTCTCATCTTGATAGTTTCAAGTTTTTGGTTGATCACAGAATCTCTTTGTGTAACCGTCATAGAAAGTTGCTGGTTCTCACCGCGCATCTTCTCAACTTCGCCTTGAAGGGCAGCAATTTGTTGTGAGCTCAGTTCGAGGTCAGCCTTAAGCCTCTTAATGGTGATAGCATAGCTACCTTTAGCTGACTTCATTGATTTCTCGAGCTTAGAAATCTTATCTTGTGTGTCCTTGATGTGGCTGTTGATTCCCTGAAGGCGGCTCTTGTAATCTGAATAAGAAGTACCTTCTACAACATCCGTACGCAGAAGCTGACGGCTCGCATCAATAGAATCGATTAATACTCCAATTTCCTGAAGTGTCTGCGCCGTAGCCTGGCTGGCTTGAAGTTCAGTACGCAAAGAATCATTCTGAGATTGAAGTGCTTCTCTTTCTTTTTTATCGCAGCTCCAAAGCATCGCTACTAATGGTACTGCTAAAATCAATTTTCTAATCATAAGTAATAATTTTAAGGTTGCTGTGGCTACTTGCAAAGCACAGGCTAAACCATAGGAGCTGTCAATTTCGACGATGAATTGCATTTTTCGGGGGTCGAATTGCATTATATGCTTTTAGACAATCGTTTTCAATCCAACCATTTGGGTAATTAATACACAACCTGGGGTTATGGAAATGGCCATAAAGAAAGAGGACCCACAGGGGGTCCTTCTTAATGAAAAGTCGTAATCTGCCTTACAGTCATCGAACGCAGGCCTTTCTACTTCGCCTTTCCTTTGATGTAAGCGCCAAGTTCTTTGCCTGACTTTGCATAGGACTCCTGAAGGCGGGCTCCGGTGTCAAAATCATATCCAAATACATCCCTTCCTGGTGCTTTGGTAATAGTAAGCTTGGCTAATACTTTTTCAGGATTTTTGGTATCGACGATCCATGCTTCAGCATCAATATACGCCGGGGCGCGCGTAATACCGATGTTCCAACCGGGTTCTGTCTTGACGGTTTTAAAGATCAGCGTGTAGGGGGAATCATCACCAACGGTTGACATACCCGAATACTTGGCAAAGAGCTCCCTGAACTGTGGCTCATAGCGTTCCTGCCGGTCCGCAACCCAGGCCGCTTCCCATTTGTCGCCTGTACCGGCCTCTTTTTCGTTGTAATCCTTTTTCTTTTGGGCAATGTAGTCAGCCTCTTTAGGGAATTTTCCTACCGACATATTATCGTAGGTGAATTCGGTCTTAATAGCGGTCTGACCCTTCAATACGCCGAGGTCGCCCTCCACAAGCTTGATTTTCTGGCCAAAAGCCATGACTGACAACCCAAAAAGCAGAACGAATAGAACTTTCTTCATGATGTGTGGTTGAGTTTGGTTGTATGAAAGTGAAATATGATGCTCTTGAACGAAGCGGTCTCATCAGGGTTTTGAGATAGAATCAATAAATCAAAAAATTTATTAGATGGTTTACCCAATCCCTGAATTAATTTTCGTCAGCAGTTTTCGAATTTACATTAACTTCCCGCAAACGTGAAATTCAAAATGGTTAATTTTCCTCTTTAACAAGATCTATGAAGTTCTGTCTCACAAGTTTACTAGTCGTCGGACTGTTTACACTATCATCAGCGCAGGATATTAAGAAAGATTCGGTCTACGTACGCCAGAACTATGACAAGTTCGAGTATCAGATCCCTATGCGCGATGGCATCAAATTGTTTGCGGTCGTTTATGTTCCCAAAGATAAATCCAAAAAATATCCCATACTCCTGAACAGGACTTGCTACAATGCTTCCCGGTATGGAAGTTTTAAAATGGGCTCGCACCCTTCAAACTATCTTGTCAGAGATAAATACATTTTTGTTTTCGAAGATGTGCGTGGCCGATACATGAGCCAGGGAACCTTCGACAACATGCGCCCGAACATTCCAGGCAACGACGTCAAAAATAAAACAGCCATTGATGAGAGCTCAGATACATGGGACACAATAGCATGGATGATCAAGAATATTCAGGGTAACAATGGAAACGTGGGCCAGTTCGGTATCTCGTATCCCGGATTCTATACGGCTGCCGCCATTCCCGACGCACACCCGGCGCTGAAGGCATCGTCGCCCCAGGCTCCGATATCAGATTTTTTCTTCGATGACTTTCATCATCAGGGTGCATTCCTGGAAAGCTATACCACGGCCTTTGCCGTATTCGGATATCAAAAAAATGCACAGACCAATACCGATTGGTTTGCTGACCAGTTAAAACGTTTCGATAACAAAAATGAAAAGGATGCCTACCAGTTTTACCTTGAAAAAGGCCCGCTGAAAAACATAACCGATCAGTACCAATACGATAATTTTTTCTGGCAACAAATTATAGATCATCCCAACTATGACGAGTTTTGGCAGACGCGTAATCTGCTTCCTCACCTGAAGAGTGTCAGGCACGCTGTAATGACAGTAGGAGGTTGGTTTGATGCTGAAGATCTTTATGGTCCCCTCAATATCTACAAGACTATTGAACAAACGAGTCCTGCCGCCCGCAACACACTGGTGATGGGACCTTGGGGACACGGTGACTGGGCACGTGAGCGGGGTAAATCGGTTCATAATCATATATATTTCGGTGACAGCATATCGACTTTTTATCAGCGCGAGATCGAAGCGAAATTTTTTGCCTATTACCTGAAACAGGAGGGGTCCCTTCAGCTTCCCGAGGCCTACATGTTCGATACAGGAAAAAAGGAATGGAAACAATTTCCTGCATGGCCCCCGACGGATGTAACGCCCCTCAGGCTCTACTTTTCAGAGAATGGGAAACTTTCGATCAATAAGCCAGTCTCTGATCAGGCAGTATTTGAGTATGTGTCCGATCCGGCTAAGCCGGTACCATACACTTCACAAACTGAGTCGCTTACCTTTACGCCGAGAAACTACATGAGCGATGACCAGCGCGATGCATCTAGCCGTCCCGATGTGCTCACATTCCAGACTGAGGAACTCACGGAAGACGTCACTGTTGC
The DNA here is from genome assembly GCA_963845845.1 of uncultured Cytophagales bacterium. Lineage (GTDB taxonomy): Bacteria > Bacteroidota > Bacteroidia > Cytophagales > Cyclobacteriaceae > Chryseolinea. The sequence continues at coordinate 251,290 of CAWJTP010000021.1, forward strand.
CGGTGAAATAATGGCCAGGCTGAAGGTTTCAATGAGCGAAACAGATGCGGATTTCATTGTCAAGCTGATCGATGTTTATCCCAAGGATCATCCCGATTACGCTCATAATCCCTCCAATATCATCATGGCCGGATACCAGCAACTGGTTCGCAGTGAAGTATTCAGAGGCAGGTTTCGAAACAGTTTCGAAAAGCCTGAACCTTTTAAACCCGGAGAGATAACAGAAGTAAATTTCCCGCTGCAGGATATACTTCACACATTCAAGAAAGGTCACAAGATGATGATACAGATCCATAGCACCTGGTTCCCATTCATCGACCGGAATCCGCAGAAATACGTTGATAACATCTACAAAGCCACAGAATCCGATTTTGTGAAGTCAACGATAAAAGTTTATGGGTCCTCTGTTGTCGAGATCGGGGGTACACAAAAGCTGAAAGGTAAGATCGATATCAAAAAATAAGGCCCAAAGTCGTTTAAAGATATAGTACACTATGAGATGGGTTGCGCTACTGGCCATGACGGTTTTTGTTTCCGATGTCATGGCTCAATTCAAAAATGTAAAAATTGACGATGGTTCATCGGAAAATCACCTGACTAATCCGGCTGTCACTATCAACAGAAGGGATGGCCATACCGTTGTCGCCACCGCAGGCAATATGATCTACCTGAGCAATGACGCAGGGAAATCGTGGGAGAAATCCAAAGTTACACCTCCGATGTCAGCAAATGCGAACGTGTTGTTATCAGACAGCAAGGGTTCATTCTACGCCATTCAGTCTTCTTCCACAGGAAATGCTTCGTCGTCTTCCATGCAAATAATGTGTTTGCAATCCCATGATAATGGTAAGACCTGGGGAGAGGCGGTTGCCATTGCGCCGGCTTCGGGAAAAGATCAGTATCTCCCGGCGTCGACAATTGATACGAAAGGAAATATCTTCGTCACATGGACTCAGTTCGACAAATTTCACGACGCGGATTCCACCTGTCAATCGTTGATCTTCATGACCTCCTCTTCCAATGCCAGGAAATGGAACAAGTCGTTGCAATTGTCACAGGATCCCGGCAATTGCATCAACGACAATAAAACAGTAACAGGTGGGGTGCCGGCAGTGGGGCCTGACGGAAAGATGTTTGTATCATGGTACAGCCAGGGCAAGCTGATGATGGATCGTTCATTTGGCAGCGGTATGTGGCTGCAGCACGACATACTGATCGGCAATCAAACCACGGGTTGGAGCCTGAAGGTTCCTGGTCATGAACAGACAGTTAATCTACCCGAGATCGTGATCGATCAAAGCAAGGGGACCTATCACGGATGCCTGTACATCACGTGGGCCGACCAACGCAACGGTGAGGCCGACACGGATGTCTGGTTCATGAGATCCAACAATCATGGTGACAATTGGTCTTCTCCGCTTCGACTAGGCAACGCAACGCTGGCTAAGCATCAATATGCGCCGCGAATGACCATCGATCAGACCAACGGTTACATCTATGTGATATTTTTTGACCGCAACGAGCATGATGACAACCAAACCGATGTGTTCCTCGCGTACTCGGCGGATAGCGGAGCAAATTTTAAATCCGTTAAGATCAGTGAAACACCATTTACACCCATCGATCAAAGCAAAGGCGTATACTTAGCAAATATCGTTGCGCACAATGGCACGATCATTCCCGTTTGGTCAAGGATGGACGGTGAAATTACCAGCGTTTGGACGACCACCATTCGTCAGGAGGAATTGATGAAACCACCAGAAACGCCTAAAGGCAAGAAAAAGAAATGAAGTCAGCAATCTTTGTTGACGTCACATGATACATCCGTTTGCGCTACGGCATCCACGCCGATCTCATTGAATACTTTGATGAATGTTTCGGTCGACTGCGCACCTGACACGCCGTATTCTTTATTGACGATATAAAAAGGCACGCCGCGGATGCCAAGTTGTTGCATTTCTCTTTCGGTTCGTTCAACTTCAGCCAGGATCGATTTGCTATTTAGCCACTGCGCCACCGTTGCCTCATCTAATCCAGTGCTCATAGCAACTGCAATAACATTGTCGTCTTTTGACAGATCCACACCGTCTGTGAAGTAAGCTTTGAAAAAGGCTTCCATCACAAGTGTTTGGTTTCCGAACAGTCTCGCACCCTGAATGACCACATGGAGTTTGCGTGTGTTGGGCATGACGCGTTGCTTTTCGAAATCAAATGATAGCCCTTCCATCGCTGCAACCTGTGTGGTATGACCCGTGACCTTATCAAAATGATGATCTCCTCCAAATTTATCGGATAAATAACTATGCTGATCGACCCCAGTCACAGGTGTCTGGGGATTGAGCTCGAAGGGATGATATGTGATTTCAAATGTGTATCGGTCTGCGAGTTCCGCTACTGCTTTTTCCAGGCGGCGCTTGCCTATGTAGCACCATGGGCAAACGACGTCAGAAACTACATCCACTTTAACGTTAATTTTCATGCGATATATTTTTTAGATAATCCTCCCGAAGCGGTCCAACTTATGGGTTTTGAGAAGTTTACGCGGATAACAAACGTGGTCAATAAATTTATAGTTCACCTTTCAGCGGGGTGCGATATTGAGGCTAGTTAATTAGGTCAGTTTGTCCTATTTTTGCATTCCAGTTAAAGAAAAAAACATTTTAAAAATGACTGTTGACGAAAAAAAATTACCATTCAAAGTAAAGGATCTCACGCTGTCGGCGTGGGGACGTAAGGAGATCAAGTTGGCCGAGGCTGAAATGCCTGGCTTGATGGCCATTCGCGAAGAGTTTGGCAAGCAAAAGCCCCTGAAGAATGCGCGAATCGCAGGGTGCTTGCATATGACAATACAAACTGCTGTGCTCATTGAAACACTTATAGAATTGGGTGCGGAAGTCAGCTGGTCCTCATGTAACATCTTCTCAACACAAGATCATGCCGCTGCTGCCATTGCTGCCGTGGGAATTCCGGTCTTTGCCTGGAAGGGTATGAACGAGAAGGAATTCGATTGGTGTATTGAGCAGACACTACATGCTTTCAAGGGTGGTAAGTCCCTCAATATGATCCTTGACGACGGAGGAGACCTGACTAACATGGTATTGGATCGTTACCCTGAACTGGTAACGGAGATCAAGGGAATTTCGGAAGAAACAACCACGGGAGTGCATCGTCTCATCGAGCGCATGAATAACGGCAAGCTTCCTCTTCCCGCGATCAACATCAATGATTCCGTCACCAAGTCTAAATTCGATAATAAGTATGGCTGTAAGGAGTCCCTTGTGGACGCTATCCGCCGGGCTACCGATGTTATGATGGCTGGTAAGGTTGCAGTTGTTGCGGGCTATGGAGACGTTGGCAAGGGTTCCGCTGCTTCGTTACGCGGGGCAGGTGCAAGGGTTATCGTGACAGAAATAGATCCAATCTGCGCATTACAGGCCGCAATGGACGGATATGCGGTGAAGAAAATGGATGATGCCGTCAAAGATGCTGACATCGTGGTTACTGCGACAGGTAATTTCGGGATCGTACTTGGCCGTCATTTTGAGACCATGAAAGATAAAGCGATCGTCTGTAACATAGGTCACTTTGACAATGAGATAGATGTAGCCTGGTTGAATAAGAACGCATCAAAGGATGAAGTTAAGCCCCAGGTGGATCTTTACACCTTGAAAAACGGCCGTCAGGTAATTCTGTTGGCTGAAGGTCGACTTGTCAACCTCGGCTGTGCAACAGGCCACCCTTCTTTTGTGATGTCGAACTCATTCAGCAATCAAACATTAGCGCAGATCGAGCTCTGGACTAATTCCGGAAGCTATGAGAACAAGGTATATATGCTTCCTAAGCATCTCGATGAAAAGGTTGCGCGGCTTCACTTGAAAAAGATCGGGGTCGAGTTGGAAGTGCTTAGCGATGCCCAGGCGAAATACATCGGTGTGGAAACCACCGGACCATTCAAGCCTGACTATTACCGGTACTAAACTATCGGCACGCATTAAGAATAGCCTGCATCGATCATGCAGGCTATTTTTTTTCCTGTTCGTGCAATTGATTTGTATTTTGCAGTTCTACAATACCATTCGATCACTAATGTCGAAAGTCAGCTTGCGTACCAGATACTTACCCATGTTCCAGGATCAAATGAAACTCGGGCGACTGATATTCTTTACAATTTGCATTGCCTTGAGCGGCTTTAAGGTCAAGCCATTACAAAACGAAAACGTTGAGTTGACCTGCTTCAAAGCCCATAAGGCGACCAACACGTGTCACTTCAACTTTACGATCGACGGTGCCCGCTATCGTTTTGTGGACATTGGTTGCAAGTATAATAAGAAGCATGCGGAAGTTGTCAAAAAAGCCAAAGAGGGTACCCTGGCCCTGGCCAAAGACTGGAAGGTAGCCTGCGATTCCAAGGCGCCCTGACCTTACGATATTTTATTGACCTGCCTGCATCCGCCTCTGGAAGTACGGCTTGAGTATGGTCTTATCGAGTACAAGCCATGCCAGTCCCAGATTAAGGAGAATGATTATGTTCACAATAAGCTTCCCGTTGAAAGGTATGGATGGAACTGTGCGGTCCATAAACTTTTCAGGCAGCGAGAGTTTCCCGGGATCGAGTGTTGTAACAGAAGCATCAAATACGCCCATAGCTACAAGTACAGACGCAATTCCTGCCGCCAGCAGTACTCCGATCAATAATAAGATTCCATTGCGTATGGATATACCTGTTGCCTGAAGGGGATATTGATTCAGATTACGCATAACCATTAGCGTAAAATTCTTTGATGGCTGATCAAGGGTCGAGTTCTTTAATGCATGATGCACAGCCTGCAACTCCGCCAGTCTGGTTTTCAGGGATTCATTGTGTTGGATCACAATCTCAAACTTTTCCCGCTGGGCTGGATTCATTTCTCCGTCCATGTACCGCGATAATTGATCCTGCTGCTCCTGGGTTAATCTGTCCATAGGTTACAAAGTTAACGCTTCTGCCTTCAATATTGTCTTTAATTCATCTGCGAGCCGCTGCCTTGCGCGGTGTATTCTAACTTTAGCTGTATTCGCCTGCATGCCCGTGATGTCCGCGATCTCTTCAAGCGAAAATTCTTCCAGATAAAATAGTGAGAGCGCCGTGCGGTCCGCTTCGTTCAATTTTGCCATCGCTTGATGGATGAATTTTTTCTTATCTGTTCTCTCCAGCCGTCCCTCCGCCTCCGCACCATATTCTACGATAGTCGTTTCCACACTTTGAAATTGTTGCCTGTTCTTGCGCTTATAGCTGATTGCGGTGTTGAACACAATTCTGTAAAGCCACGTCGAGAACCGGGCCTCGCGTTGAAAATTCTTCAAATGATGATATGCCTTGATAAACGCATCCTGAGCGGCTTCCTCGGCGTCCGGCCTGTTTTGCACTATCTTAAATGCAATGGTGTAGGCGTAGCTCTTGTATTTATCAACAAGATCTGCATACACCGCTTGCTCTCCGGCCAGTATTCTGTCTATAATCAAGAGATCCGGATCGTTTGTCATTACTCAATACTTTGACGCGAACATGCCATAGGAAGTTACACAAAATATGAGGCACAGTGATTTATAAAGGAAAGCCCGTGAAATTCAGGTTATTACCGGAATCTCTGTAACCTTGAAAAAAGAACGGGCGTCATAGGGCAAAATGAATCACTTATAAAACACGCGATAAAATTCTATTATTATGGAGACTGAAGTATTAGGGGTTATGATCCCCATCATTGCTATCATTGGAACATTCACAATGATCGTTTACCTGCGAAAGTATGAAAACCAGGAGCGAATGGCGATGATCGAAAAAGGAGTTGATCCACAATTTTTTCATATAAGAAAATCCCGGAATACGTCCTTTCCGCTTCGTGCATCTTTACTCATGATCGGCGCAGGCGTTGGATTGTTATTTGGATATTTCTTGGATCGAGCCTATTTTATGGAGGAGGTTGCATACTTTTCAATGCTCTTTATTTTCGGTGGAATTGGCCTTGGAGCATCTTATCTGATCGAAGAAAGGAAAGCCAAAGAGGAGGCGAAGCAGGAAAAAAGGTCACTTATGTGATGCTTAAGTAATCGTAGTTTGATCCGATTAGCACTAACAGGTGTCATTGCGGACCTGATCTATGTAGAATTTATAGCTCAACCTGTAGAACATCCCTACAGAAACTATACTCAACAACAATCTTATCAAATTCAAACGGCTGAAATACAGTTGCTTGTTTCATGGGCACGTCCTGGCACTGTATTCGTAATAGGCCTTGTTTGTAAACAAATGTCAAACTAAAATCAAAAACCATGAAAAAAGTATTGTTCGCCTTTGCCGCTATGTTGGGTAGTGTTGCGTTTGTAAATGCTCAAGATGCCGCAACTCCAGCTCCAGAAGAAAGCAATAAGCTGAAGACAGAAGCTGCTGCACCTGCTGACCAACAAGATGAGAAAGTAAAGATCAAATCTGAAGAACTTCCTGCACCGGTGAAGAAAGCTCTTGAAACACAAGACTATCGTGGATGGTTAATTGATGCAGCATACAAGTATTCAGCTACCGAAACATATGAAGTTTCCCTGAAAAACGGAGCCGAAACTAAGGTTGTTAAATTCGACAAAGACGGTAAAAAGGTTGAGTAATTGCTCCTGACCAATTCAATTGGAGAGCAATCTATTGTAACCAATAAAAGAAAGCTGGAAAATATTCCAGCTTTCTTTTTTATTTTGCCCCAATTATGGCGAGTATTTTAGTAATTGAAGATGATCTAACGTTCTCAAGAATCCTTGACGGATTTCTCACCAAACAAGGGTTCTCTGTAAGTCTTGCGCACCAGGGCGCACAAGGCCTTCAACTCTTCGGTTCAAAGAACTTTGACCTTGTGCTGCTTGACTACAGACTTCCTGATACCACTGGTATGGATGTGCTGACCGAGCTAAAGAAAACCTCGCCGGCTACACAAGTCATTATAATGACAAGCTTTTCTGATATACGCACAGCCGTGAAAGCCATGCAGGTTGGTGCATTCGAATACATAACAAAGCCCGTCAATCCCGATGAACTGCTGATGATTGTACAACAGGCATTGAAGAAAGGTAAGACCAGTTCGCCAGCGTCGGCACCAAAAATACCCCAGCAACGAAGGTTTGTTGAAGGAACAAGTGCTGAAGCAAAACAACTATATCATTATGTACGACTTGTTGCACCAACAGACATGTCGGTGATCATTGAAGGCGAAAGTGGAACAGGTAAAGAAAATGTTGCGCAGACGATCCATCAGCTAAGTGCCCGATCCAAATCCAGGTTTGTAGCCGTGGACTGTGGTGCACTTTCAAAAGAGCTTGCTGCAAGTGAATTGTTTGGCCACGTAAAAGGCGCTTTCACGGGTGCTGTGCAGGATAAGGTGGGACAGTTTGAAGAAGCCCACCATGGTACATTATTCCTTGATGAGGTTGGAAATTTGTCATATGAGGTTCAAATGAAACTCCTGCGCGCCATCCAGGAACGGGTTATCCAACCTGTTGGCAGCACTAAGGAGATCAAAATAAACGTAAGGATACTCACAGCAACAAATGACGATCTCTTTGAAGCTGTCAAAAGAGGAAATTTCAGAGAAGATCTTTATCACAGGCTAAACGAATTCAAGCTGAAAGTTCCGGCGTTACGCGAACGTCCCAATGATTTTGACGAATTTCTTAATTTCTTCCGGGAGTCCGCAAATCAGGACCTGGAACGGAATGCTATGGGGTTTGACGCGGAAGTAGAGCAGATTTTAAAGTCATACGATTGGCCAGGCAATCTTCGTGAAATGAAGAATGTTGTTAAGCGGGCGGTTCTGCTCTCGAGCGACGGACTGATCACGGCCAAGTCTCTACCTTCTGAAATGCTGGAGGAGATCAGGAACCCCACAAATAAATCCGCCACACAGCCTCCGGTCTACGACCTGAAAGCGCTGCAGGAGAGCCAGGAAAAAGAAATGATCATCAAGACCCTCAAAGAAGTGCGTTACAATAAATCAAAAGCGGCGCGCATCCTCAATATTGATCGTAAAACATTGTATTTAAAGATCGAGAAATACGGAATAGAGTAAATTAGTCCTTAGTCCTGAGTCCTTAGTTCTGAGTAATGACGACCAATGAATAACGAACTAAGAACTACGGCTTACTTCGTTGAGTACATGATCTTCTTTAAGGTCGTGAAAGACTCGCCAGCGACTATCCTAAGTCCTGAGTATTTAGTGCTAGCGACTAATGACTAATGACTAAGGACCAAGACTCAGGACTAAGGACTAAGGACTAACGACTTGTTTTGCTGTCGTATCGCTTCAATGATTTTACTCACTTCAATGCGCAAATGATACAAGTCATCTTTAAGGCTCGCAAAAGACTCGCCGGCGACTATCCTGTTCTCGACCTTCCGCAGTGATTCAGAAAGTGTTGTTGCACCGACCTGACCAGAGCGGCCAGCGAGCTTATGAACAACATCGCGGATATGGACGATATTTTCAACTTTCATTAAAGATTGCAGGTGATTCAAATCTGATTCAGTTTCATCAATAAATTGAGAGAGTATTGAATGCAGCAGCGCTTCATCACCTTGCGTCATCAGCCTCAACACTGAAAGGTCAACATCAGGACCATCCATGATCGCAGGATGATCATAATCTCCCTTGTCGCCAATGAGATTCATTAGATCCTGTTCCCTGAATGGCTTCAGCATGACCATATTGAAACCTTCCTGAAGCAATTGCTGATGTTCCTGAGGAAATACATGCGCGGTAAGCGCAATAAACTTCGTCGAAGATGGATACTTGAGTTTGAGGGCATGACACAGTTCTACACCGTTCACCTCGGGCATGCGTATATCCATTAAGATATGCGTGACTTCCGGGTCCCTGTCTTCATGCATCAGTTTACGTGCATCGCGATAGGTTTTATACCTGATATTGTGCTTATCCAACATGACGCTGCACAGTCTGAGGATCATAGCATCATCGTCGACAACAATAACTTTTCCATTGAAGGACGAGGTAAGCCGGCTGTCAGGTAGCGCAGGCAAGTGATTTTTCTCAATTGATCGCTGAAATGGAATAGTTACAGTGAACGTTGATCCTTGCCCCGGGTCACTGGCGACCTGGAGAGAGCCTCCCTGTGCTTCAATGAGAGACTTGGCAATGGTCAATCCTAAACCTGTGCCGCCATACTGACTTGCGATCAGTGCATTGGCCTGTTCGAACTGATTGAAAATCTTAGCAAGATCCTCCTTGCGTATACCTATACCAGTATCTGATATTTCGAATACAGTTTCCACGTAAGACCCATGATCGTTTGTGCGGACACTTAGCTTGACGAATCCCCTTGTGGTGAACTTGATAGCATTACCCATCAGATTGTAAAGGATCTGTCTTAACCTGAATGGATCTCCCAGCACCACGTCATTCCCGATAAATTCTGTGTCAGTCAATAAGGTCAGTCCTTTGTGTTGAGCCTGAATATTCAGGGCAGCGCCCACCTCTTTCACCAATGGGAGCAAACTGAAAGCCTCTTTGCTGAGTGCCAGGCTGCCGCTGGAGATACGGCTATAGTCAAGCACTTCATCCACAATGTGAAGCAAATGTTCGGACGAGCTGTTTATTGCGGATACAGCTTCCTGGTCGTTGCCACGGTGAAGTTTTAACTGCTCGGCAAAACCTATAATGGACTGCAGGGGGGTGCGTATCTCATGACTCATGTTAGCCAGGAAGCGTTGCTTGATCTGGCTCAATTCTTCGGCCTCGTCTCGGGACTTTTCAAGCTGCGCCTTGTAATAGTTGCTTCTTGTGATGTCAACCCAGATGAGATAAACTAAGACGGCGGCTCCGATAAAGAAAAGTATCAATAATAAACTGATACGCCATATGCTTTCGGATACAAGTTGCCCAGCCCTATCGTTGTTAGCATGCATTTGAGATACTTCTTCGTTCTCTACTTCGTGAAGGATACTGAGCAGCTGATTGATGAAAAGACTGTTGGCATGAATAAGCTCAAGTTCTTCGGTCATCAATCTTTTGTTTTCCTGGCGTTGATCGTTTTCAAGATCGACGATGATCTGTTCGACCTCTGCCAGGGCTTTATTTTGTCGCGCGATGGACAATGTATCGACGGTGACGCTAAGCTCCTCCTCAACTTTGATATGTGTTGTCGGAGGTGGATTGTTTTTCTTCCTGCTGAACAGCTTGGCAAGTTTTGAGCGATTGTCTTTTTCAGTAGTTGAATCGTGTGTATATGTCGTGACCGTCTTCTTTTCAGTAGTCACAACGTTGGTATCGTATGCCACTCTTTCGTTCACCAGGATCTTTGAAAGGGTGTCCAGCCTGTGAGACAACCTTCGATTGTCGAGAAGCTCAGTCTTTAGCTTGAGATATGAGAGGAAAAGCCTGTTTCGTTTTTGAAGAATACCTTTGATCTCCAGGAGCTTTACCTGCTGGGTGCTGTCCCAATCCAGTAGTATCAGTGAATCGATCTTGCTGACGAAAGCCTTCGATTGCTTGAGATATACATCATAAGGATTTTTTGGATTACTGATCGCGGCAGCACGCTGAGCTTGCTCTGAAGCCGTGATCTGTTGAAATACTGTATTAAGCGCGGTCAGTTTTTCATTGGGGGCGGAGAGCTGATCTACGGTTTCCATCATTTCACTAAAGCCGAAATGAGTGATGCCCAGTGCCATCAGGATAGCAACAAAAACCAGCATAAAGCCGGCTATTACTTTTTTTGTTACGGAGACCTTATCTCTGAAATTCGCCATACCGTCCACTACTACGTAACAATTTAGCCAGATATTGTGCCAACTGTAAGAGGATGGCAGAATTTCTATGCAAGCGGAAGTTATTTCCCGTTAGAATCCGGAAATAGGCTTATCCTAGCCGTACACCCACTTTACGAGGGTGAGCGACGCAATAAGAATTACCACAATGCAGGCAATGTCCAGCAGTATCCCAGCACGGATCATGTCCTTCATCCGTATGTAGCCGCATGAAAAGACTATGGCATTGGGAGGCGTTGCGATGGGAAACATAAAGCCGATACTGGCACTTAATGTGACGGGCATGGCAAGGAGTATAGGATTGACTCCCATATTATCTGCGATGCCAAAGATCACTGGTACAAATATCTGAACCAGTGCGACGTTGCTCATGAATTCCGACAGCACGACGGTCGCAACGATCAGTCCCAGTATAAGCCACGCGTTAAACGTGCTTTGGCCTGCGATCCATTTTCCAACAGCTTGAATGATGCCTGTATGTTCAAGCCCATCGGCCAGGCATAATCCTCCGCCAAACAAGAACAGTATTCCCCATTCTATTCTTGTCGTATCTTTCCAAACCAGCAAGTAGATGTTCTTGCCGAAATCGACGGGTACCAGGAACATCATAAGTCCTCCTGCCATCGCAATGTTTGTATCGTTGAGGATATCTTTATCGAAGAGATATGTGTTGATAGCCTGCTGGAAAATCCAGAGGAAAGATGTAACGGCGAAGATGATAAGGACGAGTTTTTCTTCCTTACGCATGTTGCCCATGTCCGACAACTTACTTTTGATCAGTTCATCAGTGCCTTTTACATTCTTGATGTTGTTGGGAAACAGGACCCGCGTGATAAGAATGTAGGTGATAAAACAAAGGACGCCGGCGAGTGGCACGCCAATAAGCATCCATTTTCCGAAGTCAAGCTTTTGATGATAAAACTCATCAAGCAAACCGGCAAAAACCACGTTAGGCGGAGTTCCGATTATGGTGCCCAGTCCGCCTAAAGTTGCCGAGTATCCCACCATGAGTAAAAGCCCAATGGCAAAATTCCGTTCATCTTTGGGGAGCTCATGGGGTTTGAGATCCTCTTTGGTCCTAAGCAGGTTTATAACGGACAACGCTATAGGTAACATCATCATGGCGGTAGCAGTATTGCTGATCCACATGCTGATAAATGCCGTCGAAATCATAAATCCCATAATGATACCGTTGCCAGAAGTGCCCGTAACACGGATAAGGTTCAGGGCGATCCTTTCGTGCAACCTGTGTTTCTCGAGTGCTACAGCGATAATGAACCCTCCGAGAAACAGGAAAATAATGGGATTGGCATAGGGTGCTGCTGCAGTCTTCATGTTCATGATCCCGAGCAGGGGAAAGCACACCAACGGCAGAAAGGCGGTGACGGGTATGGGTACGGCTTCTGATACCCACCATACGATCATCCAGGCTGCAAGGGCAAGAACTCTGTTGGCGCCGGCAGAAATAAAAGTATCCGGAATAGTGTATAGCAGAATAATGAAGAGTGCGGGCCCTAGTACAAAACCAACCTGGCGACCTGAGATAAGGGATTTATTCACAAACTGGAGCGCTGTAGATCATCCAAAACTAAGTTTTTTGCGTCCATGTGCAAATAAAATAACAGGGGTAGACCATTGATGTCTATACTTGCCACTGGATACAGAGGTCTATTTATTTGGTAACAATTAATTCACTTTGCCCTACAATATTCCCGCATCGCTGCCGACTAAGGAGTAACAAAGCAAAGGCAAGGTAATGGACATGGCCATGCAAATAAAGGAGCAGACGTTTCTCAAGGAGAAAGACCGGTTGTTGGGATTTATTCGCAACCGTGTGTCTTCAATTGAGGAGGCTGAAGATATTTTGCAGGATGTCTTTTATCAGTTTGTGGCTGGCTATGATACCATCGAATCACTCGACAGGGTCACATCGTGGTTGTTTTCTGTCGCGCGAAACAAGATCATAGACCGCTATCGGCGGGATGCCTCAAGGCCCCAACGCGCTGATATAGGACTACAGGCCGGTATGGATGATGATGCTCCGCTTACCTTACAAGATATTCTTCCAGATCTTGGCAATACACCTGAAGATGCATACCTGCGTGATATGATCTGGGAGGCTATCATGGATGCACTGGATGAGCTTCCTGTTGCGCAGCGGCAGATGTTTATCCAAAACGAAATCGAGGAGAAGAGCTTCAGGGAGATATCGGAGGAGACAGGGGTGTCTATCAACACATTGCTCTCCAGAAAGCGTTATGCGATCCTTACATTGAGAAAGAAGCTGCAAAGGCTATATAATGACATTTAATAACAAATTCTGTTTATGAACAGAGGTACGAAATTTCTGGCGTGGTTTGTCCTTGGGTTACTCGCCGTGGCGCTGGTTGGTTTCATTACTATGTCACTATGGAATTGGCTGGTCCCGGTGATCTTCAATGGTCCTTTGATCACGTTCTGGCAGGCCATGGGGCTGCTGTTGCTCTCTAAGTTGCTGTTCTGGGGCTTTGGAGGAAAGAAACAACACTGGCATGGTCATTCTACGGAATCACATTGGAAGGCAAAACTCTACAACAAGTTTTCAACAATGACTCCCGAAGAACGGGAGCTTGTCAAACAGAAAATGAAAGAGAAGTGGTGCGGGTGGCAGGAAAAGGGCCCCGGCAAAGACGAAGCCACTTCAAACGATTGAAAACTTAGACTCAAAAAATGTTTCAAAATAATGGTCAAAAACGCCAACCGTGGCTGATTTTGAACGTAGAAGGAAACTACGGAAACTTTTCTAATGTTAGAAGTTTCCATAGTTTTACACCTATCATGGAAGAATCAGACATTAAGCGTAAGATCATTAGAGGAGCCGAAAGCCTTTTTATGAAGTATGGGGTGAGAAGCATATCAATGGATGACATTGCCCGCCACCTTTCTGTATCGAAGAAGACACTATATCAGCATTTTGAGGACAAGGAGGACATAGTCACCATCGACGTGTCAGTCTCATATCGAAGTGATGTCACAGGAATTCGAACGGATAAGGATCACTTCGGTCAACGCGATTGATGAATTGTCCAAGATCTCGGTCTGTCTCAGGCAGAACGCGCAGGATATAAATCCTTCGTTGTTGTATGACCTGCAGAAGTATCATCCAAAGGCGTGGAATGTGTGGATAGATCATAAGAAGAAGTTTATTCACGACAACGTGGTCAGGAATCTGAACCAGGGGATCAGTGAAGGCTTTTTCAGGGCCGAAATGGACCTTGGGATCATTGCAGCGATGAGACTCGAACTTGTTCAGCTACCCTTTGATGAACATGTTTATCCTCAGAGCAGCTTTAATATCGCGGAGGTTCAGATGCAGATCTTCGATCATTTTGTTTATGGTCTGGTGACGGACAAAGGAAGAAAGCAATATCAGAAATATAAAGAAAGCCAAGTTGAACTCACAAATCCCTAACATGAAACGTATATTACAAACCCTTCTAGTAACAAGTATCTTTTACGGTGGAGCGATGGCGCAATCCAACGTCCCGTCGTCATTTACATTGGATGACTGTATCCGTTATGCCATGGAAAACACAATCGAAGTGAAGAATGCTAGGGTAGATCAGCAAATTGCACAGTCCAAAGTCAAGGAAACGACCGGACTCGGTCTTCCCCAGGTCGATGGGTCTGTAAGTCTTCAGCACAACCAGAAGCTGCCAAGATTTTTCGCGACATATGCCACCGCTCAGGGGTTTTCAGGAGTCAATGAAAATGGTGACCCTAATCTCGATCTGCCGGGCGTTCAGCCAACGGATGTAGTGGCATCGCCTAACTTCTTTCAGTTGCCAAGCAGTGGTAGCGCCGGCCTGACAGTTAATCAACTTTTATTCAGCAGCACATACCTTGTGGGATTAAAAGCAGCTGGAACCTATAAAGAACTTTCGACCCGCACAGCGAGAACAAACCCAGATTCAGGTCGTTGAAAAAGTAACTAAGGCCTACTATGCGGTATTGGTCAACAACGAACGCATCGGATTATTTGATAACAACATCTCGCGCGTAGACTCATTGCTGACAACCACCACCGCGCTGAACAAGAACGGTTTTGCCGAAGCCATTGACGTTGACAGAATCCGCGTAACGCTCAATAATCTAAAATCTGAACGGTTGAAATTCCTCAACCTGCAAAGTCTCAGCGTTGGATTGTTAAAGTTCCAGATGAATTATCCAATGGACAAAGAGATCGCTGTGACTGGCAATCTGCAGGATATGACGGTCAATGAAAATCTGTTCAATGAGTATCAGGAAGGATGGGATTATAAGAACCGTATTGAGTATAAGGTGCTTGACACGCAACGGAAACTTCAGGAATTGGATGTTAAGAATAAGAATTCTGCCTCCCATCCCAGCCTCACTGGATTTTGGAACATGGGCTATTCTACCCAGTCTCCCAGCATTGGAGGGATCTTCAAAACGAATACACCGATCTCTGACAACGGTATGGTTGGTCCTGATAAGTGGTATTCCTATTCATTGTATGGCGTTACGCTGAACATACCGCTCTTCAGTGGGTTACAACGGACTTACCAGACGCAGCAGGCGAAGTTAAACTTATTGAAGATAGAGAACAGTTTCATATCGCTTCGTCAGAATATCGACATGAGCATACAGCAAAACACAACAGTGTACAAGAACTCCATTGAAACCCTGAAGTCTCAACAGGAGAACATGCAGCTCGCCGACCGCGTCTCAAAAATCACCAAGATAAAATATGAACAGGGCGTTGGATCAAATATCGAAGTGATCGATGCCGAAAGCAGCTTGCGTGAAGCGCAGGTGAACTACTACAATGCGCTTTTCGACGCACTTACGCCAAGACGGATCTGGACGTTGCCTACGGAAAGATCGATCCTTCCAAATATGAAACCACAAACATCAAGTAACCCCTTAAACCAAATGAAAAATATTGTCTATATGAGATCAAACGTATACACCAGGCTGTCCGCGCTGATGCTTGCCGCGCTTCTGGCAGCTTGCAGTGCCGCTACGCCCGAGACGGATAAGCAGGCCCGCCTTGAAAAACTAAAAACTGATCAGGCTAATATTAACAAGGAGATCAAGAAGCTCGAAGAAGAGATCGCCAAAGACAAATCCTGACGCTGTTGCCACTTCCGTGAAATTAAAAGATGTGGAAGTCATGGAAGTTGTCGCAAAACCTTTCAATCATTATGTGCAAACACAAGGTCCGTTGATGCTGAGGATAATATCCTTGTCAGCTCCAAATCAATGGGCGTAGTCACTCAGGTCTATGTTACAGAAGGACAGACCGGTGTCGAAAGGACAGGTCATCGCGCAACTCGATAACTCCATCCTTACACGGGGTGCTGAATCAATGAAATCACAGTTGGAACTGGCCCACGTCTGTTTTCGATCGTCAAAAGAATCTGTGGGATCAGAAGATTGGAACAGAAGTACAATACCTCCAGGCAAAGAGCAACAAGGAAACACTTGAAAGACAGTTGGCAGGGCTTCAGGAACAAATTGATCAGACCAGGATCAAGGCGCCAATCAGCGGCACTGTTGATGAGGTAATGGCAAAAGTTGGGGAGAACGTTCAGCCTGGTGTTCCCGCTGCGCGTGTCATCAATACTTCTAATCTCAAGATCAAGGTGAATGTCTCTGAATCTTATATTACCACTATTAAAAAAGGTGACAAGGTCTTAGTTACTATTGACGACCTCGGAAAAACGATCGATGCTAAGGTCACATTCGTGGGAAAGAATATCGATCTGCTGTCCCGCACGTTTACTGTGGAAGCTAAGCTTCCTTCCCTGCCAAATTTGCGACCTAATATGACCGGTGTTGTCCGGATCGTTTTCCATACTGAACCCTCCGCGGTCGTTATCCCGATCAATGTGGTACAGGAGATCAACAACGAGAAGATAGTATATGTTGTTCAAAAGGAAGGAGACAAAATGGTCGCAAAACGTAAAGTTATTGAGCTTGGTGGTGTGTATGATAACACTGCCGAGGTCAAAAAAGGACTTTCAGCAGGTGAAAAAATTGTTACTATAGGATACCAGAGCCTGAACGATGGCGAGCTCGTTAAAATTTAAATTGGACCTAACCGCCTTGTCTTATGAAGGATACAGAAAAAGAGTTTAAACCAACCAGCTGGTCGATCGATAACAAAGTAGCTATTTATGTAGCTACCTTTTTTGTCTGCGTTGCCGGTATCATGACGTACAACAGTCTGCCAAAGGAGAATTTTCCTGAGGTAGTTTTCCCAATGATCTACGTATCGACACCCTATCCCGGTGCTGCACCGAAGGATGTTGAAAACCTTATCTCAAAACAGATCGAAAAAGAGGTGAAATCGATCAATGGGGTTAAAAAGATCACCAGTAATTCGGTTCAGGATTATTCCAATGTGGTCATCGAATTCGAGACTGATATTGATGTAAAGGAAGCTAAACGCGAAGTACAGGAAGCGGTCGATCGCGCGAAACCCGATCTGCCTTCCAACCTGTTGGACGATCCTCAGGTTATGGATATCGATATTTCTGAAGTGCCGATCATGAACGTTAATATCTCCGGCGATTACGATCTTAAGAGTCTGAAGCGCTATGCTGAAGATATGCAGGACAGGATCGAAACACTGAAAGAGATCCGTCGTGTCGATATCATCGGAGCGCTGGACAGAGAGATCCAGATCAATGTTGACCTTTTCAAAGCGTCGCTGGCTGGTGTTAGTCTCGAGGATGTCAGCAATGGTGTCATGTATGAGAACCAGATCGTTTCTGCAGGTCAGCTTTCCGTAGATGGTATGAAACGTTCCTTAAGTGTGAACGGAGAATTCCTTACTGCCGAGCAAATGGGAAATACCGTCATCGGATCTATCAAGGGCGGCAAGATTTATCTGAAGGATATCGCTGAAGTGGTTGATTCACACAAAGAGCAAGAGAGCTTCGCCCGTCTGGATGGAAAAAATGTTATCACGCTGAACGTTATCAAACGCGGGGGTGAGAACCTTATTAATGCATCAGATCAGATCAATGAGATCGTAAAGGATTTTGAAAAGAACGTCCTTCCAAAAGGCGTGAAGGTAACGATCACGGCTGATCAGTCGGATAATACGCGTACCACGCTTCACGATCTGATCAACACGATCATTATCGGATTCGTGCTTGTAACGATAATCCTCATGTTCTTCATGGGAGCAACGAATGCGATCTTCGTGGGGTTGTCGGTACCGCTTTCCAGCTTCATAGCATTCCTTGTATTTCCGTCCATCGGTTTCAGTCTGAACATGATGACTTTGTTTTCATTTCTGCTGGCATTGGGAATTGTTGTGGATGACGCCATTGTGGTCATAGAGAATACGCACCGCGTTTTTGAAAACGGTAAGGTCCCGATCCGTAAGGCTGCCAAGATCGCAGCCGGTGAAGTATTCATGCCTGTGTTCTCCGGAACCATGGTAGTACTTGCTCCATTCGTACCGTTGGCATTCTGGCCGGGGGTTATTGGAGAGTTCATGTTCTATCTGCCCATTACGCTGATCATTGCTTTGCTTGCTTCGCTTGTAGTGGCCTACATCATGAATCCTGTCTTCGCCGCTGACTTTATGCATCCTCATGATCATGACCACAGCCGTGTTAAGGTTACAAGGGGTTTCAAGATCACTACAGTGGTCTTTGGCGGTATAGCCCTGGTATTTTATGCCACACAATCCTTTGGCATGGGTAATCTGACTGTCTTTCTTTATCTGCTTTATGTGCTGCACAAGTTTGTGCTGGAAGAAGTGATTTCCAATTTTCAGACGAACTGGTGGCCGCGTGTACAGAACGGCTACAGGAGTGCGATTTCCTGGTGCCTCGTGAAGTACAGACCAATAGGTGTTATTGGCGCCGTAATTGGTTTATTTATCTTCTCTATAATATTTACGATGATTCGCCAGCCACCTGTCGCGTTCTTTCCTATCGGTGATCCGAACTTCATTTACACCTATATCAAGTTGCCAATTGGAACTGACCAAACTGTGACGGATTCAGTTACAAGAATTGTAGAACAGCGTGTGACGAAAGTGATGGGGAAAAATAATCCAATGGTGGAGTCTATTATCGCCAATGTTGCTGTGGGCGCTGCTGAAGATCAGTTCGGCGGAACCAATGCACAACCCCACCTCGGCAAGGTAGCGGTGGCTTTTGTTAGCTTTGCAGAACGCAACGGAAAGTCTAGCCGCGTATATCTCGATAGCATCCGTCGTGTGATCAAGGGCATCAAGGGTGCAGAGATATCAGTTAATCAGGAAGCTGGCGGACCGCCGACAGGTAAACCAATCAACATAGAGATCGCTGCCGAGAATTTTGACATACTCGTCAGTACAGCGGATCGCGCTAAACGTTATCTCGATTCGCTGCAAGTCCCGGGTGTGGAAGAACTAAAATCAGATTTCGACAGTAACAAGCCAGAGATCCTGATCAAAATAGACCGTGAAAAGGCAAACCGCGAGGGTATTTCGACAGGAACTATCGGTAATTCATTGCGAACAGCAATTTATGGATATGAGATCTCCAGGTTTCGCGACGAGAACGATGACTATCCGATTCAGGTTCGTATCAAGGATTCTCAGCGCAATGACATCAATACACTGATGAACCTCCCTGTTACCTTCCGCGATATGACAATGAATGGTGCCGTCCGGCAGGTGCCTTTGGCCTCGATTGCCAAAATAGAGTATTCAAACAGTTATGCGGGCATTAGCCGTATCGATCAAAAACGCGTGATCTCACTGTCATCAAACGTATTGTCAGGATACAATGAAAACGCGGTTGTGGCTGATATCAAAGCTGGGCTTGCAGACTTTTCTTATCCTGATGGAATCGAGGTCAAGATGACAGGTGCACAAGAACAACAGGGAGAAACAACGACGTTCCTGGGTGTTGCCGCCATGCTTGCATTCGGGTTGATCTTTATGATCCTGGTTATTCAGTTCAATTCCGTAAGTAAACCAATGATCATCTTGTCCGAGATATTGTTCAGTATAATCGGTGTATTGATAGGCTTCTCTTTGTTCAAAATGGAGTTGTCCATCGTTATGTCGGGTGTTGGTATAATGGCACTCGCTGGCATTGTCGTTCGTAACGGAATTCTGTTAGTAGAATTTACAGATCTGCTCATATCACAAGGGATGGAAATCAGAGAAGCTATTGCGGAAGCATCCAGAACGCGGATGACGCCGGTGCTATTGACTGCGATGGCAGCGACACTGGGCCTGATCCCGCTGGCGGTTGGGTTGAACATAGATTTCGTGACGTTGTTCACCGAATTCAATCCGCATATCTACTTTGGTGGCGACAACGTAGCATTCTGGGGTCCTTTGTCATGGACCATGATCTTTGGATTGATCTTCGGTACCTTCCTGACACTTTTCCTGGTGCCTGTGCTTTATCTGGCTGTTGCTAAGTTAAAAGAAAGGATCGCCAGAAGATTTAGAGGACCTAAGGTGAGTACTATTCCTCCGCAAGGATCAGTTGCACTGAACTAACAATAAAATCATTGCAAGGTCGTCTTATGAAAGTAAGACGACTTTTGCATTCTAGAGAAGTTGAATTTCTGACAAATAAGTCAGGTATGGTGAGGCGAACTGATATCAAGATTTTACGTGTATGCAATCCAGAATTATGACGCTGTTGTTTTTTTCCTTTCTTTTTTTGCTGATAGATTACTATGTGTTCCAGGGTGTGGTTGTGGCAACTTCAAAATTGTCTCCAACCTGGAAAATGACCCTGCGTTATGGTTTCTGGATTCCGACCATCCTTTCGATCCTTGCGTTAGCCTGGTGGGCGTTCGGTGATCCGTACCGGCAGAGTTCGGGCTTTCGTAACTGGATGCTGACGGGTTTGGTCGCAATTTATTTCTCAAAGACATTTGCCGTCGCGGTACTTTTTGTAGATGACCTTGGAAGAGGTGTGCGATGGATGGCAGGGTTATTTACGAAGGGTTCAAATGGAGATCTGCCCGGAGATTCTATTCCCAGATCTGAGTTTCTGGCCAAGACGGCCCTGGTTGCTGCGGCTGTTCCTTTCGGCGCGATGGCTTATGGCATAATATCCGGAGCACATGATTACCGGGTCCGGCGTGTATCCGTAAAGTTGCCTAATCTTCCGAAGAGCTTTGATGGACTCAAGATCGCCCAGTTGTCGGATATTCACACTGGCAGCTTTTTCAACAAGACCGCCGTGAAAGGCGGAGTTGAAATGGTGATGAAGGAGAAGCCTGATATTATTTTCTTTACGGGCGACCTGGTAAACAATGAGGCAACCGAGGTGAAAGAGTACATTAATGTTTTCGATAAGCTTAAAGCTCCATTGGGTGTGTTCTCCATAACAGGCAACCATGACTATGGAGACTATCACCAATGGGAAAGCCGCGAGAGCAAGCAACGGAATTTCAGGGATCTGATGGACGCGCATCGATTGATGGGATATGATCTTTTGATGAATGAGCACAGGTCTATAGAGATCGGCCAGGATAAGATCGCGGTGCTTGGAATAGAGAACTGGGGAGGTGGGAGATTTGCAAAATATGGCAGGTTGGATCAGGCGTATAAAGGGACGAGTGAATATCCCGTCCGCCTTTTGCTCTCACATGATCCCAGCCACTGGGACGCGCAGGTGCGGCCTTTGTACCCCGACATTGATCTTATGTTCTCGGGGCATACGCATGGTTTTCAGTTTGGTGTCGAAATTGGCAATTACAAATGGAGCCCTTCACAGTATGCATATAAACAGTGGGCAGGGTTGCACCAGGAGGGTTCTCAATATCTTTATGTGAATCGTGGATTCGGATATCTCGGTTATCCCGGAAGGATAGGAATGCCGCCTGAGATCACCATACTTGAACTGAAACGGGCATAAAGATTCTTTTCGGTATTTTCTCGCCTTTGAGAGATCAATACTCAAAATTCGAAACCCGACAATCGAAAATGGAAATTCCACGTTCTCTCAAATTTCCATTTTCTATTCTCCAATTTCAAATATTTTTTATTCCCTGAATTGAGCGAGTCGCTTCATTTCATCACTGGTCTTTTCGTACAGGTTCTCATATACTTCAAAGATCGTCTTGTAGATCCCATGGTTTTCAGGCGTTGGGGTAATGGATGTATGCGCGACCTTATCCAGCTCGTTATAATCATTTATCAATCCCAGTGTTTTCAGTCCCAGGTACGTCGCACCTATGGCGGAGGCGTCTTCCGAGTGGATAAGTATCAGCGGCTTATTGAAGATATCAGCCAGGATCTGTAGCCACCCCGTTGACTGCACAAACCCACCGCTGACGTGTACTTTATTTATTATGAGCCCCGATTTCTCCATGGCTTTCATGATGCTGTATAAGGCCATGGACACTCCCTCTACCACAGCGCGTGTAAAGTGCGCCTGCGTGTGATAGTTACGTATTCCAAAAAAAACACCACTTGCATCACTGCTCCATATCGGCGCTCTTTCACCCAACAGATAAGGAAGAAATACCAATCCTTTAGCGCCAGGCTCCGTTTTGTCAATTGCTTCCAGCAGGTTATCGTAATCTCCCGGATTGTCTAAGGAGACCTTCAGGAAACTCTTCGGCATACCATTTCAATACCACGCCACCGTTATTGATTGGTCCGCCGCTGATGAACAGGTCATCAAACAGACTGTAGTTGAAGATCATGGCTTTAAAATTCGTGGTCGGTTTGGTGCAGGCCACGCGTATGGCGCCACTGGTGCCTATCGTGAGTGCCGCTGTGCCGGGGGTAATGGCGAAGCTGCCGACATTGGCCAGACATCCATCGCTGGCGCCGATGATAAAAGGCGTCTGTGGATCGATCTTCAGCAATTTGTCAGAATCCTTCGTCAGGCCAACGCGCTGATGATCCGTGGGCAGGGGACTGGCAAGCTGCCCGTCAGTGATGCCGCAGATCTCCAGTGATCTCGGATTCCATTGGTTCTCATAAATATTGAAAAGACCCGTAGCAGAGGCGATGGCGTAATCCGTTTCATAAGTATCGAAAAGCTTAAACCATATGTACTCTTTGATGGAAAGGAATTTAAAGACTTTGTCAAACAGATCAGGTTCATTTTCTTTTAGCCAAATGATCTTGCACAACGGCGTCATAGCATGGATGGGTGTGCCGGATTGCTCGTAAATGGATTGGCCGTCAGCTGACTCTTTGACGCGAACGGCGATCGATGCACTTCGGTTGTCAGCCCATGTGATCATGTTCATGAGCGGTGCTCCGTTCTGATCCACGGGGATAAGGCTGTGCATGGCGCTGCTCATCACTACCGCTGAAGGTTTGGGTCCCAACGTAGTGGATATGCGGCTGATGCATTTGATGAAGGCCTGCCAGATGATTTCCGGTGCTTGCTCGCTGTAAGCCGGTTGAGGTTGCAGGGTAGGGTAGGAGACCTGGCTTGTTTCGATGACGTCGCCAGCTGTATTAACGGCCACCGCCTTGGTGCTTCCTGTTCCGATGTCAATGCCAATAATGTACCTCATGCTTACTTACTTAGCCATTAAGATAGAAGAATTAGAACAAAAAAGGGCACCTGGTTATCAGATGCCCCCTGGGTTAGGTTAGGTTAAGTATTATGAATGAGCGGTTTCGGTTTCTTTCCTGCGGCGTGCGTCGACTGAGTACCTGCCTGCGCCAAATACTATGAACACGAGTAGTCCGACAAGTACAAGTATAGATGTCCACAATTCCATATGTTGTCCAATGGAAAGAAATCCTTTCGGATAATTAACCAGAAATACGGCACCGATAAGGATGGGGAGTTGTATGAGGCATGCAAATCTTGTAAATACTCCGAATAGTATCATTGGTCCTCCAAGCATATGTGCAAAGACGACATAGTGGGCGATGGTAAGACCGGCAAAATGTGCATTGATTCCGGAGGCTGTAATTTCCAGCGTATTGATGTTCGTGGTAAAGTACAGTCCTTTATATGTGATGAAGCATCCGAGGATGATCCTGAACAAATCCAAAAAACCAGGGCGATGACTATTACCCCAGCGTTCCATGTGGGTTATAGTATTCATAAGAAGATTTTATTGATGTATACAAAGTTTACGAAATACCCGTATCAAAAGCAAGGACGAGCCGTACAATCTGAAGAAGGTAGAATGTTAAATGTTGAAGTGCGAGAGGAATGTCGAATGTCGCATGTCGAACTCCGACGTTAGTACAGCCAATTCCTTCACGTCTTTGTGTTATTACTTGGACATTCCTTAGTCGCTTCGAATCTTGCCGGCCTCAGCAGTGAGGGACTTCGCTAACCGTAGCCTGGAATTTATAGGGCAAAAAAAAACTGCTCTTTTGAGAGCAGTTTGATTACAATATCGGTATGGATTAATATTCGTTATTGCTTCTGCGGTTGAAACCACCGCCTCCACCGCTTCTGTAACCACCACCTCCACCACCACTACGGGGGGCATCAGTTCTCGGTCTTGCTTCGTTAACTACTAGGGTTTTACCCAGGAAGTTGAAACCGTTTAGACTAGTAATAGCTTGACGGGCACTAGCATCATCCGACATTTCGATAAAACCGAAACCGCGGCTGCGCTGTGTTACTTTGTCCATTACAATTTTGGCAGAAGAAACTTCGCCATACTCTTCGAATAATCCCTTCAATTCCTGTTCGGATGCCTTAAAAGGGATGTTGGCAACGTAAATGTTCATTGGTAAAAATAAATAAATGAGAAATTAAGTTAATGCCAACTGGCAAACTTGGCTGGAACTACTACTCGCGATGACAGAGAGGGCCTCAGTAAAGAATGACAATCAACATTTAAAAGTAAGAAGAAATTTTGATTAATTAGGAAAAAGATTGGCAGACCCTTTTTTCTCTCATCTCGGAATAAGATGGCCCCGCAATTCCGTGTGTATGATTTTCTACAGCACTCAGCATCTGTTTTCAACTGGTAAAATTGAATAAACATTATCAGGGACAGTGTAATACTGCGTCTGAACAGGAGCCACGAGTTGCGCAAAAGCAGCAATAATGTGCCCTTTAAGCCGTATTTGAAGCGTTTCCGATCAGCCTAACGGGGTCACTACCTAATATGCCCTTTCGATGACACCGGACCCGTATATCTTCTTCTGCGCTGATTTGGTATTTCCTTTGTGCTTCACGGCTCCGCTACCCAAAACCATGGCATCCAAGGTATTTGTCACGTTCAGGAGACATGACCCGGAACCTGTGACCCTGGCCTTTGCCGTCTCAAGATTACAATTATAGGCGTTCAGCGCACCCGTGCCGCTCACGTCAGCTTCCATCGACGTACCATACCCCTTGATGTTCATGGATCCACTACCGCTGACGGCCGCCTTGATGGTATTGCCTTTAAGATCAACATCCAGCGTTCCGTTACCGGAAACACCCAACGTGATGTAATCCGTAGCGAGAGAGTTTTCCGAAACTATCTTCCCGCCACCATTCACCTGAAGATCGTTGATGCTCTTAACGCTGACGTATAACTTCATCGTTGGATTCAATTTGATGTCATCAATTTTTGCCCACAAGCTCTTGTTGGGATTATCAGGCTTACGTTCAACGTTAACCATCAGTATACCATTCTCAACCTTCACTTCTGTAACGGAAAAGATCTCAGTCAGGGCTTCAATCGTTACTTCCTGTTTGTTGGTCTGTTTTATGTAAACAGTGTAATTTGAATTGACATAAATGCCTTTAAATTCAGGGAGTTCAATGACTTTCTTTGTTGTTTGACCAAAGCTGATCTGACTCCCGATTGACAAAAGCAACATTATCATGAAAAGCGTGCGAAAAGATTTCATAGCGGTTGTTAATTTATAATATCAAATAACCGCTGTAATACGCGAATTCTGAAATCAACCGACGATCAGAAAAGTAACTAGTCGTGACACTACCCTTGATAATCGCTGAAATCGACACAAATATTACTTACCCTTCCTGAAAATTGCCCTTAAGATGAGCACAAACGCGATACCGCCAATGCACATTACAAGCAGGATTTCTGGTGTTATAAGTTCAGTAGCATGCATATTTTCCAGACACTGTTCATCTCATAACTGGAATCGAAGTTGAAATTTAACATCGTTTTCCAAACTTCTAAACGAATCCCCATCAAGAAAACTGTACTTCTCCTGCTGTAAGTACCGTGTCGCAGCATACCTGACCCAAATACTCAGGTATCGATTCAATTTGTATCGGAGCATCAGCATTTTACGGACGCCAATCCCATAATACGCAGGCATTGAATAAGCGAGCAGTACATCATTTTCATAGACGTACTGACGGTTATCATAATCATCTGTATTGAACAGCGCATATCTTCCCGTAATCTCCAATTTGCCAATTTCTCCAATGATATCCTCTGACAAGACAAAGCCATTATGCCTGACCTCGCCGAAGGAATAGCAACTGAATTGTACCCGTGACTTCATCCGAAGTTTCTCATTCAGGCCTATCTCACAATGTACCCAATAATTGTTCTTTCTTCCTCTACTCGTTTGATATACACGATCAATCGCGCTGCCATCATTCCTGTCTTTGGTCTCTTCTCTTGCCTGAATCCAGATCATCACATTGCGCGATGGCTGATAAGTAAAACGCAACAGCCACTCATAGCCCTCTGAAGGGGCATATGCCCGATAACGCACCCACGGGAATTGAAACATATCAAAATACCCGGTGAGCGTAAATCGCCGGTTGAAGCGATAGCGCCAACCCCAATAGATCCCCCTTTCGTTCTGAGGGGTGCTGTTTTCGGATAGTGCGTTGCTATACCGTGTGTAGAAATCCCTGGCGAAGAACCGATACAAAATTGACAGGTCCAATGAAGCCGTCACGGTGCAAAGCACGCCAGCGACAAGAGCGCTTCCGGCATTCAGGGATTTTGCAACTTCACTGAAAAAAGAAAGATTATTCCAGTCGTAGTTGATGAACATTCCGACATTGTTATTATGGGATCCACTGAAAGCAAACTGGTTGTATGGCTTAGGTGATGGAATGATAGGTACATCCGTTTGATACCGATTGAACATGATCCCCGCATCGATACCTTTATTCTTGTACTGAATTACACTTCCAAAGTTCATGTCGATCACTTTCTTGCGATTTTCCATTTCCGAATCTGTCCGGTGAAGCCCCGTCAACTGAAGAGATCCGGCAAACAATTCGGTTGAATCACCCGCAACTGAAGCATCACGCCTGCACCTGGAATAAAAGATCGTTCCGTTACAATGATGCCCCAGTCCAAGAGTAGCTGCAATGCCGCGCAAGTATCCGGCTTCCTGTACTGATGTATAGGGCAACAACCCAATGTTGCTCCTTCTTATAGCCGTTATCGTTTCACTCCCTTTACCAGTTCCAAAAATGCCTCCGATCATCAGGCCTTGTCCGAATTGCGCCTGATAATCTCCGACAATGAGATTCTTCAGCCGTCCTTTGTTCTGAAGTTGTGCGTGTTGGGACCAGAAATCGAGTCCATAGTATTTGTCTTTTATGCTCCAATTCAAAGCTTCTCCCGCATCTTTCTCGCACGCAAATCCAAAGCTGAAGTCACCGGCGCGACTGGACCTGAACCTCAGCAGGAGTTTATCTGGTGATCCCTTATTCTTTCCAGCGGATGCAGCCTCAACAGATAACGATCTGCCCATGCGCAGGATGAAGAAGTTATCGCTTTCACTGACAATCCTCGTCAATAAAGAAGCGTCAAGGGATGCAGCTGGGTCTGGTATCCTTACGAAGGGCGCAAGTTTCATAATGATCTCTGGATCAAATTCAGGAACAGCCTGAAGCTCATAAATAGAAAGAAATGATTTGTTCTCCTTCCTGTATGCCAACAGGTTCCTGACCTGTGATGGGGACAGCACATGAAGGAAATTCAGTTCCTCATCAGTTGCTTTATTCAGATCGATAGGATGTGCAAGGATATGCATAACGTTTTCATACAATGCCTCATAGTTCAAATCCTCCTCCTGCGTGGCGTATAATTGGTCCGCGATCCGCGTGGGGTCTATCTCCTCCCTTGGCAGATCCTGACCACCTGCAACGCAAGTGATAAGCAGCAGGCACAAAGTTATTCTGGTCATGTCCCTGTTTTATTCACTGCGTAAGCAATGGATACCTGATGCCGCGAGCCAACGAACGGTGTAAACTGATACCCGTAATCCGCAAGAAATTTCCTTAGCCTGAATCCAAACCCAAAAAATGCTGCCTGCGGATACAGGTTATAGCCTGTTCGCGCCGTGAATTTTTTGTGCATCACGTATTCAATGCCCCATTTCCATGTCGGCTTATAGTTGAAATCCTTTTCCACCTCTGTGACAACGGTCACTTTATCCGTCAGCCGGAATAGTATCCCTGCCACTAAGATCGTGGGCATGCGTTCGTCGTCAACCTTGGAAATGTAGGGCTGATAAACATTGACGACGTGTGCACCGACTGTCATTTTGCTTGTGAGCTTGGACATTCCACCCATACTAACACTGACCAGGTTTTTCGAACCAATTCCCGTAATACTGTATCTTATATAATTCACCTTAATGCCCACCGACGTATTCTTCCAGGATCGGCCTGTGCCTATACATATGAGTTGTTCCTGATAAGTATCATCACCAAACCTGTAGAAACCGAGGGCTGCCGCGATCTTTTCCGACCATGTTATTGCGAGTGCCGTTCTGTTGAATGCGCTCATCGACGGCAATGCGTCGTACGTGAAGCTTATTGAGGTATGGCTGATCCGGCCCAGTCCGGCAACATTATTAAAGATCGACCACTCGTCATCCAGACAAGCAGATGCATATCCAACAGCCTGTGCTCTAGCGCCGATAAATATCGAAGAGCCCTGCGCGATTACAATACATGCCCAATGCATTATCATGACAGCCAACGGAATGAGTTTGATCACAACAAGGTTTAATTATTACGTATACAATAACGTAAGAATCATCATTTTTAAGAGCCGCCCATGTATTCTGTTTTCCGGATCATTTGGGCCCACATTGACGATCTATGTAAGCTCTCAGAATCTCTTCTGAACAGGATAGAGAATAGGGGAATACGCAATAGGCAAATACACAATACACAAGTTCTACCACTTTAATCGTTGGGAGACCCGAAGTTGGTGTATTACAGGATCGTTAAAGTGTGTTCTTTTATGAAGAGCGTTCACCTCATCCCCAACCTTTCTCCTTAAGGAGAAGGGAGCGTTTCGAATAAGAGCAGGAGAAAAAAACAATTATGAATTATGAGATATGAATTACCATGATTTAGGCGTCTCCTAACAATGAAAGTAAAGAGCGCTAAAATGAGACCATTCATAATTTATAATTCATATTTCATAATTGCCTAGCTAGAATTCTTTCTTTATGTGGAAGAAGAATCCCCGCTCGCCTTCGCCATTGAAAGTATATTCGAAACGAAAGACAGCATCATAAGAAGCGACGATGTCGATCCCTCCACCGGCACCAGTAAGCATCTTGTCTGAAAGACGGTTATTTATAGAATACGCCGGGTAGTTGTTCACATAGCCAAAATCTCCATAGAGCTTCAGAAATATCGAAAGCGGCACATATCGGAATTGACGGATCGGCATTGCGTTTATATTATACGTTCTCGAAAATATTCTCTTCTTTAGCGTAGTCTTATTGACCACGTAGAACGGACCCTCGATTACATACACCTCATAACCCCTTATAAATTGTTTCCGGTATCCAAGCGCTCCATAGTTAGCATAAGGAATATCTTTTTGCGAGCTCCAGTAGCCAAGCGTATTGTTAGAAAGATAAAAGTTCCTTTTGAGATTAAAGAATGCGGCAAACGTACCGTTAATGTCGATCTTATTGATATCGTCGCGGTTGGTTACTCCGAATTTTGAGAGACCTGTCGTGAGATAATACCCCGTGAGCGGGTAGCCCACATAGTCGCGGTGATCGGAGGTGAACTGATAGGATATAACACCAAATTGTTGTGAGGTCTTGCCCTCGCCAAAGTAGTTCGGATTAATTGTCGTGATCGTATCATTGATGGAGCTGCTGCGATATTCTACTTTCACGGCGTGGGACGCATAGAACGACTTCCTGTAGGTGTATGTTAGTCCCCCGCCTCTTGTCACTTTCAGCAGGTCTTCTGCACGAAGGTATTCCAGCTTGTGATCGATTGTTCGATAGGCAAGATTTTTGGATTCTGCAAAGTCAAAATCAATGATAAGGCCGTGCTTTTGTTTGCGATCAATGTATGGGAAGCGGTATGAAATTTCAAAGCGGCGCTGAAATCCAAATTGTGCCGTTAGCCGCAGTGTTTCATTGCGACCACGCATATTGAACTGATAGAGCCGCACCCCGTAGTTCACCCGCTTGAAGTCATGGTCATAGGTTTGCCACCATTCATTGAAGTTCCTGTCTGCAAGCTCAAAGATAGGTGCAGGGAATGTATACCATCGTTCGTTAATGTCTATTAAGAGATCAATCTGGTCGTCTTGAAACTCCAGCATCCGTATCTCGACCGTGTTGAAAAGTCGGGTATTGATGAGCTTCTTTTTGTCAAGATCGAGAATGATGGGAAGTTCCGAGCTGTATACCACATCTCCGGATTTGACTGTCAGTTCGCGCAAAACTATCTGGTCCTTGGTGACACGGTTGCCAACAATAAAAATCCGGTTGATTTGGATGAACTTACCTGTGCTGTCGTACGGGGATTTATTTTTGGAAGATGTTCTGACAGAATCGGACTGTGCGATAGCCTGTCGGGTGTGAAAAACACCTTGCAGAAACAGATAGCATGTAAGACAGAAAATAACAGCCCGCATCTCGTATCACTAAGACATCCACAGAGTAAATAAGTTTACGCTTTCTTTGCTACAGCTCCGGGTAATTCTGGCTTTGCTCTGTATGATCTTATCAGAATGAATACGCCGGCAATAACAAGGGGAATGCTCAAAATTTGTCCCATGTTCAGCACCATATTATTTTCAAATGACTCCTGGTTCTCTTTCAGGAATTCAAATAGAAAACGAAGGCCAAAGCACCATATGAGAAATATTCCCAATAGCCTCCCCGGTGGAAGCATGACTTGCTGCCTGTACCAGATCATGAACAGAACGACAAAGAGGATCACGCAGGATATCGATTCATAAAGCTGTGCAGCATGCCGGGATATGCCGAAGGTCTGAATGCGCGCCGCGAACGTCTGATCTTCCGTGGCAGTAACGTTGAAGCTTGTGTTCTCGCCGGAAGCGTCAAAATATTCGTACAGGCTATTAGCGAGCATGTTTCTGGCATTGAAGCCTGTAAAATTTCGTGCTTGTGCCTCGGAAACTCCCTTCCTGAAGAAAAGATAGATGTTCAGGGGTATCCTGCCATTTGAACCGTTCGGAATCGAATCATTGTGTTTGATTACCACCGACTCGACCAGTCCTCCCGATCAACCCTTTTGTCATTTATAGATTCTGTGAACTTGTTCACGAACACGACACCATATGGTGCATCTGTAGGCTTACCTATGATCTCGGAGTTGAAGAAATTCCCAAACCTTATCAACGCTCCGGTAAGGGCAACTAATATGACGATCCGGTCGACAACCTGCAGATACGTTTGTCCTGGTTTTTTTTTCCTGCTATACAGCCAAAGGGCAAATAGTATTCCGATCGCTCCGCCGTGACTCGCCAGTCCCTGAAGTCCTGTAAACCTAAAGGGATTGATCTCGAAGGGGAGGATGATGCTAAGGGGATTCTCCCATATGATCTCAGGCTGGTAAAATATAACGTGCCCTAAGCGGGCACCGATAATGGTGGCCACGACCATGTAAATGGTAAGGGTATCAACGTCTCTTTCAGGCTTTCCTTCCTTTTTATGAATGTAATACAGGATCTGCTGACTGATCAGGAAACCGAGTGCGAAGAACAAGCCATACCATCGCAAAGCAAAACTTCCGGTTGAAACGATCTCCGGTGTTCTTCGGGCCGTTTTCGTGCTAGTGCTGATTTCACTGACGATCAACTTCATCGGTGACGGTCTGCGAGACGCCTTCGACCCGCGTCAGCGGAGAATGAAGGCCTGAACGCACGACGCGGGGGTGACCGGGTTCCGGTCGCCCCCGCGTCCGTCTCCCGTGGGGACCGCCGGAACTGGGGGTTTCGGATGAACCTGGTGCTCTACGTGCTCCGCAGGCTGGTCATCTCGATCCCGGTCCTGCTGGTCGGCACCTTCCTGTGTTTTGTCATGGTGGCCAACACCGGCGACCCGCTCGGCGAGCTGCGGAGCAAACCCGGGATCAGCGCGCAGGCGATCGCCGAGACCGAGCACAAGCTCGGCCTCGACCAGAGCGTCTTCTCCCGGTACTTCACCTGGCTCGGCCACTTCCTCAGCGGCGACTGGGGCATCTCCATCGCGCAGGGCAACGCGTTCACGCCGGTCCAGCCGAAGGTGATGGCCGCGTTCGGGGTGACGCTCGAGCTGGTGCTCGCCGCCTCGATCCTGGCGCTGTTCTTCGGCGTGCTGGTGGGTGTCCTCGCCGCGGTCAAGCAGTACTCGGTCTGGGACTACGCCGCGACGACGCTGGCGTTCCTGATGTTCTCGATGCCCATCTTCTGCGTCGCGATCGTCCTCAAGGGGTACGCGATCCGCGCCAACATCTGGGTGCGCGACCTGGGCCTGGCCGACGTCCTCGGCGACCCCTGGCTGCGCACGACGAGCCCGGAGAGCCTCACCGGCGACCGGCGTCGGCGACGCGCTCGCGAAGTACGTCGGCGCGTTCCTGCTGCCGACACTGTCCATCATGGCCATCACGTTCGCCGCGTACAGCCGCTTCCAGCGGGCGTCGATGCTGGAGGTCCTGAACGCCGACTACGTCCGCACAGCGCGCGCCAAGGGCGTCTCGAACAGCCGCGTGATCTGGCGGCACGCGTTCCGCAACGCGCTGATCCCGGTGATGACGCTGTTCTCGGTCAACTTCGGCGCCACGGTGACCGGCGCGATCATCACGGAGACGGTCTTCAACTGGCACGGCATGGGCACGCTGCTGGTGGAGGCGGTCAACAAGAACGACCCCCAGGTGCTGATGGGCTGGCTGGTGGTGATCGCGGCGAGCGTCGTCATCGCGAACCTGGTGGCGGACCTGCTGTACGGCATCCTCGACCCCCGCATCCGCGTGGGCTGAAGGCGCCTCCGGACGACACGCGTACCCAGCAGGACGACACGCGTACCTGGCTGGACGACACGTCGAGCCCCCGCTCCGGTGGCCGTGTCGTCCGTCCGGGCACGCGTGTTCGCTTTTCGGGTACGCGTGTCGTCCATCGGTGTGGCCCACATCCGGGCGGGCTGACCCCGGCTTCCGAGCGCCCCAAGTGGCCTTCGGTGCGTCAGACGCACCGAAGGCCACCTTGGGCGCGCGAGACGCAACCAAGGCCACATTGGGGCGCTCCGGGCGCCCCCGGACATGCGGAAGGCCGCCACCCGAGCCCGGGTGGCGGCCTTCGTGCGTCAGGGCCTCAGTCGGCGACGGGGGCCAGCTTGCCGGCCTCCCAGGCCGCGCGGCGCTGCGCCTGCAGCACCGGGTCCGCGACCGGCGCCGCCGACAGCAGGCGGCGCGTGTAGTCCTGCTGCGGCGAGTGCAGCACCTGGTCGCGGGTGCCGACCTCGACGAGCTTGCCGTGCTGCATCACCGCGACGCGGTCGGCGAGCAGGTCGACCACCGCGAGGTCGTGGCTGATGAACAGGCAGGCGAACTGCAGGCGACTGCTGCAGGTCGAGGAACAGGTCCAGCACGCGGGCCTGCACCGAGACGTCCAGCGCCGACGTCGGCTCGTCCGCGATGAGCAGCGCCGGGTCGAGCGACAAGGGCACGGGCGATCGCCACGCGCTGGCGCTGGCCGCCGGAGAGCTCGTGCGGGTAGCGGTTCCATGTAGCGCCCGCCCAGCTCGACCTTGTCGAGCAGCGAGCGCACGCGGGGCCGACAAGCCCTTGCCGGCCAAGCACCTTGTGCAGCACCATCGGCTCGGCGATCGACTCGCCGATCGTCATCTTCGGGTCCAGAGTGGACGCCGGGTCCTGGAACACGATCGAGAAGTAGCGGCGAAGCGGGCGAAGCTCCTTCGCCGACATCTGCGTGATGTCCTTGCCCGCGATCGAGATCGTGCCCTGGGTCGCCCGGAGCAGGCCGACGGCACAGCGGCCGACGGTCGTCTTGCCGGAGCCGGACTCGCCCACCAGGCCGACGATCTCGCCCTTGGCGATGGTCAGCGAGACGTCGTCCACCGCGCGGTTCTTGACCTGGCCGCGGCGGCCGGGGTACTCGAGCACCAGGTTCTTGATCTCCAGGGCCGGCGCGGCCTCTTCGATCACGGCTTCCAGCTCGGCGTCGGCCAGCCGGATCTCCTCGGCGATCTTGGCCGCCTCGGTGCTGTCGGAGGCGATGCCGGAGTCGTCGAGCAGGCGGCGCCCCTCCGGGCGCTGGCCGAGCACCGGCACCGCGGCGAGCAGCCGCCGGGTGTAGTCCTCCTTCGGCGACGCGAACAGCTCGCGCACCGGCGCCTCTTCGACGATCTCGCCCTGGTACATCACGATGACGCGGTCGGCCATGTCGGCGACGACGCCCATGTCGTGGGTGATCAGCACGATCGCGGTGTCGAGGGTGTCGCGCAGCTTGCGCAGCAGGCCGAGGATCTCCGCCTGCACGGTGACGTCGAGCGCGGTGGTCGGCTCGTCGGCGATGATCACCTTCGGGTCGCAGGCGATCGCCATCGCGATGACGACACGCTGGCGCAGACCGCCCGAGAGCTGGTGCGGGTACTGCTTGAACCGCAGCGGCGGGTTCGGGATGCCGACCATGTCGAGCAGCTCGACGGCGCGCTGGTCCGCGGCGGCCTTGGAGATGTCCTGGTGCGAGCGCAGGGCCTCACGCAGCTGCCAGCCGACGGTGTAGACCGGGTTCAGCGCGGTCATCGGCTCCTGGAAGATCATCGCGACCTGGTTGCCGCGGATCTTCTGCATGTCCTTTTCCTTGAGGTCCGCCAGGTTGCGCTCGCCGAGGCGCAGCTCACCGGCGATCCGGCTGGTCTTGGGCAGCAGGCCCAGCACCGACATCGACGTGACGGACTTGCCGGACCCGGACTCCCCGACCACGGCGACGATCTCGCCGGGCCGCACGTCGAAACCGATGCCCTTGACGGCGTCGACGACGCCGTCCTCGGTCTGGAACGACACGCTCAGGTCGGAGATCGACAGAACGGATCCGGACACGCCGGCGACGTCCGCCGAAGTTGCTTCAGTGCTCACCAAGATGCCCTTCGTGGGGGTACAGACGATCGCGACGCGGCGGTCGCGACTCGCGCGAGGATAACCGAGGGTGTCCCCGACGAAGGTCGGAGCACGGGAATTACGCTCAACCCGTGATCTCCCCGGTACCGCGCAGGCTGCTCCTCGTCCACGCCCATCCCGACGACGAGAGCATCACCACCGGCGCCACGATCGCACGATACGCCGCCGAAGGCGCCGAGGTGACCGTGGTGACCTGCACGCTCGGTGAGGAGGGTGAGGTCATGGCCGGCCTGCCCGAGCTCGCCGGGCTGGGCGCCTGGGCCGCGGACCAGCTGGGCGGTTACCGCGTCGCCGAGCTGAAGGCCGCGTGCGCCGCGCTGGGGGTGTCCCGGCACCGTTTTCTGGGCGGCATCGGCCGGTGGCGCGATTCGGGCATGGCGGGCACGCCGTCGGCGTCGCACCCGCGGGCGTTCACCGGCGGTTCGGCCGACGAGCAGGCCGCGCAGCTCGCCGAGCTGATCGACGAGGCCCAGCCGCAGGTCGTCGTCACCTACGACGCGTTCGGCGGGTACGGCCACCCCGACCACGTCCGCGCCCACGAGATCACCATGGCGGCGGCCCCGCGCCCGGGTCGGTGGCGCGGGTGTTCCACACGGTGGCGTCGAAGAGCGCGGTGCGCGCCGGGCTGGCCGCGCTGCGGGCCGGCGAGCCGCCCGCCTACCGCGTCCCGCCGGACGACGAGCTGCCCACGACGCCGGACGAAGAGATCACGACGACGCTCGACGTCACCGCGTACCTCCCCGCGAAGGTCGCGGCACTGCGCGCACACGCGACGCAGCTGACCGTCGTCGACGGCGCCGTCCCGTACTTCGCGCTGACGAACGAGATCGCCCAGCCGATTCCCGCGGCGGATTCGTTCGTGCTGGCCCACGGCCCGGCCGAGGGCGCGGCCGGCGACCTGTTCGGCGGGCTGTGACCGTGCCGGAGCCGCTCACCGGGGAGCAGCGGCTGTTCCTGGTCCTGCTCGCCCTCGACACCGTGCTGCTCGCCGTCCTGGAGCTGTTCTTCCTGCCGCTGCGGATCGGGGTGGTGCCGCTGCCGGTGACCGTCCTGGTCGGCGCCGTCACGACCCCCTGGCTGGTGGCGACCACGGCCAAGCTGGTGCGGCCCGCTCTTTCGTGGGTACCCCTCGCCGTGTGGGTGCTCGTCGTCTTCGGGGTCGGCATGCTGGGCCGGGCGGTGACCTCGTGCTGATCCAGGACTGGCGGGCGCTGCTCCTGCTCGGCGCCAGCGCGCTGCCCGGCGCGATGGTGCTCGGCGGTGGG
Source organism: uncultured Cytophagales bacterium (assembly GCA_963845845.1). Classification (GTDB taxonomy): domain Bacteria; phylum Bacteroidota; class Bacteroidia; order Cytophagales; family Cyclobacteriaceae; genus Chryseolinea. Next base: position 287,679 of record CAWJTP010000021.1, read on the forward strand.
CTGGGCCGGGCGACGGGAAGGAAACCGGGACGTGGCTGAGGCGATTTCCGACCGGCAGGTCGTGGCGGTGTTGCGGCCGTTCGTGCGGGCGTGCGGGCCGATGCTGGACGCGTTGCGCGAGTCCGACCCGTTCGGGCTGCAGGCGCGCGCCCGGCGGGAGGAGACCGACGACCTCGCCGGCGTCGAGTCCGGCCTCAAGGCGAAGCTGATCCACGGCGTGACGTCGGTGAAGGTGCCCGGAACGGCCGCGTGGGCGCGCATGACGGGCTACGACCGGTCGAGCTGGTGGATGAACCGCGTCGGGCGCTTCACGGCGCTGCTGACGTCGATCCCCGGCCTCGGCGGCGCGCTGGCCGACCGGCTGCCGGTGCAGGACGCGCTGGGCTCGGCGTCGCAGGGCCTGCTGCTGTGCGCGATCGCGGGCGAGTACGGCGTCACCGACGTCGGCACGCGGGTGCGGCTGATCGCGTGGGTGCTCTTCGAGCGCGACATCGACCCCGACCTCGCGGCGGGCAAGCACCCGGACACGACGAAGCGGCGGAGGCGGACGAAGCCGCGAAGCTGACCGAGGAACTGACGGAGTCGGAGAAGAAGCACGGCAAGGCGACGGTCAAGGCCGCGGCGGGGCACGCTGTGGCGCCTCGGCCGGGGCCTGCTCGCGATCACGGGGGAGCTGGAGAAGCGGCCGCGAGGCCAACTTCCTGCACTGCGCGATCGGCATGCTGCCGGTGGTCGGCGCGGCGGGCGACTACCTCGGGGAGCGGTCGGGGCTGCGGGTGGCGTGGAAGCGCGCGCACGTGTGGCTGACTGAGCACCGCGGCTGAAGCTTTCCGCGGCAGCGGCGCAGTGAACGACTCTTTCACCTCGTCGGAAACGGCGGCGAAAGAGTCGTTCATGTCGTCGGGGCTGCCGTCGCCGCAGCGACCCTGCACCCGCCGCCGGTCGCCGCGCCTTGGTGAACCTCAGTTCCAGAAGCGGAGCACGCTGCTGCCGATCTGCGCGCCGTCGACGTAACCGCCGAAGGCGCCGAAGATCGAGAACGCGCCGTTCCACAGGGCCGTGTTCGCGGGCTGGACGAACCACAGGATCGCGAACAGGATGATCGGTGCCCACGGGCGGACCTCGGCCCCGAGCTCGCGCGCCTGCGGCGGCAGTAACGGCTCGATCGCGCCCCAGCCGTCGAGGCCGGGGATCGGGAGGATGTTCAGGATGAACGTCACGATCTGCAGGAGCGCCAGGCAGCAGATTGCCATCACCAGGCCGCCCGACATCGGCACCAGTGCGACGACCAGCGCCAGCGCCGCGCCGACCGCGAGGTTGCTCAGCGGCCCGGCCAGTG
>CAWJTP010000022.1:0-94709 GCA_963845845.1 uncultured Cytophagales bacterium
AGTGATAACACGGATGCGCTGGACAGGATTTTTATTCAATGGGGAACTACTTATTTTTTCCCGCCGATAGGATTGGCTAGTCATGTTTCCGTAGTTCCGAACCACATTACCCAACGGAGCACGCCTTTGAAGTTCAGGTTCGATGTTGCCATGTCGGCGAAGCTCGGAATGGACTTGCAGCCAAAGGATATGTCAGCGGAGGAAAAGGAATTTTCGAGGAACGCCATTCAGGCTTACAAGGGAATTAAACACCTTGTACAGTTTGGAGACATGTACCGCTTATTGTCGCCTTATGAAAGCAACCGTGTGGCATTGATGTACGCCTTGCCAGACAAAAAAGAAGCATTGGTGTTTTCCTATCTGATGAAGAAAGAGATCTATGGAAACGATCAGGTCTTATTTGTAAAAGGGCTTGATCCGGAGCGCATGTATACGCTGAAAGAGATCAACAAGGGTTCCGAAAAAAATTCTCCAGTTTCAGCATTAGAGGGAAAGAAATTCACAGGAGATTTTTTGATGACGTATGGGATTCGTTTCACAATGCACAATGAGTTTCAAAGTATCGTATTTCAGCTTACAGCCGAATGAATCAGGTAGGAGGTAAGCTGGGAGAAAACGAGGCGGATGCTGCCATTTCACACAGGCAATGGGGTACGTTCAAAGGCAGGGCTGTGTATCTTTTTAGATTGCGGAACTCAAGCGGGGCATTTATTGAGCTGACGAATTATGGAGCGACAATTGTGTCTATTGTCGTTCCGGATAAACATGGCGTGTTGGGAAATGTTGTGCTGGGCTTTCCAGCACTGGAAGGGTACGTGAATGACCAGTGTTATATCGGATCCACCATCGGGCGATATGCCAACCGCATTAAAGATGCGCAGTTCGCCCTTGATGAGGTTATTTATTATCTGGACAAGAACGACAATGTCAATTCAATCCATGGTGGACTAAGTGGATTTCATAGCCGCGTTTTTGATTTCGTGATAAACAGTGATTCGGTCTCCTTTACGCTAGTCAGCAAAGACTTTGAAGGTGGTTATCCGGGGAATGTTCAATTCAACGTGACGTATACATGGAGTGATGATAATGCACTCGTAATCCGTTACAAAGCGGTTTCAGATAAACGGACAGTCCTGAATTTTACAAATCACGCTTATTTCAATCTGGCACCCGAGCAGGGTAATATCCTCGGGCACGAACTCACTATTTACGCACGTGAAATGTTAGCCATGGGAAGCGATCACATTCCGACAGGATTAATCGTTCCGGTAACGGATAAGCTTTTTCACGGACATGTGATCAGCGACAAAGTAACGTTCACCGGCAATACAACTAAAGGATTGAATATCTATTACATCCTTGAACGACAGGAAGAAAATAAGCTCAATCATGCCTGCAGGATGGTAGCACCTGCATCGGGCAGGGTTTTGGAAATATTTACTACGTACCCGGGCGTACAGTTCTATACCGGCGATTTCTTAGGCGGCAATAGCCTGAGCAACAGCTTTAAATTTCTCAATCCTTTTGATGGGTTGTGTCTTGAATGCCAGCATTACCCCGATGCGCCAAATCACCCCAATTTTCCTTCGACGATAGTAAATGCCGGGCAGGTCTATGATGAGAACATCATATTTAAGTTTGACATAGCCTTAACAATATGATCGCGCTTCGCCTCCCGATTTTCACCTCACCCTAAATCCCTTTCCTTAAGGGGAGGGACTTCCCCCGGATCATGTTTTAACGCAGGGGATAAGGTGATAACACCACGAAGAGTTCTCTTGCCCGTTGCGCCTAACGTTTGGTACGACAAGCACAACAAGGGCGTGGCGACTAGTCCTCATAGGCCACCAAATTAGACAGCTCTCAGTGGGGGCCAACCGTTGCAACAAATCTCACGTCGTCGCAGAGTCTCCCGTTTCGAGGACTCAAGACTGGTCAACCAATACGACATGTTGGATCATCTTTTTATGGATCGCCGCGCCAAAATGATTGATATCATTTTTCAGCACGATATTAAAGTGTCTTTCCGCCTCTTTCTGCTTCCCGTGGTTGAGGCCAAGGCAACCCAGGCCAATTAGATAATGGCAATGATTTTTATTTCGCAGATTCAGGTCCAGATCAAATACGAGAAGGTCAGGGAGGGATACCGCAAAATAATCAATTTTGATTTTGTCATCCATGTGTGATTCTCCAAAGCTGATCAGCCTTTTAAAGATCTTCTCCGCGTTTGTGATCTGTCCCAATTTTTTCCACGCCAGACCCTGATAGAAGATTTTATCTGGCTGTTGATCATTATAGTAGATGGCCTGCGCTGGTTCGCTTAGTCCTACCGTTGCCTTTTTGAAATATTCTTTCGCATGTTCAAGCTGACCCAGCCCCTCGTAAGCACATCCCTTTAAATAGTGAATGTCGTTTTCCTGTGCTCCGTAAAGTTTACCCTCACCCAATGACTGAGGGTAATGTTCAGCTTCAGTCAACAGGGTCAAAGCCTCTTTATACATGGAGTCGGTGATTGACTTTTTTGCAAGCTCCAGATGACAGATCAGGTATTGACCGACTACTTTTCCTTCGCCACCTTCCCAAGGATGAAATTTTCTCACTGAGATCAGTTCCCTTGCCTTTTCATGATCTCCCAGATGGTTATAAAGCGTCACGCGTTCTAAGTATAGGTCATCCCTTTCCTCAGTCTGACCGGCGTGTTTTTCAAGCAGGTCCAGACGCTCTTTGTGAGACTTGTTAAGTTTTTTATAGAGTTGATCGAGCTCCATCAATACCCGCGCATCGGTTGTGTCCAGTGAAAATGCTTTTTCAAGTGATTGAAGCGCTTTAATAATATTACTGCGTTTATTGTGATAGGCCAATGCCAGATTTCTGTGAACAGTGGGGAATCGATCATCACCCTTCACGGATTTTTCCCAACAGTGGATCGCGTCATCGTATTGGCGGTTGGCATACCAGTAATTTCCAAGATAGTATGGAGCTTTTGCATCATTGGCATTGAGGGACATAGCATATTCCAGCACGCCAACATCTTCTATCCGGTTTGGAAAGCAGTAATCGGGTTTATCTTTTTCTGCCTCTTTAAAAAATGACATGGCTTTTGGAATATCATTTTGTCGTGCTGCAAAGTATCCGAGATAATAGTGAACCATCGGATAGGTTTCTTTTCCAGGAGTAAGGCTCATAGACAAGACATCACTCGCTTCGGGGTAAAATCCTGCATGCGCATAATCGAAAGCATACTCTATGAGATTATGAATGTATCCGCGCGACAACGTTTTGAGTGTGTCTAAGCTTGCTCCGGCATTTGCCGAATCTTTCAGGATCAGGTATTCTTCAAACAAACAGCCAAGGTTGAATTTATCGAGGGCAAGCGACTCTTCAATAAGCGCAAGCGCTTCGTCCCTCTTGTGTAACTTTCTTAGGATGATGACTTTGAGATGCCGGGCAGTTTGACTTGCGTAATTTCTGTTCAAAGATTGGTTTATCAGTTCGAGCGCCTCTTCGAAATTACCGGTACGTGTCGCGATCCTTGACAGGTTTAAATATGAAGCGTCTTGCCATGGCGCATTCCACGTTGCTTTATAGAAAACTTCATAAGCCTCTTCATACCGTTCTTGCATGAATAGTCCAATACCCAGATTAAAATACGGTTCACCATCATATGGATTGTGATTTCTTTCGATCAGCGTGTTGATGGCTGCTCTGAAATAGGATTCCGCGATGGAAAACTTTCCTCTTTTTAGAAACCATCGTCCCAGGGCGTTATTGTTTCTGCTGTCCGTTGGATCTCTCCTTAGCGCTTCTTCATAGTAGTCCGCTGGTTTGTAGGTTGCGTGACGATACTGTTCGATATGAAGACCCGTCAGAAAAAGCTGTTCAATGCTATCTATTTCGGCTGGGTCCTTAGCGGGACTGGCTGGTTGTGGTATTTCCTTTTCAACTTCAATCTCAGGTTTGTATTGAACGAGAATTTTTCCGTTCGCTTTGTACAAAGTAATCGTGACCTTCTCTTTTCGCAGTTTTCCAGTATGTGAAATGACTTTACAAAATGGTGTTTCCGGTGAAATGGAGAGTTCTTCGGTCCAGATCTCTTTTCCATCATATGTAAGCACAGCCACAGCGTTGGTGTGCCGGGCAGTTGTGTAAAATTTAAACCTTACCTCGTTTTCTTCCACCTCGAGGTTTACCAACGCGTCCTTCGTTGCGTTCTTAACAACACCCAGTTCACTATAAGGCATGAAATATTGGGTGAACATTCTTTCTTCGTAAGGTTGTATCCACGAAAAATCCGGCTGGTTGTCGGTGAACACACCTGTCATAAGCTCAACATAGGGACCATCTTCATCGGTGAGATTTTGATCCCATGCATATCCAAATTCACCGTTGCCCCAGGTCCATTGTTTTTTCCCGGGAGATACGTGGTGGCTTGCCACATGAAGTAATCCCCCTTTTGTATCGTGCTCATATCCCCCCATAAAATCATACCTGGATTTAATGGCCATATACGACGTGGGAACAGGAATATTTTTATAACGGGAAATATCTACGCCAGTGGAATAGTCAACTTTATAATATGTGCCTTTCGCAATAGGAAATTCAGAAACATCGCGTTTGCCATGATCAAATACAGCGTGAACATCCGGAGGGAAAACGGTTTGGTAATCATCGTTTACCTTTACGGCAGGGTTGGCCCACCAAAGAAATGTTTGGGGAAATGGTGTACGATTGTAAAGCTTGACATTTATCTCCAGGTATGCTTTGTCCGGGTAGAGGCGAAACCCCGCCATGCCTTTTGTGCGGAACATTCTTTCGACTTCACTGACCCACACTGTTTTGCTCCCGTCTTTATGTTCTTCGATTGTAAAGTCAACCGGCTCAAAGGTGCTGGGGCGATGGTGTTGCGGCCAGTTAAACTCTATTCCTCCGGAGATCCAAGGCCCTGTCAATCCCACAAGCGCTGGTTTGATGACCTGGTTATAGTAAACAAAATGCCTTTGCTTGATCTTATCATAGGCCATTTGCACCCTTCCGCCGAGCTCGGGAAGGATCATGATCTTCAGATACCTGTTCTCTATATATATTGCGGAATACGTCTTATCCTTCTTTTCATCGAGAATTTTTTCGATAACGGGATAAGGATAAACCACACCGCTGCTTCCCTGGTAAACTCTGTTCTCTGAAAAAATTGGATTTTTTTCTGGTATTCCTATTCCATAGGTCGGGATGATGATATTCTCCTGGCTAACCACTACACTATCGCTGATTTCCATCTAAATCGATTGTTTATACAAAACTATCTGAGATTCACTCAACAAGCGATGGACTAATTTTCTCTTTTAATGGATTATCTTATTTTTACGGCGTATGCAAACGATTCGGAAACGTGAAGGATTTCAAGGACAGAAAGCGATCGTTTTGCCAAAGAAAATAATTGAGCTTTGCAGCTACTCGCCTCCCGTTAATACCCTATACCTTACGGATATCGGCTTTTATCCACACGCGCAGTATCATTACCGCGAGAGGCCTTCAGGTATTTCACAAAACATCCTTATCTATTGTCTTGAGGGAAAAGGTTGGATTGAAGTTCCGTCGGGATATTATCCGGTTAGTCCTAACCAGTATCTGATCATCCCCGCGGATATGCCGCATAAGTATGGGGCTGATGAGAAAAACCCCTGGACTATATATTGGTTTCATTTTAAAGGAATTCAAAGCCCGTACTTTGCTGCCTTGCTTTCCAAACAATTTAAAAGTTTTACGAACGACAGCATATTTATTGAGGAGCGCCTTAAGATTTTTGATTCCATGTACAAAAATCTTGAATCCGGATACAGTCTTGATAATCTGGCGTATTCCAGCATAAGTTTCCAATATTTTCTGGCCACCCTAAGCTTTACTGACAAGTTTACTACGGCGCGCCATGATGTGGAGAAGGATGTAGTGGATATCTCCATTGAGTATATGCAAAATCACCTGGATGTCTCCGTGACGTTGGAGTCGCTGGCGTCATTTGTTAATTTGTCGCTATCGCATTACTCCAGCATTTTTAGAAAAAAGACCGGTTATTCGCCTATCGTGTATTTTAATCATTTAAAAATTCAGCATGCTTGCCAGTTCCTTCAGTTTACTTCGCTACGCATCAATGAGATTTCCGGCAAATTGGGAATAGAGGATCCTTACTATTTCTCCAGGTTGTTTACCAAAGTAATGGGGATCTCACCGCTGGAGTATAGAAATAAGAGACATTAAGACGCTTCACGGTAAGATAAAAGTCCATCTTTTAAGTATTTTTCTCCATTCAAACGTTTTCGATTGTATCTCACCTTTACGGATCACGATTTTAAAGAATGGGTCAAAAATCCTATATTTTCTTAATAAGCCTTATTGCCGCTTTTGGAGGACTACTTTTTGGTTTTGATATCGCGATCTTTTCCGGAACCATACCGTTCATTAAGCCCTATTATCAATTAACAGATGCTCAGCTCGGGTGGACGGGAAGTTCATTGTATGTCGGATGTATCATAGGTACACTTATTACCGGATTTTTTGCAGATAGGTTTGGACGCAAGACACCGCTCACTATCGCCGCAGGGATCTTTATGGTTTCCTCTGTTTTGATGGGTTGGTCGTCGGGGTATTCGGGTCTTATTTTTTGGAGGATCATCGCGGGGATTGGTGTTGGAGCAGCTTCGATGCTGTCACCACTTTATATCGCGGAGGTGAGTCCTGCAGCAATTCGTGGAAGGATGGTATCCATCAATCAATTGACGATCGTCTCCGGTATTCTGCTCGCCTATTTTTCCAACTATATCCTCGCAGACCTGGAGAACAACTGGCGATGGATGTTTACTTCCGGAGCGATTCCCGCTGTTCTCTTTTTTGTTTGTGTATTCTTCGTTCCGGAAAGTCCACGCTGGCTTATCAGCAAGGGCAAAACAGACGCAGCGAGGGACATATTAAAGAGGATCATTGGGATTGAAAAAGCCCAGCTGGAACTCCAAAACATTCAGGCTGGAATTCAAGGTGAGGTAAAGGGTAAATTGTCGGATCTGCTAAAGCCCGGCATTACCTTCATTGTCTTGTTGGGGATCACAATGGCAGTTTTTCAGCAGATATCAGGAGCCAATGCCGTATTTTTTTATGCTCCCATCATTTTCGAAAAAGCAGGGATGAATGTGAAGGATCAGCTCTTCCAACAGATCATGATCGGTGCGATTAATTTGATTTTCACTTTACTGGCGATGCAGCTTGTCGATAAGCTCGGTCGGAAAAAATTAATGCTGGCAGGATCTTCCCTGATGGCGTTGTGGCTTTTCCTCGTCGGGATCTGCTACCAGTTTAGCTTGTTTGACGGATACTACCTTCAATTTTTTGTACTTGCTTTTATTGCCACTTATGCTTCAACACTCGCCCCGGTCACCTGGGTTTTAATTTCTGAGATCTTTCCAACCCGGATTCGTGCATTGGCAGTCTCAGTATCAACGTGCATGCTTTGGGTGGCTTGCTTTGCGCTGGCGTATGGATTTCCAGTTCTGGTGGAAAAGCTGGACGCACCGCAGACGTTCTTTTTGTTCTCATTCATTTGCCTGATTTACTTTTTCATCTTATGGAGGTTTGCCCCGGAAACGAAAGGGAAAACGCTTGAACAATTCGAAATGGAGATCATGCGACATTGAGTTGCAGACCATAAGATAATCCATCCTAAACCGTTTTTCGTCCATTTTTATGCAAACGATTCCAGGGAAATTGCATTTCATTCTTAGATCAAACAAACTTTTACGTATGAAAAAAAATTACCAGGAATTATCAAAATTTTTGATGCTTCTGTTGGTGGGTGTCACGATGACCTTGTTTGCCTCCGCACAAACGCAGGTATCGGGAACAGTAACCACGAAGCAAGGGGATCTCCTTCCGGGTGTTAATGTGATTGTGAAAGGAACTGCACAAGGCACGACAACGGATTCTAATGGGAAGTACAGCCTCGAAGTAGCTGGCAACAATGCAGTCCTTACTTTTAGTTTTATCGGTTTTACAAGCCAGGAAGCAGTAGTTGGTAGTAAAACTGTAGTAGACGTGATCATGGAGGAAGACGTTCAAAGCCTCGATGAAGTTGTGGTGGTGGGGTACGGAACTGTAAAGAAAAGCGATCTGACAGGATCAATCTCTTCCGTTAAAGGGGATGCATTTAGAGATATGCCCGTTACATCCGTAGACCAGGCATTGCAGGGAAGAGCGGCAGGAGTCCAAGTCACGCAAAGTTCGGCGGCTCCGGGTGGAGGATTGTCTGTTCGGGTTCGGGGAGCCAATTCTCTCATCAGCGGCAGTGAGCCACTCTATGTTATCGATGGTCTCCCTATCTATCCGGATAACAGTAGCTATGGAACAGGTGCCGATCGCCAGGCGAAGAACGCGTTGGCCGCCCTTAATCCCACTGATATTGAGTCTATAGAAGTTCTGAAAGATGCTTCTGCTACCTCGATCTATGGTTCAAGAGGTGCAAACGGAGTTGTGTTGATCACAACGAAAAGAGGAAAAGAGGGACAAACGGTGGTTAATCTCGAAAGCTCCTACTCCGCACAATCAATATCAAATAAGATCGACATGCTTAGTGGATCGGATTTCGCCAGATATCTGAATACGCTGGACGTAAGTCAGGGAGGAAGTCCCCGCTATACAGATGCTCAGGTTACCGCATTTGGCAGAGGCACCGATTGGATGGATGCTATTTCGAGAACAGGAAGTATCTGGAACAATCAGCTTTCCGTCAGCGGCGGGAATGCCAATGCCCGGTATGCTGTCATGGGAAATTATCTTGACAACGAAGGTGTGATCATCAACACGAATTTTAAACGATATGGCCTTCGCCTGAATTTAGATAATAACCTGTTTAATAATAAGGTGACATTAAGCAATAGCTGGAATGTAGCCCGCACGGTCGGCAACAATGTACCAACGGATCGTGGTGGTCCTGGTGGAATAATCATAACTGCTCTTGGATTAGACCCTACGGTTCCTGTTTATAATAATATAGGTGATTACAATTATCCGCTTTACGATGGAAGGTTTACCATCAATCCAGTGGCAGAAGCGAAAGAAGGAATTGATAAGGATGCGACCAATCGCATTTTCGGTACATCGGCATTGAACATATCCATTACCAAGGATCTTAAATTCCAAACAAGTATCGGATTGGATCTCTTAAATGCTACCCGTAATACATTTTATAACAGCAAGACCAGGCTTGGTCGCCAGAACGAAAGGGAGCTTCAGCGTTTCGACCGGAATCTTGTAAACGTGCTGAATGAAAATATCCTTACATACTCCAAGTCGTTGAGCGGCGGACACGATCTGCAGGTGATGCTTGGATATACTTATCAGAAAGAAAATAATTCATCGGCATACCAGAGTGTAAGGGGTTTGGATTCAGACGATTTTGAATCCCTGAATTTTCAAAACGGAACAAAACCTCAAATAGGAAGCTCTAACCGAATTGATTGGGGGCTGGAATCTGTTTTGGGAAGGATAAATTACAATTACAAAGACAAATACCTGATCACCTTGACGGCAAGGCGGGATGGTTCAACAAAATTTGGTCCTAATAATAAATGGGCAACATTCCCCTCCGCTGCAATAGGGTGGCGTGTTATCAACGAAAGCTTTTTTGAGAATGCGGGGTTAACCAACCTTTTTGATGACTTCAAAGTTCGCGTAAGCTATGGCGTTACCGGCAACTCGCAGATCCCGGCGTATCAATCTACATCCGACTTAAGTCCGCGTAACTACATTTTTAATGGCGTGCTTGTTTCCGGCTATGCGGCGACACGTATGGAAAATCCAGATTTGAAATGGGAGCAAACCAAAATGCTTAACGTCGGATTGGATATGGGTTTCCTCAGCAACAGACTGAGCGTATCACTGGATTATTTTAACAATAAAACGACCGACCTGCTACTGTATGTATCAATACCACAAAGCACTGGTTTCGGAACGTTGTTAAAAAACACAGGCTCACTGAGCAACAAAGGTTTCGAAATCGCTGTCGATGCGAAAGCGATTGCGGGAGGAGGCCTGACCTGGGATATAAATGCTAACGTTTCTATTTTACGCAATAAGATAGAAGATCTGGGAGGCAGTGCCCCGTTCTTTGCAAGCAGTCCCAGCGGTCACCTTGGCATTGATGGTAGCTGGGTTGAATCGGGAAATCCGATCGGTGTGTGGAGAGGTTACAACTTTGTTGGAGTTGGTACAGACGGAAAACCTGTGTACGAGGATAGGAATGATGATGGCACTTTATCGGCGGAAGACTACACCATCATTGGAGATCCAAATCCGGATTTTACATGGGGTCTGAATTCAACCTTTAAGTATAAGGGATTCGATCTTGCTATTTTCTTCCGGGGTGTACATGGAAATGACGTTCGCAATCTGCAACAATCCGAGATCGGCGATGGTGCGCAAAAAATTAACCAGATCTCGAATATACTCGCAGATTCATGGACTGCTGAGAACTCAAATGCTCCACGTCCGGCTGTTGATGCAACACGTGATTTTGCTTCCTACCGGAGATCCTCTTTTTTCATTGAAGACGGATCTTTTATACGCCTTCAAAATGTATCCCTGGGATACGGCCTTCCTGTTCCGAAATTCATTCGAAACGCGAGATTATACGTAAGCGCTCAGAATCTTTTTGTGATCACTGACTATAAAGGATTTGACCCTGAAGTGAACAATCAAGGTCAGAATAACCTGAATCGTGGAGATGATTACGATGCTTATCCTCGTGCCCGCACATTTACGGTAGGATTAAATCTGGGTTTATAGAAAATGTATCATAACCGAAGACATAAAATGAAAATAATTGACAAAATAAATAAGAAGAGCACGGTATGCTGGCTAATTACCGCCATGCTGGTCTTGACCGTTGGATGCTCCGATCTGGAAGAAACTCCTGATTACATCAACCCTGACAGTTTCTATTCATCCGCTAATGAACTCAAATTAGGGGTGAATGCGATTTACGATGACCTGACCATGGGAAATAATGACTGGTTTAATCTTTTCTATAACCGCTATGTATTTGAATGTCTCATTGGATACCAGGTGGGATGGGAGAAACAGCCGTTGCAGTATAACCTCGGAAATGTAAGTCCGCAGGACGATGTTATCGAAGCATACTGGGGCCAATGTTACCGGTCGATCTATCGCGCTAACGCGATCCTTGAAACTGCTGATGAAATTGATGATCCGGCGAACGCCGAACTTCTTGAACGGCTAAAAGGTGAAGCACATTTTTTAAGAGCATTTTATTACTATGGACTGCTTAGCTATTTCGATAATGTGCCTCTTACAATAACGGCTGCAAATGACCTCGCCAACCTTCCCTCCAACAGTGGCGGAACAAGGGCAATCATTGATCAGATCTACGCAGATTGCAATGCCGCAGTAGCGGTACTACCTGCATCATACACGGGTGCCGATTTAGGCAGAGCAACAAAGTGGGCCGCTGCAACAATTCTGATGAAAACGCAGCTATGGGATAAAGAATGGGCAGATGCCAAAGCCACCGCAGAAGATATTATCGCTAACAGTGGTATTGAGCTGTATAGTGATTTTAGCTTCAACTTCGATACGCAGCATGAGAATATGGGAGAGCGGATCTTTGAGGGACAGGTTTCAGGAGGAGCAAATGCAAATGAGTATAACAACCACTCGGCTCACTTCAATCCGGAAGATCTGCCAACGGACCTTGGCGGAGCGGGATGGAGCTGGTTGAGCGCCACTCAGGATTTCAGAGGCTCATACGATGACAATGACGCACGTATTGAGGGCACGTTTATCGAATCGTATTCAACGGCTCGCACGGCAAAGAACAGCAGTGGTCAATATCCTGCCGTGCACTGGAGTAAGGACGCCAGCTATAATCTGTCGCGCTTTGGTGGAATTGTAGATCCCAATGCTAACCCTAATAATCCTTCCGAATTGGTGTTTGGAAAAGCGTGGTCATCGAAACTTACTGAAATTAAAGCTGGTGGATCATGGACCACGACTGAGAAAAATACCATATACCTCAGGTATGCAGATGTATTACTCGGACATTCCGAAGCGTGTAACGAAAGCGGAACTGGGGACCCCTATATGGGGATCAATGAAGTTCGCGATCGCGCTGACTTATCGAACCTGACCGGCCTTTCGCAAACAGAACTGCGTGACGCCATTGTCGCAGAGCGCATGCAGGAATTTGCTTTCGAGCAGGTTCTTTATCCTGAGCTGCGCAGGAAAAGTACCTTTGGCGGAACGCCTGATTATCTTGGTGATTACATTAAACATTTCATAGACACCTATGGCGTGTCTCGTCAACTTAAAGCAAAGGACTATGTATTGCCTATTCCTTTAAAAGAAACGCTGGGCAATCCCAATGTTACTCAGAACACGACGTGGCAATAACCAAAATAAAGAGGCCATCCGCCGCGGTGGATGGCCTCTTTCATAAACAACAATGATTGGGGTTCAGCCTTAGGGTAAGCCAGGATCAAATGCTTGTTATCCGCTTCCATTTTTTACCAGAAGAAATATCGTAGCAGGGAAGACTAACCAGCTTGCCTTGAGTGAAGTTGTAAGGCGGAGTAACTGCCTGTCGATTCCTATATCAAAAAAGTAATCACAAAATAGTATTAATACAGATGTCACGAATTTACACTTCGCTTCCATTTAGCTTGCTGATATTTTTGGCTTTCATTTCATGTTCTACGCCGGACAAACAGGGAACCCGGATAGATCTGGCTGGTGAGTGGACATTTCAAATCGATTCGCTGGATAAGGGTGTTGAACAAAAATGGTATGGGACAAAACTTGGTGACAAGATCAGCCTTCCGGGTTCAATGACAACCAATGGAAAGGGAAATGCTATCAGCGTGAACACGCCCTGGACGGGTTCAATTTTTGATTCCGCATGGTTTAAGGAACCGGAGTATGCAAAGTATCGTCAGCCAGGAAACATCAAGGTCCCTTTTTGGCTTCAACCTGCCAGGTACTATAAAGGTGCTGCCTGGTATCAGAAAACGGTAACCATCCCATCATCGTGGAACGAACGATATATAGAGTTGTTTATTGAGCGCAGTCATTGGGAAACTACACTTTGGATAGACACTACCAGGATCGGCATGCAGAATAGCCTGGGTACTCCGCATGTTTTTGATCTGTCGAAATATCTTGCTCCCGGTGATCACCAGATAACCATTCGTATCGATAACCGGGTAAAGGAATTCAACGTTGGCCCAAATTCACACAGCATAACTGATCATACCCAGGGTAACTGGAATGGTATGATAGGTGAATTGGCTATTAATGCCCGGCCAGCTGTTCATATTGGCGAGGTGAAATTATTCCCGGATGTGAAAAACAATAAGCTTGTCGTCCGAATGACTGTGGATAACGCTTCAGCAACAACTGATAAAGTCAGTGTTCAATTGATGGTCACAACGGATAATCCCGAGACTGAAAAATTAAAGCCGCTGACAAAAGAGGTGGAGATCAATGGAGAAAGTACAAATCTTGAACTGACATATCCCATGGGTGATAACCCATTATTATGGGATGAGTTCCACCCACATCTGTATGATTTAAAAATAACGCTGACATCGGAGAGTGGAAGTGCAGAGGAGAAGAAGATCACTTTTGGTATGCGGGATTTTTCAACGCAGGGTACCCAGTTTACCATCAACGGCAACCCAACATTTCTTCGCGGAACACTTGAATGCGCCATATTTCCCAAGACGGGTTATCCGGCAACTGATGAAAAAGAGTGGACTCGCATTTTAGAGATATGCCGCTCCTATGGCCTGAACCATTTGCGCTTTCATTCGTGGACACCACCGGAAGCTGCATTTAATGTTGCCGATCGTCTGGGTTTCTATCTTCAGGTAGAATGCTCATCGTGGGCCAACCAGGGCGCTCCTATCGGAGATGGTAATGGAATTGACAAATATATCTACGACGAAAGCAACCGGGTAACAAATACGTTTGGCAATCACCCTTCCTTTTGTATGATGACATATGGTAATGAACCAGGGGGAGATAACCATATTAAATACCTTACTGATTTTGTGAATTATTGGAAAGCGAAAGACACGAGAAGGTTATACACGTCAGGAGCGGGATGGCCGGTTATTCCGGAGAATGACTACAATAGCACATCTTCTCCGCGTATACAACTCTGGGGGGATGGCTTAAAAAGTATCATAAACAGCCAGCCACCCCGTAGTGACTATGACTGGTCGACCATCATTGAAAAATTTCGGCAGCCTACTGTAAGTCATGAAATAGGACAGTGGTGTGTTTACCCGGATTTTAAGGAGATGTCGCAATATGATGGTGTGATGAAACCTAAGAATTTCGAAATTTTTAAAGAGACGCTTGATAAAAATGGCATGAGCAACCTGGCCGACAGTTTCTTGATGGCATCGGGTAAGCTGCAAGCCTTGTGCTATAAAGCAGATATCGAGGCAGCCTTACGAACTCCAGGATTTGGAGGCTTTCAATTACTTGACTTACATGATTTCCCTGGACAAGGCACCGCGTTGGTCGGTGTACTGAATCCCTTTTGGAAAAGTAAAGGATACATTTCCCCTGAAGAATACAGTGCGTTTTGTAATTCGACAGTTCCACTTGCACGGCTGCCAAAAATGATATTCTTAAATTCAGAAGAGCTTAATGTTCCTATCGAGATCTCGCATTTTGGAGAAGCTTCACTTAAGGATGTAGTTCCATCCTGGAGTATTAAAAATGATTCAGGAAAAATTTTGTTCCAGGGCAACCTGGGAAGAACTGATATTCCGCTGGGCAATGCATTTAAGCTTGGTGAAATAAGACAATCCCTGACTGCTGTTGATCAGCCAGGCAAACTTACCCTCACCGTTTCAGTGGATAGCTATAAAAATTCCTGGGACCTGTTTGTTTATCCTGCACTCCTGCCAAATACTGAGGATGGAATTTTAGTAACGCAGCAACTTGATTCTAAAGCGCTGGACGTGCTTAACAAGGGAGGTAAAGTATTATTGACAATCAAGAAGGGGTCAGTGAAAGCGGAGGGAGGAGGCAATGTTCAAATAGGTTTTTCCAGTATCTTCTGGAACACAGCATGGACGAATGGACAACCTCCGCATACATTGGGAATTCTTTGTGATCCAAAGCACCCCGCGCTTGCTGCTTTTCCCACTCAATATCATAGCAACTGGCAATGGTGGGATGCTATGAGTCATTCCAATGCCATCCGTCTCGACGCAGTGGCGTTAAATTTACCGCCGATTGTAAGAGTGATCGACGATTGGGTTACCGCCCGTCCGTTGGGATTGATCTTCGAGTGTAAGGTTGGTAAAGGCAAATTGATCGTTTCCGGTATCGATTTATTGTCGGACCAGAAAAAAAGGCCGGAAGCCAGGCAACTACTATATAGTTTGAAGAAATATATGGCTGGTGAAAAATTTGCACCAGCGACGGAGGCGCGCTATGAAGACATCAAAAAACTTTTTATAAAATAATTTTTTGGATAGGCAGCCTAAGTGACGAATGTCTTTGTCGTTTCAAAACTTTTTTCTTACATTCAAATAAGAGCCCATTTATACTGTAAGCATAAGTTTACTGTACGATTGGTTTTTTTTTACGCTTGAATGCAAAATATTTTTATATGAATAATACATCCTAGGCAATGAACAATTCCTTCCACCTCACCAACCAGCACTTTCACTAGCATCGTACAAATAAGCGCTGGAAATACCGACTACTACGCACAATTGATGTTGCTACGATCTGTTATATATCTAGGCTGAATCGGACGCGACGTCTATTAAATCCAGGTTAAGCCCATATGCCGGTCCGTTCCGACAAGTGAATTTATCGTAAAAGGAACGACGTATCGGATCGAAGTTACCATAGACAAAATATGGTCACGGGCTGATCTCTAAATACTCCCCATTTTATTTCTAGGTGAATCAGAAGGTTAATTCCTATTGTCGTCGCCCAGGTCGGACACTAGTACGACTACGACCACTTCACATAGTAACATACCTTTTGAAACGCCGCATCGACTTATTTTTAGTTGTTCTTTCTGATCCTATGAGTGGTTTCATAAACAATAAAACGCCGCGAAACTCCTCGTTTATTCTTCATTCCATTCTACAACCAAAATAGCTATTACAATGAAAACCTTCTCTCGGAAAGGCCTTTTCGAAAAGGCCGCCAACGTTACCAGCACGGTATTGCAGACAATACCGATCATCCTGTCACTTGCAAAAAGGCAAATGAAAATGCTACTGACAGGCATTCTCCTATTTCCTATTTTCTGCTCTGTTTCATTTTCCGGCACCAAAATTCCAGACGAAGAGAACATCGCGGTAGAAAGTGTTCCAGGTCAAGCTACCATACTATGGGATAAGACCTTCGGGGGGACGCCTTTTATAGGGTCGCCGCCTGATGACAGGTGGGGTGGTGACAGGCTTAGAAGTGTCATCTCCACCGGTGATGGAGGTTATTTGCTGGCAGGACACTCGACTTCGAATATCAACGGAGATAAAAGTCAAACGTGCCGAGGTGCCAATGACTATTGGATAGTAAAAATCGATGCCAAGGGCAACAAGCAATGGGACAAAACTTTTGGAGGGGACGTTTTTGACGAACTAATCAGCATAGTCTCTGCGCATGATGGAGGCTATCTGTTGGCCGGATATTCTTTTTCTGGTATTTCGGGAGATAAAACTGCGGCAAGCAAAGGTGCGGAGGACTACTGGGTAGTAAAAATAGATAATCAGGGTAACAAACTTTGGGACAAATCCTTTGGAGGCAATGGCGTCGATAGACTGACTAGCGCAATCTCCATCCCAGAAGGAGGTTATCTGTTGGGAGGTTTTTCACTATCTAATGCTTCCGGAGACAAAAGTCAAAATAACAATGGTGGTGTTACAGACTACTGGGTCGTGAGAATAGATAATCAAGGCAACAAAGTTTGGGATAAAACTTTTGGGGGGAATTCAGATGATAACCTTAGTAGTATAACGCTTACCCCTAACGGCTTTCTGCTCGGCGGAAGCTCTATTTCTAATATTTCGGGAGATAAGAGTGAGAATAGCCAAGGTTCATATGACTTCTGGGTGTTAAAAATTAATAAGCACGGAAAAAAAGTATGGGATAAGACCATTGGAGGAACTGGTATGGACATACTTGCTGCTACCACGCTCGCCACTGATGGAGGTTATGTGCTGGCAGGAAATGCCCAGGTAGTAAAAATCGATGCTGCTGGCAACACAGTATGGGATAAAAACTATGGATCAACGCTTGAGGAGCAATTTACAAGTGTCGTCTCCGTGCCCGACGGAGGGTATCTATTGGTTGGTGCTCTATTGTCTGCTGTGTCCGGCAGTGACTTCTGGGTAATTAAAATTGATAAGCAAGGTAATAAAGTATGGGATAAAACGATAGGAGGAAGTGGCTTCGACTTTGCTACCAGTACCATCGTCGCCTCTAATGGAAATTATCTAGTGGCGGGATATTCAAATTCTAATATTTCCGGAGACAAAAGTGAGAATAGTAAAGGTGGCTTTGACTACTGGGTCGTTGCGGTTAAGGCACCACGCAGTTCGGGAGTGACGAGTCTCACCTTGATGAATGCGCATACAGATAAAGCAATCCAGGAACTCAAAGATGGAGATGTTATTAACTTAAACGAAGTAGGTAAGCTGTTAGACATTCGCGCCAACATAAATGCTGAAAAGATCAATAAGGTCACTTTTCATCTCAACGGTCCTATCACTCATCACCAGACAGAAGAGATATCTCCTTATGCGCTGTTCGGTGATCAGCGAGGAGACTTTAACGGTATGAAATTTCTGCCGGGAGCGTATAGCCTGGCTGTTACACCCTACGTCAATGGTACCAAAGGTGATGCCCTTACCATTTCATTTGCAGTTATAAGAGGTGCTGCTTCTAAAGAGGCGCGTCTGCAGGTAGCGGTGTATCCTTTACCCGCTTCGGGTGTGGTCAACATCATGCACGAAGGAAAAACAGAGCAGGCACACATGATCCTGCTCGATTTTAATGGAAACGTGCTGCTGGATCGGCCTTTGAGCCAAGAACCAGTTGAACAATTGGATGTGAGTGCATTCCGAAAAGGCATCCACTATCTTAAGGTAGTAAGTCCTGATGGGCTGCAGATCATCCGGCTAGTGGTAGAGTAGGAGGGTCCAAATGGAATTCTCCGGAATCTTAAGAAAAAAATAAGCCCTGACTATTCAACTAGCCGGGGCTTATTTCATTTGCTGATGAGCTGTTCTATCGGACGGTTTACTACAACTTCAGATTTCTTTAAATCCAATTTCACAGAGAAATCGCAGAGGAAGCCCCAGAGATTCACTGAGAAATACAAGTTAGCTGTCCTACGAAGAGCCTCTGGGTACCTCTTTGCCTACCTCCGAGCAAATCTGTGTTTATGGATTTAAAAAAGCCTTGAATACGTTCCAATAGCAGAACATGCTTTTATAGTTTGTATTTAGTAGTTGTATCTTAATGTTACTCCGTATGTTCTGGGATCTCCAAGAACACCGGCATAGTGTCCGGCATTACCCGCCGCAGGCAATAGCTGTTCGAAGTAATCCTTGTCGGCCAGGTTACGACCCCATACAAAAAGTGACAAACCTTCTGCCGATCTTATGCCAGCCCGGGCGTTCAATAGCGCATAGGCGTCAATATTTAGATACGCCGATGGCGAGGGACTTGAGGAAAAGTCTGACCGGTAATAGCCATCAAAAGAGAAAAAGAATTTACTTTCCTGCCCCAGGAATTTTATTGAATTCGAGAGAATTTCACCTCCGAGGGATCCAGCCCATTTCGAGATTCCTGGCAATTCACTTCCCGAAATATCTTTGAAGGCTGACGGACCTCCGGTTTCCTCCAGGGGTACAGGCGCATTTGTAAAGGATACATATTCACCATCCGTATACGCTACTGCTCCATAAAATGAAAAATTCTTATTCACCCTAAGGTTTCCGTCCAGTTCAACACCCACTACACGAACCTCTTCTGCATTGGCAAGATATCCACGGTTAACACCGACCTCGGCCGTTTGAACCTGTGTCTGGAAGTCCGTAACGTTTGTGTGATGTAAAACTAAATTCAGCGTGGATCTTGGTGTTGGATTGGTTTTCACACCGATTTCAAAATGTGTTACATGTTCTGGTTTGACCTGAGCAAGGTCCGTAAGTACCTCGCCATTGGCCGTGGGAAGGCCGCCGAGGTTCACACCAACAGGTTTATAGCTTGTTGAAAAGGTGGCAAATGTATTAATGGATTTTGCTGCTTTGTATGACACTGTAAGCTGTCCCGATACATTGGACTCATCGACATCGGCTGTAAAGGCCTGGTCAGTATACACTAAACGCTTTATGGCTATAAGGTCAGGATCATCAGTTTGTAAACCTCCATAGGTCTCGCGGTTGTAGTCTACCTCTTTCTTGTCGAAATTATATCTTATGCCCGGCAGCACGTGTAGCGCATCAGTTATAGCCCAGTCGACTTGAGCAAAAGCAGCGGCACCAAATGTATTCAGTGTGGATGTTGTTCTGATACCGTATCCGTCTAGTAGGCCTGGGGTCTTCCATTTTTCACTGGTAGTGCTTTGCGAGAAACGCCATTGCGCTGCGCCCGACTCTTCAATGTGAACAGGGTCTGTTTTTAAGTCTTGACCTATAAAAAAGACACCAACCACTCCGCTTACTCTTTTAGATACCTCTCCTGCATATCGGACTTCCTGTGTCCACTGATCATGCCTGGAGGTTGCCTGTGATAAAGAAAGCACTGGTAAGCCAGTAAAATCCCGGTCATTTGAGGGATCCCAATTCCAATAGCGCCACGCCGTTGTCGAGGTAAGTGTCCCTTTGCCGATCTTTGCATCAACATTGAGAGATACGCCACCAAGCTCGTTACCAGATTTCCATGGCGTGTCATGGTCTATCAATCTGTCAAACGGATTCCGGCTTGGAAGATCATAATTAAGATCTGCAATAATTTGTTCGAACTGACGGTAGGGAGCACGAAGGGTAGGAGCAACACCAGCCACCACCTGCGCGTAGCCGTCAGGATGTTGATGTGTGTCGTCACCTGTTAACGTGATGGTAAGGTTTTCATTAGGTGAAAATAATAATTGCGCTCTGAATCCAAGGTTGTTGAGATCGTTTACTTTCTTTTGGGTTGCAACATTATATAGCAGGCCGTCACGTTGCGTACCGGAGAATGAGATCCTTCCTGCAAATTTCTTTCCCAAAGGGCCCGTTATAGAACTCTTCGCCTGAATAAATCCATAATTTCCATAGCTCACTTCAAAATTAGCGCCCGGTGTAAAGCTTGGAGCACGGGTTGTCACATTGAATGCACCTGCGGTAGTATTTTTGCCAAATAAAGTGCCTTGCGGTCCACGTAATACTTCTATTTGTTCTATTTCGATAAAGTCAAGCGTAGTCGCCGCCGGACGCGCATAATAAACTCCATCGACATAAAAGCCAACACCAGGATCTATCCCATCATTGGTAAGACCAAAGGTGGAACCCAAGCCACGGATGTTCAAAGTTGTGTTGCGGGGATTGGATGAATAAAGCTGGACCGTAGGAACCAGTTCCTTAACACGGTTTACGTTGAAGGCTCCGGCATCCTCAACAAGCTCGCCACCTATAACAGAAATAGGAATTGGAACTTGCTGCGCGGTTTCACTCCTGCGTCTGGCAGTTACGACAATTTCTGAAAGCACGTTGTCACTGGCAAGCGATACTTCCAATGGTTCTTCGATCAGTTCGAAAACCTGAATATCCTGAGGCTTGAAGCCGGTTGCTGTGATCCGGATGGAATATGGGAAATCTTTTGGTGGCGTAAGACTGAACTTGCCTTCTGTATCCGTTACTGTATATATTTTTTTGCCTTTGACTACTATAGTCGCTCCCACAACAGGTGCATCGTCGCCATCCTTCACTACACCTGTTATATTCTGTGCAATTGTTAGATTAGCCCACAGCAGAATGGGTATGACAAGAAGTAATTTTTTAATCATAATGATGTTTATAAATGGTAATACTGATCTGTTTAAATGTCAAAATTGAAGGGCTCGATGAAGCCCGCTATTGTACGTGCAGTCTTTTTACGTACAACAACAAATTTTGCACAACGACCACGCGTGGCTCATTGCAGTCTGTGGACTGAGAAATAAAATTTCAAAAAAGGAACGGTAGCGTAATTTCA
Source organism: uncultured Cytophagales bacterium (assembly GCA_963845845.1). Classification (GTDB taxonomy): domain Bacteria; phylum Bacteroidota; class Bacteroidia; order Cytophagales; family Cyclobacteriaceae; genus Chryseolinea. The sequence goes on from CAWJTP010000022.1 coordinate 21,274, forward strand.
TTTTGAACGAGGAGTTTGATTGTTAAAGAAAAGCTTCATTTTATTTAGCATATGATTGACCTCAGTTTATTGTGAACCCGATGTTGTATTGTCTCCCATTTTGCACTTTAGGCTTCGAGACAAACCATCGATTTTTATCTTTCACTTTCTTGTTGTTTTGGATTGAGATAGCCGAAGTCATGCAGGTATTGCTGACCATTTTCATTCACCCACTTTAGAAAATCTTTCGCCTCATTCGTTGCCTTTTGCTTATCTACTGAAAGGTGCAGGTATTCAATAGGTATATTGTTTATATCCTTGGCGTCTTTGTTTTCAAGCTGATCGAGCACCGTATCGAGGTTATCGAAGAATTTTTCGTCATCGCTAACTTTTCCATTTCCATTGACATCTACCGGTAATACCGTTAGTCCTTGTATAGGTTTCCTGGATTGCTGATCGTATATGAGCGGCAGTGGGAGATAGGACACGCCGGTAGAATCGCGAAGTAGCGCCTTTAACAAATGGGCGTCGGCACCGGCTATGGCGTTACCTTTGATGTCCTTTTGTTCGTGCCCGAAATATTTAGCGAACACAGTTGGAACTCCTGCTTTTTGTAATCTGGTGTAGTTAGTAAAAGGTGCTTTTATCGATTTTTGTTTTTCCTGATCGGAAAAGATATCATGAAAAAATACGAGGTTGATAGCCTCAGCATCGAGGCCTTTGGTTCCATAGATAGAAGCAAATGAGGACGTGGCTGTAGCGACGGGCAGGATGGCATAACGTCCGACGTATACATAGTCGCGACCCTTTTTTATAGACTCATCTTGTTCATACACTTCGGCAAGGATGTCATACTTTAATGGATCTGAAGATCCCCGTGCTTCGACGACAATCTGAACGTCAGGATGGACCTTATTGTATTCATCTATCCATTTCTCGACGATCTGGTACGAGAAACGGACACCTGTGACGATCACAACTTTCTGGTCCGGAACGTTTATTTCTGTGTTCTTTTTTTCAACACGTTTATCATTTTTTGATAGCAGGTCTCCATTCTGGGCCTTCGACGAAAACGAAAGGAATAATGCTAGCAATAGAGTGATATGGTTTTGGTGGAAAATCATAGCAGCTACGTTTTTTATATGGTTATGCGCAAATATAAATTAAATAACTACTAAATCAATAGGGTTTAGGGAGTTCGGGGTATTTCTGATCTGAAAACGGCGAAATTTGGGCAGAATCGCATATTCGCATTTTGGACACCATTTTAGCGATGCGAAAATGGATTTTGGAACCGCATGTGTTCGAGAATTTTAAAACGGCCAAACTCCCACTTTAGAGAATCTTTGAAAACATTTGTTCAAAAAAAGTATTCTTGTTATTGCTGGGGACCGGTGACTATTTTTCTATCCATACTTTGAATCTTTAATCCATTCATAGACGAACTTAATAAAATCATGATTGGAAGACTGTCAATATCCTTTTTCGATACCCTTCATTGCTTAGCCTTTCAAAAAGACTGACGGAGGACCCCAACCATCATAAATTCATTCTGCTATATCTTTTTCTTTAGCAATTATGCCCAATTATTGTAATTTTTGACCACGTACCTAGGAGCAAATCCATTCATCATGAAGACCTGTTTGTCCCCCCTGTTTTTTAGTGTCGTCGTATTAATACTATCCAGTTGCAAAAATGAATCCGGGGTTGTAGAAGAGGCCGGATTTGACGGACCAAGAACCGTCAACCCCAATCCACAGCCTAACTACCTGTCCGTGGAAGAAAGCCTTAATTCCGTCCGCGTCCCGAAGGGGTATCACCTCGAGCTTGCCGCGGATGAATCCATGCTGAGCGAGCCTGTAGCCATCTCCTGGGACGGAAACGGAAGGATGTTCGTTACCCAGATGGAAACGTACATGCAGACCGTTGACACGACAGGTGAACATCAGCCGAAGAGCCGCGTCATGCTGCTGGAAGACACTGACGACGATGGCAAAATGGACAAAAGCACCGTATACATCGACAGCCTGATGCTACCCCGCATGATCCTTACAGTCGGCCACGAGCTCCTCGTAAATGAAACAGACACCTATGACATCTACGCGTACAAGGACACCAACAACGATGGCGTAGCGGATGAAAAAAGACTCGTCTATCACACGGACAAAGAAGCTTTCGGCAACCTGGAACACCAACGCAGCGGACTTGACTGGAACCTCGACAACTGGATCTATATCACCGTCGACCAGGTACGGTTTCAATATAAGGGAGGCATGCTCCATTCGGACACGCTCATCAGCGGCTCCAATGGCCAGTGGGGGCTAACACATGACGACTACGGAAGACTTTATTACGCCAGGGGTGGTGCAGAAAATGCCGGCTCGGGATTTCACATCAATCCCAGCTACGGTCAGCTCGAGTTCAAGGACGCGTACAACGATTCAACATTCGGAGCAGTATGGCCGATCATTAAAACACCTGACGTCCAGGGTGGGCTGAAGCGTATCCGTGAAGACACGACGCTCAATCACTTTACAGCGGCCAACGGACAAGTGATCTTCAGGGGAGACCGGCTTCCCAAAACGCTGGTTGGAGATTATCTCATCAACGAACCCGTTGCACGCATCATCAGGAGAGCGAAGGTCATCAACACCGACGGCAAGCGGACGCTTGAGAATGCCTATGACCAGGAAGAGTTCATTGCATCAAACGATATGAATTTCAGACCCGTCAATACTTATACCGGTCCTGACGGATGTCTTTACATCGTCGACATGAACCGCGGTATCATCCAGGAGGGAACGTGGACCGGTGAAGGAAGCTATCTCCGGAAACAAATACTGCGACTCGGCCTCGACAAGAACATCCAGCACGGCAGGATATGGAGACTCGTCCATGATAAAATGCAACGGGGACCTAAACCCAATATGCTCGAGGAACCTGCCGATCACCTCGTCACCTATCTGGATCATCCAAACGGATGGTGGCGCGACAATGCGCAAAAGGAACTTGTGCTGCGCAACGACAAGTCCGTTGTGGCAGACCTGAAGGCGATCGCTTTTGGAAACAAGGGCTCACTCGCTGAGGAGCCTTCAACACTGGGAAGGATACATGCCTTGTGGACGTTATCGGGATTGGATGCGATAGAAAAAGGTGTGCTCCTTGAAACGCTAAAGGATGACGACGCGCAGATAAGGAAAACATCTGTCTGGATCAGCGAGATGTTTTTAAAGAATGATGACGAGGCCATCATATCGGCGCTTGAGCAAATGAAAACCGATAAAGACTATGATGTTCGCGTTCAGCTTTTGTTGTCACTCTCGCGATCAAAATCGCCAAAGGCAAAAGCGTTGTCGGATGAGATCAGTTCTCAAAATTCCGGAAATGAAATGATGGTGGCTGCCAGGAAAAGCCTGGAGAAGACTGCAGATATTAAAAATCTTGGAGCAAAGATGGGTTCATTGAATCCTGAAAGCAGGGTGTTGGTCACCGACGGAGCAGCCATTTTCAATTCACTATGTGCTACCTGTCATGGCCCGGATGGCGTAGGTGTTCCAACTAAGCTAGCCCCACCGTTGGCCGGCAATTTCAGGAAGTACATTAGAAAAAAGGATGCGCTCGTCAGGATATTGCTCCATGGTTTGACAGGTCCCGTCGACGGCAAAACATATTCTGAAAATATGGTAGCGATGGGAATGAACGATGATAAATGGATTGCCTCTGTACTCAGCTACTTACGCTATGATATCGGACTGCGCGAGCGGGCATTTCCAGGAAATCTTGGGGAAGGTTTTATAAACCTCTTGCTGGTAAAACCTGAAGAGGTCCAAAAGATCCGCGAGCAATCCAAAGATCGCAAGCAGCCATGGACATGGGAAGAGCTCGACGCGATGTCACCTGAATAACTTGCAGGTCTAAAAAGGTTTATCATTTGCTTCGAAGTCTCCTTTAGAAAGATGCGTGCCCTCATGTAGCGCTTCCGTTATCCTTTTAACTACCTGATCCAACTCGTGCCCCGACTTCCGTAAAAGCCCGACGATCTCGGCCGTCTCCATTTCTTGTGCATGGTCGAAAAGGCTGATCAAACCAAGTATCCTGGATACCGGCCCTCTGAGGACGTGTGAATTGATAAAAGCATACTCCATAAGTTTCTCATTCTGCGCCTCAAGTTCTTCAGTCCGTTGTCTGACGCGCTCTTCCAGGCCTTCATTCAATTGAGCGATCTTCTTGTTTTGCGCTTTGATGTGCAATTCATGTTCCAGCCGCTGTGATGTGCGGAAAGCCAGGGATACGATATCGGCTACCGAGCTTGCAAAGATCTTGTCTTCGGGCGTCCACTGCTTGATCTGATGCTCATGTTCGCAGCATAACAGACCTTTGAGTTTTCCATCCAGATAGAAAGTAACATCCAGCAATGAGTAGATATTGTTGGCAGCAAAGTAAGTGTCCCTGAACTCGCTCGTGTAGGAGTGAACCCCCGCGTCTTCGACAACAATGATCTTCTCTTTCTTTATGGCATCAAAATAATTGGGCGCATCCTTAAACGAAAGGCTGATCGTTGGCAGATAGGCGTTTTGTTCAGCGTTGTAGCGGGCAATCGTTTCGATGCATTCATTCTTCTCGTCGTAAATCCATATACTGGCCTGGCTGATCTTGAGATGATTCGCGGTAACGTATACAATGTCTTTCGCAGCATCGGCAATATTTCCGATTTGAATGTTTCGGTTCTTCGAGAATTCTATCAACGCATGAACATGCCTTTCCAGCGTCATGTTTTTTTCATTGAGGATATTGTTGAATTTTTCAATCTCTTTATTACGGTCTTCCAACAGATGATTGATCTTAATGATCTTCCCTCTGAACCTGATCTGCATGTAAAGTATGACCGTTATTAAGACAATGATCAGGGCAAGAATGAAAATGACGGCTGTTTTTTCCCGGCTTCTCATTTTGAGTATCTCATTCTCTTTGTCCTTTTTCTCTATTTCTACATGAAACCTCAGTTGGGACTCGCGTTGGTCCGCCTCAAGTGTACGCACTGAATCGCGCAGGTTGAGATATCTTGTATAGTGATCGACTGCTGCGTATTCGTCATTGTTTTCTTTCTTGAATGTTTGCCAAAGGAGAAAATATGCTTCCATTCTGGCTTTTATGTCTTTTCGCAATGATGAGACCTTGAGCATCAGCGTGAAGTATTCTTTCGCTTTGAGAAGATCGTTTTTCTTGAATTGAATTTGTCCCATCGTCAGGTAGGCATCCGGTAGCAAGCGCAGATTTCCGGCCTTTTCGATTGTCGCTATCCCTTCGGCCACCAATTGTTCAGCCTCTCTGAGGTTGCCTTTTTGAAGTTGGCACTCTGCTGTGTGCGTTTTGATCTCCGCCAGGAAAAGATCATTCCTGATCGAACGACCTACAGAATCCCCGAGATGAAAATACCGCAGCGCCATATCAAGCTGATTGTTATCCATGTAAAATTTCCCCAGCTGAATGATCGTGGATAGTAGCTCGGTGCTGTTATCGACCTTTAGTCTGATCTCATATGCCTTAAGGTAATTGAACTCAGCGGCAACGGTATTCTTCAGGATCATGTTATACCCTGCGAGGCTTTGATAGGCATAGGCCAGGCTTGGATAGTCCTGCAGTTGGTCAAAAATATTTTTACTGCGATCAAGGTACTTTATGGATTTTGATAGCAACCCTTGTTCCATGAACAGTCTTCCGAGGTTGTTACATGCATGGGCAATTTGAAGGGAATCCTGTACGTCCTCGGCAACACTCAAAGCACTGGAAAAGTAATCATATGCGTCGAGATGATTGCCTTTATGATTGTAGGCGAGACCGATGAAGTTCAGTGGACGGGCAAGATCGGGCCTTTTTAGTTTTTGGCCGAGCTTATATGCTTTCAGACCATAATGGATGGCGCTGTCGGGATGAGCAGCCCGGTATTCCCAGGCGAGGCTTGTGAGCAGTCCGAATTGTTGATCTTCGTTCGAATGATTTAATTCTTTCCTGAGTTTCCTGATCAGTTCTACATTCTGGCTAAAGCAACTCAGGGCAGACAGAAAAATGGCAGCAGCAACGAGACCTCGAATCATGAAATTCGTGATTTGGTCCTTATAAGATACAATTTTACCGCAAAAGGCACACCCGCTGTTATCTGCTCACCAGGGCAATCTTCAATATTAACGGGTCTTTAATCTTTAAGGAAGAGTTCGCATCTTCACCGCAAAGACGCCAAGACCGCTAAGGTGCCGCAAAGATCTTGGCGGTCCTTTGCGAGCTTAGCGACTTTGCGGTAAAGCACTGAATCATGATGTTCTATGCGTAAGCTCCTGAAATTTCTCATCCACAACATTGCCTGTTCAATATTGCTGCGATGCAGATTTGATGCGCTGTTACAACGTGGCCCGAACAGGCGGCTTATCATCATGTATCACGGCGTAAGACGGGGCAATAACAGGATCAACGGACGTCACATCACCGCGGTGCAATTCGAGAAACATCTTAAATTTTTCAAAGATCACTTTAGCATCGTTCCCTTACAGGCCCTCTGTGATATGAAAAGAGCGGGCGTGACACCTGACAAGCACACCATTGCCCTTACCTTCGATGATGGCTTCGTCAATAATCTAACGGTCGCAGTACCCCTTCTCGAGAAGTATTCCGTACCTGCTACTTTTTTTGTTTGCAGCGCGCCACTCACAGATCCGTCTTATTCACATCCGTCTGACATGGTAGATGTGATCAGCGTAGCCCAGCAGCAGCCCTCACGAGTTCAGATAGGCAACAGAAGTTTTGTTCGCCAGGGCCATCGCCTTATCGATGAGGCAGGCGGAGAGCACGCCTATGGGTTTATCAATACCCTCGATCATGAACAGTGGTTAGTTGCCATGAATGGTTTGCTCTGTCAGATGGACCGCGCAGCACTGGCAAGTAATCAGGAGATAACGCAATTGATGAACAGCTCGTCCTTGCACGCGTTAAAAAATTATGGGCTCATTGAAGTTGGTTCCCACAGTCATCATCATATTAATCTTACGAGACTATCTGGCACTGCACTGACATTTCAAATGGAGATGTCAAAAAAGATGCTGGAAACTTACACTGCCCCGGTCAGGTCCATCGCATTTCCTTATGGCTTGTACAATAACGAGACCATCGGCGCGGCGCACGGAGCTGGATACACGTACTTGTTCAGCGGAGGACATGTAGAACCGATATATGAGAACCAAGTTTTTCCAAGAATAGGGGTGCTCGATGGCGCCGCGTTTCCGTACGCGATGTTAATGATCAGCAATGGTTTCAGGAGATTCGGATTCTAGAAGGTATCCACATCGCAGTACTCAAAGCAGATCTTGTCAATGTGAATTTTGTCGTTACTTAATGGGAGAAAACCAATTGGGAATGTATAGCTGGGGCTGCAGGAGTCTTTCAAGATTTGATATAAGCTGGAATTAATGGACGTCATAAACATAATTTCGCTGCAGCCTGCCTTTGCTGCGAGTGTTCTCAGACGGCTTAAGAATTGTGAAGCATTTTCCTGATGAAGTCCGCTCACAGCGCCAACCTTTAGAATTCCATCCACCCTTATCCAGGCTGCGACACGATCGAGCGTCACAACGTACGAAGCGTTATACTGCTTATACTTGATAAACAACTCATCATGTTTGACACTGTTGTCAGGAGGTTTTTCAAAAAATGATTCTTTGATCATGCCATCGCCTATAAGGCTATTTATCGAGGCATGATACAATCTGCGAAGCATGGGAGATCTCGTCAGTATCTTCGCGTAAGGTATACCACCGGTTTTCAGGACGAACACCTGGAGGGGCTCACTTGTAAAAACCCAGTTTAATTTTACTAAACCTGGAAATGACTTTTGATTTGGAAAGCCAAATATCAACCTGACCTGTTGCGCTGTCGCCAGCATGTAGGTTTTCTTTGCCAGCTTTTCAAATAATCCCTTCCTTCTATGATGCGGATGCGTCATGGTATCGGCTGATTGGGCGGCAAGTATCGTTTTTCCCTCAACCCAACAGTGACACGGGATTACTCCATAATACGCTGCCGCCATACTTTGAGGGGTGAATGCAATAAATCCAATAAAGGATGCTCCGAAAGAAATCGTATCATATTTTTTGATCAGATGTGGCAGCGACATCGATTGCTTAAAAGCCGCCTTATACAAAGGTACGAGGTGATGTATATTTTCCGGGGACAGCTGTTCGATACGATAATCCACCTATACAATTATGAATTATGAATTATGAGGTATGAATTGCCATGATCCAGGCGTATTCAAGACTGAATGTAGCGGAATCCTAATTGAGAAACCATTCATAATTCATACTTCATAATTATAATTGCTTCAGGATACACCGCGCAAAATCATTTTGACGTCGCCTGGATAAGACCTACATTTCGAGGCAGATAAATAAGGCAAAATATTACCGCCAGGGCCTAAGAACGCCAAGTACCGCCAAGACCTTAGTCAACTCCGCGGTCTTAGCGTCTTAGCGGGTGAAGCTTGGTAAACAGCAGTATGAAACCATCACTGATCTTCTTTTTATTTTTAATGACCTGGAATTTGGCGTCAGCTCAGCGTGGCGCAGCAGTAACTCACTACGTGTGCGTCCAGTCGCTTGGCGTATATCATGACAGGGAGCATTGCGCGAGTCTGCAAATGTGCACTGGTGGTAAGGTCAGGAAGACAAAGAATGTAGAGAATATGACGCCCTGTAAAAAATGCGCAGCGCCTGTCTACCGCAATTCTGATTTCGCCAATATCAAACGTGTGTTAGGTGTAAAAGACAAAAAGCAGATCGTTGATTCACTCGGAACGACATCAAGCGTTATTCGCAGACCCGGAGGATTTACCATGAGAATTTCAGGCTTGCCAGAGAGCAGGACGGTCAATATGCTTGAATTTTATTTCGACAAGACAATTCATTTTAATGAGGACTCTCTGTTCTCCGGAAATTTCTACGACCTGCTGGGTTTGAACTTTGACGGTTGTAAGGCTGACACTATCAGAAATAAAACGCCTCATCCTGTTACAGGTAAAGTGAAGAAAGATGTTTCAATAGAGTACAGGGGTTGTGCCATTGTTGAGCCCAGGGACCGGTATGAGGATACCAGTAAGTACTACTACGAGCTGATGTTCCTTTCCAAAGAGGGTGAGGTCTCAACGGACCTGGAAAAGATCCAGCTTATACTCCGGGTCGATCGCTTGTAAAATTTTAAAAGTTTTTTTGTCTGAGTTGTCCAATTTTTAAGACCCGATTGTTATTGGGCGTATTACAACTAGTTCAATAACGAAAAAACCTTAAAAAAATGGAACAGAGAATCAATTTTCAGGAAAAGGGCCAACAGGCAATGGTAGCGATGTTTGGCTTGGGAAAGTATATAGCAAAATCTTCTATCGAGAAGAACCTTTTGAATCTGATGTACTTTCGGGTGTCACAAATCAATGGCTGCGCATATTGTCTTGATATGCATTCAAAAGATCTTCGGGCCAGTGGCGAAACAGAGCAACGACTCTATTTGATCAGCTCGTGGCGCGAATCCCCATTTTATACTGATAGGGAGCGTGCAGCCCTGGCATGGGCTGAATCTGTGACAAAACTTCGCAACGGTGAGGTACCAGACGAGGTTTATGCTGAAGTGAGCGAATACTTTACAGAGGCGGAGATAGTGGACCTTACTATGGCAGTTGTCGCTATTAATGGTTGGAATCGCATCAATTGTGCCCTTGGTGCAGCAGTTGGTACCTATGAGATCGGCCAGTTCCATTAATTGCAGAGACTTCTAAAAAAAACAGCCATGAGAGAATTCATATTGATATTCAGACGGGATCATGAGTCAAAGGAGAATCAACCATCTCCTCAGGAAATGCAGACGTCGATAAAATCCTGGCAGGATTGGTTGGGCGGACTCGCGGCCCAGAACAAGCTCCTCAGCTCGGGTAACAGATTACATCCGGAAGGTAAGGTTGTCAGGCCAAAAAGTGTTGTCACTAATGGTCCATACGCAGAGATCAAAGAAGCAATCGGCGGATTCATTGTTGTGAAAGCCGCAGATTTTGATGAGGCTGTGGAAATGGCAACAGGTTGTCCGATTCTCAGGTCGCCCTGGAACGGAAATGTTGAAGTGAGGGCACTCGTATCAGCTGAAGACAAGAGCTAAGTGTTTAGATGCCCTTGCACATTTTGCAGGGGCATTCTCTTTTATATATGAAGGAGCAGGAATTGATACCACATTTGTTCAGAACGGAGTATCGAAAAATTGTTTCTGTACTCGCTCATTTATTCGGCATACAACATATCGAAGTTGCTGAAGATATTGTCAGCGACACGTTTCTTTCAGCCACCGAATTGTGGAGCTTGAAAGGCGTTCCCGAAAATCCCACGGCATGGCTTTATACCGTTGCCAAGAATAAAACGAAAAACTATTTAAAGAGAAATTCGGTATTTGCCGAAAAGGTCTCTGCCGAGATCAGGCATGGGAGCACAAATTCAGAAGAGATCGAGATCGATCTTTCAACCAAAAGCATCATGGACAGCCAGCTGGCAATGATCTTCGCTGTCTGTAATCCATCCATCCCGGTTGAGTCGCAGGTTGCGTTAGCATTAAACGTCCTTTGTGGTTTTGGTATTCAGGAGATCGCCGACGCATTCCTGTCAAATAAAGATATCATCTATAAAAGGGTCAATCGTGCGAAGCAAAGACTCAAAGAGGAAAATTTCAGGATACAGCAGCCATCGACATCTGACGTTGACAGCAGACTTGACTCGGTCCTGACAACCTTGTACCTGCTGTTCAGCGAAGGATACTACTCGACATCACAGGATTCAATTTTAAGGAAGGACCTCTGCGCTGAAGCTATCCGGCTTGCATACCTGCTTGTAGAAAATGATCAAACAAATACGCCCCCAGTAAATGCATTGTTGTCCCTGATGTGCTTTCACGCCTCGCGATTTGAGGCGCGAACAAATGAAGCTGGCGAGATGGTCCTGTACGAGGATCAGGACGAAAGTTTGTGGGACGTGGAACTAATAGAAAAGGGGGAATATTACTTGAGCCGCGCTGCCAAGGGAAATAAATTGTCGAAGTATCACCTTGAAGCAGGAATTGCCTACTGGCACACTCATAAAAAAGATAGCACGGAAAAATGGGAAAGTATTCTGCAGCTGTATAATCAGTTGCTTCAGTTGGAATATTCACCGATCGTTGCACTCAACCGCACCTTTGCACTCTCAAAGGCTAATGGAAAAGAAGAGGCGATCAGGGAAGCCGAAAAACTTAAGCTAACCACCAATCATTTCTATTACTTGCTATTGGGCCATCTTTATACCGATGTGAACAATGAGAAGGCGCTTGAGAATTTTCAGACAGCATTATCCCTCTCGCAGTCGGAGGCTGGCAAGGCCGCAATCCAGAAAAATATTGAAAAAGTGGATTTGCCCGAAAAACAGATGACTGAGGGGAAGTAAGGATATTGATGGTTTGGTCAAATTCGACGTGTTAAATAACGAAGACAGTTCCTTTTTTGCCCTATTTCGGATGGAATGTTCCTGACAAGCTTTAATTTTTGATCGTTTTAGAGCAATCGATTTCTTCGGTTCCTGAAATGTTTAAAAATTCCCGGTATCCTTAGTTGTGTATTCCCCGTCACAACATATCCTTTTTTTCAGCCCTTTATAAGTGTTATTTCAAGGTCGGTTAGTCTGTTTTCTCGCCTGCATTTTGGAAGATTTTGATAACGCCATTTTCTTGACATCACTAGTCATGTGAGTCGTCCGGAATTTGTTTGGAATGAGAAGCAGTAGCCCTCCGTTGTCATGAAAATGAAAAAGAGGATTTTTTTGATGACGGATTACAGATAGTGGCTAAAAAGCCATCACCTATGGACAAGGAACAGGTCAAAGAATTCAGGATTGGCAAAGGCTGGGCGATCGTAGTCTATGTCGGAGGTCCACTCATTATCAGCGTTTTCGTTGGGTTACTTATCATGATTTTCCTGCCTGGCGAATTAGACAACCAGCCCGCATTGATGTACTTTCTTCTTGTCCCGATCTCTCTTGCAATGATCGCATTAGCCATACTTGGAATGATCGATGCGGCTAAAGGTAAATTCGTAATTGACTCCGACAGGGTATATACAACCAGCGCGTTGTCAAACCGGGAACTCATGTTTGATGAGATCAGTGGATACCGGACCGATGATAAATTCATTTTTATTGAATCCAATGTCCAGGGGAAAAAGAAGATAAGGCTAAGTAACTACTTCAGCGGTACAGCGGAGATCACGGAATGGCTGGCCAGACATTATCCCGATCTCAATGAAGTCAGGGTTGAACGGGAGCACCTTGAAATATTGAACAATCCAGAATTCGGATGGACGCCTGAACAAAGAGCTGCACGATTGCAAAGTGCGAGTAAGGCAGCGAAAACAATTAACATTATTGGTAGCCTGGTGGGCGCCTGGACATTTTTTGTGGCCCGCCCTTACGAGTATGCGATCCTTGCATCGGTTATTATACCCATTGGAGCGATACTCGTATTCCGTCGCTTCAACGGATTGATGAGTATCGACGCGGGAAACCGCAGTGCTTATCCCACAGTGTTCTGGGCGATCATGCCTCCTGCCGGAGCATTATGCATCAGAGCGCTGATGGACTTTAACATTTCTGATCACAGCAACGTCTGGATGCTTTCATTTGCAACAACGGTCGCGCTTATGGCTATTGTATTGGCCGGCAATCGCATGTTGAATTTCAGGATCATCCAACAATACCTGCAGCTGTTTAGTCTGACACTGCTAATGTTTGCTTATAGTTACGGCAGCGTAATTACCATTAACTGTGTTTACGATAACTCAAGTCCACAGCTATTTAACGCTCATATACTCGATAAAAGGATCCAAAGCGGTAAGAATACAAATTATTACTTCAAGCTAACACCCTGGGGAAATCAAAGTGAGATTCAAGAGGTTTCAGTTCCGGAAGACCTGTATGAGTTCCTCGATAAAGACGACGCGGTTAACATTTATTATAAGAAAGGTCTGCTTGATATTCCCTGGTTTGTTGTAGCGGATTAGTTCTGCAGGCCGTCAACACATCCGCAATTGTAGAATGAGTCAAATTTGACGACTAGTGATATTTATTACAGTTCAATGGATGTGACTTGGGGCATTGAAAGGTTACAACACAAAAGCTTAAGGTATCAATGAATGCTGAATTGTATTTATTCGACTCGTGGGTTTTCAAAACAGTAAGGTCCAAAACTTAAACCAGACAGTTATGAAATTTCTACTCAGACTCAAGCACTGGCAGTTGTTTCTTTTGACGTGGGGATTCCCAATCATCGTTGATATCTGGTCGCTATTCGAGCCAAAGATCCTGTTCGAGCTTTTTACGATTATGATGGTGTTTTTCACCATTGGGCTACTGGGGTGGGTGTGGGCCATTGCCACAGTGCTAAACAATAAACTGAATGTCGAAACAAAACTCAATCTCAGGATATTTAAGATCATCTTCTCCATTCCCATCGTTTATATCATCGCGATCATTTCGTGGATAAAATATGATTCATACACACTCCAGTATGAATCATCCGGCGGTGCTGGCGCATCGGATTCCAGCATTGGTTTATCGATCCTGCCTTTCATTATAGTCGTTCACCTGATGTCATTGGTATTCATCATGATGGGCCTGAGGTTTGCCGCCAAGACCTTAAAGTCAGTCGAGCTTGGTCGCCAGGCAAAGTTTGCAGACTACGTTGGAGAATTCTTTCTTATCTGGTTTTCTCCTGTTGGCATCTGGATACTGCAGCCCAGGCTAAACAAGCTCGTAAAGTGAATGTCCGTTGATGGGGAGTTCATGTAGGTGTCCGGGATCTGTTCTTCAGTATGACAGAGAATAGGGAAATACACATTACACAACAATCAATAAACATTGTTGCTTCGTGACGCTATTGGTGAGTGATTGATAATACCCAAACTTTCCTGAGGGTTATCAATGAGAAGGGATTTCACATGAAGTGTGCGACGTTGTTTTGGATCTCGATACGCCGCAAACCCTAAAAAACATGAGTGTCCGTCCTATAAAAAGTCCCTACTGGATATACTCCGTTGAACATGTGTATTGTATATCTACCTATTGCGTATTTTCCTATTCTCTATCTTTTTTAAAAACAAGAGCCTCTATCTTTTTTAGAACTCCTCAATCACAGAATGATTTTTTCGATTAGGATTCGGTTGCGTTTATCGTTGAGAACTCCTAAATCAGGGGTAATTTATACCTCGTGGAACCTCGCATACTAACTTTGCCAGAGATGAAGATGGTGGGTAGTCACCTCACCATGTCAATGGCCAGCAACAGAACGGCAGAGCTTTGGAAAAGCTTTATGACCAGGCGAAAGGAGATACATGAAGTGATCGGAGAAGAATTCTATTCCATCCAATTTTATAAGCCGGGATTCTTTGAACCTTTTATCGTAACCGCCACATTTGCTAAATGGGCATGTGCAGCGGTGACGGATTTCAAAATGGTACCGCATGGAATGGAAACGATGATATTACCAGGAGGACTTTACGCAGTTTTCCACCATCAGGGCGCAGCGACTACGGGACCGAAAACCTTCGGGTACATTTTCGGACAATGGCTGCCGAACTCAGATTACATGCTGGACGACAGACCGCATTTCGAAGTGTTGGGTAAAAAATATAGAAATGATGATCTCGCCTCTGAGGAAGAGATATGCATCCCTATAAAGCCTAGGCAATTATGAATTATTATAAATTATGAATTGTCTCGTGATTACGACTCGAGCGCATTTTCTTGTAGAGAACTCCTAAATCATGGCAATTCATATCTCATAATTTATAATTTATAATTACTTTAGCTATCCCCCGAAAGGGGCAGATGCCTGTTGTGCGAAAAGGATTATCTTCAGCAACATTCTAAAATGACCTATGAAGATGCACATCGCGCCAACGATCCTTATTCTTACCATTATTTGCAATGCAGCAGTCGCGCAGAACGACGCGGAGCAAAATGCAATAGCGAAGGAAGTAAAAAAACTTGATAGCCTTCACGCCGCGGCGGTACTGAGCGGTGATCTAAAGGAGATGGACAAATACTGGACGGAAGATTTTATCGTGACAAATCCTTTTAACGAGATTGACCGGGCGGACCGAATACGAAATGGAGCAATGACATATAGCTCATTCCAACGGATCAGCGAAGCCATTAAAGTTCATGATGGTACGGTCATCGTCATGGGAAAAGAGATCGTCGTGCCTAAAGGAAAATCTCCCCAGGCGGGCAAGACCATCAACCGAAGGTATACGAACATCTGGATGAAACGCGATGGACAATGGAAGCTTGTCGCAAGGCATGCCAATGTCATCTGCCCTTAAGCAATCCTAAGCAATTATGAAGTATGAATTATGAATGGTTTCTCAACTAGATTCTCTTACATTTATTATAGAGAACTCTTAATTATTGGCAATTCATACCTCATAATTCATAATTGCATAGTGTATGATCAAAAGCTATTTCATCACAGCTATCAGAAACCTGAGGAAAAACAGGTTATACACCTTCATTAATGTTCTGGGACTTTCATTGGGTGTGGCGTGTTGTATGGTGATCTTCGTCATCGTGAAATATGAAACGTCTTTTGATGACTATCACAGTAAGGCAAACCGTATATACAGGGTAAACCTGGATCAGAAGAAGCCCCAGGGCAGGGAACTCCATAGTTGCAACTATTCACCGCTAACAGAGGCAATCCGTAATGAGGTAACTGGATTGGAAGCCGCAACGGGCGTATATTTCCTGCAGCGGTATCAGCTGTCCAAAGATAAGGATCTGTTCGAAGAAAGGTTTGCCTTTTTTGCGGATGAACACTATGCTGATGTTTTTGATGTTGCCTGGATCGCAGGTAACCCAAGAGAAGCGTTGAAAGATCCTGGAATGGTTGTAGTGACGGAGTCTTTTGCAAGAAAATTTTTAAGTGGCGTTGATAATGCTTTAGGCAAGACCTTCATTCTCGAAAATAAGCTTTTGCTTACCGTATCCGGCGTCGTTAAAACCCCACCTACGAATACAGATCATCCCTACAGCATCTTGATCTCATATGCTTCGCTTGAAGATTTTATTCCGGGCCTGAGCGACGATTGGAGTAATATAAGAAGCGGAGCAACCTATGTCGTTTTCAATGAAAAGACCAGCAAGGACCAGATTTATGTGCAACTCAATAATATCATCAGAAAACATCTGCAGGATGATCTGGCAAAGAACACCGCAGTCTTCCTGATGCCTCTGAATGATAACCACGACCGAAACGGGGATTATGCAAGTTTCATTTATGACTTTCCTTTGCCCTTGATGATCATCCTTTCGATCATGGCTGGCATGATATCCTTTATAGCCTGTATAAATTTTGTAAATCTTGCAACGGCCCAATCTCTGAGACGTGCGAAAGAGGTTGGACTAAGAAAGACGATGGGAAGCAATCGCCTTCAATTGGTGTTTCAATACTTGAGTGAAGCTTTTATAGTTACATTGCTGGCTGTGATCGTGGGCCTTATACTGGCAAAGATCGGCATAATGGAGTTGAACAGTCGGTTCAACGGAGATCCGCTTCAATTTAATTTTTTCGAGGAGCCCTCTATAATGTTATTCATATTGGGCATAACCATTGTCATTAGCATATTGGCTGGATTCTATCCGGCGCTTGTACTTTCCGGATATCGGCCGGTATTGGCTTTAAGATCCCAGACCTATACCGGAAAGTCGGGCGGCATTTCCTTAAGGCGGATCCTGGTGATCTCACAATTCGCCGGCGCGCAAATCCTTATTCTTGTTACCCTGATCGTAACAAATCAGGTAAACTATTTCAGAGACCGGCCAACAGACTATGATCCACAGACCATGATCATGATCTCGGCTTTACGGGGTAACGAGGCTGGACAACACGATACGTTTCGTAAGGCAATGGAGCGAGTTCCCGGCATGATCAACTGTACGTTCGGATTTACGGGGGGCGAAACCGCCGGATTTTATGTAGCGGAGGACCAGAAGGACTTCGCGCAGATCAACTACGTAGACACTTCATATTTCGCCACCTTTCAAATGAAATTGCTTGCAGGCAAGAATTTTGGGATAGATCAATTGAACACATCCAATGAAGTGATCGTAAATGAGGCCCTCATGGAAAAGTTGGGCATGAAAAGTCCTGTGTCAGCCATCGGAACTATATTCACATTGGCAGACCATGAGGTAATGATCAGGGGCGTGGTGAAGAATACATACACGCAACCGTTAACGAATAAGGTAGACCCTGTTGTTATAGAATATCGGCCGGAAAAATTTAAGGGGGTTGTCATGAATATATCAACTGATGATCTTTCTGAAACCTTAGCAGGTATAGAGAATGCCTGGAAGAGTACCTATCCCGACTATCTTCTTAAATATGAGTTTATGGACGACATGCTGAGCAGGGAATTTGGTTTTTTCAACGGCATATTTGCTTTTTTTGGCATCGCTTCATTTCTGGCAATTTTTATTGGCTGTCTCGGACTTTACGGTCTGATATCATTTATGGCGATACTGCGTACCAAAGAGATCGGTATACGAAAAGTACTTGGGGCAACTGTGTCGAATATCATGCTGATGTTCACACGGGAATCGGCGGTGCTTATTCTGCTAGCATTTATTATTGCAAGTCCTGCCGCGTACTATGTTGGTATCGCGATGCTCATGGAGCTGCCCGAGCGGATCAGTCCGGGTTTGGGAATTTTCTTTTTAACATTTTTCGGATCACTGTTGATCGCACTGATAACGGTTGCGCATCGATCGTTCAGCGCAGCAACACAAAATCCTGTAACCAGCCTCAAATACGAATAACTAAAGCAATTATGAGGTATGAATTATAAATTATGAATGGTTTCTCACTTAGGATTCGGTTACATTTATTCTTGAGAACTCCTAAATCACGGCAATTCATACCTCATAATTTATAATTGCTTCAGATGTATTTGGAATTAGTAGACCTGCGCGACAGCGACTTCGAGCTAGTAAAGAGAATCTATGATCACTATATTCTCAACTCCACCGCTACCTTTCACACTCAGGAGATCACCACGGCAGAATTAAAGGAAATAATGCCAGTTGGTCATCCGAGGTACAGATCGTTCCTCATAAAACGCGACGGTGAGACCTGTGGGTATTGCTATATCGGCCAGTATAAAAAACGTCAGGCATATGATCGAACAGCGGAGATAACCATCTACTTAAAACCTGAGCTGACCGGGCAAGACATCGGCAGCGAGGTTGTCAGGCAACTTGAGGTACTTGCAGCGAAGAGCGGCATTGCCGTATTACTGGCTGGAATAACCGGCGACAATGCCCGAAGCATCCGCTTGTTTGAAAAATGTGGGTATGAAAAATGCGCTCACTTCAGACAGGTAGGCGAAAAATTCAATAAGATCCTTGACGTGGTTGTATACGAAAAAATATTGAGATGACTCATAGTCGCCATCTTCAAGCCCCTATAAGCGGTCACCACATTTTTTAAAACAGGATAACCGTCGACTTTTTACCGGTTGAAGAAAGATTTTTTTCATCATATGTGCATTTTTAGGAAATATCAAATTATAATTGTTATCCTGTGAGGTGTAAACAATGACCTCGCATTTTATTAAGAGCATTCCATGGAGCATCAAGTGCGTCGAATCAGGGAACAACAAAAGGAATCGTGGCATAGGTCATCATCAGGATGGCGGAAATGGGATCTGCTGTTCATGGATTTCCTTGCACCTGCTGGTGAAGAGATCATTCGCGCATTGGACCTCAAAGAAACAGACGCCGTTCTTGACGTCGCGTCAGGCACCGGTGAACCAGGTTTGACCATTGCCTCGAAAGTCGGGCAGGGTCGCGTAATGATCACTGACCTTGTCGCCGATATGGTCACCGTTGCAAAGGACATGGCGACTCGCAAGCGCCTCAGCAATGTTGAAACATGTGTCTGCGATGTCAGCGATCTTCCCTTTCCGGACAATTCATTTGATGCTGTGAGTTGTAGATTTGGATTTATGTTTTTCCCCGACCTCCTGCAGGCAGCGAAAGAGATAACGCGCGTCCTCAAACCAGGTGGAAAGATAGCTGTAGCTGTGTGGAATACCCCGGAGAAAAACTTTTGGGTATCGGCGATAATGCAACCCCTTAACAAGTACCAGGATATGCCGCCACCTCAGCCAGGCGACCAGGGAATGTTTCGGTGTTCGGAGGAAAATATGCTTACAGGTATCATGGCGAATGCTGGTTTGAAAAATATTCAGACAACGGAAGTCAAAAACAAATTGAATTGTAAGACCGCAGAGTTTTACTGGAGTGTGATGACAGATGTAGCCGCCCCTGTTGTAGCTGCGCTTAGTAAAATGGATGAATCAACCATTCAAAACGTAAGAGCGGAGGTGTACCAGGTGTTAAATGAAAGATACCCCGCTGGCAATGTTGTTATTGACTCGAGTGCGCTGGTTATTTCTGCAGAAAAGTAGCGGCCCTGGCACTGATACAGCATACAGACCAAGTGGCTGACATTCAGAGCACCCTGAGGGCAGCGGCCCGAGGTCACACTCATGACGGAATAGTACCGTCTATCTTCTTAATTTCTTATCTTAGTTTTACGGAATTGATAATCGGTACTATTAAACTTCTTTCCAGGTTATGCTATCAATTTAAAAAGTGTTGTTATGAAAAGTGATGCAGTGCCTCTCGCGGCAACCATTGATGAGTTCATTTCAAGATATCCCCAGGATGTGCAGCAAATCCTTCAAAAGCTCCGTGAGACAATAAGCAAGGCTGCGCCAAATGCGGAAGAGACCATTAATTACGCCATTCCCACCTTTGTTTTGCATGGAAACCTTGTGCACTTTTCTGCTTATAAAAACCATATTGGCTTCTATCCGGCGCCATCGGGTATTGTCGCTTTTAAAAACGAGCTTTCGTCCTATGAGGTAGCGAAAGGCTCTATCAAATTCCCAATTGACAAGCCCCTTCCGTGGGCCTTAATCAAAAGTATTGTCAAGTTCCGTGTTCAGGAGAATCTTGAAAAGGCTGCCAGCAAGAAAAAGAAAAAATAACCGCTGCAAAGAAATTTCTTAGCAGAATTAATGTCTGTGCCTGACATCTGCGAGTATAAAGGCATGAATATTGGTCCAAAAATCCTTAAGGGAATTGCCCCTCATATGTACAGTGCGGATTTGAACAAAAAAAAGAGGCCATGAAAAAAACAAGCACAAAAAAGACAACCAAAAAAAGTAAACCATCCGGAGACGATGAGTTACCAGGTTACCCAAAATATCCCGCCGGAGAAGATATCATGAACCGGGCTAAGCGTATAGCCATGGACGTTGATGGAACGACCATCCCCGACGTTCCGGAGACCACCATCCCCGCATCCGACGTGAAAACTTCAAATAAAGAAAAGTTTCAGGAGAGCGATGTTACCAAAGAAGACCTCAAAGCGCTGCAAAATGACGAGAACGCCTTTGAAGGTGACGATGAGGTTCTTCAGGATAGGGTATACCCTGTTGACTTTGCCGGAGAAGATCTTGACGTTCCTGGAAGTGAGCTAGATGATGAAGCCGAAAGGACTGGAAACGAAGATGAGGAAAACAATATTTATAGCTTGGGAGGCGAAAATCACGAAGACCTGGAAGCGGATAAGGAAGGACTTTAGGTCCTTTTGGAAGGAATTATCCAGAAAGAACTAGCTGCTCTGTAGACTATGTCCACAGCCTGTCGTTGATTTGTTCGGATAACGCAAAAAAAAGAGGCTGTCTTTTTAAGACGGCCTCTTTCGTGAATGAGCGATGATTATTCAATAACCTTACCGTTGGCGTCAAAGCGATAGGTCTTTGGAGGATTGCTTCCTTCCTTCATTTCTACAAGGTACATATCGCTGTTTTGATTCCTGTAGACCGTTCCGGCTTCCCAACCTTTGTACTGTGATCCTTGAAGTGTAGTTTTCAACGAAGCAGGGACTTCAGTTGACTTGATCTGAACCATATCCTTCTTATAATTTTGGTCAGGAGTCTGGGTGGTTTGGTTGGGTTGGGTCGGTTGCGTCGGTTGTGTACGCGTCGTGTCCTGCGCCATTACAGCACCGCTTAAACAAAGGGCGCCAGCTAAAATTAAGATTGCCTTTTTCATATTTGAATTTGTTTTATTAGATGATTGATTTTTTTTCTTTCACCAATTGATACGAATTCCTATGCCAAAGGCTTAACGTTTGCAATTTCACGTTTTTAGTGAGAGTGACATCGATTTTCTAAACTGTATCAATATGAAATTTAGGCCCCACTATGCTCAGGTGGGTCAAGTATTCCACACGTTGCAGCAGCTCAGGAGTTAAAACTTATCCCGGTTTTGAATGATGTGTCGTATCGTGATCTATTGAATGAATAGAGATGAGGGGTCTTGTGCGCCTTTCCGGTTGGCCGCTCACCTGTCTTTTTCAGGATACCTGTTCCAAGCATTTTCTTTCTGAAATTGCCACGATCAAGTGTATGACCAAGTAATGTCTCGTATAGCCGCTGCAGCTCGCCCATGGTAAACTTCGGTGGAAGTAAATTCAGTCCAACAGGCTGGTAGTTTAACTGCAAGCGCAAAGTTTTGATCGCGACAGAGATCATTTCAGCGTGGTCGAATAGCATTTGAGGAAGGTCATCAATGTTTCGCCATTCGCAGGTCTCAGTAAAACCATCGGGGGTTGGATTGACTTTCAGATAGTCTACCAACGCATAGTAACCTATCGAAACCACCCGCGAGGTAAGCCAGTTGTCATCCCGTATTTTGACACCGAAGGCTTTCGCAAAATTCTTCAACCCCAAGCCGGGTATTTTAGTCCGGTTTACACCGGTGAAAGTGTGGTATTGCTGTAAGAAGATCTTTTCAAGACCGGTCCGTTCCTTCAAAAGACGCATTGCCGCTTCTTCAGCCTCCTCAGACCGTTTCATATAACCACCGGGTAAACTCCAGCCTTTCAGGTTTTTCCACTTCAGCAGCAATACCCTTAATACATTGTCATGAAAGCCAAAAACAGCGCAGTCCACAGCAACATTTGGCATAAATGTCAAGTGACCACGATCAATGAATTCCTGGAATTCCATTATTTATGAAGGAATAATTTTTTCAAGATTACCAAAAATTGGAGAATAAGTGTATTATTGAGTAATTTATACTCAATAATAACAATCCAAATATGAGAACCGGAAGAAGAGAATTTATACGTCAGTCTGCCTTGGGCGTTCTTGGCGCCGGACTAGCCTCTGCACTACCATGGTCTGCATTCGCCGCGGATAAAAAGTATTCATTATCACTTGCCCAGTTCTCGTTCGCATCGGAGTTCTTCGCAGGTAAACATGATACCCTCGAATTCCCCGGCCGCGCCAAAAATGAATTTGGGATCAATATCGTAGAATATGTCTCCATGTTCTTTAAAGACAAAGCTACCGACAAGACCTTTCTAACTGAGCTGAAAAAGAGAACCGATGACCTGGGCGTCACTAACAATCTCATCATGGTAGATGATGAGAATATTGCCGACCTCGATACGGCCAAAAGAAACCACGCCGTCGAAAGTCATTATAAGTGGATTGATGCCGCGAAGGTCCTCGGCTGCAATTCTATTCGCGTCAATCTTGGAACTATGGAGCAGGAAGCTCCCGCAGAAGATGTTGCCAAGGCGTCGGTGGAAGGATATGGCAAGCTGCTGGAATATGGTGATAAAAATCAAATGGATATCATCGTCGAGAATCACATCGGGCATTCATGCAATGGCAAATGGCTTGCCGGCGTCATGAAACAGGTGAATCATAAACATGCAGGAGTACTTCCTGACTTTGGCAACTTCTGCGTGAAGCGGACCAAACCGGCTACACCTGACCTGGCAGGGTACATGGCAACTGTTTGCGTAGAGGAATACGACAAGTATAAGGGGATAGAGGAACTCATGCCTTATGCAAAAGGCGTTAGCGCTAAGAGCCATAAGTTCGATGCACAAGGCAATGAATCGGAAATAGACTTTAACCGGATGTTCGATATCATAAAAAAATCGACATTCAAGGGCATCGTAGGTATCGAGTATGAAGGAGGCTTGATGCAAATGGGGGGCAAGCCAGGTTATCTCAGTAACGCAGACGGCATACGGGCAACGAAAGCGCTTCTACAGAAAGTGGGAGCGGTATAAACCCTCTCCGGACATTTTGAACAATTATTTCCTGCTTTTGCCTTTTCGCACAGCGCCCATAGCGCCGTGGACAGCGGACGTCACCCAATAATGAAACACAGATTTGTATTTTAATCGTGAGTGACTTACCTCTGACGCCGCATTATTCTTGGAATGTTTTAATATGATCCCGTCCGCAAGCAAGGTCAACACTTCACTCCCGAGATTTTTTTTGTCAGGCTCATTGTGCTTGAGTATCTCAAGATGGAGATCCTTGTAACTGATCACCGCATTTCCCGTAGCTTTGTCGTCGTCTGCATTCACATCCATATTATACTCTTTAAGATGGCCTGATTTGATCCGAAGCGCTTGCAACGGCATGACTATTTGATTAAGCTTTGTAAGATCTATCTCCTTTACATTGATATTTAAACGAAAGCGTGAAGCGTCCAGGGTTTGATAGTCAAGGTCAACTGTACCTGAATTGTATAAGTTGGTTTTCGCTTTCAGGGATATGAAAGATGAAAGGCTATCGAAGTCAGCTTCGGCGCGAAGGTTGTCCAGCACGATGTAACCCTCTTCACCCGTCTTATCGGAAATGTGCCGGTATTGAATGTGTCCATCGCGTATCGTCATTTTTTCAATTCCCAGGTTCTTCGGCAGCTTTATCATTCCATCGAGCGTTGTCGGCTTATGGATCATGGGTGGATCGGCTAGCCGTTTATCCCGGCGAATTTTTAACCCCATGTGATCCATTTGTATGTTAAGACCTCGGGCATTATTCGTCCTCAGGAACGATATGGCGGAGAAGCCTTCCACAGTAAGATTGTGAAACGCAGCATCGATCTGTGATTCTTCGATCTCGGTTTCCGCATACCATTTCTTGTTAGAAATTAGTAGCACACTATCGATGCTTAACAGGTCTTTTTTGATCAAGATGTCCTTTAGGATCATATCGCTCTTTGGCAGTACCTTATGAATAGATGCGCACTGGAAAGATCCTTTTAGCTTGTCGGCTACACACTTTCCGAAAGTGAACGTGTTATCATCCGAAAGCCTGACTTCACCGGGATGAACAACGAGCATTTCCGGCAAAAAGCTTTCAGGATCGAGGCGGGATCTGGATGAAGTTTCGGGTTTCGCCAGCGAACTCAACGTTATGAGCGGATGAAATACCTCGATTCGTTCAGAGACGGGTATCTCTGAAAGTGTCCAATGTGTACCTGTTGAGGTAAGACTATCACAATGCAGAATATTTTCTTCAGCCCGGGAGACTTTCACACCATGGGCGTGGATGCTTGCGGCGTTCCATTGCTTATTGATTTGATGGATATTATGAACATCGAGTCTGCCGGCGGACACACCAACCTCGCCGGATTTAAGTGTGAGTTGCGTGACCTTTAATGTTACAGGATAGTTCAACACCACATGGCCGGCCCGGGATTGTGAACTCTTGCCAAGGAAACTTACATCCGAAAGCTGGCCGGTGACATGCTCCGGGAGCGTTGTGGTTGTGCCAACAGCAATGTGATCTGAGATGATATTCTTTCCTGAAAAGGATATGTCTCCTTGTTCGAGTGAAGCCACCATATTCAACGTGTTTATGCTAACATTATCGATCCTTATGGAATTTGTTTTGTCGGAAGGCGTTGCTTTATTTGGAAAAGACCCAACCGCACCTCGTATGGCGAGCGACTTGACTTGCAAACTTTTCCAATGATCATAACTGTCCGGGTATGCTTCATTCAATTCGGCTGACAAGTCCTTGACGTCAAAGTTCAGGCTGTCTTTTATAAGTTGTATGTGATCCGCATTCACCCTATTGCCATTGAATGAAATATTCTGCGATTGAGAACGGATCCTCTTGTCAGGTTGACTGTATGACAGGGTTTTCGCGTGAATGCTTTTCAGTACGTAGGAAAACTGCTGATCGTCGTACCGCAGATTGTTTGCCCATACCCAAAGGCCATTGACGCCGAACTGTCGGTGCTGATCATGATAATTTATGGAGATATTTTTAAGCGTAACCTGGTGGATTTGCATCTTACTCAAATGATAAGATGTATCCTGGTTGTTTGTCGCGGCTACAGAAGAGCCAAGATTGAGCGTACCATTTTCCGCGATTACAGAACGCGCATTGAACTGATTATAGAAGATTAAAGACATGAGATTGAAGTAGCGGACCTTGAGGGTCGACAAGGTGGCAATGGATTGTTTAGCACCTGGCGAAAACAATTGCACATTCTTCAAAGTCAGGTCTCGATTGCGGTTAAACGAAACCTCATCCAGTCTTACGGACAAACTACGCGATAGTGTCAGATCCGAGCCATTGAGATTCACATCAATTTCTCCAAGTTGGAAAGTGCTGCTGTCGCGGATGATCCTGAAAGATTGCAGCTTGAAATCGACGTCGGGCAGATCGATCTTCATCGTATCCGTGTCCTTTTGCAGTTCAATGTGTATGCTGGCGTTTCGTATTACGGTGCTGTCTATATTACATTCACCGAAAGTATGTTTGAGCATTCGGGTGAACATGTTCTTGTCCGCGTCGGCCTTACCGCGCCTTCTCTTTAGTTTGAAACGTGCGTCAATAACAGGTTGGTCGATTTCTGCACGTTTCAAGCTATACCTCAGATTCTGATAAAAGTCATCGTAATCGAGATCTTTAAGCAGTAGTTTTTTTCCGCTGATGTCGATATCAGAACCTGAAATTGAATCCGCAGCCTTCACGTGAAAATCCAAAAAGATCAGGTGATGTTCCATAAAGCTGTACTCAATACCAGAGAAATCCATATTGGTATTACCAAGATGAAGATTTTGTTTCTCGATAGTCAGCTTGAGCTGGCTTTGCGGACTAAGGTCACGCATCCTCCAGTGCTCAATAAGCAGATCCACAAAATTGATCCTTATCGGTTCGTGCTCATTCTGATCGAGCTGAAGCGATGCACGATTGATCTTCAGGGATTCGATATTAAACCGGGTGAGCACAGATTCGAGGGCGGGATACAGGTCCATGATCTGTTGTGATATCATTCTCTTCCGTTGAGTGATATGATTTCCGGAAGACGATCCGATCTCAATTTCCGGCTCTTCAACAACGAGGCGCCTGATGTCAAATTCTTCCGTGAACAGCGAAGACAGTGTTCCGAATTGCAATTCAAATGATGGTATGCGAACCGATAATGCACCATCAGTTGATACGCCATTGGATCTTACGATTCGCACGTCCTCGAACCTGAAGCTGAGGGCTCTGAAGTGAACGAGCTGGCTTCCGATAGTAAGTGAATATTGTCCATTCGTCTTGGATTCAACAAGCTCTTCCAGCGCTTTCTTAAATCCATAAAGCTTTGTGTAAATCAGGATGGATATGAGGAGCACGAGCGGAAGGACTACTATCGTCAGACGTTTAATGATTTTCTGGTAGTTCCTTGTAACACGCGTCATGTCAACCCACTGATAAATTTACTTTCGCTTGTTCTTTACACCGGTCTTTAGCTTCACAAGGGTTTCCCGCAATGCAATGCTTGGCAACGTATTTCCATTGGCATCCAGATACTCTTCTAGTGTCTGACGATGACGTTTATCCATACTCCGAAGCACCCACGAGATTGCTTTTGTGATAAGGATCTCTTTTTCACCCTTTAGCCTGTCAACAATCTGTAACGCCAGGGCTGACAGCGCTGGGTCGTCATGATGGCGAAGGGGAGTACAGAACAGCACGATAGAGGCCCTGCGCTTATTGATATTCTTGCTTTTTGAAAACTTACCGATCAGGGGTTTCCATGATCTCCATTGTGCTGTGATCTCTGTGGCGGTATATTTTCCAGTACAAAGCGCGTCTACTTCAGCCCATCCTACCAGATGCTCAAGCCACCCATCAAATAAGGACGGATCGAATTTTCTTTGAGGGATCTTTGCGTAATCCAACAGAATTCCAGCCATGATCTTCTCTGTTCCTGATACTCCTTCAACAAGGGAAGTGAGTACCTTGGCAAGGTCCTTTTCAGTCAGCTCATTGTGCTCCAGCATCCAGTCTTTAGCGATACGCCTCAATACAGGTGCGCTGATCGGATATCTGGGATGTTCATTTCCAAGATATTTGTCGAGAAATGTATGCTGCGTTGCCTTTCCTGAATGCTTTCGGATCCTGTTTAGAATGTCACGATGATGATCTTCTTTCAATGGGGGAATTTTCCTTAATTTAGAAAGTTAAGACGTCGTTATGCAAACAAGCAAAGAAAAACAGATCCACATTATCGTCGGTTGCGCTGATGCGCGCGATCTCAACCAATTACAAATCGATGCCATGTCGTCGACGGCCGCCGTTTTTTTGAAACGGGGGATCGAGACCGAAGTACATGTTATCCGGGCTGCCGGTTCTTTCATAACACCGGATGTGGTAATGGATATTAAGCGCACGTTTGAAGAAGCCCAGCGCATGAACAATGCTAATGTTCCCATGAAATATTTTGTTCATATTCAGACCCATGGACACTTAACCGAAGATTCACAGGAGAATTACATTAGCCATGTTCACGATCTCCATGTCGTTGAAGGATCGCCATTGAATTGTGGTATGCTCAGTGCAACACACGTTGCTATAGAGATTGAGAAAATGATCGTTGAGGAGCAACCGGAGATAGAAGTTAAAGGTAAGATCCACAAGATCACCAACGATACGAAGATAAAGTTCCTGCTACGGGAGGTATATGCGTACGATGGATATCTCGCCGGAGACTGGATCACGAGCATCGATGCATTGCGAACACACCCACGTCATCAGCGCACGATGCTGGAAAAGGCGATCTCAGGCGATCCGGAACTGAAGGTGCTGGACATCCAAATAACGTGTGGGATACAGGACTATGCGATACATTCGCTTATCCGTGTGGATGACGGAGAACCTCATGTCGAATTCTGGGACACAGCGCAGGAAGAGATCCGTAAACATGCTCAGAATGACCGGAATGCCAAAGAACTTCTCATCGGCCAGTCCAAAATACAAAAGCCTCTAGCAGGTCTGCTGTCAATGAGCGACCCCCGCCAGTCTTCACGCATTCATGCCGCAAATTATTATATGAGACTTAAAGGCATTGATCATTCCGGGGAATATCTGGCTAACACCGTGTTCAACATGACCGGAACGGCGTTTGACATTCCGTATACGCCATTCGGTCCATATGTCATCGCTGGTTTTTATTATAGTGTTCGTCATCTGGCCCTGACCGACCAAATGGTGATGGGTTACGATGAGCATCAGACAAGGCGTATCGTGCAAAAGATCGAGAATGATCCCATCATGCAAATGATCGTCAGAAAGTTCAATGTCAATTTGATCCCGCTGAACAACATCGATCTTCTTGAGTAAGAATTAAATGTAGAATCGACACATAAAATCTCATTTTACTACCGCCATTAACGTGGCCACGTATCCTTTCGTCGTGTTTCTTTCAGGTGATTGACGCGAGAATATGTGATACGATATCCCCCAGCTTTATTGATGCATTTTTCTCAATAGACTCCGTCAAATGTTCCCATTTTTCTTTATGTTTGGTAACGTTTGCGGGTTATAAAGACAAATTTCTTGGACAATCGGGATATATCTTCGTTCACAAATGAAACGCTTCTTGAGATGCTGCGAGGTGATCATGCCTGCGCATTAAAAGAAATTTTTAATCGTTTTCAGACGCGTCTTTTTCGGATGGCTTTCGGTGTTCTTGAAGACGAAGCGTTGGCAAAGGACATTGTCCAGGAAGTCTTCATTGATCTATGGAACAGAAGACACACCACGGATATTCAAAATCTTCAAAGCTATTTGCCCGCGGCAATCAAATATCAGACGCTGAATCAGTTGCGGAATGGAAAACTTAGAGAGCATCACCTAAAGCTCATTCAGAATATACAGTTTGTAAACCAGACCGAGGAATCCATCAATGTGGAAGAACTGGACGCTTCACTCAGAATAGCACTCGATCAGTTACCTGCCCGTTGTAAGGAAGTTTTCGAGCTTAGTCGCTTTGAAAATCTAACCCATAAGCAGATTGCGGGAAAATTGGGCATTACCGCAAAGACAGTGGAAGTTCAGATCCACAAAGCTCTGTCAGTTCTTCGCAAAAGACTTGACAAGACCATTGTGATCATGTTTGGTTATCTGCTGCTCTGATTCATGTTCCGAAAATCTTAAGAAAAGTTTACCTTGATTCGTAGGGGATAGGGACCGGTTGTGGTACCTTATTGTCAGCACCTTATAATAATGAAGAAGGAAGAATTCATTCAGATCATTGAAAAATACCTTTCAGGGGAAGCTTCGCCATCAGAAAAACGGCTGATCGATACTTTTTTCAGCGCGCAGGAAAAAAGCCAGTTCAAGGAACATATTCCCACCAGCGAAGACATGTGGGATCAAATAGAGAACAGGCTGTTCGACAAAGATTTGTCGCCCCCTGAAACGAGCGGTACCAGGCGCACTTACCTGGTGATGACATTGAGTGTGCTTTTGTTTGCTGTGGTCGGCTTTTGCGCCTATATGCTCGCCGTCGGAACCGAGTCAGAAATTATCACCAAAGTTGCGCCATACGGGGAGAAGTCCATCCTCCTCCTTACAGACGGGACCAAGGTATTTCTAAACTCCGGAAGCAGCATTTCATTTCCAAAAGAGTTTGCTGCTGATGTCCGCGAGGTCACCCTTTGCGGAGAAGCTTTCTTTGAGGTGACACGCAATCCCCTTCGCCCTTTCCTCGTC
The DNA here is from genome assembly GCA_963845845.1 of uncultured Cytophagales bacterium. Classification (GTDB taxonomy): domain Bacteria; phylum Bacteroidota; class Bacteroidia; order Cytophagales; family Cyclobacteriaceae; genus Chryseolinea. The sequence goes on from CAWJTP010000022.1 coordinate 51,236, forward strand.
CGGTCGGGAAATGTTACGACCAAAGTGCTGGGAACATCTTTTAACGTACAGGCATTCGAATGGAACGAGATCAGTGTTACTGTGGCCACAGGCAAAGTTCAGGTCGTTGCAGCTATAGGTAATTCCACCCCTGAAGAAGTAAAGCAGCTTATTCTCAATCCAAAACAGCAAGGTGTGTTCAGGAATCAGGAGTGGACTACCTTTGAGGCAGACCTTTCAAAGTCTCTCGCGTGGAGAAACAACACGCTCCGGTTTGATGAGGCCCGGTTGTCGGACGTTGCCGCTATCCTCCAAAGATGGTACAACATCCAGATAGATTTCGAGAATGACGAGATCCTCAACTGCTCGATCAATGGTCAATTCAAAGATCAAAGCCTTGAGAATGTCCTCAAAAGCATTCAATACATGTACAATGTGGATTTTAAATTCTTAACACAAAACCAGATTATTCTCTATGGAAAAGGATGCAGCAACTAGCTGACATGGCCCTTCATACCCTCTGACGAAGGAATAAAGAAGTCCGGGACCCCTTGACTCTTGGCGGAACCAGGTGCCCCGGACTACGCCGAAATAAATAGAGTATTTACCTCAACCAACACAAATCTATGGAATTTACACTACCTAAACTTTAAAGTTTATGTCATGGCAATGTTTGATAATCATGATTTTACAAGTGATGTCAATGCAGTTGCTAATCGCCGAGAACGTAATAGGCCAGAATCTCAAGGCCGCGAGGGTCTCTGCCAGAATTAAGGGGCAGACCCTCGAAGAAATCTTCAAAGTGATCGAGAAAGAAACGGAGTTCGTATTCGTCTTTCCTTCGGATGTAAAGGAGGACGACGAAATCTATGATTTCAAGTTCAAAGACGAGAGCCTTGAAAACGTGCTACGCAGATTGAGACATACTGCCAACCTGAAATTCAAGGTTATTGACTACACCATTACAGCGGCTTTTGATGAGAACCTTTTCCTGAAGCCAGCCAAACGCACTGAGGATGTCAGGCAGGTCGTCGTCGTGTCAGGCAGCGTTACTGACGCTGAAAATAATTTAAGCCTGCCGGGTGTGAACGTACTGGTAAGAGGAACAACCATCGGTACCTCCACAGACGGCGATGGCAAATTCACAATTGAGATTCCTGATGAAAACGCAATCCTGTTGTTTTCATTCATAGGCTACCAGACCAAGGAAGTAGCTGTTGGCAATCAGACGGTGATCGATGTCATCCTCGAAACGGATGTAACATCATTACAGGATGTTATTGTCGTTGGATATGGTACGCAAAAGAAATCGGACCTTACCGGTTCAGTGGGATCCGTTAAATCTGAAGAGATCCAGGAACGGCAGCTACCCTCCGTGGCACAGGCGCTTGCCGGAAGAATTGCCGGTGTTGCTGTCAGCGTGAACTCAGGTCGTCCGGGCGGTCAGACCAACGTACGGATAAGGGGCTTTAGCTCCATCAGTACTTCTAACAATCCGCTTTATGTAGTGGACGGCGTGATCATGCCTGTAGGTACGCAAACAGACGGTTCTTATTCTCTGAACAATGCAATCGACAACATCAACCCCGCAGATATTGAATCAATGGAAGTGTTGAAGGATGCCTCCGCAACAGCTATATATGGAGCCCGGGGCGCTAATGGGGTGATTCTGATCACAACTAAGAGAGGCAGCTCAACAGGAGGAAAAGTCTCCTACGACATGCAGTTCAGCGTTCCTACTATCGGCCCTAACCGGGTGGAAATGTTAAATGCCCGTGAATTTTTGGATGTCGAGCAACTTGGCTGGGACAACCTGAAGGTTTATGACCCGGCGGGATGGAACCCGACGGGCGGCCCCAACGGAACAGGGTCGCATTTTTCAGGGCGGCAGGATCCACAGGATGCGCGAAAAGCGCTGACAAATATTGGTGTTTATTCCTTGTTTGATGCAAATGGCAATCCGTTGTATAACACAGACTGGTTGAAAGAGTCCACACAAAACAAGCTGTCACAAAATCATCAGCTCGCTGTGACAGGCGGAGACAAGGAAAATAGCTATGGTGTTTACCTCGGCTACAGGGATGACAATGGTCTTTTACTGAATTCATTCCTCAAGCGTTATTCCGGACGGTTCGTGATGGATACGCAGATCAAGCCGTGGTTGAAGATAGGAGGTACTATCGGGTATCACCATCAGACGGAAAATATCGTGGATTTTGGAACCGGCGGTCTTAACTCAGTCCGCATGATCACCGAAGCATTGCCAATTCTTCCTGTGAAATATCCCAATGGTATCTACTCTCACAACAAGAACTATTCTCCATCTATTGAGGGTGGACGCAATCCAGTCGATCAAATATTGAACAACACCTATAACCTCATCAGCAGAACGATGCTTGGTAGCGTCTATACCAATATCAGGTTGGCGGAAGGCCTCGAGTTGAGGTCGACAGTAGGTGTGAATATCCTCGAACGTGAACGTCAGCGCTATGATAGCCGCCCCGCGCCACAAACGCCGACATATGTTAACCCTGCGAATGACAGAGGTACGGCAAGGGTTCGCAGTGAACGGGAAACATTCTGGTCGTTCGAAAATTACCTTACATACAATAAAAGTTTTGCAGATATCCATGCCCTTACAGCCATGGTGGGAACATCCCAGCAGGAAACCAACATTTACTGGTTCCAGGCTGCATCCAGAAACTTTATTTCCGATTTCTTTGGGACTAACAATATAGGTGGCGCACAGGATTTCGCTGTAGACACACCGCCCATCTCCTCGAACAAGTCAAGGTTTGCTTTCAACTCTTATTTCGGCCGTATCAATTATGGTCTACTCGACAAATATCTGTTGACTGTAACGGGACGCATGGATGGTTCGTCAAAATTTGGTGAATCTAATAAGTACGCTTTCTTCCCGTCTGCTGCAGTTGCCTGGCGTATCTCTGAAGAATCTTTCTTAAAAGGAAACACCGTGATATCCAACCTCAAGCTGCGCAGCAGCTATGGTTTGACAGGTAACTCGGAGATCACCACCTACTCAGCGTTGCCCAGCTTACGGACAGTGACGGGTGTGATCAACAATGCCCGTGCGCTCGGCGTTGCAACCAACCGGTTGGGCAATTCTGATCTGAAATGGGAAAAGACCGCCCAGTCGGACATAGGCCTGGAGATAGGATTTCTCAATGATCGTTTTGTCCTGGAAGCCGATGTGTACTATAGAAAAACAACGGACATGTTATTGTCAGCTCCGCTGCCGGTTACCTCAGGATATGAGACCATCACACGCAATGTGGGATCGATGGAGAATAAGGGAATTGAGCTGACGCTGAATACTGAGAACATAACCGGCGGTGATTTCAGCTGGAGGACAACATTCAACCTCGCGATCAACAGGAATAAAATTCTTAAGCTGGCTAACCCCGCGCCTATCTTCGGCGTTGGTCACCCCAACTTCACAAATCAGACCGGTGTGATCATGGAAGGTAAACCAGTCGGGTCTTTCTGGGGATTAGTACGATTGGGTACGTGGTCAACCAGTGAAGCGGCCGAAGCTGCTAAGTTCGGTTCTAATACGTATCGTGGCACGGGTAAACCGTTGCTACCTGGCGACATCAAATACCTCGATGTTAATGGTGATCATGCGATCAATGACCTTGATCGTATGATCATAGGCAATGGTAATCCTGATACTTACGGTTCGTTCATCAACAACGTCAAGTACAAAGCTTTTGATCTTACCCTTGACCTGCAATATTCTTATGGAAACGATGTGCTGAATATGACGAAGCACTCGGGAGAAGACCGTACCGGTTTGGCGAATAGCTATAGCAGCGTTCTTGGGGCGTGGACACCTGAGAATCAAAATACTGACATTGCTGCTGTGCGTGATTCAAAAGCAGGATACGTCTCAAACGTTGATACACGTTGGATCGAGGATGGTTCTTTCTTACGTGGAAGGAATCTTATCATTGGGTACACCCTGCCATCGGCTGTTGTCGAAAGACTTCACCTCAGCAGAGCAAGGGTGTATGTATCTACCCAGAACTTCTTTCTTTCGACCAAGTTCAGCGGAAATGATCCCGAAGTCTCCACGTACACGAATCCATTCGCACAGGGACAAACATTCTTCGACTATCCTAAACCTACAACTTATATGTTCGGGCTGAGTGTTGGACTATAATAGATCAAACTAATGGATTCATGAATTCACTAGCAAACATGCAAAGATGAAATCGATAACTAAAAATATATTCTCCCTGTTCCTTTGTGGAACGGTGATGGTTGCTACCGGGTGCTCCAAGTTCCTGGAAGAAGAGGATCCATCGAACATAGCGCCGGAGACATTCTTCACCACGCCGGAAGATGCCCAGGCGGCGGTGATCGGCATCTATGAGAACCTTCGTTTTCATGGGGATGGTACCGGTCTTTTTTCAGCCAATTTTCAGATGCTCGACGCGTTGAGCGGGACCGCTGAAACTGAAACTGGTCAAAACTCCGACCTTAATAATTTATATGGATATCAGTATACCGGCAACAATCTCCATCTTTCACAATGGTGGACACAATTGTACGATGGTGTCGCGAACGCTAATCTTTCCATAGAACGAATTCCCACTATCCCGGGGATAACAGATGGGGATCTGCAAAAATGGGTCGGCCAAGCCAAGTTTCTCCGCGCGTTCCACTACTTCTGGCTCGTCCAGCTGTGGGGGGAAGTACCGCTCATTACGAAGCCAATCTATTCGTGGACAGATTCGGAGGTGAATGCATCGCGGGCGAGCATCGAAACGGTCTATGCGACCATTGTTCAGGATCTCCTCGATGCTGAAGCTGCCAATTTCCCGATGACAGACGCTTCCGGTTTTGCTTCCGGTGCTGCCGTGAAATCAATGCTGGCCCGTGTCTATCTGGCTATGGCAGGATATCCCTTGAATAAAGGCGCAGAATACTTTCAGAAATCCGCTGTTAAATCCAGGGAAGTGATCGACTATGCCACGGCAAATCCAACAAAGATTGCATTGTTCCCGGCTTTAGACGACATCCACAATCCTGTCAAGGAAAACGTACTGGAGCACATATTCGGAATTCAGTATGCTGCAGGGGTTGCCAACGCCAACTATCAGACCTATTTCCTTCCCAACAACACCAACATCACTGCTTCGAATGAAGTTGGCACTACCGTTCCTACGGCTGCATTTCTTAACTCTTATGAAACAGGTGACAAGAGAACCGCAGAAAAAGGTTTCTACTTCAAGCAATACTATCTGGACGGTGGAACAGGAGCGCCGACAACCTTGAACCGATTCTATATCTTTAAACATTTCGATCCCGTTGCCAACGGTGCCCCTGGTGCTCCGGGAACTGGTAACTCTGGATTGAACTACCCATTGATCAGATATGCTGACGTATTACTGATGTATGCCGAGGCACAAAATGAGGCAGGTTTGACCGCTGACGCGTATAACGGCTTCAAGGCAATACGAGACCGCGCAGGACTTGTAACACCTGCACTTGGCGCTTACACACAATCTACTTTCCGTGAAGCCGTATGGCGCGAACGTTGGCATGAACTGAGCTATGAAGGTCTTACCTGGTTCGATATGATTAGGTTGCGCAAGGTATATGATGCCGCAAACGATACATTCATCGACTTTGTCGGTGCTGTTCTGAATGGCGCTACGCTGGCGGATAAACACTTCCTGCTTCCTTTGCCTGCTGCCGATTACAGGAATAATCCAAATTTGCAGCCGAACAATCCGGGATGGTAGTGACCGATAATTAGAATAATTTACCTTTTTAACTTAAGCCTGTTCCAATTTGGGGGAACAGGCTTTTTTTTTGTTTATTAACTGCATATTGATATGAATTGAATATGGCGCAACCAGCACTCATTGAGAAAAGTGACAAACCCAGAGTAGTGATCCTTGGTGGAGGTTTCGCTGGCGTTGAATTGGCTAAGTCCCTGAAACATGTGGCTGTACAGGTAGTGCTGATCGACCGGCAGAACTTTCACACTTTCCAACCGCTGCTATACCAGGTGGCAACCGCTGGCGTTGAACCTTCTTCGATCATTTATCCGTTCAGAAAAATATTTGATGATCAACCGGGATTCTTTTTTCGTATGGCGGACGCATTGTCGGTGGACCCCTCGAAGCAGCTCGTGGAAACCTCCATCGGCTATCTTAATTACGATTATCTGGTGATCGCCACGGGAGCCGTCACCAACTTCTATGGTAACACGGAGATCCAGGAGAAAGCGATTGCACTCAAGCAAATCGAAGATGCCCTGTCATTGCGAAATACGATATTGACAAATTTTGAAAAAGCCTTGCAGATAAAAGATGAGGTACAGCTCAACAGCTTAATGGACTTTGTGATTGTAGGTGGAGGTCCAACGGGCGTAGAGATCGCGGGTGCCTTAAGCGAACTGCGTAAGCATGTCTTTCCCAAAGATTATCCTGAGTTAAACTTTGTAAATATGGACATTCACTTGATACAAAGCGGTCCTCAGTTATTGAAAGGAATGTCGGATGAAGCTGCGCTGAAGGCGAAAGAACTTCTTGAAAGAGCGGGCGTCAAGCTTTGGATGAATTGCCGTGTAAAGTCTTATGATGGTTTTAAGGTCAGCCTTGATACTGGAGAATCCCTTTGTACACGGACCTTGATATGGGCCGCCGGCGTGACGGGCACAGTTATCAACGGCATTGCCACAACTGCCCTGAAGGGGAACCGCCTTAAAGTAGATCAGTTTAATAGGGTAGAGGGCTACAACAATATCTTTGCAGTGGGGGATATCGCTGTGATGCCAAGCGACCAAAACCCTGAGGGTTACGCGATGATGGCTCAGCCTGCCATTCAGCAGGGCGTCTGGCTTGGTAAGAACATTGGCCGGATGTTAAAGAATGAGCCGCTTCAACCGTTTCGCTACAGGGACCAAGGCTCCATGGCAACCATCGGACGCAATCAGGCTGTTGCTGACCTGAAGTTCTTTGGTAAAGTTTACAAGTTACAGGGCTTCAGGGCGTGGTTCATCTGGATGTTCATTCACCTCATCTCACTGATAGGTTTCAGAAATAAACTTGTTGTGCTCATCAACTGGATATGGAGTTACTTCACATACAATAGTGGTATCCGGCTTATCATCGGAAGAAAGAAAGAAAATGAACCGGTCGAGGCAGCAACTGAAAAGACCGTAGTGTAGATGTAGAATAAAATTCCCATTCAGCACATTTACCGTTTTCCGTTTACCGAAGCTATCTACTGAAGATACCTCACAGAGAGCAACTTGACTTCTCCTCTCGCAGGTTGGTTGTATAATTGTTAAGTTCAATACGATTTGTTACTGTTACCCAATGGACTACTACTACTGCAGTTAGTCTATTGAAATTGTATTCATTTAAACACTGCCCTTATGATCAAAAAATTTTTTACGCTCAGTACATTAATTTGCCTTATTGCCTGCCAACTATCCAACGCACAAAGCGGTGCGATTGGGATTCATGCCACGCTGACGGAGTACGACGGTGACCTGAATGGAAACGAGCATCATTTCTATGATTTCAAATTCAAGCAGGTAGGCGCTGCCATTTCCGTTCAACAATATCTCAATCCTTCGTTCAACCTCGTTGAAAAGTTCTCCTTTAACCAGGTACGGTGGCAGGACAATGACGCTACGGTTGGATTCGATGGTGATTTTTTTGCTCTTAATGTGAAGCTGAAGTATAAATTCAACAATGGATACATTTTAAAAGAGGACTCATGGTTCGCGCCATTCCTGGTAGCTGGTTTTGGAGGTACCTACATTGATACGGAACAGTATAATGATTTAGTAACAGGCCCTATTTCGGACGGTGTATTTGGCAATGCTGCTGCAGGTGCCGGGATCCTCTTTCAGTTCAATGACCGCATCGGTTTGGAAATTGCCAACACTCTTAACATGCCGATCGCTGATGACTGGGATGGTGTAGACCAGGGCGGCAATGACATGTATTTGCAACACAGTGCCGGGCTTGTATTCAATCTGCGCAAACCCAAAGACACAGACAATGACGGGGTGCCTGATAAGAAAGACAAATGTCCTGATACACCGTTGACTGCAAAGGTTGACGAGACAGGTTGCCCGCTCGACGGAGATGAAGATGGCATAGCCGATCACCTTGACAAATGTCCGACACTGGCTGGCAAAGCTAATCTGGGGGGCTGTCCCGACAAAGACAATGACAATGTAGCTGATAAGGATGACAAGTGTCCTGATGTAGCGGGTATAGAAAGGTTTGCAGGTTGTCCCGATACAGACGGAGATGGTATTGAAGATGCACAGGATAAATGCCCTAACGAAGCAGGTTTGGATAGATTCCAGGGATGCCCTGATAAAGATGGAGATGGCGTACAGGATGCTGTTGATAAATGTCCGGACACTCCTAAAGGTGTCAAAGTGGACGATGTAGGTTGTCCGACTGACAGTGATGGTGATGGCGTACCTGACAATGCCGACAGATGTCCTACATCTAAGGGTGATCCAAGTAATAACGGTTGCCCTGTTGTAAAGGAAGAAGTGAAGAAACGTCTGAACTTTGCAACACGTGGAATCACATTCGAAACAGCAAAGGCCGTTCTGAAGCCGTCATCTTATCCGATGCTTGATGAGGTTGTAAGTATTCTCAATGAATACACGGACTACAACCTTCAAATGGGAGGACATACGGATTCTAATGGAAGCAACGCCACCAACCTCAAGTTGTCACAGGCGCGTGTTGACGCTGTCAAGGAATACCTTATCAAAAAAGGTGTGACGGCTTCACGCATCGAGGCTACAGGTTATGGAGAAGAGAGGCCAGTAGCTACAAATAAGACCGCCGCCGGACGCGCACAAAACAGACGTGTAGAGCTAGGGTTAGTACTCACAAATCCATAAGGCAATTATAAATTATGAATTATGAGATATGAATTGTCTTGATCTAAGGTCCACACGAATAAATGTAACGGAGATCCCTGATCGAGACAATTCATAATTTATGACGAAATTGGCATCGAGTACCACCCTCATGCCGAATTACATGTTAAAAAGACCGTTGCGGCTGGCAGGCAGGAGCAAGGTCAGTCAACAGCTGATCAGCCTTCACCAGGAGGAGGTCAAGAGTGAATATCTACGATCTCTGCTGCTGATCATCTTATTCTCCGCCATTCTCGTAATGGCCACCGTCAACACCGCATTTTTTGTCGATAAAAGATTTCTTGAATCCTACGGCGGGGAAAATCTATTGCATACCCCAATGTTGTTGATAGTATTTTTCATTATTTACCAGTTAAGCAATCTGGTATACCTCAGGAGAAGACTTAAACGACAAGGTGGAGTATCATTCTGGTACAAGATGGTTCACACCCTGATAGAAATTAGTTTTCCCACTACGATCATGTTTTATCTGATGAACGTCTCACGGACAATATCCGTTGTCGACTCACCTGTTGCGTATGTTTATCCATTGTTCATTATACTCTCAATTCTTCACCTTGATTACCGCGTAAATATCTTTGCAGGCATTTTGGCTGGGATTCAGTATTCAACGGTCTCCTTCTATGGCTTCGAATATCTTCATCCCAGCGACATGTACGCGAATCTTCTCCCTTCTAACTCACATTACATCCGGTCGTTGTTCTTTGTTTTTACCGGCGGCGCTGGAGCATTTGTCTCCCTGGAGTTGAGTAAACGGATCCGTGCTGCCTTAGATCTGCTTGAGGCCAGAAACAGGCTTGAACTGTTGTTTGGCCAGCAGGTGTCAAGAGAGATCTCGCAGGCCCTTATTAAAGAAAAAGGTGCAACCAAAAAACTTGAGGCAACGATCATGTTCCTCGACGTTCGCAATTTCACACCTTTTGCAGATGCCCATACAGCTGAAGAGGTGTTTGAGTATCAGAATAATTTCCTGAGTCCTATCATTGAAATTATCAATTATCATCAGGGCGTGGTTTTCCAGATCCTCGGTGATGGGCTGATGGCTTGTTTCGGATCACCGGTAGAAAATGTGCTCCATGCAGACATGGCTTTCCAGGCAAGCCTGACTATCCTGGATCAGGTGAAGAAGGCAGCGGATCAGATGCATGTTCAGGCCACAAGCATCGGTATCGGGCTGCACGCGGGCCCGATTGTAACAGGGAATATTGGCAACGACCACCGAAAGCAATTCTCCATCAGTGGAAGCCCGGTCATCATAGCTTCCCGCATCGAGCAGCTTAACAAGAAATATGGGACGCAGTTTCTCATCAGCGGACAGGTACTTGAACAGATTACGGTGGGCCGCACCCAGATCGCTCATCTTGGAAGAGAACCGCTGCGCGGGATTGGAAGCCCTGTTGACATTTACGAGATAAAGCGCGGGAGCGTAACTTCTTAATAATATTGACTTTTTTAAGGTCTTTTGTTAATTTTTGCGAAAAGCCCCATAAATTGGATTTCTTCCCCAGACAATCGTTAAACAAATTCACGCCATGGCAGAAACAAGCGCAACCATCCTGATCACCGATATCAGCGGTTTTACAGAATTCATGACCAATACTGAGCTAAGTCATGGTTCAATGGCAATCAATATGCTCATTGACGCGATTGTAAAGGCTGTCGATGAGGATTACGAAGTAGCGGAGATCGAGGGCGATGCTGTGTTGTTGGTCAGAAAAGGATCAGCTCCGTCTAAAGAAGAAATTGAGGACATGTGTCTTAAAATTTTCCGTGCCTTTCATTTTCATCGTAAATGGATGCAACAACATGCTGTTTGTCCCTGCGGTGCCTGTCTTAGCCTATCTGATCTTACACTCAAGTTTGTGGCGCATCATGGCCCCGTTGCAGAAATGAAAGTAGGACGCTTCGTAAAACAGGCGGGGCTGGCAATGATCGTTGCCCACCGGCTATTAAAGAATAGTATTAATAACAATGAGTATTTGCTGATAACCGATAACCTACTGAGCTATTCAACTCATGATTCTAAGAATGGAGGATTGGAATGGGTCAGCTCGTCAGAAGAATATGCTGCCATTGGTAAAGTGCCATATGGCTTTACCTTGCTCAACAAAGTGAGAAAGGAAGTGCCGGAACCGCCAGAGCTCCCGCCATATCCATTTATTGACGATGTTCCGGATTTTGAATCACATATCGCTGTTAATTTCCGTGATGCATACATGGTTGTAATGAATATTCCAGGAAGAGCCGAATGGATGCCCGGACTACAAAAGGTCGAACAGGCTATGCCTCAGGTGTTCATTGGTAGCGTCCATCATTGCACATTTGAAAACTATCAGGCCATTGTATCGCCATTGCGAATGACTTTATCGGCAGACGGAATTGTATATGCCGAAAGCTGCAGCATTGAAAAAATGCACGTGTCAGTTGTTTATGAGTATGTATTCAGGAGAATGGATGATAAGACTTGTAGCGTGGCTTGCCGGTTGATGAATGCCAGCGCATTTCCCATGTCTGCTGACGCCAACGACCTGCTTCGCGATGGCTTCCAGCAAATACCTGAAAAACTCGCGGCATTTTGCGCTAAAATGGAAGGCTCAATGTTCGAACCTGCCTTTCAGCAAAACTGACAACAAAATAGCGGTCAATTATTCATACCGCAGTGATTTCACAGGATCTGCTAATGCTGACCTTAAAGATTGAACTGTTACGATAAACAACGTAACCGTGATCAATACCATACCCGGCGTAACAAATATCCACCACGCGAGCGTCGTTCGATAAGCAAATGATGTAAGCCAAACGTTAGCAAAATAATAAGCCACAGGAATAGAAAGGAGGCATGCAATAACGAGAAGCCTTATATAGTTGGCTGAAAGCATTAATAGAATATTGGAAACAGTGGCTCCCAAAACTTTACGAATGCCGATTTCTTTAACCCGCGACTCAACGGCGTGCGCTGATAGGGCACTCAGGCCAAGGGTGGCAATGATGATTGACAACACAGAGAATATCTGGAAGATGCGGAACATATTGTTCTCGGTTTGATACATCAATTCAAGCTTGTCATCCAGGAAATTGACTATCACCAATGCTCCGGGGGTGAAAGCCGATATCGTTTCTCTGATGTATGCTATTGATGAAGACGGGTCGCCGGCATCGTTCAGGCGGATAAGAAGATGCTCTGGCCATACGGACCGGCATTCAATAACCAGTGGCTCGATGTCATTGTGCAGCGATGCGAAATTGAAGTTTTTAACGATTCCGACAATCTCTCCCTCAGGCTTGTCCGCATCAAAACCTAACTGCTTACCGACAATTTCAGAGCTGCCGAACTGTTTTCTTGCTTCCTCATTCACTATATATGAAACGATGGAGTCGTTCTGTATAAAGTCTCTCCCTTCAACAATGGTTAGTCCAAGAGTCTGAATAAAGCTTGCGTCCGCCCGGATAAATCGGTGGTTAATTTGGTCCTCTGTCGGTTCTCCGTAAATTACCCAATTCTCATAACCGAACCTGTCGCCGATCACCTTCGTTGAGACAGATACATTCTTGATATTGTGATTTCTCATCAGCTCATTCTTTAAGGTCTCGCGATTTTCATTAATGTTCTTTGCCAGCGCCCCGTAAAGCTTCACCGTTACCACATGGTCTTTGCTGAATCCGAGATCCTTGTTGTGTAATAAATTCATCTGTTTGGAGATGACCAGCGTAAGTATGATGACAAGTCCTGAGATCATGAATTGAAAAATAACCAGGCCTTTTCGTAGCATGTTAACGCTTGCCCGGGGGGTATATTTGTTTTTCAGGCTTTCAGAGATGTTATAGTTCGAGATCACGAATGCCGGATAGAATCCCGATAGCATCGCAACCACTCCAATAATGATCGCCAGGAGCGATAAGTTAGAGAGGCTAAAAAGGTCCGCAGTCTTGAGCTGCAGTCCCGTTAACTGACGATAAAAGGGCAACGCAAGATCAGTCAGCACAAGTGCAAAGACAGCAGCGATCAGAGTCATAAGAAATGTTTCCGACAAAAATTGCTGAAATAGTTGTTTGCGACTTGCACCAATTACTTTTTTAATACCGATCTCTTTCATCCGCTTCACGGACTGAGCTGTGAACAGATTGATAAAATTTATACTGGCTATGAAAATGATAAAGACGGAAAGAAATGAAAATATGTAAATGAATTGCATGTCACTGTTTTGTTCCATTTCCTTTTCCCGGTGCGAATTCAGATGAATTGAAGACACAGCATGTAGCTCGTAAAAATCACCATCCCGGTCTATCTCCTCCTTTGTACGGTTCACAAGAAATCGGTATTGAAACGCTCTCAGGTTGGCGGCCGCCTTGTTTACATCGTCTAAGTTTTTGAAACGTACATAGGTGTCTACTGCTTTCCATGTACGGGAGTCACTTTGTTCAACTTTGTTACCGGAAATGGAGATCAAGGTTTCTATTTTCAGGTGGGAGTTCGAAGGGATGTTGTCAATTACGCCTGTTACTGTATATTCTTTATCATCATCGATCCTGATTACACGACCTATGGGATTAACATCATTAAAAAGCTTTTCGGCAACGTCCATCGTAAGTACAATGGAGTTGGTGTTTGCCAGGGCATTGGCGGCATTGCCATAGCGAAAGCTGAAATTAAAGATCGTGATAATAGATGGATCTATCAGGTAGTTGAATTGCGTAGGAATTTGCACTTCATTATGGGTGATCACTTCCGGACCCTCAAGAAAAAACCTGCCGATCATGTCCATCGCAGGCATTTCACCCTTTAGCGCCGGAGCCAACATTGGCGACGTTTTAGCCCATTTGACAGAAGCCACGCGATAGATCAGTTCGTGATCAGGAAAGAACGTATCATAGCTGAGTTCATGCCGGACATGCATTATCATGAGAAGGCTCATGGCGATACCACAGCCGAGTCCAATGATATTGACTGATGAAAAGAACTTGCTTCGAAGCAGATTCCTCCAGGTAATTTTGAGATAAACTGAAAGCATCAACGTAGATTTTAGAGGTTATCTGAACATTGACATAATAACTATGCCCAAATTTCATAATAGGGTATTGCCATGAAATGAGTTTTATTAGCCAGGTCCATGTCCGATGATGGATCTTATTTGTCCGTAAGCGTACGAAAATGATTCACCTTAAATGAAAAGGGGGCTGTCTAAAGCGCCTCAAGCGTTTGTGTGATCTCCTCGCATAGCCGATGAGTCAACAGTGCGCCGTCGGCCAGGCTATTATCGAAAGTTTCTTGTTGAACAGCACTCAAAAAGGTGTCGATAAGCTGGTCGAAGCCTCGTTTGTGAAGCGTTGGTTGCCAATCATCCGGGATGATCCTTGATTCCATTTTGTCATCGCGCAGCAATGGATCCACCATGTTATTTACGATCCGCTTGCCTGATGCGCTGAAAACTTCTATTCGTTCTTCCACTGTGCCGCTATCCCTGTTCATGATACCAAGCGCGGTTGCTCCGTCAGCAGAAATAAATTGCATGACCACATGGCGAAGCTGACGATCCGTTTTCTTTCCATTTACGATCATCTGTGTGATGGGTTTATCAAATATCCAACGCAGCGTATCAACTACGTGGATAAAATCGTCGAAAATAAAGGTACGGATCTCCGCAGGTAATGATTTTCTGTTCTTCTGCATGATGATCATGTTAGGGTCTTTTATGGCTTTCAGAACCTGGTAGGCTGGTGCCACTCTTCTGTTGAACCCGACATGCAGTAAAAGATTCTTTTCGTGCGCAAGAGAAAATAGCTTTTCAGTCGATGAATAATCGTACGTAACGGGCTTGTCAACAAAAACGTGTATGTTACTGAGCAACAATTGTTCAATGATGTCGTGATGCGAATGCGTGGCGGTGTGAACAAACGCTGCTTTAATACCGCTATGCAAAAGCGATCCAAGATCTTCATGCAAATTCGCAATGCGGTATTGCTGGCCAATCTCCGAAAGCTTTTTCTTGTTCCGTGTATGTAAGTGCAGGTCAAGGTTTCTCGAGCTTATTAAGGGGAGATAGGCCTTCTGAGCAATATCACCGAGACCAATAATTCCTATCCTGAGCATAAGAGTTTATATAAATACCCTTTACGATACAATCTGTTCAAACGAATGAAACAGTCAATATAAGTCTCCTTGTTCGATTTGTCTAAATTTCAGGGCTCATAGATAAAGTGTTGGATAGGACGAAGTTTTTCGCTTTCGGGTATTCTTGCTACTTTCAAATTTGTGACTGTATTCCCCTCTAAATATCAATGATAAAATGGTAAAGCATGATGCGTTTCGTTTGACGCTGCCCGTTGTCGTCCTTATGGCTTGTTTGCTGGTTTGGTTTATCATTTCTTATTTAGAGCTATTTCCGGCTTATGCATTGCCTTCACCGGGGGCCGTGGCGCTGAGCTTCCGTGAAGAGGTGATTGCGGGACGGCTGCTGAACGACATCATTGCTTCCTTGTGGAGAGTCGCCGTAGGTTTTGTTATCTCCGCCGTCCTGGGTATCCCATTGGGCCTTTGGATGGGACAACACGTTCACGCCAGGTATGCTTTTGTGCCCATGCTCAATTTTTTCCGATTTCTTTCACCCCTTGCATGGATACCATTCGCAATATTGTGGTTCCATATCGGCGACAGACCCGCCGTATTCCTGATATTCATGGCAACATTTTTCCCGCTGGCATTGGCAACGATGGTAGCCGTCGCGACAATTCCGAGCATTTATTTTCGGGTAGCGAAGGATTACAACTATAAAGGTATCGAACTACTGACAAAGGTGACTTTCCCGGCTGTCCTGCCGCAGGTAATTACAGCTTTGCGGGTGAGTTATGGAATTGCATGGGTTGTAATTGTTGCCGCTGAGATGGTAGGCTGCCAGGATGGACTCGGCTATGGTATCTGGGAAGCGCGCAACGGCTTAAGACTGGACTCAGCAGTGTGTTATATGATCGTCATTGGATTATTGGGAATGGGTATCGACCGTTTGTTGGCTCAATTAACAAAACTGCCTGGCGTTAGATGGGGCTATGAAAGATAATGATCTATGAGTAGCCTTGTACTAGAGAAAGTTTCGCATAGCTATGGCGCAGTATCCGTACTGAACGATCTGAATCTTGCCGTTAATAAAGGAGAGATCGTAGTATTGGTAGGGCCGTCCGGGTGTGGTAAGACAACCATTCTGAATTTGCTGTCGGGTCATATCAAACCTTTAACCGGGTCGATAAGAAGAGAGGGGATCATCAGGACCGTTTACCAACAAGACGGCCTTTTTCCATGGCTTACTGTTTCGGAAAATATTCATATCGGATTGCGTTCTATAGAAGATCCAGCGGTTCGGGCAAAAGAATTCGCTGACCTTCTTCAATTGATCCATCTCGAAGGTTTTGAAAACCACTATCCCCATCAATTGTCCGGAGGTATGCGTCAGCGTGTCGAGCTTGCACGCGTGCTTGCGGGTGATTCTGACATTCTGCTGATGGATGAACCATTCTCCGCGCTTGATTATCAGGCACGACTTCGTATGAGACGCGAGCTGGTCCGGCTGCTTCAAAAGAGACCACGGACCGTTGTTTTCGTAACGCACGACATTGAAGAAGCAGCACAGATCGCCGATCGGGTATTGGTATTATCAAAAAGGCCGGCGACAATCTGCCGCGAGTTGCAAGTGACTTCCAAGCAGCCCCGCGACGTGACTGACCTTGCTGCTATTGAAGCCATGAGGGAGATATTGAAGGAGCTAGGACTGAGTACATTTAATGATTCGTTGATTTAGTGATTTGATAATTTTTTAGTGATTTCAGATTGAAATGGTTTATCTTTAAATGGATAAGAATCACAAATCACAAATCTCCAAATGAATCTAAGTGCCCGTCTTATCATTGGTGTTGTCCTTGCACTCACTGTATTGGGGTTGCTTCGTTATCGTCCATGGAACAGCCAGACAAGCAACGCCCGGGATGTCATACATGAGGGCTCAAACAAGAAAGCGCTGCGGGAGCTAACGGTAGGATTTCTTCCCGTTACATGTCACCTTACTTGTCCTGTTACGGACTACGCATCAAAGACTACGCAGACCAAAACAAATTTTAACTCCCGCGTATTCTCCGACTTCCCTACTGTGGTAAGTGCCCTGGAAGCAAAACAAGTACAGGCAACTTTTATGATCGTACCGCTGGCAATGAAACTTCGTGAGCAGGGGGTACCGGTGAAGATCTGTTACCTCGGGCATCGCGACGGCTCTGAGATCATTGTAGCAAAAAATAGCAAAGCGAGAAGTTTACTCGACCTCAAGGGAAAGACGGTTGCCGTTCCGAGCGACTTCAGCAACCAAAACTTTGTTATACATAAGCTTATGACAGACTATGGCATGAAACAGGATGATATAACTTTTGTCATCTTACCGCCTCCGGACATGCCTACTTCCCTGGCTGCAGGCGCGATCGATGGATTTTTTGTTGGAGAACCTTTTTGTGCAAAGGCAGAACTTGATGGGATAGGGCGCGTCCTTTATTATGCAAGAGATATATGGCCAAACTTTATATCCTGTGCATTAGTAGTGCATGAGGACCTTATCAAAAATAATCCGGAAATCGTTCAGGATCTGGTGAGAGGTATCGCTGAATCTGGTGCATGGGCAGAAACTCACAGGGAGGAAGCAGCAAAGTTGGTATCGCCTTATTTTCGTCAGGATGAAAAAGTTTTGAGATATGTGCTCACGGCTGAACCACACCGGGTAAGCTACGTGAACCTAACGCCAACGGACAAAGACCTTCAACTCATTCAGGACATGGGATTGAAAATGGGACTGCTCACCAAAAAGATTGATATGAATGAACTTATTGACCGTGGCTTCGTTCCTGACGAGATCATCCCATCCCCTATAAATACAGCGCAGATACCAGGTACAAAACCTTAGGTTGGGGTCTACATTTGGCATTCAATTCAAAGTTCCATACTTTTATTAATTACAGGTCTTTATCGATATTAACCAAGTTAATTTAACCCCCCAAAAAAATGGCTGCAGCTCAAAATAGTAGGCTTCTTGTAAGCAATCAAGGCGTGATCAAAAGTAATCAGGGAACTATCCTGAAAAATCAAAATGTGATCAAAACAAATCAAAGGATCATCGTTGAGAATCAAAAGTCATTGAAACAAAATCAGAACTCAATTCTATCTAACCAGCGGGCTATCATAAAAAACCAGACGCTTATCCTGAAGAATCAGAGAACGCTTGACACGATCGTCAAGAATCAGCAATCCATCATGAAATTGGTAAAGAAATAGGTTGTGCTGTTACGGTGTTAATGCCGGACTGAATAATTCCTTTGGTACTTTTACTCTCTTAAAGAACGTTGAAATTATTTTTAACGATTGAGGAGGGATGCGGACGACTTAAATGATGTATTCGAAATGAAAGCACACGGATCAATTGGTCGCCGGGATTTTATACTTCGAGCAGGTGCCCTTATGTCAACGTCACTTATTACCACTCCAGGACTCACGCGCGCTGTTCCTAAGAAGTATAAGATGGGCTTGCAGCTTTTCACCGTTCGCGATGCAATGGCAAGTGATCTGACGGGAACGTTAAAGAAGATCGCGTCATTAGGTTATGAAGACCTTGAAACCTATGGTTATGATGCGGAGCAGGGAAAATATTACGGTCAGAAAGCTGCAAACTTCAAACAACTTTTGGATGATAATCACTTGACCACTTCCAGCGGTCATTATGATCTATTCCTCTTTCTGGATAAGCCTCTGGAAGCTTTGAAGCGTCACGTTGATCAGTGTATCGAAGGCGCTCATGCGCTGGGCCAGCGTTATATAACCTGGCCTTGGCTTGATCCTCAATCACGGACGCTCGACAAATTCAGGTTGCTTGCGCAAAGACTCAATTTGATCGGTGAACAGGTTAAGAAGGCCGGACTGGGTTTTGCATATCACAATCATAATTTCGAATTCATTGAT
Source organism: uncultured Cytophagales bacterium (assembly GCA_963845845.1). GTDB lineage: Bacteria > Bacteroidota > Bacteroidia > Cytophagales > Cyclobacteriaceae > Chryseolinea. The sequence continues at coordinate 70,150 of CAWJTP010000022.1, forward strand.
CATGGTGGTGAGAATGGTTACAATATCGTGATGCGCGAAACAGATCCGGAGTTAGTTAAACTCCAAATAGACCTGTATTGGGTCATGCATTCATCTAAGCTGAGCCCCGCCGAGCTTTTTAGCAAACAGCCAGGACGTTTCGTGATGTGGCACGTGAAAGACATGGATAAAGTCACCAGGGATTATACGGAATTAGGCAACGGTTCTATTGACTATAAGGTTATTCTGCCGGAAGCCACGCGTGCGGGTCTTCAGTTTTACTTCATAGAACAGGGGGGCAATTTTGCCAGCAACTCTATTCAAAGTATTACCGATAGCGCGGCGTTTTTCAAACAGAACCTTCAAAGCTATCTAGGCTGAAGTTCACTATTATTCGACATGTTCAATACCCGGCGTGCCCGGTTTCGGGAAAATTAATTCTCTGGCGAACACCATCCTTGTTCTCAATGTGCGTGTGAAAGTCATATAGCAATTTTTTTCATGGCAGGAATATTGGTTGACTTTTTCTGACCAGATTTTCAGAATAACCTAACCCGCCGAAAAGGCTTGCCTATGTTGACCAGCTATTTCTCCGTCCTCTTTCGAAATATCTTAAAGAACAAGATTTTCTCCTTTGTGAACTTTGGGGGCCTCGCACTGGGGTTATCCTGTTTTACAATCATTGTGCTGTTTGTTGAAAATGAATTGAGCTATGACAGGTTTCACCGCGATCCGGAAAATGTCTATCGCATTGTGAGGGACTTTGTCGATGACGCCGGGAATAAGGTCCCGGATGCAACAACACCACCGGCGTTATCACACGCCATGAAGCAGACATTGTCCGAATTAGAGTCTGTCACCAGGTTGTTCCCAAATAGGGGAAGGTTGTATTTAATGCAGTATCGTGACAAGAGTTTTTATGAAACAGAAGTTCTGAGAATCGATAGTAGTTTTTTTTCCGTTTTCAATTTTCCATTCATTTCCGGCAGTAAGGAATCGGCATTAAGTCACGTTCATTCGATGCTGCTCTCACAAAGCACGGCCAGGAAATATTTTGGTGATCAGGATGCTGTTGGCAAGATCATCAGAGTAAATGTCAACAATGGCACAGACTATATTGTGACCGGCGTGTTGAAAGACGTGCCACAGAATTCACATTTTACCTTCGATGTGGTCATTCCCTTCGAGAGCGGCAGAAATGCGGACGTCGACTGGAACTGGAATGACTTTTATACCTATGCCCGCATAAAGTCAGGCGTAAATCCCGTTCCATTCGAAATACATATCAAGAGTATTGTCAAGCAACATCAACCAACCAGTAAGAATGAATTTCATATCCAGAAGTTAACTGATATCCATTTGTATTCGAGGCTCAAGTCGGAGTTATCGGCGAATGGCGATATTCTTAATGTAAAAGCGCTGATTATCATAGGCGTCTTTATCATTCTTATCGCCGGCATTAACTACGTAAACCTTGTTACGGCCCAATCCATCAAACGGGCCAAAGAAGTGGGTGTTAGAAAAATTACCGGCGCGCTAAAGCGCATGTTAGTTCGTCAGTTCCTGACAGAATCGGTTCTAACGGTCTTTCTTTCCCTTGCTTTGTCGATCATCTTTACAACGCTATTGTTACCCGTTTCACGCGGGATACTAGGGTATGACCTATCCTTAGCGTTTTCCAGTAGTCCATATGTGAGGATCATTTTACCTTCATGTGCACTGTTGATCGGACTTTTAGCTGGCCTGTACCCCGCCTTCTTCCTGTCATCATTTAAGCCATTGAACGTTTTAAGGGGCGGCTTTATCCATTCGGGCAGGGGTATCCGGTTGCGCCAGGGGCTGGTGGTATTTCAGTTTATTATTTCAACGATCATGATCGTCGGAACGCTGATCGTCTCGGAACAACTTGACTTTATGAAACGTAAAGATCCAGGCTTTAATAAAGATCATGTCATGCTGTTGCCGAATGTACGCGGTGGTATCGGCAATCCTACCGCAGGGCCAGAAGATAAGATCGATAGCATGAAAAAGGTGCCAGGCGTTGTAAGCATTGCCCGCGCTGACGGCATATTCGGGTATAACAATGCAACGAAAAGCGTTCGATCAATCAGCGAAAATCGCATCAGTCTGAATTTTATGCGTGTCGATTATGAATTTTTTCCTACACTGGAGCTTGAATTGAAGGAAGGCAGAAATTTCTCCGACCAGTTTATATCCGACGCGCAGGGCATCGTGTTGAATGAAACCGCTGTTGAGCAATTGGGGTTAAAGCCTCCATACCTTGGCCAGCAGATTATATGGGACGACAATGGTTCTTCACAGCGCGTTACGCTCATCGGTATAGTGAAAGATTTTCAATTTACGTCCTTGCGCGAGGTGATCAGGCCCTTTGGGTTTATACTGGAGGTGGGCAACGGGAGTAATTTTTTTCTGAAGCTAAGCCCTCAGGATCTCGGCAGCACCATAGGTGACCTTGAAAAAATATGGACCAGCTATAGCCCCGAAATGCCCTTTGAATATTCCTTCCAGGATGAATATCTCGCCAGACTAAATGTGTCAGAATCCAGGTTTTTGAAGTTATTCTCCTGGTTCACATTGTTGGCAATATTGATCGCCTGTCTTGGACTGTTTGGTTTAGTCACAGTCATGGCCAATGCGAAAACAAAAGAGATCGGAATCCGTAAAGTGCTTGGCGCATCGGTCCGCAGCATCATTGGATTGCTTTCCAGGGAATTCCTTTTCACAATCCTGATTGCGCTTGTTATTGCATCTCCCATAGCATTCTACTTTGTGCACGGTTGGTTGCAAACTTTCGCCTACAGGATTGAAATAGGCTGGCAGGTGTTTGTGATCACTGCAGTTGCTTCCCTTGCAATAGCATCCATTCCCGTCTCTTTCCAGGCTATCAGGGCAGCGCTGACAAAGCCAGTGGATTCATTAAGAAGGGAGTAGAGATTTAAGATGACCGAAAGGCAATTGCGTGATACGGTTTTTTATGCTGTCCCAGAAAAACCCGCGCATACATTCTCAGTACCGACAACTCTATGAATACAAAACAGAATGATGTCAGGATGATCAATACGATCTGATCCTTGTTGAATATGCGTGAGCAATATGTCAAAGCCTATAAAAGCAGGCGTAATCGGAAAAGCTACAAAGCCCAGGCACGACAGCAAGAATACAAGACGCCACTTTCGGTTGTTCATATGCATATCCATGAAATTTGTTTAAGTCAATGTCATTATCGATGGCATTTTATTTTATGCAGACAGGCGTATCCAACGATCAGCGGAAATAATTCCTCCGCTGAGGTAAATAAGGATTTGATTAAATTCAAACTGTTTATTCAATGCTATGGAAAGCGCAATAAAAAACTGGCTTGAAAATATTAGGATCCAGGCTCTCCTGGCATCGCCTCTTTCGGTAAATGCTTTTAAAATTAAGACCAGTGCAAGAAAAGGAAAAGAGTAAGGTAAAGATCCGTCAGTGGCGCGAACTTGTTTCATCTGAATAGAAGCAATACAATCCAAATGCATAAAGACCGCAATTAAAGCGATCAGCGTTAATTTCCGGTAAGAAATTCAAGTTTATTCCCAACCCATTTAAACGGACTCCATAAAAAACGATGAAGGATAAAATCCATGTTCCATTCTTTTATGCACAACATGTAAAAAGAATTGGCTGAATTTGCTTGAAGCATCGAGGCTCTTTGTCCGGGATTGCGCGGCGAGAAAGTGATAAAACTGATCATGAACCAGATAACTGAGCACCGATGGGGAAACCAATAGCTGATAGGTTCTTAAAAAGGCATTTCCCGCAAAATGAATCAAGGCAAGAAGTGTGAAAGCCAAGTGCCACTTCGATAAAATTATTCCGATCTGAGCTGCGGAAGAATAGGCAATTTGTGTTTTAACAGTGGACTGAACCCTGGCGATACCTGTTGCAACAATAGCTGGTCGCAAGGCCGATCGCAATGACAGTCACTTTAATGACAAGCAGATCTTGCCAGAATGGAAAAGTCCGAAGCAGAATAAAAACACCTAAATGAACGGACAGAGAGCCATAAAAAATTGAGCTGGAGGTAGTCGGGCCTTCCATTGCTCTTGGCAACCATGAGGAAAAAGGAAGCTGTGCAGATTTAATAGCAGCAGCCATTAAAATCATAATGAAATAAAAATACCAAGCGAATAGTGTTGCTGAAGATGATCCTGAACTAATGCAGGAATCGTTGAGTTTCAAAAAAGTAATATTTTCATGCCACAAATGATGACTCATCCACATCGCCAGGATCAGGCATACATCCGCCAAACGATAAACTGAAATTATTTTTAGTCCGTTTTTACAGGCAAATACCTGTCTCTGTAAAACGCAATGAGTAAAAAGGAGCAGATCCCTAAGATCTCCCAGCCCGCGAAAAAGGTTTCAAAATTTCCCGAAAAGATCACGAGGTTATATCCTAAAAAAAAGAAGAGAATGGTATTGAAAAAACGCTTAAAGCCTGCTTCGCGATGCATATAATAACGGCTAAAAATGGCAACTAAAAATGCTATCAAAGAACCGACAACGGCAAAATACCGCTGTAATTCTGTCAAAATAAAAATCAATGAAGATTTCAATATTTCCCGATTTAAAAAGTACGATGTGTTTATATCCAGGATCGGATGATTGTTGAATCAACCAGAATACAACAAAAATCAGAGCGCCTGCTAAGTGAATGCCAGCTGGTAGAAATGGCAATACCAGAAATGATAGACTCCTTTCTTACGCGGGATGAAAAGCTGATCAGAAATCCAAGTAATGGTATCCAGAGAAAAATTGTAGCAATTGTGACATAGAATCAGTTAATTAAGTACGTAGACCGGTAGATTTTCCTGTGTGGCATCTGCAATTTGATTCGTTTCCATTTCTTTAGCTGATTCGACAAGGGTATTAAAATCCTGGACAGAATCAGTTGTTTTGAGACAATGGGAATATAGTCGGAGAATTTCCCGTCTTTAAAATAATAGAACTTGTTTGTTTCAGGATTGACGACAACCAGATGAACCCAATCATTGATAAACCATTCATACATTTCAGGAACAGACTGAATGGTTTTTAAAACCACTTCCGGAAAGTGCTCGACAATGATCAGCAAGCGAACCGGATCATGCACTTCAATCATTTGTACAGGAAGCCCGGGCCTCAGATCGCCATCGCTGCTATTGGCAACACCGATAAGTCCCATCACATTGTGTGGCAGTTTTGTTCCGGCGCCTAAGCTTATGATTATCAACTCTTGAGAAATAATATTCCAGACTGATCCCACCGCATACTGGGCCAAGTGGTTTCATAATGCCCGTGAGAAGCTTGCCTTCCGGATCTGTTTGTATAGTCATACGAATTCAGAAAGGCGCGTCTGTCCAAAAACAAATCTTTGGTTAAATTTCTGTCTGCCGACAATGCACAGGTGTATTCGTTCCATGGCCAAGCTCGGGCCGAGGTTCAAACAATGAAACAGATCTTTTTCGGATAGCTTCCCGAACTTTCTGAAGGTCATTTTTGTGTTGATCGAAGCAAATCTTCTGGATCTTTCTTTAGCGTTAAGGTCCAGAGCCTTTTCAAAGGCATTGCTGGTTTTTCTTATGGTGTTTTGTGTTTTCAGGCAGAAGATCTCCTCATCATAATATACTATCTGGTCACTTGCTGTATCATGCAGAGCTCCTACAAACTGTGTTTCATCCGGGATAACAATTTCCTTTGAGCTTAACAATCGCTCTTACTTTCGGATGATTGGCCATAAAAGAAAACACACTTGCATTTACTGATCCGGGCCTTCCGCTGCAGGCTCCACAATCATGTGCGCCATGGTGAGGGTTATTGGCGCTGCTCGAGCCATGTGCAATAACATATACAATCGGTGCAAATTCTTTTGTGAGTCCGATACCTCGTAATACAGACTCGACTCGCGCCGCCATCTCCTCAACAGTAAATCCAATCTGCAGATCATTTTCACGATCTTCAGGATCTTTATTTTCAATGGTAAGCCTGAGCATCTTTGTCCATATGCGCAAACGCATTGGAAATAGCAGGACTCATTGCTGGCCTGAATAGGTTCAGAAACAATTGATGGCAGACCAGAACCCAAGGGTCAGCGTAATCAGGATAGCCGGCAAAAAAAGTATGAGTTGCTTTAGTATAGAGCAGTTCATGCTTTCGTTTTTCCTTTACCATCAAATTCTTTAATCAAATATTTTGGTGTTACTGGCGCAGGGCAAAGCTTATCATAGAAATTTCCATTTTCCGGCTGAAAGTAAAATTCAACACCAAAAAAACCAGGCGTCCCAAAAGTTTCACAGCCGGAATCTATCTGTTTCAATATGCCTGCGCAAAGAACATTCACGCTCATCAATGCAGAAAAATGCCTGGAAACTTTTAGCTTGAGATGTATAGGTAATTTCTTTCTTTGTAAATGAAATTCCGGCCAGCACTTCATCATAGTAACTCCATTCAAACGCATCCTGCCAGATCGTAAATACCTCCTGTTAATTCTGTATGAGGAACGTGGCGCAAATAAGTTCACCGGTTTGCTTTGACACCGTCGTGCATGAGCGGTTTCCAGTTTTTTCCGAATTGAGAATCCAGGGCATCAATTTCCAACAGTAATTCAAAAACTAATCAGATCGTGAAGGGATATAGTTCTGCGGTCCAGTAGTGACGTGAGGATTAGTCTTCTACTGGACGAAACTATGCCGGACCAACCCTGATGACTGAATTGCTGATCAAATAAATATTGTTCAAAATAGCGATTCGTCTCCAACAACAATTTTAAGGAGATCTGGCGATTGTACAATTTCCATCCTAACAAAAGTTGCCTCGCTCTTTCTGTTTTAAAAAAACTCGCGAAACTGCTTTTTTCCAATTCCCGGATTGAAAAAAGGAAGCCTTCTTTTTTTACCGGGAAATTCCAGATCGAAATTCCCTGATCTAAATAACTGCAAAGGATCCTGAAAAGCAGGGGCTGCACAAGGGAATCCAGGTCTATTTTATAATGCTCTTTCCAGTGCGCCCTTAATAATCCTATCCTCGGCGTAATTGGATGTTTCATATTCTTTTGAAAGTAGATTCTCCTTCCACTTTACTAAATTTTCTCTCCTTTTTTTTCAGTGATAACTTTTTCCAGAACATCATTTTTTATACGCCCGATCTTATACAATTGTCTGTATTCCGTTAATTGCAGCGTCACCTGATATCCAAATATTTTGGAGGCTTTAAAGATCGCTTCGTAAAATTTCAGATTTTGAAAAGCATGCAGGGAATTATGATGAATGAAATCCTTTAGTGGAGTTTGAGAGGGAAGATAATGTTTCAGCTCATGCAAGACATGCTTCTCATTGAAAGGAGCGATATCTGGTTGTTCAAAGAATTCCTGTTTCGACTTCGTGTGCCCTTCAACCGGCGCTCCATTATTTTCAAATGTTGTGTGATATGAATCATGCATGGTTTCTGGATCTTGGTTCCTAATGGGCTGATACTCCGTTGAATTCAGGAATGTTTTTGAGCTCCACGGTGATCTTCTTAAGCTTGGCGCTACTTTTAAAATCATGAATGATCTCGATAACATCCATATCGATGCTGTGTGACTTACTGCCGTCAATGATAACAGATGAATTGTCGGGCAACTGATCAAGCGTATGTGCAATGCTACCTTTATTAAGAAAGGTGACGTCTTCCGCCAGGTGAATTGTTATTTTTTCGCCGGTTTGAAGTGCTTCCTTTTGAAAGACATGGCTCCGCTTATAATTGTTCCGTAATATAAAAAAGATAGAGACGGCCATTCCCAGCGCAATCCCTTTTAACAGATCGGAGAATTGGATAGCCACTACTGTTACGATAAACGGTAGGAACTGATCCATACCCAGCCTGTACATGGATTTGAAAAGAGAAACTTTAGCAAGCTTATAACCAACCAAAAGAAGTAAGGCTGCCAAACTCGCCAGCGGGATCTTATTCAGTACAGAAGCGAATCCGATAACACTGAGCAACAATAGCAATCCATGCAAGACCGCCGACAGTTTGGTTTTTGCGCCTGCATTTATATTGGCTGAACTGCGAACGATAACGGCCGTTATTGGCAAGCCACCAATCATACCGGAGATAAAATTCCCCAGTCCCTGCGCCTTTAACTCCTGATTGGTGGGTGTGTTGCGTTTATAAGGATCAAGCTTATCCACTGCTTCAACGCTTAGCAACGATTCCAGACTGGCAATGATAGCGATCGTTATGGCAACAATATATACCTGGTAATTTTTAAGGGCCGAGAAATCCGGCAAGGTGAACTGGTCGATAAATCCTGCAGCAGAATCTGCTACGGGCAACCGCACGAGTTCTTCATTCGACAAGTACAACTCGGGAAAGCTTATTTTATACCATTCATTGATTACGATCCCCAGGATCACCACAATCAAGGCGCCGGGAACAATTTTAAAGAAGCTGAACTTCCTTAAAAAAGGTCGCTCCCATATGATCAGAATAAAAAGTGAAATGGCGGCAATGATCACGGCACCGGGATGAATGTGATCAATCGAATTTAGAATTTCAGAAAATGTATTTTCACCGTCGGACTGGATAAAGTCAAAGTCCCCTTCATTGTCAATGTCGTATCCGACAGCGTGGGGGATTTGTTTCAGGATCAGAATAATGCCAATAGCAGCCAACATCCCTTTGATGACATTCGAAGGAAAATAATAGCCGATAATTCCGGCTTTTAAATAACCAAGGATGATCTGGAATATGCCGGCTAACGCCACAGCAACCAGAAACACTTCATAACTGCCTAAGTCCGCTATCGCATTATAGACAATAACGGTCAATCCAGCGGCAGGTCCGCTGACACTTAATGAAGAGCCGCTTGCCAGAGCAATAACGGTTCCCCCGACGATCCCGGCTATTATCCCGGAGAACAACGGCGCACCTGATGCGAGCGCTATCCCCAGACACAACGGCAAGGCAACAAGAAAAACAACCAGGCCTGATGGCAAGTCGTTCTTTATGTGTTGAAAAGTCAAACCTGTTTTGATTTTATTTTGTGGGCTCATAAAATAAGGGCTGTAACCAATGATCAGGACCTATGACGGTTAGCCATAGATTAAAATCTGTAAGGATTGATGTGAATAAAATCTCAGCGTGAATTGACAGGGGCGAAAAGCCCTGGGTGGAAGTCAAACGCTGTTACAGCGCTTCGGGAGGGGAGTAAACCTCGTAACTATAATCGGATGAAGAGAAACTGGTATGCTGGTCAGAACTCAAACGACCAAGTTCTATGGGTTCAAAAATTACCCAGTTATGCAAGTGTTTGTTGCTAAGATCCTCATCATCAAAAAACTTCAGGTTCTCATTCTTCGAGGTGGGTTCCTCCGATTCCGAACCGGTTTCCTCGCAATAAAAATTAGGGTCGTGCGACTTCGAAAAAAAATCGATCGCTTCATAGCTATAGGCAAATGAAACTAGCGTAACGAAGATATAGGTAAGGACCTTTTTCAAAACAGCAGGATAACTTTTAGATCGATAAAGGTACTAACTAATAGGCAATATTAAAGGCCCGCAGTACGGTAAACGGCACTGACAGACCAAATGGCCTGATGAAAAGCAGGCTATGGCCGTTTAAATCCCCCTGGAACCTTTCTTCAGGACGCTATTGGCATGTTTGTACTGGCATTTAGCCCCAGCGTGGCGACGTGTTCGCGGCCACGGCTGGCAAGATATCGGTTGCGCGAAAATTGCGGGATTTTTACTATGTTATGCTGGTCGCTTTTTGAACGAATTATTTATCGGCCTGCGCTTCTTTTGGTTTACGTTTAAGAACAAGCGCAGTAATTAGGGAAATGAGCAAGCCGATGGGTAACACCTCCGAATAGCTGATGAGCACAACAAACAAAGGATTTTTGTAAAGTTCCTTGAAGTTTGCCATTTCCACTGCCCTTTCTTCCAGTTCCTTTGGGCTCGCGCCGTCACTACTCGCCTTATGCAAAACGTGAGTCGTATAGGTATCCAAAAAATCGGGAACGAAAAGGTAGTAATCCACTAGCCAAACGAGCACATACATTGTAGAGGCAATAAGCGAAATATATGCACCAGCCTTGAAGGCATTTCCGAAAGTGATAAATCCATGGTTATACTTGTCGCGATAGTTTTTTGTTGCAACAAAGATCAGGGAGAAGGTCGCCAGCATGGCTGCATAACCAACGACATCGTTGCCTTCAAACTTTGGGTTTGTGTAGCAAAGCCTGACTGAATAAAGCATCATGCCGGTAAGAATGGTACCAACGATCAATCCAAAAATGAGCACATTTTTTCTCATAAGGTTAAATTCAATGTGCAAAAATGTGTTTTGCCTGCGGGTTTTCTCTCATACTAAAGGTTGAATCATTCGAAAGCGCCAGGTTTTCAACCTTTGGCATGAGGATTTTACGGGATGATGCCGAGCTGTCTGCCTTTGTCAACTGCTTGTGTGCGTCTCTTCACAGCCAGCTTGTCAAAAAGATTATTGCTGTGAGTCTTGATGGTGCTCAGGGAAAGGAATAGTTGCTGGGCGATCTCCTGATTACTTAATCCCCGGGACATCAGTTGCAGCACTTCGAGCTCGCGCCCTGTAAGGTTGTAGTCCCGAAATGCGGCTTCTTTTATCTTCATGTCAGAAGGCCGCTCGGTAAATACCTGTTCTTTTATGACTACAGTTTCTATCTTAGGTTTAGTTAGCTTAAGTCCGAGCCAGATGCCGAGTGTTGTAAAAATAATGGCAATTATGCCCACATAGATTTCAAAAGCATGATCAAGAATTAACAGTCGGACCTTGAGCCACTGCAGCAGGTATAAAACAATAGCGAGGGATACGCCATAAAGTAAGATACTTTTATGCCTTACGAACATATTTGAATACATGACCTCCAAAATAATTATAAATTATGAATTATGAGATATGAATTGCCATGTGATTTAGGAGTTCCCAACAAAGAACGTAACCGAGTCTTATTTGAGAAACCATTCATAGTTCATAATTATTTAAAGAGGTTAACCGCTTGTCTGAAATTCATAATGTTCGAAGTGATTCCAAATGAAAGGTTGCTTAGCTCTTCCTTGGCAAAATGTATGTTATAATAATCCTGTCCACGATAAAACCGGATAAAGAAAGCGATCTCATCAAACCATTTGGGATAGTATTTATAGTAAACATCGATGATCAGGCGACTGGGGACATCGAGCGGGGAGATCCCATTCATGGTTCCCAAGATCCAGCCTAGCTTTACCTCAAGGCTTGATCGCTGCAGCCATTGCATGATTTTTTCCCGTTTCAGATCTTTTTGTGGTCCCACAACGCCAACGTTTCCAAAAATCCGGTAGGATCCATATCGTTCTCTCAACCCTTCGCTGTACCATTGAAGCGGATGATACTCCATCGTAGCTTTGAAGCTTCTGATGGAAAAAAACTTTTTGTCGATCTCCTTTACACGATATGTGGAAATGCCGAACTCCAGGTAGTCAGTAGAAAAATCGCCATTGTTGAAATTTACCTCCTGTGTGCTGTCGTTTGTGAAAAAACTTCCATCCTGGCCATTGGAATGATGTACATAGGATAAATTCCAAAGAGCGCTTTCATAAAATAGCCGGTGAAGAAAAGTATGTTTCCAAAATCTCAATTCCCTGTAAAACGTCCCATAGATCCTGTAGCTCGGAATACGAATTGGGAGCGATCTTTCATTGAGAATTCTGACCTGCACCTGCGGATTGATCATAACTGCCCATAACTTCTTGTTCCTGGCAAAGAAATAGCTCGGCGAAAATTTAGCCTCCAATATCAGTGGCTCCATGTTACCTATTCCTGATCCGGCGGTGACATAACTTTGTTCCCTGGTGGAGTTCATCAGCGTAAGGAATTTTTGAAACGCTATGGAATCAGCTTCAGGAATTTGATCTTGTGCCTCAGATAACGACGAGAAAACGATTGAAAACAATAGGATGTATAATGATATTCGCATGACTTTTGGTTTACGGTCTTATCAAAATCAGATGCGTACAAAATAGCAACAAAATACCGGTGTGAAAACTTAAAATTATGCGAAGCAATTGATGGCCGGACCTTCACAGAAGTAATGAATCAGATTTATACTTTTATGATACTCAATGGAAATGGAAAAGAATTCTGAGATGTTTCTTCGAAGAGTTTACCATCCGGATATTTTACTAGGCTAATCAATTCGCGCGCTTGCTAATGTGCGAGGGCATAATTCCTTTCTGTAAGTTGTTTTCGAAAATTATTCATTAATTCGCCTTTGAATCTCTGTGCTGCTGATTCAATGGTATAACTGTCAGCCGAGGTATTGCTTGATACTAAGCTGTGCAATTCGTGATCAAACGCTTCACTTTTTTGTCTAACGATCTCCATTAATTCACTCTGCTTATCTGGATTCAATATGGCTGCTGATGGGGTTGTTGCGACTTCATTTCTTATTTCATTTATCTTGTCAGGACCATAATGCTGTTCTTGTGTTGGTGCAAGAGACTCGTTGGTTGAGGCTGATCCGGAATCATTCTTGGCTGTGTCAGGATTGCCCTGAATGTTGTCTATAGATTCACCTATCTGTTCCATGAATTCTTTCATAAGTGTTTCATGCAATTCCTGAAGCAGTTTTTCATCTTTGGCAGCCATGCGTTTTAGATTTGGCGGTACCGACGACAAGGAAGCAAGAGGCTGCTTTGCTCGTGACAAGCAAAGCCGCCTCTTTCGTCTCTTTCTGGTATACCCAGGTCAGGTGGTAAGGATTTTGTTTCCTTAGGTTTAGTCGATTGAATGTTCGCCTTAATGAATTAGTCGCACGACAAACCATTCCTTAAGAGACTATATTCTGATGCAAAATATCATGCCGACAATAGTGCGGGCGATAACTTCTATTGCCTGGTAATACGATTGCCAACTAAAACCAATGGTGATGGAAGGTAACGATCGGCGAGGGGCCATCATGACCCTGGTGTCGGGTGTAGAATTATTTTCCTGGTAATTCCACACATTCGGGGAATCATGGCAAGATTTAAATAAAAGTCATCGTGTTTTTAACAAATAACAGCCATTTGCAATCCTTTTCATTGGTACATTTTTCGATTAACATTTACGTAAAGATATAATCCTATGAAAAAATCAGCTTTAGTATTTGTGGTGCTGTTCGCAGCACTTTTAAATTCAGTATTTGCTCAAGAACCCAGCATTATGCTGAGTGACAAGCCTGGATGGCATAAGATCGGTGAAGTAAAGGCAGACTTTAAAATGGAGAATCAATCTATCTCTGTTCTGGGAAAAGATAAATTCCAGTCCATTCTGTTAAAGGTCACTGATGCGCCGATCAATATTGCAGGCATTCAGGTATTTTATGAATCCGGTGATATGGAGGAATTCGATGTTAAAAAGGAATTGAAAGCAGGTTCTGAAACCCGCAAGATTGATTTAAAGGGAGGCAGCCAGCAAATAAAGAAAGTGACGTTCACTTACAAGACGCTGCCAAACCAAAAGGAGGAAAAGGCTCATGTAGAGCTTTACGGACTGAAATAAATCCTACGTTGAGTTATTTATTTTAAAAGAGCCGGGATTAGTCCTGGCTCTTTTTTTTAAATACAAGGTAGTATAGAATTCACCCAACTCTTATTCAATAAAAACAAATCAAGACCCTAATTTTTGAAGCTTCCGCAGCTACTGGTCACAATTTGGTTTACAAGCTTTAGCGCAGAAACATTTTGTACTACATTATGTCAATGGCATATGAATTGACGGGCTATAGGAAAATGTAACTAATATGCCTGAAAAGAGAACAATCAACCGAGCTAAGAAGGCAAAGCGCCAGGGTAAGTCACCGGGTACTCAAGCCGGAGAGTTTGTTCGCGAAGAAATAGAACATATTCGTGAGGGGAAGCATGGTGCGAGGTCAGCTAAGCAGGCCATTGCAATTGGGTTATCAAAAGCTCGCAGAGCAGGCGTTAAATTAAGACCGCCAAAGAAAGGGGAGACATCAGAGAAAACCCGTAAGAGTGCCAAGCGGGCATATGATAAAGGCCAGAAACATGAACCCATCTCTCCAACACGTTCCAGGGCGAGCGTACGTGCTTTGAAGCGTGAAGGTAGATCAGCAGTTTCGCGCCAAGCCCTTTCTCGCCAGGCACATTCGGCTGCAAAGAAACGTTCAGCTTCGAAGCGGTCAGCTTCAGCTAAGCAAGCTGCTAGGACTAAGGGGCCCCGTAAGCGTTCAGAAGCAGCGAAGAAAGCAGCGCGTACACGCAAAAGAAAATTATAAATTATGAATGGTTCTGGGTGAACCGATTAGCGATGTCTGCTGCGTTAAGGTGGTTGCTTTTAATTCATATCTCATAATTCAATCAATAATTTATTGATCCTTCCTTCTCCTTTCGAGAATCTGATCGACCTTTTCTTTTGTAACGCCAGACACTTTGCCAGCGGAGGCATCTTTCAGAAACCGGTCGACGTATCGTTGACTTAGCGCTGTATTATCTTTGTATTTCGCTCGCAATTTCTCCAGTCTCATGTGCAGATCTCGTTTCACTTTGGCGTATCCCGGATCGTTGTAAACATTTTTCAGCTCCATTGGATCCTTCTTGCGATCGATTAGCTCCCATTTATCCTCTACAAAATAATAGTGGATCAGTTTGTAATCTTTTGTCACGATTGCATAGTGCCGGTTAACCATGTGCTCTGCGGGATACTCATAGTAGTGATAATAAACTGCATCCCGGGTCCATTTACCGGTTTGTCCTGTGAGGAGAGGGACCATACTTTCACCTTGCATATCAGAAGGGGCTGAAATTCCGGCAGCATCCAAAAAAGTCTGCGCGAAGTCCAGGTTTTGGACAAGTTCATCGCAGCGGCTATCTGGCTTCACCTTGCCGGGCCAGGCTATCAATAGCGGGGTCTTGAATGACTCATTATACACAAAGCGCTTGTCGAACCAGCCGTGTTCGCCGAGATAAAATCCCTGATCTGAAGTGTAGACAATGATGGTGTTGTCCATCAGGTTATTGGCTTCCAGGTAGTCAATCAGTCTTCCAACGTTTTCGTCAACTGCTTTGATTGTACCCAGGTAATCCTGCATATAGCGCTGATACTTCCACTTCATCTTATCCTCATCAGTCATGGAAGGATACATCTTTTTGAATTCTTCATTTACCCTGGAGTAGGCTTTTTTAAAATTTTCCGCCTGAGCAGCATTCAGTCTCCCGAATTCAGCCTTGTATCTTGGCTTGTCGACTCCAATTTCTGCAATCCCAAGTTCGTCCATCACTTCAGGGGATACTTTATTGTCTCCAGCCCAGCTCATGTGTTTGAGAATATTCATTTCTGCTTCAGCAGCAGGAGACGTCCTGCCTGAGTAGTCATCAAAAAGCGTAGCTGGTTCCGGGAATTTCCTATTGGTGAATTCCTGCAAATGACGTTCAGCCATCAACCATGGACGATGGGGAGACTTATGCAGATACATCAACATAAAAGGTTGGTCTGGCTTGCGTTCCTTCCGGAGCCAGTCCAGCGTCATATCTGTGACAATGTCGGTCACGTAGCCTTCCACCTTAATACTTCCATCATGTTTGGTGATAAATTCCGGATTGTAGTATGCCCCTTGCCCAGGGAGTATCTTAAACTGGTCAAATCCCTTGGGACTATTGCCAAAGTGGAGTTTGCCAAACATGGCTGTCTGATACCCCGCTTGCTGAAGCAGCATGGGAAATGTCACGTTAGTAGTATCAAAGGGAAAATGGTTATCGATTTTTCCGTTGAGATGCGAATGCTTACCTGTAAGGATTGTGGCGCGAGATGGAGCACAGATGGAATTAGTCACACTGGCATTCGTAAAGAGCATACCCCGCTTGGCTATCCGGTCGATGTTCGGTGTCTCGATCAGTTTCCGATCATACGCCGAAATTGCCTGATATGCATGATCGTCAGACATGATGAAGATGATATTAGGTCGCTTGGAATTCTTTGTTGCCTGGGAGAACCCGATATGGGTTTGCAGCATAAAAAAAAATGCAAATAGAACGATAAGGTATTTTACCATGGAGGTTTGTTAGCAGGTATTTTCAGTGGCGAAGATAGTACTTATGTGAAACTTATGGTAGCTATCAAATCTCTTGCGTTTCTGACAGCGTCCGGAGACAGGAAACTTTATGGAGTTACCAATACTAAGGACTAACGACTGAGGACTATTTTAATGCAATTCCGAGACTCCATTCTTCAGGTTGTACAACGTTTTTATTTCGTCAGGTGTAAGCGCTTTATTAAATAGAGAAATATCATCCATCAATCCAATGTAGTTACCGGTACCTAATCGCATGGTGACGTTGGAAGTATCCCATAGAAAGGGTTCTCTTACGGGTCCGGATTGTCCTCGGTAATCACCGTTAAAATACAGTTTAGCTCTGCCAATGTCGGATCCATTTAATTCCCAGGTAACAACGACATGAGTCCATTTATCTTTTTGAAATGGAGGATTGGAAATTTTAAGAAGGTGCCAGAAGAATTCCTCTGCCGCTCCTTGAAGTTTTTTCACGTCCCACACGCGTTCATCTCCTAACACACCCATCCGAAAATCAGGAGGAACATCATTTTTTGTAATGTCAATCCAGATGGCATCGCTTGCGTAATACTTATCTGTTAATTGTACAGGGTCACAATATTTATCAGGAATCTCGTTGGGATCAAGGCTCATCCATAAAGACACGGATCCTTTGAAATCTTTTTCACTGTATTGAATATTCTTATCCAGTTTATAAAATACAACGTGGCTGTTATCTTTTGTAAACTCTAAGGCGTCACCATATTTACCTTTATCTTTTGCAATGAGTAACGGTGGAGTTCCTAATCCGGCCGTCGTTGGGATTTCGTTTTGTTGGCGGCTCCCTTTAAAATCTCCGGTATAAATTTTTTTGTCTCCCATACCGAAATCAGCATCAGGTCCATGATTGAACGATGCGTGAAAAGTCAGGGCTTTTGATAACGTATTGGTTTGGGAGTAAGGATTTGCGTTTCTGTCCGGTGTGGATTTTCGCACACCTGTTTGGACCGTATCCAAATCCGTATCAAAAGAAAAAAAGACAAGGATGAAAATAAAGGCGATTAATTTTAAATTTTTGCATTCATAATCAGGACTAAGAACTAGGTAATGTTCTATCAAATCGGGATCAGAAGTATAAAAAAATTTTTTGTTATCGTTTCTACTCTTATGATCCGTATTGGGTAACGCTCTACGCAAGCACGGGATTCAAAACGGGCGACCATGGGGCATTTGCTGACATTGTCTTTTGTTCGCGAAAATCGTACGTTACATTGTAATCAAGCATCTCAAGTTAATGTATCCGCAAAATCTTTATTTAATGAAGACCTCATTGTTTTCATTTATTTTAATGCTTTTGCTTTTGGCAATTTTGACAGGAACATCGGTGGGGCAACAAGCACCAAAACGTTATGTTGCCATCACATTCGATGACCTTCCTGTTGTTTGCCAGTGCGAAAATGACACTGAGCGAATGGAGATCACTGAAAAGTTGATTGCCACTTTTAAAAAATATAAGATGCCTATCCTCGGCGTTGTAAACGAACAGAAACTGGAATCCAATGGAACTGTTGACCCTGCACGGGTAGCGCTTTTACAAAAATGGCTGGAAGCCGGATTTGAGTTAGGTAATCACGGCTATTCGCATAAGAACATTAATGAGATCTCATTTGAAGATTATAAAAATGAAATACTGAAGGGAGAGCGTGTCACAAGGGCGCTTGCACAAAAGGCAGGGCTGCCCTATCGGTTTTATCGTCATCCTTATCTTTCAGCCGGAGATAACCTTCAGATCCGCCAGGATCTTGAAGCATTTCTGAAATCGCATAACTATGTGGTTGCTCCCAATACAATCACGTATCAGGATTATACATTTTCCGGTGCCTATGATGCTGCTTTGCGGAAAGGTGATACCCAATTAGCCCAGCGTATCCGTGAAGCTTACCTTCCATACACGTTAAGCCGGTGGGAAGCTGCTGAAAAACAATCCACTGACTTTATTCGGCCGTGAGATCAAACAGATCCTTATGGTTCATGCTAATCGTATCAACGCCGATGCATTTGACGAAGTGGCAAAAGCTATGCAAGACCGGGGATACGTCTTTATTTCCATAGATGAAGCAATGAAAGATCCCGCGTATGCACGACCCGATTCTTTCGATGGAGAGGTTGGCGTAACGTGGTTATCAAGGTGGTCAGCAGAGCAAGGAAAAAAATTGGACTATGGCATAAAGGTACCCGAGTTTGTCCTGGAGGCCTCCAGGTTATCAGAAGGTCCGGTTCAAAATAAAACAGATTTAAATTTTCCAGCTTTTCATGTTTTGAAAAGACTCCTCAGTGATGCATATTTTTTTACCGCAAAGTATCCCAATAAGGGGTCTTATGTTATTGGGTTAATAACTTTCTAGAGAAGTCTCTTGCATACTCAACGGTCCAATGTCTTTCTTTAAAAAATTGATGCTGTAGGTTGTAGTAGGGTTTATCTGTTATCCGGCTCCCTGGCTCCCCGTCCGTCGCGGCGGACGCGTCTTTAGAACCGCGCCTTAATTTTACCTAGGCGTAGGTTCAAACAATCTCTACTCATTCAGGGAAAAATTAGCTAAATCAATTTCATCGACATCTACGATAAAATTAGATCGCTAACCCAAAGACTTGAAATTAAATGCGTCAGGCCTCGAAGGGTTTAAATGCAGCCTTGTTTAAAAAATTCGATGAGATTAGAGAGTTATATAGAAGGGCACAAGGCCAACTCAAAGTTGAGCCCAATGTATTTCTTCGCGTCTTTGTGCCTTTGCGGTGAAATTACGACACCGATCCGCTAACCAATGCCTGATCTCGTTCTGGTTGCTAATGATGTCCGGATCTCAGGTACGATGTTAAATTCTGCCGGCTGATGATCTCCAACGGAAAAAGTAGGTATCAGGTGCTGGCTTCATAAACAAAAGATGATTGGCAAGCTGGCCGATTCCAACAAAGGCCTGGCGCTTTGAATTCTGGTTGATCAGGAAGTCGATGATCCCCGCGTTGAGATAATGCAGGTTCTCCTTTAGCAGATCATAGGCGACGAACCTCAGCCCATTTTTGCCTTTTTTCTCTACCAGTTTGGATACAATGTAAGCGCCTTTCGATGTCGTTACGAGAATTCCTCTTAGCGTGGTGTCCGACAACAGTTCATTCAATTCTTTTTCGAGCGTAGGTTCATGCGAGAGGTTAAGATCGAGGCTGATCACATGGAAAGCTGGCCCCTGTTCTTTAAAGTATTCTTTGAATCCTTTTTCTTTTTCATTCAAGTGGGAAGGCGCGCGGTGAAGCCGCGAATCGTCAGATTGTCTCCCTGTGCGCCGGCCTCACCCGCTGCCAGACTGATTCCCGGCACGTTGCGCAGAGCATCGCGAAGAGTGGAAACGCCTTCATCCTTCAGCACAAACTGCGGGATCACGCTGATGCTTTGTGGCGTATCGATCAGCGGCTCAGTAAACTTCGAGAGCGAGACCGAGTTTGTAACTGAATCCGTTACAGAAATCGTGTCTTTCGACTGCACTCCTATGAGCATCGTCGTGGCATCCTCCACGCGATAGTTCAGCCCGGTGCCTTCCAGCAGCAGACGCAGCGCCTCGTCCTCTCGATACAGGCCCACGACCCCCTGCGAATTGAACCCGACCACAGTTCCCGCCGGGAGCACAATCTTCACGGTCAAACCGGTCGCCTTTTCGAAGGCTTTCACCGCGGCATCCAAGGGGCCTGCCGGAATGTCAAACTTCTTGAGCGGTAATGAAGCTTCGGCCGCTCCATTTGCAGCCGGATCTGCCTTCTCCACCGAGGCCATCGCAGTCTTCGTTCCACCCATCGCCGCATAAGCCGCCAGCGTTCCTGCCGCGATCCAACCGCGACTTCCGCTAATCCGTGCCCGGCTCTCTCTCTTGCTCGTTATCGTCTTACGCGTCGTCTGCTTCATTCCTATCCCCGGGTAAACGTCCGTGCTCAGTGAAACCGATCGCGTTCTCTTTTCTTCAGAACGGCGTCTAGCCTCAAGTCCATCTGTGAGATCGAAGGCTGCGGGCAAAAACAGGCGCACCACAGCGTCGACCGCTAGTCCTCAAAATCCCGATCGATGACACAAATCGCCGGGGAGTTTTGAGGGGGTTTACTGATATGCAATGGAGTTTCGAGCCGAAGTAGAACGATCCGGAGATCGAACCTTATAATGCAGAGAACCTGCAGTCACTCGGCTGTAGCTTCCAGGTCCTCGCGGTCTCCGCCAAGAGATATCCCGCGGGGATCTGGTCAAACACTCCAATTCCCAATCAAACTCACAAATCCCAATGTTGAAAACTGTGATAAATCGAATATACGACGGGTTGAGTCCGATATCAAGTGAATAGGCGACTAATATGGTCAGAGATATATGAAGCTTGAGGCAAAAGGACGACCTGATATAGCGTCCGCACCCATAGTCCACCAGCGATCTCTATAAAAATTCATAGAAAATTAGCAATTCTCATTGAGAGCCTCCATTGACGATGATGATAATGAGGCACTTAGGACGAGTGGCAACCTTTTCAAGGTTTGGCGATGAAATTGCTATCTTCATTCCCACGCGACCTAATCGAAAGATAATTTCGGTAAGCCATCTGATGGCCATCCGAGATGTCGCGGTTTCGATCCCTGGAGAAGAGAAGACATGCGACGAATTTCCCTTTTTGTACCCGCTATAACGATGGCCTTTATCGGCGCCGCATTGGGTCAAACCACCAGCGGGGACTTAGTCGGCACCGTAAAAGACCCGTCAGGTGCTGCTATTGCGAACGCAGCTGTTGTAGTTACCAATGAAGACACTGGCGTGGCTAGCACGGTTAAGGCAGGAACCGCGGGCGAGTTCCGTGTCGGCAACCTGCTTCCTGGTAAGTATGACCTCGTCGTAAGCTCTTCCGGTTTTCAGCCGTTCACCCTCCGCGGAATCGTTATCGAGCTCAATAAGACCTCTACTACCAACGTAGGTCTCTCGATTGGAGCCAGCACTACAGTGGAAGTCGCGGCAGAGGCTGGAGCCGCGCTAGACACTACCAGCACCAATCTCACCCAGACGTTTAGTAATGTCGAGCTCACCGACCTTCCGTCGACGGCATCCGGTGGATCGGCTGGCTTCGGCGTCCTGAACGCTTCGCTCCTGAGCCCCGGAGTGGCGTCAAGCGGAGGCATCGGTATCGGCGTCGGACCTTCGATTGGAGGCCAGCGCCCACGCAATAACAACTTCACCATTGAAGGAATTGACAACAATAACAAGGCAGTAACCGGCCCGCTCATCTATCTACCGAACGACTCGGTTGAGAGCTTTACTCTGATTACAAACCAGTTTTCCCCTGAGTTCGGCCACTCTTCAGGAGGGCAATTCAATACCAACGTCCTCTCCGGAACGAATAAGTTCCACGGCCGGCTATATGAGTACTTCCAGAATCGCAATCTAAACGCCGAATCCGGCACTCAGGGTGGAAAGCCTGCCATCAATCCCCGCTACGACAATAATCGCTACGGCGGACAGGTCGGCGGACCGGTTTTGCGCGATAAGCTTTTCTTCTTCGCCAATTTCGAACGTAACTCGATTGGGTCGAACCCGGCCATCTTCTCCTGCGTGCCAACTGCCGCAGGACTCACCGCTCTTCAGTCGCTGGGTACACCTTACGGCCTGAATGCAAACAATCTGGCTCAAGACTTAAATACACACCCGCAGCGACGACGACGGGGCCAAACGGGACGGGAATTGACGCGTCGGCCGACGTCGCCTGCGGAAGTGAGGCAACAGGGGCGCAATTCCTTACGGTCAACTCTGCGGTCTCAGGGGCATCAACCAATATCCCATTGGGGAACTACCAGAGCACAGCAAGCACACCTTCAAACTTCGACGTCCTGACTACGAGCGTGGACTACACGATCTCCAGCAAAGACAGCTTCCGCGGACGTTATCTGTACAACCGGCTCACGGATACGGATACGGCAACCAATACAGTTCCATTCCCAGTGTTCTTCACGCAACAGCCATTCCGTTACCAGCTGGTTGCACTTAGCGAATTTCACACGTTTACACCAAACCTCACCAACGAATTCCGCATTGGCTTCAATCGCTATTCGAACACCGTGACTTCTGGAAACTTCAGCTATCCCGGACTGGATCAATTCCCTAACCTGGTCTTTGACGATCAGGGCTTTGTCAATCTTGGGCCGGATCCGAATGCGCCACAGTTCACGATTCAGAATCTGTATCAGGTCGTCGACAACGTCAGCTACGTCAAGGGAAAGCACACCATCAAGATCGGATTTGACGGTCGCAAGTACATCTCTCCTCAGGGATTCACGCAGCGAGCGCGAGGAGACTACGAGTGGAATGCACTCTCAGAGTTTCTTCAGGATCTCGCACCCACGAGTTTCGGGGAGCGTTCAACCGGCAACCTGACCTACTACGGCGATCAGACCGCGCTGTATGGCTATGTCAACGATACCTGGCGGGTTAGCCCCAGGGTCACACTCAACGGTGGCCTTCGGTATGAGTTCACCGCCGTTCCTGTCGGCGAGCGGGCACAAGCGCTGAATTCTGCCGCGTCCGTCCCTGGGCTGATCAATTTCGGAAAGCCGTCACCAGCTTACAAGAGCTTTGCGCCTCGTTTCGGCGTCAACTTTGCACCCGATGACAAGACCTCTATTCGCGCAGGTTTCGGGCTGTCCTACGATGTGCTGTTTGACAACCTTGGTACCCTCTCCTTTCCTCCGCAGTATTCGGCCACCAATGATGTCGGCAACGCTGGCAACCCTCAGCCAGGAGACCCGAACTTCCTCGCGAACGGAGGTCTTCCTCCTGGTAAGGGCGGCATCCTCGTCTTCCCAAATACACCGGCTGGTCTCGCGGACCAACGTGCCGCCACCGCTGCCTTCATTCCCAACCAGACGGTCCCCTATGCGGAGACCTACACCCTCACCATCCAGCGTACTTTCCTAACCAACTACACGGCAGAGATTGGATATGTCGGTACTCGAGGCATTCATCTACCGACGCAGATCCAACTCAACATTCAACCGCGCGTCAATGCATCAAATGTGCTTCCCACTTCGTTGAACGGCGGTACTTCGGTCATCGCTCCTGCAGGTGCCAGCACGTTGGCTGCAATCAACAAACTTTCAAATGTCCGGCCCGATTTCCTCGCCGGTGGCTTTACGAGCAAGATAACTTCTTATCAGCCTTATTCCAGTTCCAACTACAACGCCCTGGTTGCGAACGTGACTCGCCAGTTCACCGGTGGATTGCAGACCAATCTTTCCTACACCTGGAGCAAGACGATGGACGATGCGACGGCCGAAGTCTTCGCGACTACCCTCACTCCGCGACGTCCGCAGAACTCGCAGAACGTAGCGGCCGACTACAGCCGTTCAGCGCTTGACCGTACAAATCGCATTTCGCTCGAAGCGGTCTACGATCTTCAACTTTACAAGCATGCCAGTTCGTTTCTTCTTAGAAACGTCGTTGGTAACTGGACCATTGCCCCCATCTACACCTACGAATCGCCAGAGTACGCCACTGTGCTCTCCGGCATAAATTCGAACCTTAACGGCGACAGCACTGCAATCGATCGCTCGATCATCAACCCGAACGGCGTAAAGGGGACCGCGAGTACGGTATCCGCTCAACATGCTACCAATCTCGATAGCCTCTGCACACCGGGAACAGAAACGACCAGTTGCACTGCAAACATCGTTGGTTATGTAGCCGATAATCCAAACGCTTATTACATCCAGGGTGGAAAAGGAACGCTCCCGAACGGTGCGCGTAACACTTTGCCTACTCGTCCAATCAACAACTTCGATATGTCAGTTTTGAAGCGCGTCACATTCCGCGAGCGATACTCATTCGAATTCGGAGCGCAGGCTTATAACGTACTCAACCATGCTCAATACACTCCAGGCACGGTGAATAACATCAATACGACCTCCAATACAACGACGTATATCAACTTCCAGAGGGTTGATAACGCGTTCTTCAATCAACCCGGCAAGGTCTTCGCCAACAATGCCCGCACAATGCAATTGTCCGGGAAGCTCTTCTTCTAATCAAAGGTTCAAAGACATGGGGACGGGCTGAAGCCCGTCCCTTTTTTTGCACATTGAGGGGTTGCTCCTACAGTATGTAAGTCGTGCGTTTTCTGCGTGAGGTATCCACTTATCATATCTTTGCCTCGGGTCGCTTTACCCCTCCAAATCAAGCATTTATCATAGAAGTACACCATGGCTGATGATCTGTTTCCGCAAGACCCGAAGAACCCCGACGCACCCTCCCCGCAGGACGCGAACTCCAACAACCCTCCCCCCGCAGGATCTCCTCCGGACGGCTCGACCGTTCAGGGCCGCGGCGCCGCTTTTATGCTCTCCATCAATATCGAAGAGGAGATGCGGAGGTCGTACCTCGACTACTCCATGTCGGTCATCATCGGCCGCGCTTTGCCCGATGTCCGCGACGGT
>CAWJTP010000023.1:0-297744 GCA_963845845.1 uncultured Cytophagales bacterium
AGTATATGCATGACCTGCTACATGAAAGAGGTGCAGGCCACATAAAGATATTCGGCGGTGGCGGCGGCGTCATTTTACCTGAAGAGATCAAAGATCTTATGAATTATGGGATTGCCCGAATCTACTCGCCGGACGATGGCCGAACGATGGGTCTTCAGGGAATGATCAATGACCTTGTCGCTCAAAGTGATTTTACACTTGGTGAAGTCCTGCACGATGAACTCGACCGGATTGAAAGTAAGGATCCGATGGCGATCGGAAGGTTAGTATCGGCCGCCGAAAATTTCTTTCCGCTACATGAGAACATATTCAATAATATCGAACAACGAGCTCTTGCTTCCAAAGCCCCTGTGTTAGGCATCACAGGAACAGGCGGTGCAGGAAAATCTTCCCTCGTTGACGAGATCGTTCGTCGCTTTCTTGCCGACTTTACTGATAAGACGGTTGGACTGATCTCCGTCGATCCTTCGAAACGAAAAACAGGTGGAGCTTTGCTTGGGGACCGAATTCGTATGAATGCGATCAGCAATCCAAGAGTATACATGCGGTCGCTGGCTACGCGCCAAAGCAACCTGGCCCTCTCAGCCTATGTGCATCAGGCAGTTCACATATTGAAAGCGGCGGGATACGATCTGATCATTCTGGAAACATCAGGGATCGGACAGAGCGATACGGAGATCATCGAACACAGTGATGTCTCGTTATATGTAATGACACCTGAATACGGTGCGGCGACACAGCTGGAAAAAATTGACATGCTTGATTTCGCCGACATCATTGCCCTCAATAAGTTCGACAAACGAGGCGGAGCCGATGCGTTGCGTGATGTCAAGAAGCAATATCAAAGAAATAATCAACGGTGGTTGGAACCTGTTGAAGCAATGCCTGTTTACGGAAGCATAGCCTCACAGTTCAATGACCCCGGTACAAACCACTTGTACAAAGCCGTCATGGACAAGATCGTTGAAAAAACAGGTGCAGCCCTGCAGTCCGATCGGGGAATTACAGGGGAAATGTCGGAAAAGATCTATGTGATCCCACCCAACAGGACACGATATCTGAGTGAGATTGCAGAAGACAACCGAACTCACGAAGCCTGGGTGGCGGCACAAGCTGAAGCCGCCGAAAAACTATATGCTGTCAACAAAACTATCGAAACCATTGGCAACGAAAATGCTGACCTGGTACAGGAACTCAGAAAGACCGCCGAAAAGATCAGCGGTGAGCTTGCACCTGCAAACCTCGGCGTTTTAAAATCCTGGCCGGAAAAAGTAAAGCGCTACACGGACCCAGTTTTTAACTTTAAAGTGCGCGACAAACAGATAGGGATTCAAACTCATATCACCTCACTTTCACAAACCAGTATACCTAAAATTGCCCTTCCCTCCTATAAGAACTGGGGTGATATGTTACGCTGGAACTTGAGGGAAAATGTTCCCGGAGAATTTCCTTATACCGCAGGTATTTATCCCTTCAAGCGGGAAGGTGAAGACCCCACGCGAATGTTTGCAGGCGAAGGCGGTCCTGAACGTACCAACAGAACGATTTCATTATGTGAGCCGTCAGGATGCCCGCTAAAAGCGTCTATCCACGGCATTTGATTCAGTGTAACGATTTATGGAAAGGACCCGGACCTCCGCCCTGATATTTATGGAAAGATGGGTAACTCGGGAGTAAGCATTTGCTGCCTGGACGATGCCAAGAAATTATACAGTGGCTTTAACCTTGCGATCCCAAGACTTCTGTGTCCATGACCATCAATGGTCCTGCGCCAATGCTTGCTCGCCTTATTTCATGAATGCGGCGATCGATCAGCAATGTGAGATGTACATTCAAACAAAATGGTCTTGAGCAAGGAAGTTAGATCTACAAAGATCAGCTAAGACTATTATAGCAGGCAAGGAAAATCTCAGGAACCGGCTTATCAAGGTGCAGTTGCCTAAAGGAAATGATGGACTTGGTTTGATGCTGCTTGGTGTTACCGGCGACCAGGTGCTTCCTGTGGATGTCTATGAAAAGATCAAAGCTGCATACGCTCACGCAGGTTCGTGGAACTGTTCAGGCAGATATATTCAAAGAGGACCAGGCACAAAACACCTGCATCTTCTCCACTGAATTTTCCTTACGTCTCATGGGCGATGTGCAGCAGTATTTCATTGACAAAGCAGGTACGGAATTTTTATTCTGTATCAATCTCCGGTTATCATATTGCGGAAGCAGGAGCCAATCCGATTACACAGCTGGCATTTACACTGGCGAATGGATTCACCTACGTGGAATATTATCTCAGCCGGGAATGGACATCAATGAGTTTGCGCCGAACCTTTCTTTCTTCTTCAGCAATGGTATTGATCCTGAGTACGCTGTGATCGGCCGTGTGGCACGGAGGATATGGGCTAAGGCCATGAAGCATAAATACGGTGCCAATGAACGCGCGCAGATGCTGAAGTACCATATTCAGACTTCAGGCCGCTCGCTGCATGCGCAGGAAATCGATTTCAACGATATCCGCACAACACTACAGGCCTTGTATGCTATCTATGATAACTGCAATTCACTTCATACAAATGCTTATGATGAAGCGATCACCACACCGACTGAAGAAGTCGTCCGCCGGGCAATGGCTATACAGCTTATCATCAACAAGGAGCTTGGACTTGCAAAAAATGAAAATCCAATGCAGGGATCTTTCATCATTGAAGACATTGACGGATCTTGTGGAGGAAGCGGTGTTGCTTGAATTCGACCGAATTACTGAAAGTGGTGGCGTGCTAGGTGCTATGGAAACCATGTATCAGCGCGGCAAGATTCAGGAAGAAAGCCTGTATTACGAAAACCTGAAGCATACAGGCGAATACGCCGATCATCGGTGTAAATACATTTCTCAGTTCAAAGGGATCACCCACCATTATTCCCCAGGAAGTGATCCGTGCGAATACAGAAGAAGAAGGAGTATCAGATCGGTATGTTGAAGAATCTGCACGCATATCAACACGATAGTGCAACGGATGCGCTGGATGTGGTTAAGCACGCAGCTGTCAGAAATGAAAATATATTTGAGAAGCTAATGGAAGCGTGTAAGATCTGCTCACTTGGACAGATCACGAACGCTTTGTTTGAGGTGGGTGGGAAATATAGGCGGAGCATGTAAGGCAGATTTTTTCACCGCCCTCCTACGCGAGGCGCTTCGCCGGGTAAACTACGGCACAAAGAAATTCCTTGCGTTACCTTGCGTCCCTGCGTCTTTGCGGTAAATAACTGGCGGTAATCTTGTTGCGCGTTCTACTCTACCCCGTAACAGAATTCTTTGAGATATCCTCCAGCATCATCAATGCCTCCTGAAAATGCTTTGGTCAGGCAACGACACCCCTCCACCGTTTTCCCACCGTTTACGAGGGCAATCCCTTTAAAGAAAGTGAGCGTTTCATTAGTCGTTTCTATACTCAGACCTTTGTTAATATACTCCAGCGCCAGGTCATAGCTCTCTTCGTCAAGCGCAAGTGAAGCAACATATATGTACGACTGCATATGCTGTGGATATTGAGCAAGTATCTCGTCGAAGATCATCAACGCACTGTCCGGATCGTTTTCGTAATAATATGTAAGGCCAAGATATGCTTTGATGTCGGCGTTGGATTCCTGCGTCAGAATTTCACGTATGTCTTTCCTTGCCTCGACATATCGTTCGAGTTCCATCAGTACGGAAGCACGCCACCGGATCAGATCCAGGTTCCCGGGATTAGCATTCAAAAATTCATTCAGATCCTTCAGCTGCGCTTCATTGTCGCCCAATTGCTGGTAAATGTAAGTGCGTAAAAGTTTAGCCTGCTGATCGGGTTTATGCTCAAGATACCGGTTGATGTCATCAAGGGCTTCCTGAAATTTTCCGAGGGCATAAAAACAATAAGAGCGTTTGTATAAAATGGAATAATCTTCGTCCGTTACCAGTTTTGATTTCTCCAGTAGCTTCGTATAGATATCAAGTGCGTCGCCGTACTGCTCATGCTCCATCAGGGTATCAGCCTTAGCGATCAGGTTTTCGCGGCTACCTGCTGTGACCTGGCCGTTAGCGTGAAAAGTCACGCTGGTCAATAACATGCATACCGATAGGATTACCCCTTGAATGAAGAACGGTCGCCTCATAAGGATCAAAACGGTGGACCTTTACTTGCTGTTGCGTTTGCGCTCGTTCTCGTTAAGGTAAATTTTCCTTAAGCGGATGGACTGAGGCGTCACTTCCACGTACTCGTCAGCCTGGATGTATTCGAGGGCTTCTTCCAATGTGTGCTTTAAGGGAGGCGCTATCTTCATTTTCTCATCCGAACCTGATGCGCGCATGTTGGTCAATTTCTTCGTTTTGGTGACGTTTATTACCAGGTCACCGTTACGGCTATGCTCGCCGATCACCTGCCCTTCGTAAACGGATTCACCAGGGTTGACGAAAAATTTGCCGCGATCCTGCAGGTTATGAAGGCTATAAGCGATAGCCTCGCCCTGCTCCATAACAATGAGCGAACCATTGATGCGGCCGGGAATTTCACCTTTATATGGCTGATATTCTTTGAATCGATGTGTGACAATGGCCTGACCAGCTGTTACGTTCAGCAAGTAGTTCCGAAGTCCGATGATGCCACGCGATGGTATCATGAATTTCAGGATCATACGATCCCCTTTGGGTTCCATGTTGAGCATTTCACCCTTTCTCTGAGATACGGTTTCAATTGCTTTGCCTGACACCGTTTCAGGAAGATCGATAGTAAGTTCTTCCACAGGTTCGACTCCTCACCCCATTGATGTCGCGATAAATCACCTGCGGTTGTCCGATCTGGAGCTCGTATCCTTCCCGGCGCATGGTTTCAATCAGAACGGAAAGATGCAGAACGCCACGTCCAAATACCATAAAGCTATCCGCAGAACCGGTTTCCCCGAGACGCAGGGCCAGGTTCTTTTCCAGTTCCTTTTCAAGCCGTTCCTTGATATGTCGCGACGTCACATACTTTCCCTCCTTCGCATAAAAAGGAGAGTTGTTGATCGTGAAAAGCATGCTCATCGTAGGCTCATCGATCGCAATGGACTTCAATGCCTCCGGCTTGTCAATATCGGTGACGGTATCTCCAATCTCGAATCCTTCGAGACCTACAAGGGCGCAGATCTCACCTGCGTTCACCTCGTCCATTTTCTTCTTATCGAAACCTTCAAACGTGTATACTTCCTTTATGCGAGTCTTTGAAATTTTGCCGTCGCGCTTTACCAATGCGATCTGCTGACCTGGGCGTACCGAACCGCGCTGAACGCGTCCAATAGCAACCCTGCCGATATACGCAGAATATTCAAGGGAGGTGATCATCATTTGCGTTGGCCCAATATCAACCTTTGGCTCAGGGATGAACTCAAGAACGCCTTCGATAAGCGTGGATATGTCACTTTCAGGTTTTCGCCAATCTTTACTCATCCAGCCCTGTTTTGCAGAACCATAGAAGGTTGGAAAGTTCAACTGTTCCTCTGACGCATCCAGCGAAAACATGAGCTCAAATACCTGCTCATGCACTTCATCGGGTGTACAGTTTTTCTTATCGACTTTATTGATGACGAGAATTGGTTTCAGGCCCAGTTGCAGCGCTTTCTGCAATACAAATCGGGTTTGTGGCATGGGGCCTTCGAACGCATCAACCAGGAGGAGACAGCCGTCAGCCATGTTCAATACACGTTCAACCTCTCCACCGAAATCGCTGTGTCCAGGTGTATCGATGACGTTGATCTTGTAGTCTTTGTAGCGCACGGAAACGTTTTTCGCAAGAATCGTGATACCACGTTCGCGTTCCAGATCGTTGCTGTCCATGATCAGCTCGCCAGGATGCTCATGATCTTTAAAAAGATGTCCTGCGAGCAAAAGTTTATCTACCAAAGTGGTCTTTCCGTGGTCAACGTGCGCAATAATGGCTATATTCCTGATCTTCTTAACGTCCATAATACCTTAAATCCTGGTTCACTTTTAATGAAGGCGCAAAGTTACTACAATTAATCGGCTAATGATAAAAGGGTTCAATCTTTGCGCAGGCCCTAAAATCCAGCCTACATCAGGTGGCAATACGGACCACAGCAAAAGGAATATTGGTCGTAAACGATACCGATACGGACGATATATTGCTATTCATTAGAAAAGGGTCGGTTTGTTCTGAAACCGTCTGCCGCCACGAAGTCACCCCCGATAACTATCGGGGCTAAGAAAGCATGCGGCATTTTATATTCTTAGCGCCTTGGTGTCTTTGTGGCAACAGGGATTAAGATGCTCTACATGGCAAACCTTAAAAAGGTGCCCATCGAAAGATCGTTTCCCTGGCTGGATTTTAGGTAAAACTCCCCGTATTCGGGATCCTTCATTTCAAAGTACGATCGGGCGACATTCAGTCCGACAACTGGCGACAGACCTACGGCATACATATTAAGCACAAAGAAACAGTTCGTTTTTTCGAGCAACGCACTACTCATTTGGATCAATTCCTCCAGTTGTTCGTGGAGTGTCCACTTCTCCCCTTCAGGTCCTCTGCCATAAGGTGGCGGATCCATAATAATGCCGTTGTAACGGTTGCCTCGTTTCACTTCTCGTTTTACAAATTTAAAAGCATCCTCATACACCCAGCGGATATCCGTTAGGTTGTTCAATTCCATATTCTGTTTTGCCCAATTGAGTCCGGGACGTGATGCATCGCAGTGAATTACATCGGCGTTGGCTGAACGTGCCACTACGGACGCGGCACCTGTATATGCGAAAAGGTTGAGCACCTTTGGCCTTTGCATCTTCCACCCGCCGATACTTTCATAAATAAAATTCCAGTTCGAACCTTGTTCGGGGAAAACACCAACATGTCCGAAACCTGTAAGGGCCAATCGCAACGTTAGTGTAAACGCCGGGTGCTGGTACGCGATAGTCCAGCTTTCAGGCATAGAAGGAGCCTTGGACCATCCTCCTTTAATATCGTCAGTGAAACGGAATTTGTCAGTCTGTTCCCGTACGAATTTCGCGTCGGCCTTTTCCTTCCAAACTTCATCGTCCAAAGACTTTCGCCAGATTGCCTGTGGCTCCGGACGTATCAGCACATACTTTCCGAAACGTTCAAGTTTCTCGAAGTTACCCGAATCGATAAGCTCATAATCTTTCCAGTTAGATGGATACAGTATTTTCGGCGTCAAGGTCTTCTATGAAGTTTCGGGCTAAAGTAAGAAGAAACTTAGATTTGGATAACTTTGACATTGTTGCAAACGGGCGAACATGCATCCTATCATCACAAGCACCCACAATCCCAAGATCAAAAACGTTCTGTTGTTGGAGAAATCGCGCGAACGCACCAAGCAAGGTGTATTTACCATAGAAGGATTAAGAGAACTGGGTCTTGCCATAGCAGGGCGATATGAGCTGCTCAGTGTATTCTTTTGTCCTGATATTGTTTCTCCGGAAACAATACTATCTCTGGTAAAGGATGAGAAACTGCTAATACCGGTTGAAAAAAATGTTTTTGAAAAGCTGGTCTATCGTGAAGGCACAGAGGGTATTGTTGCCGTTGCGCGTCAAAAAAATCACTTGCTTGAAAACATCAGGTTGAGAGAGCATCCGCTGATATTGCTCCTGGAAGGTGTCGAGAAGCCAGGAAATCTCGGAGCGATCCTTCGCACGGCAGATGCGGCTGGTCTTGATGCCGTCGTTATCTGCGAGACTAAAGCAGATCTCTATAATCCGAATGTAATCCGTTCGAGCGTGGGATGTCTTTTCACATTACAGACGGCCGTTACTTCAGCAGCATCAGCCATTCAATGGCTCAAGGGCAATAATGTCAAGATCTTTGTGACCGATCTGAAAGCTGCAAAGGCATATCATGAGCTAGATTACACGCGAAGTTCAGCGATTGTAATGGGTACTGAATCAACGGGTATTTCTGATTTATGGCGGCAAGAAGCAGACGCAAGTATCATTATTCCCATGCGTGGCACAATTGATTCAATGAATGTTTCAAATGCTGCGGCTGTGATAATTTTCGAAGCGATGAGACAGCGTGGATTCAAGTAGCAATTAATCTCTTAGCCGACGATAATTTCGCTAGACAACTTTTCAGGACTCTTTCAAAAATCATAACTTTATGGCGGAGCCCAAATCATTGTTGTGGAAAAAATTCCATTAATTAAAAAATTTCCTCAAAAGGAGCTGTTCTTAAATGCATTAGCTGATGGTTACAGGCTGCAGGAGTCTATCATAAGCACGACCGAGTTCTCCATCATCTCTACAAATAAGGACGGAATTGTCTCCAGCTTTAACAGCGCGGCGGAAAAATTAACGGGCTATACCGCGGCAGAAATGGTGGGGAAACAAACGCCGCTGATATTTCACGACAACATGCAGCTCATTGACCGTGCCGACGAGCTATCACAGGAAGTGGGATATGAGGTTGACCCCAATATGGACGTATTCACAACTATTCCACGTGTAAGGAGAACTCCAGACCGGCACGAATGGACATTTATTCGCAAAGACGGTAAGCGTTTACCGATTCTCATGTCTTTTACCGCGCTTTGGGACGAGCGTAATGTGCTGATCGGATATGCGGGTGTAGCCATGGATATCTCAGACATCAAGAAATCCGAGGATGAATTGCTGCGGTCGAAGCAAAATCTCGAAGCGCTGGCCCTTAACCTTCAGGAACAAAACCGGCAGCTGGATGAATTTGCCCATATCATCTCACATAATCTGCGTTCCCCTATCGGTAATATCAAAGGACTTATCAGTCTATTGAGTGACAACAGCTCGCTCGCGGAATATCAACAGATCTTTGATAAGCTAAAGAATGTTGCGCATAATCTCGGCGAAACCATGAATGACTTGATGGAAACCATCAAGGTAAAGAAAGAGGCGAACGTGGAAAGGACGGATGTCAGATTCAAGGAAATATTTGACAAGGTCGTTCAATCCATTGAAGGCGATCTCATTCAGTGCGAAGCTCACCTTACCTATGATTTTTCAGAGGCGCCGCAAGTGCATTATTCAAAGGCGTATCTCGAGAGTATTTTCCAAAATCTGCTGACCAATGCTATCAAATACAGGTATCCCGAACGCAAGCCTTTGATCCATGCGCAGACGTCCTTAAATGATAACACACTCATGCTCACCGTCAGCGACAATGGACAGGGGATCGATCTGGCGCGTTACGGTGACAAGCTTTTTGGCCTGCATAAAACTTTCCATCATCATAAAGACGCAAGAGGTGTTGGCCTGTTTCTGGTAAAGACCCAGGTCGAAGCCCTGGGAGGCTCAATTACCGCAGAAAGCGAGCCGGGTGTAGGAACTACTTTCACCGTAAGATTCTAGCACCACGTGGATTTTTGATTGTTGAAGGGGGCAAATCAAAAATCACAAATCAGCAATCGGCAATCATTCGTCCCTGAGCGACTTTACCGGATTGATTGAAGCTGCGCGAATGACGTGGTATCCTACCGTGAGCAAAGTAATAAGGAACGCGAGAATAGCGGAGAGAATGAAAGTCAGCCATTCAGAATTGAGATCGATCCGATAGGCAAAGTTCTGCAACCAGTTTTCTGTGAAGTACCACGCAGCAGGAAAAGCCAGGATCATTCCGAGGCCTACCAGCAGGAAGAATTCGCGTGAAACAAGCACGACCAAGCTGTTGACGCTGGCACCGATAACTTTTCGTACGCCGATCTCTTTTGTGCGCTGCTCCGTAGTGAATGCGGATAACCCTAGCAGTCCGAGACAGGCAATCACCACTGTGAGTGCTGAAAACGCAGTGAATATCTGGCTTCTCTTTTGATCAGCGCTGTATTGGGAGTTGAAGTCCTGATCAAGGAAGTCATATTCGAAAGTATTATTTGGAAATACATCCTTCCAGCCTTTCTCGATTGCTGCAAGAGACTGTCTGACGTCTCCTTCATTGGTCCTGACGAAGATGTAGTTGTTATTCGGACTGAGCAGGATTATCAAAGGTTCAATCGCGTCGTAAAGGGAATTCTGATGATAATCTTTGATGACACCGATCACAAATTTTTCGTTTGGCTTACCATTGGGAAGATTTCCATTGAACACAAATTTCTTACCAATGGGATTTTTCCAGGCCATGCGTCTCACCATAGCCTCATTTACCAGTATAGCGAATGACGTGTCGGAAGCAATATCATGTGAAAAATCCCTGCCTTGCACGATCGTCATGCCCATTGTTTTGACGAATTCATAGTTCGCCCCAAAGAGATCGACACCCTTGTCGGCGAGCTTACCTTCTTCGTCCTCCACTTTCATCAGGAGCTTGCCAATTCCCTGGCCGGGAGAAGAATTGGCTGTGCCCACACCGGATACTTCAGGGATTTGTTTGAGACGTTCCAACAGTACATTGGTCTTGGGTTGCATCTCGCGCTCAGACAGGTCAAGCCGCAAGACACGGGCCTTGTCAAATCCGAGATCCTTGTTGCGTATGTATTGCAGTTGATCGAACACGATAAGCGTAGAGATCAGCATGAAAATGGAAATAGCGAATTGAACAACAACCAGCGCTTTTCTGAATATGACTGTTCCTCCTCTGGAAGCAAGTTTACCTTTAAGCACGGTGACTGGGTTGAATCCCGATAGGTAAAAGGCGGGGTAGCTTCCACCAATGGCACCGACAAAAATGATGATACCGATCAAACTGTATAGTACCGCTGGCTGGAGTATATATCCGAATGGAAGTTCTTTATTTGCCAGCGTATTGAATCCGGGAAGAAGCAAATAAATAAGGATCAAGCTCACAACCAACGCAATGAAAGCGATGACAAGCGATTCAGTTAGGAATTGAAGCATCAATTGTGGTCGCAAAGAGCCCATAACTTTTCTGATACCTACTTCCTTTGAGCGGTTAGCTGACCGCGCCGTCGCAAGATTCATGTAGTTGATACATGCGATCATCAGCATGAAAGCAGCAACCGCAGCAAAAATGTAGATGTATGAAATATCTCCACCAGCTTCAGCCTCATCCTGGATCTTGGAATGCAAATGGATATCCAGTATAGGTTGGAGCTCATACTTAATAACGATACCATACTGCTCAAAAATCGGATTCACTTTTTCCTTGAGCACTTTATCGAGGCTGGCGTACATCTTTGACAAATCATAGCCAGGGGGCAGCTGAATGTACGTGAAAACACCAAAATTTCCCCAGTCACTGTTGTAACCCGGCTGTGTATTACGTGAGATCAGCGCATCGAACCGGAAATGGGAATTGAGAGGAACATCCTTCATTACCCCAGTCACTTTGAACTCCTCCTTCTGCGCATTCTGAATTGACTGGCCCAACGCCGCCTGTGCGCTGCCAAAATATTTAATAGCAGTTTTTTCGGAAAGCACGATGGAAAATGGATTGTCTAGCGCAGTGGCTGGATCTCCTCCAATAAAAGTGTAAGAAAACATGTCAAACACTGTCGAATCGGCGAGGTAAAAGTCGCCTTCATAAAATTGCTTGTCGCCGTTCCTGTACTGGGATCTTCCCAGCCCAAAGAACCGGACAGCATTCGTTACCTCTGGATATTTATCCCTAAGCTCTTCCGCAAGAGGGATCTGCGCTATTGCCCATGTAAAGGCATTATCTGGCTCTTTGATATTGGAAACAACCCTGTAGATATTCGCCGCATTTTTGTGGTATCGGTCGAAACTCAGCTCGTCAAGAATGTACATCAGTAAAAAAAGACTGCATGTAATCCCTATGGTGAGGCCGAAAATGTTGATTGCACTGTACGTCTTATCCTTGATGATGTTTCGGATCGCGATCTTCAGGAGATTCTTTAGCATGATTCGGTATTTAGCAGTAGATGGTCGAGAGCGGTGAAAAGTTGCAATCAAATCAAGTAATGAACATACAAATAATATTGCTCAAAATCGACACAACACTATTACACCGAAAAGCGATGATGTTATAACTGGTGGCATATGGCGGACCAGAATAAATGGGCCCATCTCTGCGTGGCAATTCATCCTCCCTCAAAACCATCATCCTTCGGCTCCCACAACTCGATCTTGTTCCCTTCCGGATCTATGATCCATCCAAATTTTCCGTACGAGAACTCTTCCATTTTGCCGACAACCGTTACTCCTTCCGCTCTCAGCGCTTCCAGCAGTTCCGTAAGGTTCTCGACCCGGTAATTGAACATATATGGTTTATCGCTCGGCGCAAAGTAGTCGGTGTCCCGTTGAAAAGGACTCCACTCGGTGCGAGCGGGAGCCTTTGCATCCTTATCGGCAATATCTATCCACTGAAAAGTACAACCCCAGGGTGTCATAGACATTCCAAGGTGCCGGCCGTACCAATCTTTGAGTTTTTGAGGGTCCTCTGACTTGAAGAACACGCCTCCAATGCCTGTTACTCTTTTTTTCATAGCCTCGATCATTTAATTCGCTACCTGGTGATGCGGAAGCATTTCCTTTTTTCTAAGCAGGGCAGCACTAACCAAAGTGATCAATATGCCTACAGGAAGGATCTCCGTCAGCGTGATACCAAAGCGGAGCAGGGGATTAGCATACCATTCTTTGAAGCTTTCCATTTCAGCGACCACTTTGTCAATTTCAGTCTGGCTTTTTGAGTCCTTTCGTACCTCTTCGACATAATGGTTCGTCATTTTTTCAATGAAATCGGAGGCCACTGTGTTGATACAGATCTCCCACGCCAGGGCGTACATCACCGCAGCGATCAAAGTGATCAGCAATCCAACCTTTACAGCCTTGCCGAATGAGATGGTCCCGTTGAAATAGTTGTCGCGGCATGACTTAATACCAAAGAAAATCATCGACAGCGAAATGACCATGGTCGTGTAACCGACTACCTCCCCGTTGTTAAAATTCAGGGCGCCGTTTTGCCAGAAGGGCATCGTGGCGAACATCAGACCGGAAACAATAGCTCCGGCGATCAGTCCATACGTTAGAATTACTTTTCTCATTGTCTTATTTGTTTTTTGCTTAAAACAATGTCAAGAAGCTCCATAAACGCTCATCCGAAAGGGTGATTTCTATAAAACTAATCTAAATACAACAAAAGTATTAGGGAAGAAGGCGAAGCTCCTTGGCCTTTTGGATAGCCTGTGTCCGTCTTTTTACATCGAGCTTCACAAAAAGATTCGCGGCGTGCGTCTTTACCGTGTTAGGTGAGACAAACAACTTATCCGCAATTTCCTGGTTTGAATTGCCTTTTGACATCAGTTCAAGCACTTCAAACTCGCGTTTGCTGATCCCGGTATGCTTTAGTTGTTCTTCATCAAGTTTGAAGTTTGCGGCAGGGCCTGGCAAAATGATTTTTTTGGTCGTAAGTCTCGAACCAACCCAGGCTCCCAGTATCACAAATAGTACGGCGATCAGTCCGGCATAGAATTCAATTGATAATTCGTGAATAAAGTACCGATACTCCAGCATTTTCAGAAGGAATACCAACGATGCGAGGATCAGCCCATATAAAATGATCTTATTTCTCACGACCGAAAATGCAGAGAAGTGGGCATCTCATCAAGCTAAGCGCTGTCAAATTCTTTGGACAAATTCTCCTATCCAACATTTTTTGGTGTACAGGCGACCGTGTGCGCCATGGCGCAAGGCAGGTAGGCGAGACACTCGTTGGAGGACTGGTATCAGAGGATGACTACTGGCTGGCGATCATCAAGGAGTCGTATACCGTCACCATAGGGACAAACACCACGAACTTTCCGCCCCATTCACTGACATAAGCAAGTTGCTCCATGATCTCTTCTTTCAAGTTCCACGGGAAGATGATGATATAGTCGGGGCGGAATTCCCTGATAGCCTTCTCCGCGTACACAGGAATATGGCTTCCAGGCAGATATTTCCCCTGCTTGGAGGGTGCTGCATCTACAACAAACGTGATCAGATCATTTCCTTTGACTCCAGCATAGTTTATCAGCGTATTGCCTTTCGCCGCTGCGCCATATCCAATAACCTTTTTACCCAGGGATTGATTCTCGAGCAGGAAACGCAGGAAGTTGTTCTTGATGGTATCCACCTGACCTTGAAAATTAAAGTAGTATTCGGTCGAAGTGATCCCTGCAGTTCTCTCCTTAGCCAGCATATACTCCACATTGGGAGATACTGCCTTTGTTTTATCACCCGCGTGTTTGCCGAATATTCGGATCGATCCACCATGGGTGGGGTGCTCTTCAACATCGAAGAGCTCCAATGCATGCGCCTCAAATACTTTCTGCACCGTGGTAAATGACAGATAAGAATAGTGCTCGTGATAGATCGTATCGAACTGGCATTGTTCAACCATCCTGAACAGATGTGGAAACTCCATTGTAATAACGCCTTCCGGCTTCAATACGATTTTGAGCCCATCCACGAAATCATTGATATCGGGCACGTGAGCGAGTACATTCTTTCCCAGAACAAGATCAGCTGTGGTACCCTTTTCCTTCAGGGATTTGGCGAACTCCGTAGTAAAGTATTCGACGACTGAAGGAATTCCTTTTTCAATGGCGACCTTAGCCGTGTTCGTCGTAGGTTCTATACCAAGCACGGGTACGCCTGCTTTCTTAAAGTGCTGCAGTAGATAACCGTCATTACTGGCGATCTCTATGACCAGAGAATCCTTATTATATCCAAAGCGTTTGGTCATGGATTCAACATAGCGTCTGGCATGCTCTACCCAGCTTTTTGAGTAAGAAGAGAAATACACATACTCGCTGTTGAATATATCCTTGGCTTTCTTGTATTCATCAACCTGTACGAGGTAACACGTGGTACAGGCGTAGATCGTCAACGGAAAATAAACCTCAGGTTCATTCAATTGCGCGTGTATCAGGAATGAATTGGACAATGGACTGTTAACTAAATCAACAAATTTGTTGATAAGCGGAGTTTTGCAGAAACGGCAGTTCATACAGTATTAAAGGAAATTTTGCCTAGTAGAGAAAAGATCTGAGAATAAGGAAAACTGTGGGCTTTTTCCTTCTCACATCCACCAAAGATAATGAGAGAGGATAACTTTCGGAACTTGGATGCAAAATAAGATTTAGGGCTTCGCAACGCTGTCATCCTGCCCATCCTTCCCGGTCCAGACTTCTGTAAGTAATCGCCTCAGAAAGGTGTTCCACATTGATCGAATCTGCACCAGCCAGATCGGCGATAGTCCGGGAAACTTTGAGCACCCGGTCGTAAGCCCTGGCTGATAATCCGATCTTCTCCATCGCTGTTTTCAGGAGACTTCTTCCATCTTCGCCGATGGCGCAGATCTTCTTTACCATATTGGATGGCATCATGGCGTTACAGTAGATGGATTCCTGGTCTTTAAAACGATCTGATTGAACCTCACGGGCTTTTATCACACGGAGCCGTATGAGGTCACTGGTTTCGCCACTTCGGTTAGATGTCATTTCATCAAAGCTGATGGGTACTACTTCGACGTGCAGGTCGATCCGATCCAGCAATGGTCCACTAACCTTGCTCAGATATCGTTGAACGATACCTGGTCCACAAACACAATCCTTATCTGGATGATTAAAGTATCCACAAGGACAAGGATTCATGCTGGCTATAAGCATAAAGTTAGCTGGATATTCTATGGATACTTTTGCCCGCGAAATCGTAACCCTTCTTTCCTCCATAGGTTGACGCATGACTTCAAGGACCGACCGTTTGAATTCAGGCAATTCATCAAGGAACAACACGCCGTTGTTTGCAAGTGATATCTCACCCGGTTGAGGGTTTCCGCCTCCACCTACGAGCGCCACGTCTGATATTGTGTGGTGTGGTGACCTGAATGGGCGAGTTGTAAGCAATGCTGCGTCCTTTCCTAATCTGCCAGCGACGGAGTGGATCTTTGTTGTTTCGAGCGCCTCATTCAGACTTAATGGTGGAAGTATGGTTGGTAATCTCTTAGCTAGCATTGTCTTACCCGCTCCAGGCGGACCAATCATGATAACGTTGTGACCACCAGCAGCAGCGATCTCAAGTGCTCGTTTGATATTCTCTTGTCCCTGAACGTCTCTGAAGTCTGTATCATAGTGATTCAACCTGGCAGCGAATACTTCGCGCGTATCAATATGCACTGATTCGATATGGAGGTTCCCTTCCAGAAAATCGACAGCCTGCTTCAATGTTGATACAGGAAAAATATCGAGTTCATTGACGATTCCTGCTTCGCGGGCGTTGGCTTCCGGAAGGATAAAACCTTTGAACTTTTGCCGCCTTGCCTGGATGGCGATTGGCAATACACCACGGATGGGACGTAAAGATCCGTCGAGCGTAAGCTCTCCCATAATGAGGAACTCTTCAAGCTTGTCGCTGATGAGTTGCCCTGATGCACGCAACAAGCAGAGGGCGATTGACAGGTCATAGGCTGAACCCTCCTTTCGCAGGTCCGCAGGAGCAAGATTTACAACGGTTTTATTACGGGGCATAAAGAAGCCGCTATTTTTTAATGCCGACTCTACACGATGCTGGCTTTCTTTCACGGCATTATCTGGTAGTCCGCTCATGAAGAACCTTGTACCCTGTCCGACGTTAACTTCAACCATAATCGTCCGTGCATCAACACCGTGTACGGCGCCTCCATAGGTTTTTGCAACCATAATAATAAAATGTCAACTGATTGGTAGCAACCTCGGCTCGCTTTGTTACGGAGACCAAAAGGTTTCATTCAACTTATCAAGCTCACGGGTGAGTGTAATCTTTTCAATAATAATGCACAACGATCCATAACCAACAACGTATTTCAGATCAAACTGTCTAAAAATGAGTAAAAACGAGATAGACTTAAACCGCGCTATGGACTTATTTTCTTTTTTCTTGGCTTAATTTTCCTTTAACTGCTTTTCGGCCTGAATTAGAAATGAGATCAAAGCAAATGCGATCGCAAAAAAAGAAACTACCAACCCACCGATAAGAATCCAAGTAGTCGTTTCCATACTTTTCTATGTGTCCGTTTATTAGTTTGAATAACCAATTTGCTATGCAAAAGAAAAATATTGCAAAAACAAAACCTCCAAATACCAGAATTTTATGTCTTGGATTTGGTGATCCTTTCCCAATAACACAAATGCACCCCCAGTGTTCCTGAAAACAAAGCCACGATTAATTTCAAAATTTCTGTTAAGAATTTAATCCGTTCCTTGATCACTTCGCCGTTTTTTCAGGCAAATTCATGAGACTTAACCTTCTGATTCCATGAATCAAAGTTATTCGAAATCGCGATGACTAATAGTCCGATTTTCCTGGGAAAATGCTCTCAATTCTGTAATTGAAAAGGGTCTGTTTGAAATGGCAGGCTGAAGAACAACGTACTACCTCGTGGCGCGCTCATAGGTACACAGTAACACGAGGTATAACAGTAACCTT
This sequence comes from uncultured Cytophagales bacterium, assembly GCA_963845845.1. Lineage (GTDB taxonomy): Bacteria > Bacteroidota > Bacteroidia > Cytophagales > Cyclobacteriaceae > Chryseolinea. The sequence goes on from CAWJTP010000023.1 coordinate 17,363, forward strand.
TAGTTTAGGTCATAATCTAACTTCACAACATTCATAAATCGTTAATACTTTTCTCAAATTCATCGACTAACGAAACATAGAGAATAAAGCAAGTTCTGCCATGCTTGCATCTGTATGGAATCTTTCAATCTTTCCTTTAGGAAATGTTGAATTATGAATTGTCTTGATCTAGAGTCCACACAAATGACCGTAACGGAGATCCCTATTTGAGAAACCATTCATAATTCATAATCATAATTCATAATTGCTTCTTCTGCACATTCTTCGCCGCCTCTACTTGCTTGGCGGTCTCCTGAAGATCAAAAAGCTTTGCCTTCAAAGTATTAAGCTCGTGCGTGAGCGCTGCATTCTCCTTTTTTGAATCGCGGTAAACCATCCACGACCAAATCATGTCGGTGACAATCAGCATTATCCCAAAAAAGGTGATGAATTTGAACATACCGATGTACTCATAGATACGTGTCAGAAATCCAAAGTCCTGAATAAGCAGCGTGAAAATGAAAGCGCCAACGTGAAAGGCTGTAAATACAAGATAGAAAATGATTCTGTTTTTGCTCATGGAAAAACCCGGCGCTCAGCCATTGTTTTTAAAGGTAAGTGAAAAAGTTTAAGGTTTCAAGGTAAAAAGCTCACTTATAGCTAAAACCCCCTAACCAACTTTTCAGCAGGTCATAATTTCTGGATCGATATTAACTTCTTGTAGACACCGTCCTGATGAATCAACGACTCATGCCTCCCGCGTTCAATGATCTCTCCCTGTTGGATCACAATGATTTCATCCGCATGTTGGATTGTACTGAGCCTGTGTGCAATAACAATAGACGTTCTGTTGTGCATCAGTTTCGTCAGCGCGTCCTGTACAAGTCTTTCGGATTCTGAATCCAGGGCCGACGTCGCTTCATCCAATATCAATATTGGGGGATTCTTGAGTACGGCTCTTGCGATGCTCAGCCGCTGTCTCTGGCCCCCTGAAAGCTTGGAGCCCCGCTCTCCAATGAGGGTCTGATATCCATTGTCCGTCTGCACTATGAAATCATGTGCGTTCGCTATTTTGGCAGCCTGTACTACGTCCTCATCCCGCACATTCTCCATGCCGAACGCGATGTTGTTGAATATGGTGTCATTAAAAAGGATCGACTCCTGCGTCACAACACCCATAACTTTTCTGAGTGACTCTATATCGTAATCAGGCAACGGAATATCATCAAGCATCACAACACCATCGGTGGGATCGTAAAAGCGCGGAATGAGATCTGCCAACGTCGACTTGCCCCCACCTGACGCGCCAACAAGCGCAATTGTCTTACCCTTCTCAATCCTAAGATCTATATTCTTTAAAACAAGCTCCTTCTCATAGGCAAAACTGACATTCCTGAACACTATATTTCTTTTGAAATCGGGAAGTATGATGGCGTTGGGCTTGTTACGGATAACAGACTCCGTGTCCATGATAGTGAATATGCGTTCTGCTGACACAACCCCTTTCTGCAAAGATGTGATACCATTTGAAAAATTCTTCGCTGGCTGAAGCATTGATGCATAGAATGTCAGAAAGGTAAGGAACTGGGAGGACGTAAGTTCATCTCCTGACATAACGGACTGGCCACCGTAAAACAGGATCACAGCAACAACCATTACGCCCAGAAATTCTGAAAGTGGAGAGGCCAATTCGTTTCGCCGGGAAATTGACAGGTTCACCTTTCTGTGATACGACGTTTCAGCTTCGATCTTATTCATTACAAAGGGACGGGCGTTGAAGGCATTGATCACACGCATGCCGCTGAATACCTCATCCAGAATATTCACAATACGACCCATTGTTTCCTGACTCTGAACTGCGCGTTTCCGAAGCTGCTTAATGATGGTCGCTATAATGCCACCGGTAATGGGAAGCACGATCAATGTAAATAGCGTAAGCTTCACAGAAATCATAAATAACATCACAATAAATATGATCAGCGTGATCGGCTCCTTTATCGCCTTGAATCCATTGACGACCGTGTTTTCCACTTCGGCAACATCATTCGTGAACCTGGAAATAAGATCACCTTTTCGCTGGTCGCTAAAAAAACCTATGTGCAGTTGGGATATGTTGGAAAATAGGGCCGTACGGATATTTTTCACTACATCCACCTTCATCCTGGAAGCTACCATACGCTCCAGGTAACGGAAAATATTTGAGAGAAACACGAATGCTACTATAAAAAGACAGACATACAACAGCGTCCTGACAGGTCCATACGTCTGAATCGTGTGATAGAACTGGTAGTTAAACCAACTTTTAAAAAAACCAGCCGAAAATGAAAACGCTGGTTCCACCATAACTGGATTGCTGATCTGCTGAGGAAAAAGCAATTCAAGCATGGGCTGAAGCAGCCCCAGGTAAACAGCATTGAATATAGAGGCAAGCGTAGCGTAAATAAAAAATTTAAAGAACCGTGAACCCGCGCCTGGTGTGTATTGGAGTATCCGTAGATAAATTTTCATCAGCCTAGAATTCGTAAAGCCTTCTGGCAATATTCCAGCGTAAAGCTAATGAACTTACTGTAGTATTATTGTCATATAAAGCCAATGCGCTTTCACTCTTCCTGACAACAATCGAAGCATCGATAAACAAATTGTGCTTCAGCTGCCATGTAGCAGTAAATGTTCCAAATAAAATGTCGTTTGATATTCCCTGCCCTATCTCATTGTCATATTCCTGCTGACGCGTACCATTGTCTTTCAGGATATCTCCACCCCAGTTCACACCTACGGAGTCCCTACCGGTTTTGATGTAGGATAATTTTGCAACAATGTTCAGTCTTGGCAACGGCTGATACCGAAGTATTCCAATCACCTCCTTAAAGTTCGAACCCAAAGGATGCGCAATAGCCTGACGATAGCTACTGTAACTGGCGTAACTGGAACCGTGCGAATATGTATATGGACGTATCACGTTGACCTCACCCTGCAAATCAAGATTAGGGACGTTGAATGCATCAATATATTTTCCTCCCAGCCTGAAAACCGTATTTGTTCGCCCACCATCCATCGCGGTCCCTGATGTGGCTCAAGACGAACTCATCCAGCACAAACTGTCCGTAGAATGATAACTTTCGTGCAGCATTCCATTTAAAATCCAATCCCAGCAGCACATTGTCGCTACTTCCATTTTGCTGCTCAATCGCACGATAAAATATTAGGGGGTTAAGATAGTCCAGGCGAAAATGATCCCTGCCGGTGGAATCATCGCTGCTGAATACCACTGCCTCGAACAGGCCAAGGTTGAACTTCTTTCCGATGTTAATGCTAAGCTCATGAAATGCCGTGTACTTATTGGGGTATCCTCCTGGTGACGATTTTAGTCCGCTGAGATTTCCTGTAACATCGGATGTCATTTGATTGACAAGGAAGAGGTAGTTAAGCTTCCAGACCTTCACATTACCCTTAATAAACCATGCCGGCGGTGAAAAATCGGAATAGATCAGCGAACGGTATCCATTGCCGATAAAAAAGCGGTCATGCCCGAATTGCAGGTTGATGTGTTTGGTGGCCTCGAAAGTGATATACCCTCTCGCCTGGAAAAAGTCTACTCCTTTTCCATCCTTGAATTCCTTCCAGAATCCCTCGTGCGGGATGACGGGATTTACTGACATTTGTTCCCATACATAAGAAGGAAGTACGGCCTGATTATCTGTGAAATAAGCATAAAAGCCCACTTTCCGGTCGACCATCCCCCGCACCTCTACGCCCCTGGTGTTGATGAAGACCATATCGTCTCTTCTGGAATCGTTGGCACCTCCCAGGTACAGGACTGGATTGACATGGAGGTCGAAGGCGTCTTCATCGACATAAAAAAGATCGGATTTTTTCTTGTACAGCGCTCTCAGAATGGGCTTTTTGTCGCTATTGCCTGTTCCTTCTTCCGCCCACTCCCAGCTGTCATTCTGCAAGTATGAGTAATTGAACTGATCAGCGCGTGACTTAAACTGCCCGTCAGCCTGGAGCGAGTCTGTAAACGCCACAATATCAGCGCGTTTGTAAGGTTTTATCCCGGTAAAAAACAGCGGCGTGATGCGGCCGGTGCTTATTTCATACCGGTCAATGATGTGATAATAGTCCTCATTAAGTGGTGCATAGTTGCTTTGACCACGCACCAGAGAAAGTGTACCCAAAAAGACGCAGTAAAACGAAGACTAATCTCATTATAATGAGGTTAAAGTTCGCAAAATAAGAAATTTGGAAACCACAAGGCCGTCATTCGAAAAGTACAGATCGGACTCTTGCTTATTCTGGGCGGTTGCGTATCTTTGCAGTCCTTTTAGAGAGAAAAACACGAAATTAACCATGAAAAAAGGCATTCATCCTGAATACAGAGAGGTCATTTTTTGGGATACTTCCAGCGACACGAAGTTCAAAAGCCGTTCTACTTCCAACACCAAGGAAACGATCAAATGGGAAGATGGAAAGGAATATCCTGTTATCAAGGTAGAAGTTAGCTCTGCATCGCATCCGTTCTTCACCGGCAAAAAGCTGTTTGTGGACACTGCGGGACGTGTTGAGAAATTCAAGAACAAGTATCAAAAGAAAGCATAAATACTTCTTTAGATGGAAGAGATGGGCCACGCGTTTCGCGTGGCTTTTTTTATTTGCAGAATTTTTAAAGCCTAATTAATCGTTCGATCACTTCATCCTTGAGTATCTGCGCTTATTTTTGAGGAATGAACCTCATTCTCTTTGACGATCCCGATATCCGTATAAATCTTTTTCCGTTCACGTTGACAAGACCGGCCGCGGGAATAAGGATTGGCATTGTTACCATTGCTGAAAAGTGGGAAATGTGGCTGAAATCGACCGTAAGCTTTCAAACAGAAGCCTATCTGCAAAAGAAATTTCCACTGCAAAACGATGCCGACAACCTTCTTATCAATGGCGCGCTTTGCCCTGATCCTATTCTAGTGGCGGCAGTCACCGCTTTGCCAGAGGGATACTTTCTTGTGAAAGACGACAGATTGCTGGCCGCCCGGAACCCTGGCAGTGAGATCACTGAGCAGAAGGTTATACCATACCGCTATGAGATAACAATCATCGATCAGGTATGGAAGATCTTCCGTGAGAACGCTGCCCAGATCAGAAGTGATTTTGATCTGTTAACAGAGGGCCGGAAGTCGGCGGGAATTGATGACACGCATACGACCGTCTACAATGAAAAAGATATTTTCGTTGAGGAGGGCGTATACATACGCAGTGCAATATTGAACGCCGAGACTGGCCCCATTTACCTTGGAAAGAACAGCATTGTGCAGGAGGGCGCCATCATTCGTGGAGGGTTTGCCTTATGTGAGGATGGACACCTGAACATGGGTGCTAAAATGCGCGGCGACGTAACTGTTGGTCCTCATTGTAAGGTTGGCGGTGAGGTGAGCAATTCCGTATTCTTTGCGTTCAGCAACAAGGCTCATGACGGGTACCTCGGTAACGCTGTCATTGGTGAGTGGTGTAATCTGGGGGCAGGTACGAGCGCATCGAATCTGAAAAACAATTATGCCGAGATCAAACTTTGGGATCATTCCAGGAGTGAGATGACAGCTACGGGATTACAATTTTGTGGCTTGATGATGGGTGACCATAGCAAGAGCGCTATCAATACAATGTTCAATACCGCAACCGTTGTGGGTGTCAGCTCCAATGTGTTTGGCGCCGGCCTTCCACCACCGTTTCTCCCATCATTTTCCTGGGGTGGTGGTGAATCAGGACTGACTACATACCGGTTTGACAAAGCCCTTGAAACCGCACGACGTGTCATGCAGCGGCGGGATATCGATATTGATCTGCTGGACCGTCACATCCTTGAACATGTATTTAAAATAACTGCACCTGGCAGGACCTGGGAAAACGAGATGATATGAATTTTTTAGCTATTCCTGGTTTAAATGAAGTAAAGTCAATGCTCACTACGGCAGTGAGGAAAAACCATATCGCGCACGCCCAGTTGTTCGTTGGTGCCGAAGGGGCACTTAACCTGCCGTTGGCGCTGGCATTCGCCACCTATCTCCATTGTGAAAACAAAGGCGAAGATTCATGTGGCATTTGTCCTGCTTGCTCAAAAAACAACAAGTTCATCCATCCTGATACGCACTTTGTGTTTCCCATCAGCAATATAAAGGGTGACAAGGATGAGGAACGCTTCAAGGCAGACATCCTTAAGTCATGGAGGTCCTTCCTGCTGGAGCAGCCATTCGGCGACCTGAATGACTGGACAAGTTATTATGGCGGAGAAGACAAGCAAGCCATCATCTCCCGTGAAGAAAGCAGGGAGATCATCAAGACACTCTCCCTGAAGCCATTTGAAAGTCCGCATAAAGTTATGATCATCTGGCAGCCGGAACTGATGCATCCATCCGCTGCAAATGGCCTGTTGAAAATTCTGGAGGAGCCTGCACCGCATACTTTCTTTATATTGGTGACCAATGCTGCTGATAAATTGCTCCCTACAACTATTTCCAGAACACAAATAGTGAGTGCCCCATTGCTGGCCGACGAAGAGATAGAACAATACCTGGTTTCTAAGGCCGGCGTAGAGGCAATGAAGGCTGCCCGTATCACCCAACTTTCAGAAGGGAATCTTAACTATGCCCTGAAGCTCATTGACACCGAAGAAGATGACAATTCAGAGCGCTTCACTGAATGGATGCGTGCGTGTTTCAAAAAAAGCTATTTCACGCTTGTTTCACTTGCGGAGAGTTACCACGCCCTTGACAAGCTTAGTCAGAAAAATCTCATGCACTATAGCATGAATATGATGCGTGAAACCCTTCTTCGTGTAGCGGGTGCATCCGATATGAACAGAACAAGAGGTGAAGAGCTCAAATTTATACAGGACTTCAGCAAGATAATGAACGTTGAAAAAATTGAAAGATCTTATTTATTGATGAATGATGCTTCCTACCACCTGGAACGAAATGGAAGTGCTAAAATGATTTTTCTCGATCTGTCACTACAACTTTCCAAGACGATAAATCCATGAACAAGACCATTCGCATCGGAACCCGCGGAAGCAAACTGGCACTATGGCAGGCGCAATATGTTGCCGGCCTTATCAAGCCTTCCGGTTACTCAACCGAAATAGTGCCAATTGACACCCGAGGGGATACTATACTTGATGTATCGATCGCCAAGATCGGCAGTAAGGGCGTGTTCACGGAAGAGATCGAGGCAAGGCTTCTCGATGGCTCAATTGATATTGCCGTTCACAGTGCAAAAGATCTCTCTTCGGAGATACCGGACGAACTCGAGATAATTGCTTTCACTGAAAGAGAGCAAGCCAATGATGTGCTGATAAGTCACAATAAAGAAATTAACCTTTCTACAGGTAGGCTAAGGGTTGGAACATCAGCCACACGCCGTGTTGCTTTTCTCAGGCATTTTTATCCCAATGTGGAAGCTGTCACTATTCGTGGAAATGTGCAGACCAGGATCACCAAGTTGCAGAACGGAGAGTGTGACGCATTGCTGCTTGCCTACGCCGGCGTACACCGCATGGGTTACGACAACCTTATTGCGGAAAAGATCGAGACAAGCTACTTCGTTCCGGCGGTTGGCCAGGGCACTATTGCTGTCGAATGTCATAAAAAGCTCAGCTTCCAGAAGAAGGAGATCCTCGAACGCTGGGTAAATCATGTGGAAACAGAAAGCTGTGTTCGCGCTGAACGCTCCTTTCTGAAGACGCTCCAGGGAGGCTGCAGCATTCCTGCCTTTGGATACGCTCACATGGAAGCCGGATTAATAACGCTGAAGGGCGGTATCATTTCCCTCGATGGTCAAAGGGTCGTGAAAGCAAAAGACAGTTCACTGCCTTCAGGTGTAAAAGAACTCGGAGAATCCGTTGCGCGTGAGGTGCTTAGGAACGGCGGTTCAGAGATCCTCGAGGAAATACGGCGACCAGTAAAGGAACCGGCGAACAGCTAACCATCATTACAATCAAAATATATTCATTGAAACCACACATGAGCAAGGTATCGATCATCTGTTTATTCTCCCTTTGCGTTGTCATTGTCAGCAGCTGCGCACAGAAAAAAGATTTCGTTGTTACGATCAAGACCGAATATGGCGATATGGTTGCTATACTTTACGATGAGACACCCAAACACAAGGAGAATTTCATTAAGCTGGCCAAAGAACATTATTATGACAGCACACTATTCCATCGCGTCATTCAGGGCTTCATGATACAGGGCGGGGATCCTGATTCAAAAAAAGCTAAAGCCGGCGAAATGTTAGGTCGGGGCGGGCCTGGCTACACGTTGGAAGCTGAAATCGTTCCAAAATACTTTCACGAAAAGGGAGCGTTGTCTGCGGCAAGACTTGGCGACGCGCAAAATCCTAAAAAAGCATCCAGTGGAAGTCAATTCTACATCGTGCAAGGCAGAGTGGTTCCCGCCGAAGAAATGTCGATCGATCAGGTCAAGTATGACAGGGCACTTCAAAAGTTTTTTGAAAACCCTGCTAACAAAGGTGCCTATGATTCTCTGGGAGCCGCCTATCAGTCAAACGATGAGGAACTGTTCCGTAAATTATTCATCAGCCTTAAACCGCGCGTCGTAAAAGAAACAGGCATGGATGTATCTCAAACCGTTGCTCCCGATAAACTTAAAGCGTATTCAACAATTGGCGGAGCTCCGGTGCTCGATGGCAGCTATACCGTTTTCGGCAAAGTGATCAAAGGGCTGGAGGTTATAGACAAGATCGCGGAAACGCAAAAAGATCAGTCCGAGCGGCCGTTGCATGATATTCCTATGAAAGTGACCGTTGAAGAGATGTCGAGGAACAAAATAGAAAAGCAGTATGGCTACGAGTTTCCATAAGGCGAAATCCGATATGATCATGTTCCGTAGTCTTTCGCGGAGAACATGAAAATACTTGTCACTGGCTCAAATGGATTGCTCGGACAGAAACTTACTGTGCTTCTTTCTTATAAGCGAGATGTTGATCTCATAGTCACGGCACGGAAAGAGCCGTCCCTGTCCTTTTCGGGCAATTTCAGGTTAATGGATATCAGCGATGAAAAAGAAGTCGACAACATTATCGCTTCAACACGTCCTGACGTGATCATCAACACGGCTGCTATCACACAAGTCGACGCATGTGAGTTGGACCCTGAAAAATGCCGGAAGACGAATGTTCAGGGTGTAGAAAATCTGATTAAGGCTTCGGGAAAATATAACATTCACCTGGTTCACTTGTCCACGGATTTTGTATTCGATGGCACCCGTGAGCTGCTAGATGAGAATGCAGTTCCCAACCCTGTTAATCAATATGGCCGATCAAAGCATGACGCCGAAGTGCGTCTGACGCAAAGCAATATCCAGTGGTGTATTATTCGTACTGTTCTTGTGTATGGTGTAACAGATGATATGGGCAGGTCTAACATCGTGCTGTGGGTCAAGAATAGTTTACAGTCAGGAAAGACCATTCAGGTTGTGGCAGACCAATGGAGAACGCCGACACTTGTTGAAGACCTGGCCGAAGCATGTTATATGGCTGCCGTTAAAAAGGCCCGGGGAATTTATCACGTCTCTGGAAAAGACTATCTGTCAGTATATCAGATAGCATTGCGTACAGCAGCCTTCTTCAAACTCGAGCAGAGTTTGATCAAGCCAACTGATTCAACTGGATTTAGTCAGCCAGGAAGACGTCCCTTAAAAACAGGATTCGTCATTGATAAGGCCCGGAAAGACCTGGGATACGAACCCCACTCATTTGATGAGGGCTTAGCTGTCGTTGATGCTCAGCTGGTCAAAAGGAAAATGGAAATTGGAAATTAGAAATCCATGGGGAAGCCCCTGAGATGCTATTTCTTCCGCTGCAACGCCGCATAATAAATCGGTATTCCGATCAATGCTATGATCAGCCCGGGCCAGGTAAACTTTGGCTTGTACACGATGAGCAGGAGGCAGAAAGTGATACCCATCAAAATATAGATGATCGGCAACACGGGATATCCAAATGCCTTGTATGGTCTGGGTGCGCTGGGTTGTCGTTTTCTCAGAATAAAGATCCCCAGGATTGTCAATATATAAAACAACACCACTACAAAAGAAACCATATCCAGCAGGTCGCCATATTTCCCACTAAGACTCCAGAGACAGGCAAGTACACATTGAACCCAAAGTGCGAATTGTGGAACAGCATGTTTGTTAAGCTCCCCTGCCCGTTTGAAAAACAATCCGTCCTTTGCCATCGTAAAATACACCCTTGCCCCTGCCAGGATGAGTCCGTTGACGCATCCGAAAGTTGATACCATGATCATCAGCGCAATGATGATCGTACCGATGTTTCCAAATATGGCATTCGAGGCGGCAACGGCTACCCTATCCTTCTCTGCAAAAGCTATATCATTCAAAGGAAGTACCGCTGTGTACATAACGTTGGCAGAAATATAGATGACCGATACGATCAAAGTACCCAGGAAAAGACTCAACCCGATATTCCGTTGCGGATTCTTTATCTCTCCTGCAATGAAAGTAACATTGTTCCATGCGTCGCTGCTGAATATGGACCCTACCATTGCAGCGGCAAAGGCTCCAAAGGCGGCAATGGTCACGTAGTGCTCGATACTTCCGTCGCCACTGAGTTTGTTCATCTCCCATGCGTTACTCCAGTTTGCACTCCATATATCACCTTTGGCCATGATCAGTCCGAAAATAATAAGGCCAAACAAGCTGAGCAGCTTCGTCACCGTGAATGTCGTTTGGATCGCCTTACCCCCCTGGATACCACGGGTATTCACGTAGGTGAGAAACACAATAATGACAATTGAGACCAATTGTGCCGGCGATATCTTCAAAAATTCAAGATCGATCAATACTATATCTTCGCTAACACCCGGTACGAGATAGGCCATGAATTTTGAAAAGGCTACACCTACAGCTGCGATAGTTCCTGTCTGGATCACGGCGAAAAAACTCCATCCATAAAGGAACGCGATAAGTGGGTTAAATGCCTCCTTGAGATATACATATTGGCCGCCTGCCTTGGGAAACATGCCACTCAGCTCACCGTAACTAACAGCAGCGGAGATTGTCATGAAACCGGTGATCACCCAGACGGCGATCAACCATCCTGCTCCACCTACATTGCGAAGTATGTCTGCGCTGACAATGAAGATCCCGGATCCTATCATCGAGCCGGCAACGATCATTGTTGCATCCCATAGACCCAATACAGGTTTAAATTTGGCTTCGCTCATCTAGTAATTCGGGTTTAGTGTAAGCTTTGAATATAAGGAAAATAGTCGACGGGCGCATAGCCAGCCTGTGCGCATAGGTAGTTGCGTTAATCATTATTAACGATAAAATTAAGGTCGCTAACCCAACAGCTGGAAGTTGATGTGCAGTGCTTGTCGTTTCTTCCGGTCTGTAATGATTGCAGCGCTACTCGAAAATCTCTTCTATGGGCGCGCCGGTACATCCGCTTGGAAACTTGATCTTCAAAAGCGCAGCGATTGTTGGTGCAATGTCTGTAATAGGATGATAGCGAACAGAAGATCCTTTCTTTATGCCTCGTCCAAAGAAAAGGGCCGGAACATTTGTATCATAAGTGTACGATGAACCATGGGTCGTTCCCTGCACAGAGACGGCATCAAACCAGCCAGGCTCCAGTGCAATGACAATGTCACCCGATCTCCTTGCGTTATATCCGCGGATGACAAAACCTTTCATACCCCCCTCGCTGTACGCGCCGTCACGGATCATATCAGCTGTATAATAGTTGGCTACACCGTCTATTGTCATGAGGAACTTTCCGATCAGCTCTGTAACGATCAGCAAATTGATACCACCGGTTTTGGGGTCCTGTTGAAATGCATCGTGATTGAGAAATATCTGACCATTGCTGATATTCTCTACGTAGTTCTTGCCGGGATAATAAGTATTCAGAAAATCATCCAGCCTGGATTTCAACTGGCCATCGCTAAAATAGCCCGCAGGCATTTTGTTGTCTTTTAAATATTGCGGAACATCTGCTACGGCATGATCGGCAGTTAAGAATACTGTATAATTGTTTTGACCCACCTCTTTGTCAAGTTGTGCCAGGAGATCCTCGATATTTTTATCAAGTCGCAGATAAGTATCTTCGAGCTCGACCGAGTTTGGTCCGGTCCTATGCCCTACCGCATCTGGTGCAGAATAAGAGATGCACAGAAAATCAGTTACATCGTGTTTCCCCATTTTTTCGTTGACCACGATCGCCTTTGCGAACTCGGTAAGATAGTCGTCGGCGAATGGCGTGTTACCCAAGAATTCATAGCTCCCTTTCACCCGTAACTGACTTACTTTATAAGGAAAGGTTGACTTATCCTGCCCGGAAAACTTCCTTTCATATGGACTGTCATCCGGTCCGCTTTCGACGTATTGATTTAAGGGAAGTAGTGTATTCCAATCCTGTGAAAGATATTTTTCGGGAAGGTTCTGCTCATTGAACTTTACAAGCCAGTCAGGAAGCTTTGTCATGTAATAAGTGCTGGAGATAAATCTTCCTGATTTGCCATCGTACCAATAGGCCGCATCTGCCATGTGGCCCGCGGGCAATACTGCACCCCGGTCCTTTGATGATATGCCTATTACCTTCGATCTTTTTTGCGTAAAGAGCTTAAGTTCATCGGTAATCGTTGATGAAAGAAGACGGCCAGGTGAAACATCTCCCTCTCCTGAATCACTTCCTACGGTCTTTTGCATCGCATCCTCCACGCAATTGACAAACTTCTTCGTTTTCTTATCATAGAACTCGTTGCCGATAATGCCATGTATCGCCGGCGTGGAACCGGTATAAACAGATGCATGGCCGGGGCCTGTTACAGTAGGCACGTAGTTATAATTCGCATTTCTCAGCATGAAACCATCGTTCATCATTCGTTTGAACCCGCCACTACCAAACTTATCGTAGAACCGGTACAGATACTCCTGGCGCATCTGATCCACCACTATTCCTACAACAAGCTTAGGACGATCAATCGATTGCTGAGCCGACACATTTATTGCCGTGTTAAGCACCAGAGATAAGGTCAGGATCCGGAGATACATATGGGCGAAATTGGGATCGCAAGTTAAGGATTAGGCCAACTTCTGAAATGAATCCTTCAATAAATGGTTCATTAATTATTTGAACAATAGATCCTCTCATATTCGTCCTGTTCGTAGACCTCTTTGCGGAGCATCTTTCCTGCAGAATCATAGTATATGACAACAAATACGGCGGCTTCCTCCACATGCTTTTCTGTAAAATAGAGAGGACGTTCTGCTGATCCAACGTTAATAATGTCGCTGAATGAAAGGGGGATAATGGTGCCCTGAGTGCTATGGAAAACCCCGTATTCGCGGCCGGCCTGCACAATAGCGAGTTTTTCGCCGTTTTCGTCCCTGATCAATTCATAATTTTTGACGTCGTTCAGCAATGGCGTACCGGTCTTTATTTCATAGATCACCCACGTCGTGTTTTTTCGTACAAATGCCGCAGAGTCATTCCAGTAACGAATCTCGTCAAATTCGGGTTTGGTGATCGGCTTATTATCCCATCCCGAAAGGGCATAATATCCTTTCTTGAAAACACATATCAGGTGTTGGTTATAAGCCACCACATTTTTTGCAAACTGCGGCGGGATCAGCTTTCGTGTTTTAATGTTGAATGCGCCGAACTTTGTATCCTTGAGCAGTGAAACAACGCCATCGCGAGGTGATCCGATGGCATCCATTTCGACGGGTATGATGAGCTTGCCGTTCATGTCCATCATTCCAATTTTATCGTGATCATACACCATAAAGTATCCTTCACCTATATATTGGATCCTGTCAAATGGTGTCGAAAAAAGTTTCTTTCCATCGGAACCGTAGAGTACTTTATTCCTCTTGTCGGCAACCACGAGGTATGAAACACTGTCCTGACCTGCCACGAATTGGGTTTGAATAGGTTGCTTGATTTTCAGTATGGCTGACCCACTGAAGTGAATGAATACACTGTCCTTGTTTGATCCAACTGCAAATGGCCCATTAGCCGATATTGTGTCGTAAGGACGGCTGGTTATCGCGAGGGTCACTGGGTCAAAGAGATGCCATCTGTTTTCTTTTTTTATCAGTGTTCGCCCGCCTTGTATTCGAACCTGTTGAAATGTCTGTGAAGTGTCGCCTTTGTTTGTGATTACTTGTGTTCCCAGCGTTCCCCTGGAAAGCGCGCCAAACGTTGTCTGCGAGAGGGTATGATCAATAGCGCTGAACAGCGTATCCAGTGCGTTATCGATGACTGTTTCAGAATGGTTGGTTCTCACCCAGATCCTTCCGCCGCTCCAGGTTTTGATATCGTCTGCTTCAGACTCATCTACATTATGTGAATGGTCTGCCAACGCTGTAAGATCCGTCATTGCCATTAGCTTGTACTTGTCTTGTGCCTGTATAATGACGACATCACCCGACGTGGCTATCGAATCAAGTTCGTAATAAAGCAACATTCGTCCAGTCAGGCTGAATATTGACCACTTATCATTGCGCTGTAACGTGAGGAATCTTCCGTTGACCACTTTAACATTATCAATGCAGTCATCCCCCACGATGAAACCGGATTTGTGGATTACCTTTTTGCATTCACCATCCTGTACCAAAAGGTATCCATATCCGACATCTTCCAATAGGGTTATAGCCCCCTCATAAACCACCGAGCCATTGATAGCTACCAGCTTGTCAGGCATCCTGATTACGTCATCGCTAATGTTTCCGCACAGGTAGTCATCATCGATGACTTCAGTCAACGGTTCAAGGAGCGTCTTACCATCAGGATCCATGAATCCAAACCGGCCGTTATGTAAGAACGGTGCGACATAATTCCGGGTGATACTGATAACATTTTTCAAGGAATCATTCCAGAATTCAGAAGAGAGCTTTTCACCCTGATTTTCCTCCGGTATCAGATGGAAGAGGATGTCCTGCGCACGTTTGCCAAGACTGTGATTGGACGAAGTAACAAACTCCATAAATGAATCGGGAGATCCCGAAGCTGTTCGAATCTCAAAGATATTCTGTTCTGCGGCGTCCTGATAGCGGGTTCCCGGATGGTGTTGTAAGTATTGCTGATAGCTGACCAGCCGCTTACTCCGGGTCATTGAATCGTATAGGAGTCTGTCTTCCCGTGCTTTGGCTTCCGTTGTCTCTTCAGCTGCAGGATATTGCGTTAAGAACTCCCTGAATGCGCGATAGGTATTCGTTCTTAGGGCATCCCGGTAAGCCGCCTTGTTCCGGAGCTTGATCACTGTTTGGAACTCTATTGATCCGGGAAAGTGATCAACAAAGTGCTGATAGGAAACGGTTGTGTCGGACGTTATGGCTCTATGGAAGGCAATGCTGTCAATTTTCTGACGAAGATCATTGAGTTTCGCGCTGTCTATTGACATTCGTTTTAAACGATCCTGTTGCTTTAGGGTGGACCCCTGAAACTGACTGATTGCTTTTCTCAGGTGATAATTCGCCGAGTCGAGGTCATAATGTGGATTAGCCGTTGAAAAAAAATAGATAGCCCATGCGTAAGATACAGCTATATTGACGCTGTCGTTGCGCGCTGCCTTGGTCAGTTGGGTATTAGCCTTTTCCCAATTCCCTTTTCTGATGTTCTGGACGGCCTGGCGCTCGACCTGAGCGAAGAGCTGAATAGATAAGTTCAGTCCAATACAAAGTATGATAATTCTACTGGTCAACTATTTCAAACACTTCATCAGTCACTGTAAAACTACAAACTTCAAATCAAGATTTACCTTAACTGAGGTTAAGGCTGTTGTATGATGTAATAAATTTTGTAAATTTTCACATTGTTAAAGTGTTACGCATGGCAAAGCTTAAAAATATTATCAAACAACTTTCCGAAAAAGACTTCAAAGCAATCTATGATTCTCTCATAGAAAGCAATGCTGAAAAATCCGCTTACCTGTTAAAATCCCTTCGTGAGCGTCAGCTATCGGACAATAAGATCATGACAGAGCTGGACGTCAATGCCAATGCTTATTATACCCTTCGATCCAGGCTGAACCTGAAGATTGAAGAGTATTTGATGGGCCAACTGGAAAGTCCACGAACCGATGTCCTCCGCAAAGTTGCCAACATCAACGAAGTACTGTTTACAAAAAAGAAAGCTATTTCTGTAGCCACGCTTAAAGAAACTGGAAAAAGAACTTCTTGGATTATGATCTGGCCAACGAGCTAACCGTTATCTACAAGTCACTTAAAGAAACTCAACATCAATTCACCGGATTATTTCCAATACTCCCAGCTTTATAACAGGCATGTGGCCTATATGTTAGCGGTTGATAAGGCCGAAGACCTATTGGCCGATTATTTTAAGAAGTATGGTGATTTCATGCTGAATGGTGGCGAAGTTGAGACGCTTAGGCCTGAGCTTGCTGATGAAAGAGATGCAAAATGTGGCAAAACTCTATGAATCCACCGACTGTATGTGTATCAAAGCTGTATGTACATCTTTCACCGGCTATTTGTGGAAGTTGATGATAACATGCATCAGGATGGTGAGTCAATAGAAGATATTTTTGAAAAGGTTCAGAAGATATTTGAGAGCTATCACCTGGATTCAATTTACTATCACATGAACCTGGTTTTTGAGTTTTTGAAACTCGAGTATTATAATCATTATAAAGTTTACCGGCAGGCCGAGAAGTATTTTGAAGAGGTTAACGATGCCTGTGGCAACTTATTGGTCAATTATTCAACCTTTACCTTTCCTACCTCAATTCTTCATCTCGAAGATCGAACGTCATTTGAGAACGGGAACTGAAGCAGAGCTTTATCCGGAAAATGAGGCGATCTTTCTCGACTATGAAATTGATATGATGGACATACCCAAGCATATTATTTATGTGGTATACCGCGCCATTTCCTGCTATTACGTTGGGAAATTTGAAGAAGCAGCCAAACTGATCAATGGCTTGCTGAATGAGGTAAGCCTGAAAAAATATCCTTATGCACAGTTGGAGATCAAATCATTGCTGGCCTTGCAGTACACGTTGATGCGTGATTTCGAATTGTTCAATCAGCTGTCCAACAGCATTCAGCGACAAATCAGATTGTCAGAAAAAGATAGTTGTGAGAACATTCAGCTCTTTCTGAAGATACTGAAGATCGCTACCAGCGAGGCAAAGAAGGAAAAAGCTAAAAAAATCAAGCGCGTGATTCCGCGTTTAAATGCCATTAACTGTCGATTATTTTGCTCCTACAAAACTGATCAAACTAGACGAAAAGTTTGTCGAACTGCTCACTGAGTTTTAAAGGTCGAGTTTGACGATACTGTCGTGAGACAAGCGGCTTGTTGAGGATAAAGCCGCACATTTTCATATTTCTTTGATCGGTTAAAATCTTGTGGATTAATGGAAGAGGTAAGCATTACGATCTTGCATTTTTTCTTTGCAACGTTCGTCAGCTTTTCAAATTCATCCAGAAATTGAAATCCATCCATCAGCGGCATATCGATATCAAGGAAAGATCACATCAGGTAAAACTTTATCTGCCACTTCCAGTTTTTCCATGTTCTTCAGAAATTCGATAGCACTTTTAGCGCCCGTATGCGTATAGATGTTTTCAGCAATGGAGGCCGCTTCGATCATTTTTTGATTGATAAGGTTGTCAATCTCATTATCATCAATGAGCATAACGGTCTGATATTTTTTTGCGGCCATAATGTTTCTTTAAGTGAATGCTGTATAAAAATAAGCCTTTGATCCTTAATTGCAAACTTTCTCTCTAAACGTGCAAATTTTATTCCTTGTGCCAAAGGAAGGGTATTACCATAGTTAATAGTATTAGTTTGTCTTCGCATATAAACTTTCCAAGCATCGGATCCTGATTCACGTCCGCCTCCGGTTTCTTTTTCTCCGCCAAAAGCTCCCCCAATCTCAGCACCGGATGTTCCAATGTTAACATTGGCAATTCCACAATCTGAGCCCAGCAATGTGATAAAAATTTTCCATCTCCTGCATATTGTCGGTCATAATCGCCGAAGATAGTCCTTGCTTCACACCGTTTTGCTTTTCGATAGCTTCTTCAACAGTTTTGTATTTAATTAGATAAAGAATTGGTGCGAAGGTTTCTTGCTGCACAATCTCGAAATTCATTTTCGACAATTCGCAATCGGCTGGCTTGACATAACATCCTGATTCATAACCTTTCCCTGCAATACACCACCTTTTACCACAAATTGCCCGCCTTCATTTTTTACTTTTCTTCAATGCTTGCTCGATACGCTTTAACAGCCTGCTTATCGAT
Source organism: uncultured Cytophagales bacterium (assembly GCA_963845845.1). Taxonomy (GTDB): domain Bacteria; phylum Bacteroidota; class Bacteroidia; order Cytophagales; family Cyclobacteriaceae; genus Chryseolinea. Next base: position 35,650 of record CAWJTP010000023.1, read on the forward strand.
CAGAGGTCCAACATGATTATTGGTATCAAGCGGATTTCCGATCTCAATTGTGCATACGCCTTCTTTAACCGTTCTTTTATTTCTTCATAAATACTTTCATGAACAATAAGTCTCCTTGTCGATGTGCATCGTTGACCTGCAGTCCCAACCGCACCAAACACTGAACCGCTTATTGCCATATCAAGATTTGCATTTTCAGTAACGATAATGGCATTATTTCCCCCAAGCTCCAGCAGTGTACGACCCAATCGTTCGCTTACCGTCCGGGCTACCGCTTTTCCCATCCTTGTGCTGATCCTGTTGCTGAAATAACGGGACGCGTTCATCCTGAGCAAGCAATTGTCCGATGGTGTAATCACCATTAATAATACAAGAAACACCTTCGGGTACTTTGTTCTTTGCAAAAACACCGGCTTATGATCTGTTGACAGGCGATACTGCATAAAGGAGTTTTTTCAGAAGGCTTCCAGATACAAACATCTCCACATATCCAGGCAAGCATGGCATTCCATGCCCATACTGCCACGGGAAAATTAAACGCGGTAATGATACCGACAATTCCTATCGGATGCCATTGCTCATACATCCGGTGTTCGGGTCGTTCCGAATGCATGGTTATTCCGTGAAGCTGTCGTGACAATCCGACTGCAAAATCGCAGATGTCGATCATCTCCTGGACCTCTCCTAAACCTTCCTGATAGGATTTACCCATCTCATAGGAAACAAGTTTCCCAAGGGCTCCTTATTTTTTCGCAACGCCTCCCCTATCTGCCGAACCACTTCACCACGTTTCGGCGCGGGCCATGTTCTCCAGTCGCTTAAAAGCTTCAGTCGCCCTGCTTATAACCTTTTCCAGTGCTTTATCATCTCCTGACTGAACAGAACCAATAAGTTTCCCATCCACAGGTGAAAATGATTCGATCCGTTCACCCGTCGAACGATACCATGTTGAGCCAGTTGAAACACCCGGATTGTTTTTCCTGAGGCCCAGTGTGGACAGGGCTTCTTTAATACCAAAATCTTTCATCTAAACGAGATTTAGAATGGAATGCGCAAAGCTAAGAAAATGTGCTCAGAGCTAACGCGGTGAGCTTACCACTCGACACCATATGTGCCTTTTTTCCCCCGGAATAATATCCTTCAATAAGAATACCGCCTTTTTTGAAGTCCAGAATACGGTTAAGATCCTCTACGTTATCCACTGGAACCTTATCAATATAAGCAATAACAAATCCTTTTTTAATACCGGTTTGAATCCACTTCGTCGAAACGACCTCTTTGATCCTTACCCCCCCTTCAAGTTGCAGCGTAACCAGTTCTTTATAGGGAACATCTTCGATTTGAACACCTCCAAGATCATACTTCACTTCCTTTTTCTCTACAGTTTCAAGCCCCTGAAAATTACGCAGGCGGGCCTTTACTTCGCTGCTCTCCCCGTTTCGAAGATAGGTTACGGATATTTCCTTGCCTGGTCTGTTCCTTGCAACCCATTCCTGGAGCTCAGATACGGAACTAATAGTGTGACCCTCGATGCCAATGATCACGTCACCATCCTGGATACCAGCCTGCTCGGCGGCGCTTTCTTTATTTACATGATCAACAAGAACACCCTGATTCACCTGCAAGTTGTAGTTCTCTGCGATGCCAGCATCTACATCCCTGATTTGAATGCCCAGCAAACCGCGTTGAACCATACCAAATTCAAGCAGATCGTCCATTACTTTCTTCACCAGGCTAACCGGAATCGCGAAAGAGTATCCCTGAAAGCTGCCGGATGACGTTGCTATTGCCGAATTGATACCGATGAGCTCTCCTTTCAGATTGACCAGGGCGCCACCGCTGTTACCAGGATTGACGGCCGCGTCGGTCTGAATAAAAGCTTCTACCTCGAGATGATTCTTATCTTCCAGTATCCGTATGTTTCGCGCTTTGGCGCTCACGATACCAGCAGTAACTGTCGAGTTCAGGTCAAATGGATTTCCTACGGCCAGCACCCACTCACCGGCAATGATCTTATCGGAATCGCCATAACGTAAGAACGGAAGGTTGTCTGCCCTTATCTTGAGGAGGGCCAGGTCTGTTGTAGGATCAGTTCCTATCAGTTTAGCGTAGAATCTTTGATTATTGTTCGTGATGACCTCAATGTTATTGGCGTCCTCCACCACGTGGTTGTTTGTGACGATATATCCATCATCTGAAATAATGACTCCTGAACCCGACGACCGCGCAGGCGACTCGAGATAGAGTTCTAGTGGATTAACACTGAAATCCCCGGGGCCATAAGAGGTGCGAATGTGTACGACTCCTGCCGTTACGCTCTTTGCTGCGTTCAGAAAGTTCATTCCCTGGGGGACGTTGTAAGCCGTATCGTGCGAATATCCCGTGAGGACAGACTGCTGCCGCGCTTCAATAGAATTATATGGTGAATTGGAAAGTCCAAAAAATCTCATCGTAACAAGAGATCCAAGGATCCCGCCTATGCATGCCGCCAGAACGACGAGGATAACTAATATTGAGCGCTTCATACCTGTCCTTAATTTAAAGGTTCCCACTGGACTCAAGAATGGCTAATTTACCTTTTTCTTTTCTAAATGCGCTTTGTCATGTGAGGTTCGGCGAAGAATGCACATTCAAACGTCGTCACATCATGACAGAAACGTCTTTTTCCATATCTTTTTTTCTTGCCCTGATCCTTACCGCGGTATTTCCAGACATAAGGATCAGCAAGCTGAGACACGCGCAACCGGCCATTACCCCCACCATCGGCAAGGAGGTATGATCATGAAAAATGGCAACCGAAGCGGATACTAATGCTCCTGTTCCCATCCGCCATGCCCCGAGTAAAGCTGAAGCGCTTCCAGCGTGGTGCTCAAAAGGCGCCAGTGCCAGCGCCGTTGTGTTGGGACCGATCAGTCCCTGGCCGCACAGAAACAGAAAAATCAAACCGATCAGGGCATACATACCCCAACCGACGTATAACGTACCTCCAACTAGAATAAGTCCCAATACCACCTGATACAGCAAAGTACTGCGGATGATCTGTTCGCTTGTGAAATATTTTAGAAGGATGTGGTTAAATTGGGTTGATCCGAGCATGGCTCCAGCGAGTAGTGTAAATATCCAGCCGTATTGTTGTTCGGTGACGTGATAAATATTCATGAATACATCAGGCGATCCTGCAATGTATGCGAATGGCGCAGCCGTTGCGAGACCCCCCGCGAGCGTATACACCAGGAACTGCGGATGCCTTCCTACCAAAAAGAAATTTCGCAGTACTGCCTTTGGTTTCAGCGAAAGCGAAGGATTCGCCCCTTTGCCAGAGGGAAGAAAAAAGAACGACAGGACAAGAATGCAAGCAGTAATGATCGCCAGTATAATAAATACCCATTGCCATCCAACAGTTGCTGTGACATATCCCCCTATCGTAGGCGCTATCATCGGTGAGACCGCTATCACGAGTGTTATTGCTGAGTAAGCCTGTGCGGTCTTGGCCGGCGGAAATATATCACGAATCAACGCCTGGGCTGCAACCATTCCAACACAGCCGCCAAGGGCCTGAACAAGGCGCATCCAGATGAGGGCATTAACCGATCCGGCGAACGCACAAACCACTGAGGCAATAACATAAAAAAGAAGTCCTATGTATAAGGGTTTCTTTCTTCCAAAACGATCGAGTAAAGGACCGTAGATCAACTGGCCGATCGCAATACCCAGAAAATAGCTGGTCAGGCTGAGCTGAACCTTGTCGATGGTGGTGTTTAGCTTGTCCGCGATTGAGGGAAAGCCTGGCAAATACATGTCTATTGAAAAGGGACTTATCGTAGCCAGGGATCCAAGGATCAGGATGAGAAAGAAATTCTCTTTGCGAGTCATTTTATATATAGCCTCTTAGAACGTGAATTCAAAGGTAAAGATTCCGACCCATAGCACTTTGAGAACAAATGCAGGAGGGTTATTAATTGAGGGCATCACGTTTATCCCTGCTTTCGGTGATTTTTTGTCGATAGCCATGCCATTTCGAAATAATTGCTTTTTACGGTATGGTTAAGTTGCCCGAATTTCTTAAATTCATAATCTTAACTGTCTATCTAATAAGATGCATCGGGTGTTAAAGATTGGGGCGCGGATTGCTTTGTTGCTGATGCTTTCTCAATTTTATTCTCCTGCATTTCTTCCAATTGTCGTCGGGGAAGACGAAGGTCTTACTTTTCATCTCGAATTCCATTCGTTAGTTGCTGTGGCTTCTCTTCGTGAAAATGAAGAGACTGACACCAAAAAGATTTCGGAGGCCGACGAAGTATGCGAGGATTTCATCCCACACATTACAGACCTTACTTCACTTTTCAACAAAAGACACTCGTTCCATGTCTTTAAGAGTGACTATGACCCAAGCATTCACTACGCTACGCACCGTATCCTACTGATCTGATCTTTTTATTGATACAGCATACACCGATGCTGATTGCGATTCTCCCTCATCAGAGATGGATTGCGCGTTGACTTCCCGACATCCTTAATTCTTTTGACCTGCACTGGTCATATACGTTTCAAATCAGTTTGGCATGAATACCCAAAAAAAATATATAACAGCCTTTCTAGGATTGGATCTGCTGCGTTTTATTCTCTCAATATGCGTTGTCTTCAGGCACTATGTCCACTTTTACGGAATTTTCAAAGACAATCCGGTAGGTCCGTCACAAACACACTATACTGCGGAGCCATTATATAACTTTCTGAATCCAGTTTACAACTACGGGCAATTGGCCGTCCAGGTATTCTGGTTGATTTCAGGGCTCATCTTTTACACGATATATCACGAAGAAGTCAACAACAAAGAAATCAGCTTTGGTAGATTTTCTTATTTGAGATTTACCAGACTCTACCCCTTGCATTTCCTTACCCTCATTGTAGTCGCTATTCTCAATGTGTTCCTCTTTGACATTTATGGTGTTTATTTCGCAGGAGTATCGGACAGCTGGAGTTCATTCTTTCTTCAGCTATTTTTCATCGATGCATGGAGGGGAGGGCCCGACATGCTTACGTTTAACGCACCCGCCTGGAGCATTTCCATAGAGGTGTTTGTATATATCGTATTCTTCTTGGTGACCTACGTAGGTGCCACACGTGGAAACAGGCTGACTGCAATGTTAGTGTTTATCGTGATTATCAACTTTTTCAATATGCTTGCACCGTTCAATCATTGCTTCATGTTTTTCTTTTTCGGATGCTTGCTGGCCAAGCAAATCAAACGTGGCATTCCCTTGGAAAAACTATTGGCCGGTCACGGCGCGTTAACTGTTGCGTTCGTCGCAGTCGTCTGGCTTTTGAGAGGATACATCAACAGTGACCCGGCATTCTATCATGCTGATCTTATCTTTGACCTCAGACTGACAGCTATCTCTGCGCTGCTGGTGCTTGTGTTCATCTATGCCTTCCGTTCTGTTAAATCATCTTACCTCATCTCATTGCTAAAATCCCTGGGCAATATGACCTACTCCCTTTATCTTGTTCACTTTCCTGTGATGATCACCATGATACTGATCATGCGGCCGACGGACTATCACCTCTTTAACAATCCGGCGATCCTCGGCACATTCATAGGAGTCAGTCTGATAGCGGGCTGGGTGGTATTCGAATATTTCGAAAAGCCTGCTCAGAAATTTTTGAGAACCAGATGGGATGCCTATAAGGCTGGGGAATACAAACGGAAAGAGACAGGCAGACAAGAGATCAGCGAACAAACTTCTTCGATGGACCTGATCAATCGTGCAGGCTAAAATAAAAAGGCGCCCCGGAATCCGGGACGCCTAACCACCTAACTAATAAACCCCTCAAACCTTAGTTAACCTTGATGGTTGTCTTTAATGTTTTCTTCTCATCCTTTGGTATCGTGATCTCCAGTATACCGTTGACGTAGGTTGCATTGATCTTGCCTGCATCTACATTTTCAGGAAGGGAGAACGAGCGGCTGAAATTTCCATATTGTGTTTCAACAACATGGAGGTTGTTTTCCTTTTTCTCCTTTGAAAATTTCCTCTCACCACTGATGGTAAGATAATTTTCATTTAAATCGATCTTAAAATCTTCTTTGTTCAGACCCGGAACTGCTACGTTGATCTCATAACCTTTTTCATTTTCCACGATGTCTACCTTGGGAACAAATGAATAAGATGAACCACCCGTGCGGGCTACAGAATCACTGAAGAAACGATCGATAAGATTGCTGAATGATGTCGGGACGAAATCATTGGCGGTGCTATAACGAACGATGCTCATAGTATTGTTTTTTTTATTGGTTACTGATTAATTTTCGATTACGAGGAGGGTATTATTGAAAAATGTGCCGATCTGTTTTGAGGCCATTTTACCTGCCAATGTGGCCTATATCATCAATATTTGGGGATAATTTCGGTCATAATGGCCGTTTATAGCTCCAATTTTGTCGTTTTCCCGGCATAGAGGCGTCAGGTTGCGTCTATTCCAACTTGCTTTGATAGATGAGCAGCTTCCCGGAAGAGAGCTTCCTTCAGTATATTTAAAAAACACTCTTTATGATCCGATCACTACTATCCCCCGCGCCCCTCTGGTACGAAACCGGGTTGGCAATCCTTCGAATCGTTGTTGGACTGTTAATGGCTTATCATGGGTGGGAAATATTTGACAGACCTACGATGGAACCCTATCTCACCTGGGATGTCATTAAGAGTCTGCCCGCTCCTGAAACGATGTTATACATCGGGAAAGGTCTGGAGCTCGTGACCGGGATATGTTTTACACTCGGTTTGTTCACCCGGCCCGCTGCAATATTCATGGCAATAGACATGTTATTCATTTGTTTTTTTATCGGAAAGGGCCGGTTCTACTATGAAGATCAGCATCCATTCCTGTTCGCCTTGCTGGCGATCGTATTCTTCTTTACTGGTCCTGTCAAGTGGAGTATTGACGAGAAGCTGTTCAGGTCGGACAGCAGATAGCGTTTGATGATTCCAGCTTTGATCTCGTAGCCAGTACTTCACCGCGAAGGCGCCAAGCACGCTGAGGACCGTAAGAGCTTAGCGTTCACTTGGCGGTCTTTGCGTCTTGGCCGTGAAGACGAGATGAATCATCAAGGTTTCTTCCGCGAGATCGATACTGATCCAATAGCATATGTATGCTGGAAATCCGAAAGTCCGCTGTGTTGAAAGCTGATCATAGGATGAGCAGGATTATTAAAGCTCAACGCATTTGTGGTGATCATGGGCCTGTTTTCAGCAGTCAAAGCCGGACCGTTATCCCTGATCACCGTGACATTGTATTTCAAACTGGAAGCCATTGTTGTAAAGACGATCGTGTGCACACCCGTGCCGATGTCCCCGAGTACATGGGGAAAGTCATCTCCCAGCGTATTGGAGAGCGCAACCTCACCGTTGGACCTGATGATCATCATCGCTATGAGGTGTGCATGTCCGTCGGACACATAGATATACATGTTATCCACGGGAGAAACATTCTGACCAGTATGCGTAAACCATACCGTCTCCGTTAGATCTGTCCCGATACCTTTGAATGTCAGCCATCTTTCAGTTGCCGGAATATCACCAGCGTCAATATTCGTAAAGTGCAACGCCTTAGCACCCGCTATCGGTGAGTTTTGAACTTTGAGTTTGGGAGCAAGTGATGCAGCAAATTCTATTGCATCACCTGAAGGGTCGCCCGGGAGGTTCTTGGTAGGAGCGCTTCCTATTGCATCTCCTTCAAAGGTGGCCTCCAGGATCTTTGAAGTTTTACAAGACCAGAACGTGCAACAAACCATTGCTGCAGCGATATATATAGCGGATGATTTCATAAACACAGCGTTTTAAGTTGACAACTCCAGACACTTAAAATTAGGTAGCATCTTGATTAAGCGCCATCCCAGAATGCGTGTATTTATCTATCGAAGAACTATCGAATCAAAAATGCTTTTTTGCCACGAAGGCACAAAGGCACAAAGTTAAAATACAAAATTGTCAATAATCCGGACGCGCAATAACTTGATGTTTTTCCTCAAGTCCACCCAGAACTTAAACTATCGAAGAAGCTTTATCAAATTGCTATGTAATTCCTTTGTGCCTCTGTGTCTTCGTGGCAAAAAACAGCCTCCACATTATTTGACACGGGTATAGCCCATACGACCATTAACATCCCATACTTCCGAACCCTCTGGCCTTCTCATGCTTTGTAACGTGAAGTGGTCTTTCGAAACTTTCTCATATACTACTCTAAGGTGCACGATTTTACCATTGGGGTATGTATGAGGTCTGTCGAAGATCAAGGAATCCATACGGTCGTCACCTTCAAAAGAGATCATAACGCCATGAGGCGCATCAATGAATACGCGCTGGTATTTATAGTTCGCATTGTTCACGGCGAAAAAGCTCTTGCTGTAAAAAGGCTTACCCTGCTTTGTACCGGTATATGCTTCTTCAACAAAGGTTGAGTCAAGTGTCAATTGGAAAATTGACTTTCCTTTAGTTTTTTCCCAGGGCCCGTTCATCGATAACCTCGATTCCATCTCGACTTCCCAATTGCCTTGCAGGAAATCGAGTTTCCTCATTTTCTTCCATTGCAATGTATCTTGTTGAGCGGATGCAGTATTGGCAAGAACGACGAGCATGAAGTACGTAAGCGCGCTACTTGGTTTCATAGCAACAATTGGTTTGACGTTCGATCAGACGAAGAAGGTCAAAACGCTTTTTAAATCAATCACGCGGGCGGGTGGATTTTTGCGAGCTTTCAACCAGCCTTTCGGTCTGACAAAGCGGACCGTACCTTCGGTGCTATTTTAGTTCCATAGATCTCAATCGACTTCATCAGCAACTGATGCGACGGCCCGCCTACGTCCATGTGGGCAGAGAACCGCGTAAGACCGAACAGGTCATGCATGTGAAGGATTTTGTCGACTGCCTCGTTGACGTCACCGACGAGCAGCACACCTTGTTTGCTGCGACCGTATTCGTATTGTTGGCGATTATAGGGGGGCCATCCGCGCGTACTGCCCACACGTGTCATCTGACCTGCATAGACAGGATAATAAGTCTCGCCAGTTTGCTTGCTGTCTTCTCCAAAAAAGCTGTGCATGTGCACACCGACCTGAAATGCTTTCACATCATGGCCGAAGTCCGCGTACAATTCCTTATAATATTGGAACAGCGGCTGAAACTGGGCAGGGTTTCCGCCGATAATGGCAAACATCACTGGCAAACCCAGGCGTGCTGCGCGCACCACCGACTCCGGTGTTCCGCCTACCGCTACCCAGACATTCAGTTTGTTATTCATCGCACGAGGCAATACTTGCTGGTCCTGCAACGGAGCGCGGAATTTGCCTTTCCATGTAATGCGTTCCTCCTGGCTGATCTTAAGCAGCAGCTCGAGCTTTTCCTCAAAAAGGGCATTGTAATCGTTTAGATTATAACCGAACAAGGGAAACGATTCAATGAAACTTCCGCGGCCAGCCATCAGTTCTGCGCGTCCGTTGCTTAGCTGGTCAAGTGTGGCAAAACTCTGATATATTCTCACCGGATCCGACGAGCTCAACACGCTGACTGCGCTGCCGAGCTTGATCTTTTTCGTGACCGAAGCAGCGGCCGCCAGTACAATCTCCGGCACCGACACGGCGTAATCAGGACGGTGATGTTCACCTATTCCGAAGAATTCGATGCCTACCTCGTCCATCAGTTTTATCTCTTCTAACAACTCGCGTAACCGCTCGCCTGCAGGCAGAGGCTCGCCTTTATCGTTGTAGTGGTTGTCACCGAACATACCGACTCCCAATTCCATATTTTTTGTTTTTAATTCAGATTATCCATTTAACAGAGGACAACTTAATTGGTTCCTTTGCATTTCACAAATGATTCGTATCAATGAGACCTGCTCACTACGCCCTTGTTGTGTGTTTTTTCACCAACAAGCGCACGCATGTGGAGTACTGCACACGCCAGCCTCTCAATGATTTGGAAAACCCACGTTCATAGTATGTTGTATCCCAAATCGGTTATCCAAGCTCGCAGGTTTGTTGGTGAAAAAAACACCAACAAAGGCGGCAGTTGTAGCACTTGTCGGAATACTATTGGCGAAAATCAGTAATCGATTTAGCCGTGTTTTCAGTCAACCTGTTTTTCGCCTACAAGGGCAATGCTTAATGACTATTTCTAAGCTCTGCCATTCTATACAAGAACTCATCGGCAATAGACGCCATCTCATCTCCTCCCTTATCATTGCGCAGTATTATTATTCCAATTTTAGCAGCAGATCACAGGATAGTGAAGCGCTATATCCCGGAGCAACGGTTCCGTTATGATATGATAAACCCTTGCTGAATTTTACCGGTGGTGTTCGCAGTGGGCGAAGCTTTTCTTTGCAAAGACATTACAAGGAATCATTATCAAGATCCCAAGGAGTGATTTTCTCACACAATTCATAGTCGCTTCTAGCTGAACTGATCATTTAAAAAAACTGATCTTCAATGGATACCTCCAGGGCTCTTTTCCATTATAAACTCTGATTGCATTTACTACCGGTAAGATCCCGAAGAGGATGACAGATAGTATCATGCCAGGCACTATAAAGTAAGGCACGTACATGAAGTATTGATATGGAAATTGATATCCGGGGAAGAACATCGGAATAAATCCCATGAATATCAGAGCACCCATGAAAATGCTCATCACAATAGAATAGGTAAGCTGGCTATTCAGAATTTCCTTGCCGTGCTTATTGATCCCGTTAACCTCTTCCCGTTTCAGCATCCAGAAAATGAACGGCAACAACACGTTTCCGATAACGGGAAATATGAAGAATCCAGCCGGCGTTACATGGAGAATGGCAATCTGATTAAGTTCGTGCTGCGTTGGCTCCGGTAGCAGCTCTTCAAGGTTAACGCCCAGCCCATCTGCTATCGACTTTAAGGTATACAACCTGGGATCTACCTCCCCCGCCTCTATGCGTTGTATAGTGCGTACGTTAAGTCCGGTTAATTCAGAAAGGGCTTCCTGGGTTATCCCTTTCAGTTTGCGGTAGTGAATGATTTTTTTGGCGATTGTGGATTTGTCCATAAAATTTTTTTTAAACAAATTTCAATAGACAACCCTCAAATCTGTAACGGTGTGCGCCCGACATTTACCCGACATATTATATTTTATGGGAAAATAGGCCTTTTTTGCGCATAATTGAATCAAGTTCTGATATCCTAATCTTCACCGCAAGGGCTAAGAACGCAAAGGACCGCAAAGCTCTTCGCGGTCCTTTGCGGCCATAGCGTCTTGGCGGTAAAATAGCGCACTGAAATACCCTCCACGAAGAAGCGTCCGCTCCTTAGCATTTCCTTTGGAGACACATCTGAAAAATTGTTAATTAATGGTTCTGTTATTTATGAACCAACACGTCATTACCAAATCACAAGCCCGAAAAATAATCCTCCACGCGGCAGGATTATCAAAACGTGCGCAGTTTGGCAAAGGCAAGGAGGCCGTCTACAAACTCATCGACCATCTTGGTTTTCTTCAGATCGATACAATTTATGTTGTAGAGCGCGCACATCACCATGCAATTGCGTCACGCGTACCTGACTATAAACCGGAGTGGCTTGAGCAGCTTCAGGCGGAAGGAAGGATCTTCGAATTCTGGACTTATGCTGCAGGATACATGCCCATGCACGACTTCCGCTTCTCGCTGCCCGTGAAGGCAGAGCTTTTTGTCCAGAAGAAAACCCTTGACGCAGGCAGAAATCAATCTGATGAACAAGGTGCTCTCGACCGAATTTCGCGTGAAGGACCACTCATGGCGCGGGATTTTGAAAATGATCGCGTAACAAAAAGTTCGGGATGGTGGGATTGGCGTCCATCGAAAGCTTGCGCTCGAGCGGCTGCACCTCGATGGAAGACTGATGACGATCCGAAGAAAAGATTTTCAGAAAGTATATGATCTGCCTGAGAATGTGATCCCGGGGAGACATCGAAACGACTATGCCCACAACCGAGGAATTTGCAACACATGTTATCCGGCGCGCATTGAAAGCGCTGGGTATTGCGTACGCTAAAAGAGATAGTCTGCAGTAGTCGATATGTAAAAATTCAGTGAAGGAGGAATTGGAAAAGCTTGTTGACTGCCGGTGAAATTTGTAACGTGGAGGTGATAGGTCTGAAAGGTTCACCGCTCTACATGCTTTCGGAGTATAAAAGCAAGAAGATCAGCGTGTGGCGACAATGCATTTATTCTCTCGCCATTCGATGTACTGAATGTCTACAGGCATCGCCTAAGAAATTTCTTTGACTTCGACTATCAGGTAGAATGCTTTGTACCTCAGCCAAAGCGGAAATATGGATATTTTTCGTTACCCATATTGATCGGTGACACCTTTCGTTGCCAGAATGGATTCAAAGGCTGATCGAAAACAACGGATATTGACCATTCACAATCTTCATTTCGAAAAACTCAAATTGACCAAGTCGATGGTTGTCAAGGTTTGTGATGCAATTAGAACTTTCGCTGAAATTTAATCAATGCGAGGGCGTCATCATTAAGAAATCAAATGATGCGTTGGTTTTGAAAGCGATCCGTAAGGCATGGGCTTGACGTTTAAAAATGCCGCAATAACATTATTAATGACAGTTGAAATTCAATAGGCGCTTATTGCTCCGTAGTCGTATATTTTTTTATTCTCTCAAGGATCGTAGACAGTACAAGACCGAATAGAACAAAGCAAACAAACAGAAGGAATCCCGGCTGGAGCGTGGTCTCGTTGGTTGAAATACTTGCCAGTGAATTTGTTTTAAAGTTTAACTGGTTGAGCTGATCATCCAATATCCCTTTAAATCCAATGTAAGCCATGAATATGGCGACAACGTAGACATCGGCCATCGACCACTTGCCGGACTTCAGTGCAAAAAATCTTATCACCTTGGAATCACGCCAGCTAGCGCTACCCGCGAGATAAAGTCTGCTGCTCACTAGTTTTGCGATGGGAAATACAATGCTAAAGATCAAGATCAAAACCCCCACGATAATAGAGTCCCATTGCCCAGTATTTATCAAAACATCCACAACGTCTACGATACTCTTGCTTTGAAAGAATATGATCTGATCGCGAAAGGCCAGTTCTTCGCCAAGAAGTAAGAAGCTCATTTCCTCGATACGGGCATCGATCTCAATCATCGGAGCTGTCAGTCCGCCTGCCAGCACGACCAAAGCCAGGACAACAGATAAGGTAAATAGTAAATTATGAAGATGAGTACGCTTTATTAAAAGGAACCATAAAATCAAAAAGGTCACAACAATAAGTATTTCGGCAATAGCCAATCTGTAGAGAATATCCCGAAGAACTTCAGACCTGGATTCGAGGAGTTCATTAAAATTTTTTAAATCAGGCACTGAATACTTTTCAAGTAACAGGTCCATACGTGCCACATCATTTAAACTGTCATAAGTAAGCGCACCATAATCCTCTATCTTGGAAAGTACGAGACTTTTCAGTTTCTTTTTATTTTCAGGTTTTTTAATCTCGTTGACTATCGTCTCTGCAAACACAGGGACCTGTGCGTGTATCTTCTTTTCGTTCACCAATGCATTGATGACGAATTTTCTAACTTTCCCTTTCAGTGTTTTGCGCTTTAGGTGCATCAGGCTATCGGCTTTGTCGACGACCGCGTGAAGCACCAACTCGATCTGGCTCCTCATTAATTTCTCCTGCTCAGGCGTAAATTCAAAGTCGTCGATACGGTTGGAGACAATTCGGAGCAGATGGTCTTTCCATGCATCAACCGAGAGGAGGCCGTACGTAATGTTGTTAACCGTACTGTAATCAGTTTTCAAAGCTGCCCTTTCATTCGACAGTTCATAAATTCTAAAACTGCAATAGCCTGCCCCCGCAAGCAGCGGAATTGTAAAGAGGGCCAGCATTATTTGTTGGAATCTAGTGTTCACAATTCGTTGTTAAGTAAGCCAAACTATACATCTATGTCAGCGACAGAAAAAAATCTCCCCACCTTACGGAACCACTTATCAAATCTGAAAAAGGCTGGATACTCCGTGTTTCTTGGTATGCAAGACAAAAAAATCGCTCGCAACCTTCTAAATTACTATTATTGACAGACATCTAATATGCAAAACCTGGAAAACTACGCTAGGAAAAATGGGATCACCTTAGAAAAAGAGGGCCGGTGTCAGTTTTGCGGTTCAAATGTTTCTCGTGGAGTTTTTGAATGCCTTGGTAATGTCCATCATATAACCGAAGTACTTGATTTTAATAATCCGATATATCACGTAAGTCGATTCTTAAGTGTTGACGCAATGGCGCTCCAGCATTGTGAACTACACGGACCCTGGAACAATCACATTCACCTAACAAGGCTGTTTTTGATCTTTGAAAAAAATGTTGAATGGGACTATTCTAAAACTCCGCAATTGAGTAACATTATTAATCACTATAAAAAAGATAAAACAGAATTCTTGACCCCTCCGCCATTGACACAGAGGGGCAAACTAACAACTTCGGATTTATTGACCGCAACGACACCTGAAAAATGCGTCGATATAGTAAAAAAGTGGGCAACGGAAGTATATGATTCGTTTAAGGATCATCACGCGTTAGTTTCATCAATAGCGAATATTTTTATGGATAAGTATCATTCATAGGGAAGCATGCTCCTTTTGGAGTGGAACATTGAGCGGAATGAGTTTGAAGAAAGGATTAACAGGCTAATAGAGGAAAATAAAACAGGAACAGCCGATGATGGGAAGAAGGATAAAAGTAAGAGGAAAAAAACTAAACGTAATAAGCTAATAAGGTTCGGGGTAGAGGTGACATTTTTGTTACTAAGGTTATAAGGTTTTTTTCAGCTCCATTTTTTTACTTCTGCATTTACTCCGGCTAACTGCATCCTCGCCTCTATCCTGACTATTTTATTTCAGCCTTCCTCAGCATCTTTGAACTCAGTAACACCGATTTCATTTAGTATTACCTTGGCCAAACGTCTGGAAAAGATAAAACGAAGTCTCTCGGACAAGGCAAAGGGCAAGCATGCGATTGTCTGCAGGGGCCAGAATATGGGAGACTTTTGACTGACAAATGACCTTATTGAAGTAAATCGCCCGAACAGCGCTGCTTTGATCGCGTCGCGCAAGTGGTATGAAACATTAGTAATATTGTAAAAAGCAATTAACTTCTTTCTATCGCATTGGATTGACAATTCCTCTATAAGTTTTTCAAAAATCGGAATGGATTCCTCATGGTATTCGCCTTTAGCAATAGCGTACGTGGCCATAACGCGGTCGTGCCTCCGGATGTACACCACTTCGGTATTGCTAAGGAAAATGCCGGTTTTTTTTGAGAGTCGTAACCAATATTCGAAGTCGCCCGAGTACTTAATTTGGTACTGGAATTCCTCCGCCACAACAAGTGGGACCCTTGCTGATACTTCAGAAAAATTTCCGGGAATATTTCCAAAAAGAAAAAAAGCAACGGTCGCATTTGTCTTATCGAGTATTCTGGGAAGAACCGAATAAGCGTACGCCGCGAGAAGATTGTGATTCATTTGTCGCTGCTTCCAATTGAATGTAATAAGGCCGGTTTCCGGGCCGACCTTCGTCCATTCGTCAACAATTTTTCTCAATCCACCCTCATAAAAATAATCGTCCGCGCACAACGCCGTGTATATTGGTGCTGTTGCTGTATTGTAGAGAAATCTGAAGTTCTTGTACGCGCCGATGTTTTTCTCATGCCTGAAGACCTTAATTCTTGGATCATTTAAAGTCCTTAGGTATTCGCTGGTACCATCTTCAGAGGCATTATCACCGACAATTAATTCCCAGTCCTGAAAATCCTGGGCCAATACCGACTCAACACACTCCTTGATATAAGGAAGTCCATTCCAAACGGGAGTAATAATTGATATGGCAGGTATTGCAGACATATTTTAAGTTTTTCTCGTCATCATACTTTGGAAGACCCCAAAGATTCCAATGTAACAAACTCCATCAATATAGTTTTCCATAAGGTCTCCGAATCCCTTTGAGATATAACGTATAACCATTGGTAGACCTGGATTTAAAGGATAGTCTCGTTCAGGAGTATAAAGAGCTATCGCCCTGTTCGAGTAATGCCTTTTGTTGACGATGTATATTCTTTCTCGTCTTTTATTTCAATAATCCACAACCAAGTAGCCGATCCGCAGCATTTTTAATGTCGTCGAATTCCATATTGGCCTTGCGTGCGATATCGAGTAATGATTGGCTTCCATCAGAAGTATTCAAGATCCACAATAATGTAATTTGAAAGTCAATATTTTGACTGTTAGCTCCAATCATGCCATATAACCCCCGCTTGCCCAACTGCGGCTCACCCATTGGACTTTGGTTAGTGAATTTCCTATTTGCTTCCAAGACACGTATAATCTCTTGAAAAACATCAAGCGATTCCTGAAGAGCGGAAGCTTTGACAAATTCCAAGTCATCTGCTGATGTGTGGTATTCTGGATACCGGCCATAAGTGGCGCGGCTTAGTCATCTGACTGGAAGATTGAAACCTGGCGAGCAAATTGGCGTTCGTCGTACTTAGCAGAAGCATCTTGCTATCTCATTGAATAAATCCATGACTGACGCTTACATGATATAAAATTCTTGCAGTAGAATTAGATGATCAAAAGTGTAATGAAGCTTAAAGTACAAAAAAAACGCCTCAAGTCAAATTCCAAAAACGTGTATTGGATGCCATTTTAATTTCCAGCAACACGCGGTTCGTATAGCCGGCACTAAGAGATTCGATACAGAACAAATTAAAGATGATGAAGTAAAATATATTTTGTTATGCGTTAGCGGTGTATAACAAGAAGTCGAAATTTGGGAAAGAATTTTCAGTCTTGGATCTCATACTTATTTTTTAGAAACGCAATTAAGCGTGTTGAGTTTTCCAATTGTGGTACCAGATGATCCTCAACGTATGTATCTGTAATAATCCTAAAGATCATTATTTTGTTAAAAAACGTCGTCAATTTTCCATCCTCTGTCCTTAATTGAGGAAATGGTCTCTCGATCATTTTGTCGTTCATTATAAAGCTGGTATCTCCAAGAATAGTCACGTCAGCCAGCTCATCTAGCCTGGAGACAATTTCCCGGAAATAAACTTCGTATAGGTCACCCTGTTTGTAGAGGCTATGTATGTCAGCATCATATTTTGCAAGGCTGTCTGCTACATGATCTTTTTTGATCAGCCTGTAATCACCAGTACTTTTTAACTGCTGTAAGGTGGCGTCATTACTTTTGAAAGAAGCTAAGCTATAGCAGTGGATACGAACGTAATGGTAAAATGACCTGCGATTGGAATCAATAGCCATGTTTGCGTGGGCCAGCATTAACATACTGTCCAGACCTTTCACCTGGTTCCGATCAGACTGAATTACATGACTTAAAAGAGTCGTATCATCTTTCAAATTTTGGACAAGGCCCTCTATATAATCTTTTTCCTTTGCTCTTTCCCCAAGGTACTCCCGGAAGTTCTCTGCAACGAATCCCAACGTCACGGCAAGGAAAATCATTAAGAATTCCAGGATATATTCCTTCCACGTTTTTGGCTTATGCTGATGTGCTTCCTTATCGTCTGAAACATTTTCAGATCGTGCATTTGCGGAATTGCCTAAAGGTTCTTCATTTGAATTGTTCATCATTAATATGCATTTGTAGTTAGGGCATGCATCCTAGGTTAGCTACTGCTTGTTTGAAATCGAACCTATTCCTTAAAATCGTTTACCACCAACAATTTAATAAACGTCTTACGTTTATTACCATATGAGGTAAGCGTATGCGTTATTTTCTTTTAGCCGGGCCCTGTTGAGTTAACTGGGCTTTCTGGCTTGTGACATTTCGGGGTTGGACTCGCGGACGAATTTTTTGGCCTTTAATCCTAAGAGATCGTTATATTGTATAGGCTTAGTCAACGCTGGTTTGTTTGGCTAGAAAAACTCACAACATCGATCCGGAAATGTGTTCCCCTTATCAGTCACAGTCCTTAGCCTTAGTCATCAATCGTTAGTACGTGCGCCAATTGGCATTGGTCCTGTAAGGATCAGAGTGGTTTACATTTATCGAAATGTTGAGGTACTGGCATTGGTCCTGTAAGGATCACAGTGGTTTACATTATCGAAATGTTGAGGTACTGGCATTGGTCCTGTAAGGACCAGAGTGGTTTACATTTATCGGAATGTTGAGGTATTGGCATTGGTCCTGTAAGGACCAGAGTGGTTTACATTTATCGGAATGTTGAGCTACTGGCATTGGTCCTGTAAGGATCAGAGTGGTTTACATTTATCGAAATGTCGAGGTATTGGCATTGGTCCTGTAAGGATCAGAGTGGTTAGCCCAGGGTCGGCGCTGGCGCCTACCCTGGGTATGAATGCCACCTTTATCGGGTGCCCTGTAAGGGCAACACCAGCGGAGTGTTTGATATCCTTGCAACAAATCCAATCATGATCAGCCCTGTCCATTTTTCCAGATCAATTCACTCCAAACAATAGATCACCGATTTTGTGATAATATATTTATGACGTGCAATAAAAACCAACATCGTTATGTCACAGTCGCTTGTACAAAATTTCATGCACATTATCTTTTCAACAAAGGACAGGAAATTCCTCATTCCCTCTGAAATTGAAAATGATCTATACAAATACCTCGCTGTGACATGCAGCAATTTCAAATGTCATGCCCAGCAAATTGGTGGATATCTCGATCACGTGCACATAGTTTGCAATATGTCAAAAAATATGGCAGTCGCCGATCTTGTTAAAGAGTTGAAAACAAGTTCTTCAAAATGGATCAAATACAAATACTTAAACAAAGATTTCTATTGGCAAGGAGGATACGCAGCGTACTCGGTTCAATACAACAATTTGGAAGTGGTCAATGCGTACGTTAGGAATCAACATGTCCCGGTGAGTGGCTCAAGAGATATGATCGCTGCAATAAAAAAATCAGGAGGCCATCCAAAATACACCGAGTTTGAGGGAGCCGGGCACGATATCTGGAGTTACATTACAAACACACCGGGTGTACTCGAGTGGTTATTTCAGCAGAAGCGTGAGTAAATGTGCGCAGCACGGGTCTATTCTACTGTTCGATCAAATGCCAGTTATTACCATTCGAACGTGTTTCCATTTGAGCTCTTTAAATAGTATTTACGGGTAACGGTTGAATCCAAGGTCACGCTCGGTGCCTGGTATGGCAAAAGTTGGTTGAACGTGTGAATATATACTGCTCTTACTTCTATCTCATCGCGAATCTCCGTTCCATTGTATTTATATTCGACGCTTAATTGCGGCGACGTAATAGTAAGAGTGTCGCTGCGCGAATATCCACGCCCCTTAAGCCTACCCTCGCACACCCCGGAATTAAAGTTGCCGAGGGCGTTATATTTAATGAGACCCGAATTGTTGAGCACTGTGGTCCCGAGTTCATCGTAGTTTGTGAGATCAAAATCAAAAGCACCCCACACGTGGTCATTTGATCCGCAATGTCCGCCAAACACGAAACTCCGGCCCTTAGTGAAAATGTGGGCAGTGCCTGCGGCGTAGCCGGAGAAGGTGGTATCGATTTCAAAATACGAGGCAGGAAAATTGCCCCAGATGTCAAGTGATAGATATGCGTGACGTTCGAGTGAATCGAAACTGGCAACGATCAATTGAGCTTCCTCGACAGACTCAATCTTGGTGAAGTCGTCACCGACAGAATCTGGAGGGTCGCCAGGTTCGAAAGGCGTTTCAGACTCGCACGAACTGATGAATACGGAACTTAACAACAGAGCACTTAATAACAGGCCTACAACGATGGCTGATCTCATGAGATTTTATTAACTGTAACTGCCCGAAATATACAAAGCAACGGCTTTCGGATTTCTTTTAAAGGATTTTGTAACCTACATACGATTAGGCAATGATATGTAATCGACTGGACGTTAAAAACTTTAAAACAGACTCACAATCACCCAAGTTTTTCGTACCACGCTAAAATACCTTTTCCCACCCAGGCTCTCCGCACAGGAAGAGCGACGTAAGACCAGAAAAGAAAAAAGCCGGGATAATTTTCCCGGCTTTTGCTTTTTTAACTGGAAACCAGATTTAACTCCGAGAGCTCTCGACCGATCTCGTGAATAATATCGATAATCTTCGCCGATTGTTTAGGGGATGGCTTTCTCCTGCCTGAAGCGTATTGAGACAAAAGAGAATAGTTCATACCTACACGGCTCGAAAGAGCTCTCATGTTTATGACTTTATATATTTCAAAAACACTCGTCAAATCCATTTCAAAAGTCAGATCCTTTTGAGTAACGACTCTCTTTACTTGCTCGGCCTCAAACAACCCGTTCAGGGACTCGATCATATTTGCTTTTAATTCTTCTATCGAACCTCCAGTAGTGAATGCGGAGTATTTTACTGCATAAGCTGAAAAGCCGGTTCCTCTCTTTTCAACTATCACTTTGATTTTCGCCATTTGTTAAATTTACGACCGTTTCTTACTTCTTTACTTTTTACCTATCCCCGCGTCTTTCAAAATTCTGTTCATCGTACCCTTTGCCATTCACTTGATCCGTGATTTGGGAAGGAAATCTTGTTTTTTTTGTCCGGATGAGCGAGGATGATGTGTGAGCTCTTTGTCTGTCTCTCAATGTACCATCCGGAACGAGTTAATGTTCTTAAGACTTCACTGCATTTAGCCATTGTTTAAGCTGAGGGAAAATTTGTGTTTCGCCATTTTCATGATTTTTGACCATTTTGTTGCACATATTCAAAGGTATATTATTTTATACCTTTTGCCCTGAAAAAAGTAGATAAATATTTACTTTTTTTGGGTTGAATAATACTTGTTATTGATTTTGAAGCAGGGGTGGTGATTGTGATCGCAGCCTTTTAATTAAAAGCGGGTAGGCTGTTGGCGTGCTTAGACTAGTGTGCTCATTCAATCTTGACGCGGCTTGACGCCCTGGTTTTCAAGTATCCGATTTGTCGAACAAATTCCTGAATAAATGGGTGGGGGTGGTTGGTGATTTTGCCTTCAAGTCTTAATATTGCACTCCCTTTCGGGGGACATTCCTCCTTAGCTCAGCTGGTTAGAGCATCTGACTGTTAATCAGAGGGTCTTTGGTTCAAGTCCAAAAGGAGGAGCTTACAAATCAGGCAGTTGCAGTCCGTAACTGCCTTTTTGTTTTACTAAGTTGTCACAAACTCGATACAGTCTTTCCCGTCGCCGTCTGCTCACGACCCGTCCGGACCCTCTCGGGATCCGTCCCGATTCTTATCGGATCAAATACTATCACATCCTTTACCTTTATCACGCTCACGATTCTCATTCCCTTTGTCCGTAAATTCCCGCTCTCCCCTCCTGACACAAGTCCTTCGCATTTCATGCATAACAACAGGGTGTCAGCTTCCTGAGTAACAGGAACTTCAAAGTCCAAGGCCGCCTTAGAAAGATCTGGCGTCGCTAATGTAGTCGATGACGCCACTGCCGAAGTCAGCTCCTTATTGAAAAAGATCGCGATCGCTGTGTACCGGCAGCCGTTGATAGTTTTTTATCTTTTTGAAATACGGTGCTGCCCTCCCCTCGAGGGAAATTTTAATAACGCTGCGATCCTCGTTTATAGAGAATTTCTCGTTGAAGCTGGCTATGCTTCCGAGCGAATGCGCTGCATGAAGCTCAAAACCAGCGAGTCCCTGTATATTTATGGTGTTGCTGCTTTTGAGCTGGTTCCAACAAAAAGAAACCAGCCTGGACCATAGCGATCCATCTTTAAAATTTTTACAGTAAGGCTTGAGCACATCGAATATCACCTTGGCGAAGGGATTTGATCTTACAAGGGTACTGGATGATTCCGCCAGCGTGTCGTTTATTTCAGCTTTTGAGTGCGTCCCGCGTTTAGCCCTGAGGTGTGGCGGATATAGCCTACTCTGCACATGGGTGACACCCTTGAAGGTGCCATTAAATCGGAAAAGTGTATCTAATTTTGCCATAAAACGTTAATTTAAATATCAAAAACGGCCATTCGTGACTAATTCAAGTGGTGCGATATCGCCCCAGTTGGCCCCTGATCCTCAACGTTACAGAGACCTTACAGAGGGGTTATAGAGACCTTATAGAGACTTTCTCACGTTTTCCACTCAGATTCCCCTTTAATTCTCCCTATTCACCCCCTATTATTCCATGTATTTCAGGGGTGCCCCATAGATATTTAACGGGCTCGTATCTGACCGATGTTGCGTTGTGACGGTAAAAAATCATTAAAAAAAATCCCGATCAACGATCTTAAACATTTGCAGTATCAGTTCCGTTAACTTACTTTGTAACCCAAAGTACTTTCAAATGAAAGAAGTCTCCGAATACGAAAAAGACCTCGCCACCATCCGCAACATGATGGACCGATCCGCCAAGTTCATTTCCCTCAGCGGATTATCAGGCGTCCTTTCAGGCATATACGCCCTCATCGGCGCAGTCGGCGCTTACTACGCTGCCTATTACCCCTATTCGCCCTTTGGATACCAGCTTCAATCCGTCAACGAACCGATCATAATTGTCAAGCTTGTCTTCATCGCGCTGATTGTGCTCGCGGCTTCCATCAGCACGGGCTTATGGCTTAGCCTGAAGAAATCGCGCAAGCACAACATAAAGCTCTGGTCACCGGCAAGCAGATCACTGCTACTCAAGGTAGCCGTACCATTGGTGACCGGTGGACTGTTCATCCTGGTCATGCTGGCAACAGGACACTTTGGGTTAGCTGCCCCGGCAAGTCTCATATTTTATGGACTTGCCCTGATACACGGAAGCGCCAACACTGTCGACGAGATCCGCTACCTTGGATTTTCGGAAATTGTTCTTGGATTGATATGCGCGATGTATCCTGGCTATGGTCTTATTTTCTGGTCTATTGGCTTCGGTATTCTTCACATTGTATACGGAGGCATCATGTATAATAAATACGATTCGTGAAGAATCCTTTTGAACAACTTGATAAAATGCTGGAACACCGGACACGGCTTCAGATCATGTCGATCCTTGTGACAAACGATGGATTTGAATTCAATTCATTGAAGGAAATGCTGGGGATCACGGACGGCAATCTCGCCTCAAACATCAAAGCGCTGGAGCGTGAAAAATATATTGCCGTAACAAAAGCATTCGTGGATAAAAAGCCCAACACCAAATACAAAATCACAGAACGGGGGAGAAATGCGTTCAGAAAACATATTGACGCGCTGGAAGCAGTGATCAAACAACAGAAATGACTTTTTTTTACCTATTCACTTTGAAATTGAAAGTACTTTTAACGCCATACAAATATGAAGATCAAAATGATCCTGCCTGCCCTGACCGAGGCCGAAAGTCCCTTCTGGAGACCTATAAAATATTCCCTGTTCCCTCCCCTCGGACTTGCCACGCTCGCAGCTTACGCCTCGCCTGATGACGAGATTGATCTGGTGGATCAGCACGTCGAACACGTGGACCTTAACGATCAACCCGATCTGGTTGTCATCCAGGTTTATATTACGAATGCCTATCGTGCCTATTCCTTTGCCGATCATTATAGAAATCAAGGCGCTTATGTCATTCTGGGCGGCCTGCATGTTACCTCACTGCCGGAAGAAGCAAAGGCACATGCCGACACAATTTTTCTCGGTCCCGGCGAAGAGACCTTTCCGCAGTTCCTGAAAGATCTCCGTCACGGAAAGCCGCAAAAGGTCTATTCATCATCGATCAGGACTCTTGATGGTATTCCACCTATCCGGAGAGATCTTATCAAACGCCACCTCTACCTTGTCCCCAATTCAATTGTTGTTACCCGCGGATGTCCTCATCACTGCAGCTTCTGTTACAAAGACGCGTTCTTTGAGGGAGGACGTTCTTTTTACACGCAACAGGTAGACGATGCGTTAGCCGAGATCGACCGCCTTCCAGGCCGTCATCTTTATTTTCTCGATGACCATCTCCTGGGAAATAAAACATTTGCAACTGCATTGTTCGACGGCATGCGCGGCATGAATCGCGTATTCCAGGGAGCGTCCACCGTCGATGCCATCCTTCGCGGCAACCTTATTGAAAAGGCTGCCGAAGCCGGACTACGAAGCTTGTTCGTTGGATTCGAATCTTTCTCTCCCGAAAACCTCAGGCAAAGCAACAAAAAACAAAACCTTCAGAAAGATTACAGGAAAGCTGTGAAGCGACTCCATGATCTGGGTATTATGATCAACGGAAGTTTTGTATTCGGACTGGATGAAGACAATGCCGACGTATTTAAACGAACTGTGGAGTGGGGCGTTGAGAATTCCATCACGACCTCCACCTATCATATTCTCACGCCATATCCGGGAACTCAACTCTACGCAGATATGCAGAGACAAGGTCGCATCGTGACGACGAACTGGGACTTGTACGATACCCGTCACGTTGTGTACAGAACCAAAAGCATGTCGGCAGAGGAACTTGAGCAGGGTTATCACTGGGCATACAAGGAATTTTATTCCTGGAGCAACATCGTTCGCGGCAGCATAAAACATCAATCCTTAAAACATACGCTCAAGCATTTCCTGTACAGCGGCGGCTGGAAAAAATTTGAACCGCTCTGGAATTTTATCATCAAAACACAGCACCTCGGCACCATGCTTCCTTTACTCGAATCTATTCTCTCCAGGATCGGCAACCGAAAACTTCAAACAACAACCGAAATCGATGATGCTGTTCACGAACAACAACAAATCCCCGCAACCATTCATTCATCCTTAATTTAAACTATCCAACTACAATGGAACTCGCAACAACACAAAACATCTTTGAACGCTTTGGCCGATGGATACAGGAATCCATCATGGTAAAACTTCTCTCGATTGGATTTCTCATGCTGATCCTCCTTATACCATCTTCGTGGATCGACGATATCATTGGCGAGCGCCAGGATCGCGCAGTGGCCGTGATGGCGGAAGTCGCTGACAAATGGTCCGGCAGTCAGACGCTGACCGGACCTTTGCTCGTAATCCCCTACAAAGTTCAGGAAGTGATCGATCGTGGAAAGGAAGGGAAAGAGGTACGCGAATATGTTCAGAACGCATTTTTCCTTCCTGAATCCCTACAAGTCAGTGGCAAGATAAATCCCGAAATACTTCATCGCGGCATCTTCGATGCCGTGGTCTATGAGTCTGCACTCGATATCAAATCAACATTCAAAGCTCCCGATTTCAAAAGTCTCTCGATCCCGGAGGAAATGATCATTTGGAAGGACGCGCACCTCGTCCTGGGTATTTCGGATGTACGCGGTATCAGCGATCAATTCAACTTCTCGGCTTTTAACCACACCTTGCAGGCTGAACCTTCCAACAACATCGGCGTTATCGTCGAAACAAAAGGAAGTCAGCCCTCCTTCTCCTATGATAGAAATAATGCTCCCGCGGAAACATTCACAAAGAATGGAATTATTGTCCGGCTTCAGGCAACGAGCGCTGATGATGTAACGGGACAGGTAGCTGTCAAGCTGAAGCTCAAGGGAAGTAATCGTCTCGATTTCATTCCAGCCGGTAAAACCACAACGGTAGACCTGCAGGGTGCATGGGCCGATCCAAGCTTCGACGGAGAATTCCTGCCAGCTTCACGCGAGATCACTGAAAACGATTTTAAAGCCACCTGGAAAATCCTTCACTTCAACAGACCGTTCTCTCAACAATGGATCGGTCAGGACCAGCACTTACAAAGCTCCAACTTTGGCCTGAAACTGATAATGCCCGTTGATCAATATCAAAAGAGCATGCGTACCTCCAAATACAGCGAGTTGATCATTCTCCTGACGTTCATGGCATTGTTCCTCGTAGAGATAACGCAAAAGATCCGCATACATCCCTTCCAATATATCCTCATCGGCGCAGCGCTGACGATCTACTACATTTTATTGTTAAGCCTTTCGGAACACCTTGGATATAACCTCGCGTACGGAGTTGCCTCTGTTGCGACGGCTGCCATGATAACAGCATATTCCAGATCGTTCCTCAAAACCTGGAGGCTGACATCGTTGTTTGCTTTCGTGTTAGTGATCTTTTACACCTTCATCTTTGTGATCATCCTGCAACAGGACTTTTCACTTCTCCTGGGAAGCATCGGACTCTTCCTCATTGTCGGTTTGCTAATGTACTTCTCCCGGCATGTGAACTGGTATAAGTATTCAGCATCGTGATTTGAGTACAAACTTTACCGCAGAGGCGCAAAGAAACATAGCGGTCCTTTGCGCCCTTTGCGCCTCTGCGGTGAAGTTTATGCGCCCGAGTCTAGAAATGGATACCTATAGTCCACCGCTGGCACAAAGGTCTCCTTGATCGTGCGCATAGACACCCATCGCATCAAATTTACCTTTGCTCCAGCCTTATCGTTAGTTCCGGATCCCCTCGCCCCGCCAAAAGGCTGTTGCCCCACGACTGCACCAGTAGGCTTATCGTTGATATAAAAATTCCCCGCTGCATTGGATAGCCTTTTTGTAGCCAGCTCGATGATATACCGGTCACTCGCGAAGATCGATCCGGTCAATGCATAAGGTGAGGTGTTGTCCACCAAAGTGAGGACGTCATCGAAATTCTCTTCCTGGTAAACATAAATGGTGATCACAGGTCCGAAGATCTCTTCACACATGGTAACGGAAGACGGATCTTTCGTAACGATCACGGTGGGCTCAATGAAGTAGCCTTTCGACTTATCATATTTTCCACCGGCAATGATCTCATTCATTGGATTCGAACGTGCCTGTTCAATATATGAAGTGATGGAATCAAAGGACCGTTCATCAATTACAGCGTTGACGAAATTCCCGAAGTCCTCGGTCCCTCCCATCTTAAAATTTTTCAGATCATCGAGCAAAAATTTCCGGACGTCATCCCATATCCCTGCGGGGAATATAACAACGCGACGCGGCAGAACATTTCTGTCCCTGGAACTCGAAAGCTCCTCTCGATATACCGGTTGACACCTCACGGGGGTTGGCGCTGGCGTGCGCGACAATAAAGTCTTTGCCTCCTGTCTCACCGACTATTCGTGGATACGTCCTGTATTTTTCAATATTCTGTCCGATGGTCTTCCACATGGATTGAAACACTTTCGTGCTTCCCGTAAAATGTAGTCCGGCGAAGTCGCGATGATTAAAAACAATTTTTCCAACGCTTGGACCATCCACATATATAAGATTGATGACACCATCGGGCAGGCCTGCTTGTTTTAATACACGCATGATCACCTGGGCGGCATAGATCTGCGTATAAGCAGGTTTCCAGATCACAACATTGCCCATCAGTGCCATGCTCGTTGGCAGGTTCCCCGCGATGGCGGTAAAATTAAATGGTGTGATGGCGAGCGTGAATCCTTCGAGTGGCCTGTATTCAAGTCTGTTCCATATCCCGGGAGGAGAATCAGGTTGCTCGCTATATATTCCTGCCATGAAGTGCACATTGAACCGCAGGAAATCGATAAGCTCGCAGGCGGAATCTATCTCAGCCTGATATACATTCTTCGATTGTCCGAGCATCGTCGCTGCATTGATCTCAGTACGATACGGTCCCGCCAGTAAGTCGGCAGCTTTCAGAAAGATACTCGCGCGATGTTCCCATCCCAGGGTGGCCCATGCTGCCTTGGCATCCAATGCTGCGTGAATAGCCTGTTCTATGTGTCCTTCGTCGCCTTCATGAAAATAACCCAGTATGTGTGCATGATCATGAGGGGCTCTCAGCGGTTTCTTGTTACCTGACCGTACTTCATCACCACCGATGTACATGGGGATATCCAGCACTTTTGACCGGGCCTCTGCAACGGCTTTTTGCTGCGCAGATCTTTCCTTGCTTCCGGGAGCATAGCTCAGAACAGGTTCATTTCGTGGAGGAGGAATTGTGAAGAATCCTTTCGGCATAATGCGTATCAGTTAGTGATCAGGTGTTACAAAGGTAAGTTCGTTCGGTGATGCGTCAAACCATCGGCGCTACAACATCGATTGAAGTTCCAGCAGGCTTCGTATCTCGAAATCGGGAAAATCATTGTGCACGATTTCCTCAGCATTATAGAATACGTTGTCGATGGAGGCATTTCGGGCACCACCGATATCTGCAATCAGATTGTCGCCGATCATGATCGCCTGGTGACACTGGATACTGTTAAACTGCAACGCACAATCGAATATCTCGCGGGCCGGTTTCCGATGTCCTGCTTTTTGCGAGGTGATGATGTGATCAAAATAACCGTGCAGATTTCCCGCCGTCAGTTTCATATGCTGGATCTCTTCAAATCCATTTGTGATCACGGTGAGCCGGTACCGCCGGGAGAGATAGTCCAATACTTCAATCGCGTGCGGCATCAGGTTGCCCTTCTTGGGACAAAGGCTGAGATATTCATTGGAGAGCTCACGATTAAGCTTTTCGCTATGGGCAGTGAAATATTCCAGTACCTTTTTAAATCGTTCCTTCCGGATCGCCTCACTATTAATTTGACCACGATCGTACAGGTCCCAAAGTTCGATGTTCACTTTCCGGAATTGGTCGAGAAAAGGATCGAGGCCGTGAACGCCTTTGGAAAAAAGGTCATAGGCATGGTATAGTTCTATCAGGGTCTCCCTTGAATTGGTTTCATAATCCCAGAGGGTGTGGTCAAGGTCGAAGAATATCGATCGATACTCTTTAGTATTATTTTTTTTCAACACAACTTCACCCATACCTAAGTTCTCATTTTTCCTGCCTGAAATTCCTGTATCTGCAGTTTGTTTACCGCTAGCTCGCGATTGGTAAAAAGTGTCTGATAGGTATGTTCGTCCTGCAGCAATTGTTGATCTCTTTTAAGAAACTGAAATACCTGCTTGATAATGTCCTCTACGCTGTCCTTGATCTGGTAGAATACCCAATGGTGGTAGCGTCTTGAACTTAGAATTCCGGAGTTCTTGAGATAGATCAGATGTCGTGAAGTTTTGGCCTGGGTAAAATCCAGTATTTTTTCCAGGTCTGAAATACACATTTCGCCATTCAACACAATCAGGCTGAGTATCCGTAGTCGGGATTCGTCCGCGCAAGCCTTAAATATTTGCGATCCC
Source organism: uncultured Cytophagales bacterium (assembly GCA_963845845.1). Classification (GTDB taxonomy): domain Bacteria; phylum Bacteroidota; class Bacteroidia; order Cytophagales; family Cyclobacteriaceae; genus Chryseolinea. The sequence continues at coordinate 64,739 of CAWJTP010000023.1, forward strand.
AGTGTTAGATTAAAGGTTTTGAGGCGCATTTGGCACTCTTTATGTCAGCCTCAAAGGTAGAGTAAATTAGGCAGTTAAATGCCTTATATCTATATTTGAAAACTGGGCACAAAATTATTTCTGTGAAGTTGAACTCTAAGCTTATTTCAATCACCATAGCCCTGGCCTTGCTAACGTTTGGCATAGTGGATACAGCCTTTTCCCAACAGAAAAAGCGGGTCATTCAATTGTCAGGAGTGGTTCTGGAAGACGATTCTGTTCAAGGAAGGCCAATTCCCGGCGTCCACGTCTACGTACCTAAAGCCGGGCGGGGTGTGACCACGAATGGTATGGGTTTTTTCTCCATGCCAGTGCTCGAAAATGATGAAATAACCATCAGCGCTGTAGGCTATAGCAAGCAGCAATTCGTCGTCCCTGAAAATTCCAAAGAGTATGAGACAATCGTTGTTACCATGGTTATGGATACTACCTATTTGCAGGAGGTTGTCATCATGTCTTTCCCTACGGAAGAGGTTTTCAAACAGGCAGTACTCGCGCTGAATATGCCGATGGACGATCATGGTGTAGATAAACGCAACTTCAATGAAGAGCTGATGGCGCTTATGTTGAAGACCACACCAATGGATGGCTACCAGAATCAGCGCTACTATCTCGATCAGTGGGCGGGTTCAGCAAACGGCAGATTTCAGCCCGTTACAAATCCTTTCCTTAATCCTTTCAATTGGGCGAAGTTCTTCACGCAGCTGAAAAAAGATAAGAAGAAAAAATAGCCGCCGATACTTATCGGGGCGACAGTACGTTCACTCCATATTTACAAGACCCGCTGCGCACCTCTTGCATTCTATTTCACAAGGCCACACAGAGAAATACCAGAGCCTCACAGAGAAACTTTAACCAGGAAATCCGATTTCCAAAAGATTTACATTCCTTCAAATGACGTCGATATTGGAATAAAATTCACGATCCCCAATGTCCGATGGCGAATTGACTTCAAAAGTGATCAAGAGTGCTATTAAAGTTCATCAGGCTTTAGGGCCGGGGCTTCTCGAATCAGCGTACAGGGAATGTTTATGTTTCGAGTTGAGAGATAATTTATTATTTGTGGAAAAGGAGAAGCCGATGCCCATCGTCTACCGGGATGCAAAACTTGACCATGGATATCGAATAGACCTGGTGGTAGAACACAAACTTGTTGTGGAGATTAAAACAGTTGAAGCCTTCACAGACGTGCACTTCCAACAAGTGTTAACCTACCTCAGACTGGGAAATTACAAATTGGGACTACTGATGAACTTCCATGTAACGTTGCTAAAGCATGGACTCAAGAGGATAATATGTTAAGTATCCACTCTGCGCACCTCCGGCATTTGCTCTGCGATTTCTCTGTGCATAGCTTTGCTTCACGCTTTCAAATAGCTCAGACAGGGCGGTCCCAATGAACTAGTTTGTCTACGTAAGGCTCGTAGGGTCAATGAACCTATGCAGGTTCTCTTTGTAATGTTCGCTGATCGGTACCTGCACATTATTGATGCTGATCTTTCCTTTCCTGATTGACACGATCCTTTCTATGGATACAATGTAGGACTTATGGACGCGTGCGAATTTATCGGACGGCAATTTCTCCTCAATTGACTTAAGGCTCATGCGCGTGATCACAGGTCTTGGAGTATTCAAAATAAAGATCTTGATATAGTCTTTTAGACCCTCGATGTACACTATATCGCGAATATTGATCTTGATCAGATTATAGTCGGCATTGACGAAGAGATACTCCGCTAACACGGAAGGTGGCGTATTTGTTTTGTAGTTAAACAGTTCGTGTGCCTTACTGGCGGCTTTCAGGAAACGATCGAATGAAACCGGCTTCAGCAGATAGTCAACCACATCGAGGTTAAATCCATCGAGCGCGAATTGTTCATAAGCAGTAATAAAAATAACGAGCGGCGGCGATACCACAGACTGAAGGAATTGGACGCCGCTGATCCCTGGCATCTGGATATCCAGGAATATGAGATCGATGTTTTCCCTGATCAGCGTCTCATGAGCTTCGAATGCATTCTTGCAGCGCTTCACCAACGTGAGAAAGGGTACCTTCCGGATATTGTCTTCCAGCAGGTCGAGCGCCAGCGGCTCATCATCAACAGCAAGGCAGCGCATCATTTTAATATGAGTTTTAGTTCAGCGATAAACCAATGATCAACTTCTTTTATCCTCAGCTCATGCATATCCTTGTACAAAAGGTCCAGTCTCCTACGGACATTTTGAATTCCAATCCCCGAGCTTGGATCCTTTGACTGTGACACAGCGGTGAACTTGTTCTTCACGGAAAAATAAAGTGCATTGTCGTCTGCATTCAGGCTTATTTCTATAACCGGATCTGCGATCATGCCTGCACCGTGCTTGAAGGCATTTTCAACAAAAGGAATAAAGAGCATAGGCTCAATGGGTATGTCGACCAGTTTGACATCCGCCGAAAACCGGACGGTCATGTCGTTGCCGAAACGAAGTTTCTGCAGATCTATGTAACTACGGAGATATTCGATCTCTTTTTCCAATGAAACCTTTTTCTCCCCGGAATCATAGAGCATGTAGCGCATCAGTTGCGATAACTGAATGATGACAGATTCCAGGTTGTCCGATTTTTTTCGGGCCAGCGATGCGAGGTTGTTCAGTACATTGAACATAAAGTGAGGGCTAACCTGCGATCGCAGCATTGACAATTCAGACTTCAGATTTTCGTGCTCCCGCTCCTTCCGGTCACGTTCAAATTCAACGCGATCGCTCGTAAGCCGGAGCGCCGTGCTTAGTCCAAAGACTAAAAGAAAATTAATGATCGTAAAATAAATGGGTCGGCCAGGACGAAATCCACCGGAGAAAAAAGCGTATGCGACCAATTCATTTAGCATTAGCATGACGCCGAAGCACAGCAATACCGAGCCTGCATAGTAAATCCAGCTTTTCCGGGTGAGAACCCGCGGCACGAGCATATACATATTCACATAGAAGAATCCGATCAGGATGACGTTAAAAAGCACGGAGTGCAATCTCATGGAACGAAAGTCCAGGTCATTGATCTGCGGACCTCTTACATCACTGTCTGGTGGCAGTCTAAAGGTTTCCGTTCGCCTGGGGCCGGGCCTGTCGGTGCTACGGGGCCCGACGAACATCAGCGGTAGTATAATAAATATCCCGGCTGCGATAACGTGCAACGTGACCACCAGAACACGATTGACTGTCTGGGTCTTCGGATTTATCGCATTAGCCTTCATCGAACGAAATTACCAAATATTTCATGCAGGGTCAGTCTACATCCTCGGCTGCCGGGTCAAACTGCCAAAGATCATCATAGCGCGCGTTTGAGTTGCGTCCTGTCCCCACGTATCCCCGGTCACCAATAGCAAAGCCTACAGGCGCTTCTCTCAGCGAACCTTCGAAGCTTGTAAGCTCAGTCCATCCATCAAGGGAAGGATTGTATTCCCACATAGTTGCGTCCAGTGTGCCGCGTGTTCCGAGACATATGTATGCCTTTCCACTGATGACAAATGTTCCAGCCAATGACCTGGCAATCGCATACCCTTCATCATTTTCATCCTCGTCATCATCGTCTTCCATCAGATCATTTTTCTCCTGCCAAAGATCATTCAAAGGATCATACTCCCAAAGTTCCTGGTTGAGTACACCATTGTTAGTTCCGCCTCCGATGTATCCCCTCCCATCGATCGAGAATGAAAACGCGTTGATCAGCTTGTCACCGCTGTAGCTGGCCTTTTGTGTCCACGTATTGGTGGAAGGGTCAAATGCATAGAGATCCTTTAAATAATTTCCATCGTAACCTGTTCCAACATAACCAAGATTGTCAATGGCAAACGCGGCAGCCTGAAATCGGGCAGTACCTTCAAAATCTGCAACCTGAGTCCAGGTATCGGCCGATGGATCGTATTCATAGAAATCCTTGAGGTAGTTAGTGCCGTCGTATCCCGTGCCGACATATCCTCTACCGTTGACGGCAAATGCAACGGCTGCACTGCGCGCTGGTCCCGGAAAGTCCGCTTTCTTATACCAGTTATTCTTATCGGCGTCATATTGATAGAAGTCCCTAAGCCATACATTTCCATCATACCCTGTCCCTACATATGCTTTGCCATCGATCACAAATCCAACGGCACCGCTTCTGGCCACGCCTTCATAAGAGGATTTCTTATACCACTCCCCCATCAGGGTCTCATCGGTAGTTGAAGGATCCGTGCAGCATGATAGCAGCAACAGAACTCCAAATGCAATCTTAGACATCAATGAGTATCGCAAGGGGACAAAAAAGTATTTTGAGTTCATAACGTTGAAGAATTTACAATGTTCATTTTTGATAGGTGTATGAGATCTTCAGCCTGACCCGGTAAGACGTTCCCGACCCGGCGCCGAGGTAAACCCGATTAACCGACTGGTTGATCTCGTCGGGAGGCGGCATTATCAGAAGACCTTTCTCCTGATTTCCCTCGGTATTCAACAGATTCTGTATGTATTGCGTCAGTGTGAAAATATAACCTGTCGATGTATCGAACTCTTTATCAATGCTGATGTATGCCTGCTGGAAGTCTGTCGTGCTGTAGTCGGCAGGTATCCGCTGAATGGGAAGGTTGCTTTTATCAGTTTGATATAGCGTGAGCGTTGAAGGCAATGGAAATTCAGCGGTGAATGATTCTTTCAGGGGTTCGATGATCAATTGCGCGTGATTGACGATCAACACATTGTTTCCGTCGAGCACCTTGGCGATATGTGGAAAAGTTATCTTGGTCACCAGGCCAGAACCTGATTGAATGAAGGCCATCTGTTCAGTTGTGTTTGTATTGAACTCGTCGCGTTGCTGGTTAATTCCTTCCAATATGGTGCCTGTCCGGTCAGCCGTGATCCTGCTGTAGTTAAAAAGTCCCGTCGCAAAAGGAAATTCTTGATACTGTTGCTTCAACTGTTCCTGAACCAGCTCGCGGTAGTATAACCGGATCTTAAGGCCTTCGGTCTTGACGCCTATCGTGCTGAAGGGTTCATCCGAAGCATTAACAATGACCATACCTTTGAAATATTCCAGGAATTTATCCTGGTTTGTTATTGTCTGTGACTTGTCTTTCGCAAGCTGCAACCATTCCTTGCCGAGGTCGTCGCTAAGCCTAATTGTGAGCGAATCCTGGCTGCCCGGGCGATACCTTAACGTACGGGATCCCAAAGTCTGAGGGTCCGAGCGCATAGCGCTAGAGTTAAATTTGCTGTTGTCAGCATATAGAACGGAGTACTGTCCTTCATCTATCCAGAACTGTGGCATCGTATACGTTTTGAAGGTTTGTACAAGTCTGTGTACCGACAGGGTCTGTGCGATGGCCGTGTCGCCATAACTATAGCCCGTATAGTCCATTACCAGCACGAGCGAATCAAAAACTGCCGTAGCCGGCGGCTCCCAGGCATCTCCGATACCTATCTGCACATATCCCGCTGCCTGGAGCCGGCCGAGCTTCGTATCCTGATATCCTCCTACCAATAACGATCCGGTGTTCGAGGTTGGAAAGGAATCCAGCAGTACCGTTGATACGGAAACAGTTGTCGTATCCACGACGACGACGCCATAGTCTGAACTAAAGGTGCTGTTTGTCAGTCCTACAGTACCAGGCTCGTTTGTACAACCACCAAATCCGATGACGAGAATAAAAAAACCGCAGACGAATAGCCTCATAACGCTCACAGCGTGAACTTGGACAATTCTCATCACGGTCGAAAAAAGAATAGATCAGTTAGGCCTATGTGTAGACCAAAGGCTCATTTAATGATTTGATGATTTGATGATTGTGATCGCTTGATTGGTAATCTAAACCTGATTAGTGGATGGAAAGCCGATTGTCGACAAATCAATAAAGACCTGATAAATACTATTTGTTTCATTTACTAATCGTTCAATGTCCTCTACTTTTAATTCGGTTTAGAATAAGGTAATAAGGTTGGATAATTTTAATACAAGTGCTTGTTACTAAGGTATTAAGGTTAAAGGAAGGTCTCATAGCATTCTGTTAATTTCTCTAGTTAGATCTGTATAGAAAAAATTATCCGCAACGGCATGATAAAGTTTAGTCACTTCTCTCTTTTCAAATTGTATTTGAACTGGCGTGGTTGTCGAAGAGGCATTGAAATACGTCAAAATTAAAATCCCAATATTTCAAATCGTCACTTGTGAATCTCCTAATCTTTATCAACCTTGTCGGGGACCGCTGCAAAACCTCCTCACCTAATCTTATCCCGACCTTCCTTCTTGTGACTGACACAAACCGTCCACCCAATCTTAGCCCGACAAGTCGGACTGATCCAACCTTAGTAACAAAGGGGCAACCTCCTCACCCAAACCTTATTACCTTATTTTGCAGCGCAGGCCCGTTAGCAAACCAGTGAACTGTATCGGCAGAAGTGTTGTTAGGAATTTCAGAAGCAAACTATTTTCATATGCCAAGGGCGTCTTTCATTGAATTGACAAAAAGCGACCATCCAACGCTTGTGGATTTTTCCGCCGAATGGTGCGGGCCTTGTAAGATGATGGCGCCGATCCTGGAAGAATTGAAATCCAGGGTGGGAGATAATGTTCGCATTCTCAAGATCGACATTGATAAAAATCCGCAGGTAGCCACGGCGTTTCAGGTTAATAGTGTTCCTACTTTAATGATGTTCAAAGCGGGCAAGGTCGTGTGGCGTCAGGCAGGTGTAGTTCCAGTGGAATACATCAAGCGGGTCGTTGACCAATATTCCGTTGCTGCAGGATCCAATGCTAGTGATGTGGTTTAGAGAAGGGCTGTTCCTGCTCTTTTGATTCTCTTCCCGCGCAATATTTCTCCAGGTAGCTGAAGAGGTCGGTGAGGGATTCGTGATCCAGGCCATGGAATCTCAAAGGAAATTTGAGACGCTGCAACAATGCACCCTTTTGATGTGGGGTCATTGAGCAGTAGCTGTCAGGCAGATCGAAGGATTCTTTGAGGTTCTCCATAGCCTTGGTTTCTTCGTCAAAACTAGGAAGTAATTGTTAGAAGTGGGAGTAAAATGCAGTTTTGTCCTTGAACGGTTCAAACCGCCAGTTTCAGCCGTACTCTTTGCGGCAATTATTATTGTATCATCAGGGCTGGCCTTCTCTCCAAAAAGATCTGCTCCTGTGTATGGCAGCTATTCAGATCGCAATATCTTCGCAGGATTCACACTTGCACCGCGAATGATCTGTATACTGACCGTTGCCCACGCTATAAACAAAACCATCATTAGCGGAATGGCAAACAAATCCCAGGTGAGGCTTATTTTGAATGAAAAATTGTCCAGCCATTCACCTACTCCGTAAACAGAAAGCGGGATTGCAACCAGCGACGCGATCGCGATCAGTCGCAAGAATTGCCCTGATAGTAATGATATAATGCTGACTACCGAAGCGCCCAATACTTTGCGGACACTGATCTCCTTCAGTCTCTGGATCGTTGCGAACGAAGCCAGTCCCAGCAGGCCAAGACATGCAATTACAATAGCCAGGATCGCAAACAAACCAAAGATCTTTACAAATTGCCGGTCAGCATTATACTGCAAATTGAAAAAGTCGTTGTGAAAATAATAGTCGAACGGATTTTCAGCGAAATTCTTTTGATAGAGTTTTTCAATGGCCTCAATCGATTCGTCTGGCTGGCCGGTTATAACCACAGAATACCATGCGCTGCAAATTTTCTGCGGCCACAAAGCCATTGGCTTATAACTGTCGCGCAATGAATACCAATGCTGATTTTTGTAAATGCCGAGGATTGGCGCTTCATGAGCGTGATCAAATACCAATGTCTCCTCCAACGCATGTTGCGCATCCTTTAGACCAAACATGGATATACACGCTTCGTTTACGATGACAGAATTCATGTCAGTTGATGATACGGCATTCCATGATCTTCCTGAATACAGTGGAATATCATAGACCTTAAAGAAGTCAGGATCGACGAAAACGACATCAATATTTTGGCCTGAGATCGTCTCCCTTTCGGACGCACCTTTACGGTTGGCGTGAACACCCCAATTATAGCCACTTCCGGGTATCGCTTCGGATGTTGCGACTTGTTTGACGCCGGCAAGACCGAGCAAATCATTCTTAAAGGAACTTAAACGATCTTCATTCTTTGACTCCTCGCCTGCCATAGGTCCTTTGACGATCAGTATATGATCGCTATTGACGCCAAGGCTTTCTTGCATGAAACGTATTTGTTTATACATGACAAAGGTGCCTATAATAAGAAGCAACGACGCGGTAAACTGAAACACCACTAACACTTTTCGTAAATTAAATCCAGCTTCACTACCCGGTAAACGTCCTTTGATCACATCCTTGACTTTGAATGACGAGAGTATCAATGCCGGGTAGATCCCTGAGACAAGAGAACCCGTTACGAATAATCCTGCTAACCTGAACCATATGGGAAAGGAGGTGAGGTCGAAAGAAAGATTCTTATTCAGAATCGATCCCATCATTTGCAATAACGGTATTGATAATACTGCGGCAAGGAAGATTGCAAAGAGATTAACCAATACCGATTCAAATACAAATTGCGCAATAAGTTGATTGCGTTGCGCACCGATCGCCTTTTTTACACCTACTTCCCGCGAACGCTCCATGGCCCTCGCAGTTGACAGGTTTATGTAGTTGACCCAAGCAATCAATAGAATAAAAATTGATATTGAGACTAAAAAGTAAACTGTGCTAATGCTTCCACCATCGGCAAAGTGAACGTCCAGCAACGGCTGCAACTTGATTAGTGGATTTGACGAGGCATTCGGCCCTGCATATTTTTTGACAAAGCTTTCCATCTTAGCTTCTACTCCGCGTTGCGTTGCATGAGGATCCAACTCCACATAGGTGATAAAGTTCTCAATTCTGCCATAGTCGCGATAATTGTCGCTTGCTAAAAGGGAATGTATGGATAGCAAAAAACCGAAGGCGAGGTGTGAATTCTCTGGTAAGTCGTCTATAACAGCGGTGACCTGAAAGCTGCCAGGATAATAACCTGACACCTGAAAAATTTGCCCCACCGGGTCAACGTCTTTCCCAAAATATTTTTCAGCCATGCGTTTGGTGAGCACAGCCGTTAAGGGACGGGAAAGAGCCTGTTCCAGCCTGCCAAAGATCACCTCAAAGGTGAAAGAGTTTAGTATCGTGGAATCAACATACTGAAGCTCGGTTTCGCGAAAGCGAACTGCCTCTCCGGATCTTCTGATATGGCTCACAACGGCACCGCCATACATTGGATGAAACCGAATAAAAGATCTGATCTCCGGGATTTCATTTTGCAAGGATGGCCCCAGATCATGGCCCGACACTGGCCACTGCTCTCCATTTGAATAAAGAGAGTTCGTTACACGGTATAAAACGTCGGCTTTTTTGTGATGCGTATCATACGCCAATTCGAACGACACATAATGCCAAAGCACCAGTGCGACGGCCATACCCAACGCCAAGCCGAAAATGTTTATAAATGAAGATAACTTCCGCTTGATATGATTGCGAAGAGCTATAAGGAGGTAATTCCGTATCATTTAAAAAAATCGATAAAATATCCAGCTGAGTGACGGTCACGAATATAGCGTTTTCCCCACTTAAATATTTGTTCCAGTCGTATCCGATTGACAACGGTCGGATTGCAATCTTAAAGGCAGGCGACTAACGTGGTCCGCTAACGGGCAACCGAGCGACCAGCTATCAGCCATACATTCCTGCCAAATAATCTGACGTGCTCATCCTTGTGAAATGCATGGATTTGAATCATTTTTCGTAACCTAAACTTTGCCTATGAAACTTATCACTCCTGTCCTGCTGCTTTTTGTCGCTGCATCGTGCAGCAAAAGCGCGGAGCCCACAACCTATAATAGCAACACCGTCACCGTTCCTTTTGACTCGTTGATGCACCAATATCACGAAGAGTACCTCAAACTTTATCCCTTTACGGCAACAGGTGCCGGCGACGATCGATACAATGACGTACTGCCCAACTCCATCAGCCAGGCTTATCGTGATTCGATCAAACAATTCTATGAACGCTACACACAGCAATTGGCGAAGATCGATAGAGAAAGCCTTTCTGCAGACGACCAATTGAGCTATGACCTGATCAACTACCAGGGCTCCATCACGCTCGAGGGACTGAATTTCAACGACGATTTAACGCCCATCGCCCAAACGCAATCCCTTCCAGTGATGATGGCACAACTCGGATCGGGTACCGGCATTCAACCCTTCAAAACCGTTAAAGATTATGACAACTGGTTGAAGCGGATCGATGGCTTTGTAGTATGGACCGATACAGCCATCGCGAACATGAAGAAGGGCATGGCGCAACAATACGTAATCCCCAAAGCGTTGGCGTTGAAGGTCGTTCCCCAGCTCAGCAGCTTTGACCATGGCGCGGTGGAAGACCATCTTTACTACAAACCCATCCAGAATCTCCCGGCGGATTTTTCTGCTGAAGACAAAGCACGCATCACCCAGGCGTATAAGGCAGCCGTTACGGAGAAGGTAATACCTACATACGCAAAATTGAAAGCATTCTTCGAGAAGGATTACATTCCGGCCTGTCGTGCATCGACTGGTATCGATGCACTTCCGCAAGGAAAAGAGTTTTACAAGTATGCCATTAAGCGGTTCACGACAACAGACCTTACGGCCGACTCCGTATTCGCCCTTGGCAAAGCTGAAGTGCAACGGATCTCCGATGAAATGGAAAAGATAAAGGCGCAGGTTGGATTCAAGGGCGATCTGAAGGCCTTCCTCGAGCATGTGCGAAATGACAAGAAGCTCATGCCTTTCAAGAATGGCGACGAGATCGTCGCTTACTACAATGCCATTCATGAAAAGATGAAACCCAATCTTACGCGGCTGTTTGCCAATGCGCCGAAGGCTGCCTTTGAAGTGCGGAGAATCGAAGCCTTTCGCGAAAAGACGACTGCAGCCAATTATGTTTCTGCATCTGAAGACGGATCCCGCCCGGGTATCTTCTACTTTCCGTCGCCTGAGCCGGAAAAATACAGCATCGTGGGAACGGAAGACCTGTTCCTGCATGAGGCGATTCCTGGCCATCACTATCAGATCATGCTGAAAATGGAGAATAAATCTCTGCCCGATTTCCGACGGTTCCTTAACTTCGGCGCATATACCGAAGGTTGGGGCCTTTATACAGAGTCGTTGGGCAAAGAGCTCGGACTGTATACGGATCCCTACCAGTACTTCGGCATGTTGACGATGGAGATGCATCGTGCGATACGCCTCGTGGTGGACGCAGGTATGCACTCTCAGGGATGGACGCGTGAGCAGGCAATACAGTATTCGAAGGATCACGAAGCCGCCAGTGAGCAGAACATTATCTCCGAAGTTGAACGTTACATGGCAAATCCAGGCCAGGCGTTGTCATACAAGATCGGTCAGTTAACAATCCTTGCACTGCGCGCGAAAGCGGAACAAGCACTTGGCGATAAGTTTGACATCAAGGAGTTTCACAACCAGGTGTTGGATTCAGGCTCGCTGCCGTTGAGTACGCTGGAGGAAGTTGTAGACAGATGGATCGAATTCAAAAAATCGGCGTGATTACAGGCCTGCCGTATAAAGCTGAATTAAATTTCTACTTGCAATATTGTAGTCCTCTTCACATTTACTCAAACCCGCCAACCCATTGTCAATATCGCTGAAGGCAGCACGTGCTGGATCGGTACCTTGTTCCCTTCCACTATTGAATCTCTCATCGTGTAGGCTGTTCCGGTACGCATCAGCACGCAGAAAGACTGATTTGGCTTCGGTCATCTCAGGCGTAAACTCCGTTACTAGTTCAACCTTACCATTGTGATAATGAATATCCATAGTTTGACCTGCTTTGGTTACAGCACCAAAAATAATAACGTCTTGACCGTTGTTTAAAACTTTACCTACTAGTAGCGTTTCGAGATTAAACATTTCTATAATATCAAAATAATAATCATTTAGACCTCGCCTGATAGATTTAGATGATTGGCCGTTGTCTATTCGAAAATCATTTAAGATGCCTTCAAATAAGAGCTTCTCTTGCTGACCTTTAGTTATTGGGGTTGGACGTTCCGTATCTTCGGGAGCCATAATAAAACTGAATTAATGCAAACCAATATAACAAGAAAGGGTCGAATGATTAGCACCCTTTCCAATTGCCTTCAGCTCAAGTTTGCATGGTGGACGGCGAGATGTTTTCACGGTATGGCAGTCGCTTAAGAGCTACGCCGGAATATTTTAAGATCCTGAGGCGCAATGTATAACTTGCTTAAGGTATCCACCTAACAAGCCATGTTTTTAAATTGCCTTCGTCGGAACGGGTCTTGTCATTAAGATTACTTATCTTGTCACGAAATCGTTCTTTGCTTCATAAACAATCATAGCCGTTGCTGGTTTCCCTTAGCGGAAATTAATAAGGAACCGTGTGTAAATCACGGGCTGTCGCGCAACTGTAATCCTGCCCTCGATCTTCGAGGGAAAAGCTTTGTTCAATATGCCATTGTCCGCCTCGGCGGACGAGAAGGCGAACACGGTCGGGAAAGCCAGGAGACTTGCCATTAACGTATTGACATTGCTTTCGCGAAATTGAAGCATCCGTCAGGCATCGAAACGCATTCGCACCAAACATGGTTTGTGCTGCGCTCCCTTTTATACCTGTCAAATTCTTCTTCGTGTAAGCACGTTTAGCTGTTAAAGAGCGAACATTTATCTATTGTTCAACTTTTAATCAAGCAACAAAATGCTCACAAACAATCTCGGCTACCCGCGAATTGGAAGTCAACGTGAACTAAAGAAGGCCAGTGAAGCTTACTGGTCTGGGAAGACTACCGCAAAAAATTTACTCCAGGTAGGACGAAACATCCGGCACGACAACTGGCAATTGCAGAAAACCGTTGGTATCGATCTGATCCCTTCCAATGATTTTTCATTTTATGATCAGGTGCTGGATATGTCGCTCACCGTTAATGCTGTTCCGGAACGTTATCACGACGTTATCCTTGACAAGAACAATTCAGAACTGGATCTCTACTTTGCCATGGCCCGTGGTTATCAAAAAGATGGTCTGGATATCACCGCCATGGAAATGACAAAGTGGTTTGATACCAATTACCATTACATCGTTCCCGAGTTTCATAAGGATCAGAAATTTAGTCTGTTTTCGACCAAGGTGATTGATGAATTTTATGAAGCGAAGCAAATAGGAATTACAACAAAACCGGTCCTGATCGGTCCTGTTTCTTATTTGTTGCTAGGAAAAGAAAAAGAAGCAGGATTTGAAAGAATTGATCTGATCAAAAGCCTGTTGCCCGTTTACATCGAACTTCTGCGTAAGCTTGACAAGCTAGATGTTCAATGGATTCAGTTTGATGAACCATTCCTCGCGTTGGATCTCAATGAAAAGGATAAGAAGGCATTTACGTATGTCTATTCAGAAATAAAAAAGGAGTTTCCTTCTCTTAAGACGATTGTTGCTACTTATTTCGAAGGGCTAGGCGACAATATTAAACTCGCAGTCTCGCTACAAGCGTGCTGCCTGCATGTAGACCTGGTAAGGGCTCCGCAGCAACTGGATGAAATACTTACCCGTTTTCCTGAAAAGATGTCGTTGTCATTGGGGTGATAGATGGTCGAAACATCTGGATCAATGACTATGCAAAGTCACTTGCCATATTACCGAAACGATTGAAAGATTGGGAGAAAAACGAGTCATGATTGCGCCCTCCTGTTCGCTCATTCATTCACCATGTGACCTTGACCTTGAGACAAATGAAAAGGCGTTGCTGCCAGAGATAAAAAACTGGATGGCATTCGCGAAACAAAAACTAAACGAGATTATCGAGTTAAAGCAGCTTGCCAATTCAAATGAATTGAACGCTTCATCTTTCACTCAAAATAAGAAGTCGATTGAAAGCCCGAAAGGCATCTGACTGATTCACAATCCAGTTGTGAAAAAGCGGGTGGCGGCAATTACAGATAACGATGCAAAGCGGAAGAATGTGTTTCGACATCAGAAAACCAAAGCAACTGAAGGCACTTGACTTGCCGTTGTTCCCGACAACAACTATTGGATCATTCCCCCAGACAACTGAAGTGAGAACATGGCGGGCGAAACTTAAAAAAGGAGAACTGACACAAGAACAATATGATCGATGCAATAAGAACAGAAACAGAAAGGCTATTCAATGGCAGGAAGAGATTGGGATAGATGTACTGGTGCATGGAGAATTTGAGCGAAACGACATGGTTGAGTATTTTGGCGAGCAACTGGCCGGATATGTTTTTTCAAAGAATGGATGGGTTCAAAGCTATGGTTCGCGTTGTGTTAAGCCTCCGATTATTTTCGGCGATGTATCCAGACCTAAACCAATGACTGTATTCTGGACAACATTTGCGCAGTCTTTTACTAAAATGCCTGTGAAAGGAATGCTGACAGGACCGGTTACAATCTTGCAATGGTCCTTTGTGCGTGATGATCAACCGAGATCGGAAACAACATTCCAAATTGCGCTCGCGATACGAGATGAAGTTGTAGATCTTGAAAAGGCAGGAATAAAGATCATTCAGATTGATGAACCTGCTATCCGAGAAGGCTTGCCTTTAAGGAAAGCGGATTGGCAGAAATATCTTGAGTGGGCAGTGAGAGCTTTCCGCATTTCGGTAAGTGGCGTAAAGGATGAAACGCAGATACACACCCACATGTGTTATTCTGAATTTAATGATATCATACAAAACATTGCCGATATGGATGCCGACGTGATCACTATAGAATGCTCGCGTTCGCAGATGGAATTGTTGGATGCATTTGCCGACTTTAACTATCCCAATGATATCGGACCAGGTGTTTACGACATCCATTCACCTCGCGTACCTTCCCGTAAGGAAATGGTATCTTGATGAACAAAGCAAGCAATGTAGTTCCGGTCGAACAACTTTGGGTCAATCCCGATTGTGGCCTGAAGACGCGAGGATGGGATGAAACTAAGAAAGCGTTGAGCGAAATGGTATCAGCCGCAAAAGAACTGCGTGCAGGTGTAAAAGAACCAGTTTAATAGTTCAACAGCATGTGTATATTCATGAGCAAAAGTATTGTCCCCGCTGCAACGCACTGTTTGAATGCAAAGTAGGATCGATCCTGCTTTGCCAGTGCGCAGCAGTTAAATTGAGCGATATCGAAAGGGATTACCTCAAGAAATCTTTCGATGATTGCCTTTGTGGAAAGTGTATAAAAGAAATCAAATCGGAATTTGCTAACGAAACCTTGCAAACGTCAATTAGGCGCCTCTTACGAAAAACAAACTCATAATCTTTGTTAAAAACAAAACATTAGGTCATTCTTTGCTTTGCTGGGACATCGGCACAGGGCTTTGTCTGGAAGCTCAATTATTATGACGTCATTCAGTTTCGTCACTTGTTTGAGAAAAATAGGCGGCTGTTTGATATCAAATCGATTGTTTCCAAAAACTTGGACGCTATTGTTGCGACAGATAAACTTTGCTAACCAACGACAATGATAGTGCATTGAATACGAAATCGTTTGGAGACTCGTTTCGTTTACACTCAGCCGTGCTGATGCAATTATCTGATAAACAGACTATTGAAACGAACCCAGTGAACCAGGCGTTGCCAAAAATTCCCTTCACCGTTTGGTTCGCATTTTTCTTGAATTGTTTGTTGTTTGATGGTGGGCCAAAAAAACAAAAGCCCAAAAATCATACGATTTGTGAGCCTTTGTAAACGATTGATGGTGTCTCAGTCGGGGCGAGATGATTCGAACATCCGACCCCCACGTCCCTAACGTGGTGCGCTAACCGGGCTGCGCTACGCCCCGAACTAACATTCCGTTTAGAATGGGGTGCAATATTAATAATAAGATCCAAACCTTCAAACCATCACAAAAACAGCTTTTGATCCTCAATACGACAAATCCCATACCTAGATCGGCTTGGGTCGAAATTGTACCATGGTCAATAGGCCGAAATGCCTGGCAGGCATTATTATCCAATGACAACCGTGGATTCCTGAACTCTGCATCATAGCCTTTTGACAGGTATTCCGTTTGACAAGTTCGATGTCAATCGAACTTGAACATTTATCTTTGAATACAAGCGATGGATAAGAACAAAGAACTTATCAAGTTCTACACTGAGGTCATGAAGTTGTTGACGGTCCTTTTGGCGGAAACATTAGGCAGTTCAATTTCGTTAATTCTCAATAGGCCTGTTAGTGCATCAGGTGTAGTATTTATTTCTTTTGGCTTATTAATGTCAGTAGTTTTCGGGTACTTTATCTTTACATTGTCTAAAACGATTATAAATTTGATCAATGGATTCCTCTAGTCAAATGATCTTCACATGGCTTGTGGTGGCCATTATAACATTAGGCATTGTAATTCCAATGTTCTTCTTTGTTTCTTATGCTGAAAGGAACGCAAAAGAGCTCGTCGAGCAGATGAAAAAGGAACGTGAACATAAAGCTGAATCCAAAAAGCGCGGTAAAAAATAAGGAAGTTGATGGTGATTAATATTAGAACCCGGTACAGCATTTGACTCCGGAGCCATCTAACCGCCGTATCTAATTTCCAAAACGATAGCCGTTCTTCTGCTTCATCAATTATCATCGTCGCGGTATCACGCTAAGTTCAGGAACAAATTTAGAACTATGAGGTTGTTGATAGCATTGCTTTTTATGATGGTTGCTTGCGACACTGACACCTTGGTTCAAATCGACACGAACACCATTGATCTCATCGATATTCCAAATCATTCGGAGATCGTTGAATTCTATGAGTCGTATTCGGCTAGTGTGGCATGCACAGACAGCATTACTACGCTTAACGTTTATAGAATCAGAACAGAAATTGATACTTTATATATCTTGGAGCCGTGTACCGAAATGTACTGGACTTCCCGTCGAATCAAAAGCGCTGATCGACCGCTTTGGCTATTGGACGATGGTGCACCTCCTGGGTACAAGTTCATGATTTCAATCGATGCGAGAATTCCTAAAGGCGCAAAATGCGCTTTCGGTACCGTCAAAGGTTTGACTAGGTAATTTAGTTCTGCTCCAAAACACGCAAAAGAGCTCGTCAAGCAGATCAAAAGGAACGTGAAAATAAAGATGCGTCAGAAAGCAAGTTAAAAAATGAAGAAGTTGGGGGGATTAGGATTAGAGCAGTTACAAACCTTTTCTGTGTAACCTGCGTATCTAATATTCCAAAACGACCAGTGTTGTCTTCTATTCCACAATGTTTTCAACATAAGCACTAAAATTTGTTGAGTATCTTTTTGAGTCGATGATGTTATCCACAGAACGGTGATCAATGTCGAAAACACCGGCACAAAACCACCATCTCTAGTCGTCAGTTCCTAGTCCTTAGTACAAACGACTAAGGACTAGGACTAAGGACTCTCATTCTTTTGCTCTAAATTTAGGCTCGAAAAAATACATGCCATGAGCGATGTGCGAATTCGTTGCCCAAAATGCGATTGGGAACCCGGACCTGATGACCAGTGGCAATGTGCGTGTGGCCATCAATGGAATACTTTTTCAACTGCAGGGGGGTGTCCACAATGCGGTAAGATATGGAAGGACACCCAATGCTTTGATCGTCCAATCGGCTGCGGTCGATGGAGTCCCCATGTCGATTGGTATGAGGGATTGGATCAAATTATCCGGAAGCTGATCGAAGAAATCGAAAAAAGCTGGAAGCTGGCTGAGCAGGAAGAGAAAGAGAGCCTTGAAAAACAGACGCTTTGAAAAAGCTGCACGCAACAGCTTATCGAACCAGCTACTGGCCCCAGCCTATTGTACACAATACAAAGACAGCCCAGTGCAATACACTGGGCCAGATAAAAGCTTCATGTTCTCTTAATAAACCAAAAAATATTACCAGACCTGGAAGATCTCGCGCGAGCCGGTAAGATACATGTCCTGATAACCAGCCATAGCAGCCTCCATCTTTTTCATAGCTTCCGTATCTTCCTTGTACTTGTCCCAACTGTGCTCGTAAGCTGTGAGGTTTTCATACTGACTGACCATCAGTACCTTGTTATACTGACCGGTCATATCAGTCATGATATTTACTACCTCGGGGCTACCCGCCATAGCTTCCTTGAACTTCTTGGCAAGCTTGGATGCATTACCAGGCTTGCAGATGAAAATATCGTGTACGATTATCATAATTAACAATTTAAGCATTACAAATGAATAGATCCAAGCGTCAAATACGCCCTCTTTGATATAGCCGGAACTCGCCGGCACCTCGATTAGGCTATTGGCCGCGGGACTTCCTTTCTCAAGCCATACGCAAATTTCCTACCTTTTTCAACGAGGTAACCATCCCCTACGCAAATTTATCGGGAAAATTATGCCCATTTTCCTCCTCATGATAGCCGCGGTCATTGACCCGCATCGAACGAATTGTGATATTTAGAGTTCCTGTCAATTCCCCCAGCAACATTGATTCAAGGGTCGTCACATCGATTTATATAATTTATTGAGTCATAACGTCCGCCTATGAAATACATTTACAAGGGATCTTTGTTCGTTCTCCTATTGTTTAGTCACACGGTCTACTCACAATGGCAGCAGTCAGCGGGGTTTACAGGCGGTGGCATCGTCAGTGACATGAAGCTTTTCAAGGGCAAGCTTTATGCCTCATTCCCAGGTCGGGGAGTTTACAGTTCCAGTAACGATGGCGGTATCTGGCAAAGAACCAGCTACATACCAGAACCGAACTTTCCTTATTTTATTGAACACAATTCACGGCTCCTGGTTTTAAGCTATGGCAGGATCCAACAAACAACTGATGGTACTTCATGGACGCTGCAGTCCGGCCCGGAAGGGTTCATCAACGACGTAGTGATCGATGGCGACGTCATTTATGCAGCCACAACAACCGGCCTGTACGTTTCGGCGAACGGAGGTTCAACCTGGACAAAGAATCCGGAACCGCTCCTCCAGGACAACGTGGGAACAATTGCAGTGAAAGGCTCCCTCATCTTCGTCGCGAAAAACTGGAACTCAAATGGCCTCATATTCAAGTCCGAAAATAGCGGTGCGAGCTGGTCGCAGATAGCAACGGGAGGCCAGGGCGTAACTCAACTTGCATTTCAGGGCCCAGCGTTGTTCATGAATCAGTATGGTTCGGGCGTTTACCGATCGAGCAACGATGGCGCTACGTGGCAGCAAGTTCGGACGGATATCTTCGGTGGAAAATTCCTGGTGACGGAAAACAAAATATACTATTCCTCATATCAACAACAGTCACAGATTGCCGTATCTGAAAACCAGGGATCAACATGGACTGAAAATAACAGCGGCCTGCCAGGATTTGCAATTCAACGCATGTATGTTTCAGGCACTAATCTCTTTATCGGTACGTGGGGTAACGGCGTCTATCGGACTCCGATTGACAATCTGAGCGCCTGGTCATCGGTTAACGAGGGTCTTTGCCTTCACGAGATCCATGATATTGAGGTCATCGGAAATACCATCTATGCCGGAACGGAAAATTCATTTATCAGGCAAACCAGCGACGGCGGAGAGACATGGACGCAGCTCGGCGCAAGCAATGTTCCCTCGAATGAGCGCGCGTACGACCTTACACGTGGGGACGGACCTCTATGTACTTACACAAGGTGGCGGATTGATATATCGATCGAAAGATAATGGTGTCACGTGGCAGACAATCGGTGCTCCGGTACCCAATATATTCAGTTATGCTATCGCCGCAAAAAACAATACGATCTACCTCGGAACCGAGCAGGGAATTTATATTTCCACAAACAAAGGTGACTCGTGGATAAAACAGTCTGTCGGCATAGAACAAAGCATCAGGACAATTTACTCCGATGGCGTGGACGTCTACGCAGGAACGTGGACAGGTTTATACAAGCAGGATCAAAGCAATGGCTCATGGCAGCGACTACCTCTCGGCCTGGCAGAAGAAAGCATTGGGCACATCAATAAGCTGGGGTCAACACTGTTGATCGGTACCCAATACAACGGCTTGTTCAGTACAGACAATGACGGCGAGACATTGAAGTCACTGAACATTAATTTTCCTATGTCCCTCGCCGTGCGCAACAACGAGATCTATATGGGTTCATTTACCTCGTTATATCATTCTCTCGATTCAGGTAAGACGTGGGCCGACATAAGGGCCAACCTCCCCCTGATGCAGATCACGGCAATCTCATTTACATCAAGTCAGGTGGTCATTGGTACAAACGGCAGCAGCATATGGCTAAGGCCCACCACGGATGTCGCCCCGCCTACGATTTATCTCCCGCCCACAACCCAAGGCCTGAGGTTTCTCGTCGGTGAACCAATTCATATCGAGATCGACCAGGCAATTTATTCATCAGGGCTTCCTATTGACAATGAAGAACTGATAGATCTTATCACAGTAGTAGACAGCGAGGGTCAATACGTGCCCTATCAAATATCCTATAATGCAGACGAGCTTCAGATAGCTATTACCATACCTGATGCGATTGAAGACGAGGTATATACTATCACCATCGACCCACTTGAAAACGTTTCGGGACTTAAATCGAATAAGCAAAGCAGGGAGTTCACAGCAGTGACCAACTTTCCTCCTGTAATTTCTGATATTGTTCTCTCCGGACCACAGGATCAACCAATAAGTTTCAGCACCGCGATGTTCAGTGCGGCATATTCGGATCCCGAAACCACTCCTATCGCTAAAATAAAAGTTACGTCATTGCCGCAGAATGGCACACTGAAACTTGGCGGGTCAGCTATCAATGTTGACACTGAAATTACGACCACGCAGCTAAGCACACTTACATATACGCCTGATGCAGACTTCACAGGAACAGATCAATGGGCTTACGTCGCTACTGATGGACTGGACTACTCACCTATTGAGGCAATGGTATACATTGAGATCACTCCAGTGATGGGAATACCCGAAACACTGTCAGCTTCTATCAGCGTATATCCAAATCCCGTGATAGAAAAATTAACACTTGATACGGGAACTATCGGTGCAGATGTCAATGCTATCTCCATTATTGATGTAACGGGCAATGAGTTGATCATTCCACGCGGGCACAAAGAATATCAGACGACATTTGATTTCTCTGGTGTAAGTTCAGGAATGTACGTATTAAAGTTCCGATTAGGCGACCATACGTATCAAAAGAAGATTGTCAAAAAATAGGGTCGAATTCCTTCACCGCTAAGAGCTTTGCGGCATCTCCGTGTACTTAGAGTCTTAGCGGTGAAGTCACTCTCTCACACTGGAAACTTTTCTGAATAATGCACGGTAGTGCCCCGGTGACCGCCCCTTATAACGCTTGAACTGGCGGTAGAAGAATGGGAGACTTTCAAATCCATTCGCAAAAGCAATCTGCGCAATATCTATATCAGACTCAATCAGCATCTTACTAGCAGCATTGATCCGGTACTCATTGAGAAAAGAAAAGAACGGTTTGCTCATCAGACGGCTGAAGAATCTTGAGAATGATTCCTCTGTCATGTATATCTCTTTAGACGCGTTCGCCAGGGTTATCTTTTCAGTATAGTTTCTACGTACATACTGATAGATGCGATTTATCCTTTCATGATCTTCGTGATCAGGTTCGTCACCATATCCACGCTCACACAACAGCCTTGCCTTCGACGACGAGAGCTCATTGAGGATTTCCAGGAAAGCGATAAATTTTTTAAAGGGTGAGAGACCAAGCAATCCGATCAACGATTCTTTAAACACAACCGCGTCAGGAAACGCGATTCCCTTTGCTGACTTTTGGAACAAACTTTTTATTCCCTGAAACTCAGATTGCCTGAACCACTCAGATCCTACGAGATTGCTGTTCCAGTGAATCACTATAGCGGATGCTTTCCTTTGTTCCGTCCCGGTGTTCTTCCAGCAATGCGGAAGGTTCGGACCCAGCATTACGAGATCATCCTCCTGGAAATTTTCAACCGTATTTCCAGCATAGCGAACACCATGACTGGATAGTATGTAGGTGAGCTCATATTCGGGATGATAGTGCCATGGCGCGTCAAACTCTTCCTTCTCGTAAGTATAGGCGTGGAAAGCGTTCTGCTCTAAAGATTGGATCTTTTCAAACTGAGCCCTCATGATTTATACCCGATTTTGTACCACAATTTAGGGTTATTTCGATTGAAAGAAACAAAATAGGGTAGTAATTGGTCAAGATCAGCAAAGAAGTAATGCCGCCAATCCCGTTCCTTTGAAGTCAATTCCTCAAAAATAATGACTTCCCGATTCGTTGGCTTTGTCGTCCTATTGAGCGTTGTTGGCTGTTCGGATCCGCCTCCACAGTTCGATGCCTCCAAGATCTCAACGGAGTGGGCACTCGTCAGGAATATTACGGAAGAAAAGCCACAGTTTCGCGCATCTATTACATTGATCAATAACGGCGACACGGAACTACCAGCCGGAAACTGGCAACTGTATTTTAGTCTTAGGTATCACGGCTATCAGCTTACGTCGCAATCAACGGAGATAGACCTTAAACATGTCAGTGGTGATCTCTTTTACCTTGCCCCTACTAATAATTTTCTGGGACTTAAGGCCGGACAGTCAGTTACGATGGACTATACCGGTAACAAGAGGATCGCGAATTTTCAGGATGTGCCATCCGGGCTATTTTGGGTAGATGGTCGTGATTCAACACAAGCTATCAGGCTGGAAAACCCAACGGTGGCCCCAGACAAAAGCATGGAACAGCTGCCGGCACCGGACGCCGCGGGTATTTACCATAAAAACGAGATGGTCAAAGATGTACCAGTCGCACAGTTGCCCAGGGTTTTTCCAACGCCGATAAAAGTAACCGAAGGTGTCGGGACCTTCAACCTCAGTGAAAGTACCCTCATCATCGCATCCGAAGAGTACAGGGACGAAGCGACCTATCTTATGGGAGAACTCGAAAAGGTTCTGGGCCATAGACTGAAAATTGACTATTCTAACGGTTCAGATACTGGCATTCAGTTGAGAAGAGCAACATTGCCGGCGGAGAACTATCATTTGAACATATCACCGAAAAAGATCCTCATCGAAGCGGGTGATAAAGCGGGAATTTTTTACGGTATCCAATCTCTTAAGATCCTCCTGCCACCGAACGTATGGAGAGCGCCGGCTACAACCATCCCGTTAACAGGTATCAATGTCACGGATGGTCCGCGTTTTCCGTTTCGTGCTTTTATGCTCGACGTCGCGAGAAACTTTCAGAGCAAAGAACAGATCCTGAAGACCCTCGAGATCATGTCGCTTTACAAGCTTAACGTATTCCATTTTCACCTTACTGATGACGAAGGCTGGAGACTGGAGATCCCAGGCATTCCAGAGCTGACCAGCGTTGGTGCAACAAGGGGCTATCCGTTTTCAGATAACAAACAGGTACATCCATCTTATGGGTCAGGGCCAGCACATCAATTGTCCGGCACAGGTTATTACACGACAGAAGACTACATTGAGATCGTACGGTTTGCAAACGCACGCCACATCCGCATCGTTCCTGAAATTGAATCACCGGGGCACGCACGGGCAGCCATTAAAGCAATGGCGTACCGTCATGACCAGTATCTGAAAAATGGGGATGCCCAGGAAGCAAATCGCTATCTCTTGCATGATACTGCGGACCAGTCAGCTTACATGAGCAACCAATATTTTCGGGACAATGTCATGAACATGGCGTTGCCATCAACCTATGTATTTATTGAAAAGGTGGTGGATGAGCTCATTTCCATGCATCAAAACGCCGGTGCTCCTTTGACGGCAATTCACATGGCGGGCGACGAAGTGCCGTTTGGTTCATGGGAAAAATCTCCCGCCGTTGAAGCATTCCGGCAATCACATCCTGAACTGAAATCCGGAAAGGATCTATGGGCCTACTACTTTGAAGAGATCAAAAAGATACTTCGCAAAAGAAACCTTGCGGTCTTCGGATGGCAGGAGCTCGTAGTTGGAACACAAACAGAAGATGATTCGAAACACGTCGTGCGGGGTGAGTTCGTGAGCAACGATCTTCAGGTAGATGCGTGGTGGAATATGAATGGCAATGAAGACGTGCCTTATCAGCTTGCCAATGCAGGCTACAACACAGTGCTTACATGCTTCGATCATTTTTATTTTGACCTTGCTTATGCACCTTCCTTCCAGGAGCCCGGGGATGCCTGGATAGGATTTCTGGATGTTGACAGGATCTTTTCTTTTATTCCATATGATTATTACCGAAACTTTAAAACGGATGTAAGAGGCAACTTACATCCCGCAAATTTCTTTGACGATAAAGATAAGCTGGATGTTAAGGCACGTTCGAAGATCGTGGGTATACAGGGAGCGTTGTGGGGAGAGAACATGGTCTCATCGGATCTGATGGAGTATATGCTCGTACCCAGATTACTCGCATTGGCTGAGCGTGCATGGTCTAAAGATCCCTCCTGGGCTGTTGAAGTGAACTCATCGCGATCTGATCAGCTATTCCGGAATGCATGGTCGCAGTTTGCAAACACATTGGGTAAACGGGAATTGCCGAGACTTGATTACTATCCTGGCAAAATCAAATACAGGATCCCTACACCCGGAGCGATCATCAAATCTGGCAACGTAGTAGCTAACATACAGCTACCGGGTTTTGTGATCCGCTATACCAACGACGGCTCGGAGCCAAATGAGGCAAGCACTTTATACCAGGGACCTATTACAGAAAAAAAAGTCATCCGCCTGAAGGCGTTTGACCAGCGTGGAAGAGGAAGTCTTCCACTTACAATTGTTAATAAATAAATCGAAAACTACGGCTATGATTACCGATCTTTCCTACTACCACGAGCCAGTGTCTCGAATGTTTCCAAAGCTTACGAGAGATGACTGGCAACAACACAAACTCTCTAAAGAGCAGGTTGAGTTCTTTCATGAAAATGGATATCTGTATGGCATTAAACTGCTCGATGACGACCAGGTAAGCCGGCTCTCAGATGAACTCGATGAAGTCAAAGAGCCCGCGCATCCGTTGCATCATTTGTTCTACGAGTTCCACAGTAACGAGTCCAAAGATCCCAACGCGGTGCTGTTTCACTCGCTGGGACATTGGCGTATAACGCGTGGTTTTCACGATGCTCTGTGGAATCCGGCATTTGTGGTAGCTGCAAGTCAATTACTTGGAAACAAGGCAGTCCGTTTCTGGCATGACCAGCTATTCTGCAAACCTGCGCATCACGGCGGAGTTGTGGCCTGGCATCAGGACTATAGTTACTGGACGCGTACTTTACCTATGCAGCATCTGACGTGCTGGGTCGGACTCGACGACGCGACAAAGGAAAATGGTTGTCTGTGCTATATTCCAGGAAGTCATCGATGGGGCCTGCTTAATAAACCCGAGCTCGCTGGCGATATGAACGGACTTGAGAAGTTTCTTACGCCAGAACAAAAAACACAATTCAGCAATAAGGTGTTTATTGAAATGAAGAAGGGCGAGGGTTCGTTCCATCATCCGCTTCTAGTCCACGGCTCTTACGAAAACAAATCGAATAAGTCACGCCGGGCTTTTGTGCTGAATGTATTTGCAGACGGGACAACATCAGATTCAAATGACAGTCTGTTGGAAGGTGTCCCTGCAATTCCAAAAGGAAAAAAGATGGAAGGCCAATTCTTTCCTTTGCTCTTCGATCCTGCGTTTAAATAGCGTTTTGATCTTTGACAAATAATAATGTTTAAAGTCTCGCGAAGTCCCAAATCCATTTAGACACGGGGATCGCGGAGGTCGGGAGAGCGCGGAGATATTCAACTCCGTGGTAACTCTGTGTTAAATGGATTTAATTTTACCGTGAGTCAACGTGCCTGGAATTTGGTCATCATGGCGTTGACTTCATCAATATTTAATTGGCTTCCTTCATGAATAATTATCCTGTATCTAAACGAGGTCTTTTCACCTGGTTTCAGAGAAAGGTTAAGTTCCTCTTTGCCTTTACTGAATACTTTTTGACCGAGCGGGTTGGCGGCAAATAGTCCATATCCACGCGCGTGCCAGTATGTGGGATAACCGGGATTCTTGGGGTCATCAATAATGACCACAGCAATATCTTTCCCATCCTGCTTTCCCTGAAGACAGGCCCATGCTGAACGCTTGCCCCATACGCTGTCGCCTTTAATTCCCTCTTTATTCAGATACATGCCGGTAACAGCCGCATTATCCATTGCCGGTACCGCGGTTACATTGCCATGCGCATCAACAAAGCTTCCTGCTTCTTTAGAAGGCATTTCCAGCTGACGTGAAACACGAATCGCAAGCATTCCGTCCTTGACGTCCTTAAAAATGACTTGTTTGTCCCTGGCTTCCAGTGTACTCGTCCTGTCAATGATAAGGTCCTTACCAGCTGCGCTGAATTCGAACTTTGTTACTTCTGACAGGAGAATATTCCCTTCATGATCAACCCAATGGCTATTGGCTTCAATCGTCGCCTTCTCTTTTGTGCTGCCTGACTTGAGAATTTTCTGGTGCCTTATCGATCCGTAGTGTGGCTTCTTTTCGGCTGGAATAGCACTGCTGTTGTTCCAAAAGTCAAGGCCATTTACGCTTTCATAGTTCAACCATATTCCCACGTGATGGGGATGATCGGTGCGCTCCCCCACTCTCGGCGCTATCGGATAGCCACGCGTGACCGTCGTGCCTGACAATGTTAAGACAGGAAACAACACCGGCTTTTCAGTCGAGTCGAAATAGCAATAAGCTGTGACAAGTTTGCCATTGTACAGCACCTCTACTTTTTTATTAGCAGGCTTATCAACAAGCGAGAATCCCTGTTGACAGTAAGCTGCGTGGCAGAAGTTCATTAGCACTACGGCAAGCAGTACGCGTGTCATGGTATAACTTTAAGACTTGTGGACTCGTGTGAATTATATATTAAAGACCTTAGTTCCTGCCATCACTTCCTGCTTAGCCTCATCAAAAGTTACCTTCGTTCCGGTACGCGCAGCAGCGTTTGCCATGATACAGGCAATTGCGTGTGCATATCCCGCTTCAGCAGGTGCGTTTGTTTCCTTGCGGCTACGCACACATTCCATCCAGTTGCGCATATGATTGGTTGTAAGCGAATCTCCGCCGGTGTTGGCCCCCGTTTCAACCTTCTCATCTATTTTCTTGAGACTCATTTCAGGAAGCAGGTTCGCTTGCATATTCATGGCCTTCGCATGTTTTTCGGACAGACCTCCGAAAGGAGAGATCATGTTGGTGTTGAGATTCATTTCACCTCCGTTTGAATAATAGAGCTCTTTTGGATCGTCTTCACCATTGTGCATGCGGGAGGAAAATGTGACCTGGAAGCCATTCTTGGGATCGTTCTCCGGGCCATAATCAAACACGGCTGTGATCGTATCCCAGTTTTCACGTCCATCTTTCCAGAAGTAGATCCCACCGTTAGCAACAGCGCTTCGGGGATGCTTCATACCGGAAAACCAATGGACAGTGTCGATCTGGTGGCTCATCCACTGGCCGGGAAGTCCTGATGAGTATGGCCAGAACAGGCGGAACTCCAGATGCTTTCTGGCATTGAATGGTTCAAAAGGACGATTCATGAGATACCGTTTCCAGTCCGTATCTTCTTCCTTTAACATTTCAACGTCTTTGATTCGTCTCCAACGCCCAGGCTGGTTAACGTTCCATGTCAATTCAACCATGGTAATATTTCCAAACTTTCCGCTTTGGACAAAGGACGCGGCTTCCTTGTAGTTAGCCCCACTCCGCCGTTGCGAACCGATCTGCACGACTTTACCCGATTCCTTGATAGCCTTCAAAGCGGCGCGATTGTCTTCCATCGTTTCTGCAAAAGGTTTTTCGATGTATGCATCACATCCCGCTTTTACCGCCTCAATGCCGTGCTGCGCATGCTGAAAATCAGCTGTACTGATGATCACTGCATCGATAGACTTAGAAGTATACAGTTCGTCGTTGTTGCGATAGGCTTTTACATCATGACCCATCTTCTCTTTCAGCTGTACCTGTGCTGCCTCCCTTCTGAGTCTCCAGATATCGGATACTCCCACGATATCAAAATTCTTTTCCTTATGAAGGGCTGTAAAGCATGGTAATAATGAGCCCCTGAACCGGTCCGAGAAACCTACGACGCCTACACGGACGCGGTCATTCGCGCCTATGATATTGGCATAGCTCTTTGGGCTGAACGCTAACGCACCGAGGTAGGTGCCCGCAGTAGCAACTGCAGATTGTTTTAAGAATTTTCTCCGCGATGTTTTCATGCCTGATGGTTTAAGTCAGGCTAATTTCAACACTTTCTAATAAAAGAGGGTGGCCGTTCGTCAATATTTATGCGCGAATTGCGTCGATCCGAAGAACAGGTCGAAGATCACTTCACGAGCACCAAGAGGGAAAATAGGGAATATCAGTACTTTCTACGCTTGTAATCTGAGGTTTTAGCCTTACTTCCAAAGCTGGGCCTTCCGCGCTTGAAGTCGCGACCCGATTCCTTTCGACCTTCAGTTCTTTTTTCAGTGAGCTCAACGCGCACCTGACGTCCCTTGTATTCAATGCTTTTGAAGCCATTCAATATTGCATCGATCTTATCCTTTTCTGCTTCAAAGAACGAATAAGCGCCCTTCAATTCGATCTTACCGATCGCCTTGCCATCAACTCCGGATACATCGTCGATCAGCGCAAGCAGGTCGCCCTTTTCCAAACCATCCATCTTGCCGAGATTGATAAAGAAACGACCTCCAAGAGAAGAATAGCGGTCAACTTCGTGATCACCGGACCTGCGATCATCACTGACGTTGAGATCAGGTGCATTGCGGTAATAGTCTAGGAACCTGTTGAACTCAATGGATGCAAAACGTTTTATAAGGTCAGGTTTGCTTACATCTTTGAGTTCCTCATAAACCGCCGGCAAAAATTCACTGATCTCATCCTCATTCACTTTAACTTCTTTCAGCTTATGCATAAGGGCGAGCAACTGACGTTGACACACCTGTGCTCCTGTGGGAATCATTATTCGCTTGAAACTGGAACGGAGGTTTTTTTCCAATTGCTTTACCCGACCGAGTTCGCGTCTGGAAATCATGGCAATGGAGATCCCTTTCTTTCCCGCGCGCGCTGTGCGACCGCTGCGGTGAGTGTAGAATTCCATTTCATCGGGAATATTCATATGGATCACGTGCGAGATATCCTCTACATCGATTCCGCGTGCTGCCACATCGGTAGCAACAAGGATCTGAAGCGATCGCTGCCTGAATTTCATCATAACACGGTCGCGTTGCTGCTGCGTAAGATCGCCATGCAACGCATCGGCGTTGTATCCATCTTTCATTAGCATTTCCGCTACGCGCTGGGTATCGATCCGTGGTGCGGCAAAATATCAAGCCAAAAATTTCAGGATTGTCATCAAGTATTCTTTTCAGGGCAAGGTATTTATCTTTTTCCTGCACCATCACATAATATGCTCGATATTGACATTGCCTACATTTTGCTCGCCAATGGTAGCTCATGACGGATTGCTCATGTAATTTTTCATGATGGACTTTACTTCTCGTGGCATGGTTGCCGAAAACAGCCAGGTCTGTTTTGTATCCGGTGTAAATGAGAGGATCTTATCAAGGTCTTCTTTAAAGCCCATATTCAGCATTTCATCAGCCTCATCCAGAACAACGTATTGGATGGTAGAGAGATTGATAGCTTTTCGATCGATAAGATCGATAAGACGGCCAGGGGTTGCAACAATGATCTGTGCGCCTTTTTTCACTTTCCGGATCTGCTCGCTGATGCTGGATCCACCATAAACGGCAACAATATTAAATGGCTTGAATTTCTCCGTAAAATTTTCAAGGTCACTTGTAATCTGCAGACCAAGCTCGCGTGTTGGCGCAAGGATCAATGCCTGCGTATCCCGCTTGTTATCGTCAACTAAGCTCCAGCAACGGCAGATCCAAAAGCGGCTGTTTTCCGGTTCCGGTTTGAGCAAGCCCCACAAAGTCCCGATCCCCTTTCAGCAATATTGGAATGGCTTTTTCCTGTATCGGCGTCGGTGTTTCAAAGCCGATTTGGAGTACCGACTCGACTAATCCCCCGGAGAGACCCAAGGATTCAAAAGATTTCATTAAATTATTAATTAAGGCGCAAAGGTAAGTATAGATTAAATTGAAGATTGGAAATTGAAAGATTGAACACTGAGGCTTAAGATTGCAATATTAATCTTTCAATTGCCTATCATTCAATTGCTTATATTCCCTTTCATTGGGGCATTAGCTCAGCTGGCTAGAGCGTCACGCTGGCAGTGTGAAGGTCATCGGTTCGACTCCGATATGCTCCACTTGAAATAAGTTAATCGGTCCGCCCCGTACCCGATAGATATCGGTAGGCGAGCCGATTGCCGCTTTCTTACTCATTGCATCCGATTTCTCTCGATGAAATCACGGAAAGACTTTTTATAGGTTTCACCAATTGGTACATGGCAGTCCCAATCTGCACATTATTTTTATGTATAACGTCAATCGCGTTCAATGCAACAATAAATGAATTATGGATCCGAATAAATTTTTCTGAAGGCAATTGCTCTTCAAGGTCTTTAAACGCTGAAGACTGACGATCTTCTGCTGCTTTGTGTGAATCGTCACATAATCCTTAAGTCCTTCAACATAGAGAATGTCATCCAAAAGTATCTTCACCAGCTTTGTTCCGTCTTTGACAAACACAAAAGGCTGCACTTGTTCTATTACGGGCTTTTCCAATCGGATGCGTTACTTTGCCTTCTAGCCTTTGCGTTACTTTATCGACTGCTCGCAGAAAACTTTCAAAGGTAATCGGTTTAAGAAGATAATCAGTTACATCCAGCTCATAGCCTTCCAGTGCATATTCGGAATAAGCTGTGGTAAGGATAACGAAGAGGTTTTTTCTTCAGTACTTTCAGCAAGGATATACCCGTAAGCTCGGGCATCTGTACATCCAGGAAAAGGACGTCGATCGTGATTATTGCGCAACACATCCATGACAGGAAGGGCACTGGACAAGCATCGACAAGATTTAGCGATGGTACTTTCTTCACATATTCTATCAGAAGGTTCCGCGCCAATGGTTCATCTTCAACAATGACACAATTGATTTAGTCTTCACATTCAAAGAGATAGGTTGAGTCTGTCTTCATGAATAACTGTCCGCAATAACTTGGATCGTCATCTCAAACTTGTATTGGCCCGGATAACTGAGTTCCAGTCTTCGTCTTGACATTTCGCAATCCGATTCCCGATTTCTCAGCCACGTCTTTTGAATCCGATGTTTTACTGTTCTTTACTGTATAAATACAATCTTTGCCACTTGAGCTGAATGGAAATGTTAACCCAGGCATTTGGATTACTGTTATTAACGCCATGCTTGAATGCATTCTCCAGAAAAGTTATAAAAATCAAGGGAGTAATCCATAAATCATCGGCTTTGCCTGTTATTTCAAACTTGATAGGGATCTGGTCATTGAGTCTCAGTCTTTCAAGACTGATGTAATTCTGCATATATTCAATTTCTTTAGTAAGCAATACTTTCGGGTGATTTGAGTCATAGATCATGTATCGCATCATCTGCGATAGCTTGGCGATCACCTCAGTTGTATTGTCGGATTTGCTGTATGCGAGATAGTAAAGATTATTGAGCGTATTGAACAGAAAGTGTGGATTGATCTGCGCCTTCAGAAAATTAAGCTCTGCGATCAGCCTTTCATTTTCAACTTCCTTTTTCTTTGCTTCAAGGTCAATCCACTCCACTGCAAAGCGAAGCATGGCCACAAAGATCACAATGAAAAGGTTGGTCATACAAACCTGAACAATAAACCGTGTATGGTACAGCTATTCCTCGTTGCCTGTAAACCCATCAATGCAGTAACGTTCAACGGTCAATCGAAGGAACATGATGACGGCAAATGGCATGCGAATTCCGCGAGATACATCCACACATTCTTATGCTTCAGGAAACGAGGAAGAAATATGAAATAATTGACGTATGCCGCAATCGATGCAAATACAACCTGGATGAAGGCTGTTGTAAGAACCCTGTTCCATTCAAAATCCCGTCCGTGGCGTGAGGTCATCTGGTAGAGAAAGAACGAGAGGTACACGCACCAGAAAGAAAGGTGAAGGAGCACAACACGACGCTGCTGAAAGAATGACGACATGAACCAATAACGTTATAGAAGGAATAAAGGTAGTCCATGCGGCAGGCCCCAACACCTATTTACTCGACTTTTCTACCATCTGTCTTGTCCAATCGACGGACTGCCGTGAATGCATTACAATCCGGGTCTGTCGAATAAAGACACGAGCTGTCGATCCAAAGAACCCGCCTGTATAATATCACTTCAACAGTGCAAACAAAACCTCTTGCTTTGCGGTATACTACATAGGTGCGTCGAGAAGTAGTAACCCAGTTTTATAAGCCACAATGAGAAGCATATTTACGATCCTTTTTTGTTCAGTTTTTTTTACGATGAGCTTGGCTCAAAACCCGGGTGGCGCACCGCAGGCTGTCGCTCAGAAAGGCAACGCCAAAGTATCAGGTGAGGTCAGGGATGCGGAAACTTCCAAACCTGTGGAATTCGCTACGGTCGCCTTGCTGGATCCAGCTACCGGTAAGCCGATTGATGGAACAGTCTGTGACGAAAATGGAAAGTTTACGATCAACAAAGTAGCCGAAGGAAATTATAACATCGCCATTTCATTCATAGGTTATGAAACTCAATCAATCAGCGACATCGCTGTTGCCAAACACGCTGAGGTCAATCTCGGCGTCATTAAGATCGGATCAGAGACGAAAGTCTTGAAGGAGGTAGTGATCGAAGGAGAGAAAGCGCTTATTGAAGAACGCGTTGATCGTACGATATATAATGCAGAGAACGATCAGACCACAAAAGGTGGTGATGCTACGGACGTCCTGAAAAGAGTGCCAATGCTCTCAGTTGACATGGACGGCAATGTCACCCTTCGCGGAAGTCAGAATATCACCGTATTGATCAACAACAAGCCGTCGACTATCATGGCGAGCAGCATAGCCGATGCGTTGAAGCAAATTCCTGCCGATCAGATCAAGACGGTAGAGGTGATCACATCCCCGTCTGCGAAGTATGATGCTGAAGGCTCGGGTGGGATAATCAACATCGTCACAAAGAAAAATTCGCTTCAGGGCGCAACACTCAACGTCGATGCGGGTGTCGGAACGAGAGGCTCCAACCTTGGACTGAACGGAAATTACCGAACAGGAAAGATGGGTTTCTCCCTGGGTGGCTGGGGACGTTCAATGTATAACATTAATGGTAACTATGAGAACAGTCAACAGACAATAAACGCCGAGACGGCCGCTGTAACTTTGAATCGCCAGCAAGCCGACACACGGAGTCGCGGTTTATTCGGTAACTATAACCTTGGATGGGATTACGACATAAACAAGAATAACCTGCTCGCAGCTTCGGTCAGACTCGGAGCCAGAAACAACATCTCATATCAGGACCGTCTGCTCACTGAAATGTATCAGGACGGTACCCTCAACAGCAGCAACCTTAGAAATGTCGAGACCGAAGATCTATCAAACACGATAGATCTTAATCTTACTTATACCCATCTCTATGAAAAGCCTCAGAAAGAATTCAGTTTGATGGCTCTCTATAGCAAGAATAATCGTAACAATGATTTTGAGAACAGGACTCTAGAAGAGGATGGATCTTCCGCGTTGAGCGGTTATAAAAATCTCAATGACAGTTACAATCAGGAGATGACGTTGCAGGGCGATTTTCAAACGCCTATTGGAACCAATCAAATGTTTGAAATGGGTGCGAAAGACATTATGCGCCGTGCTTTCAGCGACTTCTCTTATCTTGACGATCTCGATGGTGATGGTAATTATGTTGTCTCTGAAGCCCCAACGCTCACCAACAATCTTAACTACGACCAGAATATCATGTCCGGATATCTTTCGTACACGCTGAGTCTGAAAGGCGGCTATAGCTTCAAAGCTGGTTCGAGGTATGAATACACCACTATCGAAGCTTATTCTAAAACTGAAAATAACATTGAGATCCCGTCTTACGGTGTGTTTGTTCCAAGTTTAAACCTTTCAAAGAAACTAAAACAAGGCGGGACGTTTAAGATCGCCTACAACCGCCGCATTCAACGTCCTTCGATCAGATTTCTGAATCCCAATGTTCAGAGTTCCAACCAGATCAACGTGTCTGTTGGTAACCCTGAGCTCGATCCCGAATACACAAACAACTATGAGCTTTCGTACAGTACTTTTGTGAAAGGTGTTTCGCTGAACCTCACATCATTTGTAAGGAATACGACGGGATCCATACAGCAGGTCCGCAATCCCACAGTTGTCAATGGACAAGACGCTATCCTCACAACGTATGAAAACATAGGGACAGAGGATGCGTATGGCATAAGTGTATTTGCAAATATTAACGTTGGGAAACTTTCATTAAACGGAGGATCAGACGTTTTCTATGCTGTGCTGGATAACAAGATCGGATCAAAGAACGAGGGCTTCGTTGTCAGCGGACGACTTTTCGGAAGCTATGATCTGGGCAACGGTTGGGGTATCCAGGCCTTTAGTTTCGCTCGGGGAAGACAAGTCCAGCTTCAGGGTACACAAGGTGGCTTCGGAATGTACAGCCTTGGCATCAGAAAAGATTTTAAAGACAAGAAAGGAAGCATTGGTTTCGGTGCCGAGAATTTCCTGACCAGCTCTTTCAAAATCCGGAGCAAACTTAATACAGATCTGATCGATCAAAGCAGTCTGAACGTCATGCGCAATATGAGCTTCCGTATCAACATCAGTTATCGTATTGGAAAAATGAGCGTTGAAGGTCCGAAGCGAAGGAGATCGATCGATAATGACGATCTCAAAGATGGTGGAGATGGCGGTGGCGGCATGGAAGGCGGAGGTGGCGGAGGTGGCCAGCAACGCGGAGGTTCAGGAGGACGTCCGACCGGCAGTGGAGCAACTAACAAGACCAAAGCCGTTCCTGCGGATACTACTGCAGTCATCAATGCAGAAGGTACGTGGAATTACACCGTTGAATCGCCGCAAGGCGGAGCTGGCGATCTGACGATCCGAAAATCCAACGGTAGTTATACTGGCGTTATAACAAATAAGCGCTTCAACAGTGAAACTCCGTTATCATCCGTGATGGTAAACGGAAACGAGCTTACCTTCCAATATGAGACGAAAGGCCAGGGTGGTAATCAGATGGTGATCAAAGTAAGGTCCATCGTTACAGGTGACGAATTTACCGGCGACATGACTGTAGGTGAATTTGGAACGTTCCCCATCAAGGCGAAACGAGCGCAGTAATAAGTCTTCGTCTGAGTATTACACACTACGCCGGTGATACAAGATGGCATCCTTATCAACACGACTATACACCATCTCCTGATTTCACCTCACCCTAAATCCCTCTCCTCAAGGAGAGGGACTTCCCCCAACATCATGTTTTAACGCTCCCTTCTCCTTGAGGAGAATGGCCGGGGATGAGGTGAATACACGATGAGCGTAAGCGGATCTGCACCAACAAAGGCGGCGGGCGTGTGTAGCACTAACCTTTGAAAAAGACAGATCGTAATCTTAATGATCCCTTACCCCGGCTGCGGCTATCGCCAACTCCTTGATCAGCTTTACGCGAGCAGGGTCAACAGTTCGTAATGTGAATTCTGAACCTTCATCGGAACCCATTCCGGATATCGCCGGATTTCTAAAGCTCATTTTACTTTCAATTGTTGAGACCGCTGAAAAATGGATCTCGCTTGCTCCCGAGCGTTCAACAATTTCCTTTACTGTGTTTTCGTTTACTCCTGATCCTGGCATGATCGATATTCTTCCTCCGGCCGCCTTTACAAGCTTGCCGATGAGATCAATTCCCATTAATGCTTGCGGCTGATGTCCTGAGGTAAGAATCCGGTCGAAGCCGATCTCAATACAGTCTTCGAGCGCTTCTAAAGGATCACGGGTCATATCAAATGCACGGTGACAAGTAACCTTTAGCGGCCTGGCCTGCCTTATCAATTCGCCACAGCGTTTTTTGTCAAGGGTGCCATCGGGATTCAATATTCCGAATACAATCCCATCAACGCTCAGCTTTTGACACTGTGAAAGGTCGCGTTTCATGGCATGGAACTCATAGCTTGAATAGCAAAAATCACCTCCACGCGGACGAAGCATAGTGTATACGTCCAGGCTCACATTTTGACGGACAAGCTCGATGGTTCCGTAAGAGGGTGTCGTTCCACCTTCTCCTGGATTGTCACACAGTTCAATTCGGTCCGCACCACCCTCAGAAGCCCTCATCGCGGAGAGAATGTTATATACTACTACCTCTGCAATCATCCGAAATGACTTTTTGAATCAAGGAGGTTATTGCCGGACGCATCATGAACAGCAAAGTTGAACCCTTTCTGAAGACAGAATGATCCATAATCTCCGTTCTTATTCAGGGCGAGAAACCCTACCTGCACTTCTTTGGCGCGTCCCGGGTTTTTCTTAATGATCCTTTCAACGGCAAGCCTGCACGCATCTTCCGGAGAATTGCCCTGACGCATCAATTCGACAACAAGGTGACATCCGACGATCCTTATAACTTCTTCGCCCAACCCAGTTGAGGTGGCAGCGCCAATTTCATTGTCAACATACAGGCCTGCTCCTATGATCGGAGAATCGCCAATACGTCCATGCATTTTGTAGGCCAGGCCACTTGTTGTACAAGCCCCGGATAAGTTTCCATTCGCATCGAGTGCAATTATGCCGATCGTGTCATGATTCTCTACGTTGATGACAGGTTTGTATTTAGCTGTCTTCAACCATTCCTTCCAAGCCTTTTCGGATTCCTTCGTCAGCAGCTTTTCCTTTTTGAAACCATTTGCCAACGCGAACTGCAACGCTCCTTCCCCTGCCAGCATGATGTGAGGAGTTTTTTCCATGACTGCTCTTGCGACAGATATCGGGTGAACGATATGTTCAAGGAAAGCAACTGAGCCACAGTTTCCATTTTCATCCATGATGCAGGCGTCCAATGTTACCCTGCCATCCCGGTCTGGCAATCCGCCCAAACCAACCGATGTTTCCTTGGGATCACCCTCAGGTACTTTCGCCCCTGCTTCTACAGCATCGAGCGCTCTTCCCTGTTTGGATAAGATCTTCCATGCCTCAACATTTGCCGCTAATCCGAAATTCCATGTGGCCAGAACAATAGGTTTGGTCCCAACATGTCCGCTTGCAAGCGAATTGGTAAGCGGAAGCATTCCTGCTCCGATCGCAGAAAGCTTAAGAAAATCCCGGCGCGTTTTCATAAAGTGATGTTTGAGGAAAAGATAATAAATACCCGGTATTGCCACAAAGGCACTACGACACTAAGAATAGCAAGCGACTTAATTTTCTAAGTGCCGTTGGCTTGCCCGCCGCAGCCCCCGATAATTATCGGGGCGTAGGAGGGTGACTTTGTGGCGGTTTATTCGGTGTTCAAAACCCTGCGCGCACCGCGATATCTTTTTTGATAATATTCGGCAAAGAGATTTGTTTCAACCACCCCCAATGAGCTTGAAGAGTGGATAAACTTAATGTCGTCCTTCGATCGGACGTCAGTGACAAGGCCCACATGTGTTATCGCGCGCCTTGATCTGCCCGTGGCAAAAAATACCAGGTCTCCCGGTTCAAGGTCATTCATCTTTTTGATCTCCTTTCCAACTTTACTCTGTGCTTCCGAACTTCTTGGGAGGTTCACCTCGACGGCTTTGAATGAATTGAGGAGTAATCCGGAGCAATCCATTCCCGAGCGTGTCGTACCTCCGTACCGATAAGGTGTTCCAATAAAGGTTCGGGCCGTCGAAATGACCTTGCTTGCTTTGGATTCCTTTACATTTGCTGGCTTTGTTGAGGAACAAGACATCAAAAAAAGTAGACAGGCAACAAAGGGTACGACGAGAAGCTTTTGCTTAATTTTAAGCTGAAAAAATTGCATACTTCCGCAGTTTAAAAAATACTGGTTCAAATATAATTCTTTCATGCCATTTACCGAAGTCTCTAACGTCAACGCGGCGCAACTTGAAGATATTGTGGGGGCAGCGCACATCATTCGCGATGCGGAGCAGCGTTACCATTACTCTCATGACGAAACAGAAGATCACTCCTTCCTTCCTGACGTGGTTGTAAAGCCCGCGACAGCCGAAGAGGTCAGTCGCATTATGAAACTCTGCAATGAGCATAAAATCCCCGTTACTCCCCGGGGAGGCGGAACAGGCTTGAGCGGAGGTGCGCTTCCGGTTCAAAAAGGCGTAGTTATCTCGATGGAACGCTTCAACAAAATACTTGCTATAGATGAATTGAATCTGCAGGCAACTGTCGAGCCTGGTGTGATCACAGAGGTTTTTCAAAATGCCGTTAAAGAGAAGGGGTTATTCTACCCGCCAGATCCTGCCAGCAGAGGTTCGTGTTTCATCGGTGGAAATGTATCTGAGAACAGTGGTGGCCCCAAAGCAGTGAAATACGGCGTTACCCGTGATTATGTGCTTAATCTGGAGGTTGTACTCCCAACTGGAGAGATCATCTGGACTGGCGCCAACGTATTAAAAAATTCAACCGGTTATAATCTTACACAACTTATGTGCGGAAGCGAAGGCACGCTCGGCATCATCACGAAGATCGTTTTCAGGCTTAGAGGCCTTCCGCAAAAAACGGTGCTGCTACTCATTCCTTTTACCTCAAGTACAGAAGCATGCAAAGCTATTGCAGAGATCTTCAGAGCCGGCCTCACACCCTCCGGTATGGAGTTCTTCGAAAGAGAAGCAGCCTTGAAGACCATCGCTTACTGTGAGAAGATCTATAACGCTAAAGTTACAACACCATTTCCTGAGACAATGGACGCCTATCTGCTTTGTGAGCTAGACGGCAATGATGATGAAGTCTTAATGCGTGATGCGGAACGTGTAATGAACGTTGCAGAGAAATTCATGATAGGTGAAGTGCTCTTTGCCGATACTGAGGCACAAAAAGAAGAACTATGGAAGATCCGTAAGAATATCGGTCCTGCCATCAAAGCGCACTCTGTTTACAAAGCTGAAGATGTTGTGGTACCCCGCTCGAACCTGCCGGCTTTGATCACAGGCATCAAGGCCATCGGAAGGGAGAATGGATTCAATTCCGTTTGTTATGGTCATCTTGGTGATGGCAATCTTCACGTAGACATCCTTAAAGAGAGCATCAGCGACTACGACTGGAACAACAAGGTCGTAAATGCGCTCGGAGACATTTTCAAACTGACAGTAAGTCTTGGCGGCACACTATCCGGTGAGCACGGTATCGGTATCGCCAAGCGCCCGTATATGCCTATCGCGATGAAGGAAACCAATCTGATGCTGATGCGTCAGATCAAGAAGGTATTCGATCCCAATGGCATCCTGAATCCCGGAAAGATATTTTGATTATTGCCGATTTTGTTCGTTATCAACGAAAATTTCCCGTAGTATCGGAATCGATTACATACACTTTCTGCGGGTCCATGGATACATTCAGTTCTATTGTTGTGATAGGCAGTTCCAACACAGACATGGTGATAAAGGCCGAGTCATTTCCATTGCCAGGTGAAACCATTTTGGGTGGACAGTTCTTCATGTTTCCGGGAGGCAAAGGTGCTAACCAGGCTGTCGCGGCAGCGCGTCTCGGCGGCAAAGTCACATTTATTGCGAAAGTTGGAAGTGACATCTTCGGCAAGCAGGCACTGGATCAATTCACAAAAGAAGGTATCAATACGCAGCACGTGACGTCGGATAGCCAAAATCCTTCAGGGGTTGCATTGATCACGGTAGATGCAAAGGGCGAGAATACAATAGTTGTTGCGCAGGGTTCAAATGGAATGCTTTCTGAAAAAGATGTTGAGGAGGCAAGGCGTGATATCCAGCAGGCAGGGATCACGCTGATGCAGCTGGAAATTCCAATTCAGACGGTGATGCATGCCGCACGACTGTCACACAGCTACGGAAATAAAGTCATACTGAATCCCGCGCCGGCGATGTCCCTGCCTGATGAATTGTTCCGGTACCTTTACCTGATCACACCAAACAGGTCAGAGTCACAAGCCATAACAGGAATAGCTGTTAAAGATCTTTCCGGAGCGGATAAGGCCGCTCAGGCCCTGAGGTCGAAAGGTGTCCAGCATGTAGTCATTACGTTAGGAGCCGAAGGTGCCTACATCTTCGATGATGATGGCGGCCATCACATAGCAGCGCCAAAGGTAAATGCGCTTGATTCGACAGCAGCCGGCGATATCTTTAATGGCGCTCTTGCCGTCGCAATTTCAGAAGGCGAGAATCTGCTGCAAGCTGTCAAGTTTGCAAACAGCGCGGCAGCGATATCCGTGACAAAGATGGGGGCACAAGCGTCGGCTCCTTATCGAAAGGAGTTGAATTAATCAACCAAATTGAAAAAATATCTACAACCTAATCCTTCATCATGAAAAGACCCATTTCTATTTTGTCTTTTATGCTGATCGCCCTTTGCGTGATTGTCGCTACGCCAGATCCAAATAAAGTTAAGTTCTATGTTTATCATTGAAAGCTATACGGCGGCCGTAATCTTCTGCTTCATCACCATGTTGTGCTGGGGCTCGTGGGCTAATACACAAAAGCTCGCGGAGCAGTCGTGGCGCTTCGAATTGTTTTATTGGGATTACGTTATCGGGATTCTTTTAATGTCTTTGCTTTTTGCTTTTACGCTCGGGAGCTTCGGTGAGAACGGCCGTGGCTTTCTCGCCGACCTTGGTCAGGCTAACGGAGAAAGTCTCCGATCTGCGCTCATAGGTGGCGTTGTTTTTAATCTGGCAAATATCCTTCTTATCGCGGCCATCTCGATAGCGGGAATGTCTGTGGCTTTTCCGGTGGGCATTGGAATTGCGCTGATATGGGGCGTCCTTGATAATTACCTGCGCATTCCCTCCGGAAACCCAACGCTTATATTCTCGGGCGTTGCGCTGATCGCCGCAGGCATTATCGTCAATGCCATTGCTTATAAAAAACTCACAGGCTCAGGCGCTGAGTCTCAAAAAGTATCTTCAAAGGGACTGCTCATTTCTGTTGTTGCGGGCATACTCATGGCCCAATTCTATGGATTTGTCGTGAACGGCATGGTGCTGGACTTTACCATCCCCGAGGCAGGCCGACTGACACCTTATACGGCGATCGTTCTCTTCTCAATCGGCATCTTCCTGAGCAATTTCATCTTCAATACCATATTGATGAAAATGCCTGTTGAGGGAACGCCCGTCACCTATACAGCTTATTTCAAGGGAAGTTTTAAAACCCATCTCACGGGAATACTCGGAGGAATTGTCTGGTGCATTGGTATGGCTTTCAGCATCATTGCATCTGACAAGGCCGGACCGGCAATCTCTTACGGACTCGGTCAGGGCGCGGTACTTGTTGCTGCAGTATGGGGAGTTTTTATCTGGAAAGAATTCAGGAATGCGCCATCCGGTACCAATGTTTTGCTTTACCTGATGTTCGCCTTCTTTGTCGCCGGGTTAGGGCTATTGATCTATTCGAAGATTGTACCTTCAGCCTGAAAGAATCGTAATTAATTCACATTAAACCGCATCATGAACAACATTATCAAAACAGGTTTTGCATTAATATTCGTCGCTGCCGCGCTAACAGGCTGCAAGCCGAAGGTGGAGGAAAAGGTCGCTGAACCTATCGTCAAAACGAGAACTCCTGTGATCTTTGATACCGACGCAAACAATGAACTCGATGATCAGCATGCCATGGCATACCTGTTCTACAATCAGGATACGTTTGATGTGCTGGGTGTGACCGTTAATACAACAATGGGTGGGGGAAATATTGACAGCCAGTACGCAGAAGCAGAACGGATCATGAAGCTGTGTGCTATAGACACGATCCCCTTGATCAAAGGTGCGGACAAATCTTTCAAGGAGATCTTACCCACGATTGACTCAGCAAAATTCGATGGATCTGATGCTGTGGCGTTCATTACAAAAGCTGCACACGAAAACACTACAGGTAAGTTGATCGTTATTGCCGTCGGAAAATTGACAACTGTCGCCCTGGCGCTGGAAAAAGATCCATCCCTCGCAGAAAAGATCAGATTGGTATGGCTAGGATCAAACTATCCCGATCGCGGTGAATATAATCTTGAAAGCGATTCGGTCCCGATGAACTATATCCTAAATACAAATATTGAATTCGAGATGGTGACTGTTCGCTATGGCAAACTCACCGGAACTGCAGCGGTCACGTTATCCAAAACCGATGCAAATAAGAAATTGCCGGGGCTTGGACCAACGATCAGCACACCCATCACGGGCAGGCATGGGGGAGAGTTCAACAACCTTGGCAATTATTTCGTGAACCTGTTCGAACACATTCACTATGACAGTAAGGAGCAGACGCGGGCGCTATTCGACATGGCAGCAGTAGCGATTGTAAAAAATCCTTCATGGGCTGAAAGCAAAACAATACCTGCGCCGATACTCATAAAAGATAAGTGGGTTGATCGTCCCGGAAATCCGAGGACAATAAAGATTTGGGAGAATTTCAACAAGGACGCGATCATGGGTGACTTCTTCAACTCGCTGGGTTATCAGGAATGATGAAGGGAATTTTTAATTGCAAAGCATCCCAATAAGGTCTTATGTTATAGGGTAGATAACTTTGTAAAAAGCCAATTGCATGCTCAACGGTCCAATGTCTTTCTTTCAAAAATTGTAGTAGGGTTCATCTGTTATCCGGGCTCCCTGGCTCCTCGGCCGTCGGGCCGCGCCTTTGGGACCGCGACTTAATTTTACCTGGGCGTAGGTTCAAACATTCTCAACTCATTCAGGAAAAAATTAGCTAAATCAATTTCATCGATATCTACGATAAAATTAGGTCGCTAACCCAAAGACTGGAAATTAAATGCATCAGGCCTGAAGGGTTTAATAGCCTCGTTTTAGAAAATCCGATGAGATTACAGAGTTATACAGAAGACGCAAGGAACAGCCGCACAGAAATGGGAATTCTTTGCCCATTTGTGCCGGAGTTTACCCGCCGAAGCGTCTCGCGTAGGAGGGCGGGAAAATTGCATTTAATTTCACGCCAACCAGTCCGGGTGACCGTTCTCAAACTCTCTCACGTTGTGGCGGATGATAGCGTCAAGATCGTTCGTGTTCCTGAATACTCTCTGCTGGCGTTGCGAGCTATTGCCCTTCAGCACAATTTCTCTGATCATTGAAATCTGATCTTTGTAATTGAGTTGGGTCGCATAAGTTGCTAAAAGGTCTGTCCAATCAAGAATATCCTTGCGAAGTGATTTTGTTTTGCCGGTTTTCGTAATGACGATATCCGCGTCCAATCCATAGCGTAACGTTCTCCATTTGTTTTCGCGAATGATCCATTGCTTCAGGGGCGCGTGTGATGTGGTCCATTCACTTTCATGATCCATGAACCAGTGGGCCAGCAAGTGTATAAAGGCTACAATAGCCTCGATCTCGAAAAGGGTTGCTGGTTGATCACAGAAGCGCAATTCAAGCGTCCCGTAATGCGGGCTTGGCCTCAGATCCCACCACAGATCTTTCATGCTTTCAATTGAACGTGACTTGACGAGGAACCTGTACAGTTTTTGGAACCCTTCCCAATCTTTAACCATATATGGCATTCCCGCCGTGGGCAGGGCCTCATATGTTGTAGGCCGACATGCAGATAGCCCAGTATCCTTGCCCTGCCAGAAAGGAGAGCTTGCAGAAAGCGCCATAATATGAGGCACCATGTGCATGAAGAAATAATTGTTGCGTATGCATGTATCACCATCGCGCATACCAACGTGAACGTGCATGCCATAAACGGCCATTCGTCGAATGATCCACTGATTCCTGTCTGTTAGTTGCTCGTATCGTGGAGACGGTGTGATCAGTCTCTCTCTATAATCCGCAAGCGGATGAGTGCCCG
This sequence comes from uncultured Cytophagales bacterium, assembly GCA_963845845.1. Classification (GTDB taxonomy): domain Bacteria; phylum Bacteroidota; class Bacteroidia; order Cytophagales; family Cyclobacteriaceae; genus Chryseolinea. The sequence continues at coordinate 108,751 of CAWJTP010000023.1, forward strand.
TCGATCCAAGAGATAGATTTAATTCTTTAGCAACAGCAGAGACTTTTGTAATTGAATCCCGAAGATCGCTTGCAGCCTGATATGCGCTGGTACAGATTCCTGTTTTTACTTCGATCGTGCTTTGAAAAAACTCGTGATCAAGTTTGTCATCCTGAGCGCGTTCAAGTATTTCCCGCGCACGTGGTGTAAGCAGAAGACTCTTACTATCCAAAACCTGAAGCTCGATCTCGACACCTAATGAAAGGCTGGTACCGTCTGATTTAAATTCTAACCCTTCCTTTTGGGCTTTCTTCATCTGTATATGCGTTAAGAAGAATTTCAATATACAATGCTGTCACAAACTTTCTAACTTCCGGCCTTTAAATGACAATTCATTCCTCATGTGCGGAATAACGGGCGTCTTCGCATTCAACCTAGTCGGGAAGTTCAATAAGATCCATGTAACCAATGCTACAATGGCATTGGAAAAACGTGGGCCGGATTACCAGGACATTTATCTCAGCGAATGGATCGCACTTGGACACCGCAGACTATCGATCATCGACACACGAAGCGTTGCCCATCAACCAATGTGGGACGATTCAAAACGCTATTGCATTGTATTCAATGGTGAGATTTTCAACTTCATTCAGCTCCGGCAAGAGTTGAGCGCCAAAGGAGTAACATTCTTTTCCAATTCAGATACAGAAGTATTGCTAAAGCTCTACATCCTCGAAAAGGAAAAGTGTTTGAGCAAGCTGAATGGTTTCTTCTCATTCTGTATCTATGACCGGGAGGACGAGAGCTTTTTTCTTGCCCGCGACAGGTTTGGTATTAAACCGCTGCTTTATTTGTTCGACGAGGATAAATTTATTTTCGGTTCTGAAATGAAAGCCATCCTTCAATACGGGATTGAAAAGAAACTCGATTACAACTCTCTTTACTTATACCTTCAGCTGAATTTTATTCCCGCGCCGGATAGTATTTTTAGTGACGTTAAAAAGCTGATGCCTGGCCACTATATGTTTGTAAGACGGCAGAAGATGGAGATCCATCCCTACTATCAAATACCGTATGATGCGGCAGCCGTTAGCAAAAACAAGATCTCTTATCAACAGGCCAGAGAAAAGTTCGGACAACTTCTTGAAAGGTCAGTCCGGAAACGCCTCGTTGCAGACGTGCCGTTGGGATCTTTCCTGAGCGGTGGCGTTGATTCTTCGGTCGTAACTGCATTGGCCGCAAAACACAAACCTGACATTCACACCTTCTCGATCGGCTTCCGCGACGAAAAATTCTTTGATGAAACCTCATACGCCAGGCTCGTGGCAAAACACCTGAAGACGGACCATACAGTATTCTCATTGTCAAACAACGACCTCTATGCGCATCTTCATTCAATCCTGAATTATATCGATGAACCGTTTGCAGACTCCTCGGCTGTTGCTGTTTATATCCTGAGCAAAGAAACCAGGAAGTTTGCAACTGTAGCGCTATCTGGTGACGGCGCTGATGAAATGCTGGGAGGCTATAACAAGCATAGGGCGTTCAGAAGAATAATACACCGCGGATGGAAAGAAGGATTGGTCAGCGCGCTTGAACCTGCGTGGAATATGCTGCCTCAGTCGCGTAACGGAAGCTTCCCAAATAAGGTCAGGCAACTTAAACGTTTTGTGGAGGGAATGAAACTCTCCTCGAAGGATCGCTATTGGCAATGGGCTGGCTATGCGAACAAGGACGAGACGCTTAAAATGCTCCATCCGGATCTGCGTATCAACATGTGGCTCAAGGAATTCGTGCCCCGTAGAAAAAATATTCTTCAGTCGATTCCCGATCACGAGAACATGAACGACATTTTCCTAACCGACATGAATTTTGTCTTACCTAATGATATGCTTACCAAGGTCGACCTCATGAGCATGGCAAACGGTCTGGAAGTACGCGTTCCATTTCTTGACTACGAGCTGGTCAATTTTGTATTCAGCCTTCCTGAAGATTACAAGATCAATGGCAGTATTAGAAAGCGTATCCTTCAGGATACATTCCGTCATATGCTCCCTCGCCAACTTTACAAGAGACCAAAAAAAGGTTTTGAAGTACCGTTATTAAAATGGTTCAGAGGTGAAATGAGATCACTGATTATTGATGACCTGTTATCCGAGAAATTTATTAGTGAGCAGGGTGTCTTTGACTACAGGGAAATCGACAAATTGAAACACCAGCTTTTTTCAGGCAACCCCGGCGACATTCATGCAAGGATATGGGGGTTGATAGTCTTCCAGTGGTGGTGGAAGAAGTATATGGTGTAGCGGAACTTCTTTTCGCCGGTCTGTTGTTATTTGGCCATAGCGCTTTCGACAGGATCCTTTGGCTATGGACTTAAGTTCCCAGATAACTTCTAGAATACACACCTGGGATGGATTGGCAAGCATGAGCAACGACGAGAACAACATAGCTGAAAGACTTTACATCAAGAACATGGTGTGCGACCGTTGCTCAATGGTCGTAGATCAGGAGTTTCAAAAGCTAGGATTACATCCGACATCGATTACGCTTGGCGAAGTTCAGCTCGCTGAAAAACTTACGTCGGATCAGCTGAACGATATCCGTAAGGTACTCGCGAATGTAGGCTTTCAGCTTATAGATGATAAGAGATCCCGGATGATCGAACAGGTCAAAGCAGCCATCATCGACATTGTTCAACATCATAAAAAGTTAAAGACGAACTTATCTGATTATCTGGCTGAAGAGATCGGAAGGGACTATGCTTATCAGAGCAGTCTTTTCTCAGAAGTGGAAGGCACCACCATCGAACAGTATTACATTCATCAGAAGATAGAAAAGGTTAAGGAGCTGCTGGTTTACGATGAGTTAACGTTAAGCCAGATCGCCTATGAACTTGGCTACAGCAGCGTAGCGCATCTGAGCAACCAATTCAAAAAAGTAACGGGACTTACACCGTCACATTTCAAAAAGATCGGCCAGGACAAAAGAAAACCAATAGATCGAGTTAGTCCTTAGTCCTGAGTCCTTAGAAATTTAGAAAATGAGAAATCAGAAATCAGGGTGTAGTCTTTAACTCAACAAATCATCATCAAATGCCCATGACTAAGGACTCAAGACTAAGGACTAAAGACTATTGCCCTGGCTGCCTGAGGACGAAGCCAGTCTTGGTCTTTTCATCGGAAACGATCTTGCGCACATCGGCCAGGAGCTTCTTCGCGTCGAAGACAATACCGTCTTTCACAGTGTACTTTACGCCACCCACGCGGATCACTTTATTGTCTTCTGTAAGCTTTATCGCGCCCGTTCCATATAATACCTGAAGATTTTGCAATGGGTTTTCCTCGATGATGACAAAGTCTGCAAGTTTGCCTACTTCCACAGAACCTATTTCTTTCTCTTTGCCTAATGCCTGAGCACCATACAACGTGGCGGAGCGAATGACTTCCAATGGATGAAAGCCGGCTTCCCTTAATAGCTCCAGCTCTCTTATATATGCAAAGCCATAAAGCTGAAAAATAAAGCCGGAGTCAGATCCAGTGGTAACACGTCCTCCCCTATTCTTGTATTCATTTACAAATGTCATCCACAGCGCATAGTTGCTGCGCCAACTTACCTCCTCTTCAGTACCCCACGCATGCCAGTATGAACCGTGCGAAACCTTGCTTGGCTGATAAAAATTCCATAGAGACGGCAACGTATATTCCTCGTGCCATTCCGCTCTTCTCGCACGATGAAGATCACGGCTCGCCTCATAAATGTTAAACGTCGGATCCAGGGTAAAATCCAAAGACAACAACTCGTCCATGACTTTGTTCCAGTGCGGTGAATATGGTGGTGCTGCCTGCTTCCAGAGATTCCCTGCTTCAGAGAATCTGTGTTGCTCATTTTGATAATTATAGTCCAGTCTGTAATCCTGAATTGTCCGGTCGGTGAATAATGCTTCGGGCAATCCGTACCAGTGCTCCATTGAAGTGAGTCCGGCTTTCGCGGAATTGACAACATTCCATCGGGCGACATCCATCTGAGCGTGATGGCATGCTGAACGCAGACCTAATTCTTTATTCTTTCTAAGCGCAGCATCCATGATAGCCGGACTGGCCCCAAAGAATTTAATGCCATCCGCTCCCTTATTCTTGTTTGCTACTACCCATGCCACGGCCTGCTCGGGTGTACTGATCGGCTCTCTGCTGCCCATCCCGAAGGCGGTGTACGCAAAGATCCTTGGCGCTGTTATCTCGTTCTTCATGCTCTTCTCTTTGTGATCAAGCACCCAGTCAAGACCATTGCCAGCCGAAGGATCCCGAACAGTAGTGATGCCGTGGCCCATCCAAAGCTTGAAGACATACGCTGCATCCGGCGCCTGTGAACCTCCAATGTGTCCATGCATGTCGATGAATCCTGGCATCAGGTACATTCCTTCACAATTCAACTCTGTTCCACCTGGCTCGAGTTTGGGACGTTTATCCGCTATTGACCGCTACTCCGGGATAACCAACGGTCTGGATAGACACAATTTTGTTTTGTTTGACTACGATGTCCGTCGGTCCGATGGGAGGTGCGCCGGTGCCATCGATAAGCATAACGCCCCGAATGATGAGTTGAGAATAAGGGCCAGAGCCTTCTTTGACCTCGGGTGCGGATTTTATTTTTTCCTGGGCGTCAACAGACAAGCATGCAAGGACTAAGAGGACGATAATAGTTTTCATTTAACCAGGTTTATGAGGCGCCCCAAACTACACAACTAAATGAAGCCGGCCAATTGGAAGGGCGCCCTCGCCGGCGGCAAGCAGGCCAAGATGTTTCGTTTTATGGAAAAAAGGTACGGTTTCGGGGCGACGTACTCTTTAATATACATGTTTGGCCGTTTACGGCATGGAATACGGCTATCGGAGGATTTTCTTGTGTTTTTTGACTCCAACTGATTTTCTGTCATATCAGAATAAAAAATAACTGAATGGCATTTTGTCAAAATTTTATAACGCGAACAAGCCGTTATCCATAAGGACTTATGGTTTAAACCGTTGTCTGTTGAAAAATTCCTATTAATTATCGATTCCGGTTCAAATTCTACCCTACCTACAACGATTTCGTGAATTTTTCTTCAAAAGTGGTTCAATTATTACCCTATTATTAAAATATTTAGCAATGTATTAATAAACACAACCATGTAGAAAAACCTAAAACTACAACCACTATGAAAAAATCAATTGTCTATCTCGTACTGCTCGTTGCGATCGCAATTATGGCAGTATTCATGCCGGCGGTGCCAAAGGCCATCGTGACCGAGGGCATTAATTCGGGTGACGTGGCCTGGATGCTTTGCGCGGCCGCGCTTGTATTACTCATGACTCCGGGCCTGGCCTATTTCTACGGAGGTATGATTGATACTAAGAATATCATTTCGACCATGCTCCAAAGCTTCATTGCCATGGGCGTTATCAGTGTTCTGTGGATCGTGGTTGGATTCAGCCTTGCCTTCGGTGAGTCCATGGGTGGATTTATCGGAAACCCGAGCACCTTCTTCATGTTCAACGGCGTGCTTGATGGCCAGCCCTGGTCACTCGCCCCAACTATCCCATTAGTTTTGTTTGCCTTTTTCCAATTGAAATTTGCGATCATCACACCTGCGCTTATCACAGGTACTTTTGCGGAACGCATCCGTTTCAAGTCGTACATCCTTTTCCTGGTATTGTTCTCATTATTAATCTATGCGCCGCTTGCGCATTGGACATGGCACCCTGATGGATTCCTTTTCAAATGGGGTGTTCTTGATTTCGCCGGAGGAACTGTTGTCCACATGTCGGCAGGTTTTGCTGCCCTTGCTGCATCCATGTATCTAAGAAACAAGTCTGAGAAGAAAGCAACGATCACACCTGCAAATATTCCTTTTATTCTCTTGGGAACCGGTCTTCTTTGGTTCGGATGGTTCGGATTCAATGCTGGTAGCGCTGTAGGCGCTGGAACGCTGGCTGCTTCTGCTTTTGCTACAACAAATACTGCTGCTGCTGCTGCTGGTCTTGCATGGGTATTATTCGACGCTGCACGCGGCAAGAAACCTTCTGCCGTTGGATTCTGTATCGGCTCCGTCGTAGGACTTGTTGCTATCACGCCTGCTGCTGGTTTTGTAACCATACCTTCAAGCTTGTTCATTGGAACATTTGCCGCGATCATCAGCAACATCGTTGTTCATTGGAAATCCAAAACTTCTCTTGAAGATACACTCGACGTATTCCCTTGCCACGGTGTGGGTGGAGCTGTCGGTATGGTAATGACTGCTTTGCTTGCGAATCAGGCTGTGAACCCAGCGAACACAACGGGCAATGGTCTTTTCTTCGGTGACGCTACTTTATTCATCGTACACCTGAAAGCACTGGTTATCGTCATTGCCTTTACATTCATTGGCGCCATGATCATTCTCAAAGATTGTTGATCTTGTTTTCGGCTTGAGCGTTACGGCTGAAGAAAAGAAAGTCGGTTCAGATCTATAGCCAGCACGGCGAGAATTTTTTTCCAGCTGATTTCGCCATGAAAGAAGAAATAGCCTAAAACTTACAATGACCCCGTCTAACCCCCGGGGTCATTTAAAATAAACAGTAACCTAAACCTGACTGATGATGATGGACTCTTACGTTTTCCGGGACAACCTATAAACCTGTTGAACTATCGTGATACAATGCGTCTCATTAACCTATCACGGAGCCTGGAGACTGTAAGAATCCTCATCAAACCTAAATGTATTCTTGGTGAGGGCGTAGAAAGCCCCCATCCGGATAACCCTTAGCGTAATCAAACCTCAACTAAACAACTCAACAATGAAATTTAAAACTTACGAACTATGTTTTGCCTTGCCATAATGGGGATTTCAATAACCTCGTTTAGGCAGGATTCCACTAAAACCTTTACATTCGGTGGCTCTATTGACACCTATTTTCACTCCTCCTTCGGTTTAAGAAATGCTTATCCTGGTGACGGAGATGGCGGTCCTTCAGGCACTGTTGCTCCGAATACTTCATTCGCTGACCTGAAAGGATTTTCTTTGGGTATGGTCAATCTTATCGCCTCCTATCAGGGTGAAAAGGTTGGTTTTACAGCAGACGTTGTATTTGGACCCAGAGGTAAAGCAGCGGTATTCGGTACGGCTACCGGCCAGGCGATCATCAACCAAATGTTCGCATATTACAAATTAGGAGATGGTGTTACCCTTAACCTGGGTCAGTTCAATACATTCCTTGGATATGAAGTAATATCCCCTGCTGTTAATTTTCATTATTCAACTTCTTACTTGTTCTCATGGGGACCTTTCAATCACACAGGTCTTCGTGCGGACTTTGATTTTGGAGATGGCTTCATTGGAAAATTAGCGGTGATGAACCCTACAGATATTGTTGAATTCAACCCTGTCAATACCTATACGCTTGGGCTCAGATTGGAAAGACGACCGATGCCGGTGGTATCTGGTTGAATTTCCTGTATGGTGATCAGGATGGAAAGCTTGACGAGGATATCGATGACGACGATGCTGAATCTGCCGGAACACTTTTTCAAGCTGATCTAACAACAGGTTGGAATGTTTCTGAGCATTTCTATATCGGAGCAAATGCATCAATCCAGACAATTGGAGAAGGTGAAGAGATCGTCAACGGAAGAGTACAAGATGATGGTGCGGACAATCATAGTTTTTTTGGAGTAGCACTATACCCGAAGTTTACCCTAAGCGAAAGTTTCGCGCTCGGACTGAGAGCTGAATACTTTGCTGTCACGAATGGCCACCTGGGTATCATCGGATTGGACGACAGCGGCGATGGCAATGTTATGGAGTTCACATTGTCTGGCAAACTACAAAGTAGGTGGTCTTACTTTTATCCCTGAGGTCAGAGTAGATGAAACTTCTGAAGATTCTTTCTATAAGAAAGATGACGATATTCACTCTCTCGGCGCCCGATAAGAGTTTATGCCCACAGTAAACCTCGCAGCAGTGTATAAATTCTGATAGCTAAACATGGTATCATATAACAATAAGAAGTTTACAAATCTTAAGATCATAACTATATGTCTAAAACAAAACTAGAGTACATCTGGCTGGACGGCTACAAGCCCACCCAGAGCCTTAGAAGCAAAACAAAAATTGTTAGAGACTTTGATGGCACGCTGGAAGGCTGCCCCGGATGGTCCTTCGACGGAAGCTCGACCGAACAAGCTGACGGCCATTCTTCGGATTGTCTGCTCCAGCCTGTAGCCTTATTTCCGGATCCTGCGCGAAAGAATGCGTTCCTGGTGATGTGTGAAGTTCTCAATCCGGACGGCACACCTCATTCATCCAACGGTAGGGCCACCATAGATGATGATGACAACGAATTCTGGTTCGGCTTCGAGCAGGAATACTTCCTGTGGAATCCAGAAACTGACAAGCCTCTTGGCTTCCCAGCCAGTGGTTATCCGGCTCCTCAAGGTCCATACTATTGTTCCGTCGGAGCCAAGAATGCTTTCGGCCGTGAAATAGTTGAAGAGCATCTCGACTATTGCCTTGCAGCGGGTATAAATGTAGAAGGCATCAACTCTGAAGTTGCTACCGGCCAATGGGAATTCCAGATCTTTGCCAAAGGCGCAAAAGCCGCAGGAGATCAGGTTTGGGTTGCCCGTTATCTGCTCGAGAGAACTGCAGAAAAATATGGCGTAGCCATCAACTGGCACTGCAAACCACTCGGTGCCACAGACTGGAACGGTTCCGGCATGCATGCCAATTTCTCCAATGGCTTACTTAGGACAGCAGGTTCAAAAGATGTTTACGATTCAGTATGCCAGGCCTTCGCTCCCTTTATCAAAGAACACATCGCTGTTTATGGAGCGGACAATCACCTGCGACTGACCGGCAAACACGAAACACAATCTATTGACAGATTTTCTTATGGTATTTCTGATCGCGGAGCATCCATTCGTATTCCGATTGCGACAGTAGAAAACGACTGGAAGGGATGGCTTGAAGACAGGCGTCCTAACTCATCAGCAGATCCTTACAAGGTTGCTGCTCGTATCGTAAAAACAGTGAAGAGCGTTCCCGAGTACGCGACGGTGAACGGCCATTAATAACTTTCAGGGCGTCTGGTTGTAGTTTGAAGTCGGGCAGCAATGCCCGGCTTCTTTTTTATACACATCATCAAAGCGGCTCATCCTTTCTGGAATCCTGCGACCCAACAAATAACATCAAATCGCTTTCAACTCTTTCTCTATCCTTCCACAGATTCCTGCTGTAAACCATGTGATACTTCCAGTGCTTCCTTGCCAACAGCGCAGGTGTATAGGCGTGCATATCTTTTGCAGACATTCCTGAAAAGTAGCGCACATCGTCGGTAAGGATCACACCAAGATGGTGGTCGTCCTTGAGTACACTAATGTCCGTGTAAGGAAGTCCATTCGTATCGAAAGTAAAGTCCTGCATCCGTTCTTTGCTCCATTGTTTGATGCGGCTGCTGAGGTACCACTCCACGGGCTGATGAAGCCTGTGATTGGATCTGGGGCGGAATTTACGGTGATCCACGTGACGGGCAAACTCGAGATATTTTCTCAGGAGCTTGGGTCCTTCATTCTTGATATCATTTACGTTCAGCTGCTCCGGAGTGATACTGGTAATCAGTATTATCTTTTCTCTTGCGCGTGTAACTGCCACGTTGAGCCGGTTCTCACCTCCTGCCGCATTAAGGCTTCCGAACTGCATCGACATCTTACCCTTCTTATCAGGTGCATAGCCGATAGAAAAAATCACGATATCCTTCTCATCGCCCTGGACGTTCTCGATGTTCTTCACGAACAACGTTGCCGGAAGGATAATGCCAAGGCGGACAGCTTCATTTTCAAGGAGATCAAGCACCAGCATTTGCTGTGGCGCATTGAAAGTAACAACACCGATCTCCTTCTCAGGATGATCTTTTAATATCTGGATCACCCTGGCAACAACAGCGTGCGCTTCCGTTTCATTGGTCTGGTTCTCCCAAACACCCTTGACTGTATGATATTCAATTGCCGGTTCTCTGAGATTTAATACGTCACGGTCCGGCAGAAGCTGCAAACGCCCGTCATAGAAATGAGTATTGGAGAAATCAATGAGTTCTAAGGACTGGCTACGGTAATGACCTTGCAAATGGACAGTTGACAAATATCGTCCTGATAATTCCAATAAGGAATCCACTTCAAGGTCAGGGCTCTCCGAAGCATCGTCCCAACGGACCTGATAGAGCTCGCTCGGGCGGAGTTGCTTATCGTCGCCAGCCACAAGTATCTGCCTTCCGCGATAAATGGACGGCAGCCCACGTTCGGCAAAACATTGTGATGCCTCATCAAAGATCACAATGTCAAAAAGCTCTTCCATGGGGAAAATGGCCGACACAGACTCCGGGCTCGCCATCCAGCATGGGATCAGCTGGAACAATTCATAGTAATACGTGGAGATCAGCTTCCGGATAGGCCAGATCTTTTTCTTCTTGGTCACCTGATGAAGGAGGTCGCGATAAGTCACGAGGTTGTTGAGCCTGTTATATTCCAGGCTTTCGTATACCCTTTCGCGTGCGCGGACCAGAAGGATCTGCTTGCTTAGCCGTTGTTTTTCCTCGACGCACTGCCCAAGCTGTTCCTGCAGATCATCCATCTTCATAGAAGATACGGATCGCAGGATAGGATATTTGGTTTCGATATGATCTATCCATGCCAGCCGGACACTGTTTTGGAATAGTTCTTCCATTTCAGGTATGCGCCAGCCATCCAGATGATCATGCAGCCTTTTTATGGCGTCGCATTCGTGCGGCTTCAATTCATCTTTTAACCGGTCATATTCTCCAAGGCTATCAAAATCACGCTGGAGCGTCCTGATATATTCAGTCTTTTTTGAAGGATCAAGTATGAGTTGTTTGATCTGAAACGCAGTAAGGTATTGAAGCCACTCCTTACGCTTTTCCGGAACATTTTTTATGATCTGCAGAAGCTGCCGAAGAAGCCCTGAGAATTCGCTCCGTGTTAGTTTCTGAACATTTAAAACTCCTGTGATCTCGCGGAGGGTACTATACACCAGCTTGGCACGCATAGCAAGCTTTTGTTTTGTGAACCAGTCCTTCAGGGATTCTTTATCATAATCCGATGGAACATTCAACAGCCAGCTTTTCTCCTTCAATAAGGTGAGGTCGTGCTCAAGGTTCAGACGGCTGTCAATTCTTTGCTCCAGGGCGTTAAGTCCATGTCTATTGTAAGTCAGTTCATTTGCGACAAGCACACGTTTGATAAAGAACTTTTCATTGCGAAAAATCTCCCACTTCAGCAGTGGTATAAGACGTCTGCGGGCATCCATGCATTGCTGCAGAACTTCCTGAAACTTGCCTAGCTGGTCCGTTGGAATGGTAATCTCAGGCGGGTTTTCACTGAAACAATTCAGCGTAACACGTTCAATATTTGAAAACCAGGTCAAACTTGTGTCTTCGTCTTTCTCCGCGGACATGGACTGAAAAAACCTGTACGTGTCCTCATCCTTGAGCACTGTGATTATCCCAAGTATGTCGTCCTCCTTATGAAACAGTGAAAGACAATCTTCAAGGTTTAGACCAACATCCATTATCTCCTCGATTTTGGCAGATATCTGTTTCTGATACGCTGGAATGTCAGTGATCGTTTTCTCGATCTGACGCTGATCGGATATATGCAGATCTGAAAATGATCTCCTGTCACGCCACTCATAGTCGCGATCCTCCATGAACGCGGCATATTTAGCGTATGCTTTTAGCCTCCGCAAAAAGCCCTGGACTTCACGCAATGAGAAGTATTGATACTCCTGCCTGATGTTGATCGATGGCGCATTGAGATCGGAGGTCAGATACAATTCTTTGACGGATACCCCGCATTCTTTGTCGTCGAACAGTGCAAACTTAAATTCCTCCAGCTCTTCCGTTATCTGATCGATCCTACGGCACAACTGAAAGAATTTGCGCTCTGTTTGTATTACATCGATACTTCTGTTCTGCGTTTTGAAGTCCTCTATCGCCTCGACCTGCTGAGCGATCTTACCATAGATGTCTTTCCTGTCATTCCTGAAGTCGTGAACGAGGCCGAGGAAATCCGCAAGCCCTGTTTGCTCGAGGCGATTGTATACTACATCCAGTGCTGCCCGTTTCTGACAAACCAGCAATGCCTTCTTACCGGATGCAATTGCATCGGCCAACAGGTTACAGATCAGTTGAGATTTGCCTGTGCCTGGCGGGCCCTGTACCACAATAGATTTTCCATTCTTTACAGCTTTGATTGCATTTTCCTGAAATGCATCCAGCACAAACGGCGTATACATATTTTCTTCACTGATGGTCCCATTCGCTGAACCTTGCGGCCGAATGGTTTGCGTCTCGCCAGCAGTCTTTCGAAGGAAAAAATCCTCGAGATCCGTCATAGCGCTATTGCCCATCATGAATAAATAATCCGGAACAAGCTGTGATCCGGATTGAGGAAAAATGCCAAGAACGGCCTCAGGAAAAAGCTTAAGTTCTCCCGCACGTTGGGATTCTTCGAAGGCCTGCTTTTTGAACTCAGTAAACGATATCAGCTCATCGTGAAAATTCTCAGGGTTAAAATTGATCTCGATCTTATCCTTTAATAGCTGATAAAGCTGCGTTCTGAAAACAGTGCTGTCCGTGTCAAACTCCTCAAAATTAGTATCGATCAACTCTTCATCGACCTTGACCTGATTGTAAAATGCAAAGGCGAGCAGGAAAGATTTGTTTAATGTTATCCCTGCATCTTTCCTTAGCTGCAATACCCAGTGCTGGCCTTCTTCCACCAGCGTTACCGGAAAGTAAAGCAGCGGGCAACGGATGAGTGTACCGTCGATCAATTTGCCACGAACGAATGGCCATCCGATGTGAAGATCATTTGAGCCCGTCTCCTCGAAAATAAAGCGATCAATACGCTGAAGCTTTTTTAACTTCTTACTGGAAACATTGTTTGCTTCTACACGACTGTCGAGCACCTGACAAATTTTTTTCGCTTTACCGGCAATCAGAGCGTTCATGATCTCAAAGGATGGTTCTCCATTGAGATGACCAAACTCATGAACATCGATGAGTTGTTCGCCATATAGTCGAAGCAGAAGCAAAGAGCGGTTATTACCTGATAGATTTGTCAATCTCCTCAGGTAGGTAGAAAGTATATTTTTAGTTGGCTTCGGCATTTATTTTTTAATTGATCGGAAGTTAGCTATGCTATTCTGATGAAATTCCTATACTCAGGTATGGAAAGATTCGCATAAGGGTCTCTTCTTTCAGGACCTGTATCTTTCGAAGGTCATCCAATGCTTTAAATTCTCCATGCTGGAATCGGTAGGCTACAATAGACCTGGCTTCTGACCCTGTTAAATATGGATGCGCAGCCAGGTCCTTTTCGCCAGCCGTATTTATATCAAGTTGGCGGGGTAAAATGTCGCGCGCAAGATAGCCCGAATTGGTAATCCTTTGGATGACCACCGTGTCAAGTCCGTATACTTCTTTTATCTGATCCATGTTTACGAAGCCCCCCAAAGCTTCTCTATATTTCACAATTCGTAAGGCGAGCCGCTGACCAATGCCCCTTATTCTGGAAAGTGTTGTGGTGTCTGCCGTATTCAAGTCAAATTTTTCAATGATGTTACGCTGTCGCTGTTCGTAACGATATCGCTCAGCTAACTTTGCAGCCTGTCTCGGTTCCCTGCGTGAGGGCAGATCTATAAATGCTTTAATTTGATTGTAAAACGTTGAGTCGACTCCATAAATTTTAAGCAGATCGCTTTTCACCCTGAACTTTCCACCTCTTTCGCGATAGCGAACGATCCGGGTAGAAAGAAACGAAGAGAATCCAAGTTTCTGTAGATCAGCCTGGGATACCGCGTTAGGATCGAATTTGAACAACTGTTTCGATTTGCCGTTATCTTTTTCAAAGACCTGCCCCCGGTGATTTGCGCTATCCACCACCCAAAGGGCCACCAAACTGTCGAGCAAGGCTTCGTCCTCTGTGGTATCTTCTGGCTGGCGGCTGATATAGAAGTGCCATGCCGGCCCGGAAAGAATAATTGCGGCCAGCAAGGGAAGCAACACCATGATGCCATTTGCCTGCGAATGTGACAGGGATAAAAATTCCATGATCCATTTCCTGAATTGTGACATTGCCTATAACCGTTGATCAAACCTCGGTTTTATAGTGCGCTGGAGTCAAGATTTACGCTGGCCGGATTTCCTGAGATGTTTGTTCACTATTTGTACCCCGCAAAATCGTGGCAAACGGAAATATTTGGTCCCAGAGTTGAACTCAGAAAGGGATTTGCGCGTAATAGAGCCAGGCAATCGATGATTTGTTATTTATACAGATTCTAAATTGCGTTTTCGCTCACATTTATCATACTTCATTTTTCCGTAGACCATACTTTTGTATCTCCGATGACCCAGAACTTCAAAGCTTTAGTGCTAACCTACAAAACCGCACCGGTCGAGATCCGGGAGCAGGTGTCGTTGAATGAGGAGGGCTCCAAAAAGCTGCTTCATTTTATCAGGGATTATGCACATGCTTCCGACGTCCTTGTGGTTTCTACCTGTAACCGGACAGAGGTCTACTACCTTTCAGAAAAAGATTTTTCGGACGTAATTTTCAAGGGGCTGAGCCTTATTAAGAATCTTGAAACAGGCTTTGAGCGTCATTTTACGTCTTATTCCGGGCAGACGGCTGTCCAGCATCTTTTTGAAGTAGCCATGGGTCTTGATGCCCAGGTAGTTGGCGACCTGCAGATATCGGGGCAGGTGAAAAAGGCTTATCAATGGACAGCCGATGAGAATATGGCAGGTCCTTTTCTCCACCGGCTTTTACACACGATCTTCTTTGCAAACAAGCGCGTTGTACAGGAAACTGCTTTCCGTGATGGCGCGGCGTCTATATCATATGCAGCCAAAGATCTCGTTGAAGATCTCGTAGGCCATATACGCGAGCCCCGCATACTGGTACTTGGTGTCGGAGAAGTTGGTCAGGATGTATGCCTTAACCTGGTCAATACCAGATTAAATAAAGTCAAAATACTTAACCGTACTCTTGAAAAGGCCCAGGCCCTTGCGCAGCGATGCGGGTTCGAGTATGGTGGTATTGATCAACTGGCCGATGAAGTTGCAGCGGCAGACGTTATCATCAGCTCAATATCGGGTCAGCAACCGCTGATAACCCGTGAACTGATCAGCACTATTTCCATCAACTCGCATAAGTTCTTCATTGATCTTTCTATTCCAAGAAGTATTGAGCCGGCTGTAGATGAATTGCCTGGAGTGGTGCTTTATAACCTGGACGATATACGCGAAAAGACGGACGAGGCGCTTGAAAAGAGAATGGCTTCCATTCCGAAAGTTCAGGCGATCATTCAACAGGCGAACGCGGAGTTCGAAGACTGGTCAAGGGAGATGATCGTATCGCCGACAATCCAGAAGTTGAAAAATACGCTGGAACAGATTCGCAAGGAGGAAATCTCCCGCTATATCAAAAATGCCAGGCCCGAAGAAATTGAAAGGCTTGACGAAATGAGTAAATCTCTTATGCAGAAGATCCTGAAGTATCCGGTACTTCAGCTAAAGGCGGCGTGCAAACGCGGCGATGCAGAATCGTTGTCCGAGATATTGAATGATCTTTTCAATCTCGAGAATCAATCGGAAAAAACATCCAGGTAGCTACCAGTGTTTAAACTGGGCCCTTGGTCTCCCTTCAAGCCTTATGATCTTCATAGCCATTTATCCGCTCTGGTGCGCTTCGTAGTTTAGTTGGAAAGTACTTTCATGGTGAGCTGGCTCCACCCCGACAGGTCGGGGCGCCGTTGGAACGCGACTGAATTTTACCTGGGCGTACTGTATTTTTTAACTTTCTGCTCTCTCTGCTAGAAAGCAGTTTCAGTTCGTTCATCTTTATCTACGGTAAAATTAAGGTCGCTAACCCAACGGCTGGAAATTAGATTGCAGTGCTTCCATGTTGGTTAATAATAATAATAATATTCCTACTCTAACATAACGAATCGCAAGCCCTCGATCCTCTTCAGATTTCGTTTTGCTTCTAATTTCTCATTTTTTCATTTGGGTGGGATTAATTCCAAACTTACGTTTGAAGGCAGTTGAAAAATGATTGGGATTCTTATAGCCCACCATTCCTGCAACCTCACTGATGTATGTGCCGCCCGATACCAGCAAATGCCGGGCATAATCCATTTTAAGATCATGAACATAGTCGAATACTGTTGTTCCGAACAAGGCTTTGAATCCTTTCTTTAGCTTGAACTCGTTCAATCCAAATTCCAATGCCAGGCTTCTAAGCGAATGATCTCCCGTGAAATGCCGGTGAAGATATTCACGCAAGGCGACCAGTGCATCCCGGTCACTAGATCTGATCTTATCAGAAAGGCTTATTATATTTTCCTCCTTTACAAGCTGATCAAGCTGTAGTGCAAGGAACTCAATAACCTTTGCCTCCACGACAAGGGCCCGAAGATTGCCTGTCAAGGGGCAATTGAGAATGTCATTGACAATGCACAGCATCTGGCTGCTCATGTTTGTATTTGATCTCAGTCCACAGAAACCCTGCTTGCTCAATATTCTCTCCTTGAGTTGGGCAGACCATCTTTCATGTTCGCTCAACAAACTGGTGTAATACATCCGGTCGACCGTAAAATGAACGACCCTCAACGAACCCGTTGGTATATAATGGTCTGCTGCTGATTCCGGTTGATACATAAAATTTTGCATTCCCCCGCGCATTGTCAGCCTTCCATCGAAGCCGTGGAAATCGGATTCCATTACGCCATCGAGGAAAATACAAGTATCTACAGTAGTATTCTCGGCGTCTGTGCGTCTCCACAGGTGAACATTCTGCTCGAGTTTCGCATCAAAACTAGATACTTTGATATCGGGGATGGTAAGTGTGCCCACGTTCATTTTTCCCCAGCCCATGTCCACAGGGTTGTAGCCACGGAAATCACTATCGGGCTGATGGACAAATGCTTCTGGAACCAGACTGGAGTAGTCAATTGGCGTATACTTCATGCTGCTATAATCCTTTTGACGGACAAGATGCTCCGTTTAACGTAGCCTTTCTGGGAAGGTTGGCTCGTAAAACAGCATTAAAAGACTGCAATGAAAATGTTTAAAAAGATTTTGAAAGTAACTGGTATTGTCATCGGCGTGATCGTGATGGTTATCTCCTGCTACTACACAAAAGTCTATATCAGTACAGAGAAAAGGTTAAACAAAGAGTACGTTGTGTCCGTGCAGCCTTTATCGATAAAGAGGGACTCTGCGTCTATCGCTCTAGGCTCGCGTCTGGTTAACGTCAAGGGGTGCACTGAATGCCACTCCAATGATCTTGGAGGAAAGATCTTTGTCAATGACGGCGCCCTCGGATTACTTTCAGCTGCAAATCTTACCAAGGGAAAGGGTGGCCGCCCATCTGGCTACAGCGACATGGATTGGGTCCTTGCATTGAAACACGGGATCCATCGCAATGGTACACCATTGGTATTTATGCCGTCACACGAGTTTACGTTCCTTAGTGAGAGCGACATGAGTGCGATCATTGCTTACTGCAGTACAGTGCCTCCTGTTGATCGCACCCTGCCGGAAAGGAACCTCGGGCCCGTGGCAAGGATACTTGCTGACCTGGGAAAGCTTCCCCTCATTCCCGCTGAGATGATCGATCATTCCCGGATGCTCGTTAAGCAGGTTAAGGCGGAAGTATCCGTTGACTACGGAAAGTATCTGTCAACTTCCTGCCAGGGCTGTCACCGTGAGACAATGAAGGGCGGAGATCCCATAGCCCCAGGTTTTCCGGTTGTCGCCGATATCTCCTCGACAGGCAATCCCGGAAAATGGACTGACGAGCAATTTATCAAAACACTCAGGACGGGTGTTACGCCTGAGGGTAAAACGTTAAAGCCATCGGAAATGCCGTGGACCATGGCAAAAGACTTCACTGACGTCGAGCTTAAGGCCCTGCATCTGTATCTTAATTCAAAATAAGCGCCTTTTTTCAGCCCGGATGCCAGGTCTCTTAACCGCATCCGGGCTCTGTTTATTTAATAGGCCGGTTTCTCCTGTAATTATCTTTTTCTACCTTCGACTCATTCATCAAAGTCGTTCTTCACGTGGAGACTACGGAAGAAAAGAAATTCATTAGTCTAATCAACGAACATCAGGGACTGATCCATAAGATCTGTATCATGTATGAGAATGATGTGGACATTAGGAATGACCTGTTTCAGGAGATCGTGTTCCAACTATGGAAGTCTTTTTCGTCCTTCCGGGGAGAGGCAAAGATCACTACCTGGATGTATCGTATTGCCCTTAATACAGCTATCTCAGGATTCAGAAAGCAAACAAGAAATGTAAGAACTGAAGACCTGAAAGAACTGCACTACAATATTTCTGATCAGTGGGCTGATGATCGCGATGAAGATCTTCAACGGTTGCAAGGAGCTATTCGTCAGCTTACGGAGATCGAACGCGCAATGATCATGATGGCGCTGGAGGAGGTCCCATACGAGGAGATTGCTGAGACTATCGGTATTACACAGAATAACGTACGCGTAAGGATGAACAGGATACGCGAAAAACTTAAAAAACTTATGTGTCCCTAAACCATGGAACTGGAAGAATTAAAGAGCATATGGAGGAGCAACGCACCCGCGTTCGAGCCTAAAGACGAAGCGGAGATCGCTTCGATGCTGACACGCAGAAGCGTCTCAATTATTGACAAACTCAAACGCAACGTATGGTTTGAACTTATCCTGACACTGGCTGTCTGCGGTATTCTTTTGATCTACGCGCTCGCATTGCCCTCAGGCTCCCTTAAATGGACCTCGGTGTCGGTCCTGGCAACGTTGCTGATCTATACATTCCTGTATGTTAAGAAAATCATGCTGCTTAATCGGTTTAATCCTGCGAAAGAAAATATACGCGCAACCCTTATTACATTGATCGATACGCTTTCAGGATACGTTATCTTTTACAAAAGAAGCTATACGATCCTTTATCCCATTTTTTTCTGCTTGTCACTTCTGTTCATGGGTATTGAACGGGGAGCGCAGAAATTCTTCGAGAACCTGCTGAAGCCCTCAACGATCTTCTTCCTTATTTGCATGGCCGTAGTTTACTATCTCGTCAGTACGAAATTCGCGACCTGGTACCTAAACAAACTTTATGGCAACCACCTTGTCAAGCTAAAGGCACTCCTGAATGATATTCATGGGTAAGCAGAAGCGCATACTGCTTGTCCTGATCCTCTTAACGGGATTTCTTCCCTTCTCAGCAAACGGACAGGAAGAAACCATTGAGAACTCAATATTCTGGGAAGTAAAGGGAAAAGATCTCCAGACCCCATCCTATCTGTTTGGAACGTTTCATCTCATGGGATCGAATTATATCGACAGCCTGACAGACGTTATCGGCAGCTTTGATAAGTGCGCGACTGTAGTGGGTGAGATACTTCTCGACAGCTCTATGAGCATGAAGATGATGGTAGCTGCAAAACTCGATGGAACTACACTTGACAAACTGCTGACAAAAGAGGATTATCAGGCAACTGCTGCATGGCTAAAAGAACTCTCGGGTTATGATCTTGCGATGTTCAATAGTATGAATCCTGTAACGATCCAAATATTCCTGATGACGATGCTACAGCAGAAGTACTTTCCGATGTCCAAGTCTGGAGATGAACCTATGGACCTTTACTTCCAAAATCGCGGAAAGATCCAAGGAAAAAACCTTGTTGGACTTGAAGATTTTGAAACCCAGGTTAATGCCCTATTCCATCAATTTACTCTTAAACGCCAGGCTGAAATGCTGATGCAGTTCGTTCATGAAAAAGAAAGGGCAGGCAAAGAACTCATCCAAATGAACAGAAGCTATAGAGATGGCAATCTTGCCGACCTTGAGCGTTTGTTATCTGAACAGAACTACACAAAGTCCGAGTCTCAAGTGATGCTCGATGACAGGAACCTATACTGGATGCAACAACTACCCATATTGATGCGGGAACAATCCACATTCATAGCCGTGGGTGCGCTGCATCTTGCCGGGCAGCAAGGACTTGTGAGTCTGTTTCGAAAGGCCGGATACACCGTCACTCCAATACCTTCGAAATGAATCTCGAATTTCCAACGTCGAATTGAATGTCGAATGTCGCATGTCGAACTCCGAAGTTAGTGCATCCAATTCCTTCCCGTGTTCATTATCCATTCGAGATTCATTATTCTCTTCGACATTCATTATTCCATTCGATATTCACTATTCCATTCGACATGCGACATTCGGCGTGCGACATTCGACATTCAATTCAATATTCGACATTCTACATTCATGACCCGCCCACAACAATCTGCACTTATCGGTTTATTATAGCATGAGCTCCCTCGAGCAGAGCGCTCTTAATCTCATTAAAGGCAGATGAGCCTATGTATTTCTGATTTACTTCAATTTCTATCCCATAGTAGTCGGCATCGGCAAAGTTCATTCGCAGATGTGTGGTAAATCCGTCATCGATTCCTTTATAGGGTTCATTGAATTCAATCAAGAAATTTGGAAGGAGAGCCCTGAGATGATGCTGGTACCTGGAACAAAATTCTGCCTCACCTTTGCGTACAGGATCGAATAAAAGACCAACATCCACAAGTCGCGTTACGCCGTTGAACACAGGCGTAAAACTGTGGATGGATAAGTGGAGTACAGGCTTTCTGCTATTATTTATCCACGATTCGACCCCACTGCGATGTGGATAATAGTATTGGCGCAGTACTTCTTCCCGTTCTTCCTGAGTCAGACCTGAGGAGTATTCTGAAAAAAGATTGATGCTGAACAACGACCTGTTAGGTTCAACGAGCAATCTTGTTGCGTCACATTTAAACAGTGGGGCGCCAAGTTTATCGGCAAGGAATGAGGCGATCTCGAGCGCACCAGGATCCCAGCCACGATGTGTGTCCAATACTTCCGTTGCTGCTGTGAAAAGCCGGCCATAGAGATCAGGAACGGTCTTTCCTGCGTGTTCACATGTAATCAATGGTGTAAGCATCGGCCCTAAGGAACAAACATTATGTTTTCATCAAGACAAACGGCAAGTCTTTTGTAAGCTTCACTGATCTTAGGTGAGCTAACATCGTTGCCCAGAGATTTCAGGATACGCCGTGCAAGTGTTCCATGCTGTATCACAGTCTCCAGCGAAGACCTGCATCGGCGGATCGTTTCATCATCACTGTTAATAGCCCAGGTCAGCAAATGTTGCCACAACTCAGCGGATGTGGCAGTCGCTGCCGGAAAATTAAAGATCTTGAGGTATTCACTATTGGTTATTATGGCTTGTTCACCATTTTCAATAGCGAGGTCCAGTATCTGGTACAAAGACTCGGTCTTCCATTTTATTTGGTTCTCATGGTCTATGAATCTGTCGGTAGCCAGCGCTTTGATCACGGCGATCACGAGTGAAACTATCGCGATGTCGGCAGCGGGGCACTCTTGAATATCCATGATGCGGATCTCGATCGAGCCGCGATCAAAGCGTGGTATAGCGCCTCTTGAGTTTACCCAAATGGGATTGAGATCACCTTCCGGGTCAAAAGGCGCAATATCATTTTTGATCTTCTCATAAATAATATTGAAGTAATTGCGACGAGAGAAAACCGCTTCTGGAATAATTTTTCCCGTGATCGATGGAATGCGTGATTGATTGGTCTTGTAATATTTCAATCTTGTGTCCAGCAATCCCGTTGGTTGTCCATCGAGCAACGGTGAACTAGCGCAAAGGGCGGGAAGTATTGGCAGCACAAGTCTGATCGCGGCATGAAGCCTGGCAAACTCCTCGTCATCATAAAAAGGGAGGTTCAGGTGGGTGCTTTGCAGATTAGACCAGCCATGTCCTTTACAATCGAAGATCTTGTTATAGATGTTGTAGACCTCGTTATTCTCATGAGGCCATAGTTTTGTTTCCTCCAGAGGATTCATGAAAGGATGCGCTGCCGACGGCAACAGCATCGTATTGGTCGCTGACAGGATGTTGTTTATCTGCTTTACGTTTCCCGCGAAAGCGGTCTCTAGAGCGGCAAAGTTAATTTCCGGCTTTGTGGACTTAAGCTCGACTACATGCAACACAAGCTCATTAGACCACGTCACAATACCGTTCTCAAAATCGCTGGCGTAAGTTCCCAAAACATGCTTGAGCAACTCATCCGTCACAGGCCTGACCTGAAGGGTGTCGCGATCGACAAGCATGTACTCCAACTCGATCCCATAAGCCTGAAACAGATGTATCCTGGATGGTTGAGTCATTATCTATCCGCTTTTATTTTGTTGAGGAAAACATCCATGATCGTTGAATATAGCTTATCCTTCAGGATCTTATCCTCAAGTCCCGAATCGATATTCGGATTGTCATTGATCTCGATCACATAAAATTTTCCGTCTACTTCCTTCATGTCAACACCATAAAGGCTTCTGCCAATGAGAGCAGTGGCTTTTAATGCCGTACGGATAAGACCTGCAGGCGCCTGATCTACGGAGATCGTTTCAACCTCACCTTCCTGATGTTGTTTTTCCGTGTTCCAATTCACGATCTGCCAGTGTTCGGTGGCCATGTAATATTTGCAAACGTAGAGTGGTTTGCCATCTATTATTCCGATACGCCAATCGAAAGCTGTTGGCAGGAATTCCTGCGCGATCAGCAGTTCTGACTTTTCAAACATTGTCTTCGAGACCTGCTTGTATTCTTCCTCATCTTTGATCTTGAATACGCCTTTGCTGAAAGCGCCATCCGGTTGCTTTAGTATGAATGGATATGCCAGCTTTTTCGAAATGGTTTTGTGATTATCCTTGCTGACGACGTACGACTTAGGAGTAAGGATCCGGTTCGCGGTGAGCAATTCATTGAGATATACTTTGTTGGTACACTTTAAAATAGAGTCAGGGTCATCGATGACAGATACGCCAAGTGACTGCGCCTTCTTTGCAAATCTGAAAGTATGATGGTTGACAAATGTTGTCTCCCGTATGAAAAGAGCGTCGTATTGAATAAGCTCATCGAAGTCCTCCTTAGTGATAACTTCCACGTTGAAACCAGCCTGATCACCTGCCTTTATGAATTTCTGAATGGCTCTTTCATTCGAAGGAGGATTTTTATCTTCCGGGTCAACGAGTATAGCCATGTCGTATTTCTTACGATCGGGCTGGACCTCGCGCTTTCTCAGCAGGTATCTCTCTACCGCCATGCGCAGGAGCGGTTTGTCCTCATCAGGTACCTCGCCAAAGCTTAGTGGCTTGATACTTTGCAAAACCCATTTGCTTCGTTTTGTAAAGGTGGCAATAAGACAGGGCGCCTGAATATATTGGAAAAGCTGCTTGGCCAGTCTGTTCAGGCTGTCCTCCTGTGTGATACCAAAATATATGTCGAACTCAACTTTGTCGGTTGTCACATGTTTGAAAGAAGTCTGTATCAGATCATCAAAATCCTGTGAATCTTCACGAAGTATGGAAGGGAATCGAAAGTCTTGTATGGTGGAGACACCTGGAAGGACCTTGTGCTTGCGTGCTTCTGCCAACAGGGAGACGTAGTACCCCATGCTTTGATACTGGTACGATTTGCACAGGTTTATGACTTTTAGTCCGCGGCTATCCTGATAATCATCACCCGAAATATACTTCGAGGGCGTGATAACCTCGACGTCTTCAAGACTGAATTTCCAGTTATCGGGATTCTCAACTATGATTAGCTTTGGCATGTTTCTTCTTTTCTTTTGGTTCTATCACCAGCAAATTAGCGTCGTAAGTTATGATTCCCAGGAGAATACTATTGATCAGGCGTCTGACGCTGACGCTATATACGTGACCCTTTCCCAACGGATTAGGTTCCATCGGGTCAGCGATGTAAGCGCAATTCTTTTCTTCGTCATACCCGGTGATGACAACGAAATGACCCGCTGGTTCTCCCTTTATGCTATCGTAAATATCAAACTGCGGTATCTCTCTTGCTGTCCCATAAAGATATGTTGCGCTGAGTCCTGTCAAAATGGGTATAGACTTCTTTATATATTCCTGTATCAACGTTTCATCCAATTCGGAATTGCGTAGCTCGCCGCCAGCTTCCAGAAACTTAATGTAGGCTTCAGATGCAGCCTGCAGTTTACGCCGCTTAAGCTTGAACTCCATTTGCGCCTGCAGCTGCTGGATCATTTTTTTGGATGAACTCTTGAACCATGTCGGATCAAATACGTTCAGATTATACGTATAGATGTGGGCTTTATATCCGCGTTGAAGAGCATGATGTCCTAACATCACAGCAAGCGTTCCACCGAGCTTCAGCCGTTTCACTTCGCGTATCACCTCGTTCAACGGTACCGTGTCTCCATAGTACTGATACAGTGCATGGAGACATGTAGGACCACACGTTACTTCATCCGGTTGCGATTGTATATCGAATCCTAAAACAAGTTCTTTCTTCATATTCGCTTCACACAGCCAACCATCGACATGATGCAATCAACATATGTTAAGAGTTCAACCCCAAGAGATGACAAAAAGTTATCGTTAAAGATATAAATTTAAATTAATGGGTTGGCAATTTCCCGATTCGCGGAAATTCAACAACTTACTTCGTCTATAAAACTGCCATATGAAAAAGCTCACCTTGTTGTCAATCATAGCACTCATAGCCTTTCAATCTTTTGCCTGGGGTCCTACAGGTCACAGGGCTACCGGCCGTATCGCCGAAAGGTATCTCAGCAAAAAAGCAAGGAAAGCGCTCGACCGTATTCTGCATGGACAGTCGTTGGCCATAGCCGGAACATGGATGGATGATATCCGCTCTGATACTACATTCAACTATATGAGTGACTGGCATTGGGTAACCATTCAGGATGGCCAGTCATATGACGAAAGCACCAAGAACCCTAATGGAGACATCATTCAAACGATCGAGCGTGTTATTGCCGAGCTTAAATCTAAAAAATTGAGCGCCGCGGACGAGGAACAACGCGTTAAGATATTGATACATCTTGTCGGTGACATCCATCAGCCTTTGCATGTTGGCGGAGGTAATGACCGAGGTGGGAACGATATCAAATTGACATGGTTCAGATCTGAGAGTAATCTTCATCGCGTATGGGATAGCGATATGATAGACGATACACGTCTGAGCTTCACAGAGCTGGCTGAATCACTTGAAAAGCCTGATGCTGTAAGGGTCGCCTCGCTGCAGAAGACATCTGTACGCGAATGGGCGAGCGAAAGCATGAGTTTCAGGAAGCAGGTCTATGACTACGGTGACGGAAAGCTCGGCTACAGTTATTCTTACAGGAACTTTCCGCTCGTTCGTCAGCGCGTTTTAGAAGGCGGCGTGCGGCTTGCCGGTCTGCTGAATGAGATCTATAAATGATCGTTTGATTGTGGCTCTCCTGCTACATACTCTTCCAGGGATATTCGATCAGGTAAGTTCCTGATCCCACTGCCAGCTTCATGTCCCCATCAGCTTCCCCTTCCGGCGTGATCGCTTTTACCTTTGCGATCTCTATGCCCTTGTCAGTTATCTTCTGGCCTGCGCCACGTGGAAGCACCAGGGTAGCCGTTGTATTTGCAGGCACCTGGACTGTTAATCTGAACATATCACCCTCAATCAGCCAGGAGCAGGTTGCTCTGCCGTAGGGCGTATTGTATTCAACACCAGCCCTGGTGAGTTTGCTTCCCGGCTTTGGCGCCATCAGCATCTGTTTGTATCCTGGTGTTATCTCCTGAAGGCCAGCTACTGTCCTGTACATCCAGTCACCGATTGCACCATACGCATAGTGATTGAAAGAATTCATACCTGGTGTCTGGAATGTGCTGTCTGTCTTCATGCCGTCCCATCGTTCCCAAATAGTGGTTGCACCCATCTTGACAGGATAGAGCCATGAAGGGTATGTCTCCTGTAACAAAAGATCATAAGCCACATCAAGATGGCCGAAGCGGGTAAGAACATCGCATAAGTAAGGCGTTCCCAAAAATCCGGTGGTGAGGTGGTTGTCATAATCTTTGACATTTCGGGCAAGTCTTTCCGCTGCCTGTTCACGCAGATTCTCCGGAAGCATATCAAAATTGAGCGCAAGTACATAGGCCGTCTGGGTCCCGGTAACAAGACGTCCATTAGGCGTAGTGTATTCTTTCGTGAAGGCGTCCTTGATCTTTTTAAGTTGCTCTGTATAATGCTTTACATCCTCATGGAGTTCCAGAACATTTGCTGTGTTGATCATCAGCTGCGTGGAATGTGCCCAAAAGCATTGGGCGATCAGGTACTTGTCCGTTACTGCGGCCCGCCCGTCGTTGTCGTCGAGGGGACGATAAAACAACCAGTCGCCAAAGTGAAATCCCTGGTTCCAGAGATTGTTGGGACTGCGCTTTTCCACATAACTCACCCAAGCCTTCATACTTTCATATTGCTGCTGCAGGATGCTCTTATCGCCATAGGCCATATAAAGATTCCATGGAATGATCGTAGCTGCATCGGCCCATCCGGCCGAAGCCGATGCATCTTTACCTAGTACGTTAGGGATAACAAAAGGAACGCGGCCATCTTCGACCTGATCGGCCGAGAGATCTTTTAGCCATTTGCCAAAGAACGAAGCAACGTTCATATTAAATGTTGCTGTACGGGAAAAAGCCTGTGCGTCGCCAGTCCAGCCCAACCGTTCATCGCGTTGGGGGCAATCCGTAGGAACATCCACAAAATTTCCTTTTTGACCCCATTGAATATTGTGTTGCAGCTGGTTGAGCATCGGATGAGAGGTTGTAAAATTTCCAGCAGGCTTCATGTCTGAGTATAAGGCTATGGCCTCCAGGTTATCAGTCTTCAATTCACCGGGGTAGCCTTCAACTTTTACATATCTGAACCCAAAGAAGCTAAGGCGTGGTTCGTAAATCTCCTCACCGCCGCCTCTAAGGGTGTAGACGATCTCCTGCTTTGCAGCACGAAGGTTTTCAGTATAGAAGTTTCCCTCTTTATCCAAAACTTCAGCATGATGGATAGTAACCTTGTCCCCGGGTTTTCCGGTGACCTTTATCCTGACCCATCCCACCAGATTTTGGCCAAAGTCCACAATTGTTTCTCCCTTTGCGTTCTTGATTACTTTAAGGGCTTTAAAGGTTTCGTGTTTTGTAACTGGCGGGCCATACGCAGCGATAAGATTTTGTTTCCCTTCATCCATGACTTTGACGGCTGTCCAGTCTGCGTCGCTGAATGCTCCAAGGGTCCAGTCCTTCTTTTCAAGTCTGGCGTCATAAGCTTCTCCATAGTAAATTCCTGTGCGCACGTATGGACCGGTCGCATTTTTCCACGATCCATCCGAAGCGATCGTTTCATGCGTACCGTCAGTATAATCAACTTCCAGCTGATACAACAGTGCGAGGCTTTTACCATAAATGTTCTTGTTATTTTCCCAGGCAAGCCATCCCCGATACCAACCGTCTCCGAGAATGATACCCGTTCCGTTGGAGCCTGCATTCAGCATTGCCGTTACGTCATAGGTCTGATACTGGAGTCTTTTCTGATAAGTTGTCCATCCCGGCGTAAGGTATTGATTCCCGACGCGTTGACCGTTGATGTATGCCTCATAGAGACCATGTGCGGTAACATAAAGGCGTGCCTGCCGGATAGCTTTCTTGAGTTCGAAAGTATGACGCATCATTGGAGAAGGCTGTCCGGCACTATCACCGGGAATGGTATTTTGTATCCATTGTGCTTTCCAATCTTCAGCCGATAACAGGCCCATTTCCCAATACTTGAGCGCACTCCAGCCACTGTTGTTGCCGGCATTGTCGGATATCCTTACCTGCCAGTAGTATTTCTGGCGCGGCTTCAACGGAGGGCCGCCATATGGAATATAAAGAGACTGGTCTGATGTTACAACGCCTGTCTGCCATGTTACACGCTGACCCTTGGCAAGGGCAGCCATGTCTTCGCCGACCCTAAGCTCATACGTCTTTTGACTGACACCCCGAAGGCCGGAAGTTATTGTCCACGAGAAGCGCGGAGCTTTTGTATCGATGCCTATCGGATTGTCCTGATATTCGCAGGTCAGATCGGTGACCTGGATCCTTTTTTGCGAAAAGAGAACCGCTGGCGCTGACAGCAATAAGAGCAGAAGAAAATGGGATCGCATAGTATTTGTTTATCCGAACAAATTAGCTATAACAATCGATTGAACTAACCTGTGCCTTCGGGTTTATTGAAAAAGACCATGGAGCTTGGCATATTGAAGCAGGATAATAGTTTTGGCATCACGGATCTCTCCAGAAGTGATCATGTCGTACGCTTTATCGAAATCCAGCTCCAGTACTTCGATGTTCTCATCTTCATCGACGCCGCCACCTTCGGTTACTTTTTGTTCGCGCGAATATTCACCAACAAAAAAATGGAGTATTTCAGAAACTGATCCGGGAGACATGTAAATGTCAAAGATCTTCTTTACGTGTTCAATTCTATAACCGGTTTCCTCTTCAGTTTCCCTGCGAATGCACTCTTCGGGATTGTCAAGGTCAAGTAGTCCTGCACACGCTTCGATCAGCATTCCGCTTTCGTTCCCATTCACCAGTGTGGGTAATCTGAATTGTCGGGTAAGTATGATCGATCGTTGCTTTTTATTGTATAGCAGTATCGTTGAGCCGTTTCCACGATCGTATACTTCACGGCTTTGAATTATATCTTCTTTACCTTTTTCTGAAATAGCGTATTCATACTTGTAAAGTTTATACCAGTTTTCGGACAACGTTGTTCTTTGTATAATTTTAACTTTCATAATCTTTAGATGTTTTCGGCCGTCACGCTTTAACGTGAAAATAATTCCGTTTGAGATGCTGGTAGATCTCCAGACAGACCCAGGCGTCAGTTGCGGCATACTCGATCTGTTTTTCTGTTAGCGTAGGTGATTCCCAATTGGAGGTTTGTGCGCTTTTTGAGATCCGGAATTTCAAGAGAAGGCCTGCAAGCTTTTTGACACTTTCTACCTGTAATCCTGATGCTTTTGCCATGGTCGACAGCTCTATGAACGATATGGGTTGGAATTTATTGATCTTCTGGAGCGCTTTAATATCATCATGGATAGCCACACCTGCTTTGATGATGTCAGAGTTCTCAAATATTGACACCAACTCCTGAGGGAGGCCAGTCTGATGGATGCGTATCAGAAATACTTTGTTGGGTATAGCCAGTTGTAATAATGCGACCTTATAACTCTGACCGCGTTTGAAGCTGGGACGCGTTTCAGTATCGAAACCCACCACATCGTGTTTTTGGATCTCGCGTACTGCTGCGCGCAGCGTTACTGCTTCAGTGATGACACTTATCTTACCTTTGAATGCTTTGAGAGGAAGCAGATTAAGTTCGTCCGAAGTAATGGTTGTCTTGTGCTCAGGGTGACCCTCCGACTCCTGCAGCTCATCTTGAGATACATGCATTAAAAAATTCTGCTAAAACACTTGTTTTAAAAAAACCTCACCATAAAGGCTCTAATTTAAGTCAAAAAAATCAACTATTTTGAGGCTCCCTAAATCTAAATGAATGCCCAATTCCCTTTTCAGAAAGAAACCTCTTTCGACGATACTCCAGGATGTAGCGCAAGGTGTTGATGATGGTCATGGCAAAGGATCGCTGAAAAAGATCCTCGGTGTCAGGGATTTGACAGCAATGGGTATTGCTGCCGTTATCGGAGCTGGGATCTTTTCCACTATTGGGCAAGCTGCCTATGACGGTGGTCCGGGCGTAGTATTTCTTTTCCTCATCACGGCTGTAACATGTGGGTTCACAGCCCTTTGCTATGCGGAATTCGCCTCACGCGTACCTGTGGCTGGAAGCGCTTACACGTACTCATACGTTACGTTCGGCGAAATTATAGCATGGATACTTGGATGGGCACTTATACTCGAATATTCGATAGGAAACGTTGTTGTTTCCATTTCCTGGAGCAGCTACTTCGTGAACCTGCTGGAAGGTGTTGGGATCCACATGCCCGCGTGGCTTGGTACTGATCCAACCACAGCGCGTACGACCTATGAAGCCGCTGTATCAGCCGGTATCTCAACCGAAGGCCTGGCATGGACGACAGCACCTGTTATTGCTGGCTTCCGATTCATCTGCAATGTACCCGCGGCTGTTATTATCGTGCTCATTACCATGCTCGCGTACATTGGCATAAAGGAAAGCCGATCGAGCGCCAATTTCATGGTTGGCCTTAAGCTCGTAGTACTGGCGGTGATCGTCGGTATTGGTATCTTCTACATCGACTCCAGCAATTGGAGTCCTTTTTTGCCCAATGGATTCAATGGCGTATTGAAAGGAGTCTCTGCAGTTTTCTTTGCTTACATAGGATTTGACGCTATTTCCACCACTGCGGAAGAATGCGCTAATCCTCAGCGGGATCTCCCACGTGGCATGATATATTCTTTGATCATCTGCACATTGATATATGTGATCGTTACATTAGTAATTACCGGGATGGTCAACTATTCCGAATTCGCGGCAGTAGCTGATCCACTAGCTTACGTTTTTGAAAAGATCGACCTTAATAAGGTGGGCTTCTTCGTTTCTGTCAGTGCCGTTGTTGCCGCTACAAGCGTCCTTCTTGTATTTCAGATTGGCCAACCCAGGATATGGATGAGCATGAGCCGGGATGGCTTAATGCCAAAAAGGTTCGGTACCATTCATCCGCGCTTCCAAACTCCTGGATTTGCCACAGTTGTTACAGGCTTCATTGTTGCTATCCCTTCACTTGTAATTGAAAGCGCATTGATGACTGACCTTACCAGCATCGGAACATTGTTTGCATTTGCTGTTGTTTGTGGTGGTGTCCTTGTGTTACCTGCCAAACCACCTGAGGCAGTCAAAACATTCAACCTTCCTTACATCAATGGCCAATGGATCGTTCCTATCCTGTTCATTGTATTTTTGTATGGCTTTCGTCAGCGATTTATGGATGCCTTCACTAATCTCAGCCAGGAGTCGCATCAGGAGATCTTGTTCATCATATTCATTCTCATTAGTGCGGTCATTACATTCTTTTCGTTTGCCCGAAAACTTTCTCTTATTCCTGTGTTGGGAATGCTGTGCTGCCTATATTTAATGATCGAAATTCCCGCCCGCAGCTGGATCGTATTCTTCGGCTGGATGGCATTCGGGTTGGTGATTTATTTTTGTTATGGCTACTGGAAAAGTAAACTGATAACAAAGAATACCTGAAAAGGTCGTTCTTGTTCCATCAGGTAGCCTGGATTTATCGGGATTGAAGCGCAGGATTTTTTAAGAGCACATGTCATTATTTGTAGCGTCATTGAACTCCGGAAGTAACGGTAATTGCTATTACGTTGGCAATAGCGACGAAGCTGTATTGATCGATGGGGGTATTTCCTGTCGCGAGACGGAAAAGCGCATGAAGCGATTAGGGCTTTCTATTCGCAAGGTAAAAGGTGTTTTTGTTTCTCACGAGCATGGTGATCATATTCATGGTGTTTCATCACTTTCCAAAAAATATCACATCCCCGTTTACATCACGCAACGAACATTGGACAACGGAAACCTTATGTTGAGTGAGGACAAGACGTTTACTTTGCGATCGTTTGATCCATTTCGGATAGGAGATCTTACGATAACTGCATTCCCTAAACGACACGATGCATCGGACCCTCACAGTTTCATGGTCTCGAGTGGGTCAGTGAATGTGGGCATCTTTACGGACATTGGGCTGGCCTGCGATAATGTCATCCACCATTTTCGTCAGTGTCATGCTGCTTTCCTCGAATCCAACTATGATGAAAGTATGCTCGAACATGGAAGGTATCCCCAATCCCTGAAGAACAGGATCCGTGGGGGCCAGGGACATTTGTCAAATAAACAGGCGAAACAACTTTTCACTACCTATCGTCCCGATTTTATGAGTCATCTTTTTCTGGTGCACCTTTCCAGGAACAACAACCATCCAAAGATCGTAAAGGATACATTCTATCCGGTGGCGGGACAAACGCAGATCATTATTGCATCGAGAGAGCGCGAGACGAAACTTTTTCACATTCGGAGCACGGAGCACCTCAACAACAGGCCTGTGAAAACGCCTGAACGATTTGCAGAACAACTTTCAATGTTCTAGGATGATTACGGACCTACCAGCGTTGAAAGTTTGGAAACGGAAAGGGGTTTGCTAAGCAACTCCTTCACCGTTTTATGATTCTCCACACGCTCAATATCCCTGGGGTCAAGCGTAGAAGACAGCATAAACACCTGGGTTATCTTTTTGAATGACGCATCCAACGCCTCGAACGCCTCCATGAACTGAAACCCATCCATTTCCGGCATCATGATGTCGACAAGAATAATAAGCTTCTGACCGGCATTGTCAACATGATCCTTGATCCAGGCGATTGCTTCAGGTCCGCTTTGCACAGCGTGAATGTCCGTCACTCCTTTGCTGTTCAGTAGTCTTGAGGTAATAAGGCGATCGATCTCATTATCATCAATGATGAGATATTTACTAGTGGCTCCCATAAAAATGTATATCAGGCAGGGTAAAGAAAAAAATTGGGCTTAGTGTAAACGTTACGTCCCTCCTAAGTACCTACCGAAACGCTTGTCCTTAAGGACAGGAGACAAGAAACGAGAACACGACTTATGACAAGGTAATCAAATAGTGGATAAAAAATAACTGAATTCAGGGATATAAGTATGTGTTGATTGCTTTAAGCAGATATTCCTTTGGGTCACTTGCATATTGCCAGAACATAACGCCTCCCATATGCTTCGATATGACATAGTCACATTTGATCTTCACAGATTCTTCATCGTCGAATGTAACAAGCTGTTTTTTCTTTGCATTCCAGAGATAAGGGGCTTTCGCCTTATCGTCCCAGTATCTTACGTACTCAGGTTGGGTCATGATGGTATCTTTGATGTAGCTGTAGCCGCCGCCCTTAAGGACAGACTGTACCGCACGATTGATCCCACGATTGTCCCCAGTCTTCATCAACCAGGATCGCCCATAGAATGGAATACCGAGAACAATTTTTTCCGGTGGAACGCCCGCCTGCGTATATAACGCATATGCCTTATCTGCGGAGTCTTCATTGTCATAGTTTTCAGAGGCGAACAGGTTCGAATGATGGCCCGCGATGTCACCCGCAACGTAGAAATCGTAAGCCATTAGATTGACGTAATCAAGGAAGGTGGCGACTTTGCCCATTTCGGTGACTTTAATTATTTCGGGGAAGCATGGTAGGGCTGTCGTTAGCTCATAGCGCTTGCCTGTCCTGGTTCCTAACTCGTCCAGTGACTTGCGCAGCGCCTGAAACATCAGCGTAAAATTGGGTCTGTCTTCAGGACGGAATACGTTGTCTTCACCTTTCATTCCGGGATACTCCCAGTCAATGTCGATGCCGTCAAGCCTGTAACGGTCTATCAGGGCAGCACTGGAGAGTGCAAACTTCCTTCTTGAGTGCTCCGTAAGTACGGCGTCAGAAAAATTTTCACTCCATGACCACCCCCCTATGGATATAAGGATCTTCAGGTTCGGATTGACTCGCTTCAGGTTGTTCAGCTTTCTGAAGTTAATGGTGTCCGTTTCAAGGTTAGTAAGCCACGCCATGCTGTCTTTGACATTCCCAAAGGCATAATTGATATGGGTGAGCTTGTTAGCATCAATTGCCTTTTCATCAAGTTCTCCGCGAAAACCAGGGACATAGCCAATGATCACCTTACCTTTTTCAGGTGCTGGCAGTATTTGTTCTTGTCCGCTTCGACAACCTGCGATGAGCGCCGTAAGGAACAGCATGATCACTGAGAATAAATCTATCCCTGGTAAGCGAAGTCTTCGTATAGGATGGGCGATAAGCATGTTTATAGAAAATTACTGTGATCTCTTTTATAGATCACCTCCCGTTCACGGAGGTAATTCAGGATGTACGTGTAGTTATGCTCATCCTCTCCCAGGTATTCCGGCGGACAAATACCCTTTCGGGTGAACTTACCGTTCAGTACCAGGTTGACAGCCGCGGTGCAGGTATAACCCGTAGTCCGCGCCATCGACAGCGTTCCTGATTCCCGGTGGTCCTGTCCAGCAAATGATATTCTATCACCTTACGTTGGCCTTTTTCTTCTCCCTCCATCCTCACGCGCATGACAGTAAATTCCTCTTCTTCTGGTTTTAACTTCCAAATGGGAAAAAGCAATTTAGCAGTTACATCGATAGGCCGTATGCGCACTCCCTTCACTTCTATCGGATCGTACGAAAAAAATCCTGTTGCCCGAAGAACACGGAGGTATTCGATACATCCTGGATAGCGCAGGGTTTTTTCTATCATATTCGGAATATGGGGCATTGTTTTGATAAGGGACCTTAGACCATCCGAATTCCATGACTCCAATGTTCCGACCCCGTCGAAATGGATCAGCTCCGGATCGGACAATGCTTCCTTGGTGACCACCTGACCATGTTGAACATACCGGGCGGGCCTGATGTACTCTTCAATGACGTCTATTGGAGAAAACACCGCCTTGTACTCGTAGGGCCATTCACGGGTCAACGGCAATCCTCCAACCAGGCACTCATATGTTTCAATGGCCATTTTCTTGTTATAATGCCCCAGGATAATGTTTCCCATGCCCGGCGCAACACCGCAATCAGTCACTACGGTAACATTGTTAGTTTTGGCGAGTTCATCCAGTTGGAACGGGTCTTCCGGGAAAAAGGAAATATCCACCATGTTCTTACCCGCTTCAATTACAGTTCGGGCAGTCCGGAGACCTAAGAACCCTGGTACGGCGCCCACGACAATATCGCATGGCTTAATAAGTGTGGTCAGCTGAGTTTTATCTGAAAAATCTGCCTGTGCTGTCTTGATACCCACTTGCCCCAGTTCTGCGAGTACCTCGGCGTTGATGTCTATAGCGGTGACGTCGAAATTTCTGGAGAGGTCTATGGCCATAGTCTTTCCCACCAGGCCAGCACCCAGAACTGCAATTTTCTTCATGATAGGGCTTATCAGATCAATCCGTAAATTAATCCGATTATGGCAGGAAGCATTAGCAGAATGTCGATCGGGTCAAATTTCTTTTTCATCTGGAAAAGTGGTTCGATATCCCCGGAAGGTGTTAGATTTTATTAAACGTCCGCAGGTCAGGAAGGTTATAGGTGGCATTCGGCTTCCCTTGAAGATTTGTGTATTAAACCGTACTTTGTTTTAAATGGATTTGCTATGCGGAAAATAGATCAGCTGTTCGGAGAATATGGTGAGAACCATCAGGATTCAACGAATAAAGCCATCCACTGGGTTTGCGTTCCGCTGATATTTCTGAGCATAGTGGGCCTGGTGGCATCAATACCCGCCCGTTTGGTGCAGTCAGTTCTTGGCAATGGCAATCCTTACGCAAATTGGGCAGGCATTGTGCTGATCCTTATCCTCATCTATTATGTTACTTTGTCCATTCCATTGAGCATCGGAATGATGTTGTTTGGAGTATTATGTCTGTTCATAGTCGACTTTATCGTCAGGCTGAATGTTGCGCCTTTATGGGCTGTAAGCCTCGGCATTTTTGTCGTGGCATGGATCGGTCAATTTTTCGGGCATAAAGTGGAAGGAAAAAAACCATCGTTCCTGAAGGATATCCAGTTCCTGTTGATCGGGCCTGCCTGGCTGCTGCACTTTATTTATAAACGAATCGGAATTCCCTACTAGTGAAAGATTTGCTTTTTCATGAACAGGCTATTGACACCGGCACGGCGTTCCACTTTGAGCCCACGCTCTTTCACAACGCTTCACATCTGAGACTGCAGCGAGCCGAAGGCTGGAGGTGGTACTGTGCAACGCATGAACGGCATGGACGTGTAGTTTCATCACTGTATCTTAATATCAGCGGGACGATAGCCACCAGTGCAGTTAGAAGCCCTTTTGGAGCTATCGAGTGCTCACCGGACATTCTACCTGAGTCCTTATACAATTTTTTAGTATTCGTGGGCAATTCACTTCAGGATACTGGAGTGTCAACGGTCCGGATCAAGCACTCACCCCAGGCCTATGCGCCCAGGACAAATTCATTGATCGCCGGGTTTCTGCCGAACCTCGGCTACGCCGTCATCGATGCGGAGTTGTCATCAATATTTACGATTGGCGACGGATTCATGTCCGGACTTGACCGGACAGAAAGAGGTATCATGCAGAAAGCGACCGATGCCGGATTATTGGTGCACCTATTACCTCTCAGCAAACTGAAAATCGTCTATCAATTTATTCTGGATTGTCATCAGCTGAAGTCCTACGTGCTTTCTATGAACTATGAAGATCTGGCGCTGACGGTCGAACACTTTCCTGAGCGATTTGTGGTGTCAGCAGTATTTGATAACGACAATATGGTTGCTGCTTCCATAGCGATCCGTATCAGCAGTACTGTCCTCTATAATTTCTACATGGATCATCACCCTTCGTATGACAAGCTGAGTCCCGTGCTATTGCTAACGGAAAATCTATACAACTATTGCCGCGATAACAACATACAACTTCTCGACCTGGGGACATCATCTGTTGAAGGCAAGCCTAACTTTCCATTGCTTGCATTCAAATTGCAGCTGGGATCGCAACCATCTCCCAAGCTGATCTATGAAAAGGTCCTTTGATCATGCGTAATCCACTGGTATCTGTTATCTGCCTATGTTATAATCATGAAAGATTTGTTCGTCTCGCCGTTGAATCCGTGATAGAACAAACATATAACCCTATCCAGATCATCCTGGCAGATGATGCGAGCGACGATTCGAGTCAAACTATTATCCGGCAATTAAAGAATGATTATCCCCATCTTGAGGTGCTGCTTTCACAAGAAAATCTGGGCAACTGCAAGGCCTTCAATAAAGCTTACGCATTGGCCAAAGGAGACTTCGTGGTTGACTTCTCAACCGATGACATCATGCTCCCGGACCGGATCCAAAAACAAGTAGAGGCTTTTCTAGCATTGGACGAACGTACTGGTGTGATCTTTACCGATGCCATTTATATCGATCAGCAGGGTGCCTTTCTCAGGGAGCATTTCAGCTATCTCCTGGGTAAAGGACTCATCGGAAGTATTCCAGAGGGTGATGTTTACCAGGCGGTCTTGTCATCTTATTTCATACCCAGCCCAACGATGATGATCCGCCGCAAAGTACTGGATGACCTTGGTGGATACGATGAGACGTTGTCTTATGAGGATTTTGATCTGTGGGTAAGATCAGCACGTGAATTTCAATATGCATTTCTCAATGAAAAGCTGACGGCAATACGGAAGCTTGGCAAGTCCATGTCAACCGGGTGGTACATTCCGGGGGATAAGCAGCTCATATCAACCTATAGGGTATGCGTTAAAGCGATGTCACTCAATCGCGATGAGGCTGATCACGCTGCTCTTGTACAGCGGGTACGCTATGAATTCAGGCAATCGGTGTTCACCGGAAACCACCGGGAAGCTAAAATGTTTTATGATCTGCTAAAGGAACTCAAAGGGATCAGGTCATATGAATTCATACTGGCAAAGATCGATCATATGAAGTTGCCATTGGCGGTGTTTAGAAAGATGTATTACGATATTAGGTATACATAGCTCACTTCTTCCAAAGGCGCAGCTCAATGGAAATTCTTGTAGTGTCGGCATTAAGATTTACAGCTCCGCCATGAATAAGATAGGGTGAGAATAGAATGAACTGACCGGCATCAGGGTCTGGCCGGATGGTCTCGAAATCGCCCTTAATCCCGGCGACCGCCGGTACATTGAAACTTAACTCTCCTATCCGTGCACCTCCGGCCGTTCGTTCGATTCTTGATTCGGACCAAAGATGACTACCGGGTATAATGACCAACGACGACCCCTCATCGCTTCCGGCAACTGGAATGTAAAGGTTAATACAATTGTCATAATCCTCCAGCCATACATCGCGGTGCAGCGGATTGTTGTCTCTATGGCCGGGACGGATAACCCGGAAATGAAATACTTGCTGGTCATCATAAGGATTCTTGGCGATAAGCGGCGTATTGCATAGTTCCGAGACGCGTTGAATGATCGAATCAATATCCCACGGAAATTCTGCAACAGGTAACACCTTTGTCCTGTCAATCGCCATGAGATGCTGATTCAAATCACGGACCACACGATGATAGGAGGTCAGCCTAAAATCATTGGGAATATCCAGTCCGGATTCCTTCCACTTGCTTCGAAGCAACGCGGCTGCTTTTTCGAGAAATTGATCAGCGTCGGTGCTGTCCGGGAAGAGAGGGCTTATCACAAATCCCGCGTCATGCCAGACGGTGTGGGCGGTAAGATCGGTAGCATCGTGTAGCAGCACCCGATCATCTCCCCACACGGAATTATTTTGAAGTTTATACTGAAGTTGAATCCCATTGACGGTGTACTCCATGTCACTTTCTATTGTCATCTCCTATCATCATGCTCACATAGTTATCGTACCTGCTGGCCGCGATGACGCCTGACGCAACGGCATCCATAATCGCACATTTTGGTTCGTTGAGATGGACACAGCGGGACTGAAACTTGCAGTGGAGCCGGAGTTCTCTCATTTCAGGGAAATAATCCGAGAGCTCCTGCTGATTCATATCAACAAGTCCCCATTCCTTTATGCCGGGCGTATCGATGACAAAACTGTCCGCTTCCAACTGAAACATCTCCGCGAAGGTTGTCGTGTGGGTACCTTTCTCGGAGAAATCGGAAACATTGCCCGTTGATTGGGTGATCATAGGCGATATCTTGTTCAGTAGCGTGGACTTGCCAACGCCGGAATGACCCGTGATCAATGACGTCTTGTGCCGGAGCAAAGCCATAACCACCGGCTGCTCTTCTTCCAGTGCTGAGATCAGATAACACCCTACGCCTATACTTTGATAAAGCTGGTTCAGGTGGTTATACTCTTTCGTCTGGCTTTCGTCAAGCAGGTCCTGTTTGTTGAAAAGAAGCACTTGTGGAATTCCAAAAGCTTCTGCACTGACAAGAATACGGTCGATGAATCCAAGCGAGGTTCTCGGGAATGCCAGGGTTACAACTACGATCACCTGATCAATATTAGCTGCCAGTACCTGAGACTGGCCGGTCTTTTTAACAGATTGCCTGAGCATGTGATTATGCCGTGGAAGTATCTCGAGGATAGACCCAATGTCGTTCGAGGTATCGATCAGGACCTGGTCGCCAACCGCCACCGGATTGTTTTCCCTGATGCCTTCCAGCCTTATCTTACCACGGACACGGCAATTATAATGGTTGCCGTCTTCCGCAAGCACGTCGTAGAACGATCCGGTTGAGCGCATCACTTTACCTTTCACGATAATAATTGTCTGCAGTAGTTCATAATCTTTGAAGTAGCCCCCAGGTTCTCATACACGTATGCCCTGGACGCATCGCAAGACCTCTTGTAGTTATCAGGATGAATAACCCATTCATACTTCGATCTCAGGTCGGCCGTATCGCTGATATCGAATGCACTTTTGCGTTGAATAAGATCGACAGCCTCCTGAAACTTCTGATAGTTCCGATTTCCAAAGAACACAGGGATACCATAACACGCGGCTTCGAGGATATTGTGAAGCCCTTTTCCGAAAGCTCCGCCGACATATGCAAATTCGCCATAACGGTAAAGGCGGCTCAGCATGCCGATGTTATCGATCAACAATACGTTGCTATCTTTAATATTATGAGAAGTGGCCTGAGAATATCGAACTGATTTAGGTTTCAAACTGTGCTCGATAGAACTCATAAAATTCTCGGTGATGTCATGAGGTGCAATGATGAACTTAATATTCGCCTCATTGATGAAGGGAAGTAATACATCAAAGTCTTCAGGCCAGCAACTTCCGACAACCATCACCTTGTCATTTCCTTTGAATTCTTTAGCTACCGATACTTCATCTGCCTGACTGACGATCTGATTTACACGGTCGAAGCGGGTGTCTCCGGCGACCGTGCCATGTTGAATTCCAATGGAGTGAAGCATGCGCAGTGATGCCTCGTTTTGAACAAAGAAGTGTGAGACATTCATAAGGATCTTACGGTAGAATTCTCCGTAAGATCTAAAGAATAATTGTTCGGGGCGGAAAATAGCGGAAATAGACAGTACCGTAGTTTGACGTGCATGCAATACGTCAAAATAGTGAAACCAGAACTCGTACTTGACAAAGATAGCGATCACTGGATTCACCGTATTCACAAAGCGAACGGCATTTGCCCGTGTATCCCATGGCAAGTACGTTATCACATCTGCGCCATTGTAGTTCTTACGAACCTCATAGCCGGAGGGTGAAAAGAATGTCAACAGGATCTGGTTGGCTGGGAATTCTTTTTTCAACGACTCCATTACCGGCCGGCCCTGCTCGAACTCTCCCAGCGATGCACAATGCATCCAAATTACCGGTGACTGATTCTTGCGGAAATGATGTTCCAGGGTTTGAAATACGATGGTTCTTCCGTGGGTGAAGGCTTTTGCCTTGTCGTTAAAAACAGATGCGATTCGAACGCCGGCACGCAAAAAGAATATGATCCAATCGTAAAGTAACTTCATCTCGACGTAAAAATACAAAGCTTCGTCAACTCTGGCGGCCTATTGCCTGTCAAACCCCAAAGGATACAGTCCAAATCCATATATTTGGTTATTTATTGGCGGCAACGCAAACCCAACTTCCTTCGCATGAACCTATTTTTTAAGAGGGCCATATTGTGCAGCATGATATGTCTTTCCATCAATGCAGTTGCACAGGATGAAAACGACATTGTTAACTTTCTTAACGCTGGACAACAAGACGCCAGAAAGCTAATGAACGCGTATCTAACTCCCGCCATCGAAGGTTTTTCCTACGGCTTCAACGGAGGGTGGTATACGACGGCCAAGGCCCATAAGACGTTGGGATTCGACATTGCCGTTGCCATACATGGCGTCTTTGTTCCGACATCCAAGAATTATTTCAATCCGAACGGTCTCCAGCTTCAAACAGTCACCGGCTTTACGTCAGCATCATCGAATGGACTGGCTCCCACGATCATGGGCCCCGACGTTCGTACGGACTATTCCGTAGATGCTGATGACAATGGACAGACCGACGCAACATTCCAGGGACCACGGGGTCTTGATTTTAAAGATAACCTGAAGATCAACGGCACATTGGCTGCAACGGCCCAGGTTGGTATTGGTATTTACAAAAACACCGATCTGAAGATCCGGTGGACACCAGAAATTGAATACGGTAGCTCCAAGGTAAAAATGCTGGGGTTCGGGGTCATGCACGATATCAAACAACACATACCCGGTATCAAAGTGCTTCCCTTTGATCTTTCTATTCTTGTCGCGTATACCAAAATCAAAGGAAGTACAGGCCTGGAAAACACATTTCCAAAACCTGCTACCGATACACGCCCACAGGTTATGAATTATTCAATGAACGCCTGGTTGTTTGAAGCCCTTATATCGAAGAAGCTTGCCATGGTCACTTTCTTTGGTGGCGTTGGTTTCAATACCGTCCAGGCTGATGCAGATGTCAAAGGTTCTTACGTCGTTGAGGGGTTCCCGGGTGCATTGAAAGATCCCGTATCACTTGGATTCAAAAACAAGAGTATGAGGGTGAATGCCGGCATGAGACTTAACCTGGGTCCTATATACTTAAGCGGAGAATATGTGTTGCAGGAATATAGCATGGTGAGTGCCGGGTTTGGTGTAACGGTCAGGTAGGTCCATATTTCGATTTGGTGATTTAGTGATTTGGTGATTTCCCCATTGTTATGAGACCCCCTGGCTTAGAGAATGTTTTTCAATCATGCAATCAACCAATCAATCGATCCTTAAATGAGAAAAGCCCCCCCTGAGCAAAGGGGCGGGCTCTTCAAATCAAAAGGCAATACATAAAAGTATGGCCGCCCATAAATAACCCGAGGGTTGAAGATGTAACCCAGTGACCCCCTATTTTTGGGGTGAATGTTGAAAATCAAGGGATAAGCTGTTTTATGACATGATAAAAGTACTTTTTGTGTGCCTGGGCAATATCTGTCGTTCACCTATGGCTGAGGCAATTTTCAAACATAAGATCAGGCAAAAAGGTCTGGAGAACTCTTTTGAAGTAGACTCCTGCGGCACCTCAAACTACCACATCGGCGACAATGCTGACCCAAGGACTATCTCAGCGACAAAGTTTAATGGTGTTGCGATCGATCACTGCGTACGGCAGCTTACAACGCAGGACCTCATTGACAATGATCATATCATTGCCATGGATCGAAGCAACCTTCAAAACATCCTTCGATTAGCAACAAAATCACAAAGGGAAAAAGTGTTCTTAATGCGCGATTACGATCCCAAGGGGAAAG
Organism: uncultured Cytophagales bacterium; assembly: GCA_963845845.1. Taxonomy (GTDB): domain Bacteria; phylum Bacteroidota; class Bacteroidia; order Cytophagales; family Cyclobacteriaceae; genus Chryseolinea. The sequence continues at coordinate 151,108 of CAWJTP010000023.1, forward strand.
GTGGCGAGGTACCAGACCCTTACTATGGAGGTGACAAGCATTTTCAGCAGGTGTATGAGATCCTGGACAGGTCACTTGAAAATTTTATACAGCACCTTCAGGCCAAGGGAGTCTCATGATTGTGTTGACGCAGCTTCGCCGATCAATGTTCCGCTCTTCGTCGACAAGTTAATATTGGAGACTTCCTTAATCGCTCCCTGAGACATTTTCTTCATGGTCTTTCGCAGGATGTCCACAACCTTTTCATCTTCATGCCTGGCCGCAAATTCTTCAAGATAAAATTGAATGAAAACAAGGCAGATTACATCTTCCACCAATTGGGTTTCGGCGTTACGGTTGAGTTCCTTTTTTAGCAGGAGGAATTTCACTTTTTCTATTATTTCACTATCATATCCGCATTCCTCGAGTATGCCGCCAGCTATTTTCGCATGGTGTGATTTGAGGGTATTCCTCCATTGAAGATATCCTTTCCGATCCATCGGATAGGACCTCCGTGGTATTTCCCATCTTCCGATATGCTGGCAACGAACTGCCAGCTTAATATGATCGGGTGAGCCCGGTGAAAACTGGTCGAGCTTTTCACTCATGCGCATTGCATAGAGCAATTCTTTTGGATAAGATCTTCCATCAACGTTCTCCGTATTAGGATCATTTGAATTGTAGGCATCAAACCTGGAAAAAGCCAGGTCAGTGTTAAGCATGCTTGGTTTCATAGATTTCGCAAGTTACTCGATTTGTCACTTTCATTCGGTGGGAATTTTCGATTCCGCATTCACCGCCTCATATCCGGTACTCACCTACGCAGGGCCTGAAATGGCCTTTTTGTGATAGACCAGTGTAGTATTGTGAGCGTTATTTGAATCATAATCAGAAAACAAATATGGAAACGCAGCAAAATTCAAATCCAAATCTTGAGCCGAAAAAGGAAGGCAACAGCTTCAGGAGTGGCCATGTGCTGGGCGGAATGATCATCGTCGCGGTAGGCTCGATACTGCTAGCCCGGCAGGTGGGCGTAGACCTTCCTTTTTACCTGTTCACATGGCCAATGATCCTCATCGTGCTGGGTATATACATCGGTGCTCGTCATAATTTTCGCAATCCTGGCTGGCTGATCCCCGTAGGGATCGGGTCGGCATTCCTCCTCGACAGGATCGTGCCGGATATAGAGTTTGCCAAGTTTATATGGCCCGTACTCATCATTTGTTTTGGTATCGCCATGATGCTTAGATCAAGGTGGAGAAACCGCGACAATGTTTTCAAAAGGTGGGAGCGGGAAGCTTCAACGCTTGACCATTCACAGGAGGGCTTTTTTGAATCTGTGATCATTTTCGGCGAAAACAAAAAACAGATACTCTCTAAAGATTTCAGAGGTGGTGAAAGTGTCTGCGTATTCGGTGGGGTTGAAATCAATCTTACCCAGGCAGATATCAATGGCCGGGTTTCCCTGGAGTTGGTGCAGGTGTTTGGCGGAACCAAACTCATCGTACCTGCCCACTGGAAGATCGAAACCGAAGAAATGGTCTCCATTTTCGGTGGTCTTAATGATAAGCGTCAGCTTCAAAACACGACGCCAGATCAGTCAAAGGTGCTGGTACTAAAAGGCACAAGCATATTTGGCGGGATCGATATCAAAAGCTTTTAATCTATATGCTTCAAATTTTAATCATTCTTCAAGTATTGCTTATGAACTGGTATATCACAAAAGTCGTCTTCGCGATCTCAGCAGAGAACACAGGCACGGCAAAACAATTCGACGAACAGCTAAGACTGGTGCGCGCAGAAAGTAAAGAGGAAGCATTTCTTAAGGCAAGAACAATCGGGATTAGTGAAGAAGATTGTTTTTACAATGATAAAATGAAACAAGTGAAATGGGAATTCATCAACGTTGCCGAGGTTTTGCCCCTTCAGAAACTCGAGGATGGTACCGAAGTTTATTCCCGCATTCACGAAACCGACCAGGGATCATCGTACATTAATTTTGTTCATCAGAAAGCAATTGCAATTCGCCTGAACGCACGACCTTTGTTTTGACCGAACAACAAACTGAATAATGACCCTACCAAACATACCTTCACGCAAATTAATAATAGCAGCCGCGACATGGTGGGTGGTATTGGTAGTGGTTGAAACACTGGCACTGGTAACGACATTCTCGTTCAGTACAACGATAGCCCTGGCTGACGCCGTGAACCTCAATTTACTGATAGCGGCTGCCGGTTATATCACTTTCACTTCACTGAGATATTATCAGCCAAATCCTAAGAATGCAGTCTACCTTATCGTGTGGAGTATCGCGTTGGCAGCGATCTGCACGGTTGCACATCAGTTCATGATGACAAGCGGCTTTCTCCCACGTGAAGATGCTTACTATGAATACCTCATGGCCTCTCAATATTTCAGAGGTCTCCTTGTCTGGCTAACGATAACATTGATTGGCGTGATGAGCTGGATCTGGTTCTTTTTACAGGATCTAAGAGCTGGTGAAAAACGGGAACACGATACAGCCAAACTTGCCCGCGACGCAGAGCTGGCATCGTTACGACAACAACTTCAGCCTCATTTTCTATTCAACAGCCTGAATTCAATAAGCGCGCTCGCCGGTGCAAAACCTGAAGAAGCCAGAAAAATGATCCAACACCTCTCTGATTTTCTACGCGGCACAATCAAAAAAGACGATCAACAACTTGTAACCCTGAAGGAAGAACTCAAACATTTGCAACTTTACCTCGAGATAGAAAAGGTTCGTTTCGGCCACCGGCTGAAAACTGAGGTTGAGCAGTCAGATCAAACAAAAAGTTTCTGTTGCCCTCATTGTTATTACAGCCACTGGTTGAGAACGCCATAAAATTCGGTTTGTATGATACGCATCGGTGAGATCACGATCCGGCTGAGTACATAGGCCGTTGATAATCAACTGATCATCACCATTGAAAACCCATTTGATCCGGAAACGTCACAACCTAAACAAGGTACTGGCTTCGGTCTTAACTTCTGTACAACGCAGACTATATTTGCTATTACGCCCGCAATGACTTGTTGTCTACACGACAGGCTGAAAATATATTTACCACGGAAGTAAAAATTCCCCAATCTACATGATAAAAGCCGTTCTTATTGATGACGAACCCCTCGCAAGAAGTATTGTAGTGGAATATCTTCATGCATATCCGGATATCACCGTAGTCCAGGAGTGCAACGATGGATTTGAAGGTGTTAAGGCTATCGCTCAGCATCACCCTGATCTTGTATTCCTTGATATCCAGATGCCAAAGATCAATGGCTTCGAAATGCTTGAACTCATCGAGCAACCTCCCGCCGTGATATTTACAACCGCGTTTGATGAATATGCGATCAAAGCCTTCGAATCACACGCCATGGATTACCTTATTAAAACCTTTCGGAAAGGAACGCTTTGAAAAAGCCCTTCAGAAATGGCTTACAGCAACGGCAGGATCATGATACCAAAGCGCCGCAAGTATTATTGCACGAGGAAATGCGAAAACCGGAAGAACGCAAGCGCATCGTGGTGAAAGAAGGGAGCAACATCCGGATCATTCCAGTTCACGAAGTCCAGTATATCGAAGCATACGATGATTACGTAAAGATCTTCACGCAAAAAGAAATGTTCCTGAAAAAGAAGACCATGAGCTTTTACGAAAGAAGTCTAAATCCATCGCAATTCGTTCGTGTACACCGATCATATATGATGAACCTTCAGCAGCTAACCAAGATCGAACCGCTGGAAAAAGATACTTATCTGGCGCTGCTTAAAAGTGGTGTTAAAGTTCCATTGAGCAAGAGCGGCTATGCCAAGCTCAAGAGCGTGCTGGGGCTCTGACTTGTTTAAGAGGGCCGACGGTGCAAAAAAAGTTTCCCGTGATCTCCCGGCCTCAGGCCGTTGTGTTTTCATTGGATTTATATTTCATTTTTGTGAAGGCTTTTTTAACTTCATTTCATGATCCTAACAATGTCTCTATCTTCAATACTCCATTTCCCCGAAAAGCCCAAAATCCGACGATTCAAGCGAAGAACGAGCGAAAAATGAGCGAGATATTTGCGAAAAATTTTGCTGTCTTCGATTTATCTCCAAGTCATCTACTAGACATCCCGACTGATAACTGACCGTTCAAAAACATTTACCCTCATGGCTGTTCTTGTACGAAAAAAAGAAAATCAAGTTCTAACCTGCTGGTGACGCAGGCCAGCGGCTTGACTGTCCCTAATCTTTCAATCGCATTTCAGATTATCAACTGGATTCTTCAGGGCTGTGCGGATAGCCTGAGCGCTTACTGTGAGAACTGTGATAGCAAATGCACCCAATGTTGCAAAGACATACACAGGCATTCCTATGGTGATCCTGTAAGAATATTGATCGAGCCACATCTTCATAAAATAAGATGAGATGGGGATCGCAATAAGGCACGAAAGTAAGACCAGGATCACGTATTCCGTTGATAGTAATCGCCAAAGTTGAGAGACCGAAGCCCCCAATACCTTGCGAATACTTATCTCTTTTGTCTTCCGCTCGGCCATGAATGAAGCGAGGCCAAAGAGCCCTGAACAACTAATAAGTATGGCAAGTACGCTGAAGATGCCTGCAAGCTTACCCACTCTTTCCTCTGACCGGAATTTATTATCAAAGGCGTCATCTGTAAAAACAAAGTCAAATGGTGCGGAAGGAATGATCTCATTAAACGCCTTTTGAATGCGGGGTATCGCTTCACCGGCACTACGGTGCGGGTTGATCCTAATGTATAACCAATCAAGGTCTTTATCGCTCAGAAAGATAATGGACGGGTGCGTTGGCTCGAAAGGTGATCCCTTCACCATATCTTTGACAACACCAATAACTGTGTATGTTCCATGCTCCCGCCACTCCGGCTTCCATTGTATGATTTCTCCTATCGGGTTGTCAAGTGACATCAATTTGAGCGCGGATTCATTCAGAATGATAGCCGTCTTATCGTTTTCAAATGATCTTGAAAAATCCCTTCCAAGTATAAACTCCCACCCAACTGTTTTCCCGTATTCATGCGTAACGTAAGATTGTATTGAAGGAAGGTCCTTCCTGGTCGGCTTTTCCCTTCCAGTAAAATTTGCCATTCCATCCGAGCGTACTCAGCACAGAATAGTTTGCTTCTGCTACCTCTTCTACGACACCAGTCTTCTTTAACTCATTCCTGAGAACTTCATATTTTCCAAAATATTCAGGAGATTTCGGACGCAACTCGATCAGTCCATTTCTTTCATAACCTACCGGCCGATCCTTCACAAACTGAAGTTGCTGATACACGATAAGCGTCCCGATCACCAGACTTATGGAAACTGTAAATTGAAATACCACCAGCATCCTCCTGGGAAGAGCAGTAAACCTTCCCGGGCTCACGGCCCCTTTTAACGCTTTCACCGTGTTGACGGAAGACAGGTAAAAGGCCGGATAGCTGCCAGCCAGCCCAGCCGTGATAAAAATGAATATTGCACATGACAACCAGAATTCCGGCATCCTCCAGGAAATGGCCATGGTCTTATCCGCGAGCTGATTGAACCAGGGAAGCGATAATATCAGGATCAAAAACGAAAAAAAGAAAGCGATCAAAACGACAAGGAATGATTCACCCAGGAACTGGTGTATTAGTTGACTCCGGAGCGATCCGATCGATTTTCTGATCCCAACTTCACGAGCCCGTTTCTCTGACCTGGCAGTACTGAGGTTCATGAAATTAATGCAGGCCAGTATCAGCACAAATGCTCCAATGATCCCATAGAACCACACAAATTTCAGTCGCTCGCTGGTAGTGGATAACCCATTTTTAAATTCTGAATACAAGTGCCATTGGGACATCGGCTGAAGAAACACCTGCTGTTTGGATTCAGCCCGTGAGTGGCCCACCATGGAGTTCTTAATGAGACCTGAAACTTCATTGACCTCGTATCCAGGATTGAGCTGAACGTAGATGTACATGTGATAGTTGTCCCACGCATCGAGTGTAGCCCAACCGTTCAGATAACGGTCCAGCGGCGCAAAGTAAGATGCTTCGTAGAATTCTGAATTCCTGGGAAGGTCTTCATACACACCAGTAACCTTAAGGTCCCACTGCGCATCCATCGAGATAACTTTATTGACCGGATCTACGTCGCCGAATAGTTTCCGGGCAACTGATTCAGACAGCATGATTGAATTCATATCATTGAGTCCTTCCCGCGATACCATACTTCATCTTTAGTCCAAGCATATCGCCACCGCCAGGCTGCATGAAATAACCATCTTTGGGTGAATTTTTTATCGGCTGTTGACAACACCCGGTCCTCCACCCCTGCCCTTACCATGACCACGTGTTTGAATTGAGCTTCATAGCTGGAGCGCAACAATGTTCCCAGCGCGGTGACATGGGCCGTATTTACATATGTCTCACCATTCCATACTTTTTCGGTCCGGTAGACCTTTGCAATGGAATCATAGTTCTCATGATATTTATTGTATGAGAGCTCGTCGTAGATCCACAGCCCGATAAGCATCGCGACCGTCATGGCCAGCGCGAGTCCACCCACATTGATGGCCGCATAGCCTTTGTTTTTCAGGATGTTTCTCCATCCAATTGTAAAGTAGCTTTTGTACATAATGAACGACGTAAAGTTTTTTTTAAAGGGGCTCCGGATCGCGAAAGGCCTCAGGTATTGGATCACCTGATAGGTATAGTTTAGCCTTGCACGGAATAATGACCCCCTTTCAAGGGTTTGATAAAATTTTTCTTGCAAGTCGCCAAGAACCTCTTCAGCAAGATCGTCCCGCAAAAAGGCCAGGAGCAACCTGGTGGCCATACGCGGCGGTATAATACCGTTCTGTTTCAAGTGCTTCAGCAAATCAATATTTCATGAATTCATTTTGCCACCACCTGTCGTTGGAAGGTGTTGTTCTAAAAATGGTAAAGCTGAGATCAGCAGATCCTTTCTTACGAAGGATTTCAGCATGCAATGGGTACATACCTTTCTTCAAGTATGAACCATACGTTTGCATGCCATCACAGTTACGTCCGTCGCAGTCTAGCAACGCCTTTCCTCCAAGGTTTAGCCTTATTGCTTCAGCAACCGGTACCAAAAATATATAGTACGCATCTTCTGAGATTTCAAGACCACCATCCAACACAATCTTACCTGGGGTACTCGCTATCTTACTCAACGAAAAACCTTCGGTTACTACGCCGGATTGCGAGGGCTTCAATGTTTTGTGATCAGGCAGCGCCGTCCATTCGCCTGCATAGAAGGAATAGCGCAATCCCTTTTTGACCTTGGCAGCAGGTATTGACCCTACCATATAGGATCCCTTCGAATTAAACGCATATTCCTCCCGGCTAGGGAAGGCTTTTATTCTGAAGTCGGCCGGGCCTTTGAGGAGGAATTCCCCCGATGCCAGTTCAGCAGAATTCATCAGAGGCTCACTGCCGTCAATTGTATACTTCACTTCAGCGTTTCTATTCATAATAAAAAGCTTCAGAGGCATGCCTTCCTGCAGCAAGGCATTAGCCGGATGAACCATTGGCTTGTCTTTGCGATAGCCCGTGTGGGAAAATCTCATCCCATCGTAAAAAGCTTTGTGTTGAACGCTATAGTGTGTCTCGTTCGGGTACGCAATGAATTTCCACGGCAGGGTTACTGGTGCATTGCCGGAGAAGACTGAATCGACAGCCGCAATACCCATATCGCGATACGTGTCTACCAACCCAGCCACAAAGAGCGTGCTCCGCACCGCCGTAAAATCAGGAAGTTTTTTCGCTGCAAGTTTAGCGGGATATCCTTCATCCCAGTTCAGATTTGGATCTGAAGCGATAAATGACCTGAACAGCGTTGGTTCTTTAAGGAAAGCATAAACGCTGAACAAGCCGCTGAACGAACTCCCTATCAATGTTCGGTTTCCGTTTGCCGGATACTTCTGTTCGATGTATGGTATGAGCTCGGTTTTTATAAACGTATGAAAATTATCTGCTCCGCCGGTGATCGTATCGTTGGGATCTTTCGTAGGGGAAAAATCACGATCCCGAAGATTCACATCATTGACGTATGTGTTTGGAAGCACGACGTATATACAAGGGGGTGCAAAACCTGCAGAAACGGTAAAGTTGTAAATGAACGGGACGTGCTCCGCATACCACTCGCCATCGAGCACGTAGAACATCTCATATTTTGTGGCGGCATCAGCTTTGTATTCTTTGGGCAGAATTATCCGGATCTTGCGATTCTCCTTCAATACTTTGGAATAGAGTGAATCCTTGATTCCTGGCAGCTGTTGGGCTATTAGCGGAACATTTATCCGGGTAAGTAGAATAACCGAGACAAATAGGATGAGGTACTTAACTTTCATGTTTATTGAATTGGACGTTTAAACATTTCTTATCGTTACGATTATTTCTGCTGAAACTGCACTCGTTAAGCTTCCCGATAGCGCAGCTTATCCGTTGCAAAATCTGGATACTGATTCCATAGATTTATCTTAAAGTCACGCGAAGCCGAGAGGATCTTCCTGCCATACGCCGTAATTGTATAGATCCGTTTTCTCCTTCCACCTCGTTCCGCGGTCGATGCTCCCATCTCCGACGACAAAAATCCCTTGTCCTCAAGCCTCGTCATGGTCGAGTGGACAGCACCGATCGAGACAGGCCTTCCGGTCTGCGCCTCAAACTCGCTGGCCAAGCGGAAGGCATACGCTTCTTTGCCAAGTATTCCTACAAGGAGCAAGACCACCTCTTCAAATTCCCCTAAACGCGTTTCAATCATTATGTTACTAGATTGTAGAGGAAATATACGAAGGACAGGCTTATTTGTTCTACTTTTTAGTAATAAATCAGAAAAAAAATGTTTTCCATTTTAGATTTACTCATTGTATAGACGGATATGCGTTCGCTCCCCGCGCCAGTCATCACCGCTATCCTTAAAAATTCTATCATTTTTTAGTAAGTTGATGGCTTGTTGAATAACGATTGAATAAATAATCCATCCTTATGAAATTCGCGCTTCTCTCCGTCACCTACTCCGGTTTATTCTACGCTGGCAAAGCTTTGACGCTTGAAGAGCAGGTCCACAAAGCAAAGTCATTGGGCTTTGAGGCCCTTGCGATCGAAACCAAGCGACCAATCGGCTCTCCGCTTGACCTGTCCAAAGCAGACCGCAGACAAATAAGAGACGCCGCGGCTGGTGAAGGGGTTGCTTTGTGTGCCGTCGAAAGCATGAGTAATTTCTGCAGCCGGCATATGGAAGAGCGGGAAAATAATCTGGCGATGATGCGGCTGGTTATGGAATTTGCCAAAGATCTGGGCGTTAATATGGTCAAGATCTTCGCAGCGTGGCCTGGTATAATTGATGATGAAGAAGCGCTCGCCAGCTATGCGCCTTATGAGCGCGGTAATTATTTCAAGCCCTTGAATGCCGTGGATCTCAAGGTATGGAACAGGGCGATCAATGGAATCAGAGAGGTAGCGGATCAGGCAGCAGACATGGGCATCACGCTCCTTCTGCAGAATCATGCGCCTGTCCTTAATCCCGGTTATGAAGATACATTGGCAATGCTTCAGGAAGTCGGCAGAAAAAACCTTCAGCTTTGTATGGACGTTCCGTTGTTTTCAGATCGGCAAAAGACCGAGTATGTCCGCGAGGCTGTTGAGAAATGTGCGAAGCATATTCTTTATACACATTATGGTGCATGGAATTTTACGGAGACTTCTGAAGGGGAGATTGTGCAGGAGCCTGCCCCATTTCACGGTGGAAAGATCAACTACGAAGCTTTTATAGAGGCCCTGTATCAGCATGGATATAACGGATACCTGGTTTCGGAATACTGTTTACCAATGATCCGTAACCATAAGATCGCTGGCGTGGAGGAGATTGATAAGGCAACAATTCGCGGTATGCGCTATATGAAGGAATTATTGAACAGGATTGGCGCTGCTAAGAAACCGGCAATGAAACAGGCAGCAATCGCTTAAAAATTTACCTTCACCCAATAATCCAATTATAAACCGGAGGCCGGAATGACTTTTCAGTTTAGCCTCAAGTTTACAGCCCCATGTACAGTTTGATGAAGGTTCGCCTGATGGCTATGATGTTTCTCCAGTTCTTTATCTGGGGAGCCTGGTATGCAACGGGCGGCAACTACATGCAAAGCCATGGGATGGGCGACATCATTTATCTGGCTTACATGGTAAGTCCCATCGGTTCTATTGTTTCTCCTTTTTTTCTGGGGATGGTCGCTGACCGGTTCTTCGCAGTTCAGCGTGTCATGGGCGTTATGCACATTCTCAGTGGAATATTTGTGATCTGCGCGCCATTGCTTGGAACTGCTTCGCCTCCCCTGTTTCTATTCTTTCTCCTCTTTCACATGTTGAGCTATATGCCAACGGTAGGGCTGGCTTCTGCGACGGCTTTTCACCTCGTCAAGGACAAGGAACGCGAATTTCCATTCATCAGGGTATTCGGAACCTTTGGCTGGATCGGCGCAGGTATCGTCGTCAGCTATGTTCTCCACGCCGATGATACTGCATTGCCCATGTATGTTGCCGGTGCCGGTGGCATACTAATGGGAATCTACAGTTTCACATTGCCCAATATCCCGCCTCAGGGCGCTGGCAAGAAAATAACTTTCCGCGATGTCATTGGTATAGATGCACTGAAGAAACTGAACTCCCGGCCCTTTGTCATCTTCATCATCGGATTACTTTTAATAAGCATTCCTTTTGCAAGCTATTTTGCCTACGTGCCCATATTCCTGAAAGCGGCAGCAGTCAAGGACCCTGCATTCAAAATGACCTTTGGCCAAATGTCTGAAGTGATATTCCTGCTGCTAATGCCATGGCTGTTTAGAAAGCTCGGTATAAAATGGGTAATGATCGCGGGGCTTGTAGCGTGGTCGTTGCGATATACTTTGTTTGCTGCCGGTGCTACCGATGCTGTATTGTGGATGCTTATAGCAGGTATCCTCTTGCATGGAGCATGTTATGACTTTGTTTACGTGGCCAGTCAGGTATACATCGACAAGAAGGCCACTCCCGACATCCGCGCTCAGGCTCAGGGTTTTTTTGTGCTGATATCATACGGCGTCGGTCAGGGGCTTGGAACATTAACGGCAGGTTGGATCTACAATTCCATCATGGGCGGGGCGGAAGTAGCAACACTGGAGCAATGGCAGACCTTTTGGACAATACCGCTTATATTCTCAGTCGTTGTAACAATACTATTCGCATTCGGCTTCAAAGATTCGAAATAACAGTTTGATCTCTCCTTGAAGTACATGTGCTAAAGCAGTGGCGGGAATTCGAAGCCCCGTAACTCAGCCATATTGGTCGTAAAAATGTTTTCCACGACTACATCGTCAAAAGTATAGCAATATTCACGCTCAACATTACCATGACGTCCGCATACCCTATATTTATATATATAATGATCATCGTACAATGACGCGCTGTCTCGGGGCCCGCTTTACGCTTACAACACTAGTATTGTTCCTTCTCATGGGATCCTGCTCCAGGGAACAGAAGGGAAAAGTTAAGGAGGGACTGATCCCGACTTTTGAGCTGGACTCAGCATTTGAGATCGAACTGATTGCAGCAGAACCACTCATCTCCGACCCAGTAGATATGGAGATCGACGAACATGGTCGATTATTCGTAGTAGAAATGCATGGATATCCCCTGGACAAAAGTGGAAGTGGCAAAATAAAAAGAGTAATCGATTCAAATGGAGACGGAATATTTGACAAAAGCGAAGTATTTGCCGAAGGTCTCGTGTTGCCCAATAGCATCATGCGATGGAAAAAAGGATTTATCGTTACCGATGCACCCAACGTCCTGTACTTTGAAGATACTGACGACGACGGACGCGCCGATAAAAGAGATACACTGCTGACCGGATTCGCTTTATCGAATCCACAACACAATCTGAACAGTCCTGTCCTCGGGATCGACAACTGGATCTACCTGGCGCACGAAGGTGCAGTAGGGACTGAGACTTATAAGGCGGAATTCGGCGACCGTGGCGCGGAGATCCATTACCCCGGACATTCAGGTTCTCCACGACTGTCAGTGAATGCAGGTGGAAGGTCGGTAAGGTTTCAACCCGGTCAACATACGCTCGAAATGACAGCAAGTCATTCACAATTTGGACATACATTCGATACCTGGGGACATCATCTGCAGGTAGGGAATGCAAACCATATTTACCAGGAGGTTATCGCAGAACGATATCTGAAACGCAATCCCGGATTTCTCATATCGGACGCAACCCAGTCGATATCCGACCATGGTGAGGCAGCTGAAGTCTTTCCCATCACAGAGAACCCCCAGCATCAGTTATTGACTGATATTGGCGTCATCACTTCTGCATGCGGACTGCATGCATATCTCGGAGGTGCATTCAATGCACCGTACGACAGCGTTATTTTTGTCGCTGAACCTGTCAGCAATCTGGTTCATGTTGACCGCATATCTGACGACAGATCTGTATATAGAGCCTCCCGGATAAATCCACACCGTGAATTCCTTGCTTCGACAGACCCCAAATTCAGACCCGTGAATCTGTACACCGGTCCGGACGGGGCGCTGTATGTAGTTGACTATTATCGTCAGATCATTGAACATCCCGAATGGATGGGAGACGACGTTGTGAGATCAGGCGCACTTTACAACGATTCAGACAAGGGAAGGATTTATCGTATACGACCAAAGGGGAAACAAGGTATTGACTGGATAGGCGGACTTCAATGGGGCGACGCTTCTGCGGATTCTCTGGTTGCTCGACTATCCAGTTCGAACAATTGGTGGCGAATGAATGCCCAACGCTTGCTGATTGACAGGCAGGACAAGTCCGCAATTGATGCATTGCGCAAACTGGCAAAAGATCCAGCCCGGCCGTTGGGCCGGTTGCATGCACTGTGGACGCTCCAAGGTATGAACTCACTCTCCTCTCACGAAATCAGGGACGCGTTGCAAGACCCGGTGGCGGGAATAAGGGAAAACGCTATTCAACTGGCGGAACTGCATCTTGAAAACAATCCGGAGGTGGCCGCTTCATTGATAGCCATGCAGGATGATCCTGACGCAAAAGTAAGATTCCAGCTCTTGTGCACGCTTGGATTTCTTCGCAATGAATCAGCGGGAAAAGCCCGTGAAAAATTGCTTCTCCGGGACATTGACGATCCATGGGTTCAGCAAGCTGCATTGACCGTCTATCCGGAGGAAATTCCAAAACTACTCTCGCTTGTGATCAGCAGGTTCGACACGAAAACACCTGCATATGGAAGTCTTCTCCGTAAACTGACGGCCATGATTGGAGCCTCAGGCGACGTTGGCGAGATAAGTAAAGTATTGAAACAAGCATTTAGTACTTCGGGAACTGTAATCTGGACTGCCGACGCCCTTGGAGGGATCGCGCAAGGAATAGAGGATCGGGATGATAATGTCAGACTTAGTCTTGCCGATCAGAATAAACTCATTGATCTGTTCTTTTCCCATTCATCTCTTGCGGTCTCAAAGGCAGCAATGCAGGTCTTAAAGGCATCCGGGATCGCAGATAAGTCAACCGCTGAGAAGGCTGTGAACAGAGCAATAATGGTAGCGCGTGACATCAAGACAACGGAAGAACGCAGATCCGCGGCGATCGATTTCATATCTATCAGAGATCCCAAACCACATGCATCGTTGTTGATGGACTTCATAGATCCCACGCAACCGCTACCGCTTCAGTTAGCATCCCTCAGAAGTCTCTCCGCAATACCCGATACAACAGTGTGTGCGTTCCTGCTGAAAAAGTGGCCGGTACTTACCCCGGAGTTACGTGATGCCGGTGTAAATGCCTTTCTGGAAGACGACATCAGGATCGCTATACTTCTGAAAGCCATAGAGGGGAATAAAATAAAGACTACAGAGATCAGCTGGCCAAGGAAGGTTGGACTAATGGCTCAGTGGAACAAGCCGCTTCGGGATAGGGCAAGAATACTTTTCACGACAAATACCGACTCGACGGTCAATGCATCCTATGCAAAAGCTATTACCCTGAAGGGAGACGTTACAAAAGGAAAAGCTATATATCAACAGCAATGCGCACTGTGTCATCAGATCAGGGGAGCGATTGGTATCGACCTTGGGCCTGACCTCGGCACGATCCATAACTGGTCCAGGGAGGCAATCATGGCCAACATACTTGCACCGAATAAATCCATCTCCAGTGGGTATGAGCTTTGGTCAGTTGACTTGAAAAATGGCGAGTCGATCCAGGGTCTTATAGCAAGTGAGACGCCAGTAGCGATAACGTTGAAAAATCAGAATGGGTGGCAGAAAACGGTTCGGCGGGAAGAGATCAGGTCAATGAATGCGCTCAATATGTCTATCATGCCGGAAGGGTTAGACAAGCTGATCAGCCTGGAAGAAATGGGTGATCTGTTGGCTTATCTTAAGGCGAACAAGTAAGCTCGTTGGCTGCAAGGTTTCTTTACCGCAAAGTATCCCAATAAGGTCTTATGTTATAGGGTTAATAACTTTTGTAAAAGCCCCTTGCATACTCAACGATCCTAGGTCTTTCTTCATTCACGTTGTACTTGTAGTAGGGTTCACCTGTTATCCGGACTCCCTGGCTCCCCGGCCGTGAGGCCGCGTCTTTGGACCGCGACTTAATTTTACCTGGGCGTAGGTTCAAACATTCTCTACTCATTCAGGGAAAAATTAGCTAAATCAATTTCATCGGCATCTACGATAAAATTAGGCCGCTAACCCAAAGACTGGAAATTAAATGCATCTGGCCTCGAAGGGTTTAAATGCCGCCTTGTTTTAAAAAAATCAATGAGATTACATGATATATAGAAGGCGCAAAGGACCGCGAAGAAAATGCAAAAAATACTTGGCGGCAACTTTGCCGGCCGAAGCGTCTCTCGCAGGCGGGCGCTCTTAGCGTCCAAGCGGTGAGGCACGCACTCGATTCCCCGGAGTTGATTCCTCTATTTTGCTCATGCTGAAATTTTGCTTTTTACCTCTCGCACCCAAAATTACAATTCACCCATAGTTGTAGGTTATTTTATTAATCTGCTATAAATCTCGGCTGCTTCTTTGCTGGTAGTTTCAAGTCGGAGTTGTAATTCGGTAATACGACTTTTACATTGTCCATTGTCAAATTTACAGCATCAATGAAAAACCAGGTATTTCCATTGTCCTTTGACACAGCTAGTAGATAAGCTTCACTTTTCATTTTTCCTTTTGGTACTTTCATAAGGACTGTCTGTGGTACCAGACAGTGAATTTCATCTCCTGCGGTGACCGTGTTTGAAGGCTCTCCAATTGTCACCGACTCAAAGTAATACCCTGTTGCCCCATGTCAACCTTTCCTTTTTTTATAAGCGAAATCATTTTGTCTTCTCCGCCCACCATTTCAATAACTTTTGGGTAGGTGAATCTTAAAAGTGTTTCATAGTCGTCTTCTAACAACGACTTCGCGGTCAGTTCTGCCTGTTCCTTGATTTTCGTCTTGTCAACTTGCCAAAGGCGGAACAGAAAGTTGATACGAATGTTAGAATGAAATATATTCTCATCTTTTGCTTTATCCATTAAATTCCGCACAACATTCGTGTAAAACGCGTGGCCTGGTCTAATCCGGCTTCGGAACACCAGACCCTGATATCTTCAAAAAAAATAACGACAAAAAGGCCATGCCGATATTGAAATGTTGCGCTTACTCTGTTATTAATTTTCTAGTCTCCTCTGAAAATTGCCGAACTGTTTTCTGAAGGCCAACTAATTTTTTTAATTTGTCGGAAAGCGTCTTGGGTTCTACGCCAACAATTTCATAAATATCCTTCTCTTTTGCTTTGTCAGGATATATTATCCTTGTTTTCCACGAGTTGAGTTAGCCAATTCACAATTTAGAGTCGTCCCCAATAGTGTACTTAAGTCTTTCAGCACATGGACAGTGTTGACTACATCCATAGGAATCTCATACCAGTCGTCTTTTGTTACTATGACTAAAAACCAATCGTTAGCACCAGGACATTCGTTTTGGTAAACTCGCCAATTACCTTAATACTCGTCACGGGTATTTCGTAAAGTAATTTGTTTTCCTTGGTTCGAACTAGTTTCTCATTCCTTATTTCGATATGTCCATATCCACTACTCAACTAAGTCGTTATTTAATTGTATTTCCATGAACGTTTGTTGCAAGTGTCTATCAGGCAAACCTATTTACTCCCAAGTCATAAATTACCTTTGTAGCTAGGTTTATTTTAAAATTAAAGTACAGGGTCCACCATCCTCTACCAGGAGTATTTGCGTCTTCCACGACTTGTCCCAGTCATCGCAAAAACAATTCACCCACACCTCTTTCTCACCTTTTGAATTCGTCACTACAATCAGATGCTTTTTATGGTTGTGACCTTTCAAGTCAATTTTAAATTCATAGCGCCCATCAGCAAGGGAATTATTGTAATTTGTTGGTGTTCGTGCCTTACTGTACTCTCTTCAGTCGATAATCCTCACCATGTTCGTGAATGGTTAATATTAAGACCTTGCCTGTGTCGTTAGTGATGAATCGATACTCGTGTTAAAATTCTGCAAATCAAAAACGCTATCATTCTCAACGAACAGTTCCATTGGTGGAAGTCCAGCGGTTTTCGTTAAAATACGATCACCCTCCAATTCTATAACTAATCTTCGCTTATCAGTTAACTCATATGTACCGCCGTATCGCAACAGAATTTCTTTGTCAAGCTTAATTGGTTTTCGAAGTTTCCAGTTGTCATAAGGCAGATTAAGAACAATAGAGGAAAGTCCCATACCTACGGACCAAACGTTTTGGTCATAAGTCCCGAAGTTGTTTAGGAGAATTATAGTAAGGTCTTCTTCCGGATAATATATGAACTCGGACATATACCCAGGATATCCACCGGAATGTCTTATATAACGCCTTTTGGAAAATTGTCCGTTCATCCAGCCATAACCATACCGTTTACTTTAGGGGTGAAGGCAACCTTCCAGGACTCGGCAGTGTAGAATTTGGTTACTTGAAATAGCTTTGCCCCATTTATACATGTATGCTATCGTACTGTAGATGCTTCCAGCTGAATACGCAAAAGTTGAGTCGTAGTGCTTATAGGGAATATTTTCCGGAATCTAAAAATTCGTATCCCTTGTCTTTTAGGGAATCGGCAAGATTGAGAAAATCAAACCCTGAATTGGCCATGTTGAGAGGTCTAAAGATCAATTCCCGGACCACCGTTTCATAAGGCTTTCCCGTGACACTTTCGATTATCAGACCCAGCAGGAAGTACCCGGAGTTATTATAACTATATCTTTTACCTGGAGCAAATTCCACAGGGGCTTTCACAAAAATGTCCAATACCTTTTGTCTTGAGATGGGATAATTTACCAAGGCGGAATCTTCAGTCCCAACTGGTTCAGTGTAATTGTAAATACCAGAAGAGTGTGTTAATAAATGATGAATCTTGATTTTGTGACCATTAGGGTAGTCGGGGAAATATTTCGTCAATTTATCCTGTACGGATAGTTTACCTTCCTCCTGTAATTTCAAAATAACGATTGCAGTGAATGGTTTAGTAATGGAAAGTATTGGGAACCTGGTGTCAGATTTGTTCGGCATCCTGGTAATTGCATTCCTCCAACCGTAGCCCTTTTGCAAAAGAACCTTTCCTTTCCGGGCGACTAAAGCAGAACCATTAAACCTGAAGGCCTTGTTGGCTGAAATAAGATAGCTATCCAATTTTTTTCAATGACTTCAGCGCTTGTAAAGAATCTCCTTGCGCCACAGTCAAATCTCAACGCGATCTGAAGAATTAACAGGATGGAAATAAGATAAGTTTTCATCATTCGATGTTAATTATCTAAAAGATATGAGGCACAACGTTTTCAATATTGGCCATATCGCCTATACATCGCTATAGGTTTAAAGATATCAGTTAACAATAAGTTGTCCAAAGGGAACTTCAACTTCCATGGATATAACTGCACAGGGCTGTGAAGAATTTTTATCTTAAGAGGTATTTAAGTTATATTAACCCACGGCCTGTGGTATACCAAAGGCCATGGGCGCGGAGTTATTGTGGTGAAATGACTTAGCGGTCCTTCGCGATCTTGGCGACTTTGCGGTGAAGTATACACTCTATCAACTTGTTGCTAAATGAAATTAAAAACACTTCCTTTTCTTTTGTTCTTATCCTGCGCTCTGCACTATGGATATTCACAGAATTTCTGCGGTCATATCAAATACCGCTATACCTATTACCAGCCAAAAAATAACAAAGACATTACCGCTGCGGTAGACGACTTCAAAACGGAGGACTTTTACATATGCGGAAATAATTTCAAAGTATATTTTGACGGAGTTCTGAAAGATATTTTTATCGGCGACAGCCTCACGTATTTCCATGTCCGGGCGGACTCCACCATTGGCTACCTGAAAGCCGACAGCGCGTACGGGCAGCCCGTGCCGGAATACATCAGGCATAAAGACAGGGTCACTTATAAAGGAAATCAGTATCAGGTAGTCGAAAGTAACGAGGACGGAGATAAAACGCGTTACTATTTCAAAGACGAGATCAGGATCGACGCGCAACTGTTTCGTGAATTGTCGCTATATCATTGGAATACTTTCTTCAACGCAACTGGTGGTGGTTTAAGGCTTGTGTTTATTGACGTTACCAAAGATCTTAAAACAGTTGCTGAAGCCGTCCAAATAGAGCAGTTGCAGTTGTCTGACCAGGATTTTGAGTTGCCAAAAGGTTATAAGATTCAACCCTATGGATTGTTTGAGATACTGAAATGATATCGTTTTCAAAAACGTGAATGGCTTCACCGCCAAGACGCGGAAGACGCAAAGGACCGCCAAGAAATGCACTAACTTTGCCGGTCGTGGCCCCGATACTAATCGGGGGTGAAATACCTGCCAGCCGTCCTGGAAAGTAAATTCATAATTCATAATTTTCATTACGTAGCTTTAGTAACTCAGATCCTTAATTAACAATGAGACGTATTTCTTACCCATTACGCTTCCTGCTTTTTCTGCCGGTCATGTGCTTACCGGTCGATTCACGTGGCCAGCAAACCCAGGCGTTTCAATGGCCTTCGGGCAAGTCCGCTGCCATCAGCCTCACATTTGATGATGCCCGTGCCAGTCAGGTCAATGGTGGTACAGCGTTTCTGGATCAACATAACGTGAAAGCAACATTCTATGTACTTCCAGGTGCTGTTAAGGACCAACTCGACGGCTGGAAGAAGGCGAAAACAAGTGGTCACGAGATCGGAAACCATTCCCTTCATCATCCATGCTCGGGTAATTTCTCATGGTCGCGAAACAAAGCGCTGGAAAATTACACCCTCGAACAGATGCGCGCTGAGCTGGCTGAATCAAATAAAATGATCGAAGATCTTCTGAGTGTCACTGTAACATCGTTTGCATATCCGTGTGGTCAGACTTTCGTCGGAAGAGGTGCTAATACCAAGAGCTACATTCCACTCGTGGCTGGCCAATTCGCCACTGGACGCGGATGGCTTACAGAAACGGGCAACGATCCGGCGTTTTGCGACCTTTCACAGCTCATGTGCTTTGAGGCGGACGGAAAGACTTTTGACGAACTAAGGCCGGCGGTCGAAACGGCCATACAGCAACATCAATGGATAATCTTTGGTGGTCACGAAATGGGCGAATCGGGCGCTCAAACCACCCGGCTCTCAATGCTCAAACAACTGATCGAATATGCGCAGGACCCCGCGAATGGATTATGGCTTGCGCCCGTCGGCACCGTTGCAGAATACGTCACTCAACATCGGCCATAAACTTACGTCTCACTTAATCGCCCCTATGAAAACCAAAACTATTCTTTTCCTGGTGATATCATTGTCGGTTCTCACCTCCGTCAATGCCCAGGTACCTGACCGTGTCAAGGCCTGGTTTCCATCCAATACGACCTATCATCACAACATCCCCTATGCAAATGATACCCTAAAGAAACATCTGCTGGATATCTATTTGCCATCAGGAACGGCGACCCCATTGCCGCTAGTTATCTGGGTACATGGTGGCGCCTGGATGCATAACGACAAGTACGCAGATATGGGGTACATGAAAAATACCGTTCATGGCTTCCTCGAGCAAGGATATGCGCTGGCCTCGATCGATTACCGCCACAGCACAACAGCAGTATTCCCCGCGCAAATTCAGGACTGTAGCGCAGCAATCGAGTTCCTGTACAAAAATGCTTCGAAGTACAAACTGGATAAAGACAAATTTGCGTTGATCGGCTTCTCTGCGGGTGGACACCTTGCCTCGCTGCTGGCACTCTCTTTAAACAATGAGATAGCGGAATTTTATCCGGCAATGAAGAAACCGTCGTTTAAAATAAAAGCCGTTCTTGATTTTTATGGTCCATCCGACTTCCTCGCCATGGTAGGACAAGGAAACCCAGAAAGTACAGACGACCCGATCTCTTTATTGTTGGGTGCTTCGCCGATCAAGCGGCCTGACCTAAGCAAGCGTGCAAGTCCCGTTACCTATGTTGACAAGAATGATCCACCATTCTTCATCGTTCAGGGTGAAAAAGATGATGCCGTGCCATATCAGCAATCCGTATTACTTCAATCGTATCTCAACATCGCTAAAGTAAAAAATGAGCTCATCATCGTAAAAGACGCGCCACACTTTGGAGAGATGTTTGACTCGAAAGAGATCAGGGATAAACTGTTTGCATTTTTGACAAATAACGTGAAGTGAAAAAGGGAAACTCGAAATTGGAAATTGGAAATTAGCGTTAGTAGTGCACAACGTTGCAGTCCGGATGGTCGCGTTTGAATTTGGCGACAGATTTACCGGAGATATTCGTGTTATAGCACTTCAAGGACTTAAGCGGGAGGGATTCCAGCGGGTCAATCTTCTTGACACTGGTATTGGAGCAATCAAGGGACTCCAGAGCAGCTAACTCCTCCAGAGAGCTCAGGCTACTGACCTGCGTGCCGGAACAATTGAATGCCTTTAGCGCTTCAAGTCCACGGATCGGCCTCAACTCTTCGACCGGTGTATTGGATACGTCAAGCGAGGTCAGCGCGGGCATTGAACGCAAAGCCTCCAGGTTACGGATAGGACTATTTGTTGCTCTCAATACACGCAGCGATTTAACATTGATGAGGGGGGAAAGGTCGTTGATAGAAGTGCCGGAGAAGTCCAGCTCCTTGAGCCTCACGAAAACGCTAAGTATCGATAGGTTGCTGACTGACGCATCGCTGAAACGCAATGCCTCAAGCTCGACTAACTTATGCAGATCTTCTTTTTTGTTCCCGGCTGAGATCTTGCTTTGTTTTTCAAGCACATCTTTCCATGCGCCCGGAAGGTCTTCCCACCATCTGGTCAATGTATCGGTCTTATATATAACAAGACATTGAGGTTGCTTGTGCAGGAATTCTCCAACAATCGAATCTGACATGGATGTCTTATCAATGTATACCTTGCTTATCGCACTGAGGTTTGATAGCGCATCAAGATTTTCAATGCTTGTTTGGTCTGCTTTCAGCACGTTCATTTTTGCAAAATTTCGTACTACATCCAGGTTGTTCACTTTTGTCGCGCTCACGTCGAGGGAACGAAGGGATCTATGCTCACGCAGGGGTGTAAGGTCAGCTACAGACGTTTTGCTTACTGTTAGGCTTTTAAGCTTCATCAGCTTTCTCAACGGCTCAACGTCTTTGATAGCACTATTCCCAGAGAGATTGAGGGAGTCAAGGTTCGGTATCCGGGCAAGCTCTTCGTTGGAAGGGTTCATTCCAATAGTCGCCGCTTTTGAGAAGACAGTTTTCCATGGTGCTGGCAATCCATCCCACCATCCCCGTAGATCGTCCGTATCGAAGACAACGAGAACGTTCGGGTTACCTGCCATAAATTCGTCAGCAAGGGCCCTCTCGATTTCTGTATGATCACAATAGATCCTTTCCAGCTTCTTCAGGGGCTGAAGGCTTTGCAGATCACCAATCCTTGTATGATTAATACTGAGTGTCGTCAGATTCACCAAGCTACTCAATGGTGCCAGCGAAAGTATGCGAGTGCTGTCGAGCGTCAGCGCAGTAATGGCCTTCATCGGGGCCAACGGACTGAGGTCATCAACGGTAGTACCTGCTGCGTTTAATTCCACCAGGTTAACAAGGGGACTCAGTGGTGCCAAACTTATGATCTTCGTATTCTTGATATCAAGATATTTCAGGGAAGTGGCATTGCCTAGCGGTGTGAAGTCTGTGACGTTAGTACTTCTTAATTCAAGGTTCTCAAGTTTCGACATTCGCTCCAGCACGCTCAGTTCGGACACAAGTGTGTTGTTGAGATTGAACTTGACGAGATTGTCAGAGTACTTAAGAGGTGTGACATCATGTATGCCTGTATTCGAAAGATTGAGATCCAAAAGTCCTGTAAGATTTCTCAGGGGACTGAGATCGGTTACGGAGGTACCTGAAAGATTGAGAACCTGAAGATCAACCAACTGCGACAGGGGCTCCAGTGTTTGCAGATTTCGATTATGGCTCAGGTCTATAGCATTGATCGCGATGACATTCTGTATGTCGTTGAGCTGGAGGCTGTCGGTACTGATGTTCAGTTTCTTCTTGAACAATGCCTGCCATTCATGCGACAGCGAATTCCACCAACTAAGCAAAGCGGTTCGCTGATCAAATTCTTTTGTGTAAATGCTTACGATCCTGAGGTCTTTCATCGAAGGATCGTAATTGATCTCTATGAAACGCGGTGACGTGTTGTTCACTGTTTTACCTTCAACCGTTACTCCGCGCATATTTCTGATAAGCGAGACTTTATAAAATAATTTATTGTTGGAGTTAATGCTTCCTTTGATCTCTTTGATATTAAACTCGAACTTCACATCATCGAAGAAGAAATCAACATCTTTCAGGTAAGCCTGAACATCTTTGTTTGTGATGACGTTTCTTTTCTCCACCAGGTCATCCTCCACTTGCACTTTGCCGTCCCGAAATATCTTTGTGTAGCTCTCGGTGACCAGCACATCTTTATCCCGGGCAGACGTAGTTGCGCCGCCTAGGGTGTTGAGAACATACTCAAGGAACTTGACCATGTCCCGAACCTGTTGTTCATGCTGTTTGACGTCAGCCTTACCTTGCTGGGCATTCAATATGCCAGCTGTGAACAGCATTACAAGAAAAAACAAACAGATTTTACCTACCTTCATAGTAGAGATACTTGCGAAGAATTTTAGTCTCTCCCTCATTGTTTAGTTTGACTAGGTTTGATATAAGCCAGCCGTTATTATATCCTGATCTGTTGAATTCCGAGATCTCGAAATACCATCCTTTCACCTGGAAAAAATGGAATTTTACCTGTTCAACGTTTTTGAATTTAAGATTACCCCTTTTGATCTCATAAATGAGTAAGCTAAGGTGATCGGGTACGAATCGCTTGACGGTGAACTGGCTGAGACTATCTGTATAATTAAAAGCCTTTCGCAGATTCATGAAATCCAGCTCATGGCTCATAGGGTGTATAAATCTGCCAACGCGTGTAGTGTCGCGCTTGAAATAGGGATCGAACATATCCGCATGGACCTTGCTGATAACCCATTTGGTCCCCTCCTGAGCTTTTTCCAGTTCCATAAACAACGTCACGATCTCCGTTTTACCGTTCATCGTGAATGCCGCATTGACTTCCGAAAACCAATTACCGCCGTGGAAATCAATCACCGCCGGTTGCGTTTTATCGAGCACGTCTTTCGCAAATTGAATTTTCAGATCCGAGCTGATACCCTTGTTATCGGAGTCGAAAAGGATCCCGATATATTTTTTTCTCAGCTTTTCGCTGCGATAGAGTTTGTCCCTGGGGTAATAACGTTCGCCTTTTTCATCTTCTTCTCCATTGAATCGTCTGAAGAATTGATTGACCTGTTTCGTTTCGGCGTACAACCTGCTCTCGTCTTCTTTGTCAAGAAGCTGGGCATATAACGTTGGGCCTGTCAGCAATCCTATCAGAACAACTACAAATGGACAGAGAAATCTCATGCGCTTGTTTCACTGACCCTGATATCTCCCAACATCACATCCCAGAACTCGACAATTCTTCCCGCGATCTGAGTCTTTTTACGTTCGACATAAATAGTGATATCTTTTTTGGTCGTGTCTTTATATTTCATCCCATCGTCGGATGTTCCTTCAAATTTCTGGTAAATGGTGACCACACCAACATACCGGCCATCCGGCTGGCGTTCGAGGTCGCTTATATAGTGAATATCATACCATGAGATCGTTACTTTGTCATAGTTGAGGGCCATCAGCCTTTCAAAGTATTTTCTGACCTTATAGTAATTGACCTCTTTTCTGTTAACAGAAGAAACGCCCATTTCGCTTTCAGGTGCAAAAAGTTCTTCAGCCCTGTCCATTACACGCTGTGCTTCTGAATAAGGTGTCTTCTTGCTTCCAATGATGCCAATATATTTGCTGAGGTCCCTTACTTTTTCCAACGCCAGGGAGTCGATGGCTTGTTTTCTTTCAGGGCTAATTTCTGCCGTCTGAGCCGAAACAATCTGCGAAGCAGTTAAAGTGAAAAGGGCTGCAAAGAAGATGTATTTAAACATGGTTTTGAGATTTATAAGTATGGAAACTATTTCTGTTTTATCAGTTCGACTTCGTTGATCTTACCGGAGGCATCGAACTTAAGGGCTCCGATCTTATCAGCCTTTTTCTTCTGATCTTTCAGATAGTTAAGATAGTCCCTGATATTTGTTGGCCGGTCGTAGTCCTTTTGACCAGCTGCTTCATGAATAACGATCAATACAGGTGTTTCCGGAGACGAGAACAGTGCCAACGCTTCATTGATGCTGTTATTGGCGGCATCAACTGTGCTTGCTCCGCTAATAGCTGCAAAGTACTGCTCAAGTTTCGCTGAAGGTGCATTTTTTCTTTCCGCTTCCTCACGCTTTGCCCGCTCCTCTGCCTCCCGTCTGGCTCGCTCTTCTTCTTCCTGTTGTCTTTTCAGGGCAGCCTCTCGTTCCGCGCGCTCTTTGTTCGCTGCCGAATTGTCGCTGACCTCCATTGCTTTTTTCTTACTCTTACATCCAACGCTTACTGACACGAGTGCGATAAAAATGGCATACACGGTAAATCTCGGAAGAGTTCGAATGAGGTGGATCATGTTATATTTCATTGGTTCTAATTGGTTTCGACAAAAGAGGAGTTGGCATCGCGGTACACTGAAGTAATTTTTGTGCCAGATTGTTGGTAGCTCATGTCTAAAACACCGTAACGTTACAAAAAGTATCTTTAGTATCCTTTCACGACGGTTAACGTGGAGAAAATTCCACAATGTTTTCAACATTAGCAACTAAAATTTGTTGAGCAGCTCTTTGAGTCGATGATGTTATCCACAGAACGGTGACCTTCAGTCGTTAGTCCTGAGTCTTTAGTACCAACGACCAAGGACTCAGGACTCAAGACTAAGGACTTAAGAAAAGTCGTCTTATCCTTTTAACAACTCGCCGGGCACTGGAAGTTTACCCATAGTTCTTTTCAGGCTAGTGCGAGCCAATAAAGTTGCCGTTATCGTCAGGACTGCACCAAGCAACATCGGTGCCCCCGGAAGGTAAACCGGCGTTCTTGCATTGGTAAAAAATGAAAAAGTACTTGTCATGATCGGTGGACCGAAAATAGAAGTGAAACTCATGAGGCTTGTCAATGCTCCCTGAAGTTCGCCTTGCTCGTTCGGTGGTACCTGCGTGGATATGATGCCCTGCAGGGCAGGACCGGCAATACCACCAAGACAATATACAATAGTGAACACAAACATCATCCAGGTTTGTGTTGCCAGCGCAAAAAGCAAAAATCCTGTGGCGCTCAAACCCAACCCTACGTATACACTACGTTCCTGACCAAGCTTTGGAATGATGATTCGTATCAATCCTCCCTGTACAATGGCAAACACCAATCCTACAACAGCAAGGGATATACCGACCATCTTAGGGGTCCAGCTAAATTTTTCCATAGTATAATAGGTCCAGTTGCTTTGCACAGCATGTGATGATATGTATACCATTATCAGAGAAGCGACAAGACCCAGGATCACAGGATATCTTTTTAGGTTGATAAGCGAACTGATACAGTTGGCTCTCGACCATTCGAATTTTCTTCTGTTTTTTGGATCGAGTGACTCAGGCAGAATAAAAAATCCATAGAGACAGTTCAGCAACGAGAGTCCGGCACTCACCATGAACGGAACTCTTGATCCATACTCTGCGAGGAATCCGCCCATCATGGGTCCAATGATAAAGCCCAGACCGAAGGCGGCGCCAATGATCCCGAAATTCTGGGCACGCGTTTCAGGTGTGCTCACATCAGCGATATAAGCTCCGGCCGTTGTAAAACTGGCACCCATCATGCCTGCGATAACGCGACCGAGGAAAAGCCACGCGAGCGATGGTGCAAAAGCAAGAAAAAGATAGTCAATTCCAAACCCGAAGAGCGAGGCTAGCAATACCGGCCTTCGTCCATATCTGTCGCTTAGTCCACCCATGATCGGCGCGCAGACAAATTGCATGGCAGAATACGCGAATAGCATTGATCCACCATACATTGATGCTTCACTTAAAGTGCCTCCGGTAAGCTCCTGTATCAGATGCGGCATGACGGGAATGATAATCCCTAACCCGATGATATCGATCAGGAGCGTAATAAAAATGAATATGAGGGCGCTCTTACTTCGGACCATAGAAAGAATTTTACTCAAATTAAACCCATTTTTCTGAAGAGTCAGTTACCTTTAATGAAGTCAACTAACAATTCTTACTACGATGCATGCCGTGCTAAAAACTTATCTTGAAGAAAGTCTGCAATCCAAGAAAGGCCTCACATTTTATATCAATGGCAATACAGTTAATGGATACGTTGTCCGCATTATTGATGATGAGGCAGTAGAAGTAAGAAACCAGATCAGCAGCAAGGTGCTGGTGCTGCTAAGCAGGCTCGATGCTGTCGCCATGAGCTGAACTTATCATGTACGATCTGATCCTTGAAAATATTGCCAGGCACGTTACGCTTAATGGTAATGAGATTGATTTCTTCAGATCCATGCTTCAGCCCCGTAAACTCCGGAAACGACAGTATTTACTTCAGGCGGGTGACGTTGCCCGGTACGAGAATTTTGTAACGAAGGGTCTATTGCGATCCTATACCGTTGATAAAACAGGACAGGAACATATTGCTATGTTCGCGACCGAAGGATGGTGGATCTCTGACCTTTACAGCTTCCTATCGGGTACTCCAGCCACGCAAAATATAGATGCGCTTGAAGATTCTGATGTGCTCTCTATAGAAAAACCGGATCTTGAACGGCTCTATATTGAAGTTCCAAAATTCGAGAGGTTGATGCGTGTTCTTCTGCAGAATGCTTTTGTCGCCAACCAGCAACGTGTGCTTGCGTCTATCAGCCAGACTGCCGAAGAACGTTACCTTGCATTCACCAAGAAGTATCCATCCCTCGGGCAACGCATCCCGTTGGTTCAGATTGCATCGTATTTGGGGATCACACCCGAAACAGTAAGTCGCATCAGACGCAGGATGATCTAAATTAGTCCTGAGTCCTTGGTCCTTCTATGTTGAAAGTCAAGTTGTTTAGTGGATCTTAAAGCTAAATTCCTTGATCCAGATCAAGTGTATTTCTTGCTCTTGATCAAGGCAGAAAGGGCATCGTGTTTTCACCTTTGTCGTATACAATTAAAAAATATACACATGAAAACACTCGAAGAAAAGATCACATCGCTTAACGCGCTTGTACTGGCAGGTAGACCCCTGGAAGCATTCGATATCTACTATCACCCGGAAGTGTCAATGCAGGAGAACGAAAATGCTCCTATTGTCGGAAAGGATATAAATCGCGAACGAGAGATTGCGTTCTTTGAAAACGCGATCGGCTTCAGCGATCATGCCACGCCACTCGAAGTGGCTATTGGCGACAACGTCACAATGGTGAAATGGCATTATGAATACGATCATAAAGAATGGGGAAAAAAGAAGTACACACAGGTATCCGTCCAGCATTGGAAAGACGGACAGATCATCAAGGAACAATTCTTTTATGGAAACTGATGGTACTAAAGTTGTGCTTAGTGCGTGACTGGTATAACGCGGGCCAACTCAATAAAACGGCATATGGCATTCGTCCACCGCATCTGGTCCACCGTGTGACATTCTGCCATGAACAGCTTATCCGAAGACACCAATATGCAAACACCTTTGGCCCTGCTGGTAGCAACGTTCAATCTGTTTGGATTAAACAGGAAATTCATCCCACGTGGCGCATCCTGGACAGAGGAGCTTGTCATGGAATAAATGACAACTGGTGCTTCCTGTCCCTGAAATTTGTCGACCGTGCCAATACGCATTTCCGGGAAAGCCTCCATCAGCGCCGCTACCTGCGCATTGTAGGGAGCAACGATCACGATGTTGGATCTCTCAAGAGGTTTCGTTTCACCGCTCACATTTGTCCATTGACCAGTAGCAAGCAGGTTGTGAACAATACTTTTAATGACAAGGATCTCCTCATCGCTTTTATTCTGATTTCCGCTATGGTTTACCGGCACATAATATAAGCCTGCTCCGTCAAATTGCGTTCCACCACTCAGGCGCTGCATCTCCAGGCCAGGCAGTGATCTCAACCTGCCTTCGTAAAATATTTCAGATGTGAAGCGACATATCTCAGGGTGCAGCCTTCGCGTTGTCTCCAGAAACAACCCTTTTCCTTCCGGCATCGTAATGTGTCCATTCAGCAAGTAAGTGAGCGCGGCGACATCACTGCCCTCCGGATGCGCACCACGTTGTGGTTGCTCCAACTGCTGTGGATCTCCGAGCAGAATGATGTTTCTGGCCGAGCGCGACGCTGCGATTACATGTGATAGCGACATCTGACCTGCCTCGTCCACAAACAAGTAGTCGAGTATGCTTTCAGAATCCTTCTCAGCCCATAGCCATGCCGTACCACCGATGACCGCACCGGCGCTCAAAGCTTTACGGGCATCTTTCGATTCAGAGACCTCCTGAAGCCCTTTTGGCAAATTTTCACTGGTCTCCCTTATTTTGTGCGCAAATTCCACCGTGGTATCATAGGCTGGAGCAAGTTCCAATACTTTCTCAATCAGGTTTCTTATGACCTTGTGGCTTGTTGCAGTGATACCGATCTTCTTCCCGGCCTTAGCGAGACTCATGATCATGCGCGCCGCGGTATATGTTTTGCCTGAACCAGGCGGACCCTGGATTGCCAAAACGCTTTGATCAAGAGCACCGGCAATGCGTATCGACGCCGTTACATGATCCTCCCCCGCACTGACGATAGCCCCCTCTCCTGACTGAAGCTTAGGGCTACGTCTCATTAGCAGGTCCTTCGTGGCTGCATGTGGCCAGCTATGGTGAAGGCCTTCATCGTCGATCAGGGCCGCAATGTCCATAAGCGATGTAGCCAACGACCCGGGGTCAACTCTTTCTGACACGTGAACAGCCCATGGATGAACATCCTTTGCCAGATCGGTCTTTTTGATGTCGACCGTGTAGTTCTCCAATGAAAGAGCTTTCACTGAACCGATCTTCTGGCCTTTGACTTCGATTACTTCGTCACCCTGATCTATACTCAATTCCTGCGGCGGAAACCTGTATCTGTGCGTGACATTGCGTTCTCGCTTCGATTTTGGCAATTCCTGGACAAATTCCAGCCCTGTAAGCGCTTTGCGTTCATTGAGAAGATCCTCATGGTCGAGCTCGTGCACCCTGTAGTATTCCCACCATGCGCTTTTGTCTTCACGCCGGAAGTAATCGATCTGATGAGCCAACAGCCACTTTGCTTTATCAACATCTGTCCATTGGGTATTGTCTTCGGGTAACCCTCCAGTTAGTGACTTATAGATCGCCTGGGCTCTGGTATCAAGTTGCTGAATGTTCTCGCTGGCCTCGCCTGTTTTGATCTCAGGACGCTCAAGGACGTTTTGTCCCTCAAAGCGTGACCGCCGAAGATCCTCAAGCCAAACGTGCAGCGCTTCAGTTGCGCGGCAATCGTCTTCATTATAACGCTCGACGATTTCCACATCTTCGCGTGCAAGGGACGCGGGGTCGCGCAACTCCAACGCTACTTCAACCGCTTTCCGGGCGCTCCCGGCCTTTGGAAGGTCAACAATCCTTTTATATGAAGTAAACCTCTCGACATCCTTTAGTGAATATCGTTCCACGCTGGCCAGCAAGGTTTCTTTAATGACAGCATGCAGATCAATGAAACGTTCGGCCCGGAGCAGATCATCGACCTCCTTTTCGAATACTGCGTGCACTCTTGCCAGCCGCTTAATCGCCGACGGCTCGTATGGTGCAAAGTGATATATATAGAAGCCTGAATAACGCTTCCACCGGTCCATGATGAATTCCATGAATGCGACAAATGCCCGCTTTTCTTCAATTCTGTTCCTGCTCCAGTTACATTGGTATACCAAAGCCTTTTGTTTGTCGTGATACACGTAGCCCAGAAGGTATTCAAGGCCTCCGCTTTCGAAAAATGCATCGCCCTCAATATCGAAATACACATCACCTGGATTTGGTGCTGGTAGCCGATTGAGTCCCCGTCCTTTTTCATTCGACAGCAATTCGAACAATAGCTTGTCGGCCAGGCGACCCTTGAGCTGTACCTTTGCCTGTGCCTGCCTTCTTTCAAAAGCTTCCCTGTGGCCACGTGCCGGCGGCTGCAGTTCAGGAACATTTGCAAATGCCTCCAGCGTTGTGATATTCTGGCGAACGAGTTCTCCGATATGCAATGACCTGATGCCGGCAACAAGGGAGAGGTGATCATCATCGTGCCGTTTCCTGTCACAAATGATCCACCAGCGGCAAATGTTGCAGTGTTCTACCGGTGATGGATAAGTAAGTACATCGTTCGACTTCATGATCTGCTCAAAATTCTTCCTGATCATTCTGTAGTACGCCTTGAACTCATTGTACCTGAAACTTTCAGTCAGAAAACCTTCACCTGGTTTTATCACATGCATGCTTTCACTTTCGGCACCCTGCAGGATAGAAAGCAAGTCCGTGTACAGCGCAAGCTGAAGGATTGTTGAAGCGCGTGTATGTTGTGCCAATTTGGTATCCTGAACTTCATAACACCAGTCGCCGAACGCGCTTTTGCCTTCAACCTTGATCAGGATGTCACTGTATCCTCCCCATAAGCCGTTCTCAAGACGTGCTTGTACCAATACATCATACCCCGCCTGCATCGCGGCAATGGTAGATCCGACAGGCTGTCCCTTCAGGTTGCAAATATTTTTGCCCAGGCTTTTTAAATGCGCGACGTATGCAGCCTCGTGTTCCTGTCCACGTTGTATAAGTGCATCCAGCGCGGGATCCTTCCAGTAAGGGCGCTCAAGCTCTTTCAATGCGACCTTTCTATTTAGTTGCGTAAGGTGTGCGCAACTCAGATGATTTGAAAGATCGGTAGCGGACAGTTCAAATTCTTCCAGGACGTAGTGCATAAAACCCAGTGTGCATGACCAAAACGAAGATCAAATTAATTCAAATGAACGCGCAATCCGCGACTATTTCTGTAACGATGGCTTCATTTTTTGCGTCAGACAATACAATTTGAGGGTTAATTTCAGGCAACTAATGCAACCTTAAATGAGCCGTTACAGTCTATACCTTATAAATACGTGAAATATATGAAGCACATATCCCTCCTTGTTTTGTCGCTGTTCCTGAGCATCGCGTTCCTGGCAGCACAAACCCGTGAAACCCGCAATGTTGACACATTCACCAAGATCTCATTCAGGGTCCCCGGCAAATTGTACCTCCGTCAAGGCAGCCCTCAAAAAGTTGAAATTGAAGGCAAAAAGGACGTTTTGGAGGAACTCGAGGTTAAGGTAGATGGCAGCAGGCTTATTATCGGCGCAGAAAACAAGTGGGATTGGCGCTGGAAGGATGACGATAGAATCAATGTTTACATTACCGTAAAGGACATCGAGGGTCTCAGCGTGAGTGGATCGGGGGACATTATAGGTGAAACCCGCATTACGGCAAAGGATCTTGCGCTGAATGTCAGCGGTTCCGGCAATCTCAAGATCGAAGCCGACGCATCCGGCCACATGGAGGCCGATGTTTCAGGATCCGGTGACTTACATGTAAAAGGGAAATGCCGCGACTTCGACAGTGACGTAAGTGGTTCTGGCAAGGTCAACCTCGATCTTGCCATTAGCGAGGAAGCTAAGTTTGGCATCTCTGGATCGGGTAAGATAGAAGCAAGAGGATCCGCATCCACCGTCAGGGCATCCCTCAGTGGCTCCGGTAAAGTATTGGCTGCAGATCTCGAAACAAATAGCTGCAACATAAGGATCTCAGGGTCCGGGGATGTACAGATCAACGTCAAGAATGAGATAGAGGCGAATATTTCGGGTAGTGGTTCCGTTAGTTATCGTGGAAATCCCAGCAGGGTGAATAGTCATTCTTCTGGCAGCGGAAGCGTCAGGAAGATGTAGGGTCGGAGCATCCTGAATAGGCCCTATAATTTTACCGCAAGGGCAAAGACGCAAAGGTAGCGCTAAACGTATTGTTGTATATTGTTTATTGTCTGCTGCGTATTCCCCTATTCTATCTTTTTCAAAGATGATCATAAAGGTGTGGGTTTGCACACCACGAGGGCAACAGATCACTTCCTTTCCTTCAAATACACCAGCTGTCCCAGATGATAACTCATATGGGCTATCCGGGTGACGAGAACATTGAGCTTATTGCGATAGGGCTCTTTGGCGAAGTCAGCAGCACTTACCGCGTTGTGCCTTGAAAGCCATTCCTCCGGCTCGAGCACATTGAATTCGTCAAGCAGCTTGTCGTTGATCTCCATCCAATATTTCTTTACCTCGGCAAGGCTTGGAAGTTCCTGGCCTGACTTGTCAGCAGCCTCGATAAAGATGCCATTGAGTTGCGGATATAGCTTTTCCCCAAAGCCCAGTAATGGAAAAAGTCCGTCGTGAACGGCAGCAAGGTGACCCAACAGATAGATTCCGGTATTTCTTCCGGGCGCGGTTTCTGCCAAAAGCGCATCATCGCCTATACTTTCTATGAGTTGATTGATCCGCGATACCTGAAGTGTCCAGGACTTTAGGATCGTCTTTGAGAACATTGCTGTTTCGGGCAGTGCTTGTGGTGAGGTAGTTTCCATGTCAGGATAAGGTTAAAGGATAAGGAGAGGGATGACGTGTTTATTCGTGGCAAACAAGAAATCAGCTTTCCTGGTTCTTTCAGTTCGGAAAAATTTATTTGGGTGGATGAATTCAGTTTGGTTGAATGGAAATCGGGACTATTCATTTTACTAATTTGAACCTCAACCTGATCCGTATGGAACTCATAAACCTGGAAAGCGCTTTACAATTGCTGATATCATTTGTGATCGGCACAGCCATCGGACTTGAACGCGAATACAGGAGTAAGGCTGCAGGCCTCAGAACAATGATCATGATCTGCGTGGGCTCGACGATCTTCACAGAAGTTTCTATAGCGTTGGGGGTCAACTCACCGGACCGCATAGCGTCTAATATTATCACGGGCATCGGATTCCTTGGCGCAGGTGTCATCTTTAAAGATGGTCTTACAATCAGTGGAATAACAACGGCCACAACCATCTGGATCACGGCTGCGCTTGGCATGGCCGTTGGCGCTGGTCAATATCCCATCGCCGTTGTTGGATCACTTATCATACTTGTTGTACTCACGCTGTTTGAGACATTTCAAGTGTATATCTCAAGGATCCACCAGGAACGCAGTTATAAAATAACTTTTAAACCCGACGATAATTTTGCGAATACCATTGAAAAGGAATTGAATCAATTGAGATTGAAATTCAAAAAAGAAAAAGATATGAAAATTCGTCAGGAGTATGTGATACTCGTCCAGGTGTATGGCGGTGAACGCAAACTTGAACAGTTTAACACTTTTTTGAAAAATTCAGCGCAGATCGTTGCCTTTGAATACTGACCCCCATTTTCCGGCTACCACTTAAACAATCATATGCCGCATTTCAGTAAACGTTTTCGGAATAATTCACAGAATTGGTAGATTGCCCCAAATCGCAACGAAAATGAAAGAAACCGACTTTCTAATTGAGATTCGGATTGACCGGAATTCAAGAATTCCAAAATACCGCCAGATCGTCAATTCCATTATAACAGATATTGAACGTGGTGCATTGGTTGTCGGACAAAGGGTTCCTTCAATTAATGAGATCAGTGAGGAATATTATCTTTCGCGCGATACGGTTGAGAAAGCATACAATGTTCTCAAGGAAAAAAAGATCATCGTCTCAGCTAAAGGAAAGGGGTACTACGTCGCCAGGAACATCTTACCTTCCCGTATCAACATACTTTTCCTGCTCAATAAGCTAAGCTCTTATAAGCTGAGGATATTTAATTCAATGGTTAATAGCCTGGGGCAGAATGCGCAGGTAGACCTTACCATTTATCACTGTGATCCAAAACTCTTCCTTAATGCCCTCAGTGAAAACATGGGCAAGTATGATCACTACGTTATTATGCCACATTTCAAGGATGAGTCAAATATCCATCAGAATAGCAATGAAGAAGTGCTGGAAGCGATGAGAAAGATTCCCGAGGACAAATTGCTCCTACTCGACAACTATTTGCCGACACTGAAACGAGACATTGCATCCGTATACCAGGATTTCAAAATGGATATATATGAAGCATTGCAGGAAGGTCTGGAGAGATTGAAGCGATATACCAACCTGATACTTGTGTTCCCGCGTAAAACGCTTTATCCCCACCCCCTGGATATACTGAACGGCTTCCACAAGTTCTGTGGCGACAATAATTTTCATTCCGAAATCCTGGACGAAATATATCCTGATATGGAGCTACGGACACAAGATGCCTATATCATCATTGAGGAATCCGATCTCGTGAGCCTGGTCAAACAGATTCGCGACAAGAATCTTGTCCTCGGAAAGGACATCGGTGTGATATCATACAATGATACTCCATTGAAAGAGTTGCTTGGCATAACAGTGATCAGCACGGATTTTCAGGCCATGGGAGAAACTGCAGCTTATATGATCCTAAAGAAGAAGATCGAAGTTGTGAAAAATGTTTTCCGTTTCATTAACAGAGATTCCATCTAGGCTCTTTGAAACAAAAAACTATTGCATATAAAACACCTCTGTTAAGGGGACGGTGACAGGCGAGTAGTCGGGATTGGTTTCCATGATATCGGACATATACTTCCACCACTTTTTGACAATGATCTCCCTGCCAAGATCCTGTGAACCGCTTTCATCGCTGACCTTCTGCACAGCAAAAAGGATATTGGTCTCTTCGTCCAGAAATATGGAATAATCATGGACACCGGCCTTATGCAACAATCCGGCTAGATCGGGCCATATCTCTGCATGACGCCTGATGTATTCTTCTTTAAAACCGGGTTTCAGCTTCATCTTGAATGCTACCCTTGAGGCTGAGTATAACGTTTGTTTTTTCATGTGGTGAATGGAGTCATAAATGTACACGACGCACGTGATCAAACCATGACAGTGCATGACAGGAGTGCCTACGCGTTTACCAAAATTGTATTTTTATTGGAAATTTCCCATCCCCCAAAATC
Organism: uncultured Cytophagales bacterium; assembly: GCA_963845845.1. Lineage (GTDB taxonomy): Bacteria > Bacteroidota > Bacteroidia > Cytophagales > Cyclobacteriaceae > Chryseolinea. Next base: position 186,759 of record CAWJTP010000023.1, read on the forward strand.
CTCCTAAATGGGCGTAATTCTCGGTGTCATCTTTCACTTCATTGGAGGTTTTGCCTCGGGAAGTTTTTATGTTCCTTATAAGAAAGTAAAGGGGTGGTCCTGGGAAAGCTATTGGATCGTGGGGGGTCTGTTCTCATGGCTCATCGTACCGCCGTTGGCGGCCTGGATCACTTTACCCGGATTTTCACAGATCATCAGGCAGGCTCCTTCCGACGTCATCTTTTATACTATACTGTTTGGCGTCCTGTGGGGCATCGGCGGGTTAACGTATGGATTAGGCGTCCGGTATCTGGGCATGTCGCTGGGAAATTCGGTCGTATTAGGATTCTGTTCGGCTTTCGGAGCACTGGTACCTTCAATATATTACAACATATTTCCAGCAGCCGGTAAAACGACTTTAAATGAATTGCTGACAACAACATGGGGAAGAGTTGTATTGCTGGGAGTGATCATGTGCCTGCTGGGTATCTACATTTGTGGCCGAGCCGGCGTCCTGAAAGAAAGCGAGATGAGCGAGCTGGACAAAAAGAAAAGCGTGGCTGAGTTCAATCTGGTTAAGGGCCTGATCGTTGCCGTTGCATCCGGTATTCTGAGCTCATGTTTCAATTTTGGAATTGAAGCAGGCAAACCGATGGCGGAAGCTGCCGTTGCAATGGGATTAAATCCTTTATATCAGAATAATGTTACTTATGTGGTTCTGTTATGGGGAGGACTGACAACCAATTTTATTTGGTGCGCGATCCTGAACGCGAGAAACAAGAGCTTCGGCAATTATGTTGATGGCCATACACCACTAATCAACAACTATGTTTTTTCAGCATTAGCCGGTACAACATGGTTCCTGCAGTTCTTTTTTTACGGAATGGGAGAAAGCAAACTCGGCAATGGAGCAAGTTCATGGATACTACACATGGCTTTTATTATTCTCGTCGCTAATATGTGGGGTATCTTCTTAAAGGAATGGCACGGTGTTAGTAAAAGGACCAGAACAACAATTATCCTCGGGATCACCACGATCATCCTTTCTGTGATGGTTGTTGGATATGGAAATGCAATTAAATAGTATTAACATACATCTATATGTCAACAAAAGTTAGAACGCAATTCAAGCACGTAAGCTACTTGTGGGATGAAAAAAAAGCTGATGCACTGGCAGGCGATGAAGTAGGCCTGCTGATCTATCGTTCAAATCTGCTGGGGGCTGACCTTCGCCTCACAAATTACGGAGGAGGAAACACTTCCTGCAAGGTCATGGCCAAAGATCCGGTTACGGGAAAAGAAACTGAAGTGATGTGGGTAAAAGGTTCAGGAGGTGATATTGGTACACTGAAAAAAAGTGGACTGGCAGCACTTTACACGGAACGGCTAAGATCATTGACTCAGGTTTATCGGGGCATCGAACACGAAGATGAAATGGTTGAACTGTTTAATCATTGCATCTACGATCTGGCATCAAAAGCGCCTTCGATCGATACGCCACTTCACGCATTTCTTCCCTTTAAACATATTGATCACCTGCATCCTGATGCTGCCATTGCTATCGCTGCTGCAAAGGATGGGAAAAAAATAACAGCGGAATTATTCAACGGCACTATCGGATGGGTGGAATGGCAGCGGCCGGGTTTCGATCTTGGACTCAAACTGAAACAATGTCTTGATGAAAATCCGGGCATAAGAGGTATCATGCTCGGATCGCATGGTTTATTTACCTGGGGAGACACGGCCTATGAAAGTTATATCAACACACTGGAGGTGATTGAGCGATGCGCACAATACCTTGAAGATAACTATGGAAAATCTCGTCCTGTATTCGGGGGACCTAAGCTAAAAAGTCTTGACAAAGCGCAAAGACTTCAGCAAGCTTCTCTCCTCGCGCCTGTACTGCGGGGATTCTGCTCCAGTCATTCCCGGATGATCGGACATTTTACAGACGACGACCGGGTCCTGGAGTACATTAATTCAAATGATCTTGAACGGCTTGCGCCAATGGGAACGAGTTGCCCGGATCATTTTCTGCGCACAAAGATCAGCCCGCTTGTTCTTCCATTGACCCCCGCACAGGACTTTTCAGATATCAAGTCTATCAAGACAGCACTGGCGCCTGCATTTGAAAGTTACCGCGCGATGTACAAAGCCTACTATGATCAGTGTAAACATGCTGACAGTCCCGCCGTCCGTGATCCTAACCCCGTCGTGCTGTTATACCCCGGTGTTGGAATGTTCACGTTTGCCAAAGACAAACAAACGGCGCGTGTAGCCTCTGAGTTCTATACCAATGCCATTAATGTGATGAAGGGCGCTGAAGCGGTGTCATCCTACACATCCTTACCGCGACAGGAAGCGTTCAATATAGAATACTGGCTGCTGGAGGAAGCGAAGCTTCAGCGCATGCCTAAGCCTAAGGCACTGTCGGGTAAGATCGCCTTGATCACAGGAAGCGCCGGCGGTATCGGAAAAGCAATAGCGAAGAAATTTGCCGAAGAAGGAGCATGTATCATCCTTAGCGACAATGATGCATCCCGGTTGAAAGAAGCTGAAGAAGAATTCAGAAACAAGTTTGGAAAGGATGCTTTCACATCATCACTGATGGATGTTACGAATGGACAACAGATCACTGAATCGATGAACACTGCGGCGCTCGCGTTTGGCGGTGTGGACATATTGGTAAATAATGCAGGGCTGTCAATCTCGAAACCGCTGGAAGATCATACTGAAAAAGACTGGGATCTCTTGTATGATGTTCTCGTCAAAGGCCAGTTTTTGATCACACAATCCGGGGTTCAGGTTATGCGCAAGCAAGCATTGGGTGGTGATGTGATCAATATAGTAAGCAAGAATGCGGTCGTCTCAGGGCCTAACAATGCCGGATATGGATCGGCCAAGGCTGCACAACTTCACCTTAGCAGGCTCAATGCGGCAGAACTCGGTCCGGATAAGATCCGCGTCAATGTGATCAATCCGGATGCTGTCATTGCTGACAGCAAGATCTGGGCTGGTGCCTGGGCCGAAGGAAGAGCTAAAGCGTACGGCGTCAAGGTTGAAGAGCTCCCTGGTTTTTATGCGAAGCGGACGTTGCTCAATGAGATCATTCTTCCGATTGACATAGCCAACGCATGTTTTGCGCTTGTAGGCGGCTTACTTAATAAATCTACTGGCAACGTGATCAACGTCGATGGCGGGGTCGCAGCAGGTTTTGTACGCTAGGCAATTATGAATTATAAATTATGAGATATGAATTGACATGATTTAGGAGCACCCGGGAATGGATGTACCGAATCTTAATTGAGAAACCATTCATAATTCATACCTCATAATTTATAATTGCATAGCATATAGATCAATGCTGCTGCTGCTAGGGCTGCACAAATGCCGAAGGCTAAGGAAAAGTTAGCGGGATCGTTGCTATATACCAGACCGGAGAGGAAAGCACCAATGCCAATTCCAAACTCCATAAAGATGTAGACAGAGGCAACCGACCTTCCTTTGTGCTGAATTTCGCTCAGGTCAGTTGCCCAGGCGATAAGCGTGGGTGATGTGGTGCCATGTGCAAGACCGTACAATGACATGCCAATGATAAGTTGAAGGGGTGTTGTCGAGAAAGCAATGGTCGTCATTGCAACAACAATGAAAATCGCGCATACCTGCAACACCGGTTTACGCCCCCATCGATCAGATGCTCTCCCGCCAATCAACCGGATCGCGAGGGCAGCCATTGTCATATAGGTAAAGAGCAGTCCTTTGTTCTTTATAGCGACGTGTTCCCCGAAGTCAGGTATTAGGGTGAAGGTTGTCCCGTACGCATATCCCAGACAGACCATCACAATGCAGGGTGCAAGTACACGTGGTTCAAAGATGTCACTCCACGAAATCTTCAGCATCTGAAACTTAAAGGTGCGTCTTTCATGCAATGTTTCTTTGATCCCCAGTAGTATCAAAAAAGAAAGCAGGCCGAACGCGGAGGCGCAATAAAAAACGGCATCTATCCCTATTCTGTTGGCGAGCATGCCGCCGATCGCCGGTCCGCCTGCCATGCCTAAAGATCCGAACGTTCCGAACAAGCCCATGGCTTCTCCCCTGCGTGTAGCGGGCACGATATCAGACAGGTAGGCTGCTGTTCCTGTTGGCGAAAACCCCGTAGAGAAACCATGAGACAGTCTCAGCAGAAGAAACCCTGACACGGTTGTAAGGATGGGGTACACCAGGCTGCAAAGAAAACAAACGACGCATCCGACCATGATCACAGGTACACGACCGATCTTATCCGTGAGCTTTCCGCTGAAAGGCCGCGACAGCATGGCCGTGACAGTAAATAAAGAAATGATAAGACCCTTGTATTCTCCACCACCCAGGCTTTGCAAGTATCCCGGCAACTCGGGGATCAGCATATTGAAGCTTGCAAAGAACAACAGGGCGCTGATGCAAAGAAGCCAAAACTGGCGGGTGTATATTTTGGGATTGTTCAATTTGTGATTTACCATCCTAATTGGAGCGAGGTAATCAATTCATGGCGATCAACTTTGCTGCGTTTGTTCCTGAGCGCCTAACAGAAATGCCTTTATAAAATCATCAAGATCACCGTCCAATACATTTTGTGCGTCGTGACGCTCAACGCCAGTGCGGGCATCTTTTACAAGTTTATAGGGATGCAGCACGTAGTTCCTGATTTGTGAGCCAAAGTCAATCTTCATTTTTCCGGCTTCGATCTTGTCGCGTTCAGCATTACGCTTTTCCATTTCACGCTGATACAGTTTGGATTTGAGCATTTGCATGGCGCGTTCCCGATTGGCATGCTGGGATCGCTCAACCTGGCATACAATGACTATCCCCGTTGGCTTATGGGTCAGCTGTACTTTCGTTTCAACTTTGTTAACATTTTGGCCTCCCGCGCCACCAGATCTTGACGTCTGGATCTCAATGTCGGCAGCGATTGATCTCTATTTCGATCGAATCGTCAACTTTTGGATAAACGAATATGGAAGCAAAGGACGTGTGACGTCGTTGGTTCGAATCAAAAGGCGATATGCGAACCAGTCGGTGCACACCGATCTCGGATTTTAATTTTCCATAGGCAAAAGCGCCTTCGATCTCGAGCGTGGCGGATTTTATGCCGGCAACATCACCGGACTGGTAGTCGATCTGTGACACCTTATAGCCGTTCTTTTCACCCCACATGATATACATGCGGTTGAGCATGTCAGCCCAATCCTGACTTTCTGTTCCTCCAGCTCCGGGATTTATTTCAACAACGGCGCCAAGCTGGTCCTCCTCTTTGCTGAGCATCTTTTTGAATTCGAGCTCTTCAACCGCTTTCGCGGCGCGGTCGTAGTCACGATCAAGTTCATCCTCTCCAATGTCGCCGGCTTCATGGAACTCATTCAAGACTTCGAGGTCATCCATGAGCTTGGTAACATTGTCAAAAGCATCTGTCCATACTTTCTTGGTACGGATGCTCTTCAAAATAGCTTCTGCTTCTTTGGGATTCTTCCAGAAATCCGCCTGCTGAGTGATCAGCTCTTCATCTTTAACCTCGAGACTCTTGCGATCGTAGTCAAAGATACCTCCTCAAGGCGATAACGCGGGCCTTCAGATCTTTCAAGTGATCTGTTGTCATGATTGTGTAGTTAAATGAGTACTTATTAAGGTGCAAATATATCTGAATAAGTGTTAATCTCCACGATCAGATCGTAAATTGACGAGAGTCAAAACTGCATATGCTGCAGATTCCGTTTATAAAACGGAGAATCAGGCTCAACAGTGAGGAGCCTGTAGCCTTTTTTTAGTTTTAGTGACCTCCTGTTGATAAGCATCATGGGCAAGCCGGCGGCAACCATAACAACGGATGCGGTGGTGACGTTTTCGTTCAAAGAAGGTTTCTCACCCTGAACTACGATGGTATTGAATTGATCAATCGCAAAATAACCTATGCCACCAACGAACAGACCCTTGCCGATCTTATTGATAAAACTCGACCGTTTGAAGTACAGCCTTTCAATCCTGTGAAAAGGCACCACGGTCTTATGTGCCAGTATCGCGGTATCAAACAGGTTGTTAATGTAGCTCGTGACCTTCACATCACTTCCTTTTAACTTGTATACGATCTCATCGCCAGGTACGAGCCTTAAATAGACGGTTTGGTGACTGAGCAACACAAGTTGCTTTTGCGCATAGGCATCAGGTGAGAAGGCACAGGCCAGTGTAAGGAGCAAACCCGGTATAAATGAAGCACGTGCGTACCCTTTAACAGTCATCATCTCACTTAGTAGGTTTCCATGGCGTTTCATGAACGCCAAGATCATGCGCCATGATCCTGCTTAGCACGAACAGATAGTCTGAGAGTCTGTTCATAAAAGTCAGAATCAAAGGATCGACAGTCTCTGAATCATGGAGTGCTACGACCAGACGTTCCGCGCGTCGGCATACCGTTCGGGCAACATGACAATGCGAGACGGCGGGGTGACCGCCCGGCAAAATGAAAAAACGAAGCTCTGGAAGTTCCGACTCCATGTTATCAATTTCTGTTTCCAGCAATACTATATCTCCTTCAGTCAACGCAGGTGTCTTTACCTTAGTATTGCCAGGTTCAGTTGCAAGCATCGATCCAATGGTGAAAAGTCTGTTTTGTATTCCGACAAGGAACTCGTTGCGCTTGTGGTTGACTTCCTGATCACGGACCAAACCAAGCAAGGCGTTCAATTCATCAATCGTACCATAAGAATCTATTCGCAGGTCTGCCTTGGAAATGCGTTTGCCGCCAAACAATGATGTCTGCCCCTGGTCGCCTGTTTTGGTATAGATCTTCATGCAATGATCGGATAGCCGAAGTTATGCCTTAATTTATCCAAAAACCGTGCGCATAGACTAGCTTTCAAGGAGCTACAGGTGCGTGGTGACTGTGGACGTTATCGTTGGCTTTGTCCCATTCGATCAGCCCATCGCGAAGGCGTATGATCCTGTGTGCGTAGTGAGCAATGTCGTCTTCGTGGGTAACCATGATGATGGTGTTGCCTTTGTCATGAAGTTCCTGGAATAATCCCATAATGTCGTATGACGTTTTGGTATCCAGGTTACCTGTCGGCTCATCGGCGAGAATGATAGATGGCTTGTTCACGAGGGCTCTGGCGATCGCTACGCGCTGACGCTGACCGCCTGAAAGCTCATTGGGCTTATGGTGATGTCTGTCCGCGAGACTCACGCTTTCAAGGGCCTCCATCGCGATCTCATCCCGGTCGGATTTGCTATAGCCTGCATAGACGAGCGGGAGAGCCACGTTGTCAAGCGCCGTTGCCCTGGGAAGGAGGTTAAAAGTCTGAAATACGAAACCGATCTCTTTATTCCTTATGTCGGCCAGCTGATTTTCCGTCATCTCGCTTACCAGATGGCTGTTAAGGCTGTATGTTCCTGTAGTGGGCGAATCCAGGCAGCCGACAATGTTCATCAAAGTAGACTTACCAGAGCCCGATGGCCCCATAAAAGCCACATATTCACCTTTGTCGATCGAAATTGAAACGTCCTGCAGGGCGTTTACAACGTTATTTCCCATCCGGTAGATCTTCGCCAGATGCTGCGTTTCAATAATCCTCATGATCCAATTAGTTTATTTTTTCGGGATGTAATTACAAGGACGAAAGTAAAAGTTTAAAAGTTTAAGCATTTCCATTTGACCGGCCAAAATTCTGGCTGTTTGGCCATTAAAAGGCTCAATTTTATTGAAATTTGAAACTGGAAATTGGAAGAAACCCGCAAGTTTCAAGTTTCCAATTCCAGAATACATTCCAGCCAGAAAGCTATGTTACTTTCTCTGAACTAGCAGACGGATGATGTGACTGGAATGTTACAACGGACTGAATCCCTCCAGTGAAAATTCATACGTTTTTGTCTGATGTCTGAAAGTTGTGGTATCGTATACCCTTTCGGAAAAAAGTAATTTGTCATTGTTATCGACCAAAACGACAGTGGAGCACCGTGAGCCATAGTTTTCTGTCTTAATAAACATCGATGACAGCGCACTTTCACGTTCCATGGTCAAACCCGTCTCAGGAAGCTGATCGTAAGGTGCTTTCAGATCATCATATAAGACTTCGAAAACTGTCTCAGGATCTATTATTGGATTGGACAAAATCGGCCCCAGTTTCTCTTTACCACGAAGGATCTTCGGCCATGGTGTTTCCAGCAGCTTGTTGCTGATACCATAGAAACCTGGTGTTAGTTGCTGGATACCCTGTTTGTAATTGGAATAATACCAGAGCTCATGCTGGTTGCCTACTATCAGGTTGAAGCCGTTATACTGTTTGCCGTTTGTCTGTAACGTTTCCAGATATTTTAAGGGTGGCGCAGATCCTTCCAGATAGCCGGATACAAGATGACCACGGGACGGCGCTGCGGGATCGATGTTCTTTGGATCGCGATAATTTGTAAGCATACTTATCATTCCCGTGCGGTTTACCCCCAGCCAGGTCCCGCCTGCTTCCAGATCACGGCCCGCAAGTACTGCCGGACGATCCTCCCAGAAATGAGCTGCAACGGTTGGTCTATTGTAAAACTCGTCGCGATTGCCAGCAACGATAAGCTTATACGTTGGATGATGATGAAATGAAATAAATATCAGGCACATGGCAATGAACTAATTACCACAGTCCTGGATGCCACACTCGTCATCGAAAAGTTCCAGCTGTGTCGGCAGTAAGGTAAACGATTTCCGATGAAAAGGCGTAATGCCACATTGGCGTATTCCTTCCCGGTGAGCCAGCGTAGCATATCCGACGTTGGTCTCCCAGCTATAACCCGGAAACTGTATGGCGAGATTGGTCATGAAATCATCCCGGTAGGTCTTGGCAAGAACTGACGCAGCGGCAATCGAAAGATACGTTGCATCACCCTTGATGATACATTCAAATCTGACCTCGTTGTATGGCTTGAACCGGTTGCCATCGATCAGCAACAATTCCGGGCGGGTATTCAGCTTATCTAACGCAAGGTGCATCGCCTTAAACGAAGCATTTAAAATATTGATCCTGTCGATCTCCTCATGATCCACTTCCGCTACCGCCCATGCCACAGCATCCCGCTGGATCTCAAAACGCAATTGCTCCCGCTCCTCCTTGGTCAATTGCTTCGAATCATTCAGGCATTTGTGCCTGTATCGCTTCGGAAAGATCACTGCAGCCGCGACAACCGGCCCTGCAAGACATCCTCTTCCAGCTTCATCACATCCAGCCTCCACAAGATTTTTTGTAAACGATGACCGAAGCATATGCACAAACTTAATGCTGAATTGATTCACGACAAAAAGAATTCAATAGCTTTGAACATTAATGTCTGGATATGGAATTTTCCAAGACATCTCAACAGATTAGTTCTCAGCAACTTTTGTCCATATGCCTCAAGAAGAAACTAACAACCCATGGAAGACACTTTCAGGTGAAGAAAAATATGAAAACCGCTGGATAAAGGTTACGGAATATCAGGTGATCAACCCCGCCGGAGGGAAAGGTATCTATGGAAAGATCCACTTCAAACATATTGGCATTGGGATCATACCTATTGACGAGGAAGAAAACACATGGCTTGTCGGTCAATATCGTTATACGTTAAATGAGTTTCATTGGGAGATACCGGAAGGCGGGTGTCCGATGGGTGAAGACCCATTGATCGCGGCCAAAAGAGAGCTAAAAGAAGAAACGGGTCTGACCGCTAAAAAATGGACAAAGCTGTTAACCGTAAATCCTTCCAATTCAGTATCCGATGAAGTATGCATAATATACGTAGCAGAACAGCTTGAGGCCGGTGAAAATGATCTCGAAGACACCGAGGCTGACATTAAGGTATGGAAAGTACCCCTCGGTGAAGCAATAGCCATGGTGGATCGTGGAGAGATCGCTGACAGCATGACAATGCTGGGCCTTATGAAAGTAGCGCGCCTCAGGGGTATTTAGCCCTCCTACGCGAGACGCGAAGGAGGGCAAGGGAAACTCACATTCATTTTCTATATTTTCAAAAAGTCTATCATGCCTGCCCTGTCAAAACCTGTTGGAATTTCCCGCACAACAATTACCGAGCTAATGATCCCCTCCTATGCTAATTTCGGAGGTAAGATACATGGGGGGATCCTCCTTTCCCTCATGGATAAAGTTGCCTATGCCTGTGCCAGCAAACATGCCGGCGCATACTGCGTAACGGTATCCGTAGACAAAGTGGAGTTCCTGAAGCCAGTGGAAGTTGGTGAACTTGTATCGTTGCATGCCTCCATAAATTATGTCGGCCGGACATCGATGATCGTCGGCATCCGTGTCGAGGCTCAGCAGGTAAAAACCGGATTGATCCGGCACACAAATTCCTGCTATTTTACAATGGTCGCCAAAGACGATGAAGACAAACCGGCGGAAGTCCCTCTGCTCATACTTGGAGACAATGATGATGTAAAGCGCTTCATCGAAGCGATGCGCATGAAAGAAATAAAAAACAAGGTCCGCGAAGAATTGAATGATGCCAAGTCAACGATTCAAATAGATCATGCCGCGGAGCTGCTTAAGAATGAAAGATGTATAATATCAATGACCCAATGAACAATTCATTGCAAAAATTACTTCTGATATTACTGTTTGCCTGTGTTGTATCTGAAGCTACCGCCCAATATCCTGCCATCCTCACACAGCGCGAACAAGCGTTGAAGATCGATGAGCTTCTCGATGACCGGTTGAAGAATTTACTTCCTGCGCTCATGAAAAGAGAAGGGTTTGATATGTGGATAATTATATCACGCGAGTACAACGAAGATCCCGTCATCCGGACACTGCTGCCGGCTACCTGGATGGCTGCACGTAGAACGACCATGCTTATCCTATTTGATCCGGGACAAGGAAAAGAGATGGAATACCTCGCAGTAGCGCGATATGATGTCGGTAAGATATTCAAGCGGGCATGGGATCCTGAACACCAACCCGATCAATGGGCTCAGTTAGGCAAGATCATCCAGGAGCGTGATCCTAAAAAGATCGGCGTGAATAAAGCTGAACATTATGGTCATGCGGATGGTCTGTCAGCTAACGACTACGATCAGTTATTGAAGAATACCGACAGTAAACTTCATGGCAGGATAACATCTGCTGAAAATCTTGCCGTAAGCTGGCTTGAAAGACGCAGTGAAAAGGAGATGGCTATTTATCCCGAGATCTGCAGGATCGCGCATGAGATCATTCTGGAAGGTTTCTCGGAAAAAGTCATTCAACCTGGCGTCACTACCACAGAAGATGTCGTGTGGTGGTACAGGGAAAAGATCAAGGAACTTAAGCTCGATACCTGGTTCCATACTTCAGTGTCTATTCAACGCAATGAATCCGATATTATCTTCATGAAACGCCCTCAACCTGTTGTGATCATCCCCGGTGACCTGCTTCATGTCGACTTTGGCATTACTTACCTCAGACTGAATACGGATACACAGCAGCACGCTTACATACGCAAGCCCGGAGAGTCAGATGCACCTGAATACCTGAAGAAGGCGCTGATTTATGGAAATCAATTGCAAGACATCCTCACCAACAACTTCGCAGTCGGAAAGACAGGCAACGAGATCCTTTCTCAATCCCGGAAGCAAGCGATAGAAAAAGGACTGACACCATCGATCTACACGCATCCGCTCGGATACCACGGTCATGCGGCCGGAACAACGATAGGCCAATGGGATATGCAGAATGGCGTTCCCCATACCGGGGATTATCCAATGCATGTTAACACAGCTTACTCCATTGAACTCAATGTAACCACACACATACCGGAGTGGAAGAAAGATATTCAGATCAAGCTTGAAGAAGATGGCTTCTTTGACAGCACTGGTAAATTCAGATACATCGACGGACGCCAAAAGGAGTTGATCATTATTCCCAGGCTGGCCACAATGATCAAATAAGACATTTTATCTAGGGTATTGAGAGAACAAGGAAATGAAGATCCTGAGGGCGGTGTACACTGGTTATGGAGTTTTGGTTTTCGCCATACTTTTCTTCCTGTCATTGCCGTTCTTTCTTATTCCCATGAACTTCAAAGGTCAGCACCATTTCATTGGCATCATTAACCGCTGGTGGGCAAGGCTGCTATTCATTTTGATCGCTATTCCATTCAAGGTCGAGTACAGAGGCGTGATCGATCGCCGTAAAAAGTATATTTTCTGTTCCAATCATTTCTCATACCTGGATATCCCAACGCTGGGCCTGGTGAGACACAATACAGTTTTTGTGGGAAAGACGGGGATAGAAAACATCCCGCTTTTTGGCTACATGTATGGCAAACTTCATATTACCGTTGACCGGAGCAAGCTCAAGAGCCGCTATGAATCGGTGAAACGTTCTATGGACGCTATAGACGAAGGAAAGAATCTCATCATCTTTCCGGAGGGAGGCATTGTGACTGAAAAGGAACCGGTCATGGGAAAATTCAAGGATGGTGCGTTCCGGATAGCTATCGAAAAACAAATCGCTATAGTCCCTGTCACCATTCCGTTTAATTGGATAATTTTGCCTCCTGACCAATTTCTGCTCCGATGGCATCCATTGAAAGTTATATTTCATGAACCATTGGAAACAACAGGGCTGACGGTAAGAGATATTGACACCCTGAAAGGACAATTGCTCACGATCATTAATAATGAGTTGAATATTCAATTGAAGAAATGAAAATTGACCGTGCATTACTGGACAAGATAGCGCACCTCTCAAGGCTGGAGTTCGACGAGAAAGATGCCGAAAAAATGATGCAGGATATGACTGCTATCGTGGACTGGGTTGAAAAGCTTAGTGAGGTGAACACAGAGGGTATTGAGCCGCTTACTACCATGAGCAGTGAGGTCAATGTAATGCGGGAAGATGAGGTCAAAGAGCATCTGAGCCACGAACGTGCATTGCGCAACGCTCCCAGGAAAGATTCTGACTACTTCAGGGTACCGAAAGTGCTTGAGTAACGCATCCTTTGACAGTTTTTGAGGTAACCTCTCCGTTGCCCCATCGGGGTTGCGGCAGCGTTCACTGTCAAGAAGGACTTTCATATTTTCTTTCCGTCACGGTTATCTAACATGCGTATATTCCCCTTCTGGAAAAGCTGGATGATTGAATACCGAAGAATATGGTATCTGTCAGCTATGATTTTCATTTTCTTTTTGCTGTTCCTCTGGTACAACCGATTTGCCGGCGCTGAAGGGGTGATTAACTGGGTGAAGCTCCAGGAACAGAAAGTTATTGAGTCTACTGTTCATAACTTTCAGCTCGGTCCCTTCAATCTCAGCATACCCGGCGAGAGTTATGTCATACTCGAATACCTGCACGGAAGTGATGTCAGCCCAAATACCCTGGCCTCGTATATTTTTCTGGCGGGATTGATCTTTGGCGTCACGGTGCTCGTCACGGTGATCACCACGCTGGAGAAGTTCTGGTATCTGGCGACCATGGCGTTGTTCATACTCTTCATGGTAAGCCTTCGGCTGGAAGTTCTCGGCATATTTGGGTTCTATAACCGCATTCCAGACGCTGTCGTGATCTTTCTTTTTATCGGCGTCAGCTTTTATTTTAACCGGATCAGAACCGACATACCCCTTTCAAAAAGACTACTGATCTTTCTGCTACTCGACGCGCTCGTTTGTATCATCATCACATTTTATTCACGTGTCGATTATCCATTTTATCATCTGACGCTTACCGGTTATACGGCAGGGCTGGTGATAACAGTCCTTTTTATCATACTCGTTGCACACGAGATCATTGCCGGACTGGTCTACATTGTCAGTCAAGCCAAAACGCATAGTCTAAGGCACTTTTCGCTCATTGCCGTCGTCTATATGACGAATCTTATCATCACATGTTTCCATGAACTAGGTTACATCAAATGGAACTTCCTTTATATCGATCTCTATGCACTTCTGACTTTCTCCACGATACTTGGACTTTGGGGGTTCCGGCAACGGGAGGCTCAATACGAGAATATATTTCCTTTTGCCCCTGTAGGCGCTTACGGTTTCATGGCGCTGGCAATCATATGTTTTGCTACAACGGGTCAGCTACTCGGTAATTGGAATGATCCTGCATTAAAGGTCGTTCGTGATGCCATCATTTTCAGCCACACCGGCTATAGTATAATTTTTCTGGCTTATATATTCTCAAATTTCGTTTTCCTGTTTGCCCGCAACATGCCAGTGTACAAGGTATTATACAACCCTACCCGCATGCCTTATTTTACATATAGATTCGCGGGAACGATCGCTATGCTTGCTTTCGTGTTTTATTCAAACTGGAGGGAATATGTATATCATTCCTTAGCTGGATTTTATAACACTACAGGGGATCTATACGCGTTGTTGGGCAACGAGATATATGCAGAATCCTTTTATGAACAGGCGGCTCAGCAAGGATTTCAAAACAACAGATCCAACTATGCCGTGGCGACCATTATGTCTGATCGTCTTAATTTTGAATCGGCTCATGAGCATTACGAGCTTGCCAATGATCTAAGACCAACAGCCTTTTCCCTTGCGAATGACGGCAATATTTTTATCTGGGAGGATAACATTCACGAAGCTATTCGCGCTTATCATAAAGGGTACAACCGTATTGACAGATCGGCAGTGCTTGGAAACAATCTGGGATTTGCCTATACAAAGATCCATCAACTGGATACCGCACTGGAATATCTGACCGAGGCAAGGGAAAGATCTCTTACCAAAACATCTGCAGAAATAAACTTCTTTGCGTTGGCTGCGCTGGAGCTTATCCCATTAAAGGCCGATTCGATACTTAAACTTTTTGACGCGCATCAGATTCCTGTTGTTGCAAATGCCCTGGCGCTTTCGACTCTGCAAAGCCAGCCAATGGAAACCAAAGTAGAGCCACTTGCGGAGAAACATCTGGACCTCTATTCGGCAACACTGCTTAACAATTACGCGATCAAGTATGCAACTGCTCTGGACACGTCATTTCTGAGAACAGCTTATGCAATAGCGTCGGATTCGTTGAACGAGGATTTTAGTGAAGCACTCAAGTCATCTCTGGCATTTGGGTATTATCATCAGGGTAATATTGCTAAAGCGCTCGAGATCCTTGCCGAACTTGTGTATGTCACTCAAAACTATCAGGGCAAGTTCAACTACATTATGGGACTGTGGGCGTTAGAACAGGGCAACCCCGGCCTCGCGTCAACCTATTTTACATTTGCCGATACCTACGAATACAAGGAAGCCCGGTTTTACAATGCTATCGCATTATCGGAAGCCGGCAGAATGAGCGAAGCATCCCTGGCGTGGGATTCCGTGTTTATCCATGAGACCGGTGATCTGCAGGCAATCGCATTGCAGATGAAAAAGATCCTGATGCTTCCCGCCTCGGCCGCCTCAACGCTTAACGACGCAGAAATGTATCAGTTCTGCAGATACCGCATTGGACTTCGGGATTCACTCACGTTCAATATGTTGTTGAACAGGTTCGAAGATCCCAACTATAAAGCTCAGGCTATTCTTGATATCAGCCGAAGATACAATGAAGCGGGATTGCTGACCCCTGCAATAAGATATTTCAGACGCATTGGAGGGTTGGAGCTGACTGACAAAAAACTATACGAAGAGATCCGTCATGTTGAGTTGCTGATGCTGGCAGAACAGAAAGATCTGCAGGGACTGGCCAGCCAGATCAACAAGGATGTGGAATTCAAGTCCTCCAGAAAACTGGAGCAAAGACTGTTCACTGCGCTCATCGCCGAAGCCAGCGGGGATACGCTGGCCGCGAGAAAAAACTATGAGATACTCGGGACCTACAATCCATATCTTGAAGAAGGTATCATTGCCTCCGCGGACTTCTTCAGGAAGCATGATAAAAACCGGTTGAAAGCTTATGCGATACTCGCTGAAGCTCTTCAGATCAATGGAAACTCGATAAGATTACTTAAGGCGTATGTGGATGAAGCTACGAGAGTTGGTTTTGACGAGTATGCGTCTAATGCAGCACAGCGGCTGACCATGCTGCAACAGGGTCTCCGTTAGTGTTTGAGTTTATGTACGCCATTCCTTTTGTGAGCCTTTGATTCCTTCTCGGCCAATCTCTTGTTCTCTCTGATCACCTTCCAGTAATCCTTTCCATAGTCAACAAAGATCTCTTCCCCTGCGGGAATATCTCGTGTCGATTCGATATAAGTCTTCAAGCCATCGACGATGTAATCGGCATTATTAAGAAGGCCATCTACTCTGATCATTCCTCTTGCATCGTTAGCATACCTGGCAAGGGATTTCTTGTAGGGTCGCGCATCAATTACATGATTACGATTAATGTAAAAGATATACCCATTCTTGCCATCGTCACCTTGAACGTCCTTCCATCTGGTTCTTCTGCCTTTGTATTCAACAATCCTTGTTCCTTTTGGGATTGCCATGCTTGTATATAAGCCATTACCTGCGTTTGGAAGCTGCGATTCCTTAACGTATAAATATTTCTCAAAAAGTGTCATAAATTTTTGTCCAGCAACATCCGTTCCAACAAGGCGCGAATATAGCTGAATTGCTTTAAGCAAAACATGTTAATGACGAACGGCAAAGACGAGCTTAAATAGGTACTACAGAAGTGAGACTATGATCAGGCGGACGCTGACGATGACAATAACAATTCCAACGATGAGCATCATCCTCTTGACGGGAAGTTTCTGTGTAAGGCTGGCTGCAATGGGTGCAGCGATCATTCCACCAACAACCAAACCGAGAATAATATTGAAATAGCCTATCCCAATCGTCGCGAAAAAGGTAAGAGAGCTGGAAAATGAAACGAAAAATTCCGCCAGATTGACAGAGCCTATTGTATATCTCGGGTTCCTGCCTTTAGCGATCAACGTAGAGGCTACTATAGGACCCCACCCTCCTCCTCCTATCGAATCCATAAATCCGCCAAAAGCGGCAAGCGCTGGAATGTTCTTGGTTTTACTTTTCGCTCTATTGAATATCACCGCCTTCCGGATGATGATAACACCCAGCGCCAGCGTATAGACCGCTACACAGGGACGTATGAGATAGTTATATTCTTCGAAGGAGGTGAGTATATATGCACCCGCAACGGCACCCAACGTTCCGGGAATGAGCAGGCTTTGAAAAAGTTTCTTGTTGACATTACCAAATCTAAGGTGCGAGAGTCCTGAAAAGCCGCTTGTAAATATTTCAGCAGTGTGAATGCTGGCACTGGCAGCAGCAGGCGGAACACCAAATGACATCAGGAACGTGGACGCGCTTACCCCATATGCCATCCCCAGTGAACCATCTATCATTTGCGCAATGAATCCGCCCAGTACAAATAGCAGGAACTCCGGCCCAATATGGCTGATGATATTGCTTCCCTGGTCAAGTATAACATCGTAATAATAGACACCAGCGATCACGAGAAGTATCAATGCAGCGGCGACACCGGCAATAATGGGTTTCCGGTAGGAGATGTTCTTGGCTATTGTTTGTGTTCCCTGTTCCTGCATGAAGTCGTCGCGTTAATTGTCTACAAAACCTTCAACCTTGTTATTATTTGGTAAGTAATCCCTCGAGCGTAACTGATATATAATATAGTCCGCCGATTGTCGGACCAGCAGCATACTGAATGTATCGATTGTTCAGAATATTGGTGCCGCCTGCCTTTATGGACGCGTGTAGCTGGGGTACTTTATAAGTAACCTGAGCGTCCAGGTTACTATATGCAGGAATAGTACCATTAGCCAAGGGGCTCTCCCAAAGGAATGAATCCTGCCATCTCCATACCACATTGAACCCCAGGTTACGCACTATCTCCCGATTGCCGAAGGAAATATTAGTTGCCCATTCAGGTGTATTGAACCCCGTGACAAACACATCTTTCTCATCATTTTTGGAGATGTTGTTATAGTTGACGTTTATCCCAAAAGTATACTTCTTGTAGAAGGCGTAAGTAATACCCAGAGACGATCCGTAGTTGTTATATTTCTGTTTAGCGTTAGTGTAAACGCGATACCGTGTCTGCCGTGGTGTTCTGTTAGCAGCAAGCATGGCGATAACCGCATCATCACTACCTACCTGCACCTGGTCTCCTGGAACGTTAGCGTTACCTGCGCTCGGCAGATAAGGAACCGACACCTCGACCTGACCAAGGAATCCATCGTATTGGTTTGTGTATGCGTCTATGTCTATGACAAGTGTGTTATTGAGCAGGACACTTTTATATCCAACTTCAAAAGAGTTGATGCGCTCAGGTCTCGTTGGTGACAACGCAGTAACTTCAAGCAGATCCCTGTTCTTTAAAGCTGCGTCGTTGGTCGCAAGCCCCGCGGCAACATCTTTGTTAACCGCAGCATTGAACGTGTTGACCGAAGCCAGTGTATAGGAGTTGTCAAGATAGTTCAATCCCTCATTGATATATGAAAGCCCCCCGACGCGGCGAATATTACCGTTGTTTACAAAGGAAAGCGCTTCAAACAGCGAAGGGAAACGGAAGCCGTTCTGGAAAGAAGCTCTGAAGTTATGTTTTTCCGCCACCGTGTATACCGCTGCGACTCTCGGATTGATCTTCGGGTTGAACTCCAGATTGTGATCCATCCTGACTGAACCGAATAGTTTCAATCTTTCTTTAAAGAATGTCTTCGTCACCTGGCTAAATACACCATACTTGGTGTAATGAACGTTGCTGCCGAAACTCCCACCTTCCAGTGGAATTGTACGTTCTGCGATAGGCCTTGAGAAGTCTACAAAATTGTTACCGTCGGGAATGAGTTCATATACGCGGAAATCGGCTCCCACCAACAGATCAAAGATCTTGACATGCTTTGAAAGATCCCATTGTGCATCCGTATGATACGTACGGCTATGTTGACTGAGCCAGGCGCCACCAGTAGCTGTACCGGTAGGTACACCGGCGTTGAGGTGATCCCAGTTGTTTGTCTTGACGATCTGGGCTTTTAGATCATTAAATTCCTGCGTTCCCGGCTCTGCACGCCCGGCATCAGCAGCGGCTCTTGCAAGTCGCATCGCTTCCGCAAGGTCTGTTCCATTGTTCAGGGCCGTCTGCAAAGCGCCTTTGAATTCATTTCTCCAATTATTATTGGAAAGATGCGAGAGATCGAGATTATCCGATAACGGCTTCAGGTTGTATGAGTCACCTGTATTTTCAAGGGAAACGTATGATCGAATGAAGTATTCAGCGCCTTTAAGTTCTATTTTGTGATTCTGTACGACTGTATTATCCAACTGGATCTTATTGCCACGTTGGAAGAGGCCATCCATTATGCCATAGCGGTATGCGTAGGATAATTCGGCATTTTTACCGACTCTGTAGTGAAGCGAAGCATCAAATTTGAGGTTGTCAACTTTACCGGGCACCAGATCCTTCTCCCAGTAACCCGTGCGGCGGACAACAAATGATTGGTTAGCCTGACCGTTATAATTTACACCTGTTACCGTTACGGCATTACTTCCACTATCGTCGCCGTACTTGTTCCACGCGTCGTAAGCAGGATGATCATCAACATTCAATTCCGGATAATTGGGATTTCCCGTGCTGGCCGTAGTGTTGGGATTCTGGTCGTTGGCGGAGTTACCGCGCCAGTCCGTTGCACGCAAATAACTTCCATTGATCTTGAATGCGAATTTATTATTAAATGCATGCGCGTATCGGATCGCTGTTTCCGTAAGAATACTTGGATCATAGTCGATACCGTCGACGTGGTTGACTCCCGTTTTCTGATAAACACTCAACCCCTGGTAAAGAAAAGGACTTTTTGTTGTGAGGTTAGCCAGGCCGTTGATGGCATTCATGCCATATAACGCGGAGGCTGCTCCTGGGGTGATCTCCACACTTTCGATATCCAGCTCAGTCGGACCGATTGCATTGCCAAGGGGCACACCCAATGTTGCTGCCTGCATATCAACGCCATCGACAAGCTGAAGAAATCTGAAGTTGTTTGGAATATTGAATCCGCGAGTATTGGGTACTTTAAAAGTGATGCTGGAGGTCGTCATTTGCACACCCTTCACATTCTCGAGCGCATCGTAAAAGCTGGGTGAAGGTGTTTCGCGAATTGCGCGAAGATCCATCTTCTCTATGGCAACCGGAGATTTCAACTGTGATTCTTCCACGCGCGACGCCGTGATCACAACTTCTTCTCCAGCAAGGCGCTTTCCGCAAGCTCAAGATTGATAGGTTGACCCTCTGTTGCTACCGACACCTCTTGTGTCTTATATCCTATAAAGGATACGACAAGCGTTACAGGTAATGATTTGGTCTTGACGCTAAAGTTACCATTGACGGTCGTCACCGTGCCTAGCACTGTGCCTTTGACAGAAATATTTACACCTGCAAGCGATTCCTTCGTCTCGCCGTCGGTCACTTTTCCCTGAAGGGTATAGATATCTTGTGCCCGAAGCGATATAGTGCCTATTATTAGTAATACGAGTATCCCATGAAATGCTCTCATATAAAGTCTATCGTCTTGGTGGAGTTCAGCAAAGGTAATCTCAATACCTACAAATTCAATAGACATTAGGAGTTTTTTGTCGAATCGACCGAAACTCTTCTTATAAAAGTGGCTTAAAACGTTTGCAACGGCGTATAGTGACCTTGGCCATCTGGTCAAATTTTCTGAGCCTGCGTTCGGTTAACCCGATACCACTAAATTTCTACACGAAAAGAAACTTCACAGGGCAGGTTATTTTCCTTTGAAAAAGGATGGGAAAGACTGCGTTTCAACCGAAAAGTACGCTTGCAATAAGAAGTGTGACGACGATGTTAAAGAGTTGGGCGATAAGAAAAGCATAAAGCGGCATTCTGCCTGAGGCACTAAATAGATCAGCGAACTTCGTTTCCAGTCCAATGCTGGTAAATGCCAGAACAAACCAGAGCGTCTGAATGCTCTTAAGACTGTCCTTGACAGTTGCTATTGTCGAAGCATTGAGCACAAATGAAAACAAAAGTGACGCTCCCACAAATCCGATAATGAACTTTGGAAATCGCTCCCAGATGAGCCCGAATGTTGGACTCGTCACCTCTTCATCTCTATCTTTTCGGTTATAGGTCCAATAAACGCTGATCGCAAAGGCAGCCAGCCCGAGAAGAACATTCTGCGAAAATTTTACAATTGTACTCACCTTGAGCGCTGTATCACCAACCAGCGTTCCAGACGCCACTACTGCTCCCGTTGTATCAATACTTCCCCCAAGCCACGCACCCGTCACTTCTTGCGTTAGTCCGAAGTACTTCGCTATGAAAGGCATAAAGATCATCATGGGTATGGCGGTGATCAGCACCAGGGAGATCACGTACGAAAGTTTTTTGCTATCACCTTTGATCGCTCCCGCAGTTGCTATGGCCGCCGACACACCACAGATCGATACTGCGCTGGAAATCATCATTGTAAGTTCTTCATCAACTTTCAGTTTGCGGCATAGCCAGTAAGCAAAGTACCATACGCTCAATACCACTACAAAAGCCTGCACCAAGCCTAAAGAACCCGCAGTTAGTATGTCTGAGAATATGATACTGGTTCCCAATAACACCAGACCGATCTTAACATATAGTTCCGCCGACAATACTTCCCTGAACCACGATGGCAAAGTGAAAGCATTACCAACGATCAATCCGATAGCCAGACTAAAAATAACGGCTTCAAGGTTTAAAGACTTTACGCCACTGTTACCGGCGAGAATAAGTGCAATGAAGGTCAGAACAAAAACAATCGGGAACACAATAACCGAATTCTTCAAAGGTTTGCCGGTTAACACAGCTGCAAGAGCTGCAATGACAAAGACCAGTAGAAATTGTATCGATACGCTGAGAAGATTTCCTAATGAAAAAACTTTTGAAAAGAGCTCGTCAGTATTTTTCCATCCGAATGATGGTACGGGTATGATCAAACCAGCAATGCACGTGATGATGATTGCGAATCCCAGCACTACAACGGTCCAGTCTTCGTGAAGTAAAGGCTTGGTAGGTGATGCTGCGTCTTTCTCTGCCATAAGCAATATGTCTTACTGAATGTCGCAAATGTACGATCAATTTTAGCGATTGACATCACTCATTCCTGACCACTGCAGGTGGGCCGCTCTGACCAGGTATAACCATTGGCTGAGCCGGCTTGATCTTTTCATAGTCAACGACTCCATTGCTGTCTGCCCATTTGAAATACTCCGTGGAAAGGTCATTGACTATATCCGGATGTTGTGCGGATAGGTCAGTAGTTTCACCCCGGTCTGTCGAAAGATCGAACAGCTCCCATTTGTAACTTGGATACGTAGAAACAATTTTCCAATTGTTTTTGCGAACAGCGCGATTGCCCGCCCGTTCCCAGCACAGGGGTCGAACCCTGCTGGCATCCGGAACATTACCTTTCAAAACCGGAAGAAGGCTTACACCAGGCAGTTCATGTATCGGATTGCCTTCGAACGTTTTAGGATACTTTGCACCCGCGAGCTCATAGAACGTCGGCGCAATGTCGATCAGGTGGCCTGTTCCTTTGACCAGGCTTCCGGCCTTGACCTCCTTCGGATACCAAACAATAAAGGGTGAACTGAATCCGCCTTCATGCATATTATTCTTATACTGACGCAAAGGTGTATTGGAAACATAAGCCCAGTTCTGCTCCTGGTAGTCATATGAACCCGGAGATCCAATTGGACCTGAATTTCGCTGAGGTTTACGGCTTGCATTTGAATAACCGCCCTGCGCACCGTTGTCGGATATAAAAACAATGAAGGTATTATCATCCTTCTTCAACTCCTTTAGCTTTGAAAGCAGTCTGCCAATGTTTTGATCAACACGGTCGATCATCGCTGCATAGACCTCCATTTTCGCTTTCCATAATTGCTTCTGCTCATAAGTAAGATTATCCCATCGCGGAACATCCGGATCCCTTTCGGATACTTTCTGTCCCGGCAAAAGTATATTTAGCTCACGCTGACGCAAAAGTCTCTCCTTTTTTAAAGAGTCCCAGCCAATGTCATAACGACCCCTGTACTTGTCAATGTCTTCGGGTAAAGCTTGCAAAGGCCAATGAGGCGCATTGAATGCCAGATATAAGAAGAATGGTTTGTTGACTTTGCTTTGTTCGTCAAGGAATGCCAACGCATTATCGGTGATCTTGTTGGTCAGGTACTCACCCGGCTTGAGAACTTCCTTTTTATTGTTTTTTACCAGTACGACAGGCTCTGCTTTTCCGAATGACCCAATATCAAAATAGTTGCTCGCCCCTGGAATAAAGCCATAGAATGATTCGAACCCTCTTTGATTGGGCCATGCCAGGCTATCTTTTCCTAAGTGAGATTTGCCGGACATGATGGTGCTGTAGCCATTTTGTTTCAGCACCTCCGCCAGCGTGACCGACTCGTGATTGAGAAATCCCTGATACGCCGGCAAGCCGAGGTTTACATCAAAGTAGCCCATTCCGGCGCGATGTGGATATTGGCCGGTAAGTAAGGAGGCTCTTGTAGGGGCACAGATCGAATTATTGTAGAACTCCCTGAATCTCATCCCCTCTGCGGCAAGTTTATCGAGATGAGGTGTTTTGATCTCCGAACCATAAGAACCGATGTCTGAATAACCCATGTCATCCACCATGATGAGAACGATATTAGGTTTTTTCGCTTCATTCTTTTTCTGTGCAAAACCTGCAACACTTAAAAGACAAATGATACTAAATGAAATAATGACTTTTTTCATGAGGATCTCTGATCAATGAAAGGTAGAAATTGTGACAGGATTTACCGGTTGCTTGAAACCGAAATATGTTTAAATGTTTTCTCTGCGATCACGAACTGGGCATCAAGAAAGTCCTTATCCATTTGCAGGAAGCCTAATTCGTGGTTGAATCGCTGTCCATCTTTAAGTATCCAGTTGAGAAAAATACCGGCGCTTTCCTTGCTGGAGTTTTTCTTGTAGACGAGATTCACTTCCTCATTTACAAATGCCGGATGATCTGTCCTTTCAATGAATTCAATGACATGATCCAGGTTATCATAAATTTTTTCATCGATGTCGATGGTTCCGTTCCTGTTAAGATCCAGTGGAACTATGGCCAGGCCTTCAGATATCTTTCTCGTTGCAGGATCATATATAAAACCCAGGTTGTTGAAGGTGAATCCGTCGATATTGTTCCTCACCGAGTCTGCAAGATCTTCATCATCTCCTTTAATACCGGTGCCACGTATCTTTGACGCATCCTCTCCGAAATGGCCGGCAAATGCCTTTACCGCGCAAACTGGCCTGTCCCGTACATACAAGGACAGCTGGGTAGATGTTGATGTTATAAAGGACTTCGGTTGTTGTCCGAAAAACACGCTGCGCAAAGACTCATCAGTGACACCGCTTTTCTGGAGCTCTGGCAGGTCTGGCCGATTACTGTTAACGATCGGAAGCTGTACATATCTGGCAACGACAACTGCATCGCGCTCACCTTTCAATTCGTTTTCCGTAACGTTATAAGATGCAATAGTAAGATCAATGCTGTCTGCGGGTGACTGGGGTGCGATCACTAAGTTTACATTCGGATATTGCTTGTTGAATTCACTGATCCACTTCCTCATCAATGGATAAGCCAGACGTGTTCCACGGATCTTAAGCGTCTCCTTCGTTGGAGTTTGCGCCTGTGTTTCCATGACACCAAGCATTAAGATCAAGAAATACAATTTTATCTTTTTCATTTTGACATAGATTTAAAATTCTTTTTCACCAAACTCACTTTCGGCAAAATTTATCTTTTTGGCCAGCTTATTGAAAGTATAAGCAAAGTTGAGACGTATGACATCGACCTCATATATATAGTTGGTTGACGTAAAAAAGCCGTCGCCCTGTGTAGTTATGCGCTGCTGATTGGCGTCGAATAAACCAAGATCAATATTCTGCCACTGAAGGTTCAGGTCTCCACGTCCTTGCAGAATCGTTTTTTTCAATGTAATAGACGGAATGAGAAAGCGGGAATCTTCGCCTTGGGCGGTCACGGTCCTCGAAGTATAATTCACTGTAACTTGCAGCGATAGCGAAGGTCTTATACTGAAAGCAGTATTTGCATTGACGGAATAATTAACCCCGGAAGTATTGACGGGCGAATTGTAAACATTTCCGGAAATGCGGTAGTTATAAATATTTACACCCGCGTAGAATGTCCACCATTTAGCTGGCTTCAGGTCAACGCCAGCTTCTCCACCAAAGGCATTGGCGGTTCCGGCATTCGTATATGTTCGGTACAGTATGGTGTCATTGTAGACAGTATTTACCCTGTTGATTACATTCCTGGTCCTTTTGTGGTAGATATTAAGAAAAAAGGAATTATCCCCAAAGTCCTTGATAACCCCGATCTCTGTTCCATCGATATATTCAGGGAGAAGCTCCGGATCTCCTATTTCAAATACCTCTGAATGCCTTCTGGCCGGAAAGGGATTCATCATGTTGGACGTTGTATGAGCTATCCGCCGGCTGTAGCCCGCTTTCAATTTAAGGGACTCAGTCCAGGCATAACTAAGGTTTGCAGATGGGAACATATTCGAACCGTTCAAACCGGTAGGGCTTCGGAATAGCCTCATCTTCCAATCTTCTGTTCACATATTCATAGCGAAGTCCTGCAGAATAGGACAACTTATTGGCCTCACCCGTTAATTGCCAGTACAGTGCATGGATATGCCTGAACAGCGTGATCTTGTTACTTAATTCCGGACGGACATACCAGGACATGTCGGCGGGATCAGCCTGACTATACTCAAAATTCCCCTTATGCAAAAGATAACGGTACTGGTATCCGCCAGCTACTTTTATTTTCTTTCCAAGAGGGATCTCATAGTCAGCCTTGACACGCACACCATGTAGCGGATTGTCCTCTTTCATATATGCGTCATTATAAACTTGGGTCTCATCTTCCGGGTTGACATCCGTATTGCTCGTGGGGCCGCCCAGGACCGTTTTCTCATAGAGCGTCGAAAGCGTAAGTGTTGCCGAATTGGCATACAGGTGATTATAGTCCAGGTTCATAACCATGAAATCCCCCTTTCTCTCCCTAAGGTTTTTATTGAAGTAGTCAAATGAGTTCGGCTCAGATTCCTGGCCGCTCAACATCCTCCGCTGTCTGTAAATAATGTTTGCCTTACGGAATTGTGACCTCTTACCTGCGAAGAATCCCGCCTCCAGGAAATTCTTTTTGTTGACTCGGTATGCGGCTACACCCCGGATGCCGTAAGTAAGGGACTTGTAACTCCGTTCACCAAGGGAAGGAAAACTTGTATGCACGCCGTCGATAAATGTGTCGACCTCACCCTCACGGTAACCAGACACATCATCTCGTTTGTAATTCGCACTTAGGGAAACATTCCAGGGACCTCGTATGATGTTCGATGTTATATCACCACCAAACCGCAAAGGCTTCTTCTCATTTCCATAGTCCTCCGTACTCGGTAGACCCTGTTGAAGATTGACGATCAGGGAGTAGCCATCTGTTGAGCCGCGCTTTGTTATAATGTTGATGATGCCTCCTTTACCATCGGGATCAAACTTTGCCGAAGGCGTAGTGATAACCTCAATGTGTTCTATGGAATTAGCGGGCAGTTGACCCAGGAGCGCCATTGGCTCCGTTTGAATAGCCTTCCCGTCCAGCAGAACGATAAATCCTCCTGATCCGCGCAAGGACATTTCTCCCTCTGCATTCACAGAAACAGACGGTAAATTCCTAACTACTTCAATGGCATTTCCACCCAGTGCGGAGCCAAAATTATCAGCTGTATAGATCTGCTTGTCGATCTGATGTAAGACTGTTGCCTTCTTACCCGTGACAACAATTTCATCCAGTAGCGCTTGCCGGGCGACCAGCGTTATTTTTCCAAGGTCAATAACCTGCGTCCCTTCAACCTTGATTTCTGAAATATGCCTGGGTTTGAAACCAAGGAATTGGATGACTGCATAATACTTTCCAGCCGCCACCTCCATGATCTCAAACCTTCCAACTCTTGTCGGTTACCGCACCACCGACCCATGTGCTGTCGCGCTCGCTATGAAGGAGAGACTGCTGAAAATTCAATAGGATTAACACTGGTATCT
Source organism: uncultured Cytophagales bacterium (assembly GCA_963845845.1). GTDB lineage: Bacteria > Bacteroidota > Bacteroidia > Cytophagales > Cyclobacteriaceae > Chryseolinea. The sequence continues at coordinate 213,794 of CAWJTP010000023.1, forward strand.
TCAATTACTATTCCTTTAACAACTGCCCGCTGTGCCACACAATACCTTACGGGAAAGCTCAGGATAAACGTAATGGCTATCGGGATGTACAGCATGTTAGCCTTCACGTTATTATGAGACCCATACTGATTACGTTGTCGCTTCCCATGAGCGGACACATTCTTTAACATAACCGACTAATCAATGATGAAGAATCAAAGCCTTCGAGTATGATAACCCTGTTCAAAAAATGAATTCAGGGTACAACTCGGCTCGTCAGTAGAACAACTGGGTGGGATTGAAAATCTACTTAATCTATAGGCAAATATAGAAGTTATTAATTCCGGGGCAAGGATGACGCATTAATTTGGTCGGTCTCCAGGCGTTACCGCTGTATCAAACGCCAACCATATCCTTTTCCCTGATCTGGTGAGGCACCTTGCCCGGGACAGCTATCTTTCTGTTTGAGAGGTAGGTGTACATTGCTGGTATGACAAACAACGTAAGGATCAACGAGAAGATCACGCCTCCGACAATTACTAATCCAAGTGGTACCCGGCTGCTTGAAGCGGCACCCATTGACAATGCTAATGGCAATGAACCCAGGGCCATCGCCAAACTCGTCATCAAAATGGGTCGCAGTCTGAGCTTGGATGCTTCCAAAACAGCATCCACAACTTTCAATCCCTCAAGCTGCTTTTGATTGGCAAATTCCACGATCAGGATCCCATTCTTTGTAACTAGTCCGATGAGCATAATGATTCCAATCTGCGAGAAAATGTTCAATGTCTGACCGAATACGAATAACGCAAGCAGGGCGCCTGTAACGGCTAACGGTACCGTGATCATGATCACCAACGGATCGATAAAACTTTCAAACTGTGCAGAAAGTACAAGATAGATCAGCAACAAGGCAAGAAGAAAAGCAAATGCTGTATTACTCGAGCTTTCAGCATAATCACGTGAAGAGCCTCCCAATGAAGTGGTGAAGGTTTTGTCCAGAAGTTTCGATGATATCTCACGCATGGCAGAGACGCCGTCGCCTATTGTCTTTCCCGGCGCCAGGCCCGAGGAAATGATAGCGGATTTATACCTGTTGAAGTGATAGAGAGAAGGTGGGGTTGTAGACTCCTCAATGCTCACAACGTTATCGATCGAGATCAATTCACCCGTACCAGTCCTGAACATAAAGGCTTCTCAGATCATTGGGGTCATCGCGGTTGATCCGGTCCACTTGTCCTATCACCTGATATTGTTTGCCTTCCTTCATGAAATAGCCAAAGCGCAGGTTGCTGTATGCAAGCCTGAGCGTTTGTGAGATGTCTTCCACACTTATTCCGAGCTCCGTAGCTTTAAGGCGATTGATCACAATTCTTAACTCAGGCTTATTGAATTTCAGATCTACATCAGCGCCTTGCAATACAGGATGCTCATTGGCTGCCTGCAGAAATTGTGGCAATACCGACTTCAATTTTTCAAAGTTGTTGTTCTGTATCACGAACTGTACAGGCTGACCTGCGCGGCGATTCGTTGAAATCGTCTGTTCCTGTAATGCATAAGCTCTTCCCGCCGAAAACTTGGGTAGATTTCTGTTTACCATCTGAACGATTTCCTCCTGGGATCTTTCGCGTTCGCCTGGATCATCAAGAAACACACGAACCATTCCATTATTCACGCCACTTCCTCCGGAATTAGAAGGGCCGGCGAGTGAATAGATGACCCGGGCCTCTGGTACGGAATCCATCAGAAAAACTGTAATACCGTCAATGTAGGTCTCCATGAAATCGAAGGCCGTACCTTCAGGCGCCGATACCTGGAGTCGAAACTGATTCCTATCCTCGAGCGGTGCCAGTTCTGACTGCAGGTTGGTACCTATAAAATAGGAAGAAAGCAGACAGGCGCCCAGTATCACAAAGGCTGTCCAACGAAATTTCATAAAGGCCGCAAGCAGTCGTTGATATCCATTCTCCATATCTGTGAAGAAGGACTCCGTAACGTAGTAGAATTTCGACTTCTTTCTATGATCCCGGGTGAGCTTTACACTGAGGACCGGAGTGAGCGTCAATGAAACAAAACAGGAGATCAATACAGCACCAGCGACAACAAAGCCGAACTCCCTGAAAAGCCGTCCGACAAATCCTTGTAAAAAAATAATGGGAAGAAATACGACGGCGAGGGTAATGGAAGTAGCGATCACTGCAAAGTATATCTCCTTTGAACCTTCGCGGGCAGCAGTCATTTTGTCCATACCACTTTCAAGCTTCTTATAAATATTCTCCGTAACGACGATACCATCATCGACGACGAGCCCGGTGGCAAGCACAATGCCCAACATCGTCAGCAAGTTGATCGAAAATCCGACATGCATACATAATGAAGAATGTCGCAATAAGCGATACGGGGATATCAATGAGGGGCCTTATCGCAATAATAAAATCACGGAAGAAAAGGTATACTATGACAACTACAAGCAGGAATGAAAGGATCAGCGTTTCCATAACCTCCTCGATGGACCGTCTCACGAACACCGTCTGATCTGTAGCTATTGTAAGTGTGATGTCTTCTGGTACTTCGCTTTTGATCTTCTCCAACCGGCTATAGAACTCGTCCGCTATCTCAACGTAGTTAGCACCAGGAAGGGGAATAATGCTGACGTTGACCATTGGATTAAGACGTGACTTAAAGACAGTTTCTTCATTTTCAGGACCCAGCACAGCTTCACCGACATCCTTTAATCGGAGATTAGCTGCTGTGGTCTTGATGCGCACATTATTAAAATCATTTTCACTGAAAAGTTTCCCGAATGTGCGCACGGTGAGCTCGGTTGAAGTTCCGGCAATCTTTCCTGAAGGAAATTCAACATTCTCCTTCTCCAAAGCCTGTTGGACATCAAGCGGCGTCAGGCCGTATGCAATTAGTTTGTTAGGGTCCAGCCATATCCGCATGGCATACTTTTTTTCTCCCAGCAACCTGATACTGGAGACGCCTGGAATCGTTTGAAAGCGCTCAGCCAATACGTTATTGGCATACTCTGTCAATTCAAGCTGATTGCGGGAGTTGCTTTGCACGGAGAGTGCAATAATATAGTCTGAGCTCGCATCAGCTTTTGAGACCTCAGGAGGCGCATCAAGATCCTGGGGTAGCTGGCGTGCAGCCTGTGAAACTTTGTCACGTACATCATTAGCCGCCGCCTCTAGATCGACACCCAGCTCAAACTCGATGTTTATACTACTCTGACCCTGACTTGAGTTGGATGTAATATTTTTAATGCCTGCAATTCCATTGATGGATTTCTCCAGTGGCTCTGTTATCTGTGACTCGATTATCTCCGCGTTTGCTCCTGAATAGACCGTTCTTACACTGATGTTTGGGGGATCAATCGCCGGATAGTCACGGACGCCTAAGAATGTAAAGCCTATTATGCCGAATACCACAATAATGATATTCATCACAATGGCGAGGACAGGCCTGTTCAAACTTAGTTCAGAGATATTCATTTCCCACTTCCTATTACGACACTAAAATTAGCACGTGATGTGATGTTACGGGCGCCGGTAGAATAATAATCCAACATGAAATATACCAGGAAATTATCCGGCAACATCACGGTTCCAGTGTCTCAACAAGGCCTCTGGCAGCCCTTAGGTCAAAATTATCATCCTGTGGCAGCGGTGGGGCCTCACCCGGGGGGATCAATTTCTTGACCGCGTCAAGCGCGGGCAGTGCTTCTTTTCCCAGGTATTGAAGAACGTTAATTGCCTGAACCTTCACGAACGGGTTTTCATCCTGCAATGCAGCGATCAGGCCATCCATCCCCTGCTTCTTATTCCCCAGACGATAAAGGGCCTCAGCCGCAGCAACTTTGACCGCACCTTCCCTGTCCTGGAGAAGCACGACCAGTTTGTCCTTTAGACCTGCAGCATGGTCGTTTAGAATTGTACAGGCAATAGCCGACCAGTAACGAACTGATGCATCAGCATCGTCCAGTCCCTTAGCAATTGTTTTGATGTGTTCGGGGTTGCGTGACGTTGCCTTCTCCGCATGGTTAATGATCCGTTCAAGGTCCAGCTTCTTTACCTGTTCATATACTGTACCTGATTGGGAAAGCCTATACAATATCGCCTCTGGTATAAAGCCAGCATCTTTTATAGCAACTGCTCTTTTGTGATTCTCATCTCTCATTCTCATGAGGACATCGCGATACTTCTGATCTGTGGCGAGATTATTAACATTATGCGGATCAGCCTCCACATCATAAAGTTCTTCTGCGGGTTTCTCTTCCCAAAAAATGCGCTGCGTAGCATTCAACCGGCCGGATCTATACGCTTGCTCCCATGATTTCATGGATGCGGACTGCCACAGATATGGAAGATGCTGTGCGTAAATAAGGTGCGGAAGATAATTTCGAGTATAGAGATATTTCTTATCGCGTACCGTACGCGACATATCAATTCGTTCGTCCATCCTGCCACGAAAACTATACGCATATTGTTGCGCCGGTGTGCTTTGCGATCCCATGAACGCATAGCCCTGCATATGCGGTGGTATTTTTATTCCTGCAAGACTAAGGACTGTTGGAGCGAAATCCGTGAAAGTAACCAATCTATCACTTGTCGAACCAGCCTTATGATCAGTCATCCCATCGTATTTCGGTGGCAGCCTGACGATCAGGGGAACATGCAACCCAGACTCATACATGAACCGCTTGCTTCTTGGTAATACACCGCCGTTATCACTGTAATAAAATACGATCGTATTGTCTGCGAGACCTTCATCCTGGAGATCTTTCAGCAACTTTCCAACGATCTGATCCATCGTTTCAACTTTGTCATAGTACTGAGCCCAGTCTTGTCTTATCTCTTTAGTATCGGGATGGTAAGGTGGCAGGGAAACCTTGTCAGGATCATGACGCAGTGAATCCTGCCGCTTGTGGATCGAGCTTTCGTGCGTGACAAATATGTTGAATACTGCAAAGAAAGGTTGCCCGGGCTTACGGTTCTTATACGTCGCTTTGTCGCTGGACTCGTCCCACGCCTCCGGCTGGTCAATAGTATTATAATCTTTCTTTGAATTGTTGGTTGTATAATAGCCGGCTTCACGCAGATAGCGTGGGAAGAACTTGACAAAAGCAGGAACCGGGTAACTACTCCGCATGTGTTCTGTACCGAGCGAGGGCGGATACATGCCGGTGATCAACGTGGCACGCGAAGGAGCACATACCGGAGCCGTTGAGAAGGCATTGCTGAACCTAATGCCTTCGGTCGCAAGTTTATCAATGTTCGGGGTGGTGGCGAACTTATTTCCATAGCATCCGACCATGGCCGCATTGTTGTCTTCGCTTACTATCCAGATGATATTTGGCTTGCCGCCAGTCTGCGCAAGGCAGGAACAGGCCGATATCAGCAGCGCCGATAAAACTATATTCAAAAAAAGGAAATTGAATCGTTTGATCACTTGCGACTGTAGTGAACCGGGTATTTCGAAGCAGTGATCGGTACCACCGGCGGCGCAGGAGCGATGGGGAGTGGCAAGTAATCCTCGTTGAGTATCATCCATTTCTGAAGTCGCGTTTTAAGAGGTCAACAGTTGTCTTGTACTCTGTATCCCCTGCTAAGTTATTAAGTTCCTGAGGATCTTTTTCCAGATTGAATAATTCGAACATTTCCCGTCGTTCAGAAAACAAGAGCGGTCGGTTTGTTTGTCAAGCTTGCCCTCAGCGTGCAGTTGTTTGAGCTCTAACCAGAAAGGTTGGGACGCGAAATCCACAGGATGGTTATTATCTCAATTGGCCCGTGGTGCATTTTTCTTCAACAACGCTGCCTGCTCTTTTACCGTCCCGGAATATTTGGGGTCTGAAGAGAGGTTAGTAAATTCATCAGGGTCCCTCTGATGGTCATACAGTTCAACTCCGGCACGTCCCTCGTCCCATTCGGTATATCGCCATCTTTCCGTGCGAACACTTCTCCCCATGATCGTATTGCGACGGACTTGCGTATACGCCGGTTTATCCCAGGCGGCATTGGGATCTTTCAGCAGTGGCACAAGACTTTTGCCTTCGAGTCCGGCGGCAGTCAATCCTGTTAATTCGGCGAGTGTAGGATAGAGATCAAGCAACTCAACGGTACGCGAACATCCTTTATCGCGGGTTCCTCCGGGGACTGAAAAGATCAATGGAACGCGTGCAGAATTTTCAAACAAACTTTGCTTCATCCATTGACCGTGATGTCCGAGATTATAACCGTGATCACTCCATAGGACGATTATCGTATTCCCGCTTAGTTTAAGCCGATCCAAAGCATCCAGCAGACGGCCAACCTGAGCATCCATAAAGGTAATGGAAGCGTAATAAGCGCGCTGTGCATCTTTCCGCTTCGCTTCATCCAACCCCCAATGAGGAGGTTTAGTGAACAGGGCTGCTTCCGGCACATCAGCGAGATCATTTTCTTTCTCTTTCGTCAAATGGATCTTGTCAACCGGATACATATCAAAATATTTTTTTGGAGCAACGTATGGTGTATGTGGTCTATAAAATCCAACAGCAAGAAAGAATGGTTTGTCCTTCTTCTCCTCCAATATCCGGATGGCCTCCGTAGCCACTTTTCCATCTGTCTGCTCTTCGTCAGCTGTATCTTCTATTCTCCATGACAAAGCACTTCCCAGTTGCCGGTCAGGAGTTACGTTTGTAATAGTTTGCTCGTCAACCTTATCGTGGCCCTTAGGATTTACCCGCAGATCCCAGGACAAAGAATCATCTAATCCATTTGTTCCGATCTGGCCAGGAACACCATAGTGAAAGATCTTTCCAACGCGCGCGCTGAAGTAATTATTATTCTTAAATAATTGCGGAAGTGTAACAACATCGGGAAGATTCTTCCGGAAATGCGTTTGAAGCTCGTATATCCCCGTAACATCGGGACGTCTGCCTGTTAACAAAGATGACCTGCTTGGACTACATAGCGGGAACTGCGTATATGCTTTATCAAAACGGACACCGCGCTGGGCAAGCCTGTCAATGTTCGGAGATCTTACCGTCTTATTCCCATAACAGCCGAGATCGTTGTTCAGATCATCGACGGCAATGAACAAAACGTTATACTGCTGTTGAGCAACACTTGAAATATTGCCAAGGACGCCGACAACGAACAATAGAATCGCAGAGATGTACGCAGATGATCTCATTTTATTTTTGTTATGGTTTAATGGGTACCACCAACAGCAATGGGTTGACTATACGTAATCGTTACCTTCTTTAATTTCCCCGTGAACGCAAATGGAACGGTATAACGATCTGAAACTGCAGTCCGGAGATCCCTGCCAACATCTGTACCATCCACACGGTTTCGCGTGCTGATGGCTGCGAAACCCTTCATGATCTTTCTTTCGGCAACTTTTTTACCGTTTACTTTTAAGACTTCCGTTCCGACAGCATTATCGCTTCCACCCGGACCTATGAAGTTGTAGTCGACCTGAAATAGTACTTTACCAAGCGGTATTGCGCCGTCATATTCCAGATAGGCCGACTGACCATTGGCTTTATGCGCAAACTGGACCATTCCACTGCTGCTGAGGGCTGTGTTGTGCATGAACTACGGAGCTTAAGCCAATGATGAGGATAAGCAGAATGGTGGTTTGCGTTTTCATGATACTACAATATTTCATCGATCTCTAATAAGCAACAAACTTTTTAGTAAAGAGGATTTTATTATATGAGCGTTAGAGAATTTTGATTTTGATTATCAGGATCTTATGTCGATAGATCAGATCGCTGACTCGAGTCGTGGATTCGCCGTGTTTGTTTCCGGCTGAACTACGGTCTCCGCATGCACTATATCCGCTTTTACCATAGGACCGTTGGGCGCAAGCTCACTTCCCCTCTTTTGAAGATTTCAACAAGGGCCACATGAACTGCGCATACCACTCCTCATGCTGATAATGTTGAACGCCATAGGCTGAGGGATACTTCCGTGTGATGACCCCAGTGCCAAAGATGACATCCCAAAGGAAGAACATGTTGCCAAAGTTGCCTTTGTAATTACCAATACCGTCCTCGTTGGAGGATGCGTGGTGAGCATGATGAGTCGCCGGAGTAGAGATCAAACGCTCTAATATCCACGCCACAGGATGAAGCCATCTTTTTTCGTAGAATGGCTTATCCCAGGGAATGCTTGAATGCGCGAGCGTTGTAATAATTGACTTGATGCCCTTCGCAAACAACGCCGGATAGCCCAACCCAATGTATACAAGGGCTGTCGTGAGATAGGTTTGCGAAAAGAAAAGCGTGTAAATAATATTTTGCCTGCTGGCCATAGCCATCCCCATATAGGGAGCGGAATGATGCGTACGATGAAATCTCCATAGAAAAGGAACTTCATGATGGAGTCTGTGATACCAATACTGTGTAAGATCGTCGGCAACACAGATGATCAGGAATCCCCACCCGAATGGTACCCACTCAAATGCATTTTTAAAACCTGGCAGCATACCAGGCAATAGCTTCAGACCAAAGTAAGCAACGAGTGGTCTGACAACGATCTTTGGAACGGTGTAACAAACAATGTCCAGGATCCTTTCATTTTTATCCCAATGTTTCTTGTAAAGTCCCAGCGAGAACTCCACAATACCAAGCACAAAGACGAGCACCGGAAGCCCCCATGTGCTGAGATTCTGGAAAATTGATTCTATGAATTTGACCATAAAAAAAAGATTTGCTTGAATTGATCATCTGGTGGATTCTGTCCTTTGGACTTGTTTCTCCCAGGGGCGCTGGCCCGTGAGATAAAATGTAAGCAGCATGAGAAGCACCGGCAACGCGTAGATAAAAAGACTCAGGAGGGCGTTACGAATGATCCTTCTGATAATTCTGGGTTCCATTTTCAGCGTGCTCATTTCGGCGGCTCACTTAAGGTTTGCGTATTATTTTTTGAAAGCATTTTTTGGGTCAACCATAGCCCGCCGAACAGGATCAGGAATGGTATAAGCGTTATGATGATCCCAATCAGGATCTTCTTTAGAAGGAGTATTATATCAGATAGTGTGATCATAACATCTGTTATCTTCTTAACGCTACTTGCTTCCCAATGAAAGCTGCGGTACTGCATTATTCACCACAACAACTTTTTTCAACTTACCTGTGAAAGTAAACGGTCCTTTGTACTTGTCGGAAACCTGCGTGACAAAATCATTGCCGACACTGATCTCATCGGTATTTCGAATGTTTGCCTGTGCCTTAATGATCGGTGCTTCCGCCACCTTCTGATCATTGATATAAAGGACTTGCGTTCCAGCGTCATCGGTCAATTCCTTTGCTTCACGGTAATTCAGTGCATACTTCAGTGTCACCTTTCCAACGGGAACGGCCTTCGATGACACAAGGTGCGTTATCTTCCAGCCAGCATTATTGGCGACCTGGAATTTTCCGTCCTTTACAAACAAGCTTACGCCACTGAACCTTCCCCCGAGCGCAAACAACACTCCTTCACTTCCCTTGGCTATCTCCGCCTCTGCAGTGATCGTATATGACTTTAGCGGGACGATAGGACTTGCAATGCCAAAGACCTGTGTTGCCTCCGGATAAAATTCCACGGTTGACTTTTCGTTCCCAACATATAAACCAGTATAGTCGAGTTGCTTTTCAGTACCATCCTTGAGCGGATATATGTTGAATTTTGCGGCTTCAGCGTCAAAGAGCTCCTGAAGCTCTTTCAATTTCTCAGGATTCTTAGCGGCAAGATCGAAACGCTCATTGAAGTCTTCGTTCAGGTTGTATAGTTCCCAACGGTCTTTGCTGAAATCTTCTCCCTTTTTGTGAAGGGTTCCTGCTTTCCATCCATCCTTATAGATCGATCTCGAGCCCATGATCTCATAGTGCTGGACAACATGACGTGACGGCGACTGTGGATTGTTGATGCTGTAAGCGAGGCTCGTACCTTCAATGGGTTCCTGCCTGTATCCATTGATGATCGAAGGCACTTGTGCTCCTGTTAGCTCAACAGTTGTAGGGAGTATATCAATAAGATGCGCATACTGATTACGGATCGAACCTTTATCTTTGATCCCTTTAGGATAAAAGACGATCAGTGGATTGCGTGTGCCTCCTTCGGAATTCGCATCCTGCTTCCAGTACTTGAATGGCGTATTTGCAGCCATTGCCCATCCCAAAGGATAATTTGGTCGGGATGCTTCCGTGCCGAGCAGATCGATGTCTTCCAGATTTTTTTCCAGCCGCTGCTCATCGGTCCATGTAGGATCATGGCGGTTCAGTATCCCAACGAATGTACCTTCCTTGCTGGCGCCATTGTCACCAACAGATACAAAGATCAGGGTATTGTCAAGCTGACCGATCTGTCTCAGGTAATTGACAACCCTGCCGATCTCATGATCCGTGTGTGATATGAACCCGGCGTACACTTCCATGAAGCGTGCGTAAAGTTTTCTTTCATTGACCGCAAGAGAATCCCAGGGCTTGATACCAGGGTTTCTCGGAGGCAACACCGTGCCGGTAGGAACCACTCCAAGTTTGATCTGTTCTGCAAGAACCTGTTCGCGGTATTTGTCCCAACCACCATCAAATTTTCCTTTGTACTGGTCAGACCACTGCTTCGCTACCTGGTGAGGAGAATGTCCTGCTCCAGGCGCATAGTACAGGAAGAATGGCTTGCTGGAATCAATGGACTTCTGCTCAGCAATGTAGCCAATGGCTTTATCCGACATGCGTGTTGTAAAATGTTTACCGTCTGCGGGAGGTTCCACCTTGCGCGTATCATCCCAGGTCAGCGGATGCCATTGGTCAGTCGCTCCGCCGAGAAAACCGTAGTAGTGATCAAAGCCACGTCCGGTAGGCCAACGGTTAAATGGCCCAATGGCTGTTGCATCGGAAGGCGGGGTTAAATGCCATTTCCCGACTGCATAGGTATTATAACCATTTTCACGGAGTATTTCGGCTATGGTCGCCTTTTCGAAAGGCATATAACCATCGTACCCTGGTGCGCCGATCGCGGTGTTTGGGAACAATCCCATGTGCACAGAATGTGAGTTCCGTCCTGTTAGCAAGGCCGCTCTTGTCGGTGAGCAAATGGCTGTTGTGTGGAAGTTTGTGTAGCGAAGTCCGTTATTGGCAAGACTGTCCAATGTTGGTGTTTTGATCGGCCCTCCAAAAGCGCTGATGGCACCAAACCCAACATCGTCGAGCAGGATCCAAACAACGTTTGGGGCACCCGCCGTGGCTTTCTTGTGTTCCGGCCACCATTGCTGCGTCTCGGCAAGATTTCGGCCTGCCTTTCCCTTATATGGCTGCGAAGGATCATGCTGTGCATAGGCAGAAATAATGTTCAGGCAAATCAACACCAGTGATATTGCCCAGCCGCTCCACGATGCATTTTTTGGAAACAATGACCTGTAGTGAGTTTTCATAGTCATGTAAATATTAGTTGTATTGTATAAGTCTACTTCCATAGGTCGTTTTGTTCAAGCAAAGGATTGTTATCGAGCTCGATTTGCGGGATTGGAAACCACCGGTTCCTGTCAACTGCGTTGACCTTTCCGGCTTCATGAAGTTTCTGCACAAAGACGGGATTACCAGCGGCGTCCTTCTGGCGGATAAGGTCGAACCAGCGCTGGTATTCATATACAAGTTCGAGTTCCCTATCCAGATACAGTGAATCGCGGAACTGAGCCTGTGTGAGGCCCGGCGTTAAGTCATTGAGCCCTGCCCGGCTCCTTATCCGGTTGAGTGACTTATATGCTTTATCTGTTGGCCCGTTAGCCTCATTTTCCGCCTCGGCATGGATCAATAGTAATTCTGCGTATCGCAACAACGTCACATTTGTAGCTGCCTCTGCCGGAACTGCGACGAAAGCCGCTGGATCATATGTTTTGTTGAAGTAAGGAATGGAATCTCCGGGGTATGCGGGGTTGGCAATCGGTGATCCGAATTTTGCACCGGTCCGGGGATTGACATAAAGCGTAGCAAAGGTCACCTTCCTTCTTTTGTCCTTCGCCTTGAACAGCTTGTAGACACTGTATGACTTATCAGCACCCTTTGTGTAGAAATTCACCTGATCCGCATAGTTACCAACTATTCCAAAACTGGACGGAAATCGCGGAAGCGTGCGCGGAAAGTCATTCCTTCCCTGGCTTTGAAAATTCGTAAGGTATTGAGCAGAGAAGATGTGCTCTTCGTTGTTCTTAAAGGCTGGCAGGAATACATGCGAATAATTGGAACGGAGGTTATAGTTGTAGATCCCAGTTCCTCCGTCAGCCGGCGACAGAGCTTCCTCAGCAATATTCACAGCATCCTGATAGTGCGAGGTGATCTGTAATGGAAAAGATGCCTTCGTCAAATAAACTTTAGCCAGCAATGCTTTGGCTGCCCCGGCAGTAGCCCTCCCGATATCTCCGCCGGAATAGGTGGCCGGAAGTACGGCCGCAGCCTCAGAAAGATCCTTCTCGATCTGCGCATATACTTCTGTCGCAGCTGATTTTGCAATGTAATAGTCCTGTGCCTTTACAAAGTTCTGGTTAGCGGTGATCAGTGGTACGTCTCCCCATAACCGTACAATGTTGAAGTATACAAACGCCCGGTTAAATTTCGCCTCCCCTATGTAACGTTGCTGGAGCGCGGTATTAGTACCAAAATCGATCAAAGGTATTTTCTCGATCGCTACGTTAGCCTTTTTTATCGCGGCATAGTGCTGCTGCCAGTTTTCATAGAGGGTCCTGTTAGCGGAAGAATGATTGTGAACTGATAAAGAGCGTACGTCCGCATTAGTTGCTCCAGGACCAGGATATTGTTCATCAGTCGCGAACTCCATGCCGACCTGAAGAAGGGAATTATAAGCCGTTTGGTTTGATCCGTTTTGTCCACCACCGTTGTAAAAAAAATACGTTGCATTTACCGCGTTAAGTGCGTCTGTAGGAGTTTTGTAATACTGATCGTCAGATATAGAAGACTTTGGTTCCTCAGCCAGAAAATCCGCGCAGGAAACTACCAGGAGCGTCAGGATGCTTAGAATATATGGAATGTATTGTTTCATTTGAATGACTGCTTTGAGCGCATGAATAATTATGATTTACTGATTTGCATAGTTAGAAGGTCAACTGAACACCACCCTGGATCGACTTATTGTTGGGATATACGCCGTTATCGACTCCGCGATTGATCAATGCCTGTCCAGCCTGACTCGCCTCAGGATCATAGCCAGTGTAGTCGGTCCACGTCCAATAGTTCTGGGCAGAGAGATAGATCCGGAGTGACCTTATCCTCGCCTTAGAAAGGATACTTTCAGGGATCGTATAACCAAATGAAATATTTTTCAACCTTATGTAAGAAGCATCCTCGATAAACCGATCTGCCAGTGTAATAGCCGGATCCTGATACGCACCCTTCACATCCGTGTCGGTAAGCCCCGGATCGTCCTCGCCGCGGGTACCAGGTACACGATAAGCTGAAGCAGCTGCAGCGGCTCCGTTGTTTGCTCCATTGTTAAGCTCAAGCTGCGCCCTGTTCTGGTTGTAGAGCTTGCCACCAAATGAACCCTGGAAAAATACGGCAAGGTCAAACCCCTTGTATGCAAAGGTGTTTGTGAAACCTGCATTAACACCGGGCTGATTGGAAATGATGACACGGTCGCCTGATTGCGTAATGACGCCGTCGCCATCCTGGTCCTTATATTTCTGAGCTCCCACACCTTTGAATGCCTGCGGTGTGAGCGCATTCGGTCCTTCTTCCCCTGGTTGGATCAATCCATCGGTCTCATACACAATGAATGAACCCAATGGCTTACCGACTTCAATAACCGACGGCGCATTAGTATTCGGAACTATCCTGGTAATGCCTTCTCCAATGTCGATGACCTTATTTCTGTTCGAAGAAAATACGAGAATGGTGTTCCACTTAAATTCGCCGGTTGTATTCTGAGTATTGATACCCACTTCAAATCCACGATTCTCAACAGCACCGAGATTTTGATATACTGCAGCTTGCTGACCCGAATTTATAAGACCCCCAACGGCAAGGCCGGATGTTCCGGGCACGATCGCACTAAGCAGCAGATCAGTTGTTTTCTTATAGTAATAATCGAAAACCAGGTCAACACGATTGTTGAATAATCCAACATCGGCTCCAACATCGACCTGAAAAGTCTTCTCCCAGCCAAGATCAGGATTGGGGACATTCGTGGGTGCATAGCCCGACACAGTTTGATTGTTGAAATTATATCTGAAGTAGCTCAGCTGCGAAAGCGAAGAATAGGGAGGAATAGATTGATTTCCTGTGATGCCCACACTTCCACGAAGCTTGAAGAAGCTTACCGCATTGATGTTCTTTATGAAATCTTCCTCGTGAAGATTCCAACCTACCGCCGCCGAGGGGAAGTATCCCCATTTGTTATCTGCACCGAACCGCGAAGATCCATCGGAACGTATCGTCAGAGTCAAAAGGTATTTCTCCATGAGACTATAGTTGACACGTGCCAGCCATGATGCCAGTGACCATTGTGAATACAAAGAAGACGGTGAGTTCGGTGTGACGGCTACGCCCAGATTGTAGTATTCGAAAAAATCCGACGAGAAATTACTGGCTCCAGCGATCGCACCTTCTGTAGTTGACCGCTGTGCGGTAAAGCCTGCAACTGCATTTAAAGAATGAATATCTCCAATTGTTTTTGAGTAATTAATGGTATTCTCATTCAGCCAGTTAACCGTCGTTACATTGCCAATGGTAGCAACGCCTTTTAAAGCCAGTCCTTCCTGGGTACTATTCGGTAAATAACGATTCTGTTTGTTTACCACTACATCTGTACCGAAAAGCACCTTGGCTGTAAGGCCGTCTGCTATTTTATATTCTCCTGAAATGTTGGCAAGCAATCGCTTGGTATTCGTGTCATTGGTCTGATTATACAGAGAATTGATCGGATTGGCCAAGGCCTGATCAAGCCCTGACAAAATGAGAAATGTTCCGTCATTTTTGTATATCGGTAATGCGGCCGGGGACTGTAAGAGGTTAGGTACAATGTTGTCAGGGCCGACTTGTGCGGAAATGCTGCTCGCGTTCACATAGGAAAGGACTTTAAACTTTTCATTGAACTCATGTTCTACATTGAATCTTGCGGAATAGCGGGTGAACCCAGTATTCCTGATGATACCATCCTGCTTAAAATAATTTCCTCCAAAGGCGATCTTGGTCTTGTCACCTCCTGAATAAATGGAGAGGCTATGACTCTGAATTGCTGCCTGGGTGAATGCTTCATTTTGCCAATCGGTACCCGTACCTAATGTATCCAGTGAATAGCCACCAGCCTCCGCTGCAGCGATGTATGCCTTGTTGGCTGCCTTAAGATTCGCTACGGCTGTGGGACTGGTATTAAACGCAGCATCCTTTCTGAGCTGCCACCACTCACCAGCCGTGAGCAATGGTAAGGTTTTCATCACTTCCTGAACGCCATAGTATCCATCATACTGAATAGAGGATTCATTTTCCTTGCCTTTCTTCGTTGTTATCAGAATGACGCCATTGGCGCCACGGGATCCGTAAATTGCCGTTGCTGAAGCGTCTTTCAATACATCTACTGATTCGATATCGCCGGAATTGATTGATGATAATGGATTGATTTTTGGGCCATTGGTTACTCCTGCATCAACAATGCCATAGTCGTTGTTGATTGGAAAGCCATCGATCACATATAAAGGATCACTCGATGCTGTAATGGAATTACTTCCACGGATCTGAACACTTACCCCTCCTCCAGGCTGACCTGAAGTCTGTGTGACAATTGCACCGGGTATTGCGCCTTGCAGCAAACGTTCAACGGAAGCAACAGGCTGCGCCTTTAGCTCCGTTGGTATCGAAGCAACAGCACCGGTAATGTCCTTTCGTTTTAGCTCGCCATAGCCAATGACCACAACTTCTTCAAGAATGTTATCGGATTTTAACGCAACTTCGATTGCTTCTTCGCTAACCTCATATACTTCAACATCCTGAGTTTTGTAGCCAACGGAATTAACAATAAGGGTAAACGGTACTTCCTTCGCGGCATTTATCGTGAATGTGCCTGATACATCAGCAACTGTTGAGGTATTTGTTCCC
The DNA here is from genome assembly GCA_963845845.1 of uncultured Cytophagales bacterium. GTDB lineage: Bacteria > Bacteroidota > Bacteroidia > Cytophagales > Cyclobacteriaceae > Chryseolinea. The sequence continues at coordinate 229,854 of CAWJTP010000023.1, forward strand.
TTAATGAAGACAGTCGCGCCTGGCAGTGCTTCTCCGGAGTCATCTGTGATCACGCCATGGATAACATCTTGTGCGGACACGACGCTGACAAAAAAAGTCAACATCAAAATACTGACGGGTAGAATTAGTCTCATGTATATAGTATTTGTCTGGGGGCAGTCTAATTGATAGCGACATTGAACTTAGCCTTCTCTTCCTGATAGCGTTTAGGGTCAAGCTTCAGAAACCCGTAATTGGAAAGAAGATCCTGGCCATTGGCAGCTACCCATTGAAGGAATTTAAGAGCCTCTTCATTGGTGCTCTTCTTGGCAATTGACAAGTGCAGGAATTCAACAGGAATATTTTTCAGATCACCTTCTTCTATTTTGTCGATCACGGTGTCGAGATTTTCGTAGAAGTGTTCATCGTTGCTTACTTTGCCATTTCCATCGACGTCTACAGGGATCACTGTAAGACCGGCAACAGGTTGGCGTGTTTTGAGGTCATATATCAAACCAGGCACATTGTAGGAAATACCCGTAGAATCTTTGAGAACTGCCTTGATCAGGTGCTCATCAGCGCCAGCGATCGCTTTGCCCTTGATGTTGACCTGCTCATAGCCGAAATATTTTGAGAATGTTATTGGCGCTCCTGCTTTTTGAAGCCGGGTATAGATAGTAAAATCTGCCTCGACTTTCTTTTGATCTTTTTTATCGGCATAAATATCGTTGAAGAAGATCTGCTTGATCAGGTCACCGGTAAGTCCTTTATCAGCATACGCTTTGGCAAATGTGGAACTTGAATTGGCTATAGGGAGAAGCGCATAGCGTCCAAGGTAAAGGTAGTCGCGCGAATCTTTTTGTTCCTTGGCAGGCTCGAAGGCCTCAATGAGCAGATCATATTTTGCAGGATCCGTTGTTGTGCGTGATTCGATGACAATGTCAACACCTGGGTTGGAAACTTTATATCCTTCGATCCATTTTTCGACAAGAGGGTACGCAAACCGGACACCTGTAATAATTACTTTCTTTTCTGTTGTTTGGGCAAACACCGCACTGGCAAACAGCACCAGGAAATACACGACGACGATTGAAATGAATGATTTCATGATTTATAATAGTTGACTATGAATTAAGATTGGCGGCTACGGAATGCACCTTAGATCACAGGCATACCACCAATACGACTGAAAGCATTGGGTGCATCCGCAAGCCATATAATTACAGACTATCAACAAACAGATAGTCATGGCGTTGTATCAACTACAACAGCAGCTATTGCAAGGATTTCGAAAAGCTTGCCCAGACAATAAAATTCGTCGTGGCGTCGCTTCCATTTTTGTTTTCATTGTTTTTCCTTTTATAGTTCCAATATCATTGGTAGGATTTAGCACCTTATCCTGGTGGTGACAGGTTGCTAGAAGTTCATCGAGCCTATTCTCTCCCTTCTTCTGTATAAAATCAATCTGGTGGGAATTGATTATCTACTAAATCGATAGACAAATGTAGCTTATCCCATGAATACTCCAAATGCCTGCTTTATTTTTTTAAAAAAAAATTAAAAAGTTTACGTCAGCGTTTTTCAACGTCGGCGCTATTCCCCTCTGAGCGAGGATATTTTCTTTCGCTATTGATGGAACAAACGTATGCATAGGAACTGGCAGCACTTCATGGGACACTCAGCAATACCGTTGACTACAATAGTGTTCGGTGTTGCTTGATAGGTTACATTCTTATGAGGAATCGAAAATGGAAAATGGATCCTTTAGATCGGCCTCAGGGCTTCCGCCTGCAAAGCATAGACCTCAGCCATCCTGGATTTGTATGATCGCTCGAACTCAAGCACAGTTTTAAGAACTGATTTATATCTGATCTCCTGGTCCAGCCATCCGGATAACGTTTTTAAAAAGGCACTGAGATCTTCAGCGTGGTTGGTATTAATTGTCGCATCGAAGGATGCGTCACTTCGCCGATAAGAAAAAGCAAAATTGCCTGACCTGTGAAACTCAAGCAATCCCTTGATCAGAATAAAATGGCCAGCATACTGAGGCCTGACCCTGAAAGAGATCCTGAGACGATCTCCATAGTAAAATATCGCATGAGGTTCATAGAATCCCCTCTCGCTATCAAAGATCTTAAGGTCCCCGGACGACGCCAGTTCATTGCCCTTGATAAGATCCAGAATAGCATTGTTGCTTTCAATGTCGTAATAGTTATCTATATGTAATGCTTGTCCAATAGACGAAGCGGTTGCTGTCTGACTCATAGTAATTAATTTAATGTGATGATTGTAAAAAATACTTGCGGAAGGCTATTAGCAACAACAGCAGTATTGAGAGGCGGAAAGAAATTCTAAAGGCTTCATTTTCATTCTATTTATATGTTCCATTTTCCAGGCAGAATGTAGCACCTTCTCCCATCAGGGACAGGTTGCAATAGGATCATAAAGTCTGCTCTCTCCCCTATTCTTTATAAATATGAACAAATATAGATCTTTTATCTACTAAGTTACTAGACATTACGAGAAATTAGTTCAAATAGTTTCAGTAATACTTAGAAAAAGCTTCTGCAAAGATCGGCGTGCACGGTTTCGTTGAGCCCAAGTTATTCACCGCAAAGTATCCCAATAAGGTATTATGTTATAAGGTTAATAACTTTGTAAAAAGCCGTTGCATACTCAACGATCCGAGGTCTTTTCTCCCAAAAATTCACTTTGTAGTAGGGTTCGCCTGTTTATCCCGGTTCCCTGGCTCCTCAGCCGTGGGGCTGCGTCTTTGGGACCGCGACTTAATTTTACCTGGGGGTAGGTTCAAACATTTTCTACTCATTCAACGAAAAATTAGCTAAATCAATTTCATCGATATCTACGATAAAATTAGGTCGCTAACCCAAAGACTGGAAATTAAATGCATCAGGCTCAGGGTTTTAAAACCAGGCTTGGGGATTTAGCAATCCCGCTCCCGATAGCTATGGGGACTACCAGAAGAGCCCCGAATTGAATGTTATATAGAAGGCACAAAGACGCAAAGTAAATATAGAGGGATGGTTACCTGGAGTTTGATTTCTACTGCTACATACCTGGTTACAGTTGCAGTTGGATTCCCTTTGCGCCTTTGTGCCTTTGCGGTTAAATTTCCTGCCCGCTCTGCAAGCGATCTATTGCTTTTTCTAAGGATTACTTTTTAATTGGTTTGCTTTGACGAAGTTTCCATAGGGTGGAAACCAGCGCATCAACATCGGTACATGTATTATAGAATGCTAGAGATGGACGAACGGTAGTCTCTTGTCCAAATCTGCGAAGGATAGGCTGCGCACAATGATGACCTGCTCTGACGGCGATACCTTCCTGATTAAGCGCTGTGCCCACCTCTTCGGTCTTGAACCCTTCAAACACGAATGATAAAACGCTTGCTTTTTCCGCGGCCGTTCCAATCATTCTGAGGCCTGGCACATCTTTCATCAACATTGTCGCATACTGCAAAAGATAGTGTTCATACTGATGGATGGCCTCCATACCGAGATTGCTCACATAGTCAATAGCAGCACCAAGTCCGACAGCATCTGCAATATTACCGGTTCCTGCTTCGAACCGTCCTGGAGCGTTGTGATACTTTGTATGTTCGAATGTAACATCTAAGATCATGTTTCCTCCCCCTTGCCATGGTTGAGTTTCATTTAACAGACCTTCCTTTCCATACACCACACCAATTCCCGTAGGTCCAAAGATCTTGTGTCCCGAAAATACAAACCAGTCACAATTCAGTTGCTGAACATCCACAGGCATGTGGGATACGGATTGGGCGCCATCTACAAGGACTTTCGCGCCGGCATGATGCGCCATCGCTACGATCTGCCTGGCGGGTGTTACAGTACCCAGTGCGTTAGACACCTGTGTAAAAGCAACAAGCTTGGTTTTGGGGCCCAGTAATTTACCATATTCGTCGAGCAATATCTGGCCTTGATCGTCAACAGGGATTACACGGATCACAACGCCATTGCGGGCTGCGAGCTGCTGCCACGGAACAATATTCGCATGATGCTCGAGGTGGCTGATAATGATCTCATCACCCGCTTTAAGGAATTGTTCGCCCCAGCTTTTGGCCACCAGGTTGATTGCCTCCGTTGCTCCTCTCACAAATATTATTTCATTAGGTGAAGCCGCATGCAGAAAATTCTGGACTTTCTTGCGGGCACCTTCATAGGCATCGGTCGCACGGGCCGCTAGCTCGTGGGCTGCACGATGTATGTTCGAATTTTCGTGTTCATAAAAATAGCTGATGCGATCAATTACCTGTCGTGGTTTCTGGGTAGTCGCTGCATTATCAAGCCATATTAAGGGCTTCCCGTTTACATATTCCTGCAGAATGGGAAAATCACGTTTTACAAGATTTACATCGAAGCCAGCCTTTGTGAGGCCGTGTTTTTCCTTCTGTGAAAGATAATGTTGTGATAGTTCCGTGCTATGATGGTCGCTTTGCCCGCGTAAAAAATAAAAGGAGGGGTCGCCTAAAGGGAGATTTTCCGCATAGGGCAAGGGTTGCTCAAAATCATTTGAGTGCAGCCTGCTCAATGCATTTCTAAGGTCAGCCTCAAATGACGTCTCTGGTTGAAAGGGTAAGTATGAGGAATAACTTGGACCCGGAGCATGAACCATCTGTGCGGGGGCACCGGGCGAAGCTCCTACTCCTCCGAATGATGGAGGTATGATCGCTGGCATGCTAAAAGGACCAGGCGTAAAGCCGGGTTGTAATGCATTTGCTCCAACACGATGAGCAGGATCTGGCGAAGATGTACCGCTTCCTGCCAATGATCCAGGCACAACGTTGGGATTACTCCGAAGCGGATCCCGTAAACTTGTCTGAGGTTCATTGATATCAACAATTCCTCCCTGATCCATGACCGAGGGAGAAATACCGCTTCCTGCCACGGAACCTGGAACATTTCCGTTTTGAATTGTGTGCGTATTGGGCGCTGTGGTCTGAGGGGAATTTGCTTTGTATTTATTAACATCTCCAATCATATCAGGCGAAATCCCGCTGCCAGCGACTGATGAAGGAATTTTTTGCTCATCAGCAAAATGAGGATCCCTCAAACTTGTCTGTGGATGCTGAAGGTTTACACCATTACCCGGATTGCTGACGATATCCTTGGAAAACGTGGACTTACTAGCCGGTCCTGCTTCGCTTTCAGTGTTCTTGGCAGACGGATAAGCATTGAAATATTCATTGGCCAGCCGTTGCAGCAGGTCCGCATCCGGAAGAAAAGGTTGATCAGTATTTGTACTCATGATAATTTCCTGTATCGACGTCATCCAGAACTGCTATGGCGTCGTCAACCAAAACCGCTAGTGAACAATAGAGTGAAACCAGGTATGAAGCAATTGCCCTGTCATTGATACCCATGAATCTCACGGAGAGACCCGGTGATTGTTCACCCGGAAGGCCCGGTTGATACAAACCAACAACACCTTGCCGGCTTTCACCTGTACGCAACAGTAATATTTTCGATTTACCATTTTCGATATTCACTTTGTCACTGGGGATCAATGGAATGCCTCTCCAGGTAATGAACTGCGAGCCAAACAATGAGATCGTTGGCGGTGGAACGCCACGCCTGGTGCACTCCCTGCCAAATGCCGCTACAGTAAGAGGGTGCAAAAGAAAGAAAGCAGGTTCTTTCCACACTTTACTTAGCAGGTCATCAAGATCGTCAGGTGTAGGAGGCCCTTTTCTTGTCTTGATTCGTTGAGATGGAGCAATACTGTGCAATAGTCCATACTCTTTATTATTGATGAGCTCGCTTTCCTGGCGTTCCTTAATTGTTTCGATCGTAAGACGTAGCTGTTCACTGATCTGATTGTAGGGTTTGCTGTATAGATCCGAAACACGTGTATGCACATCCAGCACCGTGTTGACAGCACTTAAGTTGTATTCACGTGGATTTTCTATGTAATCGACAAAAGTTTGGGGCAATTCCCTTTCATCTCTTCCTGAGCAATCGACTTCGACGCTGCTTGCATCCTTGACCTTGTTCACTCTGTACACACCTGATTCAACAGGAATCCAACTCATAAGCCTCGTCAGCCAACGGGGAGTAATCGTTGACATTTGAGGAACAGTACGGGTTGCAATGGCTAACTGCCGTGCTGCTACATCGCCAAGTGCGGTTTGATTTTTGTTTTGTTCTGCCATAGAATTATTTGTGAAGGGTTGTAAACACTGTTTGTTTACTGGGTTTTAAGATAATAAATGTAATACAAACCCGGTTGCCCAAACAGAGATAGTTTTATTTCTCCGCAAGCTCCGTCAAATCAGGCGGCTACATTCCGTAAATAAACCTCAAATAAGAAAAATGCGGGGATTGCCAGCGCAGCATAATTGCACTGCTACTGTTCCAAAAAATCTCTGACATGCTTGTTAAATAGCTTTGGTTGTTCCATCATAGGAACATGACCACAGTGATTCAGAAAAACTACTTGTTTGCTGAGGTTTCCGAACAGACCGTGAAGCAGGATTATCGGATCGCCTTCTCCGACGTCGAACAAGGGCTTATAAGGTAATTCTATGGTGTTCACTTTTGAATGCGAAATGTTTATTATAAGTCGTAAGAGCTGTAACACTTTCTCAACAATGGTCAGGCAGCACACCTACCACCATAGGTGTACCCGCCGACCAGTGTTAAAACCCAACGGGTTCAAAAGTATAATAAAATTCGTAAAAATCAATATTGTCTATAGAATTAGTAGATTTTAATAATGCAAACGTTACATAAAGTCGGCAGATGCATTTTCAGTATAAAATGAGTATTTTTGTAGCTTGCTCATGTATGTCAGCCGGTTAGTATATGCTTTCAAAAAAATGTCAATACGCTCTACACGCTCTCATTTATCTGGCTGACCTTGAAGATAATACTTCAGTAACGATCGGTGAGATCGCCACGGAAAGAAACATTCCCAAAAAATTCCTCGAAGCTATTCTTTTGGATCTCAAGAATGCCGGGATCCTTGGAAGCAAAAAGGGAAAGAGCGGTGGATATTATCTTATTAAAGATGCAAAGCAGATCCCAATCATCGAAGTAATACGCCACATAGACGGAGCGGTAGCCATGCTACCATGCGTTTCACTTAATTTTTATGATAGTTGTGGAATGTGTCAAGATGAACACACGTGCAGGATCAACAATCTTTTTGGACAAGTCCGTGACGCCACACTAAAAATTCTGTCCACCAATACCATCGCCGATCTGGCTAATACAAATCGAGCCGCTGTAAAGTAAATTGAAGATTGGCGCTTTGAATTCTTCACCGCGGGGATCGCAAAGGAGCGCGAAGAAATATTGCGGTCCTTGGCGACCTTTGCGGTGAAGTGCCCACTTGAGCCGTGACTCATACCTAATTTGCTTTTCTGATATACACGTTTCCATACTTCGACTCGAGTCTGTATTGAGGACCTGTTCCCGGCTTTGCAGTCACGAATGTATAGAAGTCCCTGTCCTTGATATCGCTTCCGAATTTTGCATCCAGGTTCGTATATATTTCCCCGTAATTTGTCTCCGCTACGATCTCCCCTGTTGCACGCTCGATAAGGGCTGCATCAACGCCACCGTATGTCGCATCAACGGTGAGCGGACCAGTGAAGCTTTTGACCTCAACCATACCATACACCGACTCGACACGGGTCGATACATTCCTGGGTACTTTAACGTCAATGAATATCTCCATGTCAACGCCGTTTGAAACCATTTCGAAACCGGATTTACCGTGCTCAGCCTGATACTTTTTATACTCTGCATGACTCCTGAACATGATTTTCTGGCCGCCATCTACGATCGTTATCCTTTGAGGAAGACTTTTTAGATCCTTTATTTCATTACGGATAGTAATCACATTGCCCGAAGTTGACGTGAGTAATTCAAAGGCATCGTCGTTCTCGCCATTATTGATGCTGACAGATCCCTGGATGCTGATCTCGTTTTTATCCCATGTGCTAACACGGATGAGTTCCGGATAATCAAAGTGCATCAGGACTGTTTTACCTGATTCAAAAGGAACAGTCTTGTTGATCGGTGTCTGAGCATCGGATGTCCAGGCTATGGCAATTGCAATCATTAATATTATTGTTGCTTTCATCGCGATATATATTTAAGACCCCATCGCTGACAATAGCAGGCGATGGGGTCAAGTGACTTATTTCTTTCTCAGATAGACATTGTTGTGCGTGGATGATAAATTAATATCCAGCCCGCCACCGTTGAGCTTACCCGCAACATTGTCGCTGTACTTGATCATGTTACCACTGCGTTCGATCTCAATCTTAAAGTCAGGATCGACGAAGATCTCCCCGTATACTGTACCTAATTTGAGGCTAGCCTTCGTAGAAACAGGCATCGCCAGATCTACATGACCATGGACAGAGACTATAGATATCGGGCTTTTCATATTAGCGCCGAGGGATGCATCGATGTCACCATGAATAGTTTTTATTGTCATGGGTCCGGTAACATCGGTAAGTTCTACGCCATTATGAAGTGTCGATACTTCGATCTCGCTTTCAATGTTCTTGAATTCAACCTCGCTTCCATAAGGAGATGAATGCGAATATGACACTACGACTCCTTTCGGTACCTTGATCGTGATTTCTGGTCCATCAGTCTTTTTCAGCTGCTGAACTTCTATCACTGATCCTTTGTCCAAAACAGAAAGTCCAAGGCCGGTATTATCTTCAAGGCCATTGTTACTGATCGCGCGAAGTCCCGCCGCGCGTTCATCCTTCTCATGTTTGCCACTTCGGGAGGTAAAGATGATCTCGTTACCCGAATAGCCTTCGACAGACACGTGATTTACTTCCTTGATCTCAAGTCGCCCTGTGCTTTTCGCGACCTTAAATTCCTGAGCGTGTATAAATCCTATGGTGATACACGCTGCTGCAATTGTTGTTAATATCCTTTTCATTTTTGTTCTTTTTCTCTTTTTTGTTTTACTGATTATAGTTTGTGTTAAGTTCCTTTAACCATGGCAGCGTATGGGTGTGTTGCATGCATTTACTCTCTTTAAACCGCCACAGCGAGAGGTTGTTAACTATTTTCATGAAAGCTTTAGTAGTCCGGCGTGCGCTTCATCTTTAACGGCCGGCAATGTTTCTTCATCTGTTGTGATCCGCTCTAGCTCGCCTTTGATGCCCTGCTCCTTCATCTCTACCATCAGGCGGATAAGTGCAATTTGTACAAGCGGATCCTTTTGAGTATTTAAGGCTGTGATCAACGCCTTCCTCACATGAGGTTGATTGCGAAATTTACCAAGCGCTTCAAGGGCAGCGATCCTCACATTGGTGTTCTCATCGTTGTTCATGGTGCGCACAAGCGCATTGACAATTTCATCGTCTATTTTTTCAATATCATTGTATACCACTGTCGCTGCCTGAAATCTTTGACTGGCCGACTTCTGATCCCCTAGCATGGCCATCATCAGTGTTTTCGTAGCTTGCACCTCTTTTCGCATGGCCTCCAATTCCGCAGCTTGCTGCCGTTGCTGACTGATCCAGAATCCTACTCCCCCTCCCAAAATCACAAATGCTATGGCGGCTGCAACGCGATAGAATGCCGGTTGAAACAGGACTACCTTTCCTTTTTTGGTGTTCTGAATTTCAGCTTCGAGCAGCAGGTCGAATCCCTTGCGTAGATCTTGTGAAGGTTCTATCCGGGGAGAAGTATGCATAGCCTGCATAATCTCTTTCAGCTGTTCGTACAGGCGATATGCGCTAGCATCCTTAAGGAGCTGCTCCTCCACGACCTTTTTTTCCGCTTCGGGCAGCTTGCCATCTATATAATCTATCAGCAATGTTTCCAGCTTTTCCGTTTCCATACAGTTATCTTCAGATCTTTTCCAGTTCAAAATAATAGTCTCTCAATTTGGCTATCGCCCGATGTACTCTCACTTTTATGTTAGCCACCGTTGTGTTCATAATGACCGCTACCTCCTCATATTTCATTTGCTGAAAGCGTGTTAGTATCAGCAGCTCACGTTGGTCTTCATCGAGCTTTGCCATCGATCTATGCAACAGCTTCTCTCTTTCATCCATCAGATGACTTTCATCTGAGTCCGGCATATGATCCTGCACTTTTTCCACATCTACGAAACCCGACATTCTGTTCTTCTGCATGTTGTAGTGATCGGAAAATATATTCCTTGCTATCTGGTAAATCCAGGGTTGAAATCGTGCGCCATGCTTGTACGAGTTCCTGTATTTGATGATCCTCAGAAATACATTCTGGGTCAGGTCTTCTGCCAGCGTTCTATCCATTGTCAACTGTGCCAGAAAATTGAAAATGCGCTTGTTATAGCGTTCAAAAAGCATGGATGCCTGCTGAAGGTCACCGCTTTTTACGGCTTCCATGATCATTTCATCTGTCATCCCGTCGAGGCTTTTTGTCAATTTTCGTGTTATTTACCGGAGGGTGTCCTAAAGGTTACACCAAGGTTTACAGATTCGGACAAATAAAAAAGCCCCGATACATCGGGGCGGGCCCTCCATTACACCGCTAGCGACAAGGTTTTTGCAATACAGACAGCATTTGTGTCAAATATGGACGCAATAGCCTCCTTCGATATAAATCCCATCGATATTCATTCCCATTGTATTAGTTTTGTCTATAACTCATTTCTCAACCCATGAACCTCCAGCAACTTGAATATATCGTAGCCCTTGATATTCACCGTAATCACGTGAAGGCAGCCGAGCATTGCCATGTGACTCAGCCCACTTTAAGCATGATGGTCAAGAAACTGGAAGGTGAGCTTGGGGTAAAGATCTTCGACAAAAGTCAGCCGCTTAAGCCGACGGTGTCCGGTGAACTGATCATTTCACGCGCACGCCAGATCCTCCAAGAGATCAGAAACCTCAAGGAGTTTATCCGGAATGAAAAGGATTCTATTGAAGGAGAGTTCAGATTAGGCATAATCCCAACGCTGGCGCCTTACCTGCTTCCCCGTTTCCTTAACGAGTTCCTTGAAAAAAATCCGGGTACATCATTCACAGTGATGGAACTTCAGACCAATGATATTATTCGTTATCTAAAAACAAACAGGCTGGACCTGGCAATACTGGTGACTCCCCTCGACGACAAAGAGATCCGGGAAATACCTGTTTTCTATGAACCTATATTGTTATACACGTCCGAAAATCTGAAATACTACCAACAGGAAAAGGTCAATGTAAAATCGCTCACGTACGACAACCTGCTCATGCTGGAGGAAGGTCATTGCTTCAGGGGACAGGTAGAAAATCTCTGCTCTTCGAAAGGAAAAAAGATCCATCATCAACTCAATTACCAAAGCGGCTCGTTCGAAACGCTGAAGGCCATGGTGGATAATAATTATGGATACACGCTCATTCCTGAACTTTCTGTGAATATTAAGAATAAGCACGTAAAGCATTTCACGTCTCCGGAACCGGTACGAGAGGTAAGCTTAGCCGTTCACAATGGCTTTCTCAAGGAGATGTTGCTCATCAAACTGCGCGATGAGATCTTAAAAGCAATTCCACCTCATTTTAAAAAGAACGAAAAATACATCAGGGTCCGATGGAACTAGTCATTTTGTGACTTGCCTACCGGCAGGCAGGTTATATGATTTAGTGATTTGGCGATTTGCGACTGCCCGCCAATAGCATCAATCAACCATTAAATCAATCGATCTATAAATGTATTCAGGCCTCCGTTTGAAAAAAAATCGTTATTTTGAATTCATATTGCAAAATCATGGATATTGGTTTTCGCAGACTAAAGCTCACTCACAAGCTCTTTCTTCTTTTTGGCCTGCCGTTAATTTTAACGTTTGGCATAGTAATCTTTACGTTCCGTCATAACATTACAGACCACATTGCTTCTCTCGTTGTGATATTGCTTTTCTTTGTCGCATGCGCCATGCTTTCGGCGCATTTCATTCGCCGGCTTTCTACTGGCATCAAGTCCATAGACCTCGCCACCAGGGATCTTGTAACAGGGCAGTACTCAGCAATGAAAAGCGTAAATGGCCTGGCCGAGACAACTCAGATCGGCTCATATTTGAGCCAGCTCCGAGATGACGTGCTCCGCCAGGCAGAATTTGCTGACCAGATAAAAGCTGGTAACCTCAACGCCCCATACGTCCCGCGGCATGAGCATGATCTTTTAGGAAAGGCTCTTCTTGAAATCAAAGCAAATCTCATCTCGATCAAAGAGGAAGATGAGCAGCGTAACTGGGCATCAAATGGTCTTGCAAAATTTGTAGAGGTATTGCAATCCGCCAAGGACCTGAAGTCCATATCGAATGATATCATTGTGAATCTCGTTCGCATCATTAAGGCAAATCAGGGTGCCATTTTTATATTGGTGAGCGACCCGGAAGGCAATGAGCATTTGGAAATGCAGGCATGCTACGCTTACAACCGGACAAAGTACTTAGATCACAAGGTCGCGCCCGGAGAAGGAATAATTGGTCAGGCTTTCCTGGAAAAACAAACCATCTATCTAAAAGAAGTTCCCGATCATTTTGTGAGAATTACTTCTGGCCTTGGGGAGGCAAACCCGCGGCACATCCTGATCGTACCGCTCAAAATGAATGAGTCGATCATGGGCATTATAGAGCTCGCGTCGTTTCGTGAATTCAGTAAGCATGAGATTGTATTTGTTGAGAAGATCGGTGAAAGCATTGCATACACCGTCTCGTCTATACGTATGGCAGAAAATACGCAACGCATGGTTGATGAATTACACCAACAAACTGAGCAAATGAAAGCTCAGGAAGAGGAACTCAGGCAAAACCAGGAAGAGTTGCAGGCGACACAGGAAACTATAAGCCGAAAGTATGATACCCTCTTCAGGAAATTGGGGGCTTTGAACCACCAATCAAAATTTGATCAGCTGAAGTCCATCACATCCACTAAAAAAAGAAATGTGGAGTATTATTTCGACATCATCAGGAATCAGATCCTCACCTTTTCAGAAGACAAAATGATCATCGACGCGGTCCATGATTTCAAGGAAGCTTTCTACAAAATTGGCATCGCACTTTCAAAGGACCAGAAGATGATTCATCAGGAGAGCATTACTGCGTATTATGAGAATGAATTCATTCCTAAGTTGAACGATAATACCAGCTTCTCCGCGCTATCATCCCAGTACATTCCAACGGACGATCGCGTGGCACACCTGCAGTACCTGTATATTTCAGCCAACCCTCATCCTACTGGAAAAAAATCCTTATTGAATGATGCCAACGATGGAAGCGCGTATAGCAGCGTTCACGACATTTACCATCCCATTCTCAGAAATTTCCTCGAGAAGTTCGGCTATTATGACATTTTTCTCATCGATGCGGTTACAGGTGACATGTTGTACAGCGTATTTAAGGAAGTTGACTTTGCAACAAGTCTTGTATCAGGCATATATCACAAGACAAATTTTGGACAAGTCGTCAAGAATGCCATTGCCAGCGCTGACAGGGATTTTGTTCAGCTTATCGACTTTGAGCCGTATGACCCTTCATATCATTCTCCCGCCTCCTTCATCGCGGCTCCCGTTTACGATGGGGACACCAAAACAGGTATCATAGTTTTTCAAATGCCGATCAACAAGATCAATCAGATCCTTACGGGCAACAACAAATGGCGGGAGGATGGCCTTGGTGACAGTGGTGAGACCTTCATGCTCGGCGGTGATTATAAGCTTCGCTCAATCTCACGTCAGCTTATTGAAAACATGGACAACCACCTTTCTTCGCTGAAGAAACAAAACTACGATAGCGCGTTACTTCAACAGATCCGAAAAATGGAGACCAGCATTCTCATGGAAGAGATCCGGCAGGAATCCGTTTCAAAGGCTCTCCAGGGAGTGACAGGAACCCAATTAGAACGCAACGCACTTGGTATAGATCTGCTCAGCAGCTTCGCACCACTGGAAATTCCCGATGTACATTGGATCATCATGTCGACCATGACCGAAAAAGAGGCTTCTATGCCGATCAATAGTTTACGCGAGGGAAATATCGAATAGGGACTATCACTACGGTTTTTAATTTCATTGTCTAAAGAATCTTAGAAATTCCGCGAGTACTTCTTCTGGGCTCTCTTCCATAAGGAAGTGTCCGCATGGCAGCGATAATCCCGATACATTGGACGCCCAGTGGTTCCATGAAGTCAATATGGTAGAACTATTTGGAAAGTCTTTTTCAGACCACAACACAAGTATCGAACACTGAATTCTGTTTCCCTTCTTACGATCTTCAAGGTCATTTGAAGAATCTAGTTCCGTTGCCCTATATTCTGCGCACATGCTCGCAACGATGGATGGATCCTTAAACGCACGCAAATAATGATCCCTGCTTTCTGATGAAATCAATTCCGAATTTGCCGACCAGCTATCAATGACATGATTAAGATAAAAGGCTGGATCAGCATTTATCATTGTTTCGGGGAAAGGTGAAGGTTGAGCCATAAACAGCCAGTTCTCCATACTGATTGCCTTTCTGTAATTCATGCCTTCGACTACCTCCAGGGTTGGAATAATATTTAACAGGGCGAGACGTGTAACTGACGCGGGACTGTCAAGTGCTAAACGATAGGCAATGCGTGCGCCTCTATCGTGTCCAGCGACAGCAAATTTATTGAAGCCCAATTCCTGCATGACCTTTGTCAATACCGTAGCGGACGTTCGCTTGCTATACTTATCGTAGTTCCCATCCGGAACTGGCCCAAGTGAGTCTCCATACCCCGGGAGATCCGGAAGAATGATAGTAAACTCGTTGGCGAGTTGATTCGCGATCTTATGCCAGGCCATTTTAGTTTCAGGAAAACCGTGCAAGAGCAAAAGTGGGTGCCCATGACCTCCGATCATCAAATCGATCAGGTATTCGCCCAACCTCAGGGTTGTATGATTGAAACCTTGCAACGTCATGCTCTGCAAAAATTTGCTATCGTTCCTTTAAGTTATTAATAATTGTCCGATTCTCCGCTTTCCAGACGTGGAAGAAGATCATTCCTTTATTTCCTTTCGTTTACTCTTTCCCTGATGATCACTTTAAAGAGCTCTATCAGTGTGATAGCCAACTGAGTTTAGTTGTTGCCCTGATGACCATATTAGCCATTACTATTTCATGCATGGGACTATTCGGATTGGCCTCAATTGTAATACAAAAGCTAACTAAGGAGGTCGGGATTAGAAAAATACTTGGAGCAAGCCCAATGCAAATGATCGGCCAAACGAAATCGATGGATCTATTTTACGTAGATTTACGACTACTTAAAAAAAAGTCCATTAGAATATTCCAATGAAACGTCCAATTGCAGTTCTAATTATTGGTTGGTTTTTCATCGTGGCTGGAACAGTAGGCTTTATATATCACGTGCCTGAGCTGAGCATACAATCCCCTTTTGCAAAGGATGCAATTTGGGTACTTCTTGTACGCCTTCTTGCGATAGTCGGTGGAATCTTAACGCTCCGCGGGGCAAATACCGGTCGATGGCTATTGGTCATTTGGCTATTTTATCACGTTGTGTTAAGCTATTTTCACACGCTTTCGGAATTGATAATGCACGCGATTCTATTGGGTGCCGTGGCCTATGGTCTTTTTTACCCCAGGTCGGCTATATTTTTCAAGAATATGAAAACAGGATCATCAAAAGAGTAATGACTAACCATAATTTATCTCTTAATAATTTATATTTTAACGATTCTTCCATCATCTTTCTACATAGAATAACTCACCATGAATTTCACTAAGCTAGTTCCTAATATCTTTTATACAGATATTAGATCAGGTCTTAAAATTTTTGTTGAATGTCTTGAATTTGTTATTAGCCATGAAGAACTAAATTCTGATTATCCATTCTGCGTCGTCGAAAAAGATGGGTTGCGTGTAAATCTTTTTCAAAACAAAGAGTATGCTGAAAAAGACAATCCTGAATTTAGACTCGTGACCAATGATATTGAAGAAGTCTATAAAAAAGTAGCATCAAAATATCCCGAATTGTTGCATCCAAATCTTAGTAAAATTACTTTGAGGCCCTGGGGTGCAAAAGAATTCGCGCTGAAGGATGACCAAATTGGTATTGTAATCCAGCAATGGTAATTCGATTCCTATGTTTCGCATTTTCGGTTTACTGATTGGAGTAATCTAAACCACTCTTGACATCTTTTGCGATCCCTTCCCTCACAGCTGCTGGCAGGGCATTGTGAAATTTGAATACACTTTGCATAGGAAAGTGCTTATCTCCATTGAATAAGAGCGTTTCATTGCTTTGAAGATCGAGAATGGCAAAGCCCACATCCCCTGAATCATATGACTTACATCCTTAAGCGATGTTTTCAGCGAAATTGTTTGAGCAGAAAGCGAAGTAGCAGTGGCAAAATAAGAGGAAGCAAAACAACAAGCTACTGATAGCAGGTTTGGTCAGAATTGGTTTGATAAGGGATAGTCAAAATAGACTGTTATCAATTTATCATTCCTATGTGAAAGACTCAAATCTCTTTGTTTTTATATGAAATTTCACATAGCTTAGACATACCAGGTTTCAGGATAGATAGTTTATTATTAGCGGTGATAGAATCTGCATTTCGAAGGTGAAGCAGTTAATAAACACTGGATAATTTCCCTGGGACTTTAGCCAAACTGGACTGTCCATAATTCATTAAAGAGGGTCGAAGCAATTATAGAATATTTTGCGCTTGTTGTCTCGCTCGGCATTTCGGTAATGATTGGGATTTGGTTGCAAATATCCACTTCGTATGTCCAGGGTAATACGCACATGAAGCTGTGGGTAAACAGAAATAAAAACTACTTCTTCTATGAACAATATCTCAAATACCGAACACGGCACCGCTTCTGACGGTGATTACAAAGTAAGCGGCAGAGTATTCAATGCCAACCAGGAACCGGTTCCAGGTCAGGAAGTACTTGTGGTGGACGTTGATCTCCGCGGTGCTGCGGTGTATAAGACGGTGAGAACTGTCACCGAGTTGAAGAAGGGTGGCTTCGAATTGCTAGGCAATTCGACGACGAATGAGGAAGGTTACTACGAAGTAGTGTTTTTATCTTCTTCATTCCGTCAATTGGAAATCGACCTGGCCGATGTCGTTGCATTTGCGATTGATAAAGATACTATTTCTGCCCGCTCCCGTCTTGCGACGAGGAGAGACTATGTCAATAAGCGGGAAATTCGTAACTGGGACATCACTCTAACGGATTCAATTAAACGCGGACCTAGCGAATATGCCCGGCTCATCAAGGTGATTGAACCGTTTGTGAATAGCAACAAATTAATGTTGTTCCAGCTTTTTGATTCACCTGACCAGGTTGATTTCCTGTCAACTGAGACACAGCAGGATCGTATCCGTTGCTCCTTTGCTGTTCAGGCGGATTACTTATGCCACACGGAACCAAAGTCAAAGCTTTCAAGGGAAATGGTATATGGCGTAGGACGGCAAAAAATTGCTCTGTCGTGGGCATCAATTCTTATGAGAACGGAAAATGAGTTGATGACCGCCATACAAAATTCGATCGATGCGAATATCATTGGGCCGCAGATAGAAAAGGCCATAAGGTTATTTGTAACCAATTTTCTTACCCTAGCGAGAGAGCATGCAGTAACAACGCCGGAACTTCAAGACCTTTATAAAACGATTGGTTTCTCAATAGAGGATGCTGCATTACGAAACGTCGTCGCACAAACTTATGCGAGCTTTTCCGGACAGCCCGAAGAGTTCTGGGAGTTACTTAACGCGAAAGGAATACCACAAAAAAACATTGAGGCGCTTCAACTAACAAACCAGTTAAGTCTGCTGACCTCGCAACATACACCACTGATCGAGGCACTTCAGGTAAAGCGAAAGATAAAAAGCCCTGTAGAGTTGCTGAAGTTGAACCGGAAGGATTGGATGGGACTATTGAAATCAACCGGTATCCCGCCCGACGTTGGTGGGTCCACCGAAGAAGAAAGCGTGCAAATATATCTGAATAGTATATTGAATACGCTGAACAGTTCATTTCCCACGCAAAGGGTAGCACTTATGATTACTTCCGGTGAGCTACAGATCGAGAACAGCAAGGTTAAGGAAAGGGTCGAAAGATTTTTGACTGGTGAGTCCGATTTCGATATCAGTGTTTCACGCATTACTGCATTTTCAAAAGAGATCGGTGAGATTTCCGGGAAGGAACTCTTTGACCCTGTCGTGGCGAACCTGCAGCAACTGCAACGCATCTATCAAATCAGTCCTACGCCGGAAACAATGAGCAACCTTCTTGCGAGGGGATTTACGTCGGCGCATCAGGTGGCCCAAATCTCCGAACGTACATTCATAGAGCAGGAAGCAAAAGCTTTGGGCGGTCCGGCCGTCGCGCTCGCCGTTTATAATATGGCACGTCACCAGTTAATGCGTGCACAACATGCATTGCTGAAGTTACGTGATACGCTTGATACCTCAATGCCTTCCAGGATTATATCGCCCAAACAACGCCAGTCGATCAGTGACTTCATAAACACAAAGGTGTAAGCATTATGAGCAACAAAACCTGGAAAGATTTGTTTGGTGCGGCGCAGAATTGTGCGTGCAGCGACTGCAGTAGTATCTTTAGTCCATCTGCATACCTTGTTGATGTTCTTCAGTTCCTTGACGCGTGCAGGACCATCGCGGGAGGTTCCGTTCTTGATGAACTATTTAAGCGAAGGCCGGATATTAACCACCTATTGCTCACGTGCGCAAACACAAATACTGAAATTCCTTATATCGATCTTGTGAATGAGATCATGGAATTTAATATCCTCAATCGGAATGGAGCAATGCCGTCACCTCCGTTGCGCGATACAGGGAATGTCACGGCGCAGGAACTCAGGGCTGAGCCGCAATACACATTGGCAGATGCATATTATCTCATTTATAAAAACGCTGTATATCCATTCGATCTGCCCTATCACCAGCCACTCGATGTTATCAGGACCTATCTTGGTTTTTTGAATACAAGTCGGGCTGAACTGATGGAAGTATTTAACGCAGGCGCGTTGCCGGGCCTGGCCCGGGATGCAGAATGGCTTAAGCTTAGTCTCAAGGAATTCGGGATGCTCACGTCGGTTGATTTTAACGGCACACCAACGGCTGCGATACCTGTTGAGCTCTATTATGGAAATCCGGCTCCGGCATTCACCGCCAATGGGATTCCTGTGGCAGATTTTATTCGGCGCACAGGATTATCGTACGTAGAGCTTATTGAAATTTTGCGCACACGATTTATCAACCCTGGCCAGGATAGCCTGAATGTTTTACAAAATGTGATTTTACGAAGCGCGATGGACGCACAAATGCTCTACGATAAGCTTGCAGCGATTGTTGCCGGCGGGGCAATACCGGTTGATCTGAACGCGCTTCTCGTTACCAAAGGAGTTGATCCGCTTACGTTTCCGGCATGGGTCATTACCAATTTTCCGAAGTTCAGCGAAACCATTACACTTTATCGATCAGAGTCTGGCTGCGATCTGGAGAACACAATATTGCATTCACTCAAGTGGATTTATGAAACACCTGGCGCCGCGATCGACGTCACACTCTCCGCTGGGTGGCTCGAGAAATTTCATCAGTTCATACGCTTGTGGAGGAAAACAGGTTGGAATATCCAGGATCTTGACGCGGTGATCTTTGCGCTCGGAAAAGCCGTGACGGATCAGTTTGTTATTCATGCGCTTGCATGCATTCGTAGGATACAGCTGCTCGTGGATATCCCGCTCCTGAAGCTGGCATCGCTCTGGGGCGACATTGACTATTACGGGGAGTACTCATTGTATGCGCAGTTGTTCTTAAGACGCTCCGGAAATTTGGACTCAACAAATTTCGGTCCTCCGACTCCATTCGTGTTAAGCCCGCTTAACCAACTAGCTCCGGGTGCAAATAAGCTTATCGACAATATACCTGCTATCTGTGCAGCGTTGAGTATTTCAGCTGAAGACTATAGCACTATCCTTAACGATGCCGGTATAAATCCGGCTACTGCAGTTATTTCAGGGCCAAGCCTTAGCGGAATATACCGCTACAAGGTGCTGGCAGATGGACTGGAAATCTCAGTGCAGGATCTATGCCTGCTAAAATCCCGGTGTTTTGGCGTCGATCCTTTTGCCGATGTTGACCAGGGTCTTGACTTTATTCAGAAGGTTAGAAAATTTCAACGTTCGGGTTTCAGTGCAGCACTGCTGAATTATATCTTAAATGGTGACGCAAAAGAGACAGATCCGTTTGTTGTTTCAAAAGCTGTTATGCTTCAGGAAATTCCGCGTTTATGGCAAAACCTCCTGACGATCGATGAAGAAGGCAAACATCAGGTACCGCCTCTCACCCCAAACGTCATCGAGCAATTGAAGCAGGCCAGGATCATTGCTGCGATCGCTTCGCTCACCGGTCTTGATATACTCACAACACGGAGCATCACGTCAAAAGGCATTCCGCCGATCATAGCGGCGATGATGAAGCAGGGGCTGTCGGGAAGCTATTTCAAGGATAACAACTTCAGTGTACCCCACGTCGACCAGACAGATTCTTCTATTAATTTCCTCCCGGGGGCTATTCCTCTCGGTGCCCTCAGCATTCGCTGGGATGGATGGATATCGCCGCCTTCCGATGGAGAGTATACGTTCACGGTGACAGTGTTGAATAATACCCAATCAGCAAAGCTGTTGATTGGCGGCAACACGGTCCTTGAGCTCAATACTGGAGGACTTGCAGCTACGGGTAAAACGGTGTCGGGCAAAACCAAACTTACTGGGGGCAAAATGGCCGTCATCAGCATCGAATACGTTGGAGCAGTTAACCCGGAAATAAATTTAACCTGGCAGTCCCTGACCATGCCTCCCGTGGATCTCGGTGGACCATTTCTTTATCCGCGGGCAGCAATTGAAAATACAGTTCTTGATTTCATGAATCAATGTTGTCGTGCTGCGCAGATGATAGAAAAATTCAGCCTGACTTCTGAGGAAGTAGATTTTCTCACCACGCATAACAGCGATTTTGCATCAATTGACTTTCTTAAGGTTAAACAGGATAAATGGTTAAGGATATCCGATTATGTTTCTGTAAGAGAAAAAATACCTTCCGAGGTACTATTGGGAATATTTCAGAATGCTACCTCTGAGTTCAATGCAAACAACGCGGCTTTGCCGTCGGACGCCCTCCTAACAAAGATAGCGGGCGCGATCGGATGCAACAAAGATTACCTGGTGTACCTGGCAGGAAATGAAAATACGCCGGTGCCGACACCAAGCTTTTACAACTTCAATGCAGGAAGCTTCAGGAATGAGATTGCGTTGCTAACAATTATCAGCGCACTTGATCTTGCCGCCAGAACCAACATGGCCATTAGCAGTACAGGCTTGCCAGCATGGGTTGCATTAGAATCCAACTGGGCCCTACCCGCTGATTTCAAGAATTTATACGCAACAGCAGAACAGATAAAGAATGCAGTTAAGTCGAAGTACAAGGACAACTGGCTGACCATCGCGAGACAATTGAACGATAGCATCCGCGAAAATCAGGAGCGCGCATTGACGAGTTATCTGCTTACGCTGGGATTAAAATTAAACGGCGAATTTCTCACCGATGCGGATTCGCTATTCGAATACCTGCTGATTGATGTTCAGATGACATCGATAATGGTGACATCTCGTGTCATTCAGGCCACACTTGGTGCTCAACTTTTTGCGGATCGTTGCGTGCTTGGCCTCGAAGAGGGAATAAGCACCGATGCCGTTGATGTCAAACAATGGGACTGGATGAAACACTACAGCGTGGCCGCCGGTTTGAAGAAGCTTTTCATTTATGTGGAGAACTACCTTGATCCATCACTGCGTGATGACAAAAGCCCTTTTTTCAAAGAGTTTGAATCGCACCTGAAGAAATCAGATATCACCGAGTCCAATTGTGAGGACGGGTTTCGGGAATATCTGTATAAACTCAATGAAGTAAGCAATATGGATATATGCGGAGTTTATAACCATATATTCAAGGATACCCTGTATGTATTTGCGCGAACACATGCCGCTCCGTATAACTATTATTTCAGAACTCAGAATGCCAACAAGTATTGGTCTCCGTGGGAAAATGTGCCGCTTGATATCAAGAGCGCTGATAAAGGCGCAGATAGTGGAGTTCACCTGATGCCCGTTGTATGGAAGAACAGGTTGTTTTTATTCTGGCCTGAATTCACCCCGAAGACAGTAAAGTCAGGCACAGCGAGTGTTGCCATAGAAACACTGGCGAAATCCGCACCGAATGATATGGCACCACTGCCATATTGGGAGGTGAGGATTGCGTGGAGCGAGTATTCAAAGGATAAATGGACTCCAAAAAAAATCTCCAAAGAAGTCATTGACACATCAATATGGGCAGCTATCCCTGATACATACCAGATCCTGAGCAGTGCCGTACCCGATCAGTATTCTTTCTCGCCAACCGTCGATTCACGCAATTTGCTGTCGATTAATGCTGGAATCAAGGTCGGGAGCTTGGCTGTTCATTCATTCGGCAAATTCGAATTGACCGACGTGCACGAAAAAATATTAAGCAGTCCAAAATACGATGCTGCCTTTGGCGGAGTGGTTTAATAATAGACGTCTCCCTAATGCTGAGGATTATAAAGTGTTTTATCAGTCTTATGAAAAGGTCGATGATTTTTCGATTGATAACCTGATCCTGCTATTCAAACCGTTGGAGCATCGTATCATATTTTCGAATAATGTACAGATAGAAAAATTTGACTTAAAAATACAATATCCATTTTTTTATACGGATGTCGTAAATAACCGCATCTACTTTGTAGAGCCAAAACCACAGGACACAGTTCACAGTTTTTTGCCAGATGCTACACGTACCGTCCTGCATCTTCCCTTTAACAGATCCGTCATTTCCAGGGGCCGTTTCTTTAACACGGACAGTGCGATACCAGACGAAAGCGGAAATTTGAGAATGTTTTCAGTGAAGAGTGGTCTCGGTGTTTCGCAAGACAGCGGGTTACAGCAGGAAAGAGGAATCTCACCTTTTTTTGGTGTCACAGGTCTTAGGCAGCCTCAGAACCTCCTGTCTTTCTATACCTTTTACCATCCCTTTGCTTCAATATTTATAAAAAAAATAAATGAAGGTGGCGTCCGCATGCTTTTACTGGCAGATACTGCTGAATTGCCGAACGCTATTAATGAAGTGATCGACGATAACCCGGACGTGCTTGCTAATGACAAGGGAAAAACATTTGATACATATGACCCTAACTTCACCTATATCAAAAAATATGATCCGCTCGACGACGAAAGGAATTATTACTTGCAAAATGTAGACTTCAGCAAGTATGGCACCTACTCCCTCTATAACTGGGAGCTGTTTTTTCATGCGCCGTTTATGATCGCCACACGCCTGAGCAGCAACGGAAAGTATTCGGATGCGCGGAAATGGTTTCACTATATTTTTGATCCGACATCCGCTGAAGCTGTGATCGGCTCCAATGCGAATTCCCCGTTCTGGGGTGTTCTCCCTTTCAAGCGACCGATTGAAGATGCCATAAAGATTATGCTTGACGATTTACAGAAGGGCACTGGCTCACAGGCCGATTTTGATAAGGTCGTTAATGAATGGCGCGAAGATCCATTCAACGCGTTTGCCATTGCACGTAACCGTATCGTTGCTTTTATGAAGAACGCCGTGATGCGTTACCTCGATAACCTGATCGCGTGGGGCGACGACTTGTTCATGACCTACAGGCGAGAGAACATCAACGAAGCCACACAACTTTATATCCTGGCATTGCACGTGCTCGGAGATAAGCCCCAATATGTTCCTACGCGTGGAAATATTCAGCCCTACTCTTACGACACATTAAAAAGTTCGGCAACCGGCATAAATAGTCTGGGCGACGCCCTTGTGCAATATCAAAATGCATTTCCAAATTCTGGAAGTGTGGGCATTGTTGATAACTCTATTCCTCAAAGTCTACTCGGAATTGGCAAGGCGCTTTATTTCTGTATTCCGCCAAACGATCAGCTCCTTAATTATTGGACGAAGATCGGAGACCGTTTATTTAAGATCCGGCACGGACAGAACATTGACGGCATTGTAAAACCACTTGCCCTTTATGAGCCACCTATTGACCCTGCTCTTTTATTAAGGGCAAAAGCGGAAGGTCTCGACATCGGAAGCATTCTTGCCGATCTTGAAAGCCCGGCGCCACTATACCGCTTCAGCTATTTGTTGCAGAAAGCAAAGGAATTTTCCAATGAAGTGGTTTCGCTTGGGAATGCCTTGTTATCCGCCAACGAGAAACAGGATGCAGAAGCTTTATCGCGCCTACGGCAAACGCAGGAGATCGAAATACTTACAATGGTGAGTGAGGTAAAGAAACGCCAGGTCCTCGAGGCGCAGGCAAATCTTGACACACTTACATCCGGCCGACTTACAGCAAGACAAAAACTTCAGCATTACGCAAACCAATTATTGGGAAAGGATGAGTCTGAAATTCCCGCCGCCCCTGTTTTAACGGACACCTTGAGTGAACGCTCTTCACTGCCCGGGGAAACAGTCGTTAATCCTGTGACGTCATCGATAGATGTAAGTCTGGTCAGGACAGAAGAGAGTGGGGTTAAAGTTATTCCCAAAGAAATGCAGGAAATGGCTTTCAATAGGGCAGCGGAAATCGTAAGCTATGCTGCGAATTCTGCTGAGGTGCTGGCCGGCATTCTTCACATGTTTCCGGGCCTCTTTGTGAATCTTAAGCCTTTTGGTGTAGGTAGTCATACAAAAATTACGAGTGGTGAGCAGATCGGGATGGCGATCGCGGCCGGCGCAAGAGCATTGGCAGGGCAGGCAAATTTGCTTTCTGCGGAAGCGGCCAGCGCTGCGCGTATGGCATCGTATATCCGGCGCCAACAGGATTGGGTTTTCCAGGCCAATATGACCGCCCGTGAAATTGTACAGCTTGACAAGCAGATCATCGCGGCCCAGATCAGGCATCAGATGGCGGCGCATGAACTAGCTAACCACATTCAGCAAACCGATAATTCTAAGGCTGTCGAACAATTTTTCATTGGCAAATTCTCCAACGAAGAATTATATCAATGGATGAACGACAGGCTACAGCACGTTTGCAAGGAAGGCTATCAGCTTGCATACAACATGGCCCGTAAAGCAGAGAAGGCATATCGTTTTGAGCTTGGTATTCCGGATTCCAGTTTTATTCAATACGGTTATTTCCAGGATTCATTCCTGGGCATCACAGCAGGCGAGCAGTTGTCGCTTGCCTTGAAGCAACTGGAATCGTCGTTCCTCGAGCGAAACGTCCGTGAGCTTGAGCTGACGAAACATATTTCGTTGCTTATGCTGGATCCAGCCGCGCTGTTGCAACTGATCGAAACAGGCTCATGCACGTTCCGTATTCCAGAAGAATGGCTTGATATGGATTATCCCGGACATTATTTCCGTCGCATCAAATCAGTGAGTATATCCATTCCATGCGTTGCCGGACCTTATACTACCATCAGCAGCACCTTGCGACTTACCAATAATTCGATACGGATTGATGGTGATGTCTCGAAGCCATATACAGACCCTTCACATTTTTTCGCCACCAACGTCCCATTCACATCGATCGCTACCAGCTCGGCGCAGGGCGATAGCGGAACATTCGAGCTGAGCTTTCATGACGAACGTTATCTTCCGTTTGAAGGCGCAGGTGCCATCAGTCAGTGGACATTGGAGCTTAACGGAAAATATAAAGGAGGAACGATAGATTTGTCGCAGTTTGATTACAGTACGATCTCCGACATCCTTGTTCACATCCGCTTTACAGCACGCGAAGACGTGACGAAATTGCGGGACGCTTCTATCTTAAATCTGCAGGCTTATAAAAAGACTTCGAGCTTCAGAAGAATGATCAGTGCGCGTCACGATATGCCCGATGAATTTTACCAATTTATCAATACACCATTGGCGACCGGTGACCAGGTCCTCAAGCTTAAGCTGGACCAGGTGCGCTTTCCTTATTTTGCGTCACGCGATACTATCAGCATTGATTCCATCGAGATCTTTGCCGATGCTGAACCACTTGCAGCACTTGAGTTCACGCTTAAGCCTGTTCCTGCAGCAACACCGACAACATTGGCGCAGGCTGGGTTCGGGCTGATGTGGAACGCTAAGGCTATATTTCCAGCGGCCTTAAAAGTTGATGCGACGAATGATGTCGTCGTTGAGATCACGAGGTCAAAAGGTGTTGCTTTAAAGAAGGATAACTTTAAGGATCTTTTTGTGGTGGTTCATTTTAAGTTGATTTAAATCAGTCTTAATTATCTAAGGCATCTGTTAATAGCATTGCCAAACTGAATAAAATTTATCAACCAGTTTCGGGAACGATATCTAGTTGAGTTTAAGTTTGCAATTCACGGTCGATTCATTTCCCGTTGAACGTCAAGCGGACCACGAAGTAGCGCTCTATGTCCTCCTCGTATCATGAACGGCGTCGCGAAACCATATCCATATTCAGTGTGCGTCACAGCAGTTCCTATGGCTTCGCGATGGGAGTAAACGAACGCGGCTCCCAGTCCAAAAGCACATACTTCAGGGGCTGCGGAACAAACTGCGGGAACAACCACCATTGATAAGTAGGCGAACGCCACCTGCTCATGGTTTTCTGCTGCCGCTATTCCAACCAATGGCTCAATAGTTGTGGCTGCAAAAAAAACGGTGGCGCCCGCTGCCTCCTTTAAATTCTTTGAACCGGCCAACTCCACTGCTAAAAGACTGACACTTAAAGCAAGTCCCCCAAGTAGTTTTAGATTTGCAGCTCCGCTCTGTCTTGAACGACGATTTTGTGAGCCGCTCGGACTAGACCTTTCGCTCGAAGCCTGAGGGTGAATCCACCCTGATTTAATGGCAATTTTTCGTGTGGCAGATGCTCCTAGATATAGTGACGTTCCTTTGTTGCCATTTTCACGACCCACTATCAAGCCGTACGCCCAATTTTTTTCACCGGCTACCCCCACCTGTTTGGCTTGTTGTTCCGCAGAATTGAGAACTCCGGACATCGAAGATTTTAATTCAAGTAGCAACCTCTCCTTTGGAAAGGCAAGATCTAAAACAGTCCCCTCTAATTTGAAGACGAGCTCTGTTTTAACTCCAGGCCAGCGAATTTTAGCCCACCTTTGTAGATCTATGTGTGCACGAGCGCCAACTTCTCCCCGCCAACGAAAATATCCAGCACTGTTGTTGTACTTACTGGCATTCCAGGGAATTGCTTTTTCTGCGGCGGCAAGTGCCTTGTTGAATCTGGGGGTTATCTCTTCCAGTATATTAGAATGAATATCTTCATAAAAATTCGTTCCTCTAGGCAACATACCATCTGAATCTTTGTTTTTTATAGGGTTACAATTGAACGACTCAAAAAGATTCATACAGATATCGCCCGATTGTCCTATAGAAGAAAATAACGGATCTGCATTCAACCACCTCCCCAACCAGCTCACATAATACCTCGCATTATGATACCCAAATCCGTTCTCTTCATCCCTCTCTAAACCCGTATAGCGGTATCGTTTTGCAACTGGGTTCCATCTTGCATTAATTGCCTGGAAAGATGTGGTCCCATAAGGATGATATTCCTCATATGAGATCATATTCGAATTCTCATCGAGCTCAAGCGAAACAGAGCCAAGGTTGTTGCTGTACTGATAGCGTATATAATTCCGATCCGAAGTCGTATCGTTGCTTCCGCTATCTTCTGTTTTGGTTTCGATCAGCGATACGGTTTCCTGATCATCCATCACACGCAAAGTCTGTCGTTTCAGCTCGACTTGTGACGTATTATTCTTGTACTTTATATACAGCTCGAATCCTCCAACATAGATCCGTTCATCGCGCACCAGCGCTGAATTTTGCGGAACTGTTATTTTCCGCACGCGCGTTCCCGTTGCATCATATACATAATGCGTCGTCGCCGGATTACCATCGGCCATAACGGTCTTAGCGGTGCGTTTCAGTTGATCCTTAAAGTTCCAATCCATCAAAGAAAGATGCGGCATGCTGGTGATGTTACCATGAATATCGTGTGTGTAATCAGTGTTCTTTCCCAGAAGAGTTGTCCGAAGCAGCTGATTGTTCTTCGGGGTTGCTGCCGGTACGCCAAATGTTGCCCGGTCAGCGTCATTGTTGTTATATAAATAGGTCCTCGTATAACCCCCGAGCCCCATTACCTGGTGGTCAAGCCGGAGTATATTTGACGCTTCATCATATGTATAAAGTTGCGTGTATGGCCGCATTGCTGCCAGTTCGCCCGGTGCCGGAAGCGGAACTGCATTGAATGGGAAATTCCGGTAGTTCTTGTTTGAATTACTTTCGTTGATAACATTCTGACCAATGTGCTCGCGGCCAGTCGCCACGGTTAACTGATACAATGCGTCATAAGTATAGTCATGCAAAGGACTCACCGCCATGTTATTAAAGTATGTAACAGGTGATACCTTGTCTTCGAGTCTTGTGATGTTCCCTATGGGATCATAGGTATAATGAAGATCCTGGTAAATTTTCGTGGCGTTCTGATTTGTTGTCTTCAATGCATTCAGGCGGAACGTCTTCTCATCATATGTGTAATGCGTTATGGTATCATTGCCATAAACTATCCTGCTGCGTTGACCCTTTTCATTGTAATCGATACTTCTTACCGAAGCAATCTCGGCTGCACCCGCTGCTATCGTAAATACCTGTTCCAGGAGTCCAGCGACATTATACACATGCCGCACTTTATTGTTTTGCTGTATGACGGCGTGTGTAAGGCGGTTTAACGCATCATATTTATTTTCAGTAGAAAAAATTTCGTTTGTCAGTGCCGTAGCTTCGTTGATCATGTTCCAGTCGACATCGGCTTCAAAGGCGGTAAGGACCCTGCGTTTTGTTTGCAAGAGATTGTTCTTGAAATCATATTCAAGGTTTTCGACTATACCGGCGGTATCATAATGCTTGGCTACCGTTCCTTTCAGATTTTTCGCATCAGCTCCAGGCCCTTCACCATATTGGATCTTGTCGAACAGTAAAGGTGCAGCATTACCAACCTTGACAGTAGTTTCCACCGGACGCTGTGCGGCATCATACGTGTAGCTGAACTCCTGACCTTTGTTGTCCCAGAGTTTGAATGGTTTACCCGCCACATCATTCAGCATGATGCGAGTGCCTGCATCCATGCTGGTCTGCTTTACTGTTCTGCCCACCATATCATATTCATATTGCATGACAACGTTCCCCTTCGGATCAATGACCTGGCGTTGATTGCCTTCGCTGTCGAATTTGATCTGCGCACGGAATTTCTGCACCTGGTTTTGTCGAGACATGGTCAACGTCAGGAATGTTCTTCCCAATGAATCTAGATGGGCGACGGCAGGAGTGTTATCATGGAGGGAGGCTTTCTGGGCGGCATCCAGTTCTGCGGGAGTCACTACCATGCCTGGTGGAGGTGCTATGCGATCGCTATACCATGAGCTGCCTTTTACTGCGTCGTTCTGATCGAAAGTAATCTGCTTCCAGGGAGTGAATTCAACCCTTGAGAATGTTTTGTCAGGAAATACAGTTTTCACCACTCTTCCCAATGCATCATAGTGAATGATCGGTGTAACGCCGATTTGCTTCAGCGCTTCATCATTTTCATTCAGATGCGTGGTGCTAAAAAATTCTTCATACTTCTTTACCGGATTATTTTTGTTGTTCCTGATCAATGCTCCACTCCCCACCCATCGGGGATCCTGACCGGCAACCATAGTTTTTACGCCGGCAACGACCTTCCATGCATCGCCCTTCTCAGCGCGAACTTTCTTTTGAATGCTCTGTCCCAATCCATCAAAATATTCAAAAGAGAACTGCAGATCCGGATTGGCTATGGTATGCTGTTCGCGGGTAATGGTTGCAACACGTGTATCACCGTGAGAGAGATCATAAACTATACGGCTGGTGGCCCCCCTGCAACAATACATTCGCATTTGCCAATGGATTGTTGAAAAATGCCGTTATCGCTGCATCTGAAATATCCGGAAGGAAAGCAACAAGGCTATCACCTTCACCGCCCTTTCCTTTTAATGCACTACCGGCAACAATACCAAGCACATCGTACGATACCTCGGAAACATTATTATTGATATCGGTGAACTGAAAGGGTAAAAGCGTGAGAAAATCAAATCCTGTAACTGAGACTTTGTTCTTAACAGGGTCTTCAATTGTAGTGATGTAAAAATGATGGATGGGGTCGTGCGTAATCAGCGTTGACTTACCGAATGGATCAGTAACCCTCACGACTTCATAAAAGTTAGCGGCGTCGAATTGCTGGCGACCTGAATTTAACCAGTAATTATCCGGATTATCGAATGCATTTGCTGCGTCAGGTAATTTTACATAAGCTGCCTGAAGGAGCAAGGCGTCAGAGATGAGATTATCAGAGATCTTTTTTGCGTGATTGATCGTGAACGCGAGCTTATACGATGCGAATGGAAGTGCCCGCGACTGAAATTCACCAAACGGGAGCCTCAAATCGCCGATGTTATCTTTAAAATAATGACGGTCCGTTTCAATAGCCCGCTTTTGTTTCTTTGAAAGATCCGGATCATCCTCGTAGTTCAGCGATAAGCTCGTATTGAATAGGGTTTGTATTTCTTCCGGCTGAAAAAGTGTACTGGCCGCTGGGCTGGGAAATCCTGTCAGCTCAAAGCTCGTTATCTGACAGGGTACACGCAACCGGTAATCAGAATCCGTGATGATATCTTTTTTGATAAAGTCATTTACCGTATATACTATATAACCCTTTTGCTGCTCAGCCAGATCCTTTGCTGACAGATCGGCGTCAACGATGAGCTTATCTCTTCCATAGACAACTGCAGCAGACTCAAGCACATTCCCGTAAAGATCGAACACCGTATTGACAGTATGTGTAATACGGGGATCATTTACGTTGCGTTCATAGGTGAACGTAAGATTTTCCCTTTCCTGAACCATGAACACGGCATGCTTATTATCGCCTTTTTCCTGAACGCGTTTGATCCTGCAATTCTGCTGAGTTGTTGTAAAAGGAATATTCTTCACTGGTGAGCCGTCGTCCGTAAAAACTTCGACACGCAACGGCATTCCCTTGCATGACCTCAGCGCTTCGCGCCATTCGTCGGGGGCAAGGTTAGTGTCAACCAG
The DNA here is from genome assembly GCA_963845845.1 of uncultured Cytophagales bacterium. GTDB lineage: Bacteria > Bacteroidota > Bacteroidia > Cytophagales > Cyclobacteriaceae > Chryseolinea. The sequence continues at coordinate 261,032 of CAWJTP010000023.1, forward strand.
AGCGTCTTTCAACTGTGGCTCCTTAAAAGCAATTCCGGGCTGATTATAAAAATACTCGTGCTCGAATTGTTTCAATATTTTTTCCTTGTTGAGGGATGCTCCTGTATGATGCCATGTTCGGGTGATAACCGGCGGCTGATCAAGCGGATTGCCACTGAACAGATCGATGTCTTTTTGTTCAACGAAGCCAAAGCCACGGAATTCGCGTTCGGCGTAATCATAATACCCGTGACCGTATTTGTATTCACTGGTGAATCGTGTGTTGCTGATCAGGTCCTTTGTCTCCACGAGATGCAGGCATTGTACCGGAAATGGGAGTTTAGTTACCCATGGTTCGCCATTTTTTTTTGCATCAAGATAAAATTGTGTTGATGACCGGTATGAAAGGGTCACCTGTTTTCCAAGATTGTTCCGGTATGATGTCAGAACATGTGGCTTTTTCCCTCCCATTAAATCTATGTACCTGAGAGGGGCAACGGCATTTCCAGGTAACGGAGATGACCATGTGATGCAGCCAGTACCATTGCCGAGAAGGTCGACAATGGAGATAGCGGAAGTATTATCAATTGAGGGGAATGGCAGCGGATCAATGCCTTTTACAATGTTAATCTCGTTCCAGCTGTTCCCGCTTTGATTAAAATAGATCTGAAACTGATTTTTCCCTACATATAAGATATCTGTTGTACCAGAGCCGTCAAGGTCTGCCAGCTTGACGAATCGTGGATTGAATGTATCCGAAGCATCGAACGCCGGCGCGTTGCTCATCCGGACCTTTACCCCGAACTTTCCATACCCACAGTTTGGCCAATAGACAATTTCGCCGTTGCGTATCCGAACAATATCGGCAAGTCCGTCGCCCGTCATATCTGCGAGGACAATGGACTGTCTGGTATCTGAAAAAACAATTGCCGGTCCCTTTTCTTCGTCTGTTGGCTTTGCTATTCTTCTGTAGTCTTCATAACCCTCTCTGCCTTTGGATGCATACCACACAAACACGTCATCTTCGCTGATCAGCAAATCCGGTAGGCCATCACCATTTAGATCGAGCATTTTTAAATTGGGATCCTGCCAGTTCACGTTAGGCATGAAGCGAAAGTTTTTGAATGGCATCCACTCATCATCTTCCGTCAGCTCAAAGAATCCTCCTTGCGTATTGCTAACCAAAAAGTTCTTACCATTTGCTTCGACGTCCATAAGCTGAACTGCGCCACTGGTCAAGCCTGACATAGAGGGCGTTGGTGCGACTACCTTTGCCGATGCGAATTCACCGTTGCCACGATTGCTTTTATAAAATAGGGTACTAGCTTGCTCTGTGAGGATTCCGGCGATTCCTTCTCCATAAAGGTCAACCCATTGATAATCTTTTTCATCAACACCTTCCGGTGCATTGGCAACATTATCCGCGGAGATAGTTTTTATTGTTGTGTCCCACCTAAGTGGCTCATATCCGAACTCAACTTTTGGAAAGCTTTTAGAGTAATAGGTAACCGGTGAATCTCGTTTGTACCCGGTTTGAATTACCGACAAGAGAAAGGTGAAGGCAGTTGAAGGGATACTGTACTCAAGATCAAGAGAGCGTACCAGGCAAGGAGCATTGCCCAATTCAGTAAACTTATGGAACATGAGCACGCGGTGGCAGTATCGGTAGGTGCGCACTTCAAACCCTGCCCTGTATTCAGAGAACGGATCGTTTCTACATTTCCATAAATTGGCGTCCCCCGGCTGTGGATCTTTGAGATCGTGTTCTCCGTAATCGAGCACAAGCTCAAGCAGGAAATCCAGGTTGTCGAGAAACTTCACCCAATCAGGGATCACCTGATCTTTAACAAAGTGTACAGCATTGCAGTAGCGGACGCTTTTCAGATAAGTATTTGAAAACAGCGCGAGCCCACTAAGTCTGTTTGCTTCATGTGGTGCCGCAGAAACATTGACGAGGTCTTCGGGCTTGTATACAAAATGATAGCAATTCCCTTTGTCGTCGAAGCTGAATTCCAACAGCCATTTGTATATCTTAGTTGTATCACTAGGGTCGGCAATCCGTGCTTTTTTAGAACGCCCAAAGATCATTGTCACATTCTCTCTGGTCGTTACACGCCAGTAAACATTATTATCGCTTTCAACAATTCTTTCTATGCGGGCGAAGCTACTTTCAATTCTGGAATAATAAGGGTAGCAAGTTGTCGTTCCCGCCTTACGTACTTTTCTTACCAATGAAATGTCCAGTACGGGTACGAGGTCTTCTGTACCTGTATAGATAAATGTATCAGATTCGACAGCGTCATGATAAAGCGGCAGTTCCTTCTCTGTTTTCCGGGTTATAGAAGGGATGTCAATAGACCATCCAAGACCGAAGATGCCATTGCCAGCGCCCGAATTGTATGACAGAGTAAGGGCAGGCACAAAAGCATTACGGGAGGGAGAGAATGGAAGGGGGACGCTGAACGATGAACCCCCATTTATTGGATTGACAGAAAACTTTTCATCGATACTCTTGATAGCTCCACCACCTTTTGGAAGAGAGATCGATGGCGGTTCAAGCAGTATCGACTTTGAGGCTGCCGAACTTTTTTCAGAAAATGGTTTGGTGATCTTGTTCATGGAAAATGGTAACAACTTTGATCACTTGTGATTGTCAAAAACAAATCAACATCACATGGCCAGATCCGGCAATCTGGGGATAAAAGATCAGATGAATATAACTTAACAAATGGACTTTATCAAGTAGAACAACCTCCCAGGAAGTTAAAGTTGCTACTAATAACTTTGAAGTGAGAACAACGATAAGCGAGCATGTGAAAGTTTTATTCTCAAACTGAGTTTCCTTGAAACGTTCCAGTACAGGAGACGGAATGCATGGAGTCTGGTATCTCTTAAACAGATGTTGAAAACTTTAATTTATGCCCTTGAGCATTCTCCCGAGCAGGCGAAATCAAGCGTCATTTCTAATTGAGCCAAGTCAATCATTGCCGGTTCTCTACGTTAGGTGGTAAGTGAAGATATTTGAAAGGGTGTAGCAAAGCTGTTGCACCCGCCTGCGCCAGATACTTATCTGGGCTACGTCGGGCAGGCAGAGTTTCTCAGAGAAAAATGCCAGAGGTGCGCGGAGAATGCTAAGGATATTTTTTGAAACTGGATTCATTGTTGGTTAGACCTAACCGCTCTGTGTGGCTCAGGTATTTCTCTGCGTGGCCCCGTGATCCCGATAGCTATCGGGAAGTCTACTCCGTAGCCATTTGAAAGGGTGAAGCAAAGTTGTGTGGGGAGTCACACAAAGAAAGTGATGGAGGGCTGGCAGTAAAACATCATTAAATCGGCTTTAACCTGACCTTCATTTTACCCTTTTGAATAAACTGATTCCGCTCAGGCCGATCCCTGTCTGGCAACGAATCATTTTTCTCGACTCCAGATCGGCCTTGATCCTGAGAATATACCATGGAAGATTGTCATTAAAGCCCTTGATCTGCGAACTGATCTCTTCAATAAGCTCTATGATAGTGAGCTGGGACCTCCGTTCGAGAATAGCCAGCATCACGTCGCTGATCAAGGAATATCTTTCTTTGGAAACTTTGATGGACTTTCGGGTAGATGTCTGTAATAGAATGAAATCACTTTTGGTCTTTTCCATAGCGTTAGGGTCATTAGTTGGATCATAGTAACAAGAGGAGCACGAGGACTTTTTTTCCCTGGTGTATCAAAATTTTTTATCCGCTCCCGAATTGCCCGTGTCGTGGCAAACACACTCCACTTTATACACCAGAAGCATCGGGTCAGTCCCAAACTTCGATCGGCACAAAATAAATCTGAAAATCAGCCGGGAAATCTTTCGGCAACGATCCCCTTAGCAGAGGCCGGTAGTATCATGTCTTGGCTCAATCGCGCAAATGGAAGGTGGATGGAGGGGGCACAATTCCAGGCAGTAGAAAATTTCAGTAATGTCTTATATAAACCCAAACCCTAACTCTTATGAAAGAAGTCTACAATTCAAAGCGAGCATTGCTTCTTTTTTTGTGGCTGGCATTTGCCCATTCGGCGCTGGCACAGGAAAGGATTGTCTCGGGCCTCGTTAAAGACGAGGCGGGCACCGGAATGCCGGGTGTCAACGTGCTCATCAAAGGTACTACAAACGGCGTAGCTACGGATGAAACAGGGAAGTATCAAATACCGGTAAACTCTGATCCGGCAGTTCTCGTGTTTTCATTTATTGGTTACACCACGCAGGAAATCGCGGTCGGTGCTCAATCGACAATCGATGTGTCACTGTCGCCAGACATAAGGACACTTACTGAAATTGTTGTAACGGGCTATGCAGCTCAGGAGAAAAAGGACATCACCGGCGCTGTGGGTGTAGTAAAAGCGAAAGAGCTTTTGGCATTTCCCACCGCGAACGCAGAGACGCTATTACAAGGAAGGGTGGCCGGCGTGACGGTTACGGCCAATGGGGATCCCAACGGATTACCTGCTGTGAGAATACGTGGGTTGACAAGTTTTCAAAACAATACCCCACTATATATAGTCGACGGCGTTCCAACTTATGACATTCAATTCCTCAATCCGAATGACATTGAAAGCATGAACGTATTGAAGGATGCGGGGGCCGCATCTATATATGGTTCAAGGGCGAACAATGGTGTGATCATCGTGACAACAAAAAAGGGCAGAACGGGTAAGGTTACGGTTAGTTACGATGGAAGTTTCGGTTTTCAGTTGCCGGGAAAAGGATTGGAAAGTCAATTGTTGAATCCACAGGAGATGGCTGACCTGGAGTGGTTGCAGAAAAGCAATGACGGGCTTCCGTTTTCAAGTCCCAATTACGGCAGCGGCGCTACTCCCGTCTTACCTGATTACCTGGTACCGGTGGGTGCCAAAGAAGGAGATGCTTCTGTAGATCCAGCATTGTATAACACAGACTATGGTAAAGGCCCGATCTATCAGATCACGCGCGCCAACAAGCAAGGTACCAATTGGTGGGATGTGGCCACCGATCCTGCTCCTGTCCACAGTCACAATGTCTCTATAGCCGGGGGAAATGAAGGGTCCCGTTATATGGTTGGCTTCAACTACTTCGATCAGAAAGGACTCTTTATCGGAACCGGTCTCAAGAGATACACTACCCGTGTTAATACGGAATTCAAAATCAAAGACGTAGTGCGCATTGGAGAAAACTTCTCGGCAGCTTTTTATGATCGTAAGCCTCTTTGGGAAGGCGTCGCAGTACACAGTTTGCAACCCATCATCCCAGCTTATGATATTGCCGGCGGCTTTGCAGGCACCAGGGGATCAAATCTGGGAAACAATGCCGGCATCCTCGGACGCTTAATCCCGAATGAGGATAACTTTAGTTCAGAGACCAAACTGTTTGGAAACGTTTATGCTGAAGTTGATCTCTTCAAGAACTTCATGTTCCGCTCAAGTTTTGGAGGCTCGATCTCTAATAGTTATACAACAAGGTTCACTCCCCACTACTACGAGAACTCTGAAAACAACGGGGCAAACACTTTGCAGGAAAATTCGCAGTATCAGAACGACTGGATCTGGTCAAACACCATCACCTACAGGCAGAAATTTGATCAACATAGTTTCTTATTTGTAGGGGGCATGGAGGCTGTCAAAGAAGGAATCGGACGGCGACTTCAGGGAAGCCGCATCGAATACTTTACCGACAGTCCCGATTACCGCTCGTTGGCTACAGGTTCGGCAGGTATTCAGAATACCAGCACTTACCTCACACCTTCGACACTGCTGTCGTACTTTGGTCGCCTCGATTACAACTTTGGCGACAAGTACTTCCTCAGTGCAACTGTCCGTCGTGACGGATCGTCCAAATTCTCTAACCAGTTTGGTGTCTTCCCTTCTGTAACTGCAGCATGGCGGATTTCGCAGGAAGGCTTCATGCAGGGATCGACCCTGTTCAGTGATCTTAAGCTACGGGCGGGATATGGATCGATGGGTGGTCAGACAAACGTACGATCTCAAAACCAGTATGATATTTATTCGGGAAGGCCAAGTGATGCATACTACGACCTCAACGGAGCAAGTACGTCATCGCTGCCTGGTATTTGGCAGGCACAAATAGGAAATCCCTCAGGTAAATGGGAAACTAAGGAAAGTTTGAACATCGGATTGGATGCGTCATTCCTCGGTGGAAAATGGGATGTCACATTAGATTGGTATAGCCAAACAACATCAGACCTTCTTTTCCAATTGGATATCCCTTCAGCGAACGGATCCGGTGTTCGGCCATATAGAAACGTTGCAAAAGTTTCCAATGTCGGCCTCGATTTACAGATCATCAACCGGGGAAACATTACTACTGATTTGCGATATGAAGCAAACCTCACTTTCACGACTGTAAGGAACGAAGTTAAGTCCCTTGCTCAAGGACTTACATTTTTTGACGTAGATGCCGCCTCCACCGAAGGCAGGATCGGCGCTCGATATATCAGAAACGAAGTAGGTCAACCGATTTCGTCTTTCTATGGTTACAATGTGATGGGTCTCTTTCAAAGTGCCGATGAAGTGGCTGGCGCACCCGCACAGACTGGTGCCGCAGCTGGTCGCTTCAGGTTCGAAGATGTCGATGAAGACGGTTCCATTACACCCAATGACCGTACATTCATGGGCTCTCCCCTTCCCGATTTTACCTATGGACTTAACCTGAGCCTAATGTACAAAGGGTTCGACCTTACTGTATTCCTCTATGGTGCACAGGGCTTTGAACTCGTGAACTACAGGAAATGGTCGACGGACTTTCCAACTTCATTTCAGAACAGAAAGAGCAAAGCAGCACTCTATGATTCATGGACACCTTCTAACCCCAATGCAACGACCCCGATCGCAACTTCGATCTCCAACCTTAGCACAAATCAAGGGGCCAATAGCTACTTCGTTGAAGATGGCTCTTACCTGAGGGCCAGGAACGTTCAGATCGGCTACACACTTCCTGCCGCTTGGGTGAGAAAGATCGGGATGGAATCAGCAAGAGTTTCTATACAGGGAGTCAATCTCTTTACTGTTACCGACTATACCGGACTTGATCCTGAAGTCGGTTCACTACCGACTGTCAATAACAGTGATCAAACCATCACTTACAGCGACTCGGGCTTTGGCGTAGATGACGGAGGGTATCCTACCGGATTAAGGCAATTTATCCTTGGTGTTAATCTTAAATTCTAAAATGATCATGAAAAAATTATTATTCAAAGGATCAACTATTGCGATCATCACTTTGGGAATTGGATTGTCCTGTAGTGACGACTTCCTTGATGTTAAGCCGAAAGGAGCGCTGAGCGTTTCGCAGGTTTCTGACCAGAAAGGTTTGGAGGCATTGCTTGTGGCGGCATATTCTATGCTCGATCAGGTCGGTGAAGCAATTCCTGCGTCAGGCGTAGATGCTTTTGTTACGGGTGCGTCGAATTGGGTGTATGGCGGGATCACCGGCGGGGATGGCCACAAGGGAAGCGACGAAGGTGACCAGCCCAATATCAACCCAATCGAACGATATGAAGTATCGGCTGTTAACAATTATTTCAATATAAAATGGGGTGTTGTTTATGAAGGCGTGAACAGATGTAACTCCGTACTTAAAGTACTTGAGGGAGCGACGGAAATTTCCGATGCCGACAAGACCCGGCTGCGTGCTGAAGCAAGAACACTCAGAGGGTATTATCATTTTGAAGCGAAGAGGATGTGGGGCAACATTCCATACATCGACGAGACCGCCGCCGATCCGGGAAAAGTTGCTAACAACATAGATGCGTGGCCCGCGATAGAAGCTGACTTCGAATATGGAGTGGCTAATCTTCCTGCAGCAATGCCTAATGTCGGGCGTGTTAATTCGTGGATCGCAAAGGCGCTACTTGCCAAGGCACACATGTATCAAAAGAAGTATGCAAGTGCCAAGACTTTGCTGATAGATATCTATAACAATGGCGTGAATCCCAAGGGTGTAAAATTTGGACTGAATCCTAACTACCACACCAATTTCTTTATGCCTTCCAAGAACTCTATGGAGTCAGTTTTTGCTGCGCAGGCTTCAGTTAATGACGGGGGTGGCTCATGGAATGGAAACAGCGGTGACGTATTGAATTTTCCTTACCTGTCGGGCGGAAGTCCCGGTGGCTGCTGTGGTTTCTACCAGCCTTCATTCGAGTTTGCTAACTCATTCCGAACTACAGCCAGCGGGTTGCCGATGCTCGATGGATCTTACAACAGCCCTGCCAATGCCCTCAAGACTGACATGAACATTGAGTCAACGGACCCGTTTACCCCAGATCCCGGTCCCATCGACCCGAGGCTCGACTGGTCAGTTGGCCGTCGCGGAATCCCATACCTCGATTGGGGTCCTCACACTGGAAAAAACTGGACTCGTAAACAATCCTATGGTGGACCTTACAATGCTAAAAAGAATACTTACTACAAATCTCAAAGCGGAAGTTATACTGATAAGTCATCGTGGACTGAAGGATATACCGCAAGTAATGTAAACATAATACGCTTCGCCGATGTCATACTGTGGCTGGCTGAGATCGAAGTCGAGACTGGTTCACTATCAGAAGCAAGGACCTACGTTAACATGATTCGGGCGCGGGCGGCAAACCCGGCAGGATTCGTAATGAATGGTGCTGTACCAGCGGCGAACTATGTTATCAGCCAATATCCGACCGGTGGGCCTGATGACCCGTTTGGCAATCAGGTAGCGGCGAGGCAGGCCGTCCACTTTGAAAGAAAGCTTGAACTTGGTATGGAGGGGCACCGGTTCTTCGACCTGGTACGCTGGGATGAGGCCGAGGCAACTTTGAATGCCTACATCAATTACGAAAAGACCATACTCTTTCAGCTTCAGGGCGCGACCTTTGACGCAACTGATAAATTGTATCCCATTCCTCAGCGCCAGATTGACCTGAGTGGAACGGATATACTAACTCAAAATCCAGGCTACACAAATTAGTCCTGAGTCCTTAGTCCTTAGTCCTTAGTCGTAAGTCGTTAGTGTTGGGCTAAAGACGAAGGACTAAGGACTAACTATTTCGGAAATGTAGCGGATGCCCGTAGTTGATTTACTAATCCCGGCTCCGGACTTTCGAATCGCGCGGAAAAGATCCATGGTCCGTCAAGCTGGCCGATCTTTACAAGCACATGGTTCCACCCTGCATTGAGGGCAACAGGAACTGACTTTGGATCTGTCAGACCTGGACCGTAAATGCGCCGTTCTTCAAATATCTGCTTCGAGTTTACCCAAACCTTTGCTCCATCGTCAGACCGCATTTGCATCGTAAGGTTCGACGCCTCCACCGCATGTGGAGCGTTTATCCAGAAGCTCGCGTAAACAACTGAATTGGTACCTGGATTCGTCCCTGAAACGCGTTCAATTACTTCAAGATAGTTGTTGGCATCGAGTGCTTCAGGTTTGAGGACAGGTCCTTGTGAGCGCGCGCGACTTCCTTCAGTGCCTGGAATTCCAATGCGAAAGAAGTCGAACAGTCCATTGCCAGGTGCAACTGCTTTCGTCCATGAACGACCCCCTACTTTGTCGCCTGGTTTGGGACGCGCCTGTGATTCACCTCCAATGAAATCATTATCAAGGATCATCGGATAACGCTCGCCATGGAATCCGCCAAGCAGTAAGGCCTGGTTGAGAAATCCGACGCCATCAAAGCCAGTGTCATATTTGTTGTTGGCCGAAGCAACGTGAACGCCGAGGTTTGCGAACAGGTTACGTAAAAGGTTCATTCTTCTCTCCGACGTAACATCAGCAGAGAGGCTCGTTAATAGCAATCTTCCCCCTTTCCAATCAAGGCCTATCAATCCGATTGCTTTCGACTCTTCGGTGCTCATGAACCTTCGTCGTGCGAATGATTTCGATTCCATCAAAATTTTACTTTGTTTCAGGAGGTGGCCATCAAGACCATATTTCAAAATATTTGGATCGGATTGATCGGCAAAGTACAGGTCAGCGAGTGAGAGTGGCGCAGTCTCCGGCGCGGCACGGTCGGCATAAAGCGATGTGGCTGTCACCTGATTTAACGTGATAGAATCCGGAAGCAACTTGTTTACGTTGTCTAGATTATGCGGAGACACCCATATAAAAACCGTTCCATGACGCTTTAAGGTCTCATCAACTTTGAGGCGTGCATCGTCAAGCCGTTTATCAGTGAGTGTTGCGCCGTCAACAACCAGCAGATCGCTTTTGGTGGACGCGTCAGCGGCAATGCCGGCGGATTCAAACACTTTTTTTAAGTCACCCTGAAGTTCGCCTGCAAATGCAATTTTTTTAATCGTTGATGTTGGCGGTGACGGGCGCCGCTTCGACTCGACACGATGGTCCCATGGACTGGGAACTGGACCTCCGGGCGCATATGCAGCTTTCACGGCCTCAAATACCGGCGTTGTCTTATACAACGGTTGCCCTATGTCATAACCCGGATTGTAAGTAGCCCATGCCGCCATACGCTCGGGCTGGATCCCCGGCTGGCCTTCAACAAATGGTCCGAAGCGGATACCTTCCGGACCACCGTCGCCCAATGGAAAAGTTTGAAAGCATGATCCTGTGATCGTAAAGATGCTGGTAAATGCAGAGATCTTTCTTTGCTCCGCGAGATACCAATAGATCTCAATAGCAATTCCTTCCTGCATGCCAACCCTGTTCTCATAAGCGCGGTCGCCATTGTAAGCGGAGAAAACAACAGGAGAACCCCACAGCATACTGCCGCCTTCCCCAATTCCAAACGGTTTATCAGCCGGAGCCTGACGATTCCAGTCCTGCGGCTTTCCGTAATGATATATATAGGTTGGGAGCCTTCCGTGAAAGTCACCGTCGCCATCACTGGATATCCAGGGACGGGTCGGGTCGAGCGCCTTCACACGGTCTGCCAGGGCGACAACCTTGTCAATTACGGGAGGCCAAAATTTACGGGGAATACCTTTCCACCAAAGGGCAGAAAGGATCTCATTGGCTATACTCCATCCAAAAACGCAAGGATAGTTCCTGTCGCGCATGACCATGCCATCGATGTGATCATTGAACCGTTGCCATGTTACGGGCTCGTGGTAATTGATCTCCATGGTGCTGGCATAAATCTCACTCTCGTCAAGAATTGCTATGCCCATCTCATCGGCAAGTTCGAGATAAAATCGAGGACGTAAATTTGCGTGTAGCCGTACCGCATTACCGTTGATATCCTTGATTGCCCTGTACCATCCGTAAGCATAACGGCGCGACAAATAAGGTACGCCCAACAAGTGATCCGAATCGCCGAGCAATTGATATACGTTGCCGTTGAGTGTTACATTACGCCCCTGAATGCCCCACTGCCGCCATCCAAAGCGTTGATAAAACCGGTCCTCGGTTTTACCGTTTTGTGCAACGTCGAATATCAATGCGTATAGGCTTGGCGTTTCAGGTGTCCAGAATTTGAGTTCGCCTTTGATCGGTACGCGCAATGTATGTTTCGAAATGGTGCGAGGTCCGATTTTGCTTTCGACTGAATTAAGAGAGACAACTGATTGGCCAAGTGACCATTTTGGTTCCGGCGCAGAAAGCACGTCTGCGCCTGCCTCGTTGATCCATGGCACTATGTGACCTGCTAAACTGAACATCTGCGCACTGCCCGTGCTATTGCGGACTGTGACCTCGAACTCTAACACACCCTGATCCACGAGTGGCCTCACCACTATGTCCTCTACGCGTAAAGGAGGTAATGCGCGCAAGTAGACATCCTGCCAAATACCGATCATCTGTCTCGTCCAGGGGGAACCACTCGGATAAGTGTGTTGTCCGAACATACCAGGAACGTCAAAGAGTGAAGCCTGGCGCACGCCAACCAGGAGTGTATTCTCCTGATCACGTTGTACGAAGTCTGTGATATCAATAGAAAAAGGCAGGCCGTTATCGAAATGCCCGGCGACCTCTTCGCCATTGACAAAAACCTGTGCGCTTCCGCAAATCGCTTCAAAATGAATGATCAACCGCTTGTCGTTCCATTCAGCAGGAACTTTAAACGTACGGCTTAGCCATCCCATACGGGCCTTTTCCCATTCAGTGGGATAACTCAAAAATGTTTTAACACCTCCTGAATAACTGAAAGCGTTAATGTTCCAGGGTGAGGGAATCCGGATGGGGATAGAGGACCATCCATCGCTTGAGGGTGAAGGAAGAACAGGAGCTCCGTTCTTCACATCATAGTCTGCCGGCAATGCAACGGGCTGGAACTGCCAGCTGCCGTTCAGGCATATCTCCTGGCGCCACGGTTGCTCGACTGCCTTCGTCAGTCCTTCCTGCGGTGCAAAGATTCGCGAAAACTGCTGACCTCTGGAGCTTGTTATCGATAGCAAAAGCGATACAAAGAGCGGAAGAACTGCCGGGTGCATGATCGAAGCAATGGCATTCGACTTTGCAATTTTCATCGTGATAGTCATTTAGTTTTGACGGTAAGTAATGATGTGCGCTTACTACAGGCAATTAAAAGGCGCACCCGCATGAGGATAAAACAGACGGTTTTTCCCGGTAGAATTGAGATTTAATGAGATACGATCAGGGCAATTTTGGCGGGTGGTCTGGTGGTTGTGCTAGCGGCGCTCTGGGATGACTGGGTAAAGCAAATATGCGCTCCGCCGAACCTAATTAAAATAGAACAGGCAAAAGGGCGAGTAATGGGATCGATAACTGTTCTTTGCTTTCCCTCAGTTTGGAAATGGCCATGTGGATAAGATTGTAAACGGTTTTGATCTTAAGGTCCATTATCAATGAACTTTCCTTGTACGAAAGCTCTTCATAATAAATCAGAAAAATGGCCTCACGCTGTTTAGGCGTCAGTGTTTTGATCAATTCAACGACCTTTCCTCTTGTTTCGGCATTTATCTGCTGACTCAGATAATGTGTTTTGTGAGATAATTCAATCTCAAACGAAACGAGGTCGCCACCAAGTGAAAGCTTTCTATCACATGACAACTTATAAATGATCTTCCTCCTCAGTGATTTAAACAAATAGTACTTGATATTTTTTACATCACTTAATCCTTCGCGCTTGCTCCAGAACTCCGTGAAAAGATCCTGAATGCAATCTTCTGCCAGTGAAGTATTGCGGGTTATTCTCGTCCCATAGTCATATAGCGTATTGAAGTATCGTGTGTAAAAAAAGATCAGCGCCCTTTTATCGCCTGATTTCATTGCCGACCAGGCTTCCGCTTCGTCTTTGCAATCAAAGTCGTCCAGTGATAATTCGTTGGGCTTCATAGGAAGGAGGGTTAACCAAATATCGGTAACGGACCCGCCTTTTGCAAGCGATTGCACCCCATAAAATATGGCGGCACATGGAAATAAAAAATCCGAAAATCAACAGGGAAATTTTACGGATATCGTCACCTTAGGAGTGATTTGTTCCGGTAAAACCCGGACAAGGTCTAAAAAGATAGATGATGGATTACTCCAGGTTCCAGGTAGAAGATTTTGTCACGGACGAGTACTTCGTAAAGTGGGTCAAGAAACCAGATCATTCAAATAATGCATTTTGGAATGCCTGGATGTCCAAAAATCCCGAAGGAGCGGAACGTGTTCGGGCGGCACGGGAGATTATTCTTCACCTCGATTTCAAGCCGAATGTGCCGCCTGAAGGTAAATTCCTGGAAGTTTGGGATAAGATCGTTAAGGGGGATTCCAATGATTTGCGATCCATCCCTTATGTCGCAACCGGGTCCTCGTCACATGAGAAAGAAAGGACGCCGAACCGGAAAGCCATATACTGGATAGCCGCTACCTTAGCGTTACTGGTCGTTTTCTCTGCCGTGCTGATAGGTGTCACACCAGGCAAGCTCGAGGTATCGACGGCGTACGGCGAGTCCAGGACGCTGTCACTTCCAGACAGCACCAAGGTAACATTGAATGCCAATTCAAAGATCTCATTTTCGTCGTCACGTTTTTCAAATAACAGTCGCGAAGTTTTCTTATCAGGAGAAGCCTTTTTCTCTGTCGTTCACAAGGAAAGTCATGAGAAATTTCTGGTGCATACAGAGGAGTTGACGATCGAAGTGTTGGGAACCAAGTTCAATGTCAATAGCAGAAGAGGAAATACAAAAATCATCCTGACCGAGGGCAAGATAAAGCTCAATATCACTGGTGATAAAAAAGGAGATAGTCTGATCATGGCTCCAGGCGAATATGTAGAGTTTACAAAAAAAGGCGCGCTTACAAGGAAAAATGTAGATGCTGGTAACTACCTCGAATGGCGAAATAACAGATTGATGTTTGTCGGCACGTCACTCCATGAAATTGGTCAGCTACTTGAAGACAACTATGGGTATGAAGTGACCTTTCAGAACGATTCGATCAAGTACAAAAAATTTACAGGATCGTCTTCAGCAGTTGAAATTGAAGAACTCCTTGAAAAGCTCTCGAGAGTATATGATTTGGAAGTTGAGAAGAATGGAAATAAAGTAACACTGAAGCAAAAATAAATCAACGGCGTCTTCAGAACAGACTGATTCTTATTCGAAAACCTGAGTAATCACGATCAGAAGGCCATGAAGCATAATTTACCAGAGCTACTTAAAGTATTTCAGCTTTGTGTGTGCATGAGTCTCAGTGTAGAGGCTCAGTCACAAATATATGCCAATGATGCACAGCGTACCGGACGCTCAGCTACGCATGAAGATCCAAAAAGGCGGCCGCTAAGTAAGATATTGTTTCAACTGGAGGATGCCTATCAGGTAAGTTTTAACTATGACGACGAAACAGTTCGCAAGATCTACCTCGATCAGGATTTTCTATGGCGTAATGATGAAGACCTTGAGAAGGTCCTTACCCGGCTCCTCTCTGGCGTGCATCTGAAATTTGAACGCATCAACAAAAACAATTACCTCATCCTCCCCGATCGTACGGGGACATCAGCGGACTCTAACGGGGCTTCGGTATTTGGCCGACGTGAAAGTGGCATTCACCGGTCCGTGCCAACCCCGGTCTTTAGTGTGAGTGGAACTGTGCGACAAGAGGGTGGAGATGCGCTTCCGGGTGTAAACGTGATTGTTAAGGGAACAACGTTGGGTACAACGACGGACACAAACGGTTTGTTCCAAATAGAGACCTTCGATGGGGAAGCTGTTCTTGTATTCTCATTCGTTGGATACGCTTCGGAGGAGTTATCCATCAGCAACCGTACAACGGCAGACGTTGTGTTGCAACCGGATGTTCACGCCCTGGAAGAAGTTATTGTTACAGGATACAATAGTATGGCCAAACGAGATGTTACCGGATCCGTTGTCACCGTAAAGGCGGATGAACTTAAACTTGTGCCTGCAAATAACTTTGCTCAGCAACTTCAGGGTCTCGTAGCGGGTGTTGTGGTGTCGAACGACAATAGCCCCGGCGGTGGAGTAGCCGTCAGGATTCGCGGAATCGGCTCTGTAACAGGATCAAACGATCCACTGTACATCATTGATGGTGTTCCTACCACAGGAAATTTAAATCAATTGAACCCCAACGACATTGAAAGCATGCAGGTATTAAAGGATGCCGCTGCCGCGTCAATTTATGGAGCTCGCGCTAACAATGGCGTTATTGTTATCACGACCAAAAAAGGTAAGGCGGGTTCCACGAGGATAAACTACAGTATGTTCGAGGGCGTGCAACTCCCGGGAAAAGGGCCGGATCAGCTGAATTCTCAACAGATGATCGATATTATCTGGGCTGACTACAAGAGTCGCGGGTTAACGAACCCGGATGGTACCTTAACGGTTCCCGACGAACGTTTTGGTGGAGGATCAAAAGGAGTCATACCCGACTATATCCTGTCAACCAAGAGAGGTGTCATGGAAGGTAATGCATTGATTGGAAGCGACCCCCTATCAGTTTATACGAACAACATTAACGATCCAGCGTATAACATCTCCAAATTTTCAATTTACAAACCAGACAAGAATGGTTTTGACTGGTATGATGCTATCTACGATCCCGCACCGATCAGGAATCACAATGTAACCGTAAGTGGAGGATCCGAACAAGCCCGATTCGCTGTTTCAGGAGACTACTACCAGCACACTGGAATTGTGATCAACAATAGTTTCAAAAGATACTCTCTTAGAGCCAATACAGAATTTCAGGTTAAGGATGTAATCAGGATCGGTGAAAATGTTCAGCTGAGTTACACCGATGCTGTTGGAATACTCGTGCGCGATGCGTTTTCGCCTGTGACCGGTTATGTAACTCCCCCGTACATCGTTCCCTATGATCTGGCTGGTAACTATGTTGGCCATCGAATGGGCGCAGATCATCCGATTTCGACTTTGAACAACAACAAAGACAATAACGGTTACACTACCCGCATTTTTGGTAACGTGTACGTCGAGACGGATATTTTAAAACGGTTAACCCTGAGAACCAGTCTTGGATTGGATTATAGCAGCTACGACAAGCAGAGCTTTAGTCCAAAATCACCAGAGTCGGATCTAAAGCCACAAGTGGACCAGTTAACCTTCGATTGGAACAAAGGCGAGAACCTGACCTGGACGAACACAATCAATTATCAACAGGATCTTGGAGATCATACAATTCAGGTTCTTGTCGGCACCGAAGCGGTAACTCAAAAATACCGGAACGTCAACGGAAGTAAAAGTACGGTCGCCTTCGATGGACCTTCTTTCCATTATTTTGATGCAGCTACTCAGATCGATGCCTTGGGTGGCCTGGGTTGGGAGTCATCTTTGTTCTCGATCTTTGGCAAATTGGATTACAAATTCCGCAATCGATATCTATTGAGCGGAACATTGCGAAGAGACGCATCATCACGGTTTGCACCAACCAACCGTTGGGGTACATTTCCCGCTTTCAGCGCAGGATGGATTATTTCCGAAGAATCATTCCTGAAATCGGTACCCTTAATCAGCAGCTTAAAGCTCCGTGGCGGCTGGGGCATTACAGGCAATCAGGAGATCGATCCGTACAATCAATTCACAACCTACGCATACAGCAGTGTGAGTTCGTCTTATCCACTCAATGGAGGATTGAGCGGAGCCGAAAATCTTTACCCGGGATATGACGTCATGAGAATAGGAAACCCCGATGCCCAATGGGAGCAGCAATCCATGATAAACGTGGGGATAGATGTTACGTTGTTCAATCACTTGCGGCTCACCACGGAGTGGTATAACCGCGAGACTTCCAAATTACTTTTGATCGCGCCTGTTCCCGCTACGGAAGGACAGAATGGAATCGCGGCTTTAAATGTTGGGGAAGTAAGAAATAGAGGGCTTGACATTTCATTGAACTACGAGCGATCGACCACAACTGGTTTTACGTATGGCATTGGCTTGAATTGGTCCAAGTACAAGAACGACGTTACAAGCCTATACGATGCGAGCAATCCTTTTATATCAGGACTGCTGATTCGTCAGCAGATCTTTACACGCACTCAGATAGGAAGGCCTCTCTCTTCATTTTATGGCATGGTAAACGACGGCGTATTTCATTCGCAGGAAGAAGCCGATACAGCACCCACTCAGTTTGGCAACCGCTCCCTATACAATCAACCCGGAAGACTAAAATATAAGGACCTCAACAATGATGGCATTGTAAACGGTGACGATGTTACCTTCATCGGAAGCCCTCATCCAAAATTCACCTGTGGACTTAACTTCACGGCAGGATATAGGGGACTTGACCTTACCATATTCCTGATCGGTGTATACGGAAATGACATTTATAATTTTCAACGACAAGGAAGCGATCTAATGCTCTACGAAAGCAATAAGAGCACCCGCATTCTGGATTATTGGACACCTCAAAATTCTGACTCAAACATTCCCACGCCGAATCAGGCAGCTTCTGCTGAAGAATATTATCGGACATCAACCTATTTTGTAGAAAAGGGTTCATACCTGCGAGCCAAAAATATTCAGATCGGTTATACGCTCCCATCATCACTGACCTCGAAAGCCCAGATAGCCAGGGCCAGGATCTTTTTTCAAACCAACAACCTCTTCACGATAACGGATTACATGGGAACAGATCCCGAAATAAGCGTAAAGGACTATGAAGTGAGGGGCAATGAGATAGATCGTGGGGTGGATCGTGGCGTTTATCCTGCCGCGAAGACTTATATGATCGGTTTACAAATTGGATTTTAATAAAAGGATTAAACAAAGAAATTTTATGAAAAGGATGGTGGTAAAGTCACTCATACTTTTTCTGGTGGTATTGATCGCATGTTCCGATGAGTTCTTTGAGAAACTTCCGCCGGGAGCAGCCAGCGCGGAACAATTTTACAACGAGGAGGGGATCGATTACCTTTTAGTAGGTGCCTACTCCTTATTGGATGGAATGGGTGCCACTACGGATGGCGGCTCCCGATCCAGTGACGGCGAATTTTATATTGGAGGTGCAGGATCAAACTGGCTCTTCGGCGACGTGCGAGCAGGAGATGCTGCAAAAGCATCTACCGACTACGACCAGGCAAGCGCAGGTTTGATTGAGCGTCATGAGATCGGCACAACAAGTGGCCTGGTCATAGCAAAATGGATCACGTGTTTTGACGGCGTATCAAGGTGCAACAATGTACTCAAGGCGATCAAGAAGACTACGACCACATCACAGACCTTCCTGGATGGACGAACGGCTGAAGCGCGATTCCTCCGTGCCCATTATTATTTTGAATTAATAAAAGTGTTCGGTAATGTCCCATGGATTGACGAGAACACCGTGGATTATAAGCAACCTAATGATGAAAGCATCTGGTCTTACATTGAAGCTGACTTTAGATACGCGGTTGGCATCCTCCCTTCTGCCCAACAGGAAGCCGGTCGCGCAACCAGCGGTGCTGCAAAAGCATACCTGGCGAAAGCATGCATGTTCCAAAAGAAGTTCAATGAAGCCAAGGTCCTTTTGGACGACATTATAACAAGCGGAAGATATGCGTTGCTGGATTGTTTCCGATATTCTTCCGACATGGATCACAAGAATAAGAAGGAGTCTTTATTTGCTGCGCAAAATATCGTGAACGACGGTACTTCCGGAATCAATGGAAATTGGGGAGATATCCTTAACCATCCGCTTGCCTCCATCGAAGGCACATGCTGTGGATTCTTTCAACCATCATATGATCTTGTCAATGCGTTCAAAACCGATGTCAATGGACTTCCGCTACTGGACAGCTATCAGGACGAAGAAGTTAAGAATGATTTCTATCCTACGCCTGTCGATCCCGGCGAAGCTTATACGCCGTATACTGGCAACCTCGATCCACGGCTGGACTGGACCGCTGGAAGAAGGGGTATACCTTACCTCGACTGGGGTGTTCATCCTGGCAGTCCATGGATAAGGAACTCTGGTTTTGGCGGCCCTTATTTACCGGTGAAACGAAACTTTACGAAAGCTCAAAAAGGCGTGGGAACGGATAATCAATCCTGGGCAGGAGGATCGGCAGCCATTAACATCGAAATTATACGATATGCAGATGTTCTCCTTTGGTCAGCCGAAGCTGAAGTTGAAATTGGAGATCTCGAAGTTGCCCGGGCACGCGTTAATGAAGTCAGAAGTCGCGCTGCGAACAACGCATGTTTTGTTAAGGCACTGGATGAGAATGGGCAACCTGCCGCGACGCCGGCTGCGAACTACGTTATAGCGGAGTACACAACGCCCTGGACAGACAGGGCATATGCGATGAAGGCCGTAAAATTTGAGAGACGCCTTGAACTTGCAATGGAAGGTCACCGATTTTTTGACCTTGTAAGGTGGGGCGAGGCGGATGTCGTGCTGAATAGATATCTCGAGGTTGAAACACCCAAGCGAGAACTTGCATTGCGGGATGCAACGTTCGTACGTGGTAAGCACGAGTACTTACCCATACCGGAAGCCGAAATGATAAATTCCTCAAAAGGTGGCGTACCGGTGCTGACGCAAAATCCGGGGTATTGAAATTCATTCACATTAAGAAATTGATAACAACTCGTCCCGGGTGAATGGCACTTACAGCGCCCCGGTACCATATATATCCGTTCCCCAGGGTAAGCCACTTTACGGCATACCCTGGGCTAACCACTCACGTCCTTTCAGGACGTAGGATGACATCAATGAAAAGGAAATCCTCAAGGGCCTAGTAGAAGTTGGCAAACCACTTGCAACATGCCGGATCGTGATCAGCCAGTCTGTTTTTCGGATTGATTCTAACAGCCAATGTGTAATGTGTACATCAATATCATTTGTTGCTTTCATAAAATAATCATTATCAATATCATTGCCGCTTTCACAAAATAATCATCACCATTTACATTTATTGAAATGCTAAGCTACCGGTATTCGGTCCTGTAAGGATCAGAGTGGTTAGCCCAGGGTCGGCGCTGACTGTGTCGTCATAAAATAAGTTTTACGGAATTTGTAAACCTATTTCAGAACTTGGCAGGACGGCGCCTACCCTGGGTATGAACGTCACCTCCGTCCCGGTTGCCCTGTAGGGGCAACACCAGCAGAGGCTTGACATTCTTACAACATATTGAATCATGATAAGCCCTTCCATTCTAACCACTCACGTCTTTCCGATAGGATGAGTACTTCATTAATCTTCCTAAGATGTGTGCATAGACTAGCTTAAATCGGGACGTGTATGCTGCCATCAGATCGGCCACAAAATAGAGATAAGACAATAGCTAACATTCAGACAGCTGAATGTTAGTGTCAGCTACTATTAATTTCCAATACGCTCCCGTTCCGATTGTGATCCAGTACTTCTGTTTTTTTGACTTGATTTCTCAGGTACACCAAATGATCGGCTATAGGTTAATCTCAGTGTCTGGTATAAACTTGACTCCGGATAATATGCAACGTGTGTTTTTAAATCAAATGCTTCTTGAGTTAGAGCACCAAAATAACTGGTCATGACACCAGAACGGAAGATGTCCGTGAATGCCAGTTGTAACGTGCCGCCCCTGTTGAAATCTTTTTTTATCCCTGCATTGATCACGCCGAAATTGACTGTTTTCCGTGAACCGTTGTATCCATCTGAATTATAATATCCGGAAATCTCTATCGCAAATGCAGCAGGGAGGTGAAAAGTTTCCGTCGCCTGTAACGCGTACCCGAAATAGGTCTTCGTTGCCGGTACTGGGGTATAGTCAAGCGCAAACTTTCTCCAGCCACCAACCGCACTATAGGTCATATCCCACCAGTTACTAACACGAACCGGGATGCTGGTTTGAAACGTGAGGTTGTTTTGATAAATCAGATTTTGTGGTGACACCGCCATTTGTGTTTTGTCCGGCGTATAGACGATCTGGTAACGCGCGATGGGATTCTCGTCACGACTGAGCAGAATTGAGAAATTGTATCCCGAATAATGAAATCCAAAATTGATGTTGTGCGTGATCGTTGACTTCAGAAGCGGATTGCCTGCGTTGACCGATGTTGGACCATTTGGCGTAACAAATGAAGTGAGGTCACGGTACGTTGGCCGACTGATACGCTTAGTATATGAAAGCTGCAGCCCCGCTTTGGAATTCAGTTCCTTTGATACTGTTACCGTGGGAAATAGTTTGCTAAGGTGCCGGTCGGCAGTAGTTGTGCTGGTCACCGCGTCTTTAATTTGGGTATGTGAGAATTCATAGCGAAGTCCTGCAACGAACTGCAGCGATGAATCTAACTGACCGTCCAGCGACGCGTAAGCTGCTCCTACTTGCTCATGCATACGCATGTTGTTGACTGATGCCGGCCTTGTGACATAACCGCCTTCTACCAGATTCGAGATGGCGGATTTACCTGTACTTTGTGTGAACGTTCCTTTTACGCCGGTTTGCAATTTCCAATTGTTCTTCATGGTGTGCGTGTAATCAAATTTTACAACGCCAACATGAATGGCTGTCTTTGAGATGGCCTTTGACCGCGGCGAGAATAGTGTGTCATTAGTACCAGCCTGTCGCCCCGTACTACTCAGAAAAGAATTTGCTGCTTCGGTTGGATAATCATTGTTGTAGTAAAGATAATCGAGATCAACATCAACGCTCTTGCGGTCATTTAATTGATGTTCGATATAGCTATTGGCAACGACGCTGTGCCATCTATTTATACTGTGCGACTGCGCATCCAGAATGTAAACAGAATCTTGCTCGACAACGTAGTGACCGTCATTCTGCGCCCGTATAGGTGAAACGTTGGAGCTGAAGTTGCTGCTTATGCCGATTTTAGTTTTCTGAAATACCTGTGAATCAAATCCGGCAACGGCATTATGACTGTTTTGCGTAGCTGTCGCCCTGGACATAAATTCTGATGAGGCATATCCACCCAGCATCGGCTCCAACTCGCTTCCCGTCGCGAAAAAGTAATTTGAGGACCGGTCGCGCGAATATGTGTACGACCCATAGAATGCATCTTTGGCCCTCACATGATTAAGACTGACACTGGTCATCGCTTTTTCTTTATAACCAAAGCCACCTGAGAGCACGACGGAGCCTGTGGTGCCCAATTCGGTTGCCTTCCGCGTCACGATATTGATCACGCCACCGCTTCCTTCGGCATCATAACCCGCCGGAGGTGTAACGAGCAGCTCAATCTTCACAATATCATTTGCAGTCATGCCCCGCAGAAACACAACCAATTGTTCCACTGGCATGCGCACCAGTTTATTATTGATCATCACCACCACACCGTTCTTGCCATTCAGTTCCATCGTATTGTTCTGCAAATCTATTTTCACACCGGGAGATCGTTCAAGCAGCTGCAATGCCGTGCTTCCCTTGGTCATAACACTGTTTTCAACATTGATAACTAGACCATCCTTACGGTTCTCAATCAACTGTCTTTGCGCATTCACCTGTACCTCGCCCAGTTGCTTGGCGTCGGGATGGAGAATTTGCACGCCGAGATCGACACTGACGTTTGCTCCGGCAGCTTTATTTTCAGTTGTCCAGGTAAGGACCGAAGAGGTCCAGGTTTGATAACCAACGCTGCTGATGCGTTGAACGAATTCTCCGGAACGGATCTTATCGATGCGATACGATCCATCGTCGTTTGTCATCGCACCACCAACCATAGTGCTGTCAGCGGCATCCAGCAACACTACGGTCGCGAAGGGTACGGGATTTCCGCTGTAGTCTGTAACCTTACCCAACACTTGTGCGGAAGTCCAATGCACGGATAACACTGCCAATCCCATGAGAAATGCGGCCAATACAAGGTGTCCTTTCATCGCTTTTTTCCGAAAGAAACGGGATGCGTAAGCCCGTAAAGGTCGCTCTGGATGATCTGCATGAAGGATTTGACCAATGACACCATCGCGGAAAAAAATCTTCGATATCGCCCGGTCAGGTGCGCTATTTTATCGTTATCTCATCAAACCCGCTGTTGGTCAATTACCATTTACTGTTCGTGGATCGGATTGTCTGAAAACAGAGCTTATCAGTATTTTAGGGTTGGATTACCCCGCAAAATGAGGCTATGGAAATGACTGCGACAACGTATCAAAGACTTATCAATAGTAGATTCTATCGCTGGAAACTTTATCACATTCCGTTCTGGTTTATTTATCACTACCTATGGATATCCGTGGCGTTCGCCAATCCGATCAAAGCAGCGAGTAATATTTTCGAGACACCCTATAGCATCAAGTATATCTTCTATGTGGCATTTGAAGCGCTGGCCGTGTACTTCAACCTCTACTTCCTGATGCCACGTTTTCTTGAAAAACGGAAATTCGGAATCTATTTTACTTTACTTGGTGCAACCATCATTGCAACCGCTTTGTGTATTGTGGCAGGTTATTATTTCGGCGCGTTCATCACCAACAGAACGCTCGGCGACCTTTATGGCAACGGCGCAAATTGTTTCTATTATTTTATGGGTTATGCGTTGCCATCCGCTTTTGCGAGCATGACCATGGCCATGACCATTAAACTGACGAAGAACTGGCTTCACACAGAACGCGTGCAGCAGCAGTTGGAGAAGGACAAACTCGAATCAGAGTTAAAACTCCTGAAGCAACAGTTCAATCCGCATTTCCTTTTTAACAGCATCAATTCGATATTTTTCCTGATCCACAAAAACCCGGAAATGGCATCTGCATCACTTGCGAAGTTTTCAGATCTGCTAAGGCACCAACTTTACGAGTGCAATGATCAGCTGATACCACTTTCCAAGGAACTGAGTTATCTTACTAACTATATCGAACTGGAAAAAATAAGGCAGGGCCCTCGCGTTAGGGTTGATACGGAAATTTCAGATTCATTAATTGGTCATTTGGCAGTGGCTCCATTCATCTTAATGACCTTTGTTGAAAACGCATTCAAACACGTTTCGGCGGATGCGCAGGGTGAAGACTGGATCTCGATCAAGATGCGCATAGTTGATATGACACTGAACCTTGTTGTCGCCAACAGCAGCGCGGAGCATCAACCCGAAGACTCACGCGGAGGTGGTGGTATCGGCCTTAGCAATGTAAAACGCAGGCTCGATCTTGTTTACGGAAACCATCACAGCCTTGAAATTATCGATCAGGCAGATAAGTTTGAAGTCATACTTGAACTCAAGCTAAGTGAGCTGTCTCATGAAGAATTTCACAGTCGCACACTTCAAACTGCTTAAAGTATGATTAATTGTGCTGTGATCGATGATGAACGCATTGCCCAGGAGGGCATGGCCAACTATGTAGAGCAAGTTGATTTTTTGAATTTAGTGGGTACATGCGAGAACCCGGTTCAGTTAATGTCTTTACTCGATCAGCATCCGATCGATCTGATCTTTCTGGATATACACATGCCGAAAATGAGCGGGATCGATTTCCTGAAAATGACTTCCAATCCACCTATGGTGATCATTACTACGGCGTTTCCAAACTTTGCGCTCGAAAGCTTTCAACTGAATGTGCTGGACTACATGGTGAAGCCGATCACCTTTGAAAGATTTCTATCCGCCGCCAACAAGGCAAGGGACTATCACAAATTGCTTATTGCTGCGAAGGTGGATCCCACAGGTGCAACCAACAAAGAGGCCTACTTTTTTATTAAGTGCGGAAATAAGTTTGAAAAGATAGTATACGATGAGATCCTCTTTATAGAAGGCTTGCAAAACTATGTGGTGATACACACGACAAAGGCGCGATACACAACGCTATTAACGTTGAAAAATCTGGAAGAGAGACTCGATGCCAATGCGTTCGTTCGTACGCACAAGTCATTTATCATATCACTGAACAAGGTTGATGGACTGGAGGGTCACGAGATCTTCATCAAAACCAACCGAATTCCTATTGGACGTAATCATCGTGAAATGATCATGCAAAGGGTTCTTGGTAATAAGTTGATCTCCAAGCACCAAAAGGATGTTTGACTTCAGGGGTTAACATCTACAAGCGGAGGAGCGGTCTCAGGACAACGGTAAAATTAAAAGACTTCACTAATTTTGATTCCGGGAAAAAGAACCATCCTAATCGAAAACTTTGTTGGTAAAGTTATTGCAAAAATTAATTTTGTAATCGGGCATCGGGCGTACTCCGATGCGTCGGGCCGGTAGCGCGCTTCGTTCGGGACGAAGAGGTCGCTGGTTCGAATCCAGTCGCCCCGACAGAACACATTCAAGTGTTTGCAAAAGCTCACAAGTAGTATCGCAAGTGGGCTTTTTTCTTTCTCATCCCACCAATCAATAACGAAACGGATGTCCGAAATAATAAATGGGCCATCAAAAGATGGCATTTATATTCAACTGCTCAAAGTATCACATCATCATGCGATTTCATCTCAGCGAAAAGGAGTCGAGATTTGTTGAAAAACGATTTAGTTATGAAAACAAACCCTCTCAAAAATCTGGCTGCGTTCCTATTTATCGCTCTGATATTTTACGGTTGTAGCGATTCGGAACTTACATTGAGGCCGGATGCTCCTCTGCCAGGAGCTGCAGTTCCAAGTGCATCGACACCTCTAATAGGGGTAACCACTCCGTGGGTGAAGTTACCCGTGCCATCTGACAACCCCAGATTAAGCAAAAGCAGTATCAGATATACTTTTAAAGTTAACGGCGCGGTGTATACGTTTCTCAACCCCTTATTCGACAAGATGTACAAGCTAGACCAGAATACTGAGCAGTGGACTCCCTACGATGACATTTATCATATCGGCGACATTTTTTCGTCCTACGATAAACGTTATTTTACACATGGCACAAAACTTTACTATGGGTTTGACGCCGAAAATTCCAACGCCGAAAATTCCTTGAAGTCATTGGACCTCGTCACAGGTCAAACGCAGGTGCTTGCTTCCTTTCCCGGAAAATATGCACTGGGTTTGATGATATCTGTCGTTGGAAGCAAAGTTTACGTTATGGGAGGTTCTTTGCACTCTGACGTTTTCAACCAATTCTGGGAGTATGACATCAATGCCAACCATTGGACCAACAAAGGTACACTGCCGGGTGGTCGAAGGTCACACGGTATAGCATTGGTCGTTGGTGACAAGATATATTTAGGACTTGGTTATGATCAAGGATTTTACCCTGCTAATTATTTATCCGACTGGTACAGGATTAATCCTGCTACTGGGGCTTATACGAGATTGAGGGATTTTCCTGGGGCCAAACGTGCACAACCAGGCGGTTCGGTATTTGCAGGAAAGATGATACTTGGGTGGGGCTACGATGATTCAGAAAATCTCGATGATGTGTGGGAATATGACGTCGATAGCAATGACTGGAAATCGATACCAAAATGTCCAGGGCTTGAAGAGTATGGGGATGAAACTTTTTTTGGCCTTGGTGGAAGTGTTTATGTAGTTCGTGGCCAGCTTAAGGGTTTTTGGAAGTATAATAAACTTCCATGGCAGGTTGTGAATTGAATGCAGCGACCGGAAATAGTTTTAGTGTCTGCCTAAAAAATAAATATTAATTTGAATAACCTTATGTAAAATCGATGGCGATGATTTCATGGTCATTGATGCGTGAAGGGTCGAGAGAGATCATTCCATTTTGCATTCTGTACAGGGCGTCGCGCTGCTGGAACAAGAGTTTTACACTTTTTACTTTCATTGTCGAAGGTACTTTGATCGACACTGTTGCGTCGATCGGGATCAGTTCGCGGAAGGGTCCCTTCATCATCATCGGGTTGGTGAGGTTCACTAAATGCACGGTCATCGACTTCTCTTGCTTCCATACGGTGACATCGATTAACCCCATACCGGATACGAGTGCGATGGGTTCATCATTCAACGCCCAGCGTACAGCATTTCGAATGAGCTTGCTGTGATCGTCACTTAGAATTTGCCAAAAGGCCCGGTCGATATCACCGGGAAAGTACACAACACGCGACTTTCCGATTTCGTGCGCATAGACACCCCGTGATGAATTGTCAGCATCCTTTGTCCTGGGGTATACGTCTTCCATAGGAAGATCGGGATAGGTTGGAACGATTGTTACAGGGCTGGGAAAATCGGCACTCGTGGTTACGCTGACCTGATGGGTGGTGTTGATAATACGGAACGAATTTTCCAATCCTTTTGTAATGGGATGGAATTTGCCATTGGCATCCGGTTTGATCCTGAGGTAGCTGTTCTGCAATGGCCCCTCTACCTTGTTCTCAAAACTGACACCAAAAAGATCTTTCAGTGCAAAGTTTCCGCGCGGTTTACCCGTTTCATCATGCAATGATGTTTCATAGGTAGCGACTATGCTTCCACCACGCTTGACAAAAGCTCTCAGTTGATCACACTGCGAATCGGACAAGGCTGCGATGTTGGGAAGTATTAGCAGCTTGAAAGGACTGAGATTTTCTGCATCGAGCAGCCGGTCATTGACCATTTCAAAAGGCATCCTGTCCTCAATCAGAGCATGGTACATTCCATAGGCATGATCTTTAAAGTTCTTCTGCCAATTTTGGGTACCATAATTTTGTTCCGTTGCTTCCGAGTATACCAGTCCAACGGTAGCAAGGGAGGCTGTATTCCGGAGATACTTTTCATGCTGGTAGCAACGCTCGTAAAGCGCGGCGACGCCATCCATCCACCTTTTATCAAAGATCGTTGCGCCGAATTTTACAAAGGCAGGACGCAATCCATTGGCAACCCCTTCCGCTACCCAGACTGCGATTTCGGCGTCCGTCTGAACGGAATCTTTCCATCGATATGATTCTTCTACACCCACACTAAACAGGCCTACTTGTGGCTTCATGCCCATCGTGGCGCGAAGTTCTTTCGCGTGTTTAGCATTTGCCCAAGGTGGAATAAATCCGCTTCTTGCCTGTTGATCGGCAATGAAAAAATCAGACTGTTTACCAGTGATGAGTTTATCGGGAAAACCGTTGGGAATAAATCGCGAGGTGGATTTTTTCTTTCTGATCTCTCCATCCCAGAGGAACCAAAGTTCTTTCAAGCGCTCGGTCCGCCACACGCGATACTTCACGTAGGCAGGATCGTTGAGATCGCCCGCCGGCATAGCTGTACTCAGTGCGTTGTGTGTTGATTTTGGAAGGTCGAGTCCTCCGGAAAAGGATTTGAAGCTGCTTTGGCAGTGTTCACAATAGCAAATGCCATGACCACTCCAGCGATTGGAAAAAATTCCATCGGGTTGAAAGCGATCCATGATTTCGGCGTTCACGCGCGTCATAAAATCGAAGTTGAAAGGACCCAACGCACAGGTTACCCATAACTCAGGATTGGCCCAATGGCGTCGTTTCTTTCCATCGACGCCTACCGCGATCCAGTCTGGATGGGCATTATAAACTTCCTGACGGGCTGCGTGTGGATCTGTCCTCAATAAAATTGACATATTCATTTTACGACACCCGTTGACGAGGTACCCAAGAGGATCGGTATTGCGGAGGTAATCGCTGCGATGGTGAAGAGGAATGTTGGTTGGGTAAAACGCAACGACACCGCCAGCAGACAACAATGCGCCATCGGCGTGAATGCGTTTAAAATAGCTTAGCCAAAAATCAGGATCGAACTGACCGGGATCATTTTCAACAAAAGCGAGTTGGGCCCATCGCATAGTTTTATCGTACCAGGCTGGCGCGGGAGGAGCTGACTGATTTATTTGACCCAATGCGTTGAACTTGCTGCTGGCAATAACGCCTCCGATAGCGCCTGTAGTTTTTAGAAAATCTCTCCTTTGCATGATCAGTCGTTCTCTAACAATCCCGCCGGTATTTTTCCATCCACTTTGGGAAACGGAATGCCAAGAAGCTTTACCATGATCGGCGCCATATCGCACAAATTCATTTCATCGATCACGGCTCCTTTGCGTATACCCGGACCGTGAGCGACAAGGCCAGTTCGGATATTTTTTGTATCCGGGAAGTGACCATGTGCACCGCCTTTGCCAGACGTTATGGCAACGCCGGTAGTAGTAGCATTGAATGCAGCGTCATGCTCTGCTGTAAGTGCGAAAGCAATATTCGGATTGTAGCCGCCATTGTCCAATTGCACTCTGCTGATGATGCGGTAATATTGTTTGGTAGTATCGGGTTGTGCTTCTAACAATACCTTTACTTTATCCGCGGTTGCTTTGTCGGAAGGATCTTTCAGATATAGAAAAGCAGATCCGCCTACTGTATTGAATTGCGCTTTCCAGTCTCCGGTTTTAAGGTCGTTGATCAAACCAGCTCCTTTAAGCCATACATTGGGCGAGATCGTCTTCTTCACATCATAGAACCCGTGGTCACCCCCAATCAATAGCACCGTGGTTTCCCAGATACCTGCGCTTTTCAAAGCGTCGATGAGTATACCGACGGCTGCATCAGCATCAGCCACAGCTTCCTGTACTTGTATTCCATCGCGACCTGCATTATGTTGAGCGCCATCGGTAGTGAATACGTGGATCGTCATCAACGCAGGCTTGCTTTTCTTGATCACGTAAGCGGCGATCTTCGCGATGTTCTGATTTTTTCCTTTATCGATCTTGTCAACTCCTCCAAACACTTCTTTTTTCACCTCAG
Organism: uncultured Cytophagales bacterium; assembly: GCA_963845845.1. GTDB lineage: Bacteria > Bacteroidota > Bacteroidia > Cytophagales > Cyclobacteriaceae > Chryseolinea. Next base: position 290,911 of record CAWJTP010000023.1, read on the forward strand.
TATAAAAGCCAGGCGGTGAAGAATATCGCTCACAGATCGAATCGCCCATGCTACCAACGTCGGAAATGTTGTACTCCACAGGAGCGTTCGCAGATACGGGCCAATAGAGTGATGCAACAGTCATCCCTTTTTCTTTGGCCGCTTTCCAGATTGTGGGAACATGAATGGAACTATCCTGCCAGTAAGGTTGCTGCTTCGCGCCATCCGGAGTAAAAATGTTGTTATAGTAAATGCCGTGCTTCACTGGTTGGACACCTGTGATGATCGTGGTATGCGACGGATAAGTAACCGAAGGGAACACACTATTTACCCCTTTGGCATAAGCACCGTCTTTCATCAGCGCGCGAATGTTAAGCATTTTCCATTCGTTATCAAGGTAAAAATCAGGACGGAATCCATCGATGGTTAGAAAGATAACGTGTTTTGCAGGCTGTGCTATAAGCTGGCCTGTAATCATCAGCACGGCAAAGAAAGCTAGCGTCATTGTCTTTTTCATAACTATTGCATTCCGCTTTACGCTAGTCAATATTGATTTTCCACGATAAAGATCGACCAAGGGCATACTTGCTGCCAGTCCGAAGATGTTGATAAATAAAAACAACTTATTTCGCATGATTACACGGCGGTCTTGAGGTAACTTGGGATCATAATGCCCGTTTTTTTAACGTCAATATTTCTCACTTAATGTACCAAAAAGAGTGGATACGGCAACAGGCTTGCGTCCATCGCTATAAGGTTGAGTCCATGATTTTGGGGCGACACAATGCTGGAAGCGTTCTACGAAGGTGAAGAGAGGAAATGACCAAAGGCATAACGGTCCGCACGGCGTCTGATTAGATGACTGTCCCTTGGCCATCATAGCGAATCCAAGAAAAATCGGCAGAAAAAACCGCACGAATCAGAGTTGGTCTATCTGACGAAATAATCGAAATATTTATGGTTATACATATTTTTATGAGCGACTAGGTCGGGATGCGCACCAGGAATTAGCTCTTTTTAACCGCGGCGTCCAACGTGGCTGCGACTCATACGCCTTTCCAGGGTAGTTAAGGCAATTGGACTGTCACCTCAATAAAATGACAATCCGCGGCGACAGGATGTTTATTATTGAAGAGTCGTTAAATCAAATCCAAATATTTATATTCCGTCATCAAGCCCGTTCCACACAATGCAAGTTTTTCGAAATGTGAGACGCGAAGCTGCTTTAAAGGGCACATTGCCTCTTGATTAGTTGGATCGTAGTCTTCATTATTTTTTCTTGGCGATCGATGGAAGAGTGACGTTGGCTTTAAGTTCTAATACCCGGCCGTGGGATCAATATGAGAAAAGGACAAAAGCCTGAGCTAAAAGTATAAAATTGAAAAGGAAGAAAACAAAAGCAAGTCAGTCATCCGGCAAAAAAACTGCGACACCCAAAAAGTCAGCCGAAGGACCTCGAAAGAAAAATAAGTCTATAGCCGATAAGTCTAAAGACAAGCAATCATCCGCCGTTGGTATGATCAAGACAAGCAACCAGCAACAACTGATCAAAGAACTGGAGCAAAAAAACCGAAGGCTGGAGGTAGAAGAATCACTGGAGGCAGTTCGCGCCCGGGCTATGGGTATGCACCATTCCGATGAGTTAAGCGAAGTGTTATCTGTTCTCTTCGATCAGTTTGATGTTCTTGGTATCCGTCCAGTTTACACATTCCTGAGTTTGGTCGATTTGGATAAAAACAAATTCACTTATCGTCAGACTGGAAAGGGTGGACAACGAGTCGTTGCCCAACAGGTTATTGACCTGGGTAAAATGGAGGAATGGAAAGATCTCTTTGAAGGTATGAGGGATGGCAAAGTTGATCCGATCAATTGCATTCACTATCCAAAAGAATCATTGCAAAAAGTATGGGAAGTGTTTGATGAAATATATGCAGCACTGCCAGAAGGATCTAAAGTTTATCCTGAAGACTTTCCAGATGGAGTTTATACAACGCAGGCATACTGCACGTTTGGTTATCTCGGTTTTGATCACACCCGTGCTGCCAGCGGTGAAGAAAAGAATATAGTGCTAAGGTTTGCCCGGGAATTCGAACGGCTGTATCGGCGATTTCTCGACCTGCAAAAAGCCGAAGCACAGGCAAGGGAAGCACAAATAGAGACCGCATTGGAGAGAGTTCGTTCCAGAAGCATGGCGATGCATCAAAGCAGCGAACTGGGAGACCTTTCTTTTGAATTGGTGAAGCAGGTGCAGACATTGGGTATCGACACATGGCATTGCGCGTTTAACATCTATGACGAAGGCCAGGAAAGCTCAACAGAATGGGGTAGTAATGCCTACGGCTCTTATCCAATTTACAAAACACCAAGAGAAGGAATTTTCCGTCGCTATTACGATATCGGGCAAAAAGGCGAAACACTGCATGTTGAGGTAATAGGAGAAGACAAATGTGCGGATCATTATGCCTACTTGTGCACCCTGCCGGGAGTAGGAGAAACATTGATCAAACTCAGAGATTCAGGAACGCCTTTTCCGAAATCACAAATTGATCACGTCGCTTACTTTAAATATGGCTATCTGCTGTTCATCACTTATGAACCGGCACTAGAAGCGCACGATATTTTCAAACGTTTTGCGAGAGTTTTCGAACAGTCTTACACGCGGTTCCTTGATTTGCAGAAGGCTGAAGCGCAGGCCAGGGAGGCAATGATTGAAAATGCGCTTGAAAAGGTTCGTTCAAGAACAATGGCCATGCAGCGAAGCGAAGAGTTGATCGACGTGGCCTCAGTCTTATTTCAACAGGTGAAAGCACTTGGTGTGCCTCAATGGAATTGCGGATTCAATATCTGGGACATTGGTGACAAGGAATTTACTTTTTATGCAGGCACTCCCGATGGCATAATAGTACCAGTTCCCTGCAAGATCCCGCTGACCGAGCATCCTGTATTTATGCGATTCGATGAATCGAGAAAACGGGGTGATGATCTTCTGATCTATGAGAAAGAAGGCGAAATACAGAGAGATCATTACCAGTACATGCTTTCCCTGCGTCCCGGAGTTGGTGATATACTTCAAAGCATGTTGGATGGCGGGTTCCAGTTTCCGAATTTTCAAATTGATCACGTTGCCAATTTTTCTTATGGCAACCTCATATTTATTACGTACAAGCCTTTCCCCGAGATGCACGATGCTTTCAAACGTTTCGCGAAAGTTTTCGAACAAACCTATATACGCTTCCTTGATCTTCAAAAAGCGGAAACGCAGGCAAGAGAAGCACAAATACAATTAGCATTAGAAAGAGTTCGTGCGAGAACGATGGCAATGCAAAAGAGTGACGAACTGCGTGAAGTGGTGGCTACATTGTACGAGCAATTGAGTCAACTAAACTTTGATTCTAATGCCTGCAATATTATAATAATTGACAACGAAACTAATAACCAACAATACTGGGTATCGGGATTTATGCAAAAGCTCTATCCCGAAAGTTATAATGTCCCCTATTTTGAACATTCTTACATAGATGTTCAGTTGCAATCATGGAGGCAAGGACAGAAGTACACCGTGATTGAATATTCCGGTAAAACAAAAAAAGAATTTGACAAGCAATTCTTTTCTCAAACTGAGTTTAAAAATATTCCACAGGAAGTACAGGAAATTATCAAAACTTTTGAATCAGCAAGCCTTTCAACAGCTTTCTTTACTTATGGTGCATTGCAGATCATTGGACCAGGCTCACTTAGTGGCGAAAATGCAGAAATTCTTCAGCGTTTTGCCAGTGTCTTTGATCAAACCTATACGCGTTTCCTTGATCTGCAGAAAGCGGAGGCCCAGGCGCGCGAATCGCAGATAGAGGCAGCGTTAGAACGAGTCAGGAGCAGAACCATGGCCATGCATCGGTCAGAAGAAATTGCGGATATCGTAGGTAAAATTTTTAAAGAGCTCACATCACTTGATGTTGCATTGAACAGAGTCCTAATCTGGATATTCCATCCTGACGAAAAACACATTAGCTGGTGGTCTGCAAATCCCGAATCGGAAACTAACGCCGAGAGTTATAGAGTAGCTTACAATGACAATCCAGTGTTCATAGCATTCTTTGAGGCATGGCAAAAACGACAACCCTTACTGTTGTACACGCTGGGAGACGACGCCAAAGTCTCGTGGGAAGACCACCTTTTCGCAAATACTGAGCTGTCACGATTGCCTAAGGCTGTGCGGGATGGCATGCGTTCAGAGAAAAAGATTTTTACAACGACTGCCAACAGTGATTATGGATTACTGATGGCCGGATGCTTTGAACCATTTTCCGATGAAGTCAATGATATCATTCAGCGTTTCGGAAGAGTATTCCAGCAATCATATACCCGTTATGTGGATGTACAAAAAGCGGAAATTCAGGCACGTGAAGCAACCATCGAAGCTTCGCTCGAAAAAGCCCGCGGCAAGGCGATGTCCATGCACAACAGTGGTGATTTGATTGAGACCGCGAGCCTGGTGTTTATTGAATTACAAAAACTGGGGATCAACTCCTTTCGCACCGGAGTTGGTTTACTCACAAAGGAAAACCGCAATGTTAAGTTGTATTCTGCCACGTCATCTGAAAATGGTGCTAGTCTTTCCGTTGTGGGATGGGACGTTCTCGATCACCATCCAGTGCTTTCAAAAACATACGACAGCTGGGTAAACAACGAAGACTTTTTTCCTCTACTGAAAGGCGACATTCTGAAAAGTTATTATGAAAATATTGGCGCCACGTTTACGGTGCCCGTTGAACAGTCCGAAGGTTACGAACAACATGGATACTTTCTTCCTTTTTCTGAGGGCATGTTTTACGGCTGGTCAGAGAAGCCTTACACTGAAGAGGAGATCAAAATATTGCATCGCTTCAGGGGAATTGTAGACCTCACTTTCAGACGATACATTGAATTACAGAAGTCGGAGGTGAATGCAAAGGAAGCAATACGCCAGGCATCACTCGACAGGGTTCGCGCCGAAATTGCCTCAATGCGTACCACTGTTGATCTGGACCGCATAATTCCTTTGATCTGGAAAGAGCTCAACACATTGAATATATCGTTCGTTCGATGCGGTGTATTTATAATGGACGACCGCAACCAACAGATACATACTTTCCTTTCTTCACCGGACGGCAAGGCCATTGCTGCCTTTCGCTTACCCTACGAAGCTCCTGGAAATGTTGGCGAAATATTAAAGCATTGGCAGAACAAACAAACCTATATCAGCCATTGGGACAAGAGTACATTCACCGAGCTAGGTGAACTGCTGGTGCAGCAGGGGGCAATTCCTTTAGTAGAAGTATATATGGGTACCATACCACCTGATGGTATTCACTTACATTGCCTTCCGTTTATGCAAGGTATGTTGTACGTGGGTAACACGACGCAATTGAAAGAAGAGGATATCCATTTAATTCATTCAGTAGCCGATGCATTCTCTACTGCGTATGCACGTTACGAGGATTTTAACAAATTGGAATCTGCAAATGCTCAAATCGAAAAAACGTTAACCGATCTAAAGCTGACTCAGAATCAGCTCGTGCAATCCGAAAAAATGGCGTCGTTGGGAGAGCTTACCGCCAGTATTGCGCATGAAATTCAAAACCCGCTAAACTTCGTCAATAATTTTTCTGAAGTGAGTAATGAGATGCTGGAGGAACTGAAAGAGGAGATACAAAAAGGCAACTATGACGAGATACGGGCGATTACGAACAACATCAAAGAGAATCTCGAAAAAATTCTCCATCACGGAAAGCGTGCTGACGGAATTGTAAAGAGCATGTTACAGCACAGTCGCAGCAGCAGCGGTGTGAAAGAACCTACCGACATAAATGCGTTGGCCGACGAGTATCTGCGCCTCGCATATCACGGATACCGGGCAAAAGACAAGTCGTTCAACGCTTCCACCAACACCGATCTGGATAGAAGTATTGGAAAAATAAACGTCGTGCCGCAGGATATCGGCAGAGTCGTTCTCAACCTGATAACGAATGCGTTTTACGCTGTCACTGTAAAGCAACAGCAAACGACTTCAGAATACCGTCCAACTGTTCACCTGAGCACAAAAAAACATAATAGCTGCGTGCTGATCTCGGTGAAAGACAATGGAAACGGCATTCCCCCGCAAATCAGGGAAAAAATCTTTCAACCATTCTTTACAACAAAACCCACCGGCCAGGGTACAGGGCTGGGGTTGTCGGTGAGTTATGATATTGTAAAGGCGCATGGTGGTGAGTTGAAAGTTGAAACTATGGAGGGCGAGGGAAGTGAGTTTACAATTTCCATTATGGCATAGTGATCATGAAAATATTAGTCCTCACTTTCCTTTCCCTGTTATTTAATTGCGCAATCATTGAGCAAAATAAATTCACTGAAAAATTAAAAAAACAATTGCTCGATGCCAGGGAAGACACAGCTCGGGTATTGTTAATGGCAGAGCCATGAAGGCTATAAACTCGCATTTGCCAACCACTACATATAAGAAACATCACCTTCCTTGAGACGGATGGGACTCTTATTTATGAACTTGCCCCGCTTGGGAGCGACGGCGAGCTTCGCATTGACGACGCCCGCTAAAATCAGAACTCGGTTGGCGAGCTACGTCGGGGTCGAGTTGCAGTAAGTCTCTGACGCCAAATACCTGCGGTCAATAATTCGGTCTGCATAGTCATGGCGAGGTCGTGGTAGGAAACTTTGACGTTAAAACTTTCAGAAGCACTCGCCTTGTTTCATATATTGACGACATTAAATTGATGAAATCATTAATACTTACGCTCTTGTACCAAATAAGATATTATGGCACCCTTGACGGTGCGGTAGAAATCCATGACACCACACTCA